>NZ_CP018760.1:0-1423719 GCF_001913155.1 Maribacter hydrothermalis
ATGAGTGTTACTGCAAATTCCGTTTGGAAAAATTGTTTGGTGTTTATAAAGGATAATATCCAACCGCAGGCATTCAAAACTTGGTTTGAGCCTATTAAGCCCGTTAAATTATCCGAAAACGCGTTAAGCATTCAAGTTCCTAGCAAATTCTTCTACGAGTGGCTTGAAGAACATTACGTTAAACTTTTAAAAGTAGCTTTAACTAAAGAATTAGGAGAAACAGCTAAGTTGGTATATATTATTCGTATGGAAAATACCTACGGAAATAAAGAACCTTTTACTGAAAAAATACCAAGTTCTAACAGGGGTGCAATGGCAGCTCAAGAAATGGATGTTCCTATTAAATCTAAAAATCCTGAATTACGTAATCCCTTTGTTATACCAGGAATTAGGAACATTAAAATAGAATCTCAGTTAAATCCTAATTATAATTTTGACAATTTCCTAGAAGGTGACTCTAACCGTTTGGCGAGATCTGCCGGTATGGCGGTCGCTAATAAACCAGGAGGCACATCATTTAATCCGTTGCTGGTATTTGGTGGGGTTGGTCTTGGTAAAACACATTTAGCGCATGCTATTGGTGTTGAAATAAAAGATAAATATCCAGAACGCACCGTTCTATATATATCTGCAGAGAAATTTACACAACAATATATTGAGTCTGTTAAGAAAAATACTAGAAATGATTTTATTCATTTCTACCAGTTAATAGATGTATTGATTATTGATGATGTACAATTCTTATCAGGTAAATCCGGAACGCAAGATGTATTCTTCCATATTTTCAATCATTTACACCAAAACGGAAAACAAGTAATACTTACGTCTGATAAAGCTCCGGTAGATATGCAGGATATTGAACAACGCTTGTTGTCTCGTTTTAAATGGGGATTATCTGCAGAATTACAGAGTCCGGATTACGAAACAAGAATCTCTATCTTAAAAAACAAGTTATATAGAGATGGTGTTGAAATACCAGAAGACATTATAGAATATGTCGCAAAGCACATTAAAACGAATATTAGAGAATTAGAAGGTGCCATTATTTCTTTGATTGCACAGTCTACCCTAAACAAAAGAGAAGTTACCATTGAGCTTGCGCAACAAGTTGTAGAAAAATTCGTGAAGAACACCAAACGCGAAGTTTCTATTGACTATATACAAAAAGTAGTTTCCGATTACTTTGAAATGGATGTAGCCACTTTACAGTCTAAAACTAGAAAAAGACACATTGTACAAGCAAGACAACTAGCTATGTTCTTTGCCAAGAAGTTTACAAAAGCTTCTTTAGCCAGTATTGGTTCACAAATTGGCAAGCGTGATCACGCTACAGTTCTTCATGCATGCAAAACAGTTGATAACTTAGCAGAAACCGACAAACAATTTCGCAAGTACATTGATGACTTAACAAAGAAATTTTCTTAAAACTTACGTTACATGAAGGTGTTGATGGTTTGCCTAGGAAATATATGCAGGTCTCCATTGGCAGAAGGCATACTTAAAAGTAAAGTAAATGATGCACAAGTACATGTTGATTCAGCGGGTACCGGAGGATACCACCTTGGTAATGCGCCAGACCCGAGATCTATAGAAGTAGCTAGAAAACATGGTTTAGATATTAGTTCTCAAGTATGCAGAAAATTTAATGTTTTAGATTTTGATGAGTTTGATATTATATATGCCATGGACAAAAGTAACTATGCCAATATTATTGATTTAGCAAGAAATAAGATAGATGCGCAAAAAGTAAAGCTACTTTTAAACGAATTAAACTCAGCACACAAGGAGGTCCCCGATCCTTATTATAATTCTGAAGAAGGTTTTGAGAATGTTTTTCAAATGATTGACCAAGCATGCGATGTCATTGCTGCAAGATTAGAAAATAAATAAATGAGCACACAAAACGGGAAAAAAGGTAATGTTTACTTGATACCTTCAACATTAGGTGACATGGCACCTTTAGAGGTGTTACCTATTTCTATAAAACAAACTATAGAACGTTTAGACTACTATGTAGTTGAAAATGAAAAAACCGCTCGCCATTTTATTAAAAAAATAAGCCCTAGAAAATCACAACCTTCTTTAAAACTATCGGTTCTCAACAAGTTTACTGAGCCACAGGAGATTCCTAACTTTCTAAATCCTTGTTTAGATGGTTTCGATGTAGGAATTCTTTCGGAAGCAGGTTGCCCTGGTATTGCCGACCCCGGTGCGGCAGTCGTTAAAATAGCACATGAAAAAAATATTCAAGTAGTTCCATTAGTAGGCCCCTCCTCTATTTTACTTGCATTAATGGCTAGTGGAATGAATGGCCAAAATTTTGCATTTAACGGCTACTTACCTATAGACGGATCTGACCGTAAAAAGTACATAAAAAATTTGGAACGTAAATCTAAAGAAGATAACCAATCTCAAATTTTTATAGAAACACCCTACAGAAATAATAAAATGCTAGAGGAATTAATTAAAACATTAGCTCCTAGCACTAGAATTTGTGTAGCAGCAGACATCACTCTACCCGCCGAATACATAAAAACAAAGACGGCAATAAACTGGAAGAAAGAAAATGTAGATTTACACAAACGACCCGCTATTTTTATTATTCAGGCATAAAAAAACCTTAACAAATAAATGCCAAGGTTTCCCATTTTCATCTCTACTTAAATTCTTGGATTTCGAATCGGCGGAATCAGCGAGATATCATATCCCGAAAACTTTTTCATATAATGGGAAATACTAGTACCATACCCATCTATAATTTCTTTACGTCCCTGCGAGCGTAAATATAATTTAACATTACCTGGACCAGCTAAATGCGCGGCTGCCAATATACCAGATTCTGTAATTTCAATACCACCTATACGCACACCAACGTAGCGCTTAATATCCTTTCTTAAAATCCATTTATTTCGAGAAATGTTTACATTAAAAACCTTCTCTTGTAAAATTGGATCATTTAAAAAATGATTACCGTCGTAAACGCCCACCAGCTCTAAAGTACCTATCCCAAATTGATATTTGCCCAAATAGCCAAAGCTATTGGTTACAAAATAATTGCCTTGTGATTCTTTAAAGGCCAAAGCCTCTTTAAAACCAACATACTGGCTACCAAGAAAGGGGGGAGCAATTTGATAATTCGATAAAAAAGGTTCGTTTTGAGGAAACGAAACTAAAGTAGGTTCTTTTATTTTAAGCAATTCCGGAACTTCAACTTTAAAGGGTTTAAATCCGAAACCAGATAAAATAAACATCATAATAAGAGGACAACATATTAATATCCATCTTCTCATACTTTTTATTTCTTAAGACTTACAGCGACTACTATTTGCTTGCTCAAATTTCTTAAGCAAAGGTAAACCTGAAATAATAAGAGTTTATGAAGGTTCTGTTAAAAGAATACAGATTTAGTTAACAAGTGCTAAAAATCGGTCGATTAGCTTATCTGTTGATTTTCTGAGCATTAATCCATCGGATGTATTGCTCTTTATTTCGGTTATGCTGCGCTAAATTCTCTGCAAACATGTGATAACCGAACTTTTCTACATTAGCAACAAAATAATAATAATTATGTTTTTTAGGGTTTAAAACTGCATCTATCGCAGTAATATCGGGCATTGCAATTGGTCCTGGAGGTAAACCACCATACTTATATGTATTATATGGTGAATTCATTTCTAAATCTTTATATAACACCCTTTTTATAATCGTATCAAAATTCCCTGTTTCTTTTTTTATAGCATAAATAACTGTTGGGTCTGCCTGCAATAACATTCGTGTTCTCAAGCGATTTAGATACACTCCAGCAACTGTAGGTCGTTCATCTACTTTTGCTGTTTCTTTATGCACAATTGATGCTAACGCAATTACCTCATTTGGCTGTAGTCCTATTTTTTTTGCTTTTTCAAGTCTACTTTCGTTCCAAAACCGTTTATACTCTGTTAGCATTCTATCTCTAAAACCTGTAGCTGATGTATTCCAGAAAAACTCATAACTATTTGGAATGTAAGGAGATATTAAATTATCATCATTAAATCCGTTTGCCTTTAAAAAGTCAATATCTGTAAACACCTTCACTAATGAAACACTATCCGCTTCTATTTGACCAGCAATTCTACCTGCTAAGTCGTAAACACTTTCTTGATTATTAAATGAAACTTTAACTGGTAAATTACCGCTACGCAATGAATTAACGATTTCATTATTATTCATACCTTCCTTGACCTTATACTTACCTGCTTTAATATTATCTAAGTATCCCTTTCTTTTGGCCGCAGATTTAAAAGCATCTATATCTTTTAAAACAGGTGACATTTGTTCTATAATATCATTTTCAGAAGCATTGCTTGGAATATATATAAAAGCCTCTTCATTATTAAAACTTGTATTTGGAGTAAAAAATATACCATAAATCATATAAGCAAAGATGCCACCTCCTATTAACCCAAATAGTACAATACCTAATAAAATACGCTTTATATACATTACCTATTTATTTTTTGTAATAAAATTTCATTCTTAAATGTATTCTTATCCCTAATCCAGTCTTTCTTTATACCAATTTCGACGAATCCTAATTTTTTAAACAAATGCAAACTAGCTACATTTTCCTCTAATATATTAGCATAAATTTGTCTTAAACCAAGTATATTAAAAAGGTAATTACATAATATCGAAACAGCCTCACCACCAAAACCTTTATTTCTTTGCTCCTTATCCAGAATTATTATACCGATACCCGCTCTTTTATGATTGGGCTCAAAATCAAATACATCTATTAACCCAACAGCCTTTTCATTTAGGTCACATATAACCAATCTTAATTGTTTTACATCGAACAAGTCTCTATGGGCGTTATCTAAATACAACTGCAATACATTTTTTGAATACGGGGTAATTGTTCCACTTAATTCCCATACATCCGTATCATTCTCAAGTTCAAATAGAAAATCTAAATCGTTTTGCTCTAAGGCTCTTAAATAAATGTGATTTCCTTTTAATGTTACCATGATAACTCTCCTTTAAAAACTTGTTTAGCTTCACCTTTAAGGAATATGTTACTATAAACGCCATTATTCACATCGAAAGTAACCTCCAGATGACCACCAAGCGCCCTAACCCGAACTTTGTTTTCATTAGTTCTTCCTAAATGATACATACCCAATGCAACAGCAGTTACACCCGTACCACATGACAATGTTTCATCTTCAACACCTCTTTCATAGGTTCGTATATTGAATCCGCCCAATTCATTTTTTTCTACAAAATTGATATTACTTCCTTTTTCGCCGTACACCCCATAACGTAACCGAGCACCTTCTTTAACTACATTAAATGATTTCAGCTCATTCACTAATTGTACATGATGTGGAGATCCCGTATTCATAAATAGTGCATCTCCTTTTTCTTTTACTTCATGAACATTGACCATTTTTAAACTGATAACATCGTTTTCAATAATAGCTTCGTGCACCCCATCAACTGCAACAAAAATAGTTTCCTTGCCAATTACGCCAAGAAAATGAGCAAAAGCAACTATGCATCTTCCTCCGTTGCCACACATACTGCTCTCTCTTCCATCTGCATTAAAATACATCATTTTAAAATCTGTATTCTCATCATTTTCTAGTAAAATTAATCCATCAGCACCTACGCCAAATCTACGATTACAAAGTTTTGCAATCAATTCTACATTATCCTTTGGAAATTGATTATTGCGATTATCTATCATCACAAAATCATTTCCAGTTCCTTGATATTTATAAAATGTATATTCCATATAACAGTAGTAGCTACAAAGATAGAACATAATTAAGTTTTTAATAGTAGTTAAAAACTAGTTAAACGCTCAGAAAAGAGCATAAAATCAAGTAATTTTGTGTGGAATTTGTTAAAAGATTAAATATTATGAAAAGAATAGCAAGCCTTCTGCTTGTTTCCATTTTTGCAGGTGCAATTACATTGGGGGCGTATAAATTATTTTTTGAAAAAGAGAACTTTACGATTATATCACAAGAGAATCCCAACGAAATTGTAAATGCAAGCTACACACCTACTTCTGCAAAAGGTGCCGGAATTAATGAGGTCGATTTCACCAATGCTGCAGAAAACACAGTAAATGCCGTTGTACACGTTAAAAACATTACCCTTAGCAAAGGACCCACTAGCATAATCGATTTCTTTTATGGCTCTAGCGGTAGTTCCGTAGTGCCACATGTTGGTACAGGTTCTGGAGTAATCATTTCATCTGACGGATATATCGTTACAAATAATCATGTTATAACTAGAGCTAATCAATTACAAGTTACACTTAATAATAACCGTACTTATAATGCCGATTTGATAGGAACTGACCCTAATTCTGATATTGCATTAATTAAAATAGACCCAGATGAAAAATTGCCTTATTTAGCATTTGGCGATTCTGATCAAACAAAAATTGGTGAATGGGTATTAGCCGTAGGTAACCCTTTTAACCTTACTTCTACCGTTACTGCAGGTATTGTAAGTGCTAAGGCGCGAAACCTTGGAAAAAATCAATCTTTTATACAGACTGATGCTGCTGTAAATCCAGGAAATTCTGGCGGTGCATTGGTAAATACAAATGGAGATTTAATAGGAATTAACACGGCCATCACTTCCCAAACAGGGTCATATGTGGGTTATTCTTTTGCAGTACCTAGCAACATTGCAAAAAAGGTTATTCAAGACATTTTAGAATATGGAAATGTTCAAAAAGGTTTTATGGGCATAAGCCCTGCACCTGTAAATACCAGGGATGCAATAGAAAAAGGAATAAATAATATTGATGGTGTTTATGTTGAATTGGTTGAGGAAGAATCTGCCGCCCAAGAGGCAGGAATTGAAATTGGAGATATTATTAAAAAGGTAGATGAAATAGTCGTTCATAAATACCCCGATTTAACTGGATATCTTTCAACAAAAAGACCTGGCGATACCTTGCAATTTAGTATAGAAAGAAATAATGAGCTATTGATATTACCCTTAACACTAAAAGAAAGGCAAAAATTAATAGTACCGGAAATGGGATTGGAAGTAAAGAATTTAACCGCTCATGACAAAAAGGTATATAAAACCCAAACCGGAGTAAAAATAATTGGCGTACCAGAAAGATATAGAGGTTATGGGTTATCGGAAAAAGTAATAGTTAAAATTGATGAAATTGAAATTGGGAATATAGAGGACGCTTATAATGCGTTTGGAGCAATACCAAAATATGGTAAAACGGTTATTACCATGGTTGGTTCCAACGGTGTACAGGACCGACTCATCTTTCAATAGTAAACTACCACATGGGAAGCTCGTGAAGCATTAAAACGAAATTCAACAATAAATTTCGATTATCGAGTAAATTTCAATAAAAATACAGCCTTCGTAATTTCGAAGGCTTTTTTTTGAAAAATATTTAAATAAGGTACTTAATTTTTCTAATTTTGTGCGAATTCTAAAAAATAATCAATTCTTATGGCTCCACAAACCACATTTGAAAAAGAGCTCGCATTTCAAGCCGACCGTAGAAAAGCTACGACCGAATTTATCAAAATCGTCAGTGATCTCTGGTACGATAAATCAATTGAAATTGTTCTTTTTAAAAATCAGGTTATCGATAAAAATGTAAGTGATATTATGCATTTACATGAATATGCCGGTGAATTTGTACAAAAACCAATTTCAATTTTTGATTCAGTAGAAATATTACGTTCTATTGCCGATATTCCACTACCCCCGTCTAAACTAGATATTGGTAAACTAACGTATGAATATCATTCCGATAAAAATATTTTAACCAATGTAAAAGCATTTGTAATTGAAAAGCTTAAAACAGCACAAGACTTTAAAGACATTGAACCAAAAGATGTTGTTTTGTATGGTTTTGGAAGAATTGGGCGGTTAGTGGCACGAGAGCTAATGTCTAAAACCGGTAAAGGCAATCAATTAAGACTTAGGGCAATTGTAGTTAGAGGAAACCCAAGTAGTGAAAACCTTGAAAAAAGAGCTAGTTTATTAAAAACTGATTCTGTCCATGGTATTTTTAATGGAACTGTAAAAGTAGATTCGGAAAACCAAAAACTAATAATCAATGGCACCACAGTTCATGTTATTTACGCAAATATGCCAGAAGAAATAGATTATTCTGAATATGGAATAAAAGATGCTTTAATTATTGATAATACGGGTGCGTTTAGAAATAAAGAACAATTAGAACGTCATTTAAAAGCTAAAGGCGCATCAAGAGTATTATTAACCGCTCCTGGAAAAGAGATTGCTAATATCGTACATGGCGTAAATCATTTAGAATACAACCCAGATGATACGGAATTGTTTTCTGCAGCATCTTGTACAACTAATGCTATAACTCCAATCTTAAAAGCTATAGAGGAAACTCTAGGCATAGTTAAAGGTCACTTAGAAACCATACACGCTTATACAAACGACCAAAATTTAGTCGACAACATGCACGGTAAGTATAGACGGGGTCGTGCGGCAGCACTAAACATGGTAATTACAGAGACAGGTGCGGGCGAAGCCGTTGCCAAAGCTTTGCCGTCTTTAACAGGTAAGTTAACATCGAATGCGATTCGAGTTCCTGTGCCAAATGGTTCATTAGCTATTCTTAATCTTGAGATATCTCAAAAAACGTCATTAGAGGGTGTAAACTCTATGATTAAGAAATATGCTCTAGAGGGCGATTTAGTAGAGCAAATTAAATATTCTTTAGATAAAGAATTGGTATCGTCAGATATTATTGGCACTTCGGCCCCATCTATTTACGACAGTATGGCTACTATTGTATCGAGTACTGGCAAGAATATTATTTTGTATATCTGGTATGATAATGAATATGGGTATTCGCATCAAGTTATTAGATTAGCGAAATATATTGCCAAAGTACGTCGTTATACTTATTATTAATTTGAAATAAAAGATCTAATTTACATTTCGGAACGTAGTTAAAGAAACATGTATAATGTTTACGCATTTTTTTTTAATTTGACTTTAATAAATTACTTTCGTCAACTCTAAATTATTTCTTTTAACCTAAGAATCTATTTCATGAAATTCTATAGAATACTGCTATTTGTGGCCTTTCTTTTTGCCACTACCCAAATATTTGCACAAGATAACGAAGCAGATGATGATAAGTTATCTTTAGATCAAGGCCCTATCAGTAATCAGTTCGATTATATTGCTAAACGCTCTGGAAATTATAGAGCTGATGGAGTACGATATGAAGTAGTAAAAGAAACCAACCTATTTAAGATTAGGGAAAATGTATTGGATTCAATCGTTGCAATGAATAAAAAGACTAGTGAGTTAAAGTCCACTATTGCCGAGCATGAAACCACAATAACTTCTTTAAACAAAAAATTAGAGGAGACTACTACCAATCTTAGTTCGGTTACAGAAGAGAAAGATAGTATGTCTTTTATTGGTTTGGCCGTATCAAAAGGTACATACAACTTTATATTGTGGACCATTATTGGCGGATTATTTTTATTACTTGGTTTATTCATCTATAAATTTAGAAATAGCAATATTCTTACTCAAGAAGCTAAACAAAACCTCTCTGATCTTGAAATTGAATATGAAGATCACAGAAGAAGATCTCTTGAACGAGAGCAAAAAATAAGTAGACAATTACAAGACGAATTAAATAAACACAAGAAAACTAAATAATTAAAGCTCCTTAACGGAGCTTTTTTTTGATATGATAAACATTAAAAAAATTACGGGATCTCAAGTGGCGGATATTTATCATTTATTTGATAATTATAGAGTTTTCTATAAAATGAAATCAGATACCAAAGCAGCAGCTGTTTTCCTTGATGATAGAATGTTAAATGAGGAATCTATAATTTTTGCTGCCTACAGTAACAAAGTAGCCATTGGTTTTGTTCAATTGTACTTTACCTTCTCATCAGTAAGCTTAGAGAAATCTTTACTACTGAATGATTTGTTTGTCGACTCCAATTTTAGAAATAAATCCGTAGGCAAAGCGTTGCTCTTGAAATCACAAGAGTATTGCAGAATTAATGGATACAAGGGGCTTGCATTAGAAACAGCTATAGACAACCCAGCTCAAAAGCTATATGAGAAATTAGGGTGGTTAAAAGATAATCACTGTTTTCATTACTTTTGGCAGGTGAAATAATGAAGCAAAATAAAAAGATGCGAATAGATATAATAACCGTATTACCAGAATTAATCTCAAGTCCGTTTGAAGCATCCATTTTAAAAAGAGCCATAGAAAAAGGATTGGTAGAAGTACATTTTCATAATCTTAGAGATTACACGGATACTAAATACAGAAATGTTGACGATTATCAATTTGGTGGTGGAGCCGGTATGGTATTAATGATAGAACCTATAGATAAATGTATTACGGAATTAAAATCGCAACGAGATTATGATGAAGTTATCTATATGACTCCCGATGGTACTACATTAAATCAGAAAATTGCAAACACGCTGTCTTTGGTTGAAAACATCATAATTCTTTGCGGTCATTACAAAGGTGTTGACCAACGTGTGAGAGATGCATTCATTACCAAAGAAATATCTATTGGCGACTACGTGCTTTCTGGTGGAGAATTAGGTGCCGCCGTTCTATGCGATACTATAATAAGATTATTGCCAGGTGTTTTAAATGATGAAACCTCTGCATTAACAGATACTTTTCAAGATGGCTTACTGGCTCCGCCCGTATACACTAGACCAGCTGAATATAAAGGCATGAATGTACCTAATGTATTGCTTAGTGGAAATTTTGGTAAGATTGAAGAGTGGCGCGAAAACAAAGCTTTTGAACGTACCGAGAAATTACGACCCGATTTGCTTTAGTCATTCATTGTCAAAAATTAGTAAATAGCGTGTAAAATACTTGTATATTATAATATAAATATTAATTTTGCACCCTGTTAGAATAACCTCTGACGATAATCGTGAATGTTGCTCTAATTTAATTCCAATTAACTATACAATGGAATCATTAATAAAATTTGTACAAGACGAATTCGTAACTAAAAAAGAATTTCCTAAATTTTCAGCTGGTGACACTATTACAGTGTACTATGAAATTAAGGAAGGTGAAAAAACAAGAACTCAGTTCTTTAAAGGTGTTGTTATTCAACGTAGAGGAACTGGCTCTACTGAAACTTTTACTATTCGTAAAATGTCAGGAACGGTTGGTGTTGAGCGTATCTTCCCAATTAACTTACCTGCACTTCAAAAAATTGAAGTTAACAAACGTGGCAAAGTACGTAGATCTAGAATTTACTACTTCCGTGAATTAACTGGTAAGAAAGCTAGAATTAAAGAAGTAAGAGGTTAATTTACTTTCTAAATTATAATAAGCGCTATTTCAATTTTAAGTAGCGCTTTTTTTATGAACAAAAGTTAATAACACCTGTTCATAATATGTTGATTAATAAATATTTACAAAATTTACGAATTATTGAATTTTTTTTGTAAATTGTAATGTGATTGATAAATATGATGGCAAAACAGTATATTTTAAAATCACTACGAAGTTTACGTTCTTTCGTATTGTTGTTTGACCATAATAATTTAATGTAAATTAAATATGGTTATTTTAAATTTTAAGGCTGTCGCTTTTATAATTTAAAATTAATTTAATATTTAAAAACGCTATATACTAGGTTTTTAATATTTTATGATGACAATAAAAAAGAAATGATGAGTAGGTGTTAGATTCCATATCTCAATATCGAAAAACATTTTAAACGTTGAAATCGTGAAGCGGGTGCAATCAAGGGTTGCCGTTTTAATGTAAAATTAGAACAAACTGTCCGTAAACTTTTTCTAGAAAGCCATATCATTGTATGCGTACATTGATATGGCTTTTATTATTTAACAAATCTTCTTTCCCAGCCTTAAATATTAGGGCAGTTCCTATTATTTTAGCCTTTATAAAATTGTATATTTGTGGTGCTTAAATTAAAACAAACCGCGAATGTCCAAAATTTTTTATACCAAAACAGACGAAGCTCCAGCGTTGGCTACGGAGTCTTTTTTACCTATTGTAAAAGCTTTTACAAAATCTTCCGGAATTGAAATTGAAACAAAAGATATTTCTTTAGCTGGCAGAATAGCTGCTACTTTTCCTGAATTTTTATCTAAAGATCAACAGGTATCCAACGATTTAGAAGAATTGGGCAAAATGGCAAAACAACCGGAAGCAAACATTATTAAATTACCCAACATTAGTGCTTCTGTACCTCAATTAAATGAAGCAATAAAAGAATTGCAATCTAAAGGGTATAAATTACCAAATTACCCTGATGATCCTAAAAATGAAGAGGATAAAGTAATAAAGGCCAAGTACGATAAAATAAAAGGAAGTGCTGTTAACCCCGTTTTACGTGAAGGAAACTCTGACCGTAGAGCACCAAGAGCTGTAAAAAATTACGCAAAACAAAATCCACATAGCATGGGAGCTTGGAGTTCAGAATCTAAAACGCACGTGGCAACCATGGGTGCTGGAGATTTTCAGGCAAATGAAAAATCTCTTACCATAAAAAACACTACTTCTGTTCAAATTAAATTAATTTATTCAACATCTGAAAATATTCTTAAAGATAAAATTGAATTACAAGCAGGCGAAATAATCGATGCCACCGTAATGAATAAGCATGCTTTATTGGAGTTTTTACAAAAAGAAATTAAGGATGCAAATGATAAAGGAGTGCTTTTCTCTGTACATTTAAAAGCTACAATGATGAAAGTTTCTGACCCAATTATTTTTGGTCATGTTGTCGAAACATTCTTAAAACCTGTTTTTGTTAAGCATTCTATCACTTTTGATGAATTAGGAATTAGCCCTAATGATGGTTTAGCTAGTTTATATCAAAAGATTGAAAAACTTTCGAAAAGTAAAAGAGACACTATAAACAAAGATTTAGATGAAGCTTTAGCCAATGGCCCCGATTTGGCTATGGTAAATTCAGATAAAGGCATTACCAACCTACACGTACCTAGTGATATTATTATTGACGCATCAATGCCTGCAATGATAAGAAATTCGGGTAAAATGTGGAATGCTCAAGGGAAGGCTCAAGATACTAAAGCTGTTATTCCAGATAGTAGTTATGCTGGTATTTACAGTGCTACTATTGAATTTTGCAAAACACATGGAGCTTTTGACCCAACCACTATGGGTACTGTACCAAATGTTGGCCTTATGGCTCAAAAAGCAGAAGAATATGGCTCACATGACAAAACATTTGAAATAAAACAAAACGGTACTGTTCAAGTTGTTGAATTAGCAACAGGAAAGGTTCTAATAGAACACAATGTGAGCAAAGGTGATATTTGGCGAATGTGCCAAGTAAAAGACGCTCCAATTCAGGACTGGGTTAAATTAGCCGTTTCTAGAGCTAAAGCAACAAATGACCCTGCTATATTCTGGTTAGATGAAAACAGGGCTCATGATGCTGAACTAATTAAAAAAGTAAAAACCTACCTTGCCAAAGAAGACACTAAAGGCTTAGACATACAAATAATGTCACCAATTAAAGCTACCGAGTTTACTTTAAAAAGAATGAAAGCTGGTAAAGATACTATTTCCGTTTCCGGTAATGTATTACGCGATTACCTTACCGACCTTTTCCCAATTTTAGAAGTTGGCACTAGCGCTAAAATGCTGTCTATTGTACCATTAATGAACGGTGGAGGACTTTTTGAAACAGGTGCTGGGGGTTCTGCCCCAAAGCATGTTGAACAATTTTTAGAAGAAGGCCATCTTAGATGGGATTCTTTAGGTGAATTTTTGGCGTTAGGCGTTTCTTTGGAGTTTTACGGTGAGAAAAACTCTAATGCTGCGGCAAAAGTTCTTGGCGACACTTTAGATAGTGCAACTGAGAAATTTTTACTGAACGATAAATCTCCTTCTAGAAAGGTGAAAGAAATAGACACTCGAGGAAGTCATTTCTATTTAGCTAAGTACTGGGCTGAAGCACTAGCATCTCAAAATGATAATGCAGAATTAAAATCAATATTCACAAAAGTTAGTACTGAAATTAACGAAAAAGAATCTCAGATTCTCAAAGAATTAATTGATGCTCAGGGTTCAAAACAAGAAGTAGGCGGTTATTATAAACCAGACCCAATTTTAGTTGAAAAAGCCATGAGGCCAAGTAGTACATTAAATAGCATTTTGGAAGCTATTTAACCATATTTTAAAATAATTTATATACCCTCAATATTTGTTGAGGGTATTTTTTTGAAGTATTTTTTAATATTTAACTGATATCCTCTATATCTAACTATTTTTACAATAAAAATTTAATGAAAGAATATACTACGCCTATTCTTATACTATTTTTATTTTTTTCTTCGTTGAGCTGGAGTCAACAAAAATATACTTTAAGCGGAACAATATCTGAAATTAGCAGTAACGAAACTCTTATTGGTGTTACCATTGCTATTCCTGCATTAAACACAGGCGTTACTACTAATGAATATGGTTTTTATTCCATAACATTACCAGAAGGCACATACAAGGTATTAATAAGCTACTTAGGTTTTAAAGATATTCTACAAGAAATTACCCTTACAGAAAATAAACGTCTAGATTATCTACTTGAAGAAGAAGCAGAGGAATTAGAAGAAGTTGTGGTGACGGAGAATGTTGAAAAAATGGACATTAGAAAACCGCAAATGAGTGTAAACACATTATCTGTAGGTACTATAAAGAAAATACCGGTTATTCTCGGCGAGGCCGATGTTATAAAATCCATTTTGCTATTACCCGGTGTTACAAATGCAGGTGAGGGAGCTTCAGGATTCAACGTGCGTGGTGGCGCCGTTGACCAAAATCTGATATTATTGGATGAGGCCATAATTTTCAATTCATCCCATCTTTTCGGTTTTTTTTCCGTTTTTAACCCAGATGCGATTAAAGACATTAAATTGTATAAAGGCGGTATTCCCGCTCGTTATGGAGGCCGGGTTTCATCGGTACTTGATATTTTTCAAAAAGAAGGAAACAGTAAGGAATTTAAGATGAACGGTGGCATTGGTGCCGTAGCCAGTAGACTTTTGTTGGAGGGACCTATTAAAAAAGACAAGGCAGCATTTCTCATAGGAGGCCGAGCTTCGTATGCCCATTTGTTCCTGCCACTTTTCGATATTGATAATACAGCTTATTTCTATGACCTGAATACCAAACTAAATTACCGATTGAACGAAAAGAACAATATTTTTCTCTCAGGATATTTTGGTAGGGATGTTTTCGGTATTAGCGATAGTTTTGTAAATACTTATGGGAATGCAGTTGGAAATTTTAGATGGAATCACCTTTTCTCAGATAAATTGTTCTCCAACCTTTCCATCATTTACTCCGATTATTACTATGGTTTAAAATTAGATTTCGTAGGGTTTAATTGGAATTCTGGTATCCGAAATTTTAATATTAAATACGATTTAAAACACTATGCCAATGATAAATTGCAAATCAATTACGGTGTCAACAATGTATATTATCAATTTAATCCTGGTAAAATAGAACCAAGTAATTCTGAATCTGGCATTGTTGAAGAACAATTAATACAAAAATATGCTAACGAATTTGCAGGTTATATAGATGTAGAACAAAAAATTACAGAAAATTTAAGTATTGGCTATGGCTTACGTTTAAGTCAATTTATTCGATTGGGCCAAGATGAATTGAATGTATATGCCAATAATTTGCCTGTAGAGTTTAATCCTTTTCAATTAATATACACTGAAGCAAAACCTATAGATGTTATTAAACCTGGTCGAAGAAAAACATTATCTACCTTTTATAATCTTGAACCAAGAGCTTCAATGTCATATACTTTAAATGAATCAAGTTCCATTAAAGCCAGTTATACAAGATTATCACAATACCTTCACCTTTTATCGAACACAAGCTCCCCCACTCCGTTAGATGTTTGGACCCCAAGTGGGCCGTTTATTAAACCTCAATTGTTGGATCAATATGCCTTTGGCTATTTTAAAAATATAAAAGATGGTCAATTTTCTGTTGAAAGTGAGGTTTTTTATAAAGATGTGCAAAATAGAATAGATTACATTGACGGGGCCAATTTAATTGCCAATAACGCTATAGAACAAGTCATTTTAAATGGCGAGGCAAGAGCATACGGCTTAGAATTTTTGCTTCGTAAGAACGAAGGAAAGCTACAAGGGTGGCTTGCATATACCTTATCTAAATCAGAACAGCGAACGCCAGGTAGAGCACCAGTTATCGATAATGGCCGTAGTAATTTAGAATCTGGAATCAACTTTGGAAACTGGTATAATACGCCTTATGATAAAACACATGATATCTCAATGTTTTTGAGTTACGACCTAAATAAAAAGTGGAGTTTTAGTAGTAATTTCACCTATCAAACGGGGCAGCCAACCAATTACCCAATTGGTCAATTTGAATTTCAAGGTTTAACGGTTCCATATTATGGCCTACGGAATATACAAAGACTGCCCGCTTACAACAGACTTGACTTATCAGCCACATTAACTCCTAAAAAGAATAGTAATAAAAAAATAAAAGGCGAATGGGTATTTAGCATTTATAATTTGTACAACAGGCGAAATGCCGCTTCTATTAATTTTAGACGTAATGACGATACTGGCGCAAATGAGGCGGTTAGAACTTCAATTTTTGGAATCGTACCAGCAGTAACCTATAACTTTAAATTTTAAGCTATGAAACGTTATATATTACTATTATTATTGGCTTTTTCGTTTTTGGTTTCTTGTGAAGACGTTATTGAACTTGAATTACCTGAAAACGATACAAGACTAATTGTAAATGGGGTAATAAGAGTAGATGAAACACAAGAATATTTACCTATAGAAATTTTAGTCACAGAAAGTAGTTCTTTTCTAAATAACAATACAATTGCATCCATAGAAAGTGCTATTATTTTCTATGGAACCCCAAACCCCGATGCTCCAGAAATTTTAGAAGGTGGTGGAATTTCTAACTTGACAGAACTTGAGCCTGGAAGCGGAAAATGGGTTCCAGATCCTTCTTTCGATAGTGAACAAAGAATTAGAGTAAGTAACATTGATGAAGGGGATGTATTTCAACTAATTATAACCACAAGCCAGGAACGTTTTTTTGCAACGACCACTTATGTAAAATCAGTACCAATAGATTCATTAATTCAAGGTGACCAAACGCTATTTTCCGGTAATGAAACAGAGGTAATTGTAACCTTTACCGATAATGGCGAACGTAATGATTATTATATACTTGATTTCGATTTTGATGAATATTTAGTTACAGAAGATGAGTTTTATCAAGGACAGACGTTTGTATTTTCTTATTTTTATGATAATGACTTAGAAATAAATACAAGTGTAACTGTTGAAATTAGCTTGCTTGGTGCTGATGAATCTTTCTATAATTATATGAATCAAATAATTGTACAATCTGGCGGGGACCAAGGACCTTTTCAAACTCCTGCGGCAACAGTTCGTGGAAATATTATCAATGTAAGTGGATTAAATAATATAGAAATTTTTGACAATGTAGAGCGTTCCGACAACTATGCATTAGGTTATTTTGCCATCGTGCAAGAATATAAAGAAACGATAACAATAACAAATGAGTAGAACTAATAAAGATTTATTGGTAACTGGCTTAAAACACTTAGCTTTTACGGTATTTTTAATGTTTACCGCTCCACTAATACTATGGCAAGCTTTTAAAAATCAAGAACATTTTTTGTTTTGGCCCGTTTGTATTTTAGGTATTGTAATTGCATTCTATGCCGTATTTATGGGGTTTAAGGGAATCCAAACTATAGTAAATGCCGTATTCGGTAAAAAAAAGAAATAGGATTATTGTTTTGGAATTTCTGTAGTTTTTTTCCACTTGTTATATAGCGCATCATAATCATAATCCAAAACCGTTGCCTGCCGTTCTAACGTACCCTTTGAAAAAGCTCTTTGTAAAATATCTTCTATCAAATAATCTTCTTCTATCAAATCTGGATGAAATTCTTCTTTAATACTAATACTAAACAATTTGGCAGTAGTATTATACCAAAATGCCCGCCAGCCATTACGTAAATCCTTAACCAAGTCAAAAGCCGTTGTTCCTGTTTGCCTATAAATAAGTTTAACTAAAATTTGACCTTCCGTGCGTGTTAATTTTTTTAGCTCTTCTGAAAATTCTTCCTCAATAAACTTTTGAACCTTTTTTGTATACTTTTTACGCTTTCTGTTATTCTTCATATAAACCAAGCTATCGTTCAATTCAACTAAACGCTCAGCAGCCATTTTTGCGTATGGGTATACCTTTTCAGTTTTCCTTCTTAATATGTAGTACCGTAATTTATCATCGTATGATGAAAACTTCAGTTTACCAAAAACATATGCTTCTTCTAAGGCAATGGAACTTTGTATCAATGAATCACCAGCTACAATAATCATTTGTTCAGCTATCGAATCTAGCTCCTGTTCTTCCACCTGTGCATTGCCTATAAATGCACTAGTCAAGAAAATTAAAAAGTATAAGATGTTATTTTTCATTACCATGAGCTAAGCAAAAGTCTTGCCAAAATTAACGATAAATAAAGAAGGTTATTATTAATACAACGCTAATATTGTTAAGTTTGTATCTTAAAATAACATTGATGGCTGATAAAAAAATAATTAATAAAAAGTCTTTAGATTTTTTTGAAAAATACTTGAATAATGCCGCTCCTACAGGGTACGAATGGGAAGGGCAAAAATTATGGATGAATTACCTAAAACCATATGTAGACACCTTTATAACAGACACCTATGGTTCTGCAGTTGGCGTAATAAATCCTGATGCTAAATATAAGGTAGTAATTGAAGGACATGCAGATGAGATTTCATGGTACGTAAATTATATTACAGATAATGGTTTATTGTATGTAATTCGTAATGGAGGTAGTGATCATCAAATAGCACCATCAAAATGGGTTAACATCCATACAAAAAATGGCATAGTAAAAGGAGTATTTGGCTGGCCTGCAATTCATACACGTAAAGGGGATAAAGAAGAATTAGCTCCAAAACTAGATAATATTTGTATTGACATTGGTGCAAAAGATAAAGCAGAAGTTGAAAAAATGGGTGTTCATGTAGGTTGTGTTATTACCTATCCAGATACATTTCATATTTTAAATGATGATAAGTTTGTCTGTAGAGCAATCGACAACCGTGCAGGTGGATTTATGATTGCAGAGGTTGCTCGTTTACTACATGAGAACAAGATAAAATTACCATTTGGACTTTATATAACGAACTCCGTTCAAGAGGAAATAGGGCTACGTGGAGCTGAAATGATTACGAATACTATAAAACCTAATGTTGCTATCATTACTGATGTTTGTCATGACACTACAACTCCTATGATTGAGAAAAAGGTTCAAGGACACACCGAAATCGGAGCAGGACCTGTTATTTCATTTGCACCCGCGGTACAGAATAAGCTTCGTGAGCGTATAATAGAAACCGCCGAGGAGAAAAAAATTCCATTTCAACGTATGGCTGCTTCAAGAGCTACAGGTACTGATACTGATGCCTTTGCTTATAGCAATGGTGGGGTTGCATCTGCATTAATTTCACTTCCTTTGCGTTACATGCATACTACTGTAGAAATGGTTCATAAAAATGATGTAGAAAACGTTATTCGATTAATTTATGAAACACTCTTAACTATCAAAGAAGGCGAAACATTTAGCTACTTTGATTAAATAACTGAAAGCCTCCTAAGTTTAGGGGGCTTTTTTTATGAAATTCTATGGATGAATTAATTGATATTTTAGATGCTAATGGTAACAAGACGCATACCACCAAAATGAAGTCTGAAGCTCATAAAAATGGATGGTTTCACCAAACCGTTCATATTTGGTTCTTCACAAGAGATGGTTTTATTTTAATGCAAAAACGTGGTAAAGAAAAGGATGTTTATCCTTTACTGTGGGATGTTTCCGTAGCAGGTCATATTGCTTCCGGTGAAGATATTGTTGTTGCTGCTTTACGAGAAGTACAGGAAGAAATAGGCTTAATAATCTCGCCTTCTAATTTGGAAAAAATAGGGATTTTTAAATCAGTTCAAAATCATTCGGAAATACTTAAAGACTATGAATTTCATCACACGTTTATAGCAGAACTAAAAACATCATTTGATACGCTACAAAAACAATACAGTGAGGTTGAGGCCTTAAAGCTAGTTTCTTTAAATAAGTTTAACAAAGAAATTAAGAATGTTCATAAATATAATTATGTACCACATGACTTTTCTTATTATGAAACCATTTTTAAAAAAATATACAATAAATTATAAAATCCTTAAAAATTGTTTCCCTTCTCAAAAATCTTTAATTTATTAAAACCCCGACTCTTCAGCCATTTTCACTACTCCGACAGTTAATATTAAATTAGCAAAACGGCGTTGCTCCCCTGTTTGTATAATTAAAGTGGTGTTTTGGTCTCTAATTTTATCGTAAAAAGCCCAACGCTCCATTTCATCCCAGGTTACATTACCTAGTAATCTTTTATACGCATCATAAATTTCTGCATTTGCTTCAGCAGGTTTCTCCATAACTATTGCTCCTTGAACGGGACAAATTTCGAGTATACCTTCAAGAACAGTTAGTGCATCTAAAAGACCTGGTCTAAAATTTAGATGTACCGTGGTAGAATTTGGCCCTTTCATTGCTCCAACGGGTAAATTACCATCTGCAATGACAACTTGCGCAAAATGGCCTGAACGCGCAAGCGCTTCCATAATTGTTGGATGTATTACCGGAGTCTTAAGCATAATTTAATCTATTAAATTGAAAGTAAAAAAAGCACTAGAAGCTTTAAACTAACTAGTGCTCTATAATTTTAAAACTATAATTCTTAATTACATATTATAAACACCGCCATTAATATCTAGCGTAGCACCGGTAATAAAGCCATCATATTCAGACGCTAAATAAACAACTGCCCTTGCTACGTCAGCTGCATTACCTGCTCGCTGAATAGGAATACCTTTTGTAGTTTCTGCCGCTGATTCTTTAGTTGTATGTGTGTTGTGAAAAGACGTCCCTAAAATAAGTCCTGGAGCAACTGCATTTACTCTTGTACCCTGTGGTCCTAATTCTGAGGCAAGTGCCCGCGTATAGGTTAATATTGCGCCTTTACTGGTAGAATAGACCAGAGATCCAGGATGTCCCCCTTTACGCCCAGCTAGTGAAGCTAAGTTGACTATGCTACTATTTTCATTCTTTGCCAAATAAGGTGCCGCTGATCTCGTTACGAACATCATTGAGGTAAGATTAATATCCATCACCTTATGCCAAAATTCAGTTTCCATTTCGCTAAGCATCTTGCGTGCCACTAATGAACCGGCATTGTTAATCAAGATATTTAGACCTCCTAAAGCTTCAACTGTTTTTTCTACTATTGCATTGGCTTCTTCTTCTTTCGTAAGATCTCCGCTAATTGCAATTGCTTTTACACCTTTATCCTTAGCATATTTTACTAATTCATTTGCAGTATCTGCACTAGAAAAATAATGAATAGCAACATTGGCACCGCTGTTTATAAAATGCTTAGTTATTGCTTCTCCAATTCCCTGAGCCCCAGCAGTAATAAGAATATTTTTACCCGATAATTTGTTACTATTTGTCATGATTTTTTAATTAAAAACTTGATTTTGTTTTGATTTAAATCCATTTTAATCATACCATAGAAAACTGCACAACCAAATTGGTTAACCAAATATAATCAAAAATGACTCAGTAAAATATAAACTGCTTCTAAAGCTTTTAGTTTAAATGGGCTATAAAATCAGAAACTTTGTCTAAACTGTATTCTTCTTGCGAACCTTCTTTCATGTTTTTAACAATGAACGTATTAGTATCCAACTCTTGGTTCCCTATTAAAACGACATATGGTACATTTCGATTATTGGCGTACTTCATCTGTTTTTGCATTTTAGCACTCGAAGGGTAAATATCAGCTTTAACACCTACCTTTCGTAATTGCGTTACTAATTTTAAAGCTGCCATCGCTTCTTTATCACCAAAATTGACGCATAGTACTTGCAGTGATTGATCAATTGCCTTTGGAAAAAGACCTAATTCTTCTAAAACTAAATAAATTCGATCAAGACCAAAAGAAATACCCACGCCACTAACATCTTTCAATCCAAAAATACCAGTTAAATCATCATAACGACCGCCACCACCTATTGAGCCCATTGAAACTCCTTCTGGCGCCGCAACTTCAAAAATTGCTCCGGTATAATAATTTAGCCCACGTGCCAAAGTAACATCTATTGCTAATTTAGCCGTTTGTAAACCTAAGTTAGAAACTGTATTCATAATAAACCGAAGCTCTTCTAAACCTTTCTTACCTTCTTTTGAATCTTTTAAAAGTGTATCTAAACTATTTAATTGCTCGTCGTTACTACTCTGGGATAAAAATAATGGGGAAGCCTTTTCAATGGCTTCTTGAGAAATACCTTTAGCAAGCATTTCGTTTTTAACTCCGTCCTCCCCTATTTTATCCAATTTATCAAGAGCTACCGTAAAATCTATTAATAAATGTTTTGCACCTATTACTTCTGCAATACCTGCCAAAATTTTCCTGTTATTCATTTTAATGGTTACACCTTCAAGTTTTAGCTCGGAAAATACAGCATCATACAATTGAATTAATTCTACCTCTTGCAATAAAGAATCTGACCCTACGACATCTGCATCACATTGAAAAAACTCCCTAAAACGCCCCTTTTGCGGTCTGTCCGCTCTCCAAACTGGTTGAATTTGATATCGTTTAAATGGAAAGTCTATTTCATTTTGATGCATTACCACATAACGCGCAAAGGGCACGGTTAAATCGTACCGAAGTGCTTTTTCTGTAATTTTAGGAGCAATACTATTGGAGTCTTTTGAACTATACGTTACATCATCTACTTTATTAATAAAGTCTCCAGAATTTAAAATCTTAAAAATAAGTCGGTCGCCCTCTTCTCCATATTTACCCAATAATGTATCCGAATTCTCAAAAGAAGGTGTTTCTATAGGTTGAAAACCATAGGTCTGAAAATTCTTCTTGATAATATCAAAAATATAATTACGTTTTGCAATTTCAGAAGGCGTAAAATCGCGAGTTCCTTTTGGTATAGATGGTTTCTGTGCCATTATTTTTTTATTGTAATGTAAATATAGCCTTCATAGTGTAAGACTACAATTAAGAATTAAAAATACAAATAGTGAAATCTGTTATGAGGTCTCAATAACCTTTTCGAACCACTGGTATAAATCTCCTTTGGTAATTACCGCTCCTTGTTGTAGCAATAAAAATTTATCAAGGTTTCTATCGTCCGTATATGCTTTTGAAGCGGTTAAGTACTCTACAAAATCTGATTGCCAGTTCTTTTTAAACCAATCAAAACCAACTTGAGTAGTAAGGTCTATATTTGGATTCGTCACTTTTACAGAAATAAGTTTCATTTCCTTATCCGTTAAGAAAAACAAATGCATTTGTGTATTTGAAATATTCTCTAAATATGAAACTTTATTTAAAACACCTTCCCAAACTAAATCACTAAATACATCTATTTCCTCTTCCGCAACTTTAGGCTTGTCTCTTTTTATAGAATCCCATTCATCGCCAGTAATTGATTGAGTTGCTAAAAAGTTAATAAACTCCGGATGCAGCTCTTCTAATTGTTCTTTTGTTAGCCTTGTATATTTCATAAAATGGTATGTATTGTATTTATTGTCGGTCTGTTCACCCTTAAAAAACTAAACTTACTTTTTAAAATTTTATTCGGGTACAAGATTAACAATGTTCATTTCGCAACAAATCAAAAAAAAGCCCTCCAGTAAACTGAAAGGCTCATATCTTCAATAATCTATGAATTATTTTTGCTCTGCAATTACTTCGAATCCAAAATCAACTACAACCTCACGGTGTAATCTAATTTGAGCATTGTATGGTCCGGTTCTTTTAACAGCACCACCTTGAATACTTATGAATTTTTTATCGATTGCATGACCGTCCTTAGCCAAAGCATCTGCCAAATCACCATTTGTAACAGAACCGAATAATTTATCGGCAGCTCCCGTTTTAGCAGTAATTTTCAACTCTAAAGCTTTCAATGCCTCTTCGGTCTTCTTAGCGGCATCAACAACTTTTTTCTCTTTATGTGCTCTTTGCTTTAAGTTTTCAGCTAAAACTTTTTTAGCGGATACTGTTGCCATAGTAGCTAAGCCTTGAGGTATTAGGAAATTTCTTCCATATCCATTCTTAACATTTACTACGTCATCTTTAAAACCTAAGTTCTGTACGTCTTCTTTTAATATAAGCTCCATGATTCTTTTCTTTTATTTTAATAAATCAGCAACATATGGCATTAACGCCAAATGACGAGCTCTTTTTACGGCTTGTGCCACTTTTCTTTGGTACTTCAATGAAGTTCCTGTAAGTCTTCTAGGTAACAATTTACCTTGCTCGTTTACCAACTTCAATAAAAAATCAGCATCCTTATAATCTACGTACTTAATACCAGATTTTTTAAAACGACAATACTTCTTTTTAGTGTTGGTTTCAATGTTCAATGGAGTAAGATACCTGATCTCTCCATCTTTTTTTCCTTTTGCCTGTTGTTGTAATGTTGCCATAATACTTAAGCTTTAGCGGTTTTTTTGTTTCTTGTTCTTCTTTTCTCTGCCCATGCAACAGCGTGCTTGTCCAATTTAACGGTCAAAAATCGCATAACACGTTCATCTCTTCTAAACTCTTGTTCGTAAGGTGCTACCACCTCACCAACATTAGTGAATTCGAACAAGTGGTAAAATCCACTTTTCTTGTTTTGGATTGGGTAAGCCAATTTCTTTAGCCCCCAATTCTCTTTAGCTACCATTTTGGCGCCATTGTTAATTAAGAAATCCTCGAATTTCTTAACTGTTTCCTCTATCTGTACATCTGATAGAACGGGATTCAAAATGAAAACAGTTTCGTAATGGTTCATATTATATTTGTTTTAAAGAGTGCAAAAATAGCTTTTATTTTAAAATAATTATAAGAAATGTGAATATTCTTCGTTATTGAATGGTAACAACTTTAAAATTTAAACCAAATCTTAATTATATCATCATTACCAATTACACGATCAACAACGCATTGTTCACATCTTTTGTTGCAGTTCAGCATGTTTTTTCGGTTCTTTGTCGATGATTTAACCCCACAAATCAGCCCTTATGAAGTTAAGAAGTATCATCGTTGACGACTCATCCATGCAAAGGATGGCCGTTGCCAAGTTGGTAAACAATCATCCTAATTTAACTATGGTAGCAGAATACAGTAATGCTATCGAAGCTAAGAATGGTATCAAGAATCATGAGATAGATCTTATTTTTCTTGATGTTGAAATGCCAATTATCACCGGGTTCGACCTACTCGAGTCCCTAGAAAACAGTCCTCAGGTAATTTTAATTACCGGTAAACCAGATTATGCACTAAAAGCGTTTGAATATGATGTAACGGATTATTTACATAAACCGATCACCATGGCTCGTTTTGACGCATCGGTTAAAAGAGCGGTTGCTAATTACGAACAGTTGCACAGAGTCAATGAAGACGAAGAGCATATATTCGTAAAGAGTAATCTTAAGAAAAGAAAAGTTATTTTAAATGACATAAAGTGGATTGAAGCGCTTGGTGACTATATAAAATTGGTTACTGATGAAGCTAATATCGTAATCTTATCAACAATGAAATCTTTTGAAAAGCAATTGCCTGATGATAAGTTTTTACGAATTCACAAGTCCTATATAATTAACCTTGAAAAGGTTGAGAAATTCAATAGTAAAAATGTTGAAGTTAGTGGTAGATCAATACCCTTAAGCAGAAACAAAAAATCAGAACTTGCCGAAGCGCTTAGTAACGTATAACATATGATATAATTTTACTTTCAAAAAAGATCGCTTAATAGCGGTCTTTTTTATTTTATATATGATCAACATTATAGATGACTCTTACACTTCTATACAGAGCTACCGCTTTAAATGATTTTTCAATACGACGAACGTTCGCTTTTGTCTGTGCCAAAGATTGAACTTTTTGAACTTTAACAATTATATGTTTTAAGTATTGATTTCGAATACGAGCTACAGGTGGATATTCAGGACCTAAAACCACACCGCCAAAATTAGTACGTAATGCCCCTGCAAACCAATCAGCCGCTTCATTTAGTATATTATAATTTTTATGTTTAAAAGTTACTTTTATAATTCTATTTAACGGAGGATATTTAAACTGTTGACGTTCATACATCTGCTCAGTATACATACCATCATAATCACTTGTAGTAACTTGCTTTAAAATTTGGTGGTAAGGATTATAGGTTTGTATTATAACACGGCCTCTTTTTTTAGTACGCCCTGCCCTACCCGAAACTTGGGTCAATAATTGATAGGTTCTTTCATGTGCCCGATAGTCTGGAAAGTTCAAAAGAGAATCAGCATTCATTACACCAACTAAATTGACATTTCTAAAATCCAGGCCTTTGGTAAGCATTTGTGTACCTACCAAAATATCCAAATCTTGTTGTTCAAATGCTGTAATTATTTTTTCATACCCATGCTTTCCGCGGGTCGTATCCAAATCCATTCGTCCAACTTTAGCTTCGGGAAATAAGCCTATAACTTCTTTCTCTATTTGCTCGGTACCAAAACCTTTTGTGTCTAAATCTGGACTTCCACAAGCAAAACAACTTTCTGGCAATGCAGTATGGTGTCCACAGTAATGACAACGTAATTGGTTTCTAAATTGATGATAGGTTAAACTCACATCGCAATTTGGACATTGAGGCGAATGACCACATGTTAAACACTCCATTAAAGGCGCAAA
Organism: Maribacter hydrothermalis; assembly: GCF_001913155.1. GTDB lineage: Bacteria > Bacteroidota > Bacteroidia > Flavobacteriales > Flavobacteriaceae > Maribacter > Maribacter hydrothermalis. The sequence continues at coordinate 26,920 of NZ_CP018760.1, forward strand.
GCCACGTCTATTCTGAAATAGTATAATTTGAGCACCTTCTTTAAGAGTTTCTTCCATTTCAAGGAAAAGCCTTTCTGAAAAATGACCTTTCATTCTTTTTTTACGAGAGGCTTCCTTAATATCAACTAATTCCATTTCTGGCATTAAAACATTTCCATACCTTCTGGTTATTTCTGCATAACCATATTTACCTGTTTGTGCGTTATAGAAACTTTCTACGCTTGGTGTTGCCGAACCTAGTAATATATTTGCGTTATGAAGATGACCTAAAACTATTGCAGCATCTCGGGCATGATATCTTGGAGCGGGATCAAATTGTTTAAAAGAACTCTCATGTTCCTCATCTACAATTACCAGTCCTAATTTACTAAATGGTAAATACATTGCCGATCTTGCTCCTATAACCAATTGTGCCTTGGGCTTGGCTTGTAAAACATTCTGCCATACTTCTACACGTTCCTGAACATTATATTTAGAATGATAAATGGCTATCTTTTCTCCAAAATACTCTTGAAGCCTACTTATTAACTGGGTAGTCAACGCAATTTCCGGTAGTAAATACAGGGCTTGTAAATCTTTTTCTAGACATTCTTCAATTAATTTTACATAAACTTCAGTTTTACCTGAAGATGTAACTCCTTTTAATAAGGTTACTTTATTTTTTTCAAAAGAAGCTTTAATGTCTGTTAATGCTAATGTTTGGTATTCATTTAAATCTTTTGTTGTAGAATTATCCGTACCACCATCGTAATCTACCCTATCGGTTTTAATAAAATATTCTTCTAGGATGCCCTTATCTACTAAAGATTTAATTACAGCTTTTGAAGTGTTGCTTGACTTTTCTAAATCTGATACTTTAATAGGTTTTTGAGTATTACCTTGTAGTTGAAATAAAGAAAGTACCACTTGACTTTGTTTAGGCGCTCTAGTTAACGAATTTAAAAGTTCCTCGAGTTTTTCATCAGATAAATATGCAGTTCCCAACTTAACATACCTAACCAATTTAGGTTTGTATTGTTCGTAAACTTCTTCTTTTAGTACGATAACTTTCTTTTCTAATAATCTTTGAAGAATGGGAAGTACATTTTTTCTTTCAACTATTGCAGATACTTCCTGAACCTTAAGTATAGACTGGTGTTGTAGGGCCTCAAACACTAAAAACTCATCATCCAGTAGCTGACTTTCATCTATTTCATATGCTCTATTTCTGAGAACTAAGGTTTCACTTTCTAATAAAAATGCTCCTGGTAATGCACTACGTACAACCTCACCCAATGTACACATATAATAGGAGGCAATCCATTCCCAGTGTTTAATTTGAATTTGGTTTACTATCGGGTATTCGTCTAGTAACTGGTGTACTTCTTTTGCTTCATACGCCTCTGGCTGCTGCTGATGAATACCGTGAACAATTCCTGTATATATTTTTGATTTCCCAAAAGGTACGGCAACACGCATACCTACTTGCAGCAATGCCGCTTCTTCTTCAGTAATGCTATAGGTAAAAGTACGCTCTAAGGGTATTGGTAATATTACATTGATGAAATTTGCCATAGTTATCCTTCCACTCGTAACCAAGTTTGGGTTCTGTAAATAAATGCCAAGTATCCCCTAACTTTTAATTCATTTGAATTTTCTGGGTTTAACCATATTTTAAATCTAAAAGTCATTGCTTGCTCCGGGTCAAATAGTCTTTTTCCCTTCCACTCGCCGTCATCATGTTTTTCGCCTGCGGTTATTATTTCCATACCCTCTACAGGCTGGTCTTTTAATTCCCCATCGCATTTTACACAAGTAACCCCTTCTTTACCTTTTTCTAGAATTTTTACCACCTTACCATACATTAAGCCGTTTTTCTTATATATTTCAATAATCCCTTTTGGCAAACCTGTGCGGTCATCTATTGTTTTCCATGTTCCGAATACGGACTGCGCAGAAACATTTATTGATATAGATAGTAAAAACAAAATACTTAATTGAACAGTACGGTTTATCATTCTTTTTTAGTGATTTTTCTTAATGTATTTAACGATGCGTTTAACTCAAAGCCAAGTAGCAATATATTAGAATTTAACCAGATATAAACCATTAAAATTAATAAACCTCCAAGAGCGCCATACAATTCATTATATCTAGCAAATTTTTCAACATATATTCCAAAAAGATAAGAGGTTATTAAAAACAATATTGTAGTCATTAAGGCTCCAAAAGAAAAGAAACTTGCCTGTTTACCTTCTCTGGTTCCAAAATAATAAAGTATAGCAGTGGTAAAATATGACAATACTATAAAGAAAAGAATTTTTGCAATTTGTATACCAAATACCTCTTCATCACCCATTACATAGCCACCTTGCTTCGCCGCAAATTCTGATAAATAACCTAGAATATAGAACTCAAAATAAATAAAGGCCACAAAGCCCAAAATAATTAAAATAGCCAAAATTAAGCCAACCATTAAGGCATAGATATATTGTCTAAAAAAATGTCGTGTTAACTCTATATGATAGGAATTCTCAAACCCTCCAAAAATAGAGTTCACTCCATTTGCAATTAAAAATATGGAAAGAATAAAAGATGACGATAACAAACCTCCTCTTTTTTGGTCTTTAATTTGTTGAAATACTTCTCCAAAATAATCACCTGTTGCGCTAGGTAAAAATGACTCCAAGAACAATCTAAATTGCACATCAAAATCACCATGTTCAATACTTATATAGGACACTAAAAATGGAACTAAAGTAACCATGAAAATTAATAACGGAAACAATGCCATAAACAAGCTAAAAGCAATAGCACTGGCGCGTGTAGATAAGGTTCCATTTAATATGCCAAGAACGTACATTTCTAAAAGGTCATAAACAGAAAGACCTTCAAAACCAGGAAGTCTTAACTTTTTTAAAAGCTTAACAAACCAATTTATAATCGGAATTTTATCTAGTTTCTCCTCTACCTCTAAAGACATTTAAACCGCTTTTAAACTTAAATCCATATTATAAACGGAATGTGTTAATGCTCCGGAGGATATATAATTAACTCCACAATTTGCATATTCCCGAATTGTCTTCTCATTAATTCCACCAGACGATTCCGTAAGGCACTTATTGCCAATTAATTTAACAGCCTCTTTCGTATCCTTATAATCGAAGTTATCAATTAATATACGGTATACTCCTTCTGATTTTAAAATTTCTTTTATTTCATCTAGATTTCTGGCTTCAACAATAATCTTTAAGTCTTTTCCTGTTTCTTTTAAATAATCTTGTGTCTTTTTAATGGCCTTGGTTATTCCGCCGGCAAAGTCAATATGGTTATCCTTCAACATAATCATATCATATAAAGCAAATCTATGATTTTTACCTCCTCCAATTTTAACTGCCCACTTTTCAAGTGCTCGTATTCCGGGAGTTGTTTTTCTAGTATCTAAAATTTTTGTTCCCGTACCTTCCAGTAGATTAACAAACATTTTCGTTTTTGTCGCAATTGCACTCATACGCTGCATTGCATTAAGCACCAAACGTTCTGCTTTCAAAATACTTTGAGAACTACCTTCTACATAAAAGATAATATCACCGTGTTTTACAGGTGAGCCATCTTTAATTAATACGTCTATTTTTAAGTTAGGGTCAACAAAATAAAAAACAAGCTTTGCAAAATCTACCCCAGCAATTATTCCATTATCTTTTACTAATAATTTAGCCCTTCCTACGGCTGCTTCTGGTATGCACGCTAAAGAACTATGATCGCCATCACCAACATCTTCTCTTATTGCATTTGCAATGATCAATGTAATTTCTTCTTTAAACTGTTCTTCTGAAATCATATTTTTAATATCTATTGTACTGCTAAATTACGAAGACATTTATAAAATTGATTTACTTTTGAAATATGACTATAAAACTTTTAGCTATTGGAAAAACTGATAGTTCTCAACTTAATGCGCTCATTGATGTTTATCAGAAGAGATTACAGCATTATGTAAATTTTGAAATAGAACTAATTCCAGATTTGAAAAAAGTCAAGAATCTATCTGAAGACCAACAAAAAGAAAAAGAAGGCGAATTAATTCTTAAAAAACTAACCGCTACAGATGTGCTAATTCTTTTCGATGAAAAGGGAAAACAGTATACCTCAGTAGAGTTTTCGCAATACCTTCAAAAGAAAATGAATTCTGGAATTAAACAATTAGTGTTCGTAATTGGTGGACCATACGGGTTTAGTAATGCTATTTATTCAAAAGCTTCAGGAAAAATTAGTCTTTCTAAAATGACTTTCTCACACCAAATGGTACGTTTGTTTATAACGGAACAAATTTATAGAGCCTATACTATTCTTAAAAATGAGCCTTATCATCATAATTAAAAAATAGCTTAAATCTACTGCTCTTTTTCTAAGGATTTAACCATATTATCAGAAACTATTTCCAAATCCTTTAATTCTTTCATTATAACATCTACCAATTCCTTTTTATGCTCTAAATTTTTCTCTATACCAAGAATGTGACGATACTTCTTAATATTAGTTATATGAGAATTAAAAGCATGGGATTGATGCCATGAAATCTCCTTCAGTTTTTTATTTTGAATTGCAATTTTTTTAATTGATGGATTTATAAAAAAGAAAATCTCTAAAATTAATATCATTAAAGAAAAAACGGCTAACTCTAACTCTACGATCATTAATGTTTTTATATCTTTTTCTGATGATTTTTGAAACTGATTTACTATTGTTTCCATAATTTTTAAAAACGCATCAGCCTCTGCTGAAATAGTAGCGATTGACACTGAATTCAATTTATTAAAATCATTTAAACTGGTAAGAATGGAATTTAAATATGGTTGTAATTTATTAAAATTAGCTTGTATACTTTCATCATCTAATGGATCTAGACCTATTGCAACGTTCCCTTTTTGTAAGGATTCATTGGTGTTTTTAAGCTTATTTAATACCACTCTTAGCTTGCCATAATCACAAGTTGCGTATTTACATTCATATAAGTCTTTTACAATTATTTGAGACAACATTCTTTGTCTACCCGCTATATTTATTCTTAATGCATCATGCCGCTGTTTTGCCAAAGAATATTGTATAATTGATTGTATTAAAATTGTTAACACAATTACGGTAAAAACTAATATGTAATAGTTATTAAAGCTTTTATGACGCTTAAATATTGATGTACTATTTCTTAACATTATTAAGGTTATTTCCTACAAATAACGAATATACCATAATAGTTATCCATTAAATAAATAAATGTTGTAACAATAGATGAAACCAATGTGTACAAGCAAAAACGGCAAGTATTTAATAATACTTGCCGTTTTTGATATAATATTATAACATATTAGGTGTACTAATAAAGTACTCTAAACTTAATAGTATTCTCAACTTTCTTAAGCGCCTTAATAACATCTTTATTATACTCCTTATCCAAGTCAGTTATTACGTAACCAACTTCAGCATCTGTAGATAGGTATTGGCTAGAAATATTTAGTTCGTACTCTGCCAAAACTTTATTGATTTTCGCCATGATACCTGGTACGTTCTTATGAATATGCAAAAAACGATGCGATTTATTTTGTTTTGGTAGTCGAATATTAGGAAAATTAACAGCATCAACCGTATTACCAGAATTTATATAATCCATTATTTTGTTTGGTACAAAATCTGCAATATCACGTTGCGCCTCTTCTGTACTGCCACCTACATGCGGTGTTAAAATAACATTTGAAAATCCCTGTAATTTAGTGTGGAATTCACCATTACTTGCAGGCTCATCTGGGTATACATCTATTGCTGCACCACCAATATGTCCACTCTTTAAACCATTTGCAAGTGCGTCAATATCTACCACAAAACCTCTGGAAAGGTTTATAAGCATTGCACCTTTTTTCATTTGGTTTATTTCTCGTTCTCCTATAAAGTTTTTATTGGCCTTATTATCATCTATATGTAAGGTTACTACGTCAGAAACATTTAACAAGTCTTCAAGTGTATTACATTTTACAGCATTACCTAAAGCCAATTTATCATCAACGTCATAATAGTAAACGCGCATACCCATTGCTTCAGCCAATACCGACAATTGTTTACCTATATTACCATAACCAACAATGCCTAAATTTTTACCGCGAACTTCACGAGACCCAGCGGCCGTCTTTTGCCACTGACCTTCATGTATTTCTCTACTACGGTCAAAAACACTACGCATAAGCATAATAATTTCACCAATAGCCAACTCTACTACAGATCTTGTATTACTATAAGGTGCATTAAAAACAACTACACCTTTCTTTTTTGCATTTTCTAAATCTATTTGAGTTGTTCCAATACAAAAAGCACCAACCGCCAAAAGTTTATCTGCAGCATCTAAAACTGTTTTTGTTACTTGTGTTTTGGAACGAATACCTAAAACATGAACACCCTTAATTTTTTCAATTAGCTCTTCTTCCGATAAACTATTTTTTATCAATTCAACAGAAAAGCCGTCTTCTGATAGGTTATCGAATGCAGCTGTATGTACATTTTCTAATAAAAGGACTTTAATTCTATTCTTGGGATACGAGATATTTCTTGGCAACTTGTTCACAAATAAAAATTCATCTAAATTGGGTGTAACATAATCCGCATTATTAGCGGCCTTTTCTCTATGCACGTTTTCTGTATAAGCAAAAAACTTATCCGCTATACCTGCTTCGCGCATTACATAATCACTATAACCATCTCCTATAACTTGAACTTCACCGTCCAAATTCATTTGTTTTAGGCAATCTATTTTACCATTATGCTGAGATAGTACGTTTTTCTCATCGAAACCAATGATATTATCTTCTTGGTCAAATTTAAAGGTATTTGCATAAACTCTGGCCGAGGGTATATTATACTCTTTAACAATAGGATCAATAAACTCTTTAAAACCGCAAGATATTACATAAATATCATCTGCATATTTTTCAAAAAATTCTTTATTGGATTCTATCGACTTTGATATTTTATTTCGAAGTTCTTTAACTAAGCCGTCTAAATCTTCTTTTTTAGCATGTAATAATTTAATTCGACGCTCTAAAGACTCTGTAAACGAAATATCACCATCTATACCTAGATTTGTGATTTCTTGAATTTCTTTAATTATTTCTTCTTTATTCGACTTTCCTTGTAAAGTCATTTCCGCAAGTACATCCAAGGCTTCTACCCTAGTTAATGTACTATCGAAATCAAAAACATATTTTCTACTTACTTCGACCATTTTAACCTTTTGGTTAGATAAGAATTTTTAAAAAAATAAGTAGCAAATGTAAAAATTTAATTTATCCTGATAAATGATATCCTATAAATAAAACAAAAACCTGTAGTTATGATGCAAAACAATTAAAAGCACTATTTTAATTCAAAAATTTAAGTATTTCAGTTGAAAAATTTGAGGTTTTATAAGTGCCATTATGGTCACCCGGTACATTTACCAAGGAACCATTTTTAAAAACGTGCATCAACTCTGTTGCATTTCCATTATCCGAATCTTCATCTCCACAAATAACAAGAACATTTATTTCTAATTGTCCTAATTCTTTTACAGTGGTTACTGGTTGGTATTTCTGTTGCAAGTGTAGTGAACGCATATCTGCATTAATAGACTTGGCATACGCTACTGCGCCTTTAGTTATCTCATTTACCTCACCATCAAATGCTTTTGCAAACATAATTCTGCGATTCCATTGTGGATTCGTAAAATCTATGCCCATACCTCCTAAAACAGCTTCTTCTATGCGGTTATCCTCTGTCAGTAATTTTGCTAGAACAATACTTCCTCTGGAATAACCTATAGCTTTATACTTTTTTATATTTAAATAATCCATTAATAACCTCAAGTCTTTTACCTCTGCATTATTTTGATATGCTTTGTCTTCTTGTGGTTTATCAGAATCGCCGTTTCCTCGTAAATCTGGAATTATTACTCTGTATCCGGCATCTAGTAAGTCCTTCTTTAACACTGTTTTATCCCATGATTTTTTTGAATTTAAAAAACCATGGAGCAATAATGCAGGCTCTCCTACCCCTTCATCAATATACGCAATATGTACACCATCAAAAGATTCAAAATTACCGACCTGAGAATAAATAGTATGAGTAATTACGAGTAGAAATAAACTGAAGTAACAAATCTTTTGATACATAATCAATTAATATATAGAAGCCCTGCTAAAATGGCTAAACCGAAACTTACCAAGGTACCAATTAAAATATATTCAGTAAGTTTTCTATTATTACGTTCTTTAAGGTCATTAAATCTAAAGACAGATTTAGCGGCAATTAATAGTCCTATTACTTCCCACCTACCTATTACAATAAATATCAACACAAATAGCCTTTCAATTATACCAATATACTTTCCGGCATTGGGTAGTGATTTATGGTCGGTCTCTATCTGATTGGACATACCTTCCAAAATTTTTCCCATAATAATCGCCGCCGGATAAGTAACAAAAACTATGGCCGTTACCAAATACCAGTCTAAATTTTTAAAAAGAGATAAGGTATGGTCATATAAATTAGCGTAGAATACACAGCAGTAGATTATTATAATATGTAAACCTTGATCAATAAAAAATGGAATACTTTTATTTCTGAACAAAGAATCGGAATATAGCTTAAGTATATCTATGATTAAATGACTAACAGTAATTATAAGGGCGATTCTCCAGAAAGAGAAATCCCACAGTATTACTAAATACAGCCCAAAATGCAGTAATACATGCAGGTATAAATACTTAGAGGTTATTTTATTAGATTGTTTGTGAACAACCCATTTATTTGGCTGTAGTATAAAATCACCTATTAGATGAGCTAAAATCAATTTTATAAATAGTAACATGCTACTCCTCTATTAATAACGCTTCATAATAGGCTAATACCTCTAAAACTAAATCCAACCTTGCTCTTTTAAGTCGTTGACTAACTGCTGATTGTTTAATTCCCAGTTTTTGCGCAATCTCTTTTTGCGAATCTTCGGGGTTGTCTAATACTAATGTGACTATTTCTGCCGAAACAACACTCCAATCATCCATAAAATCCAAGGCCAACTTTAGCATTAAATTTAGCGTACGATCATGGCCTTTATCACCAGTAGCTATACTTAAGTTTACTTTACTTTCTTTAAGTGTTTCAAAATTTCTGCCAGATCGTTGATATGCAGGTCCATTGGATTCTGTGACCCCTTTACCTATATAGGTTTCTAAACCTATCCCTACACCCATCCTAACATCTAAACCCTTAATAGACTTCAGCATTGCCTTAATACGGATTGCAGTAAACAAGGCATTTTTCTTAGTAACTTTTAACTGAAATTCGTCTCCTCTATAAATTTCCCAATTCATAGGCGAAGCCCCAAACGTATTAAAGTATTGCTTTAATAAATCTATCCATATTGAACTTGGATGCTTTTCAGAATTTATAATATCTCCTGTAATTATCGCTATCATGAATATTAATTAAAAAACTAATTTATTAAATTATAAGCAAATATGATAATATTTTTAATTATTAACTATTTAGTTAATATGTATGCAGAACTAAAACCATCTTCTAGTTAAAGTACAATACTCTTTAAAAGAACGACCAAACTTATCCAATAAAACACGTTCTTCAGGTATAATCTGAAAACGATTCATATACCCAACAAATGCAGCCGCTACAAGTGTATTAAAAGCATTACCCAAAAAAACACCGAACGCCAATAAAGCAACTAACATCGCTAAATACATTGGATTTCTAGAAAACTTAAACACCCCATTTACAACTAATTTAGAAGCATTATTGGGCTTCGTAGGGTCAATTATTGTCTTTGCTATATAAAATTGAAAAAGCGCAGCGAATGCAATTAGAACACCAAATGCTATTAAAATTTTAACCAGTAAGATTCTTCCAAAAAAATCAAAGAAACCAAAAGGCAAAAATGAAGCTAAAATATACATCGTTAAACCAAAAAATAAAAATACGATAGCGGGTGGTAACTTTAATTCCATCTTATAAAATTACTACTTTTGAAGATGTAAAATGAATTAATTACACATCAAATTCATCAAATGAAGCTTGTTTTTGCCACCCACAACCCCAACAAATTAAAAGAAATTCAAAAACTAGTCCCTTCATTTATTGAATTGGTTAGTTTAGATGAAATAGGATGTACAGAAGACATACCCGAAACTGCTAGCAGCTTAGAAGGCAATGCAAGAATAAAAGCTAGCTATGTAACCAAAACCTATAACTTTCCCTGCTTTGCCGATGACACAGGTTTAATAGTTAACGCGCTCAATGGTGAACCCGGTGTATACTCAGCACGCTATGCTGGTCCGCAGAAAAATTCTAAAGCAAATATGACAAAATTGTTAAGGAATTTGAAGTATAAAAATAATAGAACCGCTTTCTTTAAAACAGTAATTGCATTAAATATAAAAGGTGAAACACATATATTTGAAGGAACAGTAGATGGTGAAATTACAGAAAAGGAAACAGGACAAAACGGTTTTGGTTATGACCCAATATTTAAACCAAATGGTTACGAGGAAACATTTGGGCAATTACCATTGTCTGTAAAAAATAAAATAAGCCATCGTGGTCTGGCATTTAAAAAGTTAATTACCTATTTAAATAATATTAATGTTACAAGATAAAAATAACAGAGAAACAGTAGAGGTATCCGTGGCATCTGAAAGGGCTGAAGCCATAGGCGGTGTTTTAATTGCTTTATTTGCTGCCTTAATGGCCATTTCGCAAATGGTTAATGGAGAATTAGAGGAAGAAATGATGATTGCCCACAACAATGTGGTAAGTTACTCTAGCTGGTACCAATCTAAAAGCATTAAAGAAAGTTTAAAGGAAAGTGAGCTTGACTATTTAGCTGCCTTAATAGAAAGCGGAATTGTCACCGACGATAAAGTGCCTGTAATTAATCAGAAAATAGTAGAGGTAAAAGAGAAGATTATAAAATATGAAGCTGAAAAGACTGAGATACTTTTAGGTTCCGTTAAAGTAGGTAAAGAAAACTGGGTACAGGACATAGAAGGTGAAATGGGAATAATAACCGGGGTCAAAGAATGGGAACAGTTAACCCAAACTTATGATTATGCCACCAAAAGATTCGACTATGCATTACTTTTTTATCAAATCTGCATAGTACTTGGTGCCGTATGCATCATAATTTATGATAATCCTAAACTACAAAAAGGCTTAATTGTACTAATGATTATCTTTGGTATAACAGGTACTTTCCTCTCCGTATATGGCTATTTACTGGCTCCTTAGCATTACTTACTATTTAATTATACCGAACCAATTATTCGCAGTACCTTTGCAAATTAATTAACGCCGCTAGTATAGCATGTGTTGCGCTGAGTATAAATAGGTTATAAACGATAATCGCTCTATGCAACATTCATATTTGCGATTTAGTAAAACATATTTATGACAAAGTTTGAAGCACTAGGACTGCAAAAGTCCTTATTAGATGCTATTACTGATATGGGTTTTGAAACCCCATCAGAAGTACAAGAAAAAGCAATCCCAATTTTATTGGAAAGTGAAACCGATTTGGTTGCCTTAGCGCAAACAGGTACAGGTAAAACTGCCGCATTCGGCTTTCCTTTAATTCAAAAAATTGATAGAGATAGTAGAACCACACAAGGTTTAATTCTATCACCAACTCGTGAGCTTTGTTTGCAAATCACCAATGAAATGCAAGCATACTCTAAGTATGAACGTAATATTAACGTAGTTGCTATTTACGGTGGCGCCAGTATTACGGAACAAGCAAGACAAATAAAAAGAGGTGCTCAAATAATAGTAGCTACCCCAGGTAGAATGAAAGATATGATCAGCAGACGTCTTGTTGATATTTCTAAAATAGACTATTGTGTTCTTGACGAAGCAGATGAAATGCTGAACATGGGCTTTATGGAAGATATTAAAGAGATTCTTTCCAATACGCCTAAAGAAAAATCTACTTGGTTATTTTCTGCTACCATGCCTAAAGAGGTAGCAGTTATTGCTAAAAAATTCATGCATTCTCCACAAGAGATTACAGTGGGTGCCAAAAACTCTGGTGCATCAACTGTACAACATGAATATTATGTTGTTGGCGGTAGAGACCGCTACCCTGCTTTAAAAAGATTAGCAGATACCAACCCAGATATTTTTTCCGTTATTTTCTGTAGAACAAAACGTGATACGCAAAAAGTTGCCGAAAAACTAATCGAAGACGGTTATAATGCTGGTGCTTTACACGGAGATTTAAGCCAGAACCAAAGAGATTTGGTAATGAACTCTTTCCGTAAGAAACAAATACAAATGTTAGTGGCAACTGATGTAGCTGCACGTGGTATTGATGTGGATGACATTACACATGTTATCAATTACCAATTACCAGATGAAATAGAAACGTACACACACCGAAGTGGTAGAACTGGTAGAGCGGGTAAATCTGGTATCTCCATGGTTATTATTACCCGTAGTGAACAACGCAAGATAAAGGCAATTGAAAATAAAATCAATCAAAAGTTTTTAGCTAAACAAATTCCTTCAGGAATGGAAATTTGTGAGATTCAATTGTATCATTTAGCCAATAAAATAAAGGACACAAAAATAAATAAAGATGTTGATAGCTACTTACCGGCTATTAACGAGGTTTTCGAAGGTATTGATCGCGAGGATTTAATAAAAAAAATTGTTTCAGTTGAATTTACAAGATTCTTCAACTATTACAATAAAACCAAAGACCTTAACTCTACCGATAATGGTAGAGATAGAGGCGAAGGTAGAGATAGAGCAGAAATACCAACTAGTGGTGCCGTTCGCTATTTCATAAACGTCGGTGAAAAAGACGGATATGATTGGATGTCATTAAAAGATTTCATTAGGGATACCGTTGGCCTTGGTCAAGAAGACGTATTTAAAGTAGATGTGAAAGAAAGTTTTTCGTTCTTTAATACCGAAGCAGAAGCTACACAACAAATACTTGATAAATTCACCGAATTTAAAGTTGATGGTAGATTCGTAAATGTTGAAGTTTCCAAAAACCCTGGTGGCGGTGGCGGTAGCCGACGCAGAAGCGGAGGCGGTGGCGGTTTCAAAGGAAAAAGAAGCGGCAGAAGAGATGATGACCGTGGTGGAAGAGGAAGAAAAGATAGTGATCGCGAATCTAAAGGAAGAAGACGTGATCGTAGTGAATCTAGCAGTCCAAACTCTGGAAAAAGACGAAGCACTAAAAGAAAGGGAGATTTCTTTTAGTTAATTGTATATTAAAAATACGCTTCGGCGTATTTTTTTTATTTTGTTTGTATCCTTAAACTTGGCGTCAATAGCATGAAATACCTTTTATTAGTCTTAATTACTTTAAGTTCCCTTATTGGATTTTCACAAGACACAGAAGAAAGTCAACGGTTAAGTGCCATAGTTATAAACGCACAAACCCAAGAAGTTCTTGAAAGTGTCCATGTCGTTAATTTAAACCAAGTATTTGGTACTATAACCAATGAAAAAGGAGAGTTTTCAATAACCGCAGCAGTTAATGATACTTTATATTTTTCCTTTTTAGGATTTAAATCTCAAAAAATTAGGGTTACCAATGATATGTTCAAATTTAAAGACACCAAAATTTCTTTAACAGAATTGGCTTATGCCTTGGAAGAAGTAATTGTTAGACCCTATCAACTTACGGGATATTTAGAAATTGATGTTAAAAATCTTCCAATAAATAATGCCTATCAGTATAGCATATCTGGCTTAGGTGTCAGCTACGAAGGTGGTAGTAAAAACCCTAGTGCAGTAACAAAAGTCTTAGGTGCAATTTTAAATCCTGCAGATTTACTTCGAAACTTATTTGGAAAGAAACCCGCACAAATGCGTAAACTAAGACAAATGCGAGAAGACGATGAAATTCGTAATTTGTTGGCATCAAAATTTGATAGAGAAACGCTTACTGAATTTCTTCAGTTAGAAAAAGTAGATATTCAAGATATTCTTAATAATTGTAATTACTCAAAATCTTTCATTACAACGGCCAATGACCTTCAAATTCTTGATGCTATTAGTAGCTGTTTCGAAGAATATAAAGTACTTAATAGAAAAAAATAATATTTTTTAAATTCAAATCCTTGTTATAGCTTTAAAGCAAATAACAGGAAATGAAAAAGTTGTTCTTATTTATAGTATGTTTTATGGTTTTGGTTTCTTGCCAACCAAACACTAAAAACAAAGTTGAAAAAATTGTAATTGTCAACGACACTTTAAATAAACCCAACAAGAATCCTAATTTTCAATGGGAAGCCGCAACTATTTACTTTTTACTTACCGATCGTTTTAATAATGGCAACCCAAATAATGACCTCAATTTTGAACGTGATTCAGAAACTGGAAAGCTAAGAGGATTTATGGGAGGTGATATTCAAGGTATTACCCAAAAAATTCAAGAAGGTTATTTTTCTAAGCTTGGCGTAAACGCAATATGGTTTACCCCTGTAATTGAACAGGTTCATGGTGATACGGATGAGGGTACTGGCAACACGTACGGCTATCATGGCTATTGGGCAAAAGATTGGACTGCATTAGACCCCAATTTTGGTACTGAAAAAGATTTAAATCAATTAGTTAAAACTGCACATGAAAACGGTATACGAGTTTTATTGGACGTCGTTTTAAACCATACCGGACCCGTAACTGAAAGAGACCCTGTTTGGCCTAAAGAATGGGTGAGAACATCCCCTACTTGCGAATTTACAACATATGAAAACACAACGGAATGTACTCTTGTGGCTAACTTACCTGATATTTTAACTGAATCGGATATCGCTGTAAACTTACCCGATGCTCTTTTAGCAAAGTGGAAGGTTGAAGGTAGATTAAGTGAAGAATTAGACGAGTTAGACTTATTTTTTGACCGAACTGGCTACCCAAGAGCTCCTAAGTTTTATATAATTAAGTGGTTAACCGATTATATTAATAAATACGGAGTAGACGGATTTAGGGTTGATACTGTTAAACATGTAAATGAAAATTCTTGGGCCGAATTATATAAGGAATCTTCAATAGCATTTGAACTTTGGAAAAAGAAAAACAAAGACCAAGTTTTAGATGACAACCCTTTTTATATGGTTGGTGAAGTATATAATTATGGTATATCTAGTGGGCAGGAGTACGACTTCGGAGACAAAAAAGTAAATTATTTTGATAATGGATTTAAGAGCCTTATCAATTTTGAATTAAAGACGGATGCCGAAAAGGATTATGAATCTATTTTTACCAAATACAGCAAACTTTTACACACTACTTTAAAAAACAAAAGCGTTCTAAACTACCTTACATCACATGATGATGGCCAACCTTTTGATAAGGAAAGAACTAATCCGAAACGGGCAGCAAATGTATTATTATTGACTCCTGGAGCTTCGCAAATTTACTATGGCGATGAAACTGCACGGGATTTAACCATTGAAGGTACCAAAGGCGATGCCACTTTAAGATCATTTATGAATTGGGACGAATTAGATAGCTTACAGCAAACGAAAGAAATCTTAAGTCATTGGCAAAAACTAGGAACCTTTAGAAATAACCACCCATCTATTGGAGCAGGAATTCACAACCGTATTTCAAAATCTCCATATGTGTTTAGTAGATATTTAAAAAAGGATAATTATGTAGATAAAGTTGTTATTGGTCTAGATTTACCAAAGGGTAAAAAGTCTATTTCCGTAAAAGGTGTTTTTGGAGAAGGCACAAAACTTTATGACAGTTTTTCAAAGACTGAAACAATAGTAACTAAAGGTAAAGTTATACTTGAAAATAATCTAGATATAGCTTTGCTTGAATTAGCTCAATAAGATAACTACTTATTGGAATGTACGGCTATTCTATTGCCCTCGGTATCTTTTAATAGGCCCATAAACCCATGCCCTTCCCCTATTTCGGATTTTGGCTGTATCACTTGTCCACCTGCTTTTTCAACTTTGCCTAATACAACTGCCGCATCTTCGCACGCAAAGTAAATTAAGGTACCATCTGTTAAACTAGGTACATATTGCATATGCTGTACCAAGGCACCATTGGCGACTCCTAAGTTTGGTTTACCTGGGAATAAACCCATAACAAATTCCCCAAAATTATTAACTGTAATAGTTACGTCCAATATAGTTTCATAAAACTTTTTAGCGCGCTCCATATTAATCACCGGAACTTCAAACCATGCTATCATAAATTATTTGTTTAAATTGTTTTTTAAATTTTGAAGTCCTTGTTCAAAATCTTTACCTACCATTTTATCCATACTCATAAACAGCATCATTATATTCATAGGAAATTTATTATTTCCGGTAAAACCCCAAGTAACCTTGCTTCTGTTCCCGTCTAGTTCTTCAAGTTCCATATAACAATCTGATTGAGACTTATATGGCTTTAAAAATCTTAAGTCCTGTTCAATTCGTTTACCTTCTACTATTTTAGTTATTTCTTGTTCCCCCTCACCTACTTCTTTATTACCGTTCCAATAACTTACAGCACCAATTTCGCCATCAATGCCAGTAAATTTTTGTTCCATATTAGGGTCTTTTTTAGCCCAAGGAGACCATTCTTGTTGCTTTTTTAAATACTTAAGGTTCTCCCAAACTATATCTGTAGAATGGTCGAAATCAATACTTCTAGAAACATTGTAATTTTTAGGTGCGATTAAAGCCATTAAAATTACCAACGCCAATAAAATTCCTATAATAATTAATGCAGTATACATTCTTTAGCTATTTAGTTGTTAATTAACAAGTAAAGCAAATTTTAATTATCGGTATTATACCTTTCTAATATATCATCTATACTTCTTATTGATTTCTTGGTCCAATTTAATCGTAATTCCAACATTTCATCCGAAGTCAATTTCCAATCTACATTTGATGATTTTAACTTAGTAGTTAAATGTTGTAATATAATTGCTGCCGACACCGATATATTAAGACTTTCGGTAAAACCAACCATTGGTATTTTTAAATATGCATCTGAGTTTTCCAATACATAATCACTTAAACCTTTTTTCTCCGTTCCAAAAAACAAAGCGATTTTGCTATCTAACTTAAAATCTTGTAATAATGAACCATCTGCATGCGGACTTGTAGCTACAATTTTGTAGCCCTTGTTTCTTAATGAATCGATAACCTGTTTTGAATCTTGATAACGTTTAATATCTACCCATTTCTGTGCTCCCATGGCAATTTCTTCATCTAGGCGTTTACCATATTTACCCTCTATTAAATGTGCTGTCTGTATTCCAAAAGATTCGCAACTTCTAACTACCGCACTGGTATTATGCATTTGAAAAACATCTTCTACCGCGACTGTTATATAATTAGTCCGCTGACTCATTATATCCGTAAACCTTTCTTTCCTATTTTCTGAAATTAACTCTTCTAAATAAGCTAAAAGCTTCATATCTATCATACAACCAAGATAAGAAAAGTATATTTTTAAACTCAAACTAATACTTCAGGTGAAAAACATTGCAATTTTAACAGGAGCCGGAATATCCGCAGAAAGCGGATTAAAAACCTTTAGAGATTCTAACGGTCTCTGGGAAGGTCATGATGTTATGACAGTTGCTTCTCCTGAAGGTTTTCAAAGTAATCCTAAATTAGTTTTGGATTTTTACAATCAACGTAGAAGACAATTATTAAAAGTTCAACCAAATAATGCGCATAAAGCCTTAGTTCATTTAGAAAAACACTTTAACGCGCATGTTATAACGCAGAATGTAGATGATTTACATGAACGTGCAGGAAGCTCAAAAGTAATTCATTTACATGGCGAGCTGTTAAAAGCGCGTAGTACCGTTAATAAGGAAGATATTTTTGAATGGAAGAAAGATATCTTATTAGGAGATTATTGCAAGTGCGGTTACCAAATAAGGCCACATATTGTTTGGTTTGGAGAAGAAGTACCCCTATTAGATACAGCCATAAACATAACAGAACAGGCAGATATCATCATTATTATTGGTACGTCTATGCAGGTATACCCAGCTGCAAGTTTAATAAATTTCGCAAAACCTAATACTCCTATTTACTTCATTGATCCAAACCCTGTATTTACTAATTCTAGAAACAATCATATAACAGTAATTTCCAAAAATGCCGTAAGCGGTGTCCCTACTTTGGTTGCTTCCCTAATTGATAAATAATTCTGGTTTGTTTTGCCCATTCAACCACATCATTTATCTGACTTTTTGAAAGCTTGGCTTTGCTATGTAAAAATGTGTAATCCGTTATAGGCATAGTACCATTCATCACTTCTTCTTCTATTTCTTCTAACAAATGGTCTTTTTTATCTAAAGAATAATTTTCCCATTCAGAAAAATTTAAATGTTCTTTACCTTCATTAACATGATTAGCCAGCCAATAAGAAATAGGTGCTATATTATTGTACCATGGGTACGTTGTATTATTACTATGGCAATCATAGCATGAAGTCGCGAATATTCTTTTTAGTTCTGGTGAAGGATTTGTTTCTTTTAAAAATATAGAAGTGTGATTACCTGCAGATATATTTTTTGTAGGACTAAAAAATTGCATAGCTACCAAAGCGATAACTAGCAGTAGGCTAATTTTTTTTATTACTTTCATATTTGGGGAAAATATCCTTTAAAGATACAATTTTATGACTAAGGATGAACTTAGCAAGGCATTGAATTATGTTAATGCCTCACGAGTAGATAGAACAAAAATGGCTAAAAAAATTGAAGCACAACCCCACTTGATACCTCTTCTTATAGAAATATCAACAGAAAACAACGACCCCGTTTCATGTAAAGCTAGTTGGGTATTAGAGTCCATAGCTAACCAAGACTTAAGTTACATTTATCACTATTTAGATCCATTTATTAATTCATTATCAAAATTAAAGTTAGAATCATCTATACGGCCGGCTTCTAAAATTTGTCAACTTTTGATTCAGCATCATTTTTCGAAAAAATTAACTTCATCAAACCAAATACTTCAAAAAAATCATTTAAATACAATTTCAGAATCGGCATTCGACTGGCTAATTGGCGATCATAAAGTAGCCCCAAAAGCCTACTCCATGACAACCCTTTTACTATTGGGAAGAAAAATTGAATGGATACATTCAGAACTGCAGCTAATTTTAAAACAAAACTATGAGAGTGGTAGCGCTGCCTATAAAGCGCGCGCTAGAAAGACTTTAAAAATTTTAGAAAAAAAATAGTTTTTTTACTCCAAAATACTGTTGAACTAAATTTTAAAATTTGACTATAACTAATGGCCTATAGAGTTTTAAACTATGGAACGAATAGGTATATTTGCCCCTTATTAATTTAACCATTAGTTATGTCTCTTAACGCATTAAATGCCATTTCACCAATTGACGGCCGTTATAGTTCAAAAACCAATTCTTTATCTCCTTTTTTCTCGGAAGAAGCCTTAATAAAATATAGAGTTAGAGTTGAAATAGAGTATTTTATTGCTTTATGTGAAATTCCTTTACCGCAATTATCGAAATTTGATAACTCAAAGTTTGATACACTTCGTAAAATCTACACTGAATTTTCTACAGCTGACGCTCAAGAAATTAAACAGATTGAAAAAGTTACCAATCACGACGTAAAGGCTGTTGAATATTTTATAAAAAAAGCCTTTGATTCTTTAGGCTTGTCAGAATTTAAAGAATTCATTCATTTTGGATTAACTTCTCAAGACATTAACAATACTGCAATTCCGCTTTCTATTAAAGAGGCTATGAATGACGTATACGTGCCTCAATATTTTGAGTTATTAGAAAAACTAGATGTACTTACTTTAGAATGGGCAGATATACCAATGTTAGCAAGAACACATGGACAACCTGCATCTCCTACACGTTTGGGAAAAGAAATATTGGTGTATGTAGTGCGCTTAAAAGAACAATTTAATTTATTAAACGATATTCCTAGTGCTGCAAAATTTGGTGGAGCAACTGGTAATTTTAATGCGCATTTAGTAGCTTATCCTTCTATTGATTGGAGAGCGTTTGGACAAAATTTTGTTCAAGAAAAATTAGGACTTCAACATTCGTTTCCAACAACGCAAATTGAGCATTATGACCATTTGGCCGCTTTATTTGATGGACTTAAGCGTATAAATACAATTATCCTGGATTTAGACCGCGATTTTTGGACTTATGTTTCAATGGATTATTTTAAACAAAAAATAAAAGCAGGTGAAGTTGGTTCATCGGCAATGCCGCATAAAGTAAACCCTATTGATTTTGAAAACTCTGAAGGTAACCTAGGTATTGCTAATGCAATTTTTGAACACCTTTCCGCTAAATTACCGGTATCCAGACTTCAACGCGATTTAACAGATAGTACGGTCCTTAGAAACGTTGGCGTGCCATTTGCCCATACAATTATCGCTATTCAATCCACTTTAAAAGGATTGAACAAATTACTCCTTAACAAAGAAAAATTTGAACAAGATTTAGAGAACAACTGGGCCGTTGTGGCAGAGGCGATTCAAACTATATTGAGACGTGAAAACTACCCTAACCCCTATGAAGCTTTAAAAGGGTTAACCCGTACTAATGAGAAAATAAATAAAGATTCTATTGCTAACTTTATTGATACTTTAGAAGTTTCCGACGCTATAAAAAATGAATTAAAGCAAATTTCTCCTAGCAATTATACTGGTATTTAAGCCGGTTTTAATGCATTAAAATTTTTCTTTAGTCCATATACTTTATAACGCCTATTTAGGGCGATATAAATTTTAGATTGTGGCTCACATCCTATATATTACCCATGAACACAAAACTAAAATTGTATGCAAACAAATTTCTCAGTTGAAGAATCAGTAAATAATTTATGGGATAAATTAGATGGTTGGTTAGAATCTATCATCTTAAAACTACCAAATTTTGCTATGGCAATTTTGGTAATGGTTCTATTTTATTTTTTGGCAAGAGGAATAAGGAAATTACTTAAAAAAACTATTCTCAGAAAAATATCTCAAGTATCTATTCAAGAGATAATTGCTAAAGTTGTATTCGTTAGTATTATTTTGATTGGATTTTTTATTGCCTTAGGAGTTTTAGATTTAGATAAAGTATTAACAAGTATACTAGCTGGTGCAGGTGTTGTTGGTCTGGCAATTGGTTTAGCGCTACAAGGAACGCTTAGCAATACATTTGGTGGACTAATTCTTTCTTTTATGCCACAGCTAAAAATCAATGATTTTATTACGGCAGATGGCGTATCTGGATTCGTCACTGAAATTAGTCTACGAAACATAATTATTAAAAAACCAGATAATAATATAGTGGTTATTCCTAACTCTAAATTTATAGATGGTTCTTTTACAAATTATTCCATGAATGACAGAAATAGAATTTTTGTAAATTGTGGTGTTGGTTATGAAAGTGACCTACAAATGGTAGAAGATTTAACTTTGAAAATAATTGGAGAGAGTTTTGAACAGAAAAATGATGAGACCGTAGAATTCTTTTTTACAGAGTTTGGCGATAGCTCTATCAACTTTATGGTTCGTTTTTGGACAGATTGTGTTAATGTTAAACAAGAACATGCCGCAAGACACAAAGCCATTAAAATAATTAAGAAACATTTTGATGAACGCGACATCAACATTCCGTTCCCAATTAGGACATTGGATTTTGGAAAAAATAATTTACAAATTGTAAAAGAATAATATATAGAATCAAAAAAAAGCCTGTAGAAGATGTTCTACAGGCTTTTACTTATAAAGACCCTTTTACTTATTTATTTGTACTTCGTGCGGGTATGGAATTTCAATACCTGCTTTATCTAAGGCTTCTTTTGTACCTTCAATTGTTGCAAAGTATACATCCCAATAATCCTCTGGCTTACAATAAGGACGTACTGCAAGGTTTACAGAACTATCTGCTAATTCAGACACATTTACCGAAGGTGCGGGATCCTTTAATACTTTAGGGTTTGCAACCAACATAGCCAATAAAGCTTCTTTAGTTTTCTGAAGATTTGAACCATAATCCACGCCTACTGTAGTATCAACTCTCATTTTACCTTCTGCAGTATAATTAATTATGTTCCCATTAGCCATAGCACCATTAGGTACAATCGCCAATTTATTTTGCGGTGTTATTAATTTGGTAGTAAAAATCTCAATTTCTTTAACGCTTCCAAGTACTCCCTGAGCTTCAACTAAGTCTCCTATTCTATAAGGCTTGAATATCATGAGTAACACACCTCCTGCAAAATTAGAAAGGGAACCTTGTAGAGCAAGTCCTATAGCCAAACCAGCCGCGGCTATCAATGCTGCAAAGCTCGTAGTTTCTACACCTAACGCAGATATAACGGTGATAATTAAAAAGATAGTTAACGCCCATTTAACTAAGCTTAATAAAAATTTCTTTAATGATTCGTCATAGTTTTGAGTAGACATACCCTTTCTTACTAAACGAATTAACTTCTTAATTATCCAAGAACCTATTATATAAATTAAAATTGCACCCAAAATTTTGGGCCCAAATACCATTATAAAATCAATTCCCTTGTCAATCCATACGTGTGCGTTTTCCATTTTATTAGTTTTGTTTTAGGTTGTTATATAATTGTTTTCATTTATGTGACACAATATTTTTCAAAAGGTCACATAACAATAGGCGTAAATATCAATTTAATGCAAAGAAAAAGCCTATTACATTTATGTAATAGGCTGGCATTCAAATAATTTATAAAACTATTTAACCTTTAATAAAATTTTCAAGTTGTTCTAGTCCTTTTCCATTAAAATCAGATTTTTCCATTGCTTGAATTAATTGAACAAAACTAGCAGGGTTCATATCATCACCCAAAACACGGACTAGAATTAGTCCTTTTTCATCATTATCACCATAAATAACAATTTCATCTATCGTATCATCATCTCCTTTAATTTTAATTGTTGCTTTGCCAAAAGAAGTATTCATTTTCATAAGTTCACTAAAATCCGCACCTTTTAAAATAGATTTAATAGCTGCTTTTTGTATTTCATAATCGGCATTATTACTTTCTTTTTTTTGAAAAGCTAGAATATTTAATTTTTTAAGTGATGATACTGCTACTTTTTCCGATTCACTTAAATCCGACTTTTCTAAATTCAAAAGACTTGATGGCAAGTCAAATGACATGAAATTTGGGTTTTCAGCATTTGCAATATAGTACTGTTGTAAACTTTGTTCTGACGAACAAGACGTTACTATAAAACCAATTAGTAACGTAACAATTAAATATATTCTTTTCATAATAGCACTTTTAAATTAATAAAGGGCCTAACCTTTTAGTGGAAGACCCTTTTTAAATAGTTTTACTTACCTGATGCTTTATTTAAATCTTTGGGCAAATCCATTTTATTGGTTAATGATCCTATTTTATTTAAATCAATATCGCCTGTTAAACTAACTAAAACTGTTTCTAGCTTTCTTCCATTTTTTCCAATGTCAACATTATCAAGTCCTGAAACAAACATTAGTAGCTCTGTGACATGATCTTTTTTTGCACCATCCTTAACATAAAACTTAACATTTACATCTTTGTCTTTTACGCGCATTAGTTCTTCTAGTTTAGAAGATTTAAGATATTTCTTGACTGTGGCCGACATATCTGCAGAAACTGATGCATCTTCGGTCATAAAAACTTTTACATTTTTTAGTCCGCTTGCCACTTCCATAAATTCCTTGGCTTCAGCATCATCGCTCATACCTCCTAATTTAGAAACTAAATCGATCATACCTTTATTAACGATTACAGAACCTACATTATCCATATTCTCATATTTGTCAAATACAGATTGTGAAAAACCCAAAGCGGGTAAAATTGCCATTAAAAATACTACTGCTACTTTTTTCATGATTGTTGTTTTTAGTACTTCTACACGTAATTGAGTAAAAGTGATTGATTAATTGATTGATGAACTCTTTTTATATAAACTATGTACTAAGAAATAATCTTCTAACTACCTTTAATTCCCTTTTTTAGATGCTTTACCTAATTGGTCACCTCCTGGTAAATCCATTTTATCAGTCAACTTGGATACTGAACGTAAATTAATATCACCGGTCAACGACAATAGAACCGTTTCTAGCTTTTTACCATTAATATCTATGTCCATATCCTTCATACCGGTCACAAACATTAATAATTCTTTTACATGGTCGCTATCTTTACCTTCTTTTACATAAAATTTGACATTTGAACCACCGTCTCTAACTCTCATTAACTCTTCAAACGATGAGCTTTTTAGACGATTTGTTACCCAACTATCTACATCTTTAGAAATAGCTGCATCATCTGTGGTAATTACTTTAAAACTGGTGATTGAGTTAACAAGTTCAAAAAACTCCTTTGCTTCTGGATCATCTGAGCTTACACTCATTTTACCTAACATTTGAAACATTTTAGGCTGCATAGCAACAAATGTTACCTTGTCATTATCCTCGTATTTATCGAAAATATCCTGTGCTCTTGAAATAATTGGAGCCAAAACTAACATGGTTAATAGTAGTATCTTTTTCATTGTATTTATTTTTTTGTTAAAAATTTATTTGTTGTTTTTTCAAATTCCTCTAAATGGTATAGTTGTTCTGTACCTTTGTTAAAATTCATTGCTAATAAGGCAAAAGCCTCTTTTGCAGATTCAATTTCCTCTTGTGTATACTCATCTGCCAAAGTAACAGGGGCCGGTGTTGGTTGATAAAAGTATAATCCTACCGTAAAGATTGCTATCGCAGCAACAGAAACCCATTTCATATAATTAATACCAGGTTTTAAAGGGACTGACTTTGTAAAGCGTTCTTCTTTTGCTTTTGCGAAATAATTAAATAAAGGTGCATGTTGCTCTAAATGAGGTGCAATGTCGTCCTTTGAGAAGTATTCCCTTAAAGTCTCCTCTTCAGCAACCGTAGTGGTCGCTTCAAAATATTTTTCAACTAATTGTTCTATTTTATGCAATTCCATAATTATGCTTTTCCATTAATTTTTCCCTTACGGTTTTACGTGCTCTGGATAAAGCTACCCGTATGGCTGTAGGTTTCATATCCAATAATTTTTCTATCTCTTCGTATTCGTATTGTTCTACATCTCGCAGTTGCAACACCATTTTTTGTTGTTCTGGTAGTTCATCCATAATTCTTTCTACCCAACTTATACTATCCTTTGCTTCTAACTCTCCTTGCAATGAAGTACTAGAATCGGTATAATTACTATGTACCAATTTTAAATTACCAGCTTGTTTAGATTTTAATCTGTCCAAACAAAAGTTCTTTGTCATCGTCATTGCAAATGCCTCTACATTATTATAAGAATCCATTTTATTCTTCTTAGACCATAATTTTATTAAAATTTCTTGAGTTGCATCTTCTGCTTCCTCTGTCGAAACCAATAACCTTTTGGCCATGCGAAACAGCTTATCTTTAAAAGGCATTACAATAGTTAAAAATTCTGTCTGTTTCATTTTGGTTTGGCTGTTTATAAGCTTGCTAACAGGCCTACAAAAAGAAGACGAAGTTGAATGATTTTTGTTACAAATAATTTTAAATTTATCTTATCTAAGAAACTTTAACATCTTTATACAAATTATATACGTATCTAGAATAGCCCATATTTTATCTATCTTAATAAACTTTCTGAAAGTCGGAATGCTTTTTGATAAAATCAAATTAATATTTTAAAAAAACTATGAAAAAAATTTTCTTATCCCTCCTTTTTATTGGCGCCATGGTAATTTCTTGTAATAAAAATGATGATGACCCCATTATTGACGAAGAAGTAATTGAAACACTAGAAGAAGTTACCCCAGATGAAGTAGATATTGAGGTTCAAAACTTTTTTTGGCAAACATTGAATACGTATTATTTTTGGCAAGGCGATGTTCCAGATCTATCCGATGATAAGTTCGATACCCAAACTGCTTATGAGCAGTATTTAACCGACAATCCTATTCCTATAGATTTTCTAGAAAACAAATTACTCTTCTCTGAAGATAGGTTTACGTTCTACGATGAAGACTATACCCAATTAGTTAATAACTCCGCAGGGGTATCAAAAAGTAATGGTCTACAATTTGGACTTTCCTTAATTGGAAATACCGATGATGTTTTTGGGTATGTGGAATACATAGTTAAAAATTCTGATGCATCAACTAAAGATATTATAAGGGGTGATGTTTTTATTGGAGTAAACGGAACAAGATTAAATAGAACTAATTATATAGACCTTCTTTTTGGCGATAATGATACATATACACTTAATATGGCAGAAATAGTAGATAATACTATTAGTCCTATTGACAAAAATATAACATTAACTAAAGTAGAAAATTTACAAGAAGACCCAATTTTAGTAACAAATGTAATTACATCTGGTGACCGTAAAATTGGCTATTTAATGTATAATCAATTTGTTGCTGGATCAGAAGATGCTCTAAATACCGTATTCGCGGATTTTATTGCTCAAGGAGTAACCGATTTAGTTTTAGATTTAAGATATAACTTAGGCGGTAGAGGTACTACAGCTACAGTTTTGGCAAGTTTAATTCACGGTACAAATACCAACAACTTGCTATTTAGAACCATTTACAACGCTAAATTACAAGCCATTTTTGATAGTAGTGATACAGATAACTTTTTTGTGAATACTACAGGCTCTGCAAATGGAGGCACAAATGCAGCTTTAAACACATTAAACCTTAGTAAGGTATATATATTAGCAACGGGCGGTTCTGCTTCGGCAAGTGAATTGGTTATGGTTGGTTTGGAACCATATATGGATGTTGTACATATAGGTACAACTACAGTTGGTAAAAATCAAGGTTCAATTTTATTTGTTGATGATCCAGATGGCGGTAATGTTTATGATGAAACAAGAATTGACAATATAAACCCAAATGTACAGTGGGGGCTACAGCCAATTATTAGTAGAGTTGAAAATAGCGCTGGTTTTTCTGATTATGCTGATGGCCTAATTCCAGATATTGAACTTGATGAAGATATCACCAATTTAGGTATTCTCGGGGATGCAAATGAACCAATGTTAGCTAGGGCAATTCAAGAAATTACAGGTGTTGGTGCTAAAAGAAGTTTTGAAGTTGTTATGCCAGCAAATGTTATGTCGAGTTCTAAACTTAATAATCCTAGAAATGCTACATTACTTTTAAATAATAGCGTTCCTACCTCTAAATTTTCCCTTATTCAAAAGAAATAAATTCTTAACATATCAGTTTCTGTATTTATGAAGAAGATTTTAGTAATGCTTTTTATAACAGCTATTTATTCCTGTTCTAAAGATGAAGATTTATCGCTAACTAAAACAGTAGACCCAGACGGTTCTGCAGACGTTGAAGTACAAGATTTTATGTGGAAGGCCATGAATTTTTGGTATTTCTGGCAAGAAAATGTAGATGATTTAGCCGATGACAGATGGGAAAACACTGAAACTGGCAGAGCGGCGTATACAGCTTTCTTGGATTCCGACGATAGTCCAGCAGATTTTTTTACCAATAAGCTTCAATATATTGAAGATAGATTTAGTTTCTTTAATGCAGACTACCGTGAACTAACCAATTCGTTAGCCGGTATCTCAAAAAGTAATGGATTAGAATTTGGACTGGTACGTTTTCAAGACAGCGATGAACTATTTGGTTTTGTACGATACATTGTACCAAATTCAAATGCATCGGATGCGGACATTCAACGAGGCGATTTATTTACTGGTGTTGACGGCCAAACATTATCATTAAGTAATTATGAATCATTACTTTTTGGAACAAATGAAACGTACACATTAAACATGGCCGAATTTAGTAATGGAAGTGTGGTTCCAAATGAAATTGAAGTTACATTAACTAAAGAGGAGGCATTAGCTGAAAATCCTATATTAATCTCTAAATCTTTTGAAATTGGAGGTGAAAACATTGGGTATATCATGTACAATCAGTTTACCAATGAATATGATGATGATCTGTTTGCCGCTATTGAAGCCTTAAAGACTGCAGGTATTACCAATTTAGTGATGGACTTACGCTACAATCCTGGCGGTTCTGTAAACACAACCAGACTATTAGCAAGTATGATTTATGGTACAAATACTTCAGATGTTTTCTTGAGAAAAAAATATAATAACAAACTTCAAGAACAATTTAGTGATAGCCAACTTGAAGTATATTTTACAGATAAGGTTAATGGCAAAACCATAAACTCATTAGGCTTTTCAAAGTTATATGTTTTAACATCGTCTAGTTCCGCATCTGCAAGCGAGCTATTAATAAACAGTTTAGAACCATATTTGGATGTTATACAAATTGGTGATGTTACCAGAGGAAAAAATGAATTTTCTACAACTTTGGTAGATGATCGTGAAAATTCCTATTTGTATACTCCGGGTAGAGTTAATAAAATTAACCCAAAAAACCTTTGGGCTATTCAACCACTTATCGGTAGAAATGAAAATGCAGAAGGCTTTTCTGATTTTACTAGCGGTTTACAGCCAGATATTCTTCTTAAAGAAGATTACGGTAACCTTGGTATTTTAGGTGACCAAAATGAGCCGTTATTGGCAAAAGCTATAGAGGCCATTACAGGCCAAACGGGTAAAAGAGATTTTACAGTTAAATATCCTATCAACATCATAAGCAGTTCTAAAGAGAACAGCCTAATGAGCGATAAAATGATAGATGACACTGTTTATGATTTGGAGTTCTAAAACATATCTAAGCAGAAAAAAATAAGGACAGCTAATTGGCTGTCCTTATTTTTTATTATAAATTTAATCTAAATCCCAATCGAACATTTCGTCCTTTAGTGGTATATGAAACCAACTCTGTATATTTTTCATTTAAAATATTATCTACTGATAAAAACCCTGATAGGTTATTGTAAAAATTATGCTTTAATTGTAAATTGAACAAACTGAAATTGTCTAATGTTACATCTGAAAAAGTGGCGAAATCCGTATCCGTTCTATCTGATACATATTGATAAGATAGCCCAACAAATGTCTTCTCTTTAATGTCATAACCTAAAGTGGCATTTATTTTATTTTTGGGTACCCTTAAAGCCAAGCCTTCCTTAGAATTCGTATAAGTGTAGTTAGCGCTAAAAATAAGCTCCTTAGCTATTTCAGAATTTAAACCTACTTCTACCCCATTAAAATAAGCCGTTTCTGCTGAATTTCTATATTGACTCTCAAATGTATTAGGGTCAATTGTTACATATTCTATTCGGTCATCTTCTTTCCTATTAAAGTAAATAGCGTTAAAAGTAAGTGCATCCGACACTTTAAATTCCAATCCACCTTCTAAAGTGGTGTCCTCTTCTGGTTCTAAATCTGAATTTGCTCCAAAAGGTCCATATAATTGAGACAAGTTAGGCGCAATGTAAGAAGTTGCATAACTACCCATAAACTTTAAATATCCATCGTTAATACTAATTCTATAAGACGGATTTATGTTATATATGAAGTTAGAACCGTATTCACTGTGGTTGTTTAAGCGCACTCCTGCATTTATATTAATTCCCTGTTCACCTACATATACAGCATTTAAATAGGGGTCAACTGTATTAGAATTGTATTGTTCAAAAAATAAAGTTTTACTGTCAATATAGTTCACACCAATTATGGTGTGTATTTTATTTGTAAAAGTGTATTTATTAAATACATCTAATATATAGGATTGTGAATCATACGTTGCTGGAAAACTAGATTCAAATGCTCGTGTAATCTGATTAAAAGCCGTATTTATTGCAATACTTCCATTTTCATACGTATAAACAGAACTTAGTCCAAAACGCGACTGCTCACTTGTAAAATTAAAATCTGCATCTTCAATTGGGAAGCCATTGTCGTAATCACTATTTAATTTATTATAGAATGCCGATGCTTTTACATTAAAACGATCTGTAAATTGATAACCTACTTTAAAGTTACCGTCTATTCTAGAATATAGATCGGATTCTGTTCCTATTGCTGCCGATAATCCATCTGTGAATTGATGCCCTCCAGATGCTAAAACACTTATATTTCCGTCCTTTGCTGTCAAATTAACCGTATTCGAAATATCAGAAATATTATAATTTTGATCAGCTTCCGTTTGGTTGGTTCCAAAACTTGAAATAACATCAAGTGCAAGACCTTCTTTATTAGCTTTTTTCGTGATAATATTTATAACCGCCGTTGCTGCCGAATTTCCGTAAAGCGTACTTGCTGCACCTTTTAAAATTTCAATACTTTCAATTTGTGCCGCATTCAATAATCTTAAATCGTACTCGGCACTTGTACTAGAAGGATCTGATACTTGAATACCATCTATAACAACTAAAACTTGACGATTGTTTCCTCCTCTTACATAAGTGGAAAGGTTTTGACCGGCATAACTTCTGGTCCCGTTAATTTCAATTCCGCTTTTGGTATTGATAATTTCAACAACAGAACGCCCCTGATTTTGCTCTAATTCTTTTTGAGAAATGGTAATTACGGTCTTACCCGAGTTTTCGCGCTTTAATTCAAATCTAGTATCACTTACAACAACTTCATTTAATTGTAGTGTTCTTGTTGAATCTTGCTCTTGTTGTGCTCCTACTTTTGCACACAATAATACCGTGACCGCTGGCCACAAAAAATAATTTTTCATTCGTTTAAATTCATAAACGGGAGCGTAGTATGTCTGTACCCATACGCAAACCTTTATCCCGAAAGTTTAACATTGTTCGTTTGAATAAGGCAGGTCTCCTGACTTGTTTAATGCTATTTTGCCTTCCCATGTATTCTGAACCGGTTCAGGTTAACATAGTGGCTTTGAAGAAAATAACATCTTCATAAAATGAAGTTTCAAACAAAAAATATTCGCCAATAGCTTTTGTTGAAATAAACTTACAGTTGCGGGAACAGTTCCAGATTTTCACTGGATTCCCTTTTAATCTCATCACATATAAGTAATGAAAACCAAAATTCACGGCGAAAGTAAACATTTAGTTTAATCTTTCTTAGTAAACTTTTATAATACTACTTTTGAAAAACAGATATAAATTAAAATGCTTAAACACCAAATTGTTTTAATTCTTGTACTTTTTTTATGGGGATGTAAGAATGAGAAAGAAAACTCCATATCCACAAAAACACCAACTCAAAATACAGAAGTAACCTATGCCAAAGGTTTTTCCGTAGAGAAACAAGCTTCCGGAATCACTTTAATTAAAGTATTAAAACCTTGGGTCAATTCAGAAAAAACATTCACCTACGCCTTAATCCCAAAAGAAATTCTTGCTACAATAACTTTAAACAAAAATGAATACGACGAAATTATTTCTACACCATTAGAAAACATGGTGGTTACGTCAACAACGCATATCCCTGCTTTAGAAGAATTAGGTATTTTGGACAAACTTATTGGCTTTCCCGATACCAAATACATTTCTTCTAAGGCAGCAAGAAATTTAATCGACTCTGGGAAGATAAAAGAATTAGGCGTTAATGAAAATTTAAATACCGAGGCTGTTTTAGCTTTACAACCTGACCTTGTTTTTGGTTTTGCTATAAACAATAGTAACAACACTTATGAAACTATACAACGCGCTAAAATCCCGGTGGTATATAATGGCGATTGGGTGGAAGAAACTCCTTTAGGCAAGGCAGAATGGATTAAATTCTTCGCTCTATTTTTTAATAAAACCGAACAAGCTAATGCTATATTTACTAGAATAGAAAAATCGTACTTAGAAGCTAAAAAAATAGCTTCTAAAGCAACGTATAGACCAACTGTACTGTGTGGCGCTCTTTATAAAGATGTGTGGTATTTACCTGGTGGCAAAAGTTGGGCGGCAAATTTTCTACAAGATGCCAATTCAAATTACCTTTGGAACACCACTGACGAAAATGGAAGTTTATCCTTGAGCTGGGAGAGTGTTCTTGATGTTGGGCAACATGCCGATTATTGGATAGGTCCTGCACAATATTTATCTTACCAAGAAATGAAATCTGCAAGTCAGCATTATTCCCAGTTTAATGCTTTTCAAAGCAAAAAAATATTCACTACCGCAAACACAATAGGTGAAACTGGTGGCACACTATACTATGAATTGGCACCACAAAGACCAGACCTTGTACTAAAAGATTTAATTCATATTTTGCACCCAGGATTACTTCCTAACTATGAACCTTTCTTTTTTAAACCTTTGCTTTAGTTGTCAAATATATCTACTTATAGCTTTCATTTTTTAGCACTACTGGTAGTATTGCTCATATGCTTTATATTTAATTTAAGCTTAGGTTCTGTTAGTATTTCTTTTGTAGATACCCTAAATGTATTAGTTGGTTCGACAGCTGATGATTCTTCCACCTCTTATATTATTTGGCAATACCGATTCCCAAAAGCTATCACTGCTATAATGGTGGGTAGCGGACTCTCGTTAAGTGGATTGTTAATGCAGACTTTGTTCAGAAACCCATTAGCAGGACCCTATGTTTTGGGTATAAGTTCCGGTGCCAGTTTAGGAGCAGCACTTTTAATTATGGGATCTTCATTATTCTCAGGTTTTTTTGGCTTTTCAGCTTTTAACAATATCTCCCTGGCCATAATATCTAGCCTTGGTAGTTTTTTAGTGTTATCATTAGTTCTAGTTGTGGCGGCAAAAGTAAAAGATACAATGGCACTTTTAATTATAGGCCTTATGTTTGGGAGTATTACAGCTGCTATTGTAAGTGTATTGTCCTATTTTACTAAAGCAGAAAAATTGCAACACTATATTTTTTGGTCATTTGGTAGCCTGGGTAATTTATCTTGGGTACAATTACTAATTGTCGCCATTTGTACCATGGTGGGTTTATTTCTCAGTATCATATCCATTAAGCCTTTGAACGCTTTTTTATTAGGGGAAAACTATGCCAAAAGTTTAGGTATTAGTTTAAAAAAATCGCGGTACATCATCATAATTGCTACAGGGTTACTAGCTGGATCTATAACTGCCTTTGCCGGTCCTATTGCCTTTGTAGGCTTAGCCGTACCCCATATAACCAAACAGTTATTACACACGACCGACCATAAAATTCAAATTCCCGCGGTACTTTTCTGTGGAGCAATCCTAATGTTGATCTGCGATACAATAGCTCAACTACCAGGTTCCGTAAGTGTTTTACCAATTAATGCCATCACTAGTATTTTTGGTGCTCCATTAGTAATTTGGCTGTTGGTTAGAAAAAGAAAAATGATATTTTAATATAAAACAAAAGTCATCAGTAACAGCAAATTAAATAGCATCTTACAGGTAACCGACCTATCTATTGGGTACGATGATAATATTATTGCTTCTTCTATTACTTTCGAATTAAAGAAAGGGGAACTTGCCGCTATTGTTGGTATCAATGGAATAGGAAAATCTACATTGTTACGCACCTTAGGTAATTTTCAACCAAAAATTTCAGGTTCCGTTAAAATTGAAGGAAAAGATTTAAAAGCATATAATGAACTGCAAATAGCATCTAAAATAAGCGTCGTTCTTACGGAAGCTATTGCTTCAAAAAACTTATCGGTTTATGAGCTATTGGCTTTGGGCAGACAACCTTACACTAATTGGTTAGGTAAATTGGCTGATGAAGATATTTCCATTATTAACAATAGTATTAACCTTTTAAAATTAGAACCTTTCTTAGACAAAAAATGTTTTCAGTTGAGTGACGGTCAATTACAGCGGGTACTTATTGCCAGAGCATTAATTCAAGATACCGATGTTATTTTGCTAGACGAACCTACTACTCATTTAGATTTATACCATAAAGTTCAAATTTTGAAACTTTTAAAATCTATTGCGCATGAAACAAATAAGACTATATTGTTTACAAGTCACGAAATTGATCTTGCTATCCAATTATGTGATAAAATACTGATTTTAGATGGTTTAAACAATGTATTTAACGAACCAACAAAGCTTATAGAAAATAAAAATTTTGATACCCTCTTCCCTACTGATATGATTTTTTTTGACACAAACACCAGTTCTTTCAAGATTAAGAAATAGAAATTTAAATATTTATCAAAATTTAATTAAGGGATGTTAATTAAAACATACCGCCTCATTTAATCTTTACTCTGCAAACAAGTATCTTTACTAGATTACACTAGCGTACCAATGAACGAAATTTATATATACCTTGTCATCGGAATCCTTTGTCTTGCCATCGGATATTTTTTGGGTAACTATATTCAGCTTCTAAAAACTAAATCTCGTCAAAGCACTTTAGAAGAACGAGAGCAGCAAATGCTTAATAACCTTTCTGTATTTCAGGATAGATTAAAAGAGAGCGAAAAACAAAAATCACATTTGCAGTCTGAAAAGGAACACCTTGGTAATCAAATTGTACGTTATCAGGCAGATTTAGAAAATTTACAGCAAAAAAATAGAGATCAAAAAGATGAAGTAGAAAAGCTTCAGGAGAAATTCACTAAGGAGTTTGAAAATCTTGCCAATAAAATATTGGAAGAAAAGAGTTTAAAATTCACCGAGCGCAATGAGAAGAATATCCAAAATATTCTTACGCCATTAAATGAAAAAATACTTCTTTTTGAAAGGAAGGTAGAAGAAAGTCAGAAAGAAAATATAAGTATACATTCCGCTTTAAAAGAACAGTTACTAAATCTGCAAACCCAAAACATTAAAATTACCCAAGAAGCGGAGAACTTGACCAAAGCCTTAAAAGGTGATAGTAAAATGCAAGGTAACTGGGGCGAGCTGGTTTTGGAGCGTGTATTAGAAAAATCTGGTTTAGAGAAAGACCGAGAATACATAGTTCAGCAAAGTTTTACACGTGCAGATGGTAGCCGAGTTTTACCAGATGTCATAATCAACCTCCCAGATGGTAAAAAAATGGTGGTAGATTCTAAAGTATCCTTAACAGATTACGAGCGTTATGTAAATACTGAAGATGAACTTAGAGATAAGTTTTTAAAAGACCATATTAACTCTCTTAGAAGACACGTAGACCAATTATCTGCCAAGAAATACGAAGATTTGTATGAAATGGAGAGTCCGGATTTTGTTTTAATGTTCGTACCCATAGAACCTGCTTTTGCAATTGCCATAAATCAAGATAGCTCCTTATACAACAAAGCTTTTGAACAAAATATTATTATAGTAACTCCTTCAACACTTCTTGCTACCTTACGTACCATTGATAGTATGTGGAATAATGAAAAACAACAACGCAATGCTATTGAGATTGCTAGACAAGCTGGTGCGCTTTATGATAAATTTGAAGGCTTTGTAAGCGATTTAATGAAAGTGGGTAAAAAAATGGACGAAGCTAAAGGAGAATACCGTGGTGCCATGAACAAGTTGGTTGATGGTCGTGGTAATATTATTAATAGCATTGAAAAATTAAAAAAGATGGGTGCGAAAGCTAAGAAATCTATTCCCGAATCACTTATAAACAGAGCGATAGAAGATGACGATTTCGAAGAAGAACTTAAATTAAAACTATAAGTATCCTAAGAACTATATTTAAACACAAATGAAAAAAATTTTATCCCTAATTGTTGTTGGCTTTATTGCTATTGGAGCTATTTATTATGCCTTTATTTACTTTGTGACATTTAGTGAAGGAGTGCGCTCTGGAGAACTAATAAAAATAAGCCATAAAGGAGTACTTGTAAAAACTTGGGAAGGCGAAATAAGCCAAGGTATTTCCGGTGCCCAAATATTCTCATTTTCAGTTTTAGATAAAGACCAAGAGGTCATTGACAAACTTCAGGAATACCAAGGGCAATACGTAAAGGTTAATTATGTAGAACGCTATACTACCTTCTTTTGGCTTGGCGACACTAAATATTTTATCACGAACGTACAGGCCGAAAAATCTCCCCATTTCCGAAATTAAAAAATAAGCAGCAATTCTATGGAAAAGTTTAAAAGCGTAAGAGAATCAAGAGTATCAATAACCGAGTTAATGCTTCCCTCCCATTCTAATTTTGGCGGAAAAGTTCATGGAGGCCACATATTAAGTTTAATGGACCAAATAGCATTTGCATGTGCTTCTAAGCATTCACAGCAATACTGTGTAACAGCATCGGTTAATCGCGTAAATTTCTTAAACCCTATTGAAGTTGGTGAATTGGTGACCTTAAAAGCAAGTATAAACTATACAGGAAAAACCTCTATGGTTGTGGGTGTACGTGTAGAATCTGAAAATATAACATCGGGCACAAGAAAGCACTGTAATTCTTCTTACTTTACTATGGTAGCAAAAGGTAAAGATGGTAAAAACGTACAAATACCTGGCTTAATTGTATCTGATGACCAAGGGGTTCGTAGATTTGCACGTAGTAAATACAGAAAAATAGAAGCTCAGCAAAGAGATACTAAATTTGAATCTAAAACTTTTGTTTCTAAAGATTATATTAAAGAATTAGAAAACGAAAATATTAAGATTGAAATGAAGTAAGTAGCTTTGCAGCGGCAGCATCTAAAAACCAGACCAAGTCTTTTGTTTTGGGTGCTACGTGACTTGCAGGAAATTCTAAATAACCTTCTTCCCTATCCACTATTATCTTTACTTTTTCTGCCTTGCTTTCACCAGTGACTAAGAAGACAACTGTTTTTGCATTATTTATCATCCTTCCTGTTAGTGAAACTCGTTTTTGACCAGATTCTGGATGAATAGCTACTTCACAATTATCTGGTGAAACCCACAAATTAATTTCATGTGGGAATATTGATGCTGTATGCCCGTCATCACCCATTCCTAAAATAACCATATCAAACTGCGGTAAGCCCAGTTCTTTTGGTAATTCAGTTTCTAAAACTTCACTATAACGTTCAGCTTCAGATTTTGGGTCATTTTCTCCTTTTATACGGTGTATGTTTTCTTTAGGAATAGCAACTTTAGAAATTAAATGCTCCTTAGTCATTCTATAATTGCTTTGTTCATCTTCAGGATCAACACAACGTTCATCTCCCCAATATAAATGAATAGCATTCCAATCTATAGCATCAGCAAACTCTTCTGCTAAAACATCAAATACTATTTTAGGTGTACTACCGCCAGATAACGCAATATGATAGGTTTTTTTATTC
This sequence comes from Maribacter hydrothermalis, assembly GCF_001913155.1. Lineage (GTDB taxonomy): Bacteria > Bacteroidota > Bacteroidia > Flavobacteriales > Flavobacteriaceae > Maribacter > Maribacter hydrothermalis. The sequence continues at coordinate 64,024 of NZ_CP018760.1, forward strand.
GCTGATTTCTCAATTAAAAACTTTGAAAACTCTTCAGCAACTTTTACTTTAGTTTGAAATACTTTTACTTCCATTTTAACTTATAATTTGAACAACTTTAATTTAATTGACTAACAGATAACACAATACCCAGGATCATCTGCTAAATTTTCACTTGGATTACGCCATTCGCTAACCCCATCAAATAAATCGTTCGCATTTTCCGGACCCCACACTCCTGCAGAGTATCCGTACATTTTTACATTTTTGCCATTTTTCCAATAATCTAAAATAGGATCTACAAAAGCCCAAGCAGCCTCTACTTCATCAGCTCTTGCATACAAAGTTGCATCGCCCTGCATTGCATCAAGCAGCAACCTTTCATAAGCTTCCATTACATGCGTTTCTGTTAAGCTAGAATAGTAGAAATCCATATTCGCACGCTCTACTTCAAAACCTTGCCCTGGAACTTTCACACCAAATTTTATTAAGATACCTTCATCTGGTTGAATACGAATAATTAATTTATTATCCTTATTATTTATACCCGACTCTTTAAAAATTTGATGATGTGGCGTTTTAAAATGAATTACTACTTCAGTCACCTTTGTAGGCATACGCTTAGCCGTTCTAACATAAAATGGAACATCTGCCCAACGCCAATTATCTACAAAAAACTTAATGGCGGCAAATGTTTCGGTTGTAGAATTTTTATCAACTCCTTCCTCTTCACGATAACCCTTTACTTCTTTACCATCTATTTTAGAAGCCACATATTGTGCTCTTATAGTATTTTCATAAAGTGTTTTTTCATCAGTCATTATCTTTAAAGACTTTAACGCCTTTAACTTTTCATTCCTTATTTCTTCGGCATCTGCACTCAAAGGCGGCTCCATTACTATTAAAGCAACTATCTGTAATAAATGGCTCTGAAACATATCTCGTAAGGCACCGGATTTATCGTAATATCCACCTCTTTTCTCAACGCCAACACTTTCTGCATTAGTAATTTCCACGTGATGTATATAATTCCTATTCCATAGGGGTTCAAAAATACTATTTGCAAAACGTGTAACCAATAAATTCTGTACCGTTTCCTTACCTAAATAATGATCTATTCTAAATATCTGGTTTTCCTTAAAATATGTATGTAGACCGTCATTAAGTTCCTTTGCAGAGTTTAGGCTATAACCAAATGGCTTTTCTACAATAATCCTTCTCCAACCTACAGATTCATCATTTAATCCTTGGTCAGATAAATTTTTAGCAATTGGTTCGTAAAGACTAGGGGGCGTAGATAAATAAAAAATATGATTGCCATTAGTGCCATATTTTTGATCTAAGTCTGATATACGCTTCTCTAAACGTTCATAAGAGGTATCATAATCAGAACCTAAATCTTCATAAAATAGCTTGTCCGCAAATTTTTGAATAAAAGCTTGGTCGTGCTCTTTTCGTTCATCTTCTAAATAAGGACTCTCTAAAACAACTTTATTTCTAAAGTTTAAATCTCCAAAATCGCTTCTACTTACTCCTAAAACAACAAAATTGTCCGGTAAATCGCCCCCTTTATATAAATTGAATATTGCAGGAATCAATTTTCTTGCGGTTAAATCTCCAGATGCCCCGAAAATAATAAGCATTTGATTTTCTGTTTTCTTCATAAACCCCTTCTATTCTTTATTCCTCAAATATCCTAAAAAGAAAGCCATTACGCTCATTCTTTACAATAGAATTTAGAAATTAAGTCATTATTTTAAATTATTTTTGATATGGCATAGGTCCACAAAATTAATTAAAAATAAGGTGCGACTTTAATGTGTTCTAATTTTAAAACGTTGAATTTATGTATGATTTTGGTTTGATTGGTCTTGGGGTAATGGGACAAAATTTTATTCTTAATGTAGCTGATAATGGTTTTACCGCTTTTGGATATGATTTAGATGGGGAAAAAGTAAATTCATTGAAAGAACTTGGAGGAGATTTAGAAAAAGTAAATGCTTCTAGTAACATAAAAACGTTCGTAAAAAATTTAAAACAGCCGCGAAAAATAATGCTTTTAGTACCTGCCGGTAAAATAGTGGATTCCGTAATAGACTCTTTGCTTCCGCATATTGATAAAGGAGATATTATTATTGATGGAGGAAATTCTTTCTTCACGGACACGGACAGAAGAGAGGCTGAATTACAAAATAGAGCTATTAACTTTTTTGGCGCTGGCGTTTCTGGAGGTGCAAAAGGTGCCCGTAGAGGCCCAAGTATTATGCCTGGCGGTTCAAAATCTGCTTATGAGCATATTAAACCAATTTTTGAAGCGGTTTCTGCCAAATATAAAGGTGAACCATGTGTTGCTTATTTAGGTCCCAAATCTGCCGGTAATTATGTAAAAATGGTTCACAATGGTATTGAATACGGATTGATGCAGCTGACTTCTGAAATTTATGATGTTCTTAAAAAAGGCGGAGAATATAGTAATGATGATCTGCACAACACTTTTTCTAACTGGAACGCTGGTAGATTACAATCGTTTTTAGTTGAAATAACTTCTGAAATATTTGAGCAAGAAGACGAATTGGCAAAAGGGCGTTTGGTAGATCAAATATTAGATAAAGCAAAACAAAAAGGAACAGGAAAATGGACTAGCCAAAATGCAATGGACTTAGGAATACCCGTACCATCTATAGATATTGCAGTTAGCATGCGTGAACTTTCTGCCTTAAAAGATGAAAGAGTAAAAGCAGATGCGCTTTACGATAGGCCTGCTGTTGCTCATATGGATAAAAAGAAACTAGAAGAACTTTCCGAAAAGGCACTTTATTTCTCTTTTATTATTACCTACGCGCAAGGTTTGCACCAATTGGCAGATGCTTCTAAAGAATATGGTTATGATTTGGATATTTCCGTAATTGCCAAAATATGGAGAGCAGGTTGTATTATTCGTGCTGGTCTATTAGCTGATATTACGGAAGCTTTTAAGACTGAACCTACCTTGCCGAACCTTTTACTTTCACCAAATTTTGTAAATAAAATAAAGGAAACTGTAGGTGCCGCAAGAGAACTAGTTGCTTTTGGAGTAATAAACGGAATTCCATTACCTGGCTTATCTAATTCACTTACTTATTTTGATGCATACACTTCTAGCAAATTGCCATTGAATTTAATACAAGCGCAACGGGACTATTTTGGCTCGCACACTTATGAAAGATTAGATCGCGATGGTATATTCCATACGGAATGGGAGAAATAAAATATAAGAATTGAAGAACATAAAAATTATTTTAAGTAGTATTTGTTTTTCGTTAATACTAACGACGGTGACATCTTGTAAAGATGATTCAAATGAAGAAACTTCGGTTGAAATTCTTGATGAACACCATTTAGACCGAAGGACAAATACTATTATACAAGATTCATTAATAAGACAAGTATATGTACCTATCTATTCTGATATTTATAATCAGAACAGAGATACGAGAATATTGCTAACAGCTACTTTAAGCATTAGAAATACAAGTATTAAAGACAGCTTGTTTGTGAAGAAAATTGATTATTACAATACTGAGGGAGATTTGGTAAGAAATTATATAGATTCCCCTGTCTATCTTAAACCGATGGAATCTATAGATTATGTTATTGAGCAGCAAGATACTTCTGGTGGTAGTGGAGCAAATTTTATAATCGACTGGTATTCTAAAAAACAACTAACTCCTTTGTTTCAAGCGGTTATGGTTGGCGGATTAGGTGCTCAGGCATTTTCTTTTACTACAGAGGGTATTGAAGTAATAGAATAATTATTTTATAACTTCCATTAATAACCTAAAACATGCAGAGGTCTACATTTTAAACCTATAATATGTATTCTATATACGTTATTGAACTATCTAAAAAGATATTTACAGAAAATAGAAAATTTAGAGAAGCTAACCCACAATTTAACGGTGTTTTAGAATGCCTTTATGTGGGTATGACCAGCAAAACACCAAAAGAACGTTTTGAACAACACAAAAACGGTACTTTAAGTAAAAAGGGGCATAATTTATCATCTAAAATTGTACATAAATATGGTATGTATTTAAGAGGTAGCTTATTCAATCATCTAGACCCAATAAAAACTAGAACCGAAGCATTAAAAATGGAAGAACAATTAGCAATTGAGCTTAGACGTAAAAAATACGCTGTTTGGTATAATTGATATTAATTATTTAGGTGTGGGAGTTACAGCATCTAATAGTTCACCTTCCATACCATAATATTTTAGTGCAAATCCGAATGCTACGACCGATAGAATTATGCCGGTAAGAAATACGGTATATGTCCATCTTAATAGCCTATATTTTTCCTGTAATACCTTTCCTAAATAATACAAATCCATGCTTAAAGAATCATAGATAGATTCTTTATCCTTTATAATATCTCTTAATTTCGATTTAAAGTCATTCAATTCCATTGAGTGGAAATTTCCAAAGAACAAGAAATTTGTATCCTTCTTCTTAATATCTTCTCCAACAATATCAGAATTACTCACTTTGGGCCTTGTTGCCAAAACAGACATAATCATGGAGGCTATACTAAACAGAATGAAAATTACAGTTGGGTAAATGAGATAAGAATTTGATGGAGAATCTAATTTCGGCAACAAATTAGCCAATAAAAGAGATATAATTATAGCATTGACGGATAATAAAATATTTGCCTTTGTATCTGCTATGTCACTAAGTTTAATATGGTTTCTAAGTTCTATTCTATATAAGGATTGAATAGCCCGTTGCGGACTCTCATCTTTCAGTTTTGCCTTTAAAATTTCTTTCTTTTCGGTTTTTTCCGCTTTCTGAAGTCTAGATATTAAAGAAAGTATATTAAGTTCTTTTTGTTCTTGCCAATTTTCTTTCGCGTAATCTGTATAAAACCTATGTTTTACTCGAAGTTTTTCCACATAGTTTAATCTCCATGTATCCAAATCGGGAATTGTTTGGTGAAAATTTTCTTTTTCTAATCTCAATAACTGCAGCATTTCTTCAAAATCTTCAGACGCATAAAACCAAGTTCCCACATCCTTTAAAATTGCTTCAGAAGAATTATTAGGCTCGTCATCTTGCCAAGTAATTTCTATTAAATGAATTACCTCATCAATAGCTTCTTGAGAACAATTATTTTTTTGTAAAAAATTGGTCGCTAATTTTACACTTTCTTTAATATGATTATTATAATCTACAGCAAAACCAGCATGTATAAACCATGAGGCAATTAGTACTTTATGTTCATCTATATCTTTTGAATCTTCTATAATCTTTTTTGCTTTATTAATGGTCCTGTTAGCATAACCTTGACTATGAAAAAGAAAGTTCTTGTTCATCTGATCGGACAACAAATTTTTAATATATTTTTCAGTTTTCAATACTATAGACTTATTCATCATTATAAGTTTATTGGTTTTTACTATTCATTTCGAATTCTAATTACTAGCACAATTAAAACAAGCCATTTGTGCTTTGGTCATCTTTACATCTTCGGACCCTTTTAATGCTTCAGTCAATTCTTTACTTTTCAAAAGCTCTTGTTGAAATAGAATTGCATAGCTAATAAGATCATCCCGTCTATTTTTTATTTTCGTAATTAGTTCCTTGCCGTCCAACTCATAAATTTCATCGGACCAAACAGAGAAAGACGCCTCAATAACCTCATCTGTTAATAAAAGCTGTAATTCCTTAGCTTCTTGCTCAAAAGTAGATTGTGGTATATCTCTCATGAAATAAACATCAAACGGAGAAATTAACCCCGGTAAAAAATCAATTTCATTCTCAAAAGACTGTACTTCAGGAAGTAATGCATTGTTTGAAATTATTGTAGGCAATACGCCTTCGAGATTAAAAAATGCATTATCCCTGTCACAAGGTAGTGGAATTGCATTAATTGAATCTCCAATATTTTCTATTGCCCATCCCCATTGTTTTGCATGGCGATCCCAATCACCGATTAATAAATCAAATAAACGCGCCCTTACCAACGAATTTATATTAATCCCAACCTTGCTAGAATTATTTATTTTAAGTTCTTGCAGGTCATCTGTATCCACTAATGAATCTACATTTTTTAGACCTAACCATTTGGCATTACCTTTTGTTTCATATTCTAATAAGAACAGACGATTACCATATTTATCATTATATGAAGATAACCTCTCGTGTTTTGGCACAAAAACGACTTTAGGTTTCGTATTTAGAATTTTGGCTTTTTCTGAAAGCTGAGCCACCACTAATGCGGCATAAGGATGTTGAGCGGAAATACCGTCAACTACTATATTTTCAATACCTAAAGTTTTAGCAACTTTTGGCACTAACGGAGAAGGGTCTTTAGAAACGCTCCGCAATGTCATTAATGTACCATTATCTTTCTGTAATTTTAAAGAATGAGTTTGCTGTCCGCCACCTTCCTCTAAAACTTTTGCATTCCCATCTAAATTATTTAAATATAAGATAGGTACTTTAACAGGTGTAGACCATGCTTTTCTATACTGCTCGCCCTGCATCACGTTTTTAATACTATTTCCTTCATATAAAGTGCTAGCTGCAACTAAAACAGAGTCATACCTTTCAAAATCTATCTTTTCTACATCTGAAAGCCCAACAATCTCACAAGTATCAAAGGTTTTATCAGTGCTAGACAATGACCAATAGGTTAATCCTAAAAACACTAATACTACGACAACCATAACCGATACTACTCTTTTCAACCTTAATCAATTTAATTTAACACCAGACAAGATTAATATTAAAAGGTAAAATTGGATTATATAATAAAATAATTTTTTAACCTAAAAGAGTAACTTAAAGATTATATGCCGCCAATAGAATTTCTATGTCTGATAATGTTAATATTTTAATGATTTCTCTCTTTAATTTCATTAAATTTAATATTCAAGCAATTTTTTCACTTTTAACTACGCTTTTATGAACGGATTAATAATGGATTACCCACTTACCACAAACACCATTTTAAACTATGCCAAAAGCGCCTTTCCTGATAAGAAACTAATTTCTCATCTACCTAACGGAACTCGACACGAATATACATATGGAGCGCTTGAAAGGCGTTGCTGCCAATTAGCAAACGCCCTAAAAAATAAACTAGGAATTACAAAAGGTGACATGATTGGTACTTTTGCTTGGAACCATTATCAACATGTAGAGCTTTACTACGGTATACCCGGAATAGGTGCTATTTGCCATACTATAAATATTCGTTTGTCTTCTCAACAAACCGAATTTATCATCAATCATTCAGAAGATAAAGTAATTTTTGTGGATGCAACTTTAGTTCCGCTTCTAGAAAAAATTGCGCCAAAATTAGAAACGGTAGAAAAATATATCATTATAAATGCTCATGATGGTTTTACTACTTCGCTATTAAATACAATTCATTATGAAAAATTAATTGAAGATCAATTAGACACTATTCAATGGCCTAAACTGAATGAAAACGATGCATGTGGTATGTGTTATACAAGTGGAACAACAGGTATGCCCAAAGGCGTTTTATATTCCCATAGATCTACGTATTTACATGCCATGACCATTTTATCACCAAATGCAGGAAATTATAGTAATGACGATATAATACTACTAATAGTACCTCAATTTCATGTTATGGCATGGGGCTTTCCATATATGTGTCTTTTAACTGGCTCAGATATGGTAATGCCTTCACTTCACCTACAACCTGAGGCAATTATTAGAATATTAGAGCTTGAAAAGGTTAATAAAGCAAACGGTGTACCTTCTATATGGATGGGTGTATATGAAGAATTGAAAAAGAATCCTCCAAAAAAGAAATTAGCATTAGAAGAGTATTTAGTAGGAGGCTCTGCACTAACCGCAAGTTTAGTTGAAAATTTTGAAAAGGATTTTGGTATTAAAGGAGTACAAGCATGGGGAATGACGGAAACATCTCCTCTTGGTACTGCCAGCAGGCTTCAAAAAAAGCACAAAGATTTAACCCTAAAAGAACAACTAAAAATAAGAGCTAAACAAGGTATCGAATTTCCTGGTATAGAGATGAGAGTTGTTGGAGATAACGGACAAATTGCACCACGCGATGGCAGAACTATGGGTGAGTTACAAGTAAAAGGTGCTTGGGTTATAAAGTCTTATTTTAAAACGAATAACCGAGATAATTTTACAGATGATGGTTGGTTTAGAACAGGTGATGTAAGCACTATTGATGCTGATGGTTACATGGAAATTACGGATCGTACTAAAGATTTGATAAAAAGTGGAGGTGAATGGATTTCTAGCGTTGCCTTAGAATCCGCATTAATGGCACACCCTAATATTAAAGAAGCTGCCGTAATTGCTGTTCCTGATAAAAAGTGGGCAGAAAGGCCGTTAGCAACCATTGTTCTAACAGATATTAACAAACCAATTTCTAAGGAAGAACTGAAAAAATATCTTTCTAAAGATTTTGCTAATTATCAAATACCGGATTACTACGTCACCATAAGTCAAGTACCAAAAACAAGCGTAGGTAAATTTGATAAGAAAGAAATTAGAAAGTTATATGCAGAAGGAAAACTTAAACAATAATCTAGATTTCCTTCTACCTAAAACACAAGTCTATTAATTAGACCTATTTACTTAAATACATTTTACGCCTTGCATAAAGGTTGTAAAATTCATCATCTTTTAAACTATCAATGAATAGAATACTTTCTCCGGTGCTCTTCATTTCTGGTCCTAGATTTTTATTAACGTTCGGAAATTTATTAAAAGAAAATACGGGTTGCTTAATAGCAAATCCTTCAAGTTGAGGATTAAATTTAAAATCTTTCACTTTCTTTTCTCTCAACATTACTTTAGTTGCATAATTAACATAGGGCTCTTTATAAGCTTTGGCAATAAATGGTACGGTACGGGAAGCTCTTGGGTTTGCTTCAATAATATAGACCACTTCATCTTTTATTGCAAACTGTATATTAATGAGCCCAACTGTATTTAATGCCAGAGCAATTTTCTTAGTGTGATCCTTAATCTGTTGCATTACCAATTCACCTAAATTAAATGGTGGCAGTGTTGCATTAGAATCCCCTGAGTGAATTCCGCATGGCTCTATATGCTCCATTATACCTATAATATAAACATCTTCGCCATCGCAAATAGCATCAGCCTCTGCTTCAATGGCACCATCAAGATAATGGTCTAATAAAAGTTTATTATTCGGTATTTTACGAAGAAGATCTACAACATGCTCTTCTAACTCTGCCTTATTAATTACAATTTTCATTCCTTGCCCTCCTAGTACATAAGATGGCCTAACCAATAATGGAAAGTCTAACTCATCTGATAATGCCAATGCTTCTTCGGCCGTTTCTGCTACGCCAAATTGTGGGAAAGGGATATTGTTGTCTTGTAGTAATTTAGAAAAGTTCCCTCTGTCTTCTGCAAGATCTAAAGCTTCAAAACTAGTACCTATTATTTTAATACCATATTTAGATAGTTTTTCCGCTAATTTAAGTGCTGTTTGACCACCTAATTGTACGATTACTCCTTCTGGCTTTTCATGACGAATGATATCATAAATATGCTCCCAGAATACGGGTTCAAAATAAAGTTTATCAGCCGTATCAAAATCGGTTGAAACCGTTTCTGGATTACAATTAATCATTATTGTCTCATATCCACATTCTGCCGCAGCCAAAACTCCATGCACACAACAATAGTCAAACTCAATACCTTGACCAATACGGTTAGGTCCTGAACCTAATACAACAATCTTTTTCCTATCCGTAACTACGCTATCGTTTTCAACATATCGAGTTCCATCTGGTTTTTCAATTTCAGCTTCAAAAGTTGAATAATAATAAGGTGTCATTGCTTTAAACTCAGCAGCACAGGTATCTACCAACTTGTAAACCCTATTTATATTTAGCTCAGTTCGTTTATTGTAAACTTCGCTTTCATAGCAGTCTAACATATGGGCTATTTGCCTATCTGCAAATCCTTTCTGTTTTGCCTCTAAAAGCAAATCTTTAGTTAGGGTAGCTATAGTATATTTTGAAATTTCTTTTTCTAAGAAATTTAATTCCTCATATTGTTTAAGAAACCACATATCTATTTTTGTGATTTCATGTATTCTACTTAATGGTATACCCATTTGTATAGCATCATAGATAACAAAAACACGGTCCCAACTCGGTATTGTTAACTTGCTGATAATTTGCTCATAGTTTTTATACCCTTTACCATCCGCTCCTAAACCATTGCGCTTAATTTCCAACGATTGTGTGGCTTTGTGTAATGCCTCTTGAAAAGATCTCCCGATACCCATTACTTCTCCAACAGACTTCATTTGTAAGCCTAATGTACGGTCCGAACCTTCAAACTTGTCGAAGTTCCATCGTGGTATTTTTACAATTACATAATCTAAGGTTGGTTCAAATAAAGCCGATGTTGATTTTGTAATTTGATTATCTAACTCATCTAAGGAATAACCTATAGCTAACTTTGTTGCAATTTTAGCAATAGGATAGCCCGTAGCTTTAGACGCTAAGGCTGATGATCTAGATACTCTTGGGTTAATTTCAATTGCTATTATATCTTCTTTTTCATCTGGACTAACGGCAAATTGTACATTACATCCTCCTTCAAAATCACCAATACTGCGCATCATTAAAATTGCCATATCTCGCATTTTCTGAAACGTTTTATCAGATAATGTCATTGCTGGCGCAACTGTTATAGAATCACCGGTATGGATCCCCATTGGATCCATGTTCTCAATGGTACAGATGATAACAACGTTGTCATTTTTATCGCGTAGTAATTCTAATTCGTACTCTTTCCAGCCCATTAAGGCTTTATCGATCATTACTTCATGTATTGGAGAAATTTCCAAACCATAACTTAACAATTCATCAAAATCTTCTGGCTTATACACTATAGAAGCACCTGCCCCACCTAGTGTATATGACGCTCGTATTACTAACGGAAAGCCAAATTCTTGTGCTATTTCTTTTCCTTTTAAGAAAGACGTTGCTGTTGCTTGCGGTGCCATGCCAACACCAATCTTTAACATCAACTCTCTAAATTTCTCTCTATCTTCAGTTATATTAATTGCATCAATATCAACTCCTATCAATTCAACCCCAAAATCTTCCCAAATTCCTTTCTTATCAGCCTCAATACAAAGATTCAAAGCAGTCTGCCCACCCATTGTAGGTAATACAGCATCAATTTGTGGATGAGCTTTTAGAATTTCTACAATTGATTTTGTAGTTAAAGGTTTCAAATAAACATGATCCGCCATAGATGGATCTGTCATTATCGTTGCTGGGTTACTATTAATAAGTATAGTCTCTATACCATCTTCGCGTAATGATCGTAATGATTGACTACCGGCATAATCGAATTCACACGCTTGACCTATTACAATTGGTCCTGATCCTATTAATAAAACTGAGTTTAAATCTTTTCTTTTTGGCATTTTTGATATGAGTATTTTGGGAATTGGTCAAAAAAAAGGTGCTACTTTCAGAAAAGTAACACCTAAATATTTTAAAAACTATAAAATCATTATTTTTTATGTCTTGGTTCAGAGGAAACAGTTAATTTCTTTCTTCCTTTTGCTCTTCTTCTTGCAAGAACCTTTCTACCATTTACGGAAGCCATACGCTCACGAAAACCATGTTTGTTCTTTCTCTTTCTTTTTGACGGCTGATATGTTCTTTTTTGTCCGGGCATGTTTTAAACCTTTTCTATTATTTGATATTATCACAAAATCTTCTGTGAAACTGGGCGCAAATATACAAAGACTTTTTTCTTTAGCAAGGGTTATGAAAAAAATATTTTTATAAATCCGTACGTCCGAAAACGAAGCTTTTGATTAATTTTGCCGAAATTGAAATTAAGTACTGAAATAGCTCTATTTTAAAAGCATTTCAAACAAAAGTACATTATATTAACACCACTAAGCAAACCAAATAAAAAGTCGTATGTTCAATAAAAATTTAAAATTAGTTATTGCAGGACTAATAATCGCCTACTCCGTTTATCAATTCATTGAAGGCAATATAGGAAATGGTATTTTTCTTATACTACTGTCATTAATTTTTATCTTCCTATATTTTAGAAATGAAATTATTCTTTTAGCATTTTTAAAAATGCGTAAACAAGATTTAGCAGGAACCAAAAACTGGTTAGACAAGATTAAAAGCCCTAAGGCAGCCTTAACTGTTAAACAACAAGGTTATTACAACTACCTTCATGGTATCATTTTCTCTCAAACTAATTTAACTCAAGCTGAAAAATACTTTAAAAAATCATTAAAATTAGGTTTAACAATGGACTACGATGTGGCCATGGCTAAACTTAGCTTAGCTGGTATTGCAATGCAGAAGCGACGCAAAAGAGAAGCTACGATGTTACTTAATGAAGCTAAAAAATTAGATAAAAACAATATGTTGACGGATCAAATAAAAATGATGCAACAACAAATGAAAAAGATTTAAACCTATTTCGTTTCTCTGTAATAGCCTTTATTAGGAATTTCAACAGTGTATTTTTTACCTGAACTATTATTTAAATGCGGCTCTCTCAACCACGGATTGTGCCGCTTTAATATTTTATAGTTGATTTCATATTCTTGCGCAAAATCTGCAAAATCGCTAACTGGTTTATCAATTTCAACATTAAAGGTCGGTACCGCCTCATAAAGATCTTCCTTTTCTATATGAAAGCCATACTTTTCTGGATTAGCCAAAATTTCTTTTATAGCCATTATCCTAAACACATACCTACCTGTTTCATCACCTAACAACAAGTCCCAATAATTATCCACTTGCTGAATACCCATGTATTTATTTATTGCACCTGGCCCAGCATTATATGCTGCAGCGGTTAGTGCCCAACTACCATATTTATTTTTCCATTTATTCAAATACTTACAAGCTACCTCAGTAGATTTCTCCAAATGATAACGTTCATCGACATTGGAATTTACCTCAAGTCCATACTCCTTTCCCGTTTCTCTCATTATTTGCCAAAACCCGGTTGCGCCTGCTGGAGACACCACATTGGTAAGGCCACTTTCAGCAACTGCTAAATATTTAAAATCATCAGGAATTCCATTTTTAGCTAAAATAGGTTCTATAATTGGGAAAAATTTATTTGCTCGTTTTATTAGTAGCAAAGCATTTGATTGCCAATAGGTATTTACCAAAAACTCACGATCTACCCTCTCCATAATTTCTGGATCTTCTTGTGGCACAACTTCCCCAGCAAAATTTAAATTTTCAGGAATATCAATAGATGATATCTTATAGGATTTTGCAACATTTTTCTGAATACTATCATTAACAACAACATTGTTTTTTGGTGAAATAGCATCAGTACCTTGAACCGCAAATATTAACGTTCCAGCTACAAACACTACACCTAATAGCATTAAAATATTTTTTATAGTTTTCATGGCTTTATTTCTTTTAAATTTTCTCTTTCTACAATATTACTATCAAAGGTATATATAGAACTTTCTTATTCCAAAATAATTGTTGGTAAGTTCTCGTTAAACCATTTTGCTCTATGAATTATCATGGTATGGGTACCATTTTCTAAAGTTATACAATCTTTAATATGTAAAATTGGAAATACAGTATCCTTATCTCCTTGTATATGAACCAGGTTTTCAATTGGAATTTCTTGCTTCCAATTTACTACCTTATCTATACACCAATCTATATAATATTTATCACGTACAGATAAATAACGCTCATATAAAGAAATTCTTTTAACTACACTTTCTCCAAAAGCATACTTAGCTAATAACTCAACATTATTGACCAAACCAGTAGGCAATAATTTATGAACCTTAGTATACCTTGCAAATAACATTCTTTTAGGTAACTCATATCTAGTTTTTACACTAGACACAATAATAACCTTTCTTACATTAAGAAAGGTGGTCATTTCTTGAACTAAAAGCCCACCTAATGACACACCTAACAATACTACATTATCGTGCTGAACCCTAGTGCACATGTTTTTAGCATATTCAGCTAGCGAAATTCCTTTTGCAGGAATGCTCCACTCTAAATAATGTAATTCAAATTTATCCGTAGGTAGTTTAATATATTCAAAAATGGCAGGACTTGCCGCCATACCTGGCATACAATATATATGTATTAAATCATCAGTCATAGTTAGCAAACGTAGTAAAAACTAGGAAATTAATGTTTTTTTAACTATGTTTGAAGTAGAATGCGAAAATCACCTTAATATTAGGCAATAATCTTTATAACATTTTAACAACTATAAATTGCGGTATGAGAACATCGTAATTTTTTTGTCTAATAGCAACACTAAAATTATCTATATGAACGATGTTATTATCAAGGACAATTCTTTTCTGCGCCAATTTGAAACTACTGTAGATGGTCATCTTGCCAGAATTGAGTACTCTTCTCAAGAACGTAAAGTCTTTCTAACAAAACTGGTAGTACCAGAAGAGATTACAGACGAAAGTTTTAGAGAAAACTTCATTAAAGCTGTTCTAAGTACAATTCAAGAAAAAAACCTTAGAGTTGTTCCTACAAGTCCGCACATCGCAGGATTTTTAAGAAAAAACCGACTACAGTATAAAGAAATGCTACCTATTGGTATTCGAATCTAAAAAATTAAAAAGCCTTTCGAACGAAAGGCTTTTTTTATGCTTCTACTTTTTCGTTCACAAAATTGAACCTAACCAACCCATCATTATCTATTTCTGTTAGATGAACAGGTTGAAGTGTATTTACCAATTCTGGATTCCATGGCGATTTTACTTTTACGTAATTTTCGGTAAACCCATGAATGTAACCTTCCTTATTTTCTCCTTCAAATAGTACCGTTAAATCATTGCCAATTTGACTTTCATAAAATGCCCTTCTTTTCTTTACCGAAAGCCCTCTTAACATTTTACTTCTCTTGTTTCTAACTTTATTTGGAACCACCCCATCCATTGTTGCTGCCGGTGTATTCTCTCTTTCCGAATACGTAAATACGTGTAAATAAGAAATATCTAAATCATTTAGAAAATGATACGTTTCTAAGAAATGCTCCTCTGTCTCACCAGGAAACCCTACAATTACATCAACACCAATACAACTATTTGGCATTACCTCCCTAATCTTCTGAACACGATCTTTATATAGGCCAGTCATATAACGACGCTTCATTAATTTCAACAAATCATCGCTACCGCTTTGCAATGGTATATGAAAATGAGGTACAAAAGTTTTACTTTGCGAAACAAAATCAATTGTCTCATTCTTTAAAAGATTAGGTTCTATAGAAGATATACGTAAACGATGTATTCCATTAACATCATCTAATGCCTTAACTAAATCTAAAAAGGTATGTTCATGCTTTTTATTTCCGAACTCCCCTTTACCATAATCGCCTATATTAACACCTGTTAATACAATTTCTTTAATACCTTGCTCGGAAATATCCGCAGCATTTTTTATTACATTCTCTAACGTATCACTTCTAGAAATACCACGAGCTAATGGAATTGTACAATAGGTACATTTATAATCGCACCCGTCCTGAACCTTTAAAAAAGCTCTTGTTCTATCGCCTATAGCATAACTACCTACATAAAAATCAGCATCGGCAATTTCACAAGAGTGGACTTTACCATGATCATTTTTAGTTAAATCATTTATATAATCGGTAATTTTAAATTTCTCCGTTGCACCCAAAACTAAATCCACGCCATCTACATCGGCCAGTTCTTCTGGTTTTAATTGGGCGTAGCAACCAACGGCAGCAATAAAAGCATCAGGATTTATCTTCTGTGCTTTTTTTACAATGGTCTTAAATTTCTTATCCGCATTATCGGTTACAGAGCAGGTATTAATTACATACATATCTGCTTCTTCAGAAAAATCTACCCTATCGAATCCTTCGTCTGCAAAACTGCGGGCTATGGTAGAAGTTTCGGAAAAATTCAATTTACAACCTAAAGTATAAAAAGCCACTTTCTTCTTCATCTAAAAATCTCTTTGAGCGTGCAAAAATACTTAAACTTCACTTAGCTTTAAAAATCTAACTAATTGAATAGCAGTTAAAAATATTTAATAATTTCTCCACTTTTTAGTTATTTCAAATACATGGGTAAGAATATCGGCTTCAACATCATCAAACACTACTCCTCTTCTAGCCATCATTACTTTTGCAGCTTCGAATGCTTTCTCTGGTAAATATGCCATAAACCCAGAGGCTCCGCCCCAACTAAAGCTAGGTATGAAATTTCTTGGAAAACCAGGTACGTATATATTTGAATTTACACCAATTACGGTTCCTGTATTAAACATCGTATTTATAGCTGTCTTACTATGGTCACCCATCATAAGTCCACAAAATTGCAAACCTGTTTGTTCAAAACGTTCGGTTGCATAATCCCATAATCGAACTTTAGCATAGTTATTCTTTAGGTTAGAATTGTTGGAGTCCGCTCCTATATTGCACCATTCCCCTAAAACTGCATTTCCTAAATACCCCTCATGACCTTTACTAGAATATCCAAAAATAACAGAATTACTTACCTCTCCACATACTTTACTATAAGGCCCAATTGTATTTGCCCCGTAAAGTTTACCTCCCATTTTTATGACGGCATGCTCACAAAGCGCCAAACCACCTCGAATTAAACTCCCTTCCCAAATTTCAGAATCTTTACCAAGGTAAATGGGCCCGTCGGTAGCATTCAATATACTAAATTCTACTTTTGCGCCTTTTTCAAGAAAAATACGTTCTGGATGTATTAAGTGATTAGTTTTGGGAATAGGCTGACTTTTACGTCCTTTAGTTATCAAGTCAAAATCTATCTGTAAAATATCTGCATTTTTATCAAAAATATCCCAGGTATTATTTATTTGCAGAAACTCCCCATTAAAAGCAATAGTTTTTAATTTATTAATCTCATCGACACTTCTGGGCTTGCTACTGGAATATGCTATAATTAAATCATCAGATTTTAAAACTTCACCAACTTGCAACTCATTGACCGCTTTCACCATTGCCGTTGTAGGTAACACCGATGCATCAATAAAAATATTTACATCTTCTAATTGCAATGGGAATTTTATACTCAAGTAATCTTCTGTGAGTGACGAAGTAGAATTTTTCAAATAAAAATTCCATCGCTCACGTAAAGTCATTATGCCCACACGAATATCAGCAACTGGTCTTGTGAAAGTGAAGGGCAATAAATGATTCCTACGTGGACCATCAAAAAGAATAAAGTTCATACAAATTTATTTTTAACAAAATTAACAAATAACCTTTGTGCATTACTATTTAATAGATGAGTTCTATTATTTAAAAGTTAAATGAAACAGAAACGCCTTCGAAAATTTCGAAGGCGCTATACTATTTAAAGGAAAAAACTTTTATTCTTCTTCTTTTTTCTCCTCTTTCGTAAATTTCTTGTACTTGTTCTTGAACTTGTCAATACGACCAGCAGTATCCAAGAATTTAGCTTTACCAGTATAAAAAGGGTGAGAAGTTCTTGAAATTTCCAATTTTACCAATGGGTACTCAACACCATCTACTTCTAAAGTCTCTTTAGTGTCCGCTGTTGATTTAGTCAAAAATACTTCTTCATTAGACATGTCCTTAAAGGCCACTATCCTATAATTTTCTGGGTGTATATCTTTTTTCATTTTAAAAACTTTAATGCACCCATTCCGACGGGCACTCATTTTAAGGGTGCAAATTTAGTTAAAATCTATAAACGAGCAATTACAAATTGCAAAAAATAATTAAAATTAAATTTAATCATTTTTGTAACAATATTAGTTTTCTTAATACTAACTTAGAAAGTCAACCTTAAACCAATATATATTATGGAAGAAAATCAACCTAAAACTGGAAAATACGCATTAAATTTTGGATTACTTTTAGGAGTAACCAGTGTAGTGTTTGCATTTATGCTTTATACGGCCGACATGCATTACCAAGGAGGAACCGTTGTTATGCTTATTAGTCTAGGATTATCATTGGCCGCTTTACTAGTAGCTATGATTCAATTTAAAAAAGCAAATAATGGATTCATGACTTTTGGTCAAGCTCTCAAAATTGGAGTCGGAGTGTGTTTAATTGGTGGCATTATTGGTATCTTATTTAATCAAATTATGGCGAATGTCATTGATCCAGACATGATGGCAAAAGCTATGGAATTTCAAAAGAATCAGTTATTGGAGAATTCCAATATGACAGTAGAACAAGTAGATGCACAAATGGAAATGGGAAAACCTTTTACTAC
The DNA here is from genome assembly GCF_001913155.1 of Maribacter hydrothermalis. GTDB lineage: Bacteria > Bacteroidota > Bacteroidia > Flavobacteriales > Flavobacteriaceae > Maribacter > Maribacter hydrothermalis. Next base: position 82,300 of record NZ_CP018760.1, read on the forward strand.
ACCTACCATGCAAATAGTTTTTGGTCTAATATTCAGTTTGGTAATCGGTTTTGTACTTTCTTTAATTCCAGCATTCGTTTTAAAAAAGAATGAAAATCTTAACTAATTCGTACTTTTGACAGGAATACTAATATAACGCATGCAATTATCAATAGTAATTCCTTTACTTAACGAAGAAGAGTCGCTTGAAGAACTTCATGATTGGATTGTATCCGTAATGCAATCCAATCATTTTTCTTATGAAATACTATTTGTTGATGACGGGAGTACGGATAGCTCCTGGGATATTATTACAGATTTATCCAATCGAAACCCTCATGTAAAAGGTATTCACTTTCTACGTAATTTCGGAAAATCTCAAGCCCTGCACGCAGGATTTAAAGCGGTAAGCGGTGATGTCATCATTACTATGGATGCTGATTTACAAGATAACCCAGAAGAAATACCGGAACTATACAACATGGTAACCAATGAAGGTTATGAATTGGTCTCTGGCTGGAAAAAGAAACGTTACGATTCTATCATCTTCAAAAACACGCCATCAAAATTATTTAATTGGGCAGCCAGACGTACTTCGGGAGTGCGACTTCATGATTTTAACTGCGGTTTAAAAGCATACGCAAAAGACGTAGTAAAAAATATTGAAGTTTCTGGCGAAATGCATAGATACATACCTGTTCTTGCAAAGAATGCAGGTTTTTCAAAAATTGGTGAAAAGGTAGTACAACACCAAGCTCGTAAATACGGTAAAACAAAATTCGGAATGGAACGTTTCATAAATGGATTTCTAGATTTATTGACCATTTGGTTCGTTTCTAGATTTGGTAAACGACCTATGCACTTATTTGGAGCGTTAGGTGTTTTAATGTTCCTAATAGGATTCGGATTTGCTATTTATTTAGGTATAGATAAATTATTTATTAATCCGTTTGGAAGATTGATTACCGATCGTCCACAATTTTATATTTCATTGATAGCCATGGTTATAGGAACACAACTGTTCCTAGCCGGATTTATTGGAGAAATATTAATACGATCTAAGAAAGAAGAAAAAAGATATATTGTCTCCGAAGAATTAAACACCGCACTTTTAGAATAGTAAAATTCTTACTAACTTAATTGCACATAAAACTATAACCCAAATGGATAACATCCTTGATACCGCAAAAACCTGGCTTACCGATTTTTTCGACCCAGCCGTAAAGAAAGAAATTGAACATCTTATCGCTAATGATAAGGAAGAACTGAACGACCGTTTCTATAAAAATATGGAATTCGGTACCGGTGGTATGAGGGGTGTAATGGGCGTAGGTACCAATCGCATAAATAAATACACGTTGGGCAAAAGCACACAAGGACTTAGTAACTATCTAAATAAGGTGTATAAAGGGGAGGAAATTAAAGTAGTTATTGCTTTTGATTGCCGCCATAATAGCGATACATTGGCTAGAACGGTAGCTGAAGTTTTTTCTGCAAACAATATTAAAGTATACCTTTTTTCAGATTTGCGTACTACTCCTGAGCTTTCGTTCGCCGTAAGATATCTAAATTGCCATGCAGGTATTGTTTTAACGGCATCGCACAACCCACCAGAATATAATGGGTATAAAGTATACTGGACAGACGGCGGACAAATTGTTCCACCACAAGATGGAGCCATAATTTCCGAAATTAATGCACTTGGTTTTGAGGATATCAAATTCACGGCAAATGATAATTTAATTCAAGTTATCGATAAAGAAGTGGACGAAGCTTTTATAAAGCAATCTGTAGCTGCAGGTAACTTTAATGCTGCCGGTAAAAATGACTTTAAAATAGTTTTCACATCATTACATGGTACCTCCATAACTGCAATACCGGAAGTATTGAAACGAGGTGGATATGAAAATGTGACTATTATAGAAGAACAGGCTAAACCCGATGGAAATTTCCCAACGGTAAAATCCCCTAATCCAGAAGAATCCGAAGCACTTTCGATGGCTGTAAAAAAGGCCGAAGAAATTGGTGCTGATATGGTTGTAGGTACAGATCCAGATAGTGATCGTTTAGGTATTGCCGTTCGTAACTTAGAAGGTAAAATGGAAATTGTCAACGGAAACCAAGCAATGGTTTTAATGACAAAATTCCTTTTAGAAAAGAGAAAAGAAAAAGGTTTTAAAGGCAATGAATTTATTGCTACCACAATTGTTTCCACACCTATGATGGAAGCTATGGCGAAAGCATACGGCGTTGAATTTAAAACTGCGCTTACCGGCTTTAAATGGATTGGTAAAATGATTAAAGATTTCCCCCAGTCAGACTTTATTGGCGGTGGAGAAGAAAGTTTTGGTTATATGGTAGGTGATTTTGTTCGCGATAAGGATGCGGTTACTTCTACCCTATTGGCTTGTGAAATTGCTAGCCAAGCGAAAGCTAATGGCAGCTCTTTCTACAAAGATTTAATTCAATGTTATGTTGATTATGGTTTCTACAAAGAACATTTAGTTTCTATTACCAAAAAAGGTATTAGTGGTGCTGAAGAAATTAAGCAAATGTTGAAAGATTTCAAGGAAAACCCGGTGGAAACTGTAGCTGGTTCTAAAGTAAAGTGGATTGAAGATTACAACACTTCAACTGCCAAAAATGTATTGACGGGTGAAGAAATAACTATTGATATTCCAAAATCCAACGTTTTAATTTATGAAACTGAAGACGGTACAAGAATTGCCGCAAGACCAAGTGGAACGGAACCTAAGGTTAAATTCTACATCAGTACAAATACGAAATTAGAAAAAACTGAAGATTACAAAAAAGTATCGGCAGAACTTGATGATAAAATCAAAAATATTCTTGCTGAACTTAATTTAGGTTAATGAACTATTTCAAAAAGATTCTTCGTTTTGCGAAGCCATACAAGATATATGCAATTTTAAACATTATATCGAACATCTTTTATGCATTATTTTCAACATTGGCAATGATTTCATTATTTCCAATGTTGAATGTGCTTTTTAAACAAACAGAGAAAATATATACCAAACCACAATGGAACGGTATTTCTGATTTAAAAGATTACGTAACGGAATCATTAAACTTTTATATAACGCAACGAAGCGAGCAGAGTGATCCCGGTGAAGTATTAATGCTGATGGTAGGCTTAATAATTGCTATGTTCCTTTTAAAGAATCTTTTCAACTACCTAGCTATGTATTTTATTACATTTTTACGTAATGGTGTACTTAAAGATTTACGTAATGAATTGTACGACAAAACAGTAGAACTACCCATATCATATTATTCTGAAAAAAGAAAAGGTGATACGATTGCCCGTATAACCTCAGATGTATTAGAAATTCAACATTCTTTTTTATCAATATTAGAATTGATTGTTAGAGAGCCACTTACAATTATATTTACCATAATAGCCATGCTCGCTATAAGTCCTAAATTGACTTTGTTCGTATTTCTATTTCTTCCACTTTCAGGTTTTTTAATTTCATTAATTGGAAAATCATTAAAACGAAAATCTGACAAGGTTCAAAATGAACAAGGGTATTTTTTATCAATTTTAGAAGAAACATTAGGTGGATTACGAGTTATAAAAGCTTTTAATTCCGAATCGGTATTTGCTGAAAAATTTCAAGCTTCTACCAAACGATTTTTTAATTTTTCTAATAGCCTACTCAACCGGCAAAACTTGGCTTCGCCTACAAGTGAATTTTTTGGCATTGCAGCCATTGGAGTAATTCTGTGGTATGGCGGGCAAATGGTGCTTGTAGATAAAACATTGGAAGCTGAACTATTTATAACGTATATGGCATTGTCATATCAAATATTGACTCCTGCAAAAGCCATAAGTAAAGCTTCTTACGGAGTTAAAAAAGGAAACGCAGCTGCAGAACGTGTTTTAGAAATATTGGAGACAGAAAATCCTATTTCTGAAATTGAAAATCCTATCCACCTAGGAACATTTAATAAAGCAGTTAATATCAATAACATATCTTTTAAATATGAAGATGATTATGTATTAAAAAATTTTAGCCTAATTGTTGAAAAAGGAAAAACAGTTGCCTTAGTAGGGCAATCCGGTAGCGGTAAAAGTACCATTGCCAATCTAGTTACGCGATTCTACGATGTGAACGAAGGAACTATTAATATTGATGGCAATAATATTAAAGACCTTAGTAAAAAGTCGTTACGTGGTCTACTAGGACTGGTAACACAAGACTCCATCTTATTTAATGATACGGTTAAAAATAACATCGGATTAGGGAAAGAAAATGCTACTGACGACGAAATCATCGAAGCAGCAAAAATAGCAAACGCACATGATTTTATAATGGATCTGCCTAACGGTTATGATACCAATATTGGTGATAGCGGTAATAAGTTAAGTGGAGGTCAAAAGCAGCGATTATCCATTTCTAGAGCGGTATTAAAGAATCCGCCCATAATGATTTTGGATGAAGCTACTTCTGCTTTAGATACTGAAAGTGAACGCCTTGTTCAAGATGCTCTTGAAAAAATGATGAAAAACAGAACTTCAATTGTTATTGCACACCGACTTTCGACGATTCAAAATGCAGATACCATTGTCGTACTTCACAAAGGAGAAATTGTGGAGCAAGGCACGCATGCTGAACTTTTAGAGTTAAATGGGAGTTATATGAAACTAGTTCAGATGCAATCATTAACCTCCTAAAATTATGTCGTTCTTAAAATTCGACATATTATCTTGGAACTAGCCCGCTAGACTTTATAATAAGATTTATCTTTAAATTTCAATTGTCGAGTAAAAACCAATGCCGTATTAAACCTTTCCCTAACTTCATGGTCTAAGAATAAACAAACCTCATTTCTAGGTGATTGAAGAGGAAACATTAGTATTAGATTTAAAAACTAAAAGCAAGCAAGCACAAGCTTTTGAGGTATTGGTAAATACCTACAAAGAACGTTTGTACTGGCAGATACGAAGTATTGTATTAAGCCATGATGATGCTGATGATGTTTTACAGAACACTTTTATTAAAGTTTATAGAAATATAGACGGATTTAAAGGAGAAAGTAAACTCTTTTCTTGGATGTACCGTATTGCAACCAATGAAGCTTTGAATTTTATAAAACAACGAGCAAAACTGCAAGGTTTATCTGATACTGATTATCAAGATAAATTAGTATCCAACTTAGAGGCAGATGTCTATTTTGAGGGAGATGAAATTCAACTTCAACTTCAAAAAGCAATTGCCACACTACCTGAAAAGCAAAAATTGGTTTTTAATATGAAATACTTTCAAGAGCTGAAGTATGAAGAAATTTCAGAAATATTGGACACTTCTGTAGGGGGATTAAAAGCCTCATACCATTTAGCAGTTAAAAAATTAGAGCAGTATTTAAAAGAAGATTAAACCTTTTATACAATTGGGTGTCAAACTAATAACATGAACAAGAACAAAAAAAATCCGTTTAAAACTCCATCAGGCTATTTCGCTAGTTTTGAGGATAGATTAATGGGTAAATTATCTAAACCCGAAAACTCTATTCCAAAAGATAGTGCGTTTAAAGTGCCCGATAATTATTTTGAATCGTTCAATAAATCCCTTAAAGGAAAACTTGAGAATGAACCAAAGGTAATTCCGCTTTTTCCTATTAAAAAAATAATAGCCGTAGCTGCCTCAATTGCAGCTATTGTGCTCATAGCTTTAAATTACAATTGGAGTTCTTCAAGTGAATTAAGTTTTAGCGATTTGGCCAATACTGATATTGAAGCTTATTTTGAAAATAACGATTTTGAGCTTTCACCTTATGAAATTGCAGAGGTGTTACCTGTAACAGAAACAGAATTTTCAGATATGATGAGCTCTCCAATAGAGCATGAAAATATTTTGGATTATTTAAGTAATGATACTAATGATTTTGAAGAATTTAATTTGCAAGAAAATGAATAAGTTCGTACTACTTTTATTAATGTTTTTTACCGCTATATCTTTTGGTCAACACAAAAAGGATTGGGAGAAAATAAAGACATTAAAGATAGCTTACATCACGGAGAAACTTTCTTTAGACAGCAAGGAAGCTCAAGAGTTTTGGCCTGTTTATAATGAGTATGAAGAAAAGAGACACGCATTAATGCGTAAAGAACATAGCCAAATAAAAGATAAGCTTGATAATAGTGATGATTTATCTGAAAAAGATGCTGAAAAATTATTAAAACTTAAAGTCTCTATCGAAGAGGAGGAGGAAGAATTAGATAAGGCATTTCTTTTACATGTTAGTAAAGTTACATCTGCAAAAAAAGCATTGTTATTATTAAAAGCTGAAGAAGATTTTAAACGCGATTTAATTAAACAATACCGCCATAATAAAGGAGGTCGTTAATTACTTGAAAGTTAGTTTAGAAATTCGATTCTTACCCGCAGCATAAGCAACGGAATCATTCTGAAAGCGTAGAGTATAAAAAGATTCTTTTGACAGTTCTTTCCAACTCGCGCCCATATCAGATGAATATGATATTCCTGTAAAACCTACCGCGACAAGTCCTTTGCCGTTTGACGCAGGAACGAATTGAACACAGCTTTTGTAACCAGGCGCTTTACCATCTGCAATTAGATTCCACGTTTTTCCACCATCTTTGGTTATTGCCTTATTTGCTTTTGAACTATCAGGATTCGTGTAGTCTCCACCAATAGCAAATCCTAAATTTTCATCATAAAAATCAATTGAATAAATACCCTCAGTAGGTTCTGTATTTTGTATCGGGGTCTGATAGGCTTTCCATGTTTTTCCCTTATCCGAAGAAAATAAAATACGGCCCGCTGTAGTTGCTATCCAGATGCTATTACCTATTGTTTTAATGTTGGTATTACTTGCGGCAAAAGCGCCTTCACCCTCAATTCCCTCTGGTAATTGGGAACATGGTAGTTTAGACCACGATTTTCCACCATCCGAAGTTATGATAATACTTAAGCATCCGTCAACTGAATCCCCAATTGCAATTCCGTCCTTATCATTTAAAAAAGTCATAGCATCATAAAATACCCCTTCTCCCTCCTCTTTATATACCAGTTCCATTCGTCCTTTATCTCCTGTTTTATACAAAAGTGCTGGTGACTCAATCGAAAGCATAAAAAAATCTGTAGACGTATGGGCAACCGCTCTAAATGCCGGTACACTGGTATGGTATTTCTCAACATTGGCGCGCACTTTCCCCGAAGCTAAATCTACAGTTCCAAATGTGCCTTTATTAGCTGCGAAAGCCAAACTATTACCCATAAGTTCTATTGCTCTAATACTTAGCGAATCGGTATATATTGCTTCAATTTTTACCGAATTAAAGGGTGCTGTTGAAACACTTTCAGTGCATGAAAGTAACAAAACAAATAAAAGAAAGGTATAACGCATGGTGTTCTATTATAAAGTTCATCAAAAATAAATGGAATCGCTTCTAAAACAATACCTTTGCAGCCATAAATTTTTGGAGGACAAAAGCCTATCTAATCGATAATCAATCCAATTACGGCTTTAAACCTTATGATAAAGTAATAATAGCTATTCTAATGAAATTACATAGAAATTTGGTTTTTGCCGTAATCGACGCCTTAAACCTAATATTTAACGAAAATGAATACGCCGACAAGGTGGTTCAAAAAGTACTTAAATTTGACAAGCGGTGGGGAGCACGTGACCGTGGATTTATTGCGGAAACCACCTATGAAATGGTACGCTATAAAAGATTATATGCTGAAATCGCTGAAGTAAAAGCGCCATTTAGCAGATCAGATTTATTTCGTATGTGGGCCGTTTGGGCAATCTTAAAGGGAATTAAATTACCCGATTGGAAACAAATCGAACCAACTCCAGAAAGACGAATCAAAGGTAAATTCGATGAACTTTCTCAAATAAGAAAATTTAGAGAAGCTATCCCTGATTGGATTGACGATTTAGGTGAAAAAGCATTAGGTGATAAATTATGGACGGAAGAATTAGCTAAGCTTAACGAACCTGCCGAAGTAATTCTAAGAACAAATACTTTACGAACTACTAAAGAGGAATTACGTAAAGCTTTATTAGATGAAAATATTGTCGCAGAACCTATTAAAGGTTACCCGTCAGCTTTAAAATTAGTGGAAAGAGCAAATGTTTTTGTAACACAAGCTTTCAAAAATGGCATGTTCGAAGTGCAAGATGCCTCGTCCCAACTAGTTGCTGAATTTTTGGATATTGAACCAGGGCAACGAGTTGTTGATACATGTGCTGGTGCTGGCGGAAAATCATTGCACTTAGCGGCTTTAATGGAAAATAAAGGGCAATTGATTTCAATGGATATTTACGGAAGTAAATTAAAAGAATTGAAAAGACGCGCTAGACGTAATGGTGCTCATAATATTGAGGTTCGGGAAATAGATTCTACCAAAGTTTACAAAAAGCTTTATGGAAGTGCAGATAGAGTACTAATCGATGCACCTTGCACAGGATTAGGAGTTTTGAGAAGAAACCCCGATTCTAAATGGAAAATGCAGCCAGAATTTCTTGCCAAAATTATAAAAACACAACACGAAATCATTAGAAACTACAGTAAAATAGTGAAACCGGGTGGAAAAATGGTTTATGCTACATGCTCTATTTTACCTGAAGAAAATAGTCACCAAGTTCAATCATTTTTAAAATCCGAAGAAGGAAAAGACTTTACGCTGATAAAAGACAAAAAAATATACGCTTCTAAAAGCGGCTATGACGGATTCTATATGGCTTTGCTAGAGAAGAAAATCTAATTACTGCTTTATTACAAATTAAAAAGCCTTTTGACACATTTGTGTCGAAAGGCTTTTTCAATGGATAGTACTCAGTAACTTACTCTTTCAAAGTTGGATATTCAATTCCCAATTGTTCCAAATACGTATCATATTTAGTTTCATCATAATAGAATTTCTCTAGTGCTGGTCTAAACTGATCCTGTTTGTCCTTATTCAAGTAAATTGGTGGCATATCGCTTTCAGAAATCATAGGTTGGTATTTGGTTTCTTTTTGCTGCTCATTATTAAAATAATCCCACGCACCCTTCATTAGATCTGGCTTTAATAAAAAGTCAATTATAGTCATCGCCTCTACCTTCGCCCCTGCAACCACGCCCTTATGCGCAATTGGTGTTGCCATGGCAATTGCATTACTCCAATGGTGCCCTTGTAATCCTGGTATGTTTGATGGGTAGCTCAACGTTACTGTAGGCACTTTCCAAGAAATATCTCCTATATCATCGGAACCACCACTAATTGGCTCGAGAACAGGAAGTCCTAATTCGTCTAATTTCATAGATAATCCTTCTATTTTTTCCGAATTTACTTCAGTCTGAACTGCTTTTGCCAATTGCTGATCAGCGTCTGACCATTTTGGCAATCCTACATACTGAATATTTGAATACATAGTCTCTGCAATTACCTTATTGTAATGTCGTGGCCATGCCGTACCTAAAACTTTTGAGGTCATTGTAGTACCTGTCATTAATGCTGCACCTTTGGCCATATCATTGGCCATGGCATACATTTCCATAATTCCCTCATATTTAATATCTCTAAAATAAAACCATATCGCAGCTTTTGATGGTACTACATTTGGTTGATCACCAGCATCCGTAAAAATGGAATGCGAACGTTTTAGAGGATGCAGGTGCTCCCTTTTATAATTCCAAGCAATATTCATTAACTCCGCTGCATCTAAAGCACTTTTACCTCTCCATGGGGAACCAGCGGAATGTGCAGCTTCGCCGTCAAAAGAATATTCTACCGATATTAATCCTGTACCTCTTGTAGGACCGTAAGACACACCAAGGTTGTTACCAACATGGGTAAAAATGCACATATCAATATCATCAAAACGACCATCTCGCACATACCATGCTTTAGCAGCCACAAGCTCTTCTGCTATGCCTGGCCATACCAATAATGTACCGCCAATATTCTCACGTTCCATAATCTTTTTAACCGCTAATGCGGATGAAATATTCATTGGAATACCCGAATTATGACCTTCACCATGCCCAGGAGCTCCTTCTACAATTGGTTTGTGATAAGCCACACCTGGATATTGAGATGCTTTTGGAATACAATCTACATCGCTACCTAAGGCAATTGTAGGTCCTTCGCCATTGCTCCAGGTTGCAAACCAAGCGGTAGGAATTCCCGAGATGGAGTTTTCTATCTCAAATCCGTTTTCAGCAAGAATTCCGGTCAAATACTTCGAAGATTCCACTTCTTGAAAACCTAATTCTGAAAAGCTAAAAATTTTGTCGACCATTACCTGAGATTGCTTCTTGTTCTCTTCAACAATAGCGGCGACTTCCGTTTTTAATAGTTCAATTTGTTTGTTAGATCTTTTCTTTTGCGCATAAATGCCACTTAAGGTGAATAAACAGCATGCGACTGCTAATAGCGTAGTTCTTTGTTTCATATTGGTTTTTGAATTAGTTGCTAAAAGTTACATAAATTGATGATTACATGTACATAAACAATCATTTTTTATCTAATTCAAAATCAGAGTACACTATTTTAAGGTAATAGAATTTTAAATGGCATTAAAATCCAAATTTAAAAACATAAGGGTTATTTCAATAATATTAGAAAAGCGGCAATTGTTGATTTTTTGGAGCTTCTGGCATTACTGGTGCTTCTACTTTTTCTTCCAATTGTTTTTGACCCCAGCTGGTCATCGCCTTCACTACCGGAAGCAATGATTTACCTAGTGGAGTCAACGTATATTCTACTCGTGGTGGAATTTCACCATATAAAGTACGGTCCAAGATTCCAGATTTTTCCAAAGACTTTAATTGTTTGCTTAACATTTGGCGATTTATACCTTCAATTTCCGTGAAAAGCTTATTAAATCGATTGGTACCTTTACTAATATGATACAAAATTATTGGTTGCCACTTACCGCCTATCATATCCATACAATATTCAAGTGCCTCTGTATCCTTATTTTGCTTCGCCATGCTATTCTAATTTTTTAAACAACTAAATTTAGCTGTTTATTTTGAATTCAATTCAAGTCCAATAAACATACTATTATTATAGTTTGTTATTAAAATCCAATTTCCAGACTTTAAGATAATGCTATGTTAGTACTTTTGAGCCTGATGCTAAAGGTAAAACAAAGTCTTATTAATTTCATTAACAATTGCTGTTTAAAAGTGTTTCAGATTACCGTAAATAGTAAGTAGTAAAGCCTTAATTTTGTATTTCAAAAATAAATACCAGATACACTACAATGATTCACTTTTTTGGGGAACCTAGCAAAAAGGTTTTTGCGGTACAGACCGCTAAGGAGCTTTCATCTAAAGATACGAGTAAACTTATATGGTTGTTCGGCAACCAACCTAAAATAAATGCGGCGTCTCTTGACGCCTTTTTTGTTGGGCCTAGAGCCGCTATGATTACTCCTTGGAGTACCAATGCCACTGAAATTACTCAAAATATGGGCGTTTCCGGAATTATACGAATTGAAGAATTTAATGCCGTCGATGAACATTTTATGGGATTCGACCCTATGATTTCTCAGAAATACATCACGTTAAATCAAGAGGTTTTTGATATTCATGTAGCACCAAAACCTATATTAAACATTGAGGATATCGCTGCTTTCAACAAGCAAGAAGGATTAGCACTTAACAATGAAGAAGTTAATTACCTAGAAAACCTCAGCAAAAAGCTTGGTAGAAAGCTAACAGATTCTGAAGTATTCGGATTCAGTCAAGTGAATTCCGAACATTGTAGACACAAAATATTCAATGGCACTTTCGTAATTGACGGTAAAGAAATGCCTTCTTCTTTATTTAAATTAATTAAGAAAACATCACAAGAGTTCCCTAATGATATCGTATCTGCCTATAAAGACAATGTTGCCTTTATAAAAGGACCTAGAGTGATGCAGTTTGCTCCCAAAACAGCAGACAAGCCCGATTTTTATCAGGAAAAAGAGTTTGACTCCGTTATTTCAATAAAAGCGGAAACACACAACTTCCCTACTACCGTAGAGCCTTTTAATGGCGCTGCTACTGGTGCAGGTGGAGAAATTAGAGATAGATTAGCTGGTGGTAAAGGTTCTTTACCTCTTGCCGGAACTGCTGTATATATGACCGCCTATTCTCGTTTAGAGAAAGAAAGACCTTGGGAAAAAGGAATGAAAGAGAGAGATTGGCTATACCAAACTCCTATAGACATCCTTATAAAAGCCTCTAATGGCGCATCTGATTTTGGTAATAAATTTGGACAGCCTTTAATCACTGGATCTGTACTAACTTTTGAGCATGATGAGGCTTCTACGCCGTTTGAAACTTCTGAAGACCAGACTTCGGCTATACTCAGTCACCGTAAGTTAGGGTATGACAAAGTAATTATGCAAGCTGGTGGTATAGGATACGGTAAAGTAGAGCAAGCAATAAAAGACAAACCTGAAACAGGTAATAAAATAGTAATATTAGGTGGAGACAATTACCGAATTGGTATGGGTGGCGCTGCAGTTTCAAGTGCAGATACGGGCGAATTTAGCTCTGCAATTGAACTAAATGCAGTACAACGCTCTAATCCTGAAATGCAAAAAAGAGCTGCCAATGCCATACGCGGCATGGTAGAGAGTGATAAAAATACCATTGTTTCTATTCATGATCATGGAGCTGGCGGACACCTTAACTGTTTATCTGAATTAGTTGAGGAAACTGGTGGTAAAATAGATTTAGACAAGTTACCTGTGGGCGACCCTACCCTATCTGCCAAAGAAATAATCGGAAACGAATCCCAAGAACGTATGGGTCTTGTTATTAGTAAAAAAGATATTGACCTTCTTAAACGTATTGCCGATCGTGAGCGTTCTCCAATGTACGAAGTTGGTGATGTTACCGGTGATGACCGATTTACTTTTGAATCTAAAACTAACGGTGCCAAGCCGATGGATTTGGCATTATCGGATATGTTCGGTAGTTCTCCAAAAACGGTGATGACGGATAGTACCGTTAAAAGAGATTATAAAAATGCGGAGTATTCATTAGAATTTTTCCATGATTATTTAGATGCTGTTCTTCAGCTTGAGGCTGTAGCCAGTAAAGATTGGCTTACTAACAAAGTCGACCGTTGTGTTGGTGGTCGTGTTGCAAAACAACAATGTGTTGGTCCGTTGCAATTACCGCTGAACAACTGTGGAGTAATGTCGTTGGATTTTAAAGGAAAAGAAGGTATTGCCACTAGTATTGGGCACTCCCCTATTTCTGCCTTAATTGACCCTGCGGCAGGTAGTAAAAATAGTATTGCAGAATCGTTGACCAATTTAGTTTGGGCTCCGTTAAAAGACGGACTGGCATCTGTTTCACTTTCTGCTAATTGGATGTGGCCATGTAAAAATGAAGGTGAAGATGCCCGTTTATACAAAGCAGTACAAGCAGTATCTGATTTTGCTATCGATTTAGGAATTAATGTACCTACAGGAAAGGATTCCCTTTCCATGAAACAAAAATATAAAGATGGTGATGTCATTTCCCCCGGTACCGTAGTTATTTCGGCTGCTGGTAACTGTAGCGATATCAGCAAGGTTGTTGAACCTGTTTTACAGATAGATGGTGGTGATATTTATTATATCAACCTCTCTAAAGACAACTTTAAATTAGGTGGCTCATCTTTTGCCCAAACTAGAAATAGTATTGGTAACGAAACTCCAACCATCACTGATTCCGCTTACTTCAAAACTGTTTTTAATACGATTCAAACTTTAATTAAAGAAGATAAAATAGTAGCAGGACATGATGTTGCTTCTGGCGGATTGATTACTACACTTTTAGAATTATGTTTTGCAGATACTGATTTAGGAGCAAATCTTGACCTTACAAGTTTAGGTGAAGCTGATACAATTAAAGTATTATTTTCTGAAAACGCAGGTATAGTTTTTCAAGCGAAAGATGATAGCATTGAAGCTATTTTAAAATCTAAGAATATTGATGCCAAGAAAATAGGAACTGTTGCTAACGAAGCGACACTTACCGTTAAAAATAACGGTATGGAAATGGGACTTAATATTGAAACCCTTCGTGATACTTGGTTCAAAACATCGTATTTACTAGACAATCAGCAAACTGCAAATGGTTTGGCTAAATATAGATTTGATAATTATAAGGTTCAGCCTTTACTATATCAATTTCTAAATTCTGCATCAATAACGTTACCAAACCGTTCAGAAGCTTCAGGTAACGGCAGACCAAAAGCAGCTATTCTACGTGAAAAAGGAAGTAACTCTGAGCGTGAAATGGCAAATGCTATGTATTTAGCCGGATTTGATGTAAAAGATGTTCACATGACCGATTTAATTTCTGGTCGTGAGAATTTAGAGGATATTCAATTCTTGGGTGCTGTTGGTGGTTTCTCTAACTCTGATGTGCTAGGAAGTGCAAAAGGATGGGCAGGTGCTATTAAATACAACGAAAAGGCTAATACGGTCATCAAAAACTTCTTTGCTAGACCAGATACGTTATCTGTTGGTATTTGCAATGGTTGTCAATTGTTCATGGAATTAGACCTTATCAATCCTGAACACGTATCTCATGGTAAGATGACTTACAACGATTCTCATAAGCACGAGAGTAATTTTACTTCTGTAGAAATTCAGAAAAATAACTCTGTAATGCTTTCTTCGTTAGAAGGAAGTAAACTTGGTGTATGGATTTCTCATGGTGAAGGTAAATTTGCTTTACCGTTATCAGAAGATAATTATGATATTGTAGCCAAGTACGGTTATGAAGGTTATCCTGCAAATCCGAATGGTAGTGATTTCAACACTGCAATGCTTTGCGATAAAACTGGTCGTCACTTAGTAACTATGCCACATATTGAACGCTCTATTTTTCCATGGAACTGGGCGTATTATCCATCGGATAGAAACGATGAGGTTTCACCATGGTTAGAAGCATTCCATAATGCTAAAAAGTGGGTAGATAATCAGAAATAAACATTTTTAACTCAAATAAATACTAAAGCTGTGCACTCCCAATTCTGGAGTACACAGCTTTTTTTACAACCAAAACGTATTATATAACTAATAGCCTACTCTTTCAAAACTTATCACTAGAATTATAAAATTTTTATAACAATAACCATAGGACTAAATCTTTCCATTTTATAATTAACTGATTTTGTCAGCCAATACTATCTTCTTCTATATTAACACAAATTCGCATTTATTTCAAAAAATCTAAGCTAGACCATTCGATTTTCAAATTTGGGTAAAAAACTATATTATTTATATAGTATAAACTGATTGTAACTATGTATAAAGAAATGATTACTAATAAACTTACGATGCGCATAAACCTTAAGATCAACACTAGATTAAGAACTAAAACCAGCTCAAAAGTTATAAATACCTACAACTGAAATATCCTCATAATAAACATCTTTATCGTTTAGAACAACACCTTGTATATTGCCAATCCTAATATTAAATCTAAATTATAAGGATAAATAAATTTCTTATAAAAACATTAATTACATTGTTAAAAGGTTCAATTGCAATTTATTGTAGTTAAATAGTAAAATATATTAATCCACATTTAAAAATTTTTATTAAGAAATTAATGATCGTTTCCACTTTTATTTATTAATCCAATTTTAAAATTCGCTATTGATTCACTAATTTGCATTTCTATTTATAAACTCCGTATGCAAAAAGTTACCCGACTGTTCGACCTCCCCTATTATCAGTTAGAGCAATATCCTTTAGAAATGTCACTTGTGTCAAAAAAGGATGGAAAGTGGATGAGTACATCTACCCAAGAATATATAGATAAAGCCAATGCAATAAGTCGTGGGTTATTACGATTAGGAGTTAAACCAAATGATAAAATTGCAGTAATATCCCTTACCAATAGAACAGAATGGAATATTATGGATATTGGCGTTTTACAGCTAGGAGCGCAAAATGTACCTGTATACCCTACAATATCCGAGGAAGATTATGCATATGTTTTAAACCATTCTGAAGCAAAGTTTTGTTTTGTTTCTTGTGGTGAGGTTTATGATAAAGTTACTGCTATTAAAGACCAAGTTATAAGTCTAGAAAAAATCTATTCTTTTGATGAATTATCAAATTGTGAAAACTGGGACAAAGTATTAGAACTTGGTACAGATACATCTAACCAAGAGGATGTAGAAAAATTAAAAGAAAAAGTTAAACCCTATGATTTAGCTACTCTTATATATACATCAGGAACAACTGGCCGACCTAAAGGAGTAATGTTATCGCACGATAATTTGGTAAGCAACGCCATTGAGAGCTCTAAACGTTTTCCCATAGAAGATGGAAACACCAAGGCGTTAAGTTTTTTACCCTTATGTCATGTATATGAGCGAATGATTATCTACTTATACCAATACAGAGGTGTAACCATATATTATGCAGAGTCACTTGAAAAAATCAGCGATAATCTAAAAGAAACAAGTCCACATGTAATGACAGCGGTTCCTAGATTATTAGAAAAAGTATATGATAAAATATATGCCAAAGGAGCTGAGTTAGCAGGAATAAAAAAGAAACTTTTCTTCTGGGCTGTAGACCTAGGACTTAAATATGAACCATACGGACAAAATGGATGGTGGTATGAAATGCAGTTATCTCTTGCGCGAAAATTAATTTTCAGTAAATGGAAAGAAGGTCTTGGTGGAAACCTAAATCTTATAGCCTCGGGGAGTGCCGCTTTACAACCAAGATTAGCACGTATTTTTAATGCTGCAGAATTTGGACTTATGGAAGGCTACGGACTATCTGAAACATCGCCAGTGGTTTCCGTAAATGACATGCGAAAAGAAGGTTTTCGAATTGGCACCGTGGGTAAGCCTATTGACAGAACAGAAGTAAAAATAGCTGAAGATGGTGAAATTTGTATAAAGGGACCTCAAGTAATGTTAGGATATTATAAAGATTCTGAAAAAACAAAAGAAGTTATTGTTGACGGTTATTTCCTTACCGGTGATATTGGCGAATTAGACTCGGACGGTTTTCTTAGAATAACAGACCGTAAAAAAGAGATGTTTAAAACATCGGGGGGTAAATATGTTGCTCCACAGCTTTTAGAGAACAGGTTCAAACAATCACTCTTTATTGAGCAAATTATGGTTATTGGTGAAGGTGAAAAAATGCCTGCCGCATTAATACAACCAAATTTTGAACATATTAAAGAATGGGCAAAAAGAAAGCATATTTCTGTTGGCGAAAATATGGATATTGTATCTAATGAAAAGGTTATAGCTAGAATTGAAGAGGAAGTTGCTCATGCCAACGAAAGTTTTGCTAAATGGGAAAAAATTAAACAGTTTAGACTAACTCCCGATGTTTGGAGTATAGATGGTGGTCACCTTACTCCAACTATGAAAATGAAGAGAAAAATTATTAAAGAAAAATATATTGCACTTTATAATGATATATACGAACATTAATTAGGTAGAAGATTATAGTCATATATTTAATAAAAATTCATACCAAAAATATACAACTACTCAACTAAAAAAATTCGAGATAGATTGCTCTTTTGTGGTATTGCAGGTTTGGCAGTAATGTGTTATCTATTGAATATTGGACTTTATCAAAGTAATAATAATCAAATTAGTATATCAATTTATTTGGTCCCATAGTTATGTTGCCATTAATTTTTAATTCCTTAATTGACAAATAACTTAAATAATGAAAATAATATTTTCTTCAATTCTCATTTACTTGATATTCGTGCTTTAACTGCTTCTGCATCTGCGTCGAAATCGTAATTAAATTTTCAATTCTATGACTCGCAGCTTGTCTTGAAGATCTTTATTCCTAGCGAGCTTTTAAAATTCTTAATATTTTACAAATTTATTATGCATGCATAATAAATTTGATTATATTTGGTGACCAACCACCAAAGTATGAAGGAAGCAACAATTGATTATGCCTTAAGAGCTACGTGGCAAGCGGTAGCTAGAATGTATAATGAAGAAGCTAAAAATTTCGATTCTACTATGGCAGTAGGCTTCACATTATTGAGTATTGACCCAAAGGTAGGCACCCCCTCTACATCATTAGGTCCAAAAATGGGAATGGAAGCTACAAGCCTTTCAAGAATATTGAAAAGCATGGAAAAAAAAGGACTCATTTTAAGAAAACCAAATCCTAATGATGGACGCGGTGTCCTCATTTACTTAACCGATTTTGGTTTAGAAAAAAGAAATGATTCCAAAAGTAGGGTAATTCAGTTTAATGAAGCGGTACAAAATGAGCTTTCTGAAGAAAAATTAACAACCTTTTTTGAGGTAACGGACACCATTAATAAGTTGATATCAGATAAAAAATTTTTTACAAAATAATATTTCAAATTAATACAGTTTTAAGTACATGAACAAGCACATTAAAAAAGTAGCGGTAATTGGTTCGGGAATAATGGGTAGTGGTATTGCCTGTCATTTTGCGAATATTGGCGTAGAGGTTTTATTGTTGGACATTGTTCCGCGTGAACTAAATGATAAAGAAAAAGCGAAAGGTCTAACCTTGCAAGATAAGATAGTTCGCGATAGATTGGTAAATGATTCATTAGCGGCAGCATTAAAATCAAAACCCTCACCTATTTATCACCAAAAATTTGCGGACAGAATTACCACTGGTAATTTAGAGGATGATATTGCCAAAGTTTCCAAAGTAGATTGGATTATTGAGGTAGTAGTAGAAAGATTAGATATAAAAAAGGTTGTTTTTGAAAATCTTGAAAAACACAGAACACCTGGTACATTAATTACTTCTAACACTTCTGGTATTCCTATTCATTTTATGAGTGAAGGTCGTAGTGATGATTTCCAGAAACATTTCTGTGGAACTCACTTCTTTAATCCGGCGCGTTATTTAAAACTTTTTGAAATAATCCCAGGACCCAAAACTTCCCCGGAAGTATTAGATTTTTTAAATGGTTACGGAGAGCAGTTTTTAGGTAAAACCTCTGTAGTGGCTAAAGACACGCCCGCTTTTATAGGTAATAGAATAGGAATATTTAGCATCCAAAGTCTTTTCCACATGGTAAAAGATATGGGCATGACCGTTGAAGAAGTTGATAAATTAACCGGACCTGTTATTGGAAGGCCAAAATCTGCAACATTTAGAACTGTTGATGTTGTCGGTTTAGATACACTAGTACATGTTGCTAATGGTATTGCTGACAATTGTAAAGATGATGAAAAATTGGAGCTTTTTAAACTCCCAAGCTTCATCAATACCATGATGGAAAATAAATGGTTGGGTAGCAAAACAGGACAAGGTTTTTATAAAAAATCTAAAGACGCTAAAGGAAATACTGAAATTTTGACTTTAGATTTAGATACGATGGATTATCGTACTAATAAAAAAGCAAGTTTCGCAACCTTAGAATTAACAAAGACGATTGATAAAGTAGAAGACCGCTTTAAAGTGTTGGTTGCCGGCAAAGACAAAGCCGGAGAATTTTATAGAAAAAGCTTTGCCGCACTGTTTGCCTATGTTTCACATAGAATTCCTGAAATTACAGATGAATTATACAAAATTGATGATGCCATGAAAGCTGGCTTTGGCTGGGAACATGGTCCTTTTCAAATTTGGGATGCAATAGGAATTGAAAAAGGTTTAGAAATCATGAAAGCGGAAGGAGAAACTCCTGCTGCATGGGTCAATGAAATGGTTGCTTCTGGCAACAAATCTTTTTACGCTGTAAAAGACGGCGCTTCTTACTACTATGATATTCCTAAAAAATCTATAGAAAAAATACCGGGACAAGATTCTTTTATCATTCTAGATAATATTAGAAAATCTAAAGAAGTATTCAAAAATAGCGGTGTAGTTGTTGAAGATTTAGGCGATGGAATATTAAATGTAGAATTCCAATCTAAAATGAACACTATTGGCGGTGATGTTTTAGCCGGATTGAATAAGGCTATAGATTTAGCCGAAAAAGATTTTCAAGGATTGGTTGTTGGTAATCAAGCACCAAACTTCTCAGTAGGTGCAAATATCGGTATGATATTTATGATGGCCGTTGAACAAGAGTATGACGAATTGAACATGGCTATTAAAATGTTCCAAGATACTATGATGCGCATGCGTTATTCTGCAATACCTACAGTTTCTGCTCCACACGGCATGACTTTAGGTGGTGGTTGCGAGCTTTCGTTACATGCTGATAAAGTTGTTGCGGCGGCAGAAACCTACATCGGATTAGTTGAATTCGGAGTAGGCGTAATTCCTGGCGGTGGTGGTTCTAAAGAATTCGCCCTTAGAGCTCAAGATTTATTCCATAAAAATGATGTGGAATTAAATATACTTCAAGAGTATTTCTTAACCATTGGTATGGCTAAGGTCTCTACTTCGGCATATGAAGCCTACGATTTGGGAATTTTACAACATGGTAAAGATATTGTTGTAGTTAATAAAGAACGTCAAATAGCAACTGCAAAAGCTCATGCCAAATTAATGGCAGAAGCTGGTTATACCCAACCGGTTAAAAGAAAAGATATTAAAGTTCTTGGTAAACAAGCTTTAGGTATGTTCTTGGTTGGTACTGATTCTATGGAAGACAGTAAATACATTAGCGAACACGATAAGAAAATTGCAAATAAGTTGGCGTATGTAATGGCAGGTGGCGATTTATCCGAACCTACATTAGTTACTGAACAATATTTATTGGATTTAGAGCGTGAAGCGTTCTTATCACTATGTACTGAACGCAAAACGTTAGAAAGAATTCAACACATGTTGAAAACTGGAAAACCGTTGCGTAATTAAATACAAAGCTTTTTGCCATTAGCACTTGGCTATTGGCTTTCTTAATGAACAACAATTAAATGCTAGAAGCCAAAAGCTGACAGCTAAAAGTAAGATTAGAAATGAAAACAGCATATATAGTAAAAGCATATAGAACAGCAGTAGGAAAAGCACCAAAAGGAGTTTTCCGTTTTAAACGTGCTGACGAACTTGCTGCCGAAACCATTCAGTATATGATGGCTGAAGTACCGCAATTAGACAAAAAACGTATTGACGATGTCATCGTAGGTAATGCAATGCCCGAAGGTTCTCAGGGATTAAATATGGCTCGTTTAATCTCACTTATGGGATTAGATATCGTAGACGTGCCTGGGGTAACCGTAAACAGATTCTGTTCCTCAGGAATTGAGACCATTGGCATCGCAACTGCCAAAATTCAATCAGGAATGGCAGATTGTATTATTGCGGGTGGTGCAGAGAGTATGAGTTCCGTTCCTATGACAGGCTTTAAACCTGAACTGAATTACGACACCATTAAATCTGGACATGAAGATTATTATTGGGGAATGGGTAATACAGCTGAAGCCGTCGCTAATCAATTTAACGTTTCTAGAGAAGACCAAGATGAGTTTGCTTATCACTCGCATATGAAAGCTCTAAAGGCCCAAGCAGAAGATCGCTTTCAAGATCAAATCGTTCCAATAACAGTGCATCAAACTTATGTGGATGAAAATGGAAAAAAGGCAAACAAGAGTTACACTGTAAATAAAGATGAAGGTCCTAGAAAAGGAACTAGTAAAGAGGCATTAGCTGGTTTACGAGCAGTTTTTGCCGCTGGTGGTAGTGTTACTGCTGGTAACTCCTCTCAAATGAGTGATGGTGCTGCCTTTGTTTTAATTATGAGTGAGGACATGGTGAAAGAATTAAATTTAGAGCCAATTGCCCGCTTAGTAAATTATGCCGCTGCCGGTGTTGAACCTCGTATTATGGGAATTGGTCCTGTAAAAGCAATTCCTAAGGCATTAAAGCAAGCAGGTTTAAAACAAGATGATATAGAATTGATTGAATTAAACGAAGCTTTTGCTTCACAATCATTAGCAGTAATACGAGAACTGAAGCTCAACCAAGATATCGTTAATGTTAATGGAGGTGCAATTGCATTAGGACATCCGCTGGGTTGTACCGGAGCTAAATTATCCGTTCAATTGTTTGATGAAATGCGTAAACGTAACATGCAAGGCAAGTACGGCATGGTGACCATGTGTGTAGGAACTGGCCAAGGTGCGGCTGGAATATTTGAATTTTTAAAATAATAACTTATTACTAGTTAGTTTATATAGTGTTTTAAATTCTATTTACTGACTATTTTATATTAAATACCACTAAATTATGAGTACAGATACTGCAAATAATGATCTTCTTAGAGGAGGACAGTTCCTTGTCAAAGAAACCAAATGTGAAGATGTTTTCACACTTGAAGATTTGAGTGAAGAACAACGAATGATGCGCGATAGCACTAAAGAATTCGTAGATAGAGAGCTTTGGGCACATTGGGAACGTTTTGAGAAAAAAGATTATGCTTACACTGAGGAAACCATGCGTAAAGCTGGTGAATTAGGATTGTTAAGTGTTGCAGTACCTGAATCTTACGGTGGTATGGGAATGGGCTTTGTGTCTACCATGTTAGTTTGCGATTATATTTCCGGCGCAACTGGTTCTTTTAGTACAGCCTTCGGAGCACATACAGGAATTGGAACAATGCCAATAACATTGTATGGTACTGAAGAACAAAAACAAAAATATGTTCCTAGACTTGCTTCTGGTGAATGGTTTGGCGCGTATTGTCTT
The DNA here is from genome assembly GCF_001913155.1 of Maribacter hydrothermalis. Lineage (GTDB taxonomy): Bacteria > Bacteroidota > Bacteroidia > Flavobacteriales > Flavobacteriaceae > Maribacter > Maribacter hydrothermalis. The sequence continues at coordinate 104,899 of NZ_CP018760.1, forward strand.
ACTGAACCAGGTGCTGGTTCTGACGCAAATTCAGGAAAAACTAAAGCCGTGCTTTCTGAAGACGGTAAATCTTACAGCATCACAGGACAGAAAATGTGGATTTCCAATGCTGGTTTCTGTAACATGTTTATTGTTTTTGCTCGTATTGAAGATGATAAAAACATTACCGGATTCATAGTTGAAAATGACCCAAGTAATGGTATCACTTTAGGTGATGAAGAAAAGAAGTTGGGTATTCATTCCTCCTCTACCCGTCAGGTTTTTTTCAATGAAACCAAAGTTTCTGTTGAAAATATGCTTTCTACAAGAGGAAACGGATTCAAGATTGCGATGAACGCTTTAAACATAGGACGTATTAAATTGGCCGCTGCTTGTTTAGATGCACAAAGAAGAGTCATTGGTGAGGCTACTAGATATGCAAACGAGCGTATTCAGTTTAAAACACCTATTATGAACTTTGGTGCTATAAAATCTAAAATTGCAGAAATGGCAACTAGCGTTTATGTGGATGAATCTGCTAGTTATCGTGCTGCAAAAAATATTGAAGATCGTATCGCTATTCGTGAAGCAGAAGGTAACACACATCAAGAGGCTGAATTAAAAGGTGTTGAGGAATATGCTATTGAGTGTTCTATCCTTAAAGTAGCAGTTTCAGAAGATTGTCAAAATACAACGGATGAAGGTATTCAAATTTTTGGAGGTATGGGCTTTAGTGCAGATACGCCAATGGAATCTGCTTGGAGAGATTCAAGAATAGCCCGAATTTATGAAGGTACCAACGAAATCAACAGAATGTTGGCCGTAGGAATGCTTGTTAAAAAAGCAATGAAAGGTCATGTTGATCTTCTTGGCCCTGCCACGGCTGTTGGTGAAGAATTAATGGGAATACCTTCTTTTGAGGTTCCTGATTTTTCTGAGTTATTCGCTGAAGAAAAAGATATATTAAAAAGACTTAAAAAAGTTTTCTTAATGGTTGCCGGCTCTGCAGTTCAGAAATTTGGACCTGAGTTAGAAAATCACCAACAATTAATGTTGGCTGCTTCGGACATTCTTATAGAAGTATATATGGCAGAATCTGCTTTATTACGTACGGAGAAGAATGCAAAACGTTTTGGCGAAGATGCCCAAGCAACACAAATAGCGATGTCTAGATTATATCTTTTCAATGCTACAGAAATCATTATTAAAAAAGGTAAGGAAGCAATCGTTTCTTTTGCCGAAGGTGATGAGCAACGGATGATGTTAATGGGTCTTAAACGCTTTACAAAATATACTAACTACCCTAATATTGTTGCTTTACGCACGCAAATTGCAGATAAAATAGCAGCAGATAACGGGTACACCTTTGACTAGTTCAGATTACCTTTTGTTGTTTGGTAAATTGAATGTTAGCCGCCCAAATTGGGCGGCTTTTTTATTTGGTAAACATTTTAATCATACCTAATTTTAACTCATGAATAAAAAATTACTTCTAAAGGTTTATAATGTAGAGGAATTTAATTCCAATGGTCATCTACTAATAGACCAATTGACTTCTCATTTAGAGGATAAATTAAATGCTTATTCAAAAAATGCCATCAATTGGAACGAACCAGAACACGAGTTAAAGTTTTGGAAAGACTTTTTAAAAAATGGTTCTAAAAAAGACTTGTTTAAAGAAATAACCAAACATACCACCTATACTCATCATCCACATTATCTTGGTCATCAAGTAAGTCCGCCTGCACCGATTACTGCACTCACTGGGTTAATTAGTTCTTTGTTAAATAACGGAACCGCAGTTTATGAAATGGGCATGGCTTCAAATGCTATTGAGCGTATTATTATCGAACTTGTTTGTAATAAAATTGGTTTCAAAGAGTCTTCTAGCGGTTTTTTAACTTCTGGTGGTACATTAGCAAACCTTACAGCTTTATTGAGCGCTAGGAAAGCTATTACAAAAAAAGATATTTGGAATGAGGGCAACCAAAACCAATTAGGTATTATGGTTAGCGAAGAAGCTCATTACTGTGTAGATCGTGCCGCTAGAATTATGGGACTTGGTAATCAAGGAATTATTAAGGTGCCTGTTACAAGGGAATTCCAAATGGATACTTCCCTTTTAGAATCTAAATTTGAAGAAGCAAAAGCCAAAGGCATAGAAGTATTTGCAATCATAGGAAGTGCACCTTCTACCGCTACAGGTATTTTCGATGATCTTGAAACTATTGGAGGTTTTGCTGAAAAACAAAAAATTTGGTTTCATGTAGATGGAGCGCATGGTGGTGCGGGAATTTTTTCTAAAAAATACAGACATACCCTAAATGGCATTGATAAAGCCGATTCCGTTGTTATAGACGGACATAAGATGATGATGATGCCAGCCCTAACTACAGCTTTACTATTTAAAAATGAAATAAATTCAAAAGCCACCTTCAGTCAAAAAGCGGATTATTTACTTTCAGATTCTGAACATGAAGATTGGTACAACTCTGGCAAACGTACATTTGAATGTACGAAGAACATGATGTCCATACATTGGTTTACCCTTTTAAAACTATATGGAGAAGAAGTTTTTGATGCCAATGTAACTCAGTTATATGATATGGGCGCTATTTTTGCAAATCTAATAGCGGAAGAACCAAATTTTGAAGTAGCACTACAACCAATGTCCAATATTGTTTGTTTTAGATTTATTGAACCCGGAATGAGCACAGAGTACCTCAACGAATTAAATATCAAAATTCGCCAAGCTCTTTTAGAAGATGGCGAATTTTATATTGTACAAACAAAATTAAAAGGCGTGCATTACATGCGTATTACGGTAATGAACCCGTTTACCACACTACAGCATTTTAAAGCTTTAATTGAAAAGATTAAGCTGATTAAAACAAGTATTTAATCTCTTAAATTTTCTAATATTTGATCTTCACTTTCTTTTTTAGAGAAGTTAATTGCACATTCAATTAATGCTAAATGCGAATATGCTTGTGGGAAGTTTCCTAATAATCTTTTAGTCTTAAAATCAATATCTTCACTGAAAAGACCTAAATGATTACTATAACTCAATAATCGCTCAAAATATTCAAGAGCTTTTTTGCGTTCCCCTATTTTAAACAAGCTATTTATGTACCAAAATGTACATACAGTAAAAGATGATGATGGTAAACCAAAATCATCTTCATTTTTATATCGATATAGCAATCCGTCATTATTTAACTCTTTCCCAATTGCATGTACCGTACTTATATATCTTTCATCTTTTGCTTTTACACACCCGTAAGATTCCATTAACAACACAGATGCATCTAACTCCTTAGAGCCATATGATTGCGTGTACGCGCCAATTTCTTCGTTCCAAGCGTTGTCATATATATCTTGCCATATTTCAGCTCTAATAGGCTCCCATTTCTCAATTTTATGCTTTTTACCTAGCATTTCTGCCACTTTTATAGCGCGATCTAAGGCTGTCCAACATAATACTTTTGAGAATGTAAAATGTCTATCCTCTGTTCTAAACTCCCAAATACCTTTATCTGCATCTTTCCAATTGTTACTTACAATCCAAACGATACCTTTCGTAATTGCCCATAAATCTTCACCATTTTCTATGTCTACACTAAACTTGGCCATTTGTTCATAGATAACATCCATTAGTATTCCATAAATATCATTCTGTTTTTGGTGATAGGCTGCATTGCCTATTCGTACTGGTTTAGAGCCTTTATAACCCGCTAAATGTTCTAGGGTTACTTCAGTTAGCTTCTTTTCTTTATTAATACCGTACATAATCTGTAACTTTTCTGCCTTGTCTGGTATTAAATCAATAATAAACTGTAAATAGCGTTTTGCTACATTCTTATGCCCTAATTCAGAAACTACCTTAATAACCATAGAAGCATCTCGTATCCAACAAAAACGATAATCCCAATTACGCACTTCACCTATGGTTTCTGGTAATGAAGTTGTTGCAGCTGCTAATACAGCTCCTGTTTTATCATAACTTAATAGTTTAAGTGTCAAAGCACTTCTAGAAATCTCTTTATTAAATTTCTTATAGGTCGGTGTTAAATTGGACCAATTTAACCAATATACTTTTGTATTCTGCAAATCTAGATAAGCCCTATCTGTAGTAGGTAACAATAGCTTCTCATTATATCCCACCAAAATATAACCATCTTCTTTTAACGTTATTTCTCCACTATTTATAATGGTTTTTTTATCAAAGGAAGTATATAGAAATATAGTATCGAATTTTACGTCGTGTGTAAGACTTGCTACAAAATCCTTTTTTATAAATGATTCTGTTTTGCCCACAGCATACTCAAGCTTGGGATTATAGTGTACTGAAAACTTTGGAGCACCAGATATAAGTTTAAAATATCTAACCAATTCTGGCGGTGCATGGTATTTTTTACCCTCTTTTCTATAGCGCGGCATAAAATCATGGATCTCGAAATGATTTTCACCTGACTTAAAAGAGGTAATTAAAATAGTAGTAAAAGGCTCGTATTTTTGAGTAATAACATATGAACTATCTACATTAATTTCAAAACTGCCCCCTATTTCCTCATCTAGTAATTTCGCAAAAATAGACGGACTATCAAACTCTGGTAAACAACACCATTCTATGTTTCCTGTTTTTGAGATTAACGCTGCACTTCTACAATTTCCTATTATTCCGTAGTCTAAATTATCCATTCAATAAAAATCTTAATTCAAATGAGGTTTCAATTGGTATTGCCCTCCTTTTTCCCGAAATTTAGAGAAATAATAATCAAGAAGTAGCAAAAAATTCTCTTTTATGGCTAAAACTATCATAATCTCAAATAGACTACCCGTACAATTACAAATTAGCAATGGAGGCATAACTGCGGTGCCAAGTGTTGGCGGTTTAGCAACCGGAATGAAATCTGTCCATTCTAGTGGTGATAGCCTTTGGATAGGTTGGAGCGGATTAACAGACGAAGAAATACCAGAAGAATTAGCTCCTAAAATAGATGCAGCACTAGCAAAACATGGTTCCTCTAAGGTAAAACTGACAGAAAAAGAAGTTGATGGTTTTTACTACGGATTTAGCAATAGAACCGTTTGGCCATTATTCCACTACTTCTTAGAATATTCCGAATTTGAATTGGAGAGCTGGGAAATTTACAAAGCGGTGAATCAAAAATTTGCAGATGCAATTCTTGAAAAAGCCGATAATGAAGATACTATTTGGATTCATGATTATCAGTTAATGCTAGTACCACAAATGGTTCGTGCGGAACGGCCAGATATTTCTATTGGGTTCTTTTTGCATATTCCATTTCCTTCTTATGAAATATTTAGAACGCTACCATGGAGACGAGAAGTGTTGCAAGGCTTGTTAGGGTCAGACTTAATTGGTTTTCATACTTATGATTACGAACGTCACTTTTTAAGCTCTGTACGAAGGCTTTTAGGCCTAGAAGTTAGTTTTAATGATATTTATCTTGACGACAGAGTTATTAAAGTAGATTCTTTTCCTATGGGAATTGATTATAAAAAATTCAGTGATGCCGCCAAAGAACATTCTCAACGCTCTGAAGATGAAAAATCCGAATTGCAGAAACGATTAGATACCCATAAAAAATCGGCGCCAGATGCTAAGTTCTTTTTATCTATTGATAGGTTAGATTATACTAAAGGTATTGCAAAGCGACTTAATGCTTTTGAATATTTTTTAAACAAATACCCACATTATAAAGAAAGGGTCCGCTTAATTATACTTGCCGTGCCTTCCAGATCAAACGTACCGCAATATCAATTATTGAAGAGGGAGATTGATGAATTGGTAGGGCGTATAAATGGAGAACTATCAACGGTAAGCTGGACACCAATATGGTATTTCTACAGATCTATGCCTTTTGAAAACCTTATTGATTTATACACTTCTTCTGATATTGCCTGGTTGACACCAATTAGGGATGGAATGAATTTAGTGGCCAAAGAATACATTGCTACCAGAACTGATAAAACAGGTGTTTTAATATTAAGCGAAATGGCCGGTTCTGCCAATGAAATGAACGAATCGCTACTAATTAACCCTAATAATTTTGAACAAATAGCAGATTCACTGAACGAGGCTATCAACATGCCTAAAGAAGAACAGATTGCTAGAAATACTTTATTACAGAAGAGATTGGAGCGCTATAATGTGGAAAAATGGGCAAATGATTTTATGAATTCATTAGTTGGCCAAAAAGAAAAAGATCAAACCTATAAATCCAGAAAACTATCTATAGATATTATGAATACGATAATGGATAGTTATAATAAATCTAGAAGGAGATTGGTGTTTTTGGATTATGATGGTACATTGGCGGGTTTTCATACCGACCCACAAAAAGCATCTCCAGATGAAGAATTGTATACACTTCTAGACGAAATTTCTTCACAACCAAATACAGATATGTATTTAATTAGTGGGCGAGATAAAGAAACATTTACCAAATGGTTTTTGCCTAAAAAATACAATATGATCGTTGAGCACGGTGTATGGATTTCTCAAGGTGGTGAGGAATTTAGAATGTTAGAAACAGTTAAGAAAGACTGGATGGAGAAAATATTACCGGTTTTAGAATCTTTTGTTGATCGTACTCCAGGTAGTTTTATTGAAGAAAAAAACTACTCTTTAGCTTGGCATTACAGAAAAACAGACCCGGATTTTGGCCAAAAGAGAGCGGTAGAATTAAACACCGTCCTTACAAGTTTAATAGCCAATGACGATTTAAGTGTTTTAAATGGGAACAAAGTCATGGAAATAAAAAGTAGTAATGTAAACAAAGGTCGGGCTTCAATGCGCGTTTATTCTGAACATGACTATGATTTCGTTTTCGCAATTGGAGATGACTGGACCGATGAGTTTATGTTCCAAGAGCTTCCCAAAGATTCAGTAACAGTGAAAGTGGGTAGACAAAAAACGCAAGCCAGGTATTTTGTTGATAACACTAAAAATGTACGTGCAATTTTAAAACGTTTTGCGAACAAAAGATAACGGTTTCCATAATCTAAACAGATTTTTATGAAACATATTTATGCTGTACTAATTACCAATATTTTGTGTTGCTTTAATTCTATTGCGCAACAAAGCACAGAAGTTTACTTGGCAGATTTAAACCTGTCTAACGACTCTTTAAAGATTAACAACGTCATTAATATATCTAATAATGAAGGTTATGATAATCAGCCTTCATTCTTTTCTGATAATAAAATTCTATTTGCATCAACAAGAAATAATCAAACGGATATTGCTCTTTATGATATAAACGACAAAACAACAACTTGGCTTTCAAATACTCCTAATGGCAGTGAATATTCGCCTTTAAAAATTCCAGGTAAAGAGGCTATATCCGCTGTTCGATTAGATGATGATGGTCTGCAACGTTTATATGAGTATGATATAAAGACTGGCGAATCAAACATTTTATTACCTGACTTAAAAGTGGGTTACCATGTTTGGTATTCTAATGATATTATTGTGTGTACGGTTTTAATTGAAGACCGTATGGATTTGGTAGTGTATAACCTAAAAACGCATGCAAGTTATACTGCCCAAAAAAATGTAGGTAGGTCGTTGCATAAAATTCCTAGTAGTGATTTAATCAGCTTTATATCAAAAGAAGGAGATAGTACTTATATAAAATCATTAAACCCTAATACCAAAGAAACCGAGCAAATCATTACACTTATAGAAAACACTCAAGATATTTGCTGGACTGTTGATGGAAATATTATTACCGCTTTAAACGAGTACCTATTAGTTTTTAAACCAAATTCTGATACCATTTGGAAATCCTTTTTTGAATTCCAAAAGACGGATATTCACGGTATATCGAGACTGGCAATTAGCCCAAATGGAAAGTTTATTTCTTTTGTTTCTAAAGACGCGCCGGAATTAATTGTCCAAAAACAAGTAGAAAGTTTTAATGCTCGTGACTTAGAAGCATTCGCAAATTGTTATTCGGAAGATGTCGTAGTGAGAAATTTTTCGAAGGATACGATATCGGTCGGTAGAGCACAATTAAAAAAGGGCTATGAAGCATTTTATCAAAAAACACCTTCTATTGAAGTTAAAGTGTCTTCAAGAATTGTAATTGGTTCCACAGTAATTGACCAAGAGGTTGTTTCTATTGGTGATAAACAAAACCAACAAGTAGCTATTTATGAAACTGACGGACTCATAAAAAGCATGACTTTTATTAGAGATAAAAAAACAACTTTTGACCCCGAAATCATTGTTCAAAAACAGCTTGATGCTTATAACAACAGGGATATTGACGGTTTTTTAGCTACCTACTCAAAACAAGCTAAACTATATAGCTACTCGGGCGAATTAAGAACAGCTGGTATAGATGCAATGAGAGCTGGCTATACCGAATTCTTTAATTCTGCCCCAGATTTACACTGCGAAATACTTAATAGAATTGTCATCGGCAATAAAGTTATTGATGAAGAATCAATTACTGCAAATGGTAAAACCTTCAAAGCCGCAGCCATTTATGAAGTTGAAAATAATGAGATAGTTAAAGTCACATTTGTTAATTAAACTATTGAAACAAAAGCTACATATTCTTCCCATCATTATTCTATCACAATTTGCCTGTACATCCACTTGGTTTGCTGGTAATGCAATTATAGAGTCACTAACTAAAAAGTTAGATTTTGGGCCTGAGATTATTAGCTATGTAATTTCATCGGTGCAATTCGGTTTCATTATCGGGACATTAGTTTTCGGCATCTTAATGATTGCAGATCGCTTTTCACCAGCAAAGGTGTTTATGATATGTGCTTTTCTAGCCGCCATTTCTAATCTAACATTAATTTATCCGCAGTTAAGCGTGAGCAGTTTATTACTAACAAGATTTAGCACAGGATTCTTTTTAGCGGGTATTTATCCTGTAGGTATGAAAATAGCGGCAGATTATTATGAAAAAGGTTTGGGTAAAGCACTAGGGTTTCTTGTAGGAGCTTTAGTTCTTGGTTCCGCTTTTCCATTTTTAATTAAAGGGAGTCCGTTAGCCAATCACCCAGATAGTGTTATAAAACTGACATCAGGTATTACTGCATTGGGCGGACTATTTCTCTATTTACTTGTGCCAAATGGTCCATATAGAGTTGAAAGTGCTACATTAAAGCTAAATGCTGGACCTAAACTTTTCAAAAATTTTGAATTCAAGAAAGCTGCATTCGGGTATTTTGGCCATATGTGGGAACTGTATGCTTTTTGGGCATTTACACCTGTAGCAATACAATGGTTTGCCATACAATCTGACATCGATATATCGGTCGCTCTTTGGTCGGGAATCGTGATAGCGTTCGGCGGATTATCATGTGCTTACGGTGGCATACTATCGCAACGAATAGGCAGTAAAAAAGTGGCCCTTATAGCCTTAATAGCATCCGGATTTCTTTGTTTAATTTCTCCTTTACTATTTTATCTTCCACCTTCTGTGTTTTTGTCAGGTTGGTGTTTATGGGGAATTGTGGTAACGGCAGATTCACCCCAATTCTCAAATTTAGTAGCATCTGCAGTAGTTCCCGAATTAAAAGGAACAGCGCTTACTCTTGTAAACTGTATCGGTTTTACTATAACAATTATCAGTATACAGCTTTTAGGACTACTTCAAACGATTATTCCTGTAACTCTTATGTTTATTCCATTAGCTATTGGTCCAATTTTAGGTGTGTACAACCTAATATCTAAAAGAAAATTAAGATCAACGCTACTTTAGGACAATTTCATGAATACTTTAATAAATGAAATTATGGTCAGCCTTAAATTTTACTTAATTTTAGAAACCAATTATCCATACTAATTCTACTCACCAAAAAAAACTTGAAATGAAAAAATTCTTACTACTCGCGCTACTTACCTCGGCCCTCACTTTAACAGCGCAAACCGACCAACGCATTTATGATATTATCGATGCAGTTTCTCCTGAACGTATTGAAAGTGATATTACCAAACTTGCTAATTTTGGCACAAGACATACCTTAAGCGATACGGTCTCAACAACAAGAGGAATTGGCGCAGCAAGACGTTGGATTAAAAGTGAATTCGAAAAAACATCTTCTGAATGTAATGGTTGCCTAAACGTTTTTTATCAAAAAGATTTAATCAAGAAAGGAGCTAATGACCGTATCGTAAAAGATGTTGAAGTGGTTAACGTACTTGCTATTCAAAAAGGAACCAAATACCCTAATCGTTACATTATTATGAGTGGCGATATCGATTCGCGTGTTAGCGATCCTACAAACTTTACAGATGATTCTCCTGGTGCCAATGACAATGCCAGTGGTATGGCAGGTACTTTAGAAGCTGCACGTGTTCTGTCTAAATATCAATTCGAAAATAGTGTCATTTACATGGGACTTTCTGGTGAAGAACAAGGTCTTTTTGGCGGTGGTGGTGTTGCGCAATTTGCAAAAGACCAAGGTTGGGAAGTTATTGGTATTTTCAATAACGATATGATCGGTAATATTACCGGTGTAGACGGAACCATTAGTAATGTTGATTTTAGAATTTTCTCTGAACCTGTACCACCGACCGAAACTGAAGCACAACGTAAAGCAAGACGTTTTTATGGTGGTGAAGTTGATGGGGTTTCCAGACAATTGGCACGCTATGTTCATAAAAATGTGAAGCAATACATGCCCGAAATGAACCCTATGATGATTTATCGTTTAGATCGTTTTGGTCGTGGTGGTCATCACAGACCCTTTAATGACGCTGGTTTTCCAGGTATTCGTATTATGGAAGCTCATGAAAACTATACCCAGCAGCACCAAGATATTCGTGTGGAGGATGGTATTGCTTACGGTGATGTTCTTGAACATGTGAATTTTGAATATGCTGCAAAATTAACAGCTGTAAACGCTATTAACTTGGCTTCAATTGCTTGGGCTCCTCCTGCTCCAACAACCGTAAAAATTGGTGGTATTGTAGAACCTGCCGCTAAATTTCAGTGGAGCAAGGTAGATGGTGCCAAAGGATATAAAATATACTGGAGAGATACTACTTCTCCTACTTGGGATTATAGTAGATATGTAGGTGATGTTTCTGAGTTTATCCTAGAAGGCATTGTTATTGATAACTTCTTCTTCGGTGTTTCTGCCGTTGGTGAAAACGGATTTGAGAGTCCGGTTGTTTTTCCTAACGGAATTTTCAGATAAGTCAAATGTTAACTAATATGATACTTATATTATCATATTGGAACTTATCTTTAAAGTAGATATCAGAATAAATTTTATCGAAAGTAAATTTAATATACATGAATAAATCAATCGTTTTTGCCTTTGTATCCATAGTATTCATCTCAACGATGTCGCACAGTCAATTACTTCAAAATAAAGAAGTGTTTACCGAACAAGATTCTCTGAGGGGAACTATTACCAAAGAACGTATTTGGTGGGATTTAAATTATTACCACTTAAATATTGATGTGAACCCCGATGATAAGTTTATAAGTGGCAGCAATACAATTCGTTATAAAGTTCTAATACCTCATCAGGTTTTACAGGTAGACTTACAAGCACCTTTACAAATTGAAAAAGCCACACAAGATGGTAAAAATTTGGAGGTTGTCAACAATGGCAATGCGCATTTTATTCAGTTACAAAAAAAACAAGAACCGGGCGAATTTAACGAAGTGGTCATCACCTATTCCGGTAATCCAAAAGAAGCTGTCAGGGCGCCTTGGGATGGAGGGTTTTCTTGGAAAAAAGATGAAAATGGCAAGCATTTCGTAGCGACGTCTTGTCAAGGTTTAGGAGCCAGTGTTTGGTGGCCAAATAAAGATCATATGTACGATGAAGTAGACAGCATGTTAATCAGCGTAAAAGTACCTAAAGGGCTCACTAATATTGCCAACGGAAGACTTCGAAAACTTGATACTATTACGAACACTTCTCATTGGTTCGTATCAAATCCTATCAATAATTATGGGGTCAACGTTAATATAGCTGACTATGTTTACTTTGGAGAAAAGTACGACGGCGAAAAAGGCATGTTGGATATGGACTATTACGTATTACGTGATGATCTTGATAAAGCAAAAGAACATTTTAAAGATGCGCCTAAAATGATGGAAGCTTTTGAACATTGGTTTGGCCCCTACCCTTTTTATGAAGATTCTTTTAAATTAGTACAGGTTCCTTATTTAGGCATGGAACATCAAAGCTCAATCACCTATGGTAACCAATGGAAAAAAGGGTATTTGGGTAAAGATCTATCTGGCTCTGGATGGGGCCTTAAATTCGATTTTCTTCTTATTCACGAATCTGGTCATGAATGGTTCGCAAATAATATCACTTATAAAGACATTGCCGATATGTGGGTCCATGAGGGTTTTACCTCCTATTCTGAAAGTTTATTTTTAGACTATCATCATGGAACAACGGCAGCTAACGAATATATGCAAGGTCTTAGAAAAAACATCAAAAATGATAGGCCAATAATCGGTGTTTACAATGTAAATCATGAAGGTAGTGGGGACATGTATTATAAAGGTTCAAATATGCTACACACCTTAAGGCAAGTAGTTAATGATGATGAAAAGTGGCGAGAAATCCTTAGAGGTTTAAACAAAGATTTTTATCATACAACAGTGACTACAGATCAAATAGAACAATATATCAGCACAAAAATGAATCTTGATCTAAAACCTTTCTTTAATCAATATTTAAGAACAACCAATATTCCGGTTTTTGAATACACCGTAAAAGGAAAAAAAATAACGTATCGCTTCACCAATACAGTCGATAATTTCACTCTTCCTATTAAAGTATATGTAAATGATAGCGCTGTGTGGATAGAACCTACAACAGAATGGCAAACTAAGAAAATAAATGGAGACTTAACTTCTTTACGTGTAGACCCTAATTTCTATATTGAAACAAAAATCTAAATTGCGGAAAACACCTAATTGATTATTAACGTTCATCAAAATTCAAATAGAGTCAATATTACTATATTCAATTAAATACTTTTGCATAGTTATTATAGCTCTTCATGAGAAAATCGCTTGCTAGTTATAGAAATAGTGCCTTTAAAAATTTCATTCGAAGGCACTCTAAATATGCACCAATACTCTTCTTTATTGGCGGATTCATATTTGACACCTTAACCTTAGGCCGTATTGACCGCACCTACGACCTAACGGTTTTATGTATGCATATGACCTCGTTATCCATTACATTATATCTTTATAATTTAGCGGATGATGGAAGATGGGAGAATACTTTTTTAGCAAGATATGAGGAGTATTTACCGCTCGCAATTCAATTTTTTTTCGGAGGATTATCAAGTGCTTACGTTATTTATTTTTCTAGAAGTGTTTCTTTATCCAAAACAGCATCGTTTTTTATTATTTTAGTTTTATTACTAATCGCAAATGAATTTCTAAAAAAGCGAATTTCAAATAAGTATCTGCAATTTGGTGTATACTACTTTATCAGTTTCACTTTTTTTACTTTTATGATTCCCGTGTTCTTAAAGGAATTAAATACCACCATATTCTTAATTTCTGGAGCGGTTAGCTTAGTCAGCACCTTAGTACTTTTCACTTTTATTTATAGCAAAAGCCCTAGTACTAGAAAGGAAATTAAACTAGGTAAAATGATTGGTATCATTATAGCCATTTACGGTATTATTAATGTGTTTTATTTTTTAAGATTAATTCCACCTGTTCCATTAGCTTTAGACAAAGGTATTGTTGCCCATGATATTGTATTGAAAAACGGGCGTTATGAAGTGACTTATGAGTCTGAGGAATCGTATATATTTTGGAGGAAACATAAGCTAGAGTATAACTACACTCCCGACCAACGTGTTTATATATTTTCTTCCATTTTTGCACCGACCGATTTAAAAAAGGCCATTTTTCATAGATGGAGAAAATATAATGATAAAACCAATGAGTGGGAAACTGTTGAAGATATTGGCTATGACATTACAGGTGGCAGAGATGGCGGCTTTAGAGGATATACTTATAAAACTAATGTAACACCAGGGGAATGGGAAGTTCAAGTTTTAACGGAGGAAGAACAAATGCTAGGTGTTATTGGATTTCAAATACATCTTAGAACCAACGAAGGACCACTTAATTTAAAGACTTCAAAGTTTTAAAATTAACTTGAGTTATTCTATTTAACAATTTATATATCAGTATTTTACATTATATAAATTATTTTAGAAATCTAAAATAAATTTATTTTTTAAAATTGTTTACTGGATCAAAACTTAGATTACCTTCGCGCATCTTTTTAAAATACAAGTGACAATATATCATAAAGTTAGAGCGGTAGATTACATGTTCTGCCAATTAGAAAAGGAAATAGGTTCTTTCCAAAAATCTACAGGACTTGGTTGTGTAGCCCATTGTGGTAATTGTTGTCTTAAACCAGACATCAATGCTACTGCTTTAGAATTTTTACCACTTGCATATCATCTATTTAAGAATGGAAAAGCTGAGCACTGGTTAAGTCTTTTACAAAACGACTCGTCTACTAAACTCTGCCCGGTTTTAAATACAGTAATTGCACCTGGTGCCATAGGTTTTTGTTCTGAATATGCACACCGTGGACTTATTTGTAGGTTGTTTGGCTTTTCTGCAATGCTTCATAAAAACAATACTCCTAAATTGGTTACTTGTAAACCTATAAAAGAAAATAAACCAGAAGCTGTTGCCAATGCTGAAGCTCATATAACCTCCAAAAAGAACTACCCGCTCATTAGTAACTATTACATGCAATTGCGATCTATAGATGAAGCATTGGGAGAAGAGTTATTTCCTATTAGAATTGCTATAGAGAAGGCCATATATGCGGTTTTAGGTTATTATGCCTATCGTAGACCACCAAGAAAAAATAAAGTCGCATAATCTAAATTATTTTCCAAAAGAGATAAAACGTATCTTTATAATTAAATAACTACGGTACCAAAACAAATCTTCTTTGGTATCTATAAAGATGGTTTAAATGAGCAGCTCTAAAGAAATTATTACAACGATACAGAATCACTTAATAAAAGACGTCCCCAATTGGGACAACCTTTTAAAAATAATCCTAGAGCATTTTAATTGCTCTACCGGTACGCTACACTTTTTAGATAAGGACTCTTTACTACAGCTTCAATCGCAGGTAGGCATACCTGAATTTCTTATTCCTAAATTAGCTACTATACCTATTGGAAAAGGAATGGCAGGTATTGCTGCAGAGAGAAGAAAACCTGTTGAAATATGTAATTTACAAACAGATGAATCTGGTGTTGCCAGACCTTCGGCAAAAGACACAAAAGTTGAGGGTTCATTAGCTGCTCCCTTAATTTATAACGAAACGCTTTACGGAACAGTTGGTATCGCCAAACAGATATCTTATGATTTTACAGAAGCAGAAATAGACTTATTGATGCAAATAGGTGAGTTAATTAGCAAGAAAATAAGTTAGTTTCAAAAATATTGATCTAATTATAAAAAGCCCGCTTTTCGCGGGCTTTTCAATTCAAAATTTAATTTTAACTTATTTGAAAATAACACTTGTAAGTGCTATCTGTGCCAAGTCTTTACCTTCTTCACCCTTAAAAGTAATATAATAAGGACCATCACTAGAAACTGATTCTGTAATTGGTATCGTAAACATTGTTCCAGGTGTTCCGCCAACTTGTGCCGGGAGTTGTCCTTTCCCAATTAAACGACCATCAGGAGTATCTTCATGTATTTCAAAATCAAAATACATCTTTGGTGCTTCTTGCCAGCCTGCTGTTAAAGATACCGAGTTAACTCCTTTCAATGTAGAGTCCTCTAATTTAAACCAACCAGAGGGTTTACTTAGCAAAAGCATATCCATTCCGCCAAAACTCATTGCTTGCATACCATCTGCTATAGTGCTCTCGGTAAATTTAACCGTATTACTAGGGATGGCAATTGACTTAGAACCCGTTAACGGAATAGTACCTTCGGCACCTGCATCGGTGTAACTTGCGGTAATAACCAATATATTACCCGGTGCGGAAGATTCTGCTGTTATGGTTCCTTTTGCAGGTAATGATTTTACTTTTTTATCATCTCCGTTCAAGGAAAGTATATACAAGGCAATTTGTCTAGATTCGTCAGATGTTACATTTGGGTGTGCTGGCATTGTCACTTCTCCCCAAACTCCAGTGCCACCGGTTACGATTTTACCTTGAATGTATGCTAAAGCATCGCGACGTTCCTTGTACTTCGCAGCAACATCTTTATAATTAGGACCTATAGATGCATCCGCTTCTTTATGACATGTTTTGCAATCCATTGCTTGCGTCAACGCCTTACCTGTAACTGCTGCAGAAACTTGTTGATGCCCCATATTCATGGCTACTTTATCCATTCCTTCTAAATAATCAACACTTACAAAAATATTGCTTGGATCAATTGCAGTTCCATCTGGATCAGTTACAGATACTTCATAATCTATTTTTTGACCTGGCAAGTAAAATGCAGGTATACTACCTCCTAACGAAATAGCGACTTCTGGTCTTGAATTACCTGCGACAATACTTGTGCTTTCGCTAATAGCTTCAGCTCCTTTATCATCAGCAACAGTTACCTTTAATTTATATGCTCCGGCATCTGTATAAGTAAAGCTTACACTTGGTTCTGTTGTTTCCTTTGTATCACCATTTCCAAAATCCCAAAGATACTTTATAGCATCATCCTCACGATCACTCGCATCTACTGATGCATTAATAGTCAATGGGGTTTTTCCTGCGGTTTCATTAATAGTAACTTCATTGATTAATGGTGGTCTATTACCTCCGTTATATTCGATATACCCTAATGCTGAATTCGCATTTTGCGAAAACCAACCACTACCGTATTCCAATAGGTAAATCTTACCATTTGGCCCTACTTCCATATCAATTAAGTTATTCACCTTAACATTAGGAGCAAACGGTTCCATTTTACTGAAATCACCGTTTTCATCTAAATGAACTGCGAACATCCATCCACGCATCCAATCATAGATAATGACTTTACCGTCATAGTAACTTGGAAGTTTCTCATCGCCCTGAAACATATCTGAATAATAGGTAGGTCCTGCCATAGCATTTCTACCGCCCGTCGTAGTCTGCGGAAATGTTGGTGTCTCATCATAAGGATAATACACGTAAGCTGGCATTGCAGGTGGTAATTCTGTCAACCCCGTATTATTACGCGATGTATTCATTGGCTTAGCTGGATCAAAAGCTGGTCCGTTTTCTCCGGTTTCGTAATTATAATCATTATAGGCATAATTATCCCCAATAAATAAAGGCCAACCAAAATTACCCGCTTTTTTAGCTTGGTTCATTTCATCATATCCTCTTGGTCCTCTTGTACCTAAACTATCGGCTCTTGCATCTGGACCAACATCTCCCCAGTATACATATCCTCTTTTCATATCTACGGATATTCTGTATGGGTTTCTATGACCCATGGTATAAATTTCAGGTCTCGTCTTTTCTGTGCCTACAGGAAATAAGTTTCCTTCAGGTATATCATACGTACCATCTTCTTTTACCTTTATTCTTAAAATCTTACCACGTAAATCGTTTGTATTCCCCGATGAACGACGTGCATCATACTGCTCATGACCTGGAGTATCGTTTAAAGGTGCAAACCCATTGTTTACATATTTTTGATTCTTTTCATTAAAAGGTGTGGAGTTATCACCTGTAGAAAGATATAATAAACCATCTGGGCCAAAAGCAATTGAACCTCCGGTATGACAACAAATTTCTCTCTGACTATCTACATCCATTATTACTTGCTCTGAGGCAACATCAAACTTACCATCGGTATATTTAAATCTTGATAGTCGGTTTACCCACTTATCACCAGTTGGTGCGTAATATAGGTAAATCCAATGATTATTCGCAAAGTCCGGATCTTTTTGTAATCCCATTAAACCCTCTTCTGCATTTACGCCGGGAGTATTTAACGTTTTACTATACACGTCAAGTTTCAAAACTTCACTAAGTTCTTTGGTATCATTATTATATAACATTACTTCTCCCCTACGTTGTGCCACCAATACGTCTCCATTAGGTAGAACAGCCATTTCTGTAGGTTCAAAAAACTGACCTTCGCTTAAAGTAACTTTAGCAAAACGATCGGCTTCCGGTGGTATTTGTGAAGTTACTTTAGAATAATCTAAATTTAAGTTTTCACCAATTGCATATTCAATACCGCCCAACAAATGCTTTAAAAATAAATCTTCGGAAAAACTTTCATCTGTATGTCCACCGCCCGTATAAAATGCGCGTCCGCCATCAAAATCATGATACCAAGCAATTGGATGAAAATCTCCGTTCTCACCACCTTCGTAAGATGACTCATCTAAAGTCATAACCACATTTACATCTGGATTGATATTCTTGTAATTGTATAATTCATCGGTTCTATTCCATACCGAGTCGGTAAAAAACTGGGTAGCAATAAAATTTTTGTCCTTAATAATAAAATCTGCCGTTGGTGTTCCTCGTGGATGACTCAAAAATTGGGCTCCTGCCAGGTCATTGTACCATCTCCAATCGTATTCGGTATCTGCTGCTGCATGTATTCCAACATAACCACCACCAGCTTGTATGTAGCGTTCAAATGCAGCCTCTTGGTTCTGGTCCAAAATATTACCGGTTGTACTTAAAAAGATTACCGCTGAATATTGTTTTAGGTTTTCATCTGTAAACAGTTCTGCATTCTTGGTAGTATCGACTGCAAATCCATTTTCTAATCCTAACTTTTGAATTGCTGCAACGCCCGCAGGTATGGATGCATGCTTAAAAGCCATTGTTTTAGAGAAAACCAATACCTTAGGTTCTCCTTCTCTTTTATTGCCACCACATGAGACAATAATAAGCGCAAAGCCCAAAAGCAGCGCATTAAAAATTTTTTTCATACGTAATTTGTTGTTGTTTAGTTGATTTTAAGAATTTATAAAAATAGGGCGCACATTTTTACAAACCAATATTTTCTGTATTAAACATTGTACATTTATGATAAATTATTACCCTTTTAAGAGAATTATGTTAGAAATACCTGAGTTATATTTTAAAAATGATATAGAATTCAATCATTGGTTACATAATAACCATTCCGAACATTCTGGTATTCATCTTATTTTTTATACCGTAGCACATGAAAATGAAAGTATGCGATGGGAAGAAGCTGTACAAGTAGCACTTTGTTATGGTTGGATAGATAGCACGGTTAAAAGCTTAGGCAATGGTAAAAGAAGACAGTACTTTTGTCCAAGGAAACCTAAAAGTGTTTGGAGCAAAGTCAATAAAAACTATATAAAAGAGCTTAAAGCTAATGGCAGAATGCATGCCGCGGGATTAGCCTCAATTAAAATTGCAAAGGAAAACGGTTCGTGGAGTTCATTGGATGATGTCGAAAATGGAATTATTCCTAAAGAACTACTACTAGCATTCAATAAAAACCCCGAAGCATTTTCTAATTTCAAGAACTTTACCCATAGCCAACGTAAAAGCTTTTTGTACTTTTTAAACCAAGCAAAACGCCAGGAAACTAGAACGAAAAGAATTAGTGAGATTATAAAGCACGCTGCTGAAAATATTAAATATAGAAATGGTGGCGGGTGGCAGTCTTTGAAAAAGTAAACTATATCAGGGCACGCACTCAAGGTTTAAATATTAAATTCAACATTAAATTTGGACGCAAGCGTCGGAGCATTAAATCTCGATTATCGAGTAAAATTAAGAACGTTATGAGCATTGTTTTATAAATAATTAATAATCCATAATTAATGGACTAATTCAATAGTCAAAATTTATGATAAACAAAGAATTACCAAGTATTCTTTTTACCTTCCCATTCCTAAATTGCCCAACTTCTATGAGATTATCTATTTTGACGAAAGTTTTTGCCATTGCATTATTAATAGCGCTAAGCAGTTGTACTGGGACAAAGTCTTTAACTTGTGATGTTTTTATTAAAAATGGAAACCTAATCAATCTTGAAGATGGCTCTGTTTCAATTTCAAATATTTTAATAACTAATAATAGAATTACCAGAATAATTGCGCACGCTGATTTAAGCAATATTGAAGCGGAAACTACCATTGATGCCACAGGAAAATTTATTGTACCGGGATTTTGGGATAACCACACACATTTTAGAGGTGGTGATTCATTAATTGGAGCAAACAAGAATTTCTTGAAGCTATTTATGGCTAACGGCATTACTACTGTTCGCGATGCCGGTGGTGATTTAACTTCTTCTGTACTGGAGTGGCGTAAAGCAATTGCAAATAATGAACTAGTAGGACCTAGCATTTTTACATCAGGGCCAAAAATTGATGGACCGGGCGGTACTTGGGCCGGTTCTTTAGAAGTGACTACTGGTGAAGATATTAACAGTGCCCTAGATTCGTTGCAGTCAATACCGTCAGACTTTGTGAAAATTTATGATAGCCGTATATCGGGTGATAATTACTTAAAGGTGATTGAAGAAGCTGAAAAACGTGGTTTAATCACATCTGGGCATATGCCTTTTACTGTTGATCTTGATGCAACTATTAATGCCGGCCTTGATGCGGTCGAACATCTATATTATATTATGAAGGGCTCTTCTTCCAAAGAGAAAGAAATAACCCAACAATTGATAAACAACGAAATTGGTTTTTGGGATGCCATGCCCCTACTCCAATCTTCATTTTCTGACTCCACCGCTTTAAAAACTTTCGAGCACTTAAAATCGAATAACGTATTTGTGGTTCCTACTTTACATATTGGTGGTGTACTGAGCTATTTAGATGAAGTTGACCACTCTAATGACGATTATTTAAAATATATGAGCGACGGAATTCAACAAACGTACAAAGGGAGAATTGACCGCGTAAAAAATGCAACCGAAAAGCAAATTGCCGACCGAAAAGCATTGGACCAATTTTTCGGTGATCTTGCTTTTAAACTAAATAAAAACGGAGTTTCACTTTTAGCCGGTTCAGATAGTGGAGCCTACAATAGCTATACCTATCCTGGTATTTCATTACATAAAGAACTAGAAGCAATGGTGGCAACAGGAATCTCTAATTTCGATGCCCTGAAATCTTCTGCTTACAACGGTGCTAAATTTTTAAAACAAGAAGCTGATTATGGCACCATCTCAGAAGGTAAAATTGCCGATATTGTTATTCTAAATAGTAATCCACTAGAAAATATTAAAAACACACGAGATATTTATATGGTACTTTCCAACGGAAATCAACACACGAAATCCGATTTAGATACTTTATTGAATTCGGCAATTATTAACTAAACGAACTACTACTATGAAATCAATTATTTTTATTTGCCTATTCTCTACATACTTCGGTTTTACACAAACACTCTTAAAACCAGACCGAGTATTCGATGGAAAAGAAATGAACGATAATTGGGTAGTTTTAGTGGAAGGAAATAAAATTACGTATACTGGAAAAGTGAATGGAGTAACATTACCTAACAACACAACTGAAGTTGAATTAGCAGGCACTACACTAATGCCAGGTATTATTGAAGGACATTCACATGTTTTATTACACCCTTACAATGAAACGGATTGGAATGACCAAGTATTAAAAGAATCTCCTGTAGAGCGTGCTGTTAGAGGAACGGTTCATGTAAAGAATTCTTTATTGGCTGGCGTTACCACCATGCGAGATCTAGGTGCCGAAGGTGCTGGCTATACCGATGTGTATTTAAAAAAAACTATTGAAGAGGGAATTATTGACGGACCACGATTATTGGTCGCAGGGCCCGCAATTGTGGCAACAGGCGCATACGGTCCTAAAGGATTTCATGACGGAGTTACGGTTCCTTTAGGTGCTGAACCTGCAAGTGGTGTTGACCAATGCATTGAAACCGTACGTAGACAAATGGGAAACGGTGCCGATTTAATTAAGATATATGCGGATTACCGCTGGACTCCCGGAACAGATTCACAACCTACCTTCCTTCAACAAGAGATTGATGCCATGGTAGCTACTGCCAAAAGCGCAGGTAAATATGTAGTCGCTCATGCCGGTACTCCCGAAGGAATGAAAAGAGCAATACTTGGTGGTGTGGAAACTATTGAGCATGGTGATGGCGGTACTCCTGAAATTTTTAAGATGATGAAGGAAAAAGGTATTGGTTTATGCCCTACCCTTGCCGCTGGTGATGCCATTACACAGTACCAAGGATGGAACAAAGGAACTGACCCAGAACCCGAACGCATTCAGCAAAAAAGGAAGTCCTTTAAAATGGCGCTGGATTCTGGAGTACAAATTGTTTTTGGTGGTGATGTGGGTGTTTTTACCCATGGAGAAAATTATCGTGAAATGGAACTAATGGTCGATTACGGTATGAAGCCATTAGATGTCTTAAAATCCGCAACCTCTGATAATGCCAGTATGTTTCATTTAAATCATTTAGGTAGCTTAAAACAAGGTTTTCTCGCTGATATTATAGCCGTTAAAGGAAATCCGGCGCAAGATATATCTGCAGTTAAAAATGTGTCTTTCGTTATGAAAGATGGAGTTATTTATAAGGATTAGTTGATGGTTGTTGGTTATTCGTTGTTCATAGGCTAGTTAAGCACGGCTTTCTGTTTGCTTAGAAAACATTCACTAAGGTAATACTCTGCGAACTATAAAACTTTGTTTTTATTACGCTGTACTAACTACTTTTCACCTAATACTTTGTACTTTCTACTTTTCACTTTGTAAAGAAAACCAACTAAGCAGTACTCTTTCCTACTCTCAACGCACTAGAAACCAAGAATATTATAAAAGAAGTCTCTATAATACGCTGTAAAATTCCTCTATAACCAGAATCAGGATTAGAGAACAAAGCAAATATAAAAACTCCACTAATAATCGCTGTAGTTATCGCTATCTGAGATAAGTGACCGTAGCTCTCAAACTTCTTTAAGCCCAAACCGATACCTAATAAACAAACAGGAAAAAATATATACGTCAAAGATGCAACTGCATTATGTATTAATTGTGAAGTACTCGAAACCATTAAGTTTGTTGGGCATCCTGCATCACAAGGAAATAATCCTACTAATAATGTTCCTAGTCCGTAGAAAATTGCCAATCCAAAAAATCCGGCCTTTATCATCCTTGAATTGGGAAGATATCTGGGTGCGCTGAAACTAAAGATAGCGGTAAGTATTCCGCTTGGCACATATCCGAAATACTGCAAATACCCACCATATTCCGTATCTGATGCAAAAGATTCACTTATGAATTGACTTACTTCACTGTAATCATCGATTAATAACGGACCAACAATCGCGGCAATTGCAAATAAACTAACTCCTAATATGCCTGTATATGCTACTAGTCTATTGGTCATATTTTTTTATTTACTTTAATCGGTTTCCACTTTACGACGTTTAAAATTGAATTCTGTTACAATTACAATTCAACTTTTTTACCTTCCTCCCATTCCCTTCGTAAGTCTGAAGAAAGTATACTAGTGCCATCATGTTTCCAGCCAGGAGGTTTTGTCAAGTACTTGAATTTATTTGTTAATGAGGTTTTTGAAATAAAGAAATCGCACAACATCTTATACCATTCGGCAAATGCAATTTTTATTGGGTTATACGTATTAATATTCGTTACCAAACCGTAAACGGGCTTTTCAACCTCAGGCTCAAAGGTCCCAAATATTCTATCCCAAATAATAAAAATGCCTGCGTGGTTGCGATCCAAATACTGCGGATTGGTAGCATGGTGAACCCGATGATGACTGGGTGTATTAAATACGGCTTCAAACCAATTTGGCAGTTTAGTAATATACTCGGTATGTATCCAGTATTGATAGATAAGACTTACAGACATCTGTACTAATATCATTACTGGATGAAAACCAATGATTACTAAAGGAGTCCAAAAAATGAAGGTATAAAATCCGCCAGACCATGACTGCCGTAATGCCGTACTCAAATTATAATTTTTAGAGGAATGATGCACCACATGACTCGCCCAAAAAAACCGACTTACATGACTGGTTCTGTGAAACCAATAATAACAAAGATCTTCTGCAAAAAGTAAAATTAACCACGACCACCATGCAAATGGAATTTCAAAAAGATGATAAAAATTATATAACAAGTAAAAAAAACCTAATGCAATTCCCTTGGTTATTAAACCTATTGCTACGTTACCTAAACCCATAACAATAGAAGTACCGGCATCCTTAAATTCGTAATTATGAAGCTTAACTTTCACGGATAAAATAACTTCAAGGATTACAGTAACAACAAAAAAAGGTATGGCGTAGTGTATTAAATTGGGGATTTCTGGAATTTGCATGCTTTAAGTTTATTCATCACTAAAGATAAAAATTAATTACGCAAGGCTACTTACCTATTTATTCGTTTTTCAATCTCAAGGGCTCTTTTATAAAAATCTCTAAACTCTTCTTCAGAATACTTTGCCCTCATGGCACAAAGCACATCAGGTAAACTTAGGCTACACCAATCCCACAGCATCGTATCAAAATTATAGGCGAACATCTGCTCTTTTACTTCTGCCCTGATAGTATCTACTTCGAGAGATGTAAATCCGTTATCATGTAGCCTCGCTAAACAACGTTCTTCGTTTTCTTTTGTAAATTCTGTATCTAGATAAGGCTCTAGAATCCAATCCCAGTTCCAACTTTGCGATATAAGTCTACTATTGTTACTTTCGGCGAACTGCTTTAGTTTTTCTTTGTATTCCGACGAGACAAATATGATATCGTTTTTAATGTGGACTTTACATATTCCAAATTCGACTGACATACATTCTACATCATTTGCAGAAATTAGTGCAGATGGATAGGCAATTGAAGGCTCAAATGGATACTCGGAAATAAGAATTTCACTATCACGTATTTCAGATTTCCCGATACCGCATAATAGCATTTTCGTATTAAAAAGATTCATTGAGGCATTAGTACTCAATGAAGTTTTGTTACGCTTAAAATTGAATAGGTCTTTAAGAAATTTCCACATATTTTATGAGCGGTTATACAATCAATTTACTATTGCTGATTTATTTAGGTTCCAATAAATCCCACAAATTGCCATATAAATCTTCGAAAACAGCAACCATTCCATAGGGCATTTTTTCTGGAGATCGTACAAACTTAATTTCTCGTTCCATCATTTTGTAATAATCTCTCCAAAAATCGTCAGTGTATAAAAACAGAAAAACGCGACCTCCCGTTTGGTTTCCAATACTGGCCTCCTGCTTCTCATCATCTGCTTTTGCCAGTACCAATGAACATTCTTTAGAACCCTGTGGCGCTATAATTACCCACCTTTTACCTTCACCCATATTGGTATCTTCAACTAACAGAAAGTCTAATTTTTCGGTGTAAAATTTAATGGCTTTATCATAATCTTTTACTACTAACGCTACGCGTGCTATGGATTGTTTCAAGTTCTCTTTTTTTGTTTTTAAAAGTAATATCCCAAATGTTTAAATGAATTGGCAAAATCAAATACCTAAATTGATTTGCGTCTAAATCAATTTTCACTAAAACCTTTTTTTTTACAAATAGCTTATAATTAAGTAATTACCCTGCCTAACAACTATTATTCTACTATTTTTTTTGTACCTTAAAGATATGAATTTACCTAGGGAATTTTTCGATATACTTTATCCTATACTAATTATTGCTATAGGTTTAGCATTTGTTAGTTACTTTACTAAAAGTGGAAGAAATTTTAGAAGCAGAAGAAATAAAAAGGCGAGGAAACAATTTTAACTGGTTTTATACCTGGCTTTACTTTCTACAATGAGATAAATTTATTTTTTGGTATTAAGGATATCTTCATTTTCAAGAAAAAGTTACAGAAGGATAATGCTTAAGTTTCTTGCAATTAGTTTCAAATTATAAATCCTCTGTCATTTTACCAAGATTAATTTTCTCGGCTTTTGTGAACTTTATTTCACGTACAAATTCCATCTTGCCCCATAAATAGGTATTCCCTTTAAGTCCTTTGGTTACTCTCATTCTACGATTTAGTCGCGTAATTTCCTGCTCAGTTGCCAATCTTCTTTCGCCAAGCTCACCATATAATTTTATGGCAGGATAGTCTATAAACTTTTCTTTAAATAGCGCCCTAAGCCAAAATAGCCGACTACTATTTACCCCTAATAAACATACATTTTTATTCATTTTTGCATGTTCTGGTAATTTAGAGGGAAATTTCTCGAAATAGAATCCTGTTGGGTTATCATTTAAAAACAATGACCCTATTGGCGTTACAGTTGGGTTATTATCTACATCAACAGAAGCAATAGAAATATGAAAATTTGAACTAAAACTTTTATTAAAATGTATCCTTATTTTCTTCCAGTTTGTTATCAAATCCATTTGAGTAAAATATTAATTTCGGTTCAATATTTTCAGCTATTCTATTTAGAATTAACGGATTGTTCCGATATGTATTTAGTAACATTATAAAAGGTATCTACCCAATAATCTTGCTCATTTTCTTTAAGATAAATCAATAATTCTTGTAACGCTTCATTTGAGACATTTAAGTAACCACCTCCTACACTATGAAACATAAATGTAGCAATAGTGCCATTTTTTTTAGCCACTTTCACATATTCAATAAGTTCCTTTCCTGTATTACTGTCTACATCCCAACTTGGCATAAAATTAATATCAATATTATCCATAGTGTCCGGTATTGGACCATCACTTCTTGCGGCAGAAAATAACTTTTTAACTACTCCAACATAGGTGCTATCTCCCTGTACTTTATAGTTAGAGCAGGTATAGCCGTAAGTTCTATACGTTTTTCCATCAATAGCGTTTAGCAAGGTATTGGCTGTATATAATTCCATACGTATTTGTTCTAAACTATATTGATTTAAATCATACTCCGGTTTAACCCAATCAAATACCCTAGCATCGCATGGATGAAATAACGAATGATTACCTAGCTCATGTCCGTTTTCAACTATCTTTTTCCATTCCATAGTCCTATTGTGTAGTGAAGTTGTATTTCCGGGACAGTAAAAAGTGGCTTTTATATTGAATGAGTCTAGTATGGGTATGGCATTATCTAAATGCGAATCTTGACCATCATCAAATGTTAAGCAAACAGCAGCTTTTTTATTTTCTGGCCATTTAAATTCCTTCTGTAAATCTTGTGCATAAGTGAACCCTATATTTACCAAAACAACTAATACGTAAATGACTATTTTTTTCATATTTCAAATCATTAATCATTTGAAGTAAAAACATATTTGTAAATAGTGTTATGTACTTATAACTAATAGATATTGTATAGACATCACAAATATGCCCAAGCTATTAAATATAGTTTTTTTAACCGATTTAATATAAGTATGAATTGTAAAAAGGGAGTAATATTTTACAACCTACTTACATTTGTGTATCATATATCACAGGAAACTGTTTAGGTATATCCTCTAAAGCTTCCCCTAAATTTTGTCTCAAATCAATTTCGATACCTCTTGCCATTGTTGATATTGGAACATCGTTTGCAGAACCTTCAAACGGATTTTCTCCTGTTCTCCCTATTTTTTCCATCGTATGAAAAATCCAAGCTACAATTACATAGAAAGGTATGGACAACCAAATAAATAACGAGCCTATAATTGAATGTGAAGCACTAATTTCTTTCCCTATTTCTGCAAACTGCGGAACAATGGCCAATGGTAATAACAATACAAAAATCCACATAAAATAATGATTTAAAGTAGCAAATTGCCGAGGATATGGGAAGTTTTTAATTCGTTCAGATTGACCTTGTAAAGTAAATAGTTCTTGTAAAATTCCTTCTAATTCTAAAAATGAAAATTCCCAAACTACACCTTTTTCTTTTAGATTTTTTAAATGGTGCGATTGTAAATATAGCATTGCCGTTTGCTTATTATTTTTGCTCATTACATAGTCTAAATCTTCTTTACATAAATAAGGTTTCATATCCTCCTCTACGGTTGATTTCCATTCTGGCGGACTTACCATTTTACTCCATTCTTTGTTCGTTTTTTCAAGAACAACTGTTTCCCAAGGTTTAGACACCCTCATGGCGTGGCGCAGTGCTGTTATCCACGCAATATGTCTGTAGGTAAGTGT
Source organism: Maribacter hydrothermalis (assembly GCF_001913155.1). GTDB lineage: Bacteria > Bacteroidota > Bacteroidia > Flavobacteriales > Flavobacteriaceae > Maribacter > Maribacter hydrothermalis. Next base: position 133,016 of record NZ_CP018760.1, read on the forward strand.
TTTAATTTCTTTTTGTAACTCTTCTTTAGAAAAGCTTTCTGTTGCATATTCATTATTAACCATATCTTGGACAAACATTCCAAAGGTTCTTGATGTATTTGTAATTCCTCCCCAAATTTTTCTTGCCTCCCAAATTCTACCATATGCAGAATTATTTTGAAACCCAATAACAAAAGCTACGGCTGTTCCAATTAATGCTAAAGGTGTCCAAGGGATTTTTAACCATTCCAATTCTAGAAAAAAGTATAGAACCACAACTACGGTAATAATTGCAATAAACAAAAAAGTCTCATGCCTGGTCCATTTTGCTAAATCCTTAATTTTAAAAACCTTTTTTGTATACATATTATACGTATTGAAATATTGGTTTAAGAAAAATTACTCATTAAATCCGTTCTCTTATTCGTTTCTAAATTTATATATTCAAAACGTTTGTAAGAACAAAAAGACCCCATATCTCTGTCCCCGTTTATAAAAACAGCACCAATTTGAAATAAGTGCTTACAGGGATAATTTGTTTTTGAAACCAAAACATCAATTTGCTTATCAATTGCTTCATAAATTACTTCTGTGGCCTCTTTAATTGGTATTTCTGAACTTAAAATTCGCGCTTTTTGTTCTAATAGAATTTGCTCTATCGTATTCATTTGATAATCTAAGTCGGTAATCGCCCCTTTTACAATTTTATTATTCTGTAATTTACTTAATCCAGCCTTTGCAGCACCACAACAAGAAGAATTTTGAGATTGTCCGTATCGGTTAATTTCACCTATTTTACCTTCTTTGGTAACTCCAATATGTGGTGCATAAAAAATAACTATTGCGCCATCTTCGGGAACATGATGAGCAAAAGCTCCCATACCTGTTATACCTGCAAAAGGATAACCATCCAATCCCCCTAACTTAAATGGGCCTAACATTTCGTATGCTCTTGGAGGATATTGAATGGCATTTACATCATCACAACATAAGCTATCTGCATGCATTAACTGATTTGGTTTTAAACCATAATTGCTCTCAATAATATCTAATAATTTATTTACCGTATCTTCTGTGGTCAGTGCATTTGGGTAATGCTCTTTTACTGTTTTTAAAAAACTCATCGTATTAAATATTTATTTTATCGTTTTTATACGTTATGCCTACCGTAGTAAAGGACTAAGTCCTTATTAGTAAAAAGTAATTTTTATTGTATGGTTTTCAAAGACTAAGAACTACCCACTTTAATAACGCATTTGCCAGCTCATAATCTGCCCATCTTTTACGGTAAACAAAAAATTAGCTTTATTGGTATAGCCCTCACTGCTGTATTGACCTGTAACTACAACTTCATTGCCATTAACAGTATATTTAGCATTATCTACATGACCCTTCCGTTTAATAATATCACTTTCTAACCAGCTAAAAAATGCTTTTCCAGATTTTGCGGCACCATCTCCATAAGCTTGTGAAGCATTGGAATTAAATAGCGAACGTATTTTTTCAGCATCATTGGCCGACATTGCCGTCATCAGTAATTTGATAATACTTTCCGGATCATTTGATGTGTTTTGACTTATATCGTTCATTTGTTCTTTTTTTATAATTATTGTAGCGTTTTGTAGTGTGCTTTGCATACATATAGAAAACATAGCTACGTAAAATAGATATAACATTTAATTTAAGTTGACCTATTTTAAAGGGTGTTTTAAATATATAGCTACCATATTCAATAATAAAAACGGAATTTCCATAGCCGCGCCTTTTATATTGCCTAAATGCAACTGAAAGCATAAAATAAATAAAATGGTTGCCGCCATTAAAAAATTACCATAAACAAAGGTTTGAGACCATGAAATTAATACTACGCTTACAAGCAGTACAATCCCCATAACCATAACCCCTATTTTATCGAAGCCAAATGCCCTAAACATATTTATCATTTCTGGTTTGCCTTGCACCATTGCTAATCCTTGTTTTACTCCCATAAATAGAATTACTAAAACTAAAATTCCGCTGATTATTTTTGTTATCATACTATTTTATTTTTAATCAATAAACCCAATAATTTTAAGCTATTGGGTTTTTATTAAGTTACTTAGTTGTATAACCACCATTTGCTAAAATGGTCTGTCCAGTAATCCACCAACCATCGGTAGCTAAAAAAGTAATAATAGGTACGATATCCTCTATTTTGGTTAACCCTCCTAATGCCGAAGCTGATTTGTGGTAGGCAACCGCTTCTGGTGATTCCTGTCCATAGAAAAATTGAGTATCCATTGGTCCAGGCGCAATAGAATTCACCGAAATCCCTCTATCTCCGAATTCTTTTGATGCTGCTCTTGTATAATGTTCAACTGGTGCTTTTCCTCCTGCGTAAGTAGCGTACAATCCTGTGTATGCCCCTAACAATGATGTTGCAATGGTTATAATTTTGCCATCGTTTTCTAAGTTTGTACCCGCTTCTTTAATGAAAAAATAAGCTGATTTACTATTGATGTCGGACATGGTATCGAATTCTGCTTCCGATGTCTCGGCAAAAGGTTTTTTTAAGACCATACCAACTGTATTTACAGCAACATCTACACGACCAAACGCGTCTTTAGCCTTTTTAAAAAGTGCTTTTACGTTATCGGCTTTTGTTAAATCGCTTTGGACCATTATTGCCTTTCTGCCTAAACTTTCAACAGCTTTAACTGTTTTTTCCGCATCAGCTTTTGCACTATCACTATGAAAATGTACCACAACGTCTGAACCTTGTTTTGCTACTTCCCTACTAATTAGTCCGCCTAAGTTTTTAGCTCCTCCAGCGATTACTACTACCTTGTTTTTTAAATCTATTTTTGCCATTGCCTTAAATTTTAAGTATTACAAGAACAAAATTAGAAAACAGGTACTGTTTTAAAGTTATACCAAATTTAGGGTTTGTTGTAAATTCTTTAGATTCTGTGTTTTTTTCGAAATGCCGAAGGTGAAAGTCCTGTTTGTTTTTTGAAAAAATTACTAAAATGTGCCGTTTCGGAAAAGCCTATTGCAAAAGTGATTTCCTTAATAGATTTACCACTGTTTTTTAATAAAGATTTTGCCAAAGAAGTCGTTTTTTCAGTAATCCAGTTGGTTGGCGATTTACCTGTTTTACTTTTGATTACCTGACTAAAATAACTGGAATTCAGTTGTTGCATATGAGCATAATCTTGAGAATACAAAATTTCAGAACTCTCCTTTTTAACTAATTTTCGATAATGAGATTCAAGGTTTTCCTTGAATTGTTTCACTATTTTAGATTGGCTATTGCCTTCTTCTATTGGGAGATAATCTTGCCAAAACAAATCTTTGACCTTTAATAATAAAACAATTAGTAAATTACTGATAATCTTACTTTTATAAGGGGAATTGTTTTTATTTTCATTAAAAATTTGAAGGTAAAGCGTTTCTATTTCTTGATACTGAATTTCATTCGGTTTTTGAGGCGGAACAGTTTCTGAAAGTAGAAATGGAAAATCAGCAAACACATTTTGATTAATATTAGTTTTTAGAAATTCTTCACTAAACGTAATTAAATACGCTTCTTCTAAGCTGTAAAACTCAAATGCCTTTATATGTCCTGGATTGGTAAAATAAATGGTTTTAGAGTCGTATTCAAATTTTTGTGCGTCGGTGGTATAATTACCTTCTCCTTTTTTTATAAATACAAATGAATAATAATTTGTTCTAAAAACAGGTGACTTGTACGGTATTTCTTTATGGATGTTTAAAAGGTTATTTATTGAAAATTCACTGTTCTGTTCAATAGGTATTTCTAAAGCATTATATAAATCCGCGACTTTTTCAAAATATACTATTTCATCTGTTCTTGTCATGTACGTTAGTGTTTATCTAAAATTATAAAACTATTAAGCAAAAGTTTAGTTTGTAAACAAACAATGCTTTAGAAGACGCTAAAGCTAAAAAATTGTGCACTAAGAATTTTCAACAGTTATTAATTATCCGTTCCAAACTCCAGTTGTCGCTTGTATTCTTTTTCATCAAAATAGCCCTTTGATTCTTGAATTAACCCTTCTTCATTTATAGTCCATTCTTCAAATCCATTAATACGTACTTTGTTGCCAGTTCCATCTGGTCCATTATTAGTTCCAGTAAGCGTCCAATGAAATTTTGTTTTGTCATTCTTTGTTGCCAAACTGTCCATTGAAACAACCATATCAGGAAAAGTCTCCATAAAACTTTTAGCAACATTTGTTATCGCTTCTGTACCTTCTGCCGGTATTCCATCATTTATCTGAAGCACGCCATCTTCGGCGAAAAAATAGGAGACAAATTTAGGTCTTTGGCTACACCACACTTGTGCATAACTCTTTGCAAAAATGGCTATATCAAACTTTTGCAATTCTTCTGGCAAAGTTGTATTTGTGTATGAGACATTAATGAATTTCCATTCACCATCTTCCTTAATTAAGGTGAAATTATCGATGTTATTTGTCTTAGATACACCATATTTATGTAGCGTAGCATCTGCCCAAACAAAAGCAATCTGGCCCTTGTTTATATGAATTTTGTATTCCTTAACGGGTTCATAAAAGGGACTCCGTTCTCCTTTTTTTTGTGATTCAAAATAATCGCTAATTGAAATAACAGAATTTTTAGAAACTCCATCTCTAATTATGGCACTAGCCAAATTTGCCTTGTTTGAAACTATAGATTCCAACGTCTGAAAGTCCGAATTACCCACAGCAAATAAGAGCTTCTCCACAAGAGCTATGAGCTCCTGTTCTTCCGCATTCCAAGTATTTTCTTTTTGGTTCTCTACAACCTTTTCAGTCTGATTGGTTTTATTTGGATTAGACTGACAACTAAAAAATAAACTAGAAACAATTACAAGTGATATTATTTTAATATGTAATGTTCTTTTCATAATTGGATGTTTTAGCTGCACGTTAAGGCGCATAGATTAAACAAGTTAAATATTATTATTTAGTTTTATTTTTTTGTTTGCCCTAAACTAAATCTATCCTCGGTAGTTATACGGATTAGCGACTTTATAAACCTGCCGGCAGGTAGGCAGGCACTTACTTTTATATTTTGCTCTAATATGTTCCTAACATTTAGGTTTCGTTATTTTTCTTTTAATTCGTCGTCGATAATCTGAATCATTATCTTGATTTTATCCATAAAAATCTGTTCATCTATAACATTCTCTTTTTTCCAACTGAAAATATTGGCTGTCAGATCTTCCATTTCACGATTATTGAAGAACCATTCATAATCTGATGCGTATGTTCCCTTTGGAAATTCTTGATATCTTTCAGAATTTGATATGCTATTTAAAGCACTTAATTTACCATCGGTTGAAGGCCAAAAACGTTCATTTAATAGTCTTCTTACGAATCCATCTTCTTGGTTTGCATCTAAAATCATCGATTCAAAAGATGAAATGTATGATTTCAATTCAGCATTTTGTACGTAATCAATTTTGTTCGATGCAATAAGTGATTTGATATTGTAGGCTTCCCTAAAAATAGGACAGTTCATAATTCGAATTTACTAACTTTAAATTCAAACTGTCAAGATGAAAAACAGCAAATTTAGCGAGAGCCAGATTATTAAGGCTCTTAAGGAAAACGAACAAGGAAGATCCGTAGGTGATCTATCCAGGGAATTAGGAATTGATAAAAGCACTTTCTACTATTGGCGTAAGAAGTACGGAGGCATGGAACAACAGCAGCTTAAACGTTTAAAAGAGCTTGAAGAAGAGAACAATAAGCTCAAACAGATGTATGCCGATGTAAGTCTTGACAATAAGATGCTAAAGGACGTATTGTCAAAAAAGTTCTAAAGCCTTCCGACAAGAGAGTTCGTGTAAAGTATCTTATCAAAACGTTTGTAGTTCCTATCATCCGTGCCTGTAAAGTTGTAGGCCTGAGTAGATCGATGTGGTATTACCAAAGTAAGAAGGATGATAGCGAGGTTATCGATAAGCTAACAGCGTTGGCGGAATCGTACCCAACTAGAGGTTTTGATGAATATTATTACAAGATCCGTCGTGAAGGCTTAAAATGGAACAGAAAACGAGTGTTACGTGTGTACCGCGAGATGAAACTCAGTCTGCGCCGTAAACATAAAAAGCGTTTGGTCAAACGTATAAAACAACCTTTGGAAACACCTTTGACACTAAATGAGTGTTGGAGTATGGATTTTATGAGCGATGCGCTTACCGATGGCAGAAAGTTGCGTGTATTTAATGTTTTGGATGATTGTAACCGGGAAGCTCTGGCAATAGATGCAGGACTTTCTTATCCGGCGAGAGCCGTAATGGAAACATTGGATCGTTTAAAAGATGAAATAGGAACACCTAAATACGTGAGGTGCGATAATGGTCCGGAGTTTACCTCTAAGACATTTATGAACTGGTGTAAAAAGAACTTTATAGAAATTAAATATACACAACCGAGAAAGCCGATGCAAAACGGATATATAGAACGATTTAATCGTTTTTTTAGAGAAGATATATTGGATGCCTATTATTTCAATGACATTTATCAGCTTCAAAAGATAAGCGATAACTGGCGGGATGATTATAATTTTAACCATCCGCATAAATCATTAGGCAATATATCTCCCAAAGAATTCATGCCCAGATTTGATGAAGAATTTAAATTCTTCATCAAATCTGACCTAAATAATAATTATTTATCGAATTTAGAGGTGTCCTAAGAAGGGGAAGCCTACACCACCTCTTTCATCAACACTTCAATTGACTTTTCTAATTGCTCATCAATACCTTTTGCAATACGTTCAGGCTGGTTTTTAATGATGATTTCTGGGTTAGTTTCGTTGTTTTTTTATTTTTGTCTCCTTTTTACCATAAACCAAATACCCAAATGGCGAGTCCGAGGGATAATAGGATATTCGCCCAGCTATAAACGGAATTTAGTGCTTCTATCACAGAGAATTTTTCAGATAGCCAAAATAATCCGCCAATCGCCATAAGTGCGAAACCAATTATTTCCAATTTGTTATTCTTCTCCATTTGTATACTGTTTACGGTTGTATTTATTAAATTGTGATTTCTTGCAAGATGTTCGTTTAGTATAACTGCTAACGCTTGAGCTAAGCGTAGTGCGGAGGCAAGGAAACTTTTCGTTTCCGTCTGAGCACGAAGCTAAAGCTTATTGTTTGGTTTTATTTTTTCTTGTCTAAAGTTAAATCCATAAGATTTAGCGACTTAGTAAATATACACAGACCTACCGATTTAGCCCTAAAGTCCGCATTACGTTTAGGCTTGGTTACCTGCTGGTTTTTTTCTCGGTTTATGTTTTAAATGTTTCATAAATAATAAGCATCATTTTGTTCTTCCAATTCTTTTGCGCTTGGAGTTTTCATACTCCAATCGACTATGTATTTATCAATAAATTTTTCAAGATTTTTTTCTAAAACAAAGCGGTTACATAATTCCAGGAAATTTTCATCGTCATTTTTTTCAAAGAGATACCGCTTGAGGGAATTCATATGAGCTTTTCGACAATAATTTGATAGGAAAGATTCAGTAAATTTTTCTTTTATAGAGTTCAAATAAGAATCCGTAATATTTAAATCCTCCTTATCTAATAATTTATATTCTTTAATTTTAATATCTATATTTTCACGGTAATAAATAAAGGTTTCTATATATGAATCTTCGAATTTTAGTAATCCGTATGGGTAGTTCATTAAATAATAATCAGAATTTTCAAATATATATTTAATCTCAAAATCCGATTCTATTATGTATTCATACCATCTATACGACCAATCTCTTGAGTTTTGTTTTAAGTGAGAAACGAATTTTATATCAAAAAATCTCAAAAAGTTTTCTTTTGTAAATTGATTTAAGTAATCTTCTAAAAATGTTAAATGTTTATTTTTAAGTGTTTCAAAATAATCTTTGTAGAATCTTTCTTTATAGACTTTATCTCCATTTATAACTAACCATTTTAAAAGATTTTCATCTGAAGAATTATAAAGCTCTGATTTTAATTTGTCGTCATTGAGTTCATTTATACTTGTTGTATTTATTGCATTTAATCCTTTCTCGTTTTGTTCAATATCAAAGGCAACAATAACATCTCTTGATATTTTTGAATTACAGTTATTTGAATGGACAAAAACTGTCCCTTTTCGAGACACTATAAATCCAAATTTTCTTATTTCAAAATATGTTAGAACAATGCCTAATTCCATTTTTTTTTATTTTTTACAGCTTGCAGGTAACGTTTATGTATAAGAATAGTTGCGGGTTTGTATGCGAGGATTTTCCGAAGGAAAATCAGACATTACAAACACGCAACGACCTTTGATTAAGCACTAAGCCGCAATTATTTTTATACGGTGTGCCTGTTGCACAAGATATAAAAAATATCGAGCTCTGATCCTTGCCGATCGGACATTTGATCGTAACTTGTTGTATGCAGGGAAAAAAGGAGTACCAGGAGAAGCTTTTCGCTAGTTTCCAACTTAGTGAACGTATACCGAAGAACAATTTTTACAGGCGTTTGGGATCCGCCCTTGATCTTGGTTTCCTCTATAAGTTGACTCGGCCCTATTATGGGGAGAGCGGTCAAAAGAGCATAGACCCCGTGGTGTTCTTCAAGCTTTGTCTGGTGGGTTATCTGGAGAACCTTATCAGCGACCGTAAACTGATTGCGCATTGTTCGATGCGCTTGGACATTCTTTATTTCATAGGCTATGACATTGATGAGGAACTTCCATGGCACAGTACCATAAGCCGTACACGCCAACTGTTTCCAGAGTCCGTTTTCGAGGAAGTGTTCACGAATATTTTACAGTTGTGTATAGAAAAGGGAATGGTAAGTGGTCATACCCAAGCGATAGATTCGGCACCGGTAAAGGCGAACGCGAGTATGGATACCTTGGAACTGAAAGTGCCCGAGGAAGAACTAAAGGAGCACTTGGTGCGGATACGGGCGATCAGCGCCATGGACAGGGAAGTGCCACACCGTAAGTCCAAGGATAATAAAGCGGATAAGGGCGATCGTAGTATTACCGCAAGTGGAAAGGAGCTGAATGCGATAAAGAGCCGTAACAAGAAGTGGGCGAAGGATCAGGATCAAAGACCCGGTGCAGGTAATAAAGGTGCGAAGTACACCAGTAACAAAACACATTATAGCCCAACGGACCCCGATGCCAGGATAAGTGTGAAACCCGGCAAGGCCAGAAAGCTGAACTATCTTTCTCAACTTAGTGTTGACACGGCGCATCATGTTATAACCGACATCAGGGCGTGCCATGCAGATGGAAAGGATAACCAGCAATTACAGGATATCGTACAACGCTTGCAAAGAAGATTATGGCAACAAGGTCTGGTATTTGAAAACTGCGTGGCCGATACGGGGTATAGTAGCGGGGAGAACTATGCATTTCTGGAAAACCAAGGGCTAAAAAGTTTCATTCCACCGCATGGCACCTATAAAGGTGGTCCCGATGGGTTTACGTACATCAGGGAACACGACAATTATCTATGCCCACAGGGCAAGGTGATCCCTTTCAAAAAAGTGTTCCTTGACAGCCGGACCAAGACCAAAAAGAAGGCGTACCGCGCGTCGAGCAAGATCTGCAAGGGCTGCTCGATCATGGAAAGCTGCCTTGGAAAGGTCAACGAGAAACAGTTCTCGGTCACGTATTATCGGGCGGAATACGAACGGAACATCGCAAGGGTCGAGAGCCCACAGGGCAGGTATATGAAGGGTAAACGACAAAGCACCGTAGAACCCGTTTTCGGTACCCTCACCCAGTTCATGGGCATGCGCAAGATAAATACGATAGGTCTGGAACAGGCCAACAAGGTGATGCACCTCTCCGCAATCGCCTATAACCTTAAGAAGTACCTGAAATTTGAACTGAAACGTTCAAATAGTGGGCTAGCAAAGCTTGCTTTTAAGGTCTTTATAAAAAGTACTGTCCAAGATATGTTTTCAGTATTCCTAAGGCATCAAAAAGTGACATTCTAATACTGAACCGGTAATAATAAAACCTCTTAAAGAGGCTTTATTATGTTGATTTTATTCAGAATTTAAGCTTGTGCAACGGTTACCGGTGTTAGCGTTTGTTGTTTTCTTTTTCTCAATAATCCAATCATTTGTCCAATTCCAATTCCAACGTATGTTCTGTCTTTATTTATTTGTAACATTGGCGAAATTGTTAATCCGTAAAACCTTGTAAATGGAAATTCAATTTTAGGGTTAATTATTAAACTTAATGTATTATGCGTTTTATAATTCCAAGTATAATTTTCTGTCAAAAAAACATCATCAATCATCTGCCAATTTTCAGGTTCTCTTATTATAGTGTAACCTAATCCAGCTGATATATTTGTCCTAATGGTCCCACTTTCGTTTAGTTTGTAAATTTTTCCAAAACCAATTTGATAATTTTCAATTTGGTCATAAGGATTTGCAAGTCCAAAAGAGAATATTCCAGTTAAACCTGATGTATAATTGTCAGGTTGTGATTTGGGTTTCCGTATATTCCCAGTGTATCCCACTTTAATTGAAAATTTTTCCTTAAAAACATAATTCAAGTTAATATCAAACCCAATGTAATTCCCTAAATTCAACTCACCAGTTGAATAAATAGCATTATTTTCCGCGAATTGAGCATTGGCAAAATGGATGCTAATAAAACTCATTAATATTGTTATTATCTGTCGTTTCATAAATTAACCACAACAATTGTATAAGGTAACAATTTACTATATTCCAATTTTATAATTAGTTTCTTACTATAAAAATTTTTAACCACTACTCCACCTCTTTCATCAACACTTCAATAGACTTTTCTAATTGCTCATCAGTACCTTTTGCAATACGTTCTGGCTGGTTTTTAATGATGATTTCTGGGTTGGTTTCGTTGTTTTCCATCCACTCGCCTGCTTTGTTTTTAGCGCTTATAGGTACAACTCCCCAGCCACCACCATTAGGTAATTGTTCCCATCCAGCCCAACTACAAGTACCCGGCACAGGCATACCAACGGTTGTCCCAATTTTTAAATCTACATAGCCACTTGCGAAACAAGAGCCATCGCTGTACATAGATTCGTTGAACATGGCTAAAGTTGGTTTCGTCCAACGTGAGGTTGGTTCGCCACCTACTACCCTAGCCTCTGTTTCATACGAGAGAAATGGGACACCGGTAAAGAACATAGCCAAATCGGCAACCAAATCACCACCCCCATTAAAACGGGTATCTACAATGACTCCTTTTTTATCATTAAATTTCCCCAACATTTCTTCATAAATAGTTCGGTACGGTCCGTCGCTCATTCCTGGTATATGCACATAGCCTAAAGTGCCATTACTTTTTGCCAATACTTCTTTTTCGTTATTTTTCACCCAACGATCATATAACAAACTCCCCTCCTCGCCAAGGGAAATAGGTTTTACGGTGATTTGTTTTCTTTTTCCTTTTTCGTCCAATACATCTAGCAAGGTAAAATCGCCTTCTATCCGGTTTAAATAAAATGCAGCATCGGTAGTATTCCCAATAGTTACTCCGTTTATTTTCTCGATTATAGCATCCGCTGTTATGTCGAATCCTGATTTATCTAACGGTCCGCCTTTTATTATTTCTGTAATTTTTAGTCCATTTCCTTTGTGCGTATAGTCGTAAAACACCCCTAAAGAGGCTGTTTTATCTCCATTTTCTATATTGTCTGAAAACCGACCTGCAGCATGACTCACATTTAATTCGCCTACCATTTCAGATATCATTTCAGCAAATTCATAGTCATTGCCAATATGTGGCAGGTACTTTTCATATTCTGTACGCATGGCATTCCAATCTATTCCATGAAATGTAGAGGTATAAAATATGCCGTTGGTACGTAACCAAATATGGTCGAACATATATTTACGCTCTGCATCGGCATCTAAGACCATTTCTGAATTCAACTTAACGGGTTCTGTTTTGGCAGCTTTCAAATCTACCTTAGCAATTTTCCCATCCGCCAATAGAAACAAATTTTCCTTTTTGGCATCCCACTGCATGCTAGCAGACTTGGCATCTAAGGCAATCAGCATTTTTGTGCTCTTGGTACGTATCTCTGTCTCCCAAAGATTCAGGCCTTTTTCAAACTTGGTTAAGTAATACAATTTTTCTCCATCCTTAGATAGTACGGCATCTGCCAAAATAGAAGAGTGTATGGTTAAGCGCGCTTTTCTTCGTTCCACATCTTCCAAATCGAACTTTAAAGTGGCTACTTTTGCTTCCTCTTTTTTATCGTCCTTCTTCTTTTTATCGTCAGATTTGGCTTCCTCTTTTTTCTCTTTTGCCGCCTCTTCTATCATCTTCAATAAATCGTATTCTTCCTTTGAGTTATTGAATTTATCCCAAGATTCTTGATTCAAGAACATGGAATAGACATCCAACTCCGACTCACCACTGGTGGCGTAGCTTTTTAATCCATCCCTATTTGTAAAATATAAGATTTGATTGCCTTCATTTATCCACTTTGGCGTAAAATCATAGTAACCACTTTGGGTTAAGTTTTTACGCTGCTTACCATCTTTAGAAATCAATAGTACTTCTACATTGCTTAACGATACCTTATTATCTACCAAAAGCCACTTACTATCTGGACTCCATTGAAAATACTGATCACCATCTTGCATGTGTATAACACTGTCGGGAGTCAATAAGGTTGTAATTTCATTCGTTTTAAGATTCTTGACCTTTACTGTTCTTCGACCCTCTACATAGGCGATATACGTACTATCTGGCGAGAATTCTGGTAGATAAATATCTTCTTTTGAAGTAACCAAAGTATCTTCTTTAAACACAGTTGCAGCGAAGAAATAAGGTTCTTCTGAGCGTACTTTGGCGGACTTAAATATGCTCCATTTTCCATTACGCTCACTGGCATAGGCAACTGCTTTACCGTCTGGCATAAATTTTACAAAACGCTCTTGCTCTGGGGTATTCGTAATACGTTTGGTCAAAGAACCATCAACCGATGTAACAAAGACTTCACCCCTGCTAATAAATGCAATTTCCTTTCCATTAGGTGCAATATCCATTTCTTGAACACCGCCATTTACAGATACATATTTTATAGGATTGCTATCTTCTTGTGTTCTGATAAGAATTTCTACTTTTTTAGCTTCTTCTCCAGGAATTAGGGTATAAATTTCGCCATCATACCCAAAAGCAAGTTTGTTGTTACCCATACTTAAAGAACGTACGGGATGCATTTTAAAATTGGTCAGCGACTTTGTTTCTGACTCATTTGTTAAAGGCATTGAAAACACATTAAATGTTCCTTCCCGCTCGCTTAGATAATAGATGGAATTTCCATCTTCTGAGAATACTGGATTACGGTCTTCCCCATTAAAATTGGTCAACATCGTATGTTTACCCGTTGCTGGTTCATACGACCAAATATCTCTTGTAATGGCTGATACATGGTGCTTTCTAAAAGCATCTTCATATCCTTTTTTATCATGATACACCATTTTTGTACCGTCGGCATTTACGTGTACATCTTCTGCAGGAACGGTCAATACTTGGTCTACACGCCCGCCAATAACGGGAACACTATATAACTCCGGCTGGTCATCGGTTGGGTATTGGCGATGCTGGGCAATATCTAACCGATCTGCACCAAAAAGTATAGATTTATTATCGGCAGAAAAGCTAAATGGGGTTTCATCATTACTATGGTAAGTCAATCGTGTTGCTGGTCCGCCTTGTGCATCCATCACATAGACATCAAAATTGCCATATCTATTAGAGGTAAATGCTAATTTTTTACCGTCTTTACTCCATACTGCAGCGTAATCATGCGCAGCATGAAACGTTAGTTGCTTTGCCACACCTCCATCTGCCAATACTGAAAATAGGTTTCCTTTATAGGTAAATGCAATGGTTTGCCCGTCTGGAGAAATTGCAGGATACCGAGCCCATTTCGGATTTGTTTGTGCAGTGGTAACAAAAGTTAGGCATACCGCTATTACGGTTAAAAATGTAAATTTCATAAGTTGTTAGTTAGTCAATACGAAAGATAAGAATTTGGTTTATTTACAACTATTAATAATGTATTAATGGTTGTCATTTTAATGTATTAGGAAGAACTCGCTAAAACTGTTTAAATTTACAACGGTACTTAAACGCTAAAGATTTTTTAGTTTGAAGAAAGAACAAAATTATTGGACTGAACGTTACAAAGAACAGCAAACAGGTTGGGATATTGGCTACCCTTCCACTCCCATTAAAGAATATGTAGACCAATTGCCTGATAAATCGATTCAGATTTTAATACCTGGAGCCGGTAATGCCTATGAAGCGGAATACCTGTGGAAAGCAGGATTTATAAATATTCATATTCTAGATATTTCTGAAATTCCACTGAAGCAATTCAAAAAAAGAAATCCAGATTTTCCCGATTCAAATATTCACCAGGCGGACTTCTTTGAGTTCAAAGGCCAATATGACCTTATTATAGAACAGACCTTTTTCTGCTCTTTTGTACCTACAGACGCCAATAGAAACAAGTATGCCAAACACATGGCTGAACTTCTAAAACCAAACGGAAAATTAGTAGGCCTTTGGTTTGATATTCCTTTAACCGAAGACATGGAAAAACGTCCTTTTGGAGGCAATAAAGAATTGTATTCCAGATATTTATCTCCGTATTTCAAAACGATCACTTTCAATTGTTGTTATAACTCCATTCCACCTAGAAAAGGGAATGAGTTGTTTGGGATTTTTAGTAAACTACCTCGGGGCAAGCCCACGAGGCATTCGCCCGAAACGAACTTTTAATTTCGAGGCAAGCCTCGGGGTATTATACCCTTTGGCGGTGCCAATAAAAAATAACTTGATCATCATGAAATATTATATACAAAAAAATAATTTTCCATTATTGTTAGCGATGCTATTAGTACTAGCCTGCCAAGCTCAAAAAAAAGGCAACTTCAGTATTGAGGCTCTTGGAAAAACCTATGCGTTAGATAATGAGAAATTAATTAACGGACTCTTTTATCATTTAGAAAAAGACCAAGTTACGGGGGGCAATACCAGCATTAGAAATGTTGATGAGAATCATTTAGAATGGAAAGGCAATCCCAAAGAAAACGGTTTTGGATATTTTCAACGAAACAGAGACTTAGGTCAAGTTTTTCAAGTTCCGGCAGAAAACGATGTTGTTATTGATGCATTGGTATTACGTACGTCAAGAGGCAATAATGCTTTAATGAAAGGCGCTGTTGGTTCAAGACTTAGAGTGGTATTTTTTGAGGTTGATATCCCGGCCAATAAACTATTAAAGATCAATGAAAACGGTACAACCAAAGGTGAACGCGCTACACATGGTTTTGACCATCAGTTTAACCGTGCCGATGATTTTATCGAAGGTGTTGAATATACTTTTCTAAAACAGTTTATTGGAGGTATTTTTCCTGAAATACCTTTTACCGACCAATATGTTTATGACCGAGGGCGAGGAGAATCTTTTGGAGAACAGCCAGGGCACCTTGTTTTTTTTAAGTGCGATTTTGACGAAAAAGATGAAATAACCTTAAAAGCCGGCAGAAAATATGCTTTTATAATTGGTTTTGAATCACCAGGAATCGATAGAGGTTTAGCATTAGCTATTAATACTGAGGTACATACCAAAGAAGCAGCGCAATTTGTAAAAGACGAACTAGGTGCTGTTCGATGGGGAATTCGCCGAGAGGGTAACGGTGCCTTACCTCCAAAAATGGTCTCGATGAATGAACCACCAAAAAAAGGAATTCTATTAAATCAATTATTAAAGGAGTCAATGTTTCCCAAGAACCATTTCAGCACCTTAAAGCCTACAACCGATGGCTATCCCGATGTTGATACCTACAGAACTTTACAATTTTATCTTGAGGTCCGAAAATAACAACTAATTTTAACGTAATGGCCGTGCTTCAACACCTTCATTGGTTATTTTTACAGGTTTAATTGTTCCATCTTTTCTAAATTCCATCTTATCTATACTTGTTACCCTATGATCCCTATCTTCATTAGGGATTGGTCTTCTATGATATACTATAAGCCATTCATCTGTGTTTGGAACATTAATTACCGAATGATGTCCGGCTCCTGTAGCTATTGCAGGGTCTGATTCTAAAATAGTACCAATACGTTTAAATGGTCCCGTAATTGAATTAGACATGGAATATGCCACTTTATAGGTGCTATCGGTCCAATTTCCTTCAGACCACATAAAATAATAGATTCCATTTCGTAAAAAAGCAAATGGGCCTTCAACATATCCTTCTGGAGTAATTTCCTTAAACAAAGAACCGTCTTCCCAAGGTTCTATCCCCGTAAAATCATTATTCAATTTACCTAAATTATAATGGCTCCATCCACCATAAAAAATATAAAATGTTCCATCCACATCCTCAAACACAAATTGGTCAATTGGTTGTGTATCATTATAGAAATCAGCTATTAACGGTTTTCCCAAATAATCTTTAAATGGTCCACCGGGAGAATCTGCAACCGCAATACCTATTCCTCCAAAATGATTGATGTCGTTATTCGGATCATATGAGCTACGACCTGGTCTTTGTACATCATTAGCTCCAAAAAAGAGGTAGTACTTATCATCCTTTTTAATAATCGACGGTGCCCATAGTGCTTGCCTTAACCAAGTAATTTTGGTAGTATCTAAAATTCGCTCATGTTTTGTCCAGTTCACCAAATCATTACTGGAGAATGCATCAAAAAAAAGTTGATTTTCAAAAGAACTAGAATAGGTTGGGTAAACCCAATATGTATCGTCAAATACCATAGCTTCCGGATCTGCATACCATCCTTCAAAAATAGGATTACCCGATTTTCCCAATTCTTTATCCAGTGGTACTTTTTTATTTACCTTACAAGAAATAAAGAATACTGTAAAAAATAACACTATAAATGTCTTCATTTTAAAGCCCATATTAAATCCTTTTTCTCAAAGAAACATTATTTTTTAACATGATGCAATTGTTGATTCGTTAGGATACATTCCTAAATGAGTAAGCTAAATTTTTTCTATATATTGATTTTATATTGCGATTGAACAAAATCGTCTTAACACATATTTAAGATTTCCTACCAACCTTTTCTAGTATATTTAGGCACCAAACTAACAAAATTAAAAATGACTAGAAGACTACTCTCCTTACTGGTGCTTTTTGCATCTTTTTTCCTGACAGCTCAAGAATTTAAAATGGACCTTGTACAGGACCTAAAACCACGTAATATAGGACCCGGTGGTATGAGTGGTCGTGTAACGACAATTGATGTCGTTACTGAAAATCCTGATATTATGTATGTCGGTACCGCATCTGGCGGATTGTGGAAATCTACTTCTGGAGGTATAAAATGGGACCCTATTTTCGATAAAGAAGTAACTGCCTCAATAGGTGCTGTCGCAATTCAACAAAGTAACCCGTCTGTAATTTGGGCAGGTACTGGTGAAGGTAACCCGAGAAATAGTTTAAATGGAGGCTACGGAGTATATAAATCTCTCGATGGCGGAAAAACATGGAAATCTATGGGTCTTGAAAAAACAAGGCATATTCATAGAATAAAGATTGACCCCATGAACCCGAATACGGTTTATGTTGGTGCCATTGGTTCTCCGTGGGGCGAGCATCCGGAACGTGGTGTTTTTAAAACTACTGATGGTGGTGAAACTTGGGAGAATGTACTTTTTGTAAATAACAAAACAGGGGTTGCCGACCTTATTATGGATCCTTCCAACCCAAATAAATTAATTGCTGCCATGTGGGAACACAAACGCGACCCATGGTTTTTTAGCTCTGGCGGCACTGGTAGTGGTCTCTATATGACTCATGATGGTGGTAAAAACTGGAAAAAACTTAGCGAAGAAGATGGCCTACCTGCAGGGAATTTAGGTAGAATTGGTGTGGCTATTGCTCCTGGAAAACCTAATATTGTGTACGCCCTTGTTGAAGCAAAAAAGAATGCGCTATATAAATCTGAAGATGGCGGGTTTAAATGGAAAAAAATTAATGATAAGGAAGATATAGGTGACAGACCTTTTTACTACTCTGAGATTTACGTTGACCCAACAAATGAAAATAGAGTTTTCTCTGTATTTACCTATGTAAACGTATCTCAAGATGGTGGCCAAAACTTCTCTCAGTTAATGCCTGCCTATCGCGCAGATAACGGTGTACACCCCGACCACCATGCCTTTTGGATTCATCCAGATAACGGTCAGTTTATGATGGACGGTAATGATGGCGGACTTAATATTTCTAAAGATGGTGGAAAAACTTGGCGTTTTATTGGTAACCTGCCTGTTGCGCAATTTTATCATATAGCAATAGATAATGAGTACCCATATAATGTATACGGTGGTATGCAGGATAACGGCTCTTGGAGAGGCCCTGCCTATGTTTGGAAAGATCAAGGTATTCGTAATAGCTATTGGCAAGAAATTAGTTTTGGTGATGGTTTTGATGTTGTTCCCGATCCAGTAGATTCTAGATATGGATATACCATGAGTCAGCAAGGGTACGTGCAACGATTTGACCATGTAACGGGAGATAATTACATTGTACGCCCTACTCCACCAGATGCTACCACAGAGCTTCGTTTTAATTGGAACTCGGCAATTAGCCAAGATCCTTTTGATAACAGTACCGTCTATTTTGGTAGTCAGTTTGTGCATAAAAGCACTGATAAAGGGTTGACATGGAAAATAATTTCTCCCGATTTAACTACAAACGACCCAGAAAAGCAAAAGCAAAGCGAAAGTGGCGGATTATCAATGGATGCTACTGGTGCTGAAAACCATACAACTCTATTGGTCATAGAACCTTCTAAAGTTGAGAAAGATATGCTTTGGACAGGTTCTGATGACGGTCGTGTGCATTACACACAAAATGGAGGGCAAACTTGGACCGAAGTAACTGCTAATATAAAAGGGTTGCCAAAAGGAAGCTGGATTCCTCAAATAAAAGCATCTACCAGAAATAAAGGGGAAGCATTATTAATTGCGAATGATTATAGAAGATTCAATTACACTCCCTACGCCTACCGTACTAAAGATTACGGAAAAACATGGACAAGAATTGTTGATGCTACCGATGTAGAAAGTTATACGCTATCTATTATCGAAGACCCTGAGAATCCTAATTTGGTGTTTTTAGGTACCGATGACGGATTGTATGTTTCTTTAAATGCCGGAGAAAAATGGCAAAAATGGACGGAAGGCTTCCCAACGGTATCGACTAAAGATTTAGCCATTCACCCACGAGAGCACGATTTGGTTATTGGTACGTTTGGTAGAGCTGCATGGGTATTAGATGATATTAGACCGCTACGCGCATTGGCTTCAGATGCATCTATTCTAAATAAAGATATTGCATTATTTACGCCTCCAACAGCATATCAAGCATCATATCAACAACCAACTGGTAGTCGTTTTGGTGGTGATGCGTTATACCAAGGTGAGAATAAAAAATCTGGCGCTATGATTACCTATTACCTTAAAGAAGGTAAGAAAGATGCTAAAAAACCTGCAAAATCTGATGATGATAAGGAGGAAGAATCCGAGGAAAAATCAGAAGTAAAATCTGAAGATAAAGCCGATGCGGTAGAATTGACAGGTGTACAAAAGAAAGATTCGGTTCAGTTCGATTTTTATGATGGCGATAGATTGATTCGTACCCTTAAATACAAAACTCCTGAAAAAGCTGGTTTCCACAGAATTTATTGGAGAATGGATGAAAAAGGAGCTGATAGACCTTCAAGAAAAGTACAGACTAAGAAGAACGAATCTGGTGGTATGGATGTTAAACCGGGTAACTATACTATAAAAATGCTTTTTGGAGATAATGTGGAGGAAACCAAAATCACGGTAAAATCCGACCCACGATTAGACGTTTCAACAGCTAATATTAATGAAGTTTACACTAATGGTAAAGTTCTAGAATCCTATATGCAAAAAGCAGCCGATGCGGTTCAACAATTGGCGCAAAGTAAAGAAACAGCAGAATTGTATCAAAAAGATTTGAAAAGGGCCGATGAGAAAAAATATAAAGAACAAATTGAGGCATCAAAGAATATTGTAAAACAAATAGATTCTGTAATGGCTTTATATTTAGGTAAAGTTGATAAGCGACAAGGAATTACCCGTAGTAAAGAAATGACGGTAATGCAGCGATTACAAATTGCCCGTGGCTATGTTGGGTCTCGTAAAGCAGGTATGACCGTTACAGAAACCCAGTTAATGCAATTTGCAAAAGAAGAATTGGAAATGGCATTAGAGAAAACGAATGCATTCTTTACCAAAGACTGGAAATCATACCAATCATCTATGGAAAGTTTAGATCTATCACCTTTTAAAGAAGTGAATACATTTAGTCTAAAATAATTCCACTAAATGATATATTCTAAATACCTACTTGTGGTGGAATTCGTGCTGCAAGTAGGTAATTATATCATAGTTACGATACTTACGCCTGGCCATTTAAAATATCAATTATGAAAAAACTATTAGCTTGTTTTTCTATAGCTCTTTTTTGGAGTTGTACAGAAGTAAAAGATGAAAAGAAGGAAGTAAACATTTCCAAAACTCCTGACCAATATACCATTAAACAAATGATGGATAATGAATCCATATCAGGTGGTAGTTTTTATCATGATAATTCTAAATTATTGGTTTCCAGCAATAGGTCCGGTATATACAACATGTATACCGTGCCAACCAATGGTGGTGAGTTAACGCCCATAACGCAATCTGATACCGCTTCTATTTTTGCTATTTCTTATTTTCCGAAAGATGAGCGTATGCTTTTTAGTATGGATGGTAATGGTGATGAAATCTACCATATATTCCTTCGTAATTTAGATGGAAGCCACACAGACCTTACTCCCGAGAAAGGTGCTAGGGCTAGTTTTCATAGTTGGGCAGAAGATGACCAAAGTTTCTTTTTTACATCGAATAAGCGAGATTCAAAATACATGGATTTGTATCAAATGGATTTTCTCAATTATTCGCCAAAACTAATTTATAAGAATGAGGAAGGCTACGATATTGGTAATCTAAGTAAAGATGAAAAACAGCTAACACTTGTTAAGTCTATAAATACCAACGATGCCGATTTATACCTTTATAACCTATCAACAAAGAAAAAAATCAAAATTAATAAAGCGCAAAGCGCAAATAGTAGTCAAGATTTTTCTCCTTCTGGTGATGCATTGTATTATACCACCGATGAGGGTAATGAGTTTTCTTACCTCATGAAATATACCATTGCTACTGGCACAAGCGATAAAGTTCTTGAACGTGATTGGGATATTTTGGGTAGTTACTTTACAGATAACGGTACCTATTTAGTTACCTATATAAATGAAGATGCAAAAAATACCATTGAAGTTATGAACGTAGCTACTATGGAAAATATTGAATTACCGGCATTTGAATCTATGGAAATAACCAATGTAGATTTCTCAAAAGACGAAAAATGGATGCGTTTTTATGCAGGAGGTTCTCACACGCCTAGTAATTTATATGTCTATAATCTACAAACGAAAGAACAGCGGCAATTAACCGATGTTTTAAATCCTGAAATTAAAGCTGAAGATCTTGTTTCTGCTGAAGTTATTCGTTACAAATCTTTTGACGGTGTAGAAATTCCAGCAATTTATTACAAACCACATCAAGCAGGTGCCGATGCCAAAGTACCTGCCCTAGTTTGGGTACATGGTGGACCAGGAGGTCAAAGTCGTCAAAATTTTAGTTCGTTTATTCAATACCTTACCAATCACGGTTATGCGGTATTAGCGGTAAACAATAGAGGTAGTAGTGGCTACGGTAAAACTTTTTACCAAATGGACGATTTAAACCATGGTGATAAAGATTTGAAAGATTGCGTTGAAGGTAAAAATTGGCTTGCGTCCCAGCCAGAAATCGATGCCGATAAAATAGGAATTATCGGTGGTTCCTATGGCGGTTATATGACCATGGCGGCACTTACCTATACGCCCGAAGAATTTGCAGTTGGGGTGAATTTATTTGGTGTTACCAACTGGTTGCGAACCCTAAAAAGTATTCCGCCATGGTGGGAATCTTATAAAGAAGCCCTTTACCTAGAATTAGGTGACCCATATAGTGCAGATTCGGTACGATTAAAAGAGATTTCGCCATTGTTTCATACAGATAAGGTGACCAAACCTTTAATTGTATTACAAGGTTCTAAAGACCCACGTGTATTACAAGTAGAGTCTGATGAAATTGTTGCGGGTGTAAAAAAGAACGGAGTACCCGTAGAATATGTGCTGTTTGAAGATGAAGGTCATGGCTTCGTTAAAAAAGAAAATCAAGTTGAAGCGTATAGCAAGGTTTTAGATTTTTTAAATTTGTATTTAAAGAAAGATCAAGGAACCCCAATTGAAGATGGCGATAAATAAAGCCAAAAATGTTAAGTATCATATTAAAACAAAGAATGAAGAAAGTTATTACATTACTAATATTATTAGCAACAATTACACCTACAAATGCTCAAAGCGAAGTTACCGGTGAAGATGAATTAGGGAGTTGGTTTATGTATTTTGGTACCAATAAAATTGCAGAAAAATGGAGTATACACACCGAAGCTCAATTTAGGTATTATGAAACTGCTGACAATTTTAATCAATTGCTATTAAGAACAGGGGCTAATTACCATATAAATCCTGATGCTATTGCCACTATTGGCTATGGTTATATTGATACCGACCCCACTTTTCTAGGCAGCCTAAAAGAGGCTAATTTAGCTGAACATAGAATTTTTGAACAGTTTATTCTTAAAAATAAAGTTTGGGAATTTAAATTTGAACATCGATATCGGTTAGAACAACGTTTTATTTCCCAAACTGATATTCTCAGCGACCCTGAACAAGATTTAGGTAGAACAGAACATAGGGCACGTTATAGGTTACAAGTTACTTTACCCTTAACAGACATTTTCTTTTTAAACTTTTATGATGAAATATTCATAAATCTACAAAATGAAGCATTTGGTCAAAACCGTTTATATGCCGCTGTAGGAGTTAATGTAACTGATAATTTAAGTATGCAATTTGGGTATTTAAGAAATGATTTTAGAACAACCGATTATGACCGTTTGCAATTAGGTGTTGTATTTAATACCGATTTACGTGGTATTTTTAAAAAGAAGGAGTAAATAAAAATTCCTATAAGCAGATAATAACTTAACTCTTCACATTTATCAATTCTGTTAAAATGAATTGGAAATGAGCAAAAGGTATAGGTATTAATACGTAACTTTATCACATAACCCTTAAACACACTGAAAATGAAAATATTTAAAATTGAATTAGCCCTATTAGCGCTAATAGCTGTCTTTAGTTGTAAAGATGCTAAGAAAGAAGCTGAAAAAATGGATGCAGAAATGGATCATGAAATGGAAAAAGTAGCTGAAGAAATTACTACTAACCGTATTTCTATGCTAATGGAATCTAAAAGTGATAGTGATGTAAGTGGAGAAGTAAGTTTTGTTGAAGAAAATGGAGAGGTTACAATGAACGCAAAATTAACCGGACTTTCTGAAGGCGAGCATGCTATACATATTCACCAAACTGCAGATTGTTCGTCAGATGACGGTTCTTCTACTGGAGGACATTGGAACCCAACAAACGAACCGCATGGTAAATGGCTGGCAAGTGAAGGATATCACAAAGGTGATATTGGTAATTTTACCGCAAAATCTGACGGAACAGCTACAATTGAGTTTTCTACTGACCAATGGTGTATTGGTTGTGATGATGAAAATAAAAACATTGTTGGTAAAGGATTAATTGTACACCAAGGTGTAGATGATTTTACCTCTCAACCTAGTGGTGATGCCGGTGCACGTATTAGCTGCGCTGGTTTAATTCAATAAGATTAAAAAAATAATTTATAAAAGCTGTTCTAAGAACAGCTTTTTCTATTTTTAGCGAAATTTAATATTACCCTATGCAATTAGATTTATTGGTTGAACAGTTTAAAAAGAAAGATTCCACTGCTTTCGAAAAGTTACACGCTATGTACGCCGATAACATTTGTGGTGTCATCAACACCATCGTTAAGAACGATGCCTTATCCCAAGAAATTTGTCAAGACGTTTTCATTAAAATTTGGAATAATTGCGATAGTTATAATTCATCTAAAGGAAGGTTCTTTACATGGATATTAAATATCGCCAGAAATGCCGCCATCGATGAAATACGCAGTAGGTCGTATAAAAATGATAAAAAGAACCTTTCCGCAGATTTCTTCGTAGGTATTTTGCAGAACAAGGCCGATGACGAAACTTCAACAGTTGATACAAAAGGTTTAAGGAAACTTATTGAAAATTTAAAGGAAAAATGTGTTCAAATCATTGAACTGTTATACTTTAGAGGATATACTCAAAAAGACGCTGCAGAAGAATTGGATATTCCGTTAGGCACGGTAAAAACAAGAAATAGAAGTTGCATTTCTCAATTGAGAGAAAATATGGAAAGTAAGTAATATGGATGTACAACAATACATAGCATCAGGAATTTTGGAGCTCTATATAGCTGGTATACTTTCAGATAAAGAGAATCTGGAAATCGCCAATTATGCGAAAGAGTATCCGGAAATTCAAAAAGAAATAGAAGCAATTGAAGCTTCTATTTTAGCGTTATCGAAGAAAGCGTCCCCCGGATTCGATTATTCTTTTAAATCGTTAATGGATAGAATTAACGGAGAGGTTAAAGTGGTATCTATAAACGAAAAACGTAACCCAATTATGCTTTACGTAGGTTGGGCCGCATCACTATTATTGGCTGTTGGTTTGTTTTGGATGTATCAACAGAATGAAGATTTAAAATCTGACATACAAGTAGTTGAAAAACAAAATATAGATTTAGAGCAGCAAATTGCTGACACCGATTCTTCATTGGAAGAAACTCAAAATTTATTGAATACCCTACGTGATAAAAACATAAGTGTAACTTCTTTAGGAGGACAAGAGGTGTCGCCAACATCTTATGCAAAAGCATACTGGAACAAGGAAGACAAAAAAGTATTTATAGACGCCAAAGGTTTACCAGAACCACCAGAAGGTTTTGTTTACCAAGTTTGGTCTTTAAAGCTTTCTCCGCTTACTCCTACCAGCATGGGATTACTTGAAGACTTTGCTTCAGATGAAAACAAAGTATTTGCACTTAATAACCCTAACGATTCAGAAGCATTTGGTATTACACTAGAACCGGCAGGTGGTAGTGAATCACCAAATTTAGAGCAACTCTATACACTAGGTGTTGTATCCGCTTCATAATAAATCACCTCAGGGAAATCCCTCGAGGTATTATTAGGAAATTAAACATTAAATTTCGACACAAGGGTCGGAGCATTTAAATCTCGATTATCGAGTAAAATAAAAATTAAAGCATTAATGGTCAGTTTTTAAAAACTGACCATTTTTTTTTACTATTTTTCGGCCATGGATTTAAAGAAACTTTTTGGTACCGTATTAACCTTGTTAGGAATTGGCGGACTTGTTTACGCAGCAATATTATTTGGAAACAGTGCAGGAACCACAAAACAACTAATTGTTTATGGCGTTCTTGGAGCTATATTTTTCTTTTCTGGGATAGGATTAATTAGAAATACCAGTAAAAGCTAAAACTAAAATTGGTTTAGCTTATCGGTCCTTTTTTACTCTGTGAAAACATAGACTTTTCACCAACCATTTAGGTAAGGTTTTGTGCGGATTTCTTTTTTTTAGGTTTAAAAAAATACCCAAAGATTTTAGAATAGGAACTTTATGCGTTTCTACTAATTCAATCAAAGTCCCATCTGGATCTTCTATGTAACTAAAATGCCCAGCGGCATCGCCCATATCAAAACTATGGGCACTATCTACGGAAAAGGATAGTTGTTCTGCTTCCCTTTTTCTCTAATAGAACTCATACCCGATACGTCAAAACATAAGTGTATATAGCCTAAATCTCCCCACAATCTATTTTCAAATATCTTAATGGGTTTTCTCTCTAGAACTTGAATAAGCTCTAGTTGCGTGGGACCGAGTAGTTCTCCAAATCCGCCAACTAACTTCCGTTCCTGTGAAATTACCGCTCTTCTAAACTTACCTTTTGAGATTTCATCTGCTGTTTCTATTGCATCGTATGCTACTATAGAATATCCTAACATGCTGCTGTAAAACTTCAAAGAAGTTTCCATATCACTAACCCCAATAACCGCACCCTGCACTCCCCCATTTTTAGAAGATTCATTACAAAAAACATAATGATCTTCAACTATTTGCACTCGATTACCAAAAGGATCGCTAAAATAAAAATTGGAACGGTAGACATGATTGATTTCGGAAAGATGAGATACCTTTATACCCCTTAAATACGAATGTATTTCATTTAGGTTTTTACATCTTATTTTCATGGCGTAGATACCTAAATCTCCAAATTGAATTGGATATCTTGGTTTACTTGGAATTCGGTCTTTAAACTGCCAAATTTCCAACCCGCCACCGCCAGTCATGTTTAAAGACAAATAGGCTTCACGCTTTTCAGCATTACCATTGGTATATTTTGTCATTAAAGATGCAACTGCCTCATCTTCAAATAATAAAATATCAAAACCTAAATGCTTTCTATACCAGTTAAATACTTTTTTAACATCAACAACACCAATACCTATTTGCTGAATACCATTAATTATTTCATCCATTATATGGGGTGCGTATCAACTTATTATGTAGTGTTTTTAACTTGTTGCCAGGATATCCGAATTTAAAGAGTACTACTAAAAGAAAGTTCGAAAGGTTTACACGCAAATAAGAGTTCGATTCATATTTACGAGCAGAAACTATCAAGTCATTTTTGACGATGGTATATGGAACGTTCTCCTTTTTCATCCGTCGGAAAAACTCAAAATCTTCCATCAGCACTTGTTCTTCATTAAACTTTCCCAGTTGATTGAAAGCCTCTTTTTTGATAAAAAGGCATTGATCTCCACCTCCAGTAAAGAGTCCGTCTTTAGCTGTAAACGATGCATTTACGCGTAGGTACCACACATCTTTATCAAATTTGTATGAAAAGAAACCTGCATCATATCCATCTTGTAAACTAGTTAAAATATCATCAATGAATCCGGTTGGCGGAACTACATCCGCATGTAAAAAAACAAAAATATTACCTAATGCTATTTTAGAAGCTTCGTTCATTTGAGCTGCCCTTCCCTTCTTTTTACAATAAAGCAATTTGACTTTCTGACTACAATCTAGCATTTCAATAGAATCAGAATTACCTGGAGATATCGCAACAATAATTTCCCAAAGCTTTTCATGATCTAAAAAACAAGCAGCTTTGAAGAGCCGTTGCAAGTTATTATATTCGTTATGTGCCGGTATTATTATGCTTATCATAGAAATATAGCCAAGGCGTAGTTGATAAAAAGTAAAAACTACCACCTAAAAAGTTTAGGTTTACGCCTTACCTACGCAAATTGCATAAAAAAGTTTTATATCCACCCTAAAATTAAAAAAAAGGTTGACGAAATCAATTAAATTATAATTCGACTAAATTTTCACGAACTTTTTAACTACTATTACGTAAATAAGGTAACCTAAAACACTTTTATGAAACTAAAAATACCTTTTCTTATAACTATATTGGCTCTGCTATTTATAGCTATAACTGATGTGCGTGCACAGGTCGACACCAATAAGGATACAGATTTCAACGAATTGTCCGAAACCTTTTTACAGCGAATTATCGATAAACAAGACACGCAAGACCTACAAAACGTATTAACCAATACTTCTATTTCAGAATTAGACAATGCACTGGATACCAATAATAAGCGATTGGCATTTTGGCTGAATATTTACAATGCATACATTCAGGTAATTCTTCAAAAGAATCCAGAATTGTATGATGATCGAGGTAGCTTTTTTAAGTTAGAGCAAATTAAAATTGCAGGCGAAATGGTATCGTTTGCAAAAATAGAACACGGACTCATTAGAAAATCGCAATGGGAATATGGTTTAGGCTATATACGTAAGTGGTTCCCAAATAAATTTGAACGAAAATTGAGAGTAGATAACCCTATCTACAACATTCATTTTGCGCTAAACTGTGGTGCTAAGGATTGCCCTCCGGTTGCCATCTATGAGTGGGAGCGTTTACCCGAGCAGTTACAAAAAGGTACAAAAAAACACCTTAAAAGAACTAGCGATTTCAATAACGATACAAATGTAGTTAAGGTAACTTCTCTATTTAATTGGTTTCGCGGAGATTTTGGTGGAAAAGGCGGTATCAAGAAAATTTTAAAAGAAAATGAAATTATACCTTCTACCAAAGGCGTTGATATTGAATACACCAATTATGATTGGACCTTAGATCTCGACAATTTTATTGAACTATAGTTATAATAAGAGCATTTTAGGTTTTAAAGAAAACTTCATTACTCTTATTTTATACTTTTTAGTACGGTTACAATGTAGAATGGTAAATTTGCACCCGAAATAGATATTTATTCTGTTCTATGAAGGTTGACTTTGGTTTCCTTAAAAAGTTTTTCATTGTACTTTTCATCCTATTAGGCGTATTGGCTGCCTCTAAATTGGATGAGCTTCGGTTTTCTTTCGATTTTAGTCAGTTTTTTCCAGAAGATGATCCCGATTTAGCTTTTTATGACAGTTACGTTGAAGAATTCGGGACAGATGACAACTTTTTACTAATTGCGGTAAAGAACGAGCCTAATATATTTAAACAAGATTTTTTAAATAGTTTTAAGGCATTTTCTGAGGAAAGTAAAAGCTTCACCCATGTTTTAGAAAGTAGTTCTTTAACCTCGCTCTCCTACCCGCTTAAAACTTCATTTGGCTATACCACTTTACCCATTATTCATATTGATGACCCTACCCAATACCAGAAAGATTGGAACAAGATTAAAGAAGATTCTCTTTTTATAAACGTACTTGTTGATGAAAAGGGAAAGTCTGTGGTTTTAGCTTTAGAGACCGAAGACAACTTAGATTACAAGCAGTCTGAAATGCTGTTAAATAGTATAAGAGCTTCTTTAAAAAAACACAACTTACCCGACTTTCACATTTTAGGAAGGGCTTTCTTTTATGAAGCTATTGTAGAAATGCAAAAGAGTGAAGTACTTACCACCACAATAGTAGCGTCCATCTTAGTTTTTATAATTCTGCTTTTGGTGTATAGAAGTATGCCGGTGGTTTTAATATCGGTTTTTTCCATAGCCATGTCGCTTTTATTATTTATGGGATTATTAGGTTGGTTAGGTAAAGAATTGAATGCCATGGCAGCATTTTATCCAGTACTCATGCTCATTGTGGGCACATCTGATGTTATCCATTTAACAGACAGTTACATTCGAAAATTGCAAACGGGCATACCACGTTATAAAGCCATTAAATCTTCGCTTAGAGAAGTAGGTATGACTACCTTATTAACTTCTATAACCACCGCAGTTGGTTTTGTAACCTTGCTTTCTTCTCGTCTGGTCAGTATCCAAGAATTCGGTATCAATGCCGCTATTGGTGTTTTAGTAGCCTATATTACCGTTATTTTCTTAACTGGTTCTTTACTTATATCTCTTCCAGAAAAATCATTGATAGGGCGTAGAAGCATTTCTAAAAATTGGGTAAACTATCTTTTACAGGTAAATAGGTTCACTAAAATTTACCCTAAATCCATCATTTTAGGTACTGTTATTTTTACAGCGCTTTGCTTTTTAGGTATTTACATGGTACAAACTAATCAGGAATTAAAGAATACCCTACCTGCGGAAAGTAAAATAGCCAAAGATTTTGATTTCTTTCAGAGTAATTTTTCTGGATTTAGACCTTTAGAAATTGCGGTAATGAGTACCGATGGCTATAAGGTTACCGATTTTAAAGTAGCGCAAGAAATAGAAAAGCTACTGGTATATTTAAAAACATTTGAAAGTATTGGCAACGTGCAATCTGCCAACTTACCCTATAAAATCTTTAATAAAGCCAATAACTTAAATAGTGCAGCATATTTTACTCTACCAAACGATGAAAAAACCTTTTTAAAATATCAAAAAGACACGCGTAAACTAGCTCGTAAGCAGTTAGGTAAATTCGTGAATAAAGACGAAACTATTGCCCGTATTAACGGTAGACTGCAAGACATTGGCACCGATAATTTACAAATTATTTACAATGATATTGCTCATTTTGCAAAAACGAAGATGGACACCTCACTTGTTTCAATAAAAGTAACAGGTAAAAGTATATTACTAGATAAAAACTCTGAATACATACGAAGCAGCCTTTTAGAAGGACTCCTATATGGATTATTGTTAATCGGAGTGATAATGGCGTTTGTTTTTAAAGACATCAAAATCTTCTTAATTTCACTTGTACCTAATATTCTACCTATACTATTTGCTGGTGGTATGTTAGGCTTTTTAGGCATACCGCTTGAAGCTTCACTCTCTGTGGTTTTTGCTATTGTCTTTGGCATTGCCGTTGATGACACTATCCACTTTCTAGGAAAATATAAATTAGGAATTACTCAAGGTCTAGATAAAGAGGCTGCTCTTGAGAAAACTTTTGCGCAAACAGGCAGAGCATTAGTAATAACTACTATTATCTTATTTTTTGGTTTTATGGTGATGTTATTTTCTATACATCAACCAAGTGTAACCATAGGATTGATTATAAGCGTAACCTTAGTAACAGCCTTAATCCTAGATTTACTCCTATTACCTGTACTATTAAGAAAATTAATTTAGATAGAGCTATTTGTTCTGTGTAATGTTTTTTGTAATGATCGGTAAGCAAAAATAGTTTTACCAACTAGCAAAATCATTAAGCTAATCCATAATGTAAAGAGTAGGTATTCCATAACAACATTTAGTTTTGGTGGTTACTTTTAGTTCACATTTTTAAGATGCTGGGGCACTTTAAATGTATTTGGACGATAAATATATGTATTTCATCTATAACCCTGTTAAAAAAAACATAATTTTCGATGAAATGCGTAATAATAACAACGCCACGACTTTACATCGTGGCGTTGAAAAAAAACAATCCAACCTAAAACAAACCAGAAATGAAATAATTGGGCGATTAATTACAGTTCACGGATTTGCTTTTCCATATTGGGCCCTAATTCATACAGGGCACCCATTAATTCGTTCTTTAAATCTTTAACTCTTTCTTCTTGACCATTTGCCTTATAAACTTCTGCTGCTTGGAATAACAGTGCAGGTTCAAAAGTTTTACCAGACACATGTTCATCCATAATCTCTAATGCTCTTTTTTCATTGCCTTTCTTTAAATAACTATACCCCAGCCAACTATAAGATTCTGGCGTAGGTCTATTTACAACTTCCTTTTGGGCTAAAACCAATGCTTGATCATATTGTTTTGTTTCCCCTATAAACAAGTCAAGATTATAGGCATTGTACATATCGCCATAGGCAACATCTTTTACCTTAGAAAAATAGTGGTCCAAATTCTTAGTTCTAATTAAATCATTACCCATGTAATCCGCTATTTCTGCTTTTAACAAATAATAATCTGGGGCACTATATGTCTTGGTAACCGAATCTAATATCCTAAGGGCTTCTTCTGGATTATCATCATTAGAAAATGCGATCCATGCAATGCCCTTTTTAGCATAGGCATTATCGTTATCTATTTCTAACGATTTTAAATACTGATTATAAGAATCCTCTATTCTACCGGCATGTCCATAATAGTCACCTAAATTTGTATAACTCCATAACATCAAATCTTTATTCTTAGCAGACTCTGCCTTATCTCTAGCCTTTTCCATAAAGTTTATTGTCGTATCCAAATCTCCTTTATAATCGTTCCATTTTGCTATGCGAATCAAATACCCAAAATCCGACATATTCTTTAGGCTATCTAAATAGGTTTCTGCCAGTTCATAGTTTCCCAGTTCCATATGCAGATCAAAAAATAAACTTTGGGTTTCATTTTTATCGCCACCAATGGCGGCTGCAGAATCAGCTAATTGCAAGGCTTCTTTAAAGCGGTGTTGCGATATATAATTTCTAGCTAAAGACCTATAAAAACCAGGTTTACCAATATTGGCTATTTCTACTGCTTTTTTTAAGCTCTTTTCTGCTTTTTTTAAAAATTCTATTTCGCCAGTTTTTTGAAAATACCTATTATATTCTCCACCAACTACACCAAAACTGGTAAGCTGAATACTATCTGGTCTTATTTTTGAATTCCAAAGTTCAAAATATTTTGATGTCGTTTTAATTTCATTAGAAACTAAAAACTTGTTGTAATCTTCTTTATTAGCAATTGCTTCTTGATTCTTAGTATCACAAGAAGATACCAGCATAACTACTAGTAAAAGCTTTAATAATTTCATGAGTTTGTTTTTTTTTGGATTGTTAAAAAAAGGGGAGCTTTTCAACTCCCCATCCCTTCTTTTTCATAAGCAATTAGGGTTGTGCCAGTCTTTTAGGTTATTTCTAACCTATAAGGTTGAGGCAACTTTTTATTCTGGTGCGCCCAAATAAGGGAACGCTGTGTCTACAGTAGCGGTTAGCCCAACGCCATCTGAAGTTAATCTAGGTAAATCTGCCATACCATCACCATCGGTATCTTGACCACTAAATCTTGCGCCATCTCCACCACCAAATAATAGTATTAACGATACATCAATAACATCGTCTTGTAGTGTTCTACCAGTCAAACCTACTGCACCTTCATAGTTTGGTGCACCACTACCACCATTAAAATAAGTTGTTGGTAAATTAGGGGCAACTTCAAGAACATCATTAGACAATACCGTAGTTAATACAGTAGCGGTTACTGGATTGTTAGTATAACCATCGTCCATTGGTCCATTTAATATATCACCCAAAATATTTGGCTCAAAGTTCACTGCTGCAGGATCTGCTCCTAATATATTTGCATAAACATCGTGGTATGCCTCTAACCGTGCTTCAAAAGCAGCTTGAAAAGTGGCTTGCATTTCTGAAGGAATAGACATATTATGCGAATTCTTAGTTTCGCCATCGGCACTTAAAACTGTATTAATGCCTGGTCTGCCCATAAAGTCTACTTGCGCATATGTTCCTGTAAAATCTGGACCCATTGGCTCCATACCGTCTTCACAAGGCGTACATGTACCGCCACAATCAACTCCTGTTTCATCACCATTCATAATTCCGTCATTACAAGTAGGTGTCATTACCATTGGTGTATTATCATCATCACTACAAGAAGCTAAAGCTGTAATTGCACAAAGTGATAAAAACGTATATTTTATATTTTTAAATTTCATCTTTATAATTTTTATAAGGTTATTATTGTTTAGCATTTGTAGTTACCCATGTTTTATAGACTGGTAATTGCAAAACATTAACTGCTGTTGTTTCGCCTAAAAGGCTATTTGGAATTTCAACAACAATAGACATAGTGTTGGCACCGTCAAATGTATCAACCGCTGTATCATCATCGTCATCTGTACTATTGGGATCACCCGCTGGTTTAAAACCTAAAGGTGCAGTCCCGCCTATTACTTCATTGAATTGAAAAAAGTCGAAGAAGAATGCATCTTGTCTTGGGCCTGCAAATAAAGACACACCATTACTAGTTGTTTCTACGATGGCCGTTTCTGCAGAAATGTCTACTGACCCTAATGGAGAATCTACCATTATGGAACCATTTAAACCGGTTTCACTTGGCGCAACAGGACCAAAGAAATACATTTTACCATCTCTTGGAATTGCTTGTATTACCAAATCTTCGACCAAATCGCCATCGTTATCAATATTGATTTCTAGTAACACATTTTCATCGAACGTACCATACGCCAAATCCGGCAATACATTTGATTGAAGGTCTACCGCAAAAACAGTATTATCTGAACCCAAAGTTGGTTCAAAAGCATAAAAATCGGCAATATCTGCCGTGGTTCCCATAGCATCAGGCGCATCAATATGATCAGCTGCCACTAAAAGAACTCCTACTAAGGCTAGTGCCCCAAGTCCCATAAATAATTTTGATTTTTTCATTATCTTTTTTTTTAGATTAGAATCACCCTTACTTACGAGAATAAAAACGAAAGGTTCATTTTTATTAAAAAAATGTGAATATTTTTTTTTAATATCGATATTCTACTTTTTGACAGGAACCTTAAAATGCTAAAAAAATCACCTTTATATATATGGTAACTAGAAGTAGAAAATTATAATTAGCTAACTTTGCACCCATAAAATATGTACACATGAACCCGTCTGCCTCTGGTTGGATAGAAAAATATGGATCGGTCGTTCAAAAACACCAAAATGCTTTTCCCGACTTTGATGTCCTATACCATGCGCTAAAAAAAAGTGGGTTTGTATATGGTTTAAATTCTGGTATTCCTGAATTTATTCATCCTGAGCATCTATTATCTGAAGATGAAAAAGCTAAGATTAACCTCCTAAATGCGCTATACTTTACATTTAAGATTAAAGGAGGTGAAGATTTTGACCAGTTTGTAGAGCAAGTATTTAAATTCTACGAAATATTAAAAATTAATAGTACGGGATTTTTCGGCAAACTACTTACGGGTAATAAAACATCCGCAAAGTTGGAAAAATTAATGACTTCAAGAATATATATTGAAGACAATATAATTAGTAAAACTTTTAACAGTCTAATAACCAACTCGCTTCTATTTATTGATGTCCTACTTTTTAAACACTATTTAAATGAATATGTTTCTTTGAAGGAAAAGGCAGAGGAAATTGAGTACTTAGCAATACATATTACCTACCATGCACTTAGCTCTAAGGAAATAAACAGGAAGGATAATAAACTTTCCCAACTATTAGCATCATCATTGACCTATATTAATTGTGCCGATAATAAATTTGATGGTTCTTACCGCGATAGGCTATTGAATAGTAAGGATATCTGGGAGAATCGCTATTTATTAGATATGGCATGCCTTACCGTTTGGGAAGATCATTCGTTGGACTATACGGAGTCTGAATTTATTTTTGGAATAGGAAAAGATTTAGGTTTTGAAAAGACTATAATTTTAGATTCAATTAAGGATGTCACCACATTTTTTCAATTAAATGTAGCTATTATTCCTTATTTAAAAGAAAAGAATCTTGCTAAGCAATTTTACGATAGTATGGGTAAAATTGTAAAAAAACTAATTTTACGCAATAGTAAAAGATTACTAAAAGAGTTGTCGCAAAGTGCTGAACTTGTAGCGTTGCTATCAAAATCTACGATGCGTGATTTAAGTAATGAAGAAAAGAAAAAAGTTCAAAATCAGCTTTTAGATATTTTCAAAAGTATACCTTCACTAGCTATTTTTATATTACCTGGCGGGGCAATTCTACTTCCTATATTTATTAAGTTAATACCAAAATTATTGCCTTCTGCTTTCGACGAAAACCGGATTGATGACGAAGATGTTGAGACAATTCGGGTAAAAAACTAACTGTATTTAGTAAAAGTATTCAGTATCAGTTGGCAGTCGCAGGTGGTAATATTAGGACTTAGGACAAAATAATAAACTGTTTACCTTAAAATACTTCCAAGCATTTACTCTAACCAGAGCTTAAAGTCTTTTACTTTTTCTCTACTTACAATAATTTCAAGATTTGGATTATTATTTAGTTTTATCTGTAGCCTTGAATTGGTGTATGATATAATGTCTTTTATATACTCTATATTAACAAAATACTTTCTGCTGACTCTAAAAAATACTTGAGGTTTCAACTCCATTTCAAGTTGTTCCAATGTAGTATCCAATAAGTAATTTCGACCATCTTTAGTTGCCGCATAAGTGCCTTTATTTTCACTATAAAAACACTCCACATCTTCAGAGTTTATAATTTTTATATGCTGACCTACTTTTGCTGTAAAGCGCTTTTTATATTCGCGTTCTAAGGGGTTAATCAATAGTTTTTTAATGTCCTCAAAATCTAAGGCTATCTTTTCAGGCCCTTTAACCGATTTAAAAAGTGTTTTATATTTGGTTACCGCATGTTCTAAATCTTCATCATCAATAGGTTTCAATAAATAATCTATACTATTTAATTTAAACGCTTGTAATGCATATTCGTCAAAAGCCGTAGTGAAAATAATAGCACTATGAACCTCTATAACGTCGAAAATTTCAAAAGAGAGTCCGTCCGATAATTGAATGTCCAAAAAAATTAAATCTGGATGTTCATTATTTTGAAACCATTCAATGGCCTCTTCAACTGAATGTAACATGGTAGAAACAGTTAAGTCAAGACTTTCTAGCATTCTACCCAACCTACGTGCTGCTGGTTTCTCGTCTTCAATGATAATGATCTTCATGGTTCTTATATCGTTTAATTAGAATAGAATGTTTTAGTCTCTATTTGAATTTATAAATTTTTGAATTTGACGTTCTTCCCATTTCTTCATGTACCACGAAATATTACTAAATACAATAATGCCATGAATAGCAAGTATTATTCCCCAAACAATAGTAGTGCCATAAACATTCCAGTTAATCCAATTTAAAAAATCAGGATTTCCGATTGCATCTTTACTCACTAAAATGAAAACAAACTTATGTCTTAAGAAGAATAAAATGATGGTTATTATAGCAAAAACTATTGCGTGATTATAGAAGCCTTTTATACTTGCCACTTTTGTTTTTGCTCTTTCATATTTAGACAACCTACTCAATTCTTCTGTTACAAGGTTATCGTTTGGTAGATTAGTTTCCATGTTATCTATATTTTTCAAATTCGCGTTTATCTTCCTCAATGTATTTATTTATTTGACGAGCTGTGCATCAGTCTTATTTACCTTTGAAGTATTCATACTATCTATATTTTTCAGCATCTCTTTCCTCCTGTTCTACATATTTACTGATTTGGCGTTGTTCCCAATCTTTACTGAAAAAAGGATTAAAGCCAAACACCTTGGCCGCATGAAATGCCAAGCCAATTCCCCAGAAAAATGGAGTAGATATAGTTCCTATATTGAACAAAGCCTCTGAAAATGAAGCTCCGCCAGACATGATACCCATTATAGTAACAGTCATGACAAATAAATTTACCAGTACGTAAACAAGTAGGTGAATATAAAATCCTTTTATCTCTTTTACCTTCTTTTGGGCTCTTGCCAATTTATCCGATTGATCAAATTCGTTTAGTTCCATCTTTGTTTATTTTCTTCTTGTTGTAAAAACTCTTGTAATTTTCTTTCTTCCCAGTCACGATTCATAAACGGATTCAAGTTAAAGATTTTATTTGCTTTAAAAAACAGGCTAATACTTAATCCGAATACTACCCAAAGAAACCAAGCATATTCCCATTCGTTAAGGTAATAATTTAAAGCCGCTACGAGTATTATGGTTACGACAGCCGAGGCTACTTTACCATAAAATTCTTTGATTTCTTCTACTCTTTGTTTTGCCTTTTTATATTTGGTGTTTTCCATGATCTTCAGTTTATTAGGTTATGATTCTTGCATGTATTCTTTGATCTTTCTTTCTTCCCACTTCTTACCGAAAAGTGGATTGTAACCGAAGGCATAAAGGCCGTTCATAATTACACCGAATCCCCAACCCAATGCTGGAAAAATTGCCCAAGGAAAACTAGTGGTGTTATAATTGATATATGCTAAAATCGGAATTACAATACAGTATGCCAGTAAGTTGCCATAAAAACCTTTTATTGCTTCTACTTTGTCTTTTGCTTTTTGATACTTGTAATTATGGTCGTTTGTAAAATTTGATTCCATCTTTATATGTTTTAGGTTATTGTTATTTGATTGCTATACTTCAAATTTCGGCAGATAACCCAGGTTTTTAAAAAATGAAATACCCAGTTGTACTTTTTTATGACTGAATTGTAGAAAGTCGTATTTGCAAGAACTAAATTCCGTTAAAATCCATACGATTTCTTAGCACTTTCAATTTGTTCTTGTTCTGTTGTATTAGGATATAATAGGTATTTAGGTGCTATAATGGGCTTTGAACTGGTGACGGTAATTTTGGTAATCGATGCAAACGGAAACTTGCCTTCTGTAAGTGTAAGAAGTACTTTTTCCATGCTAGAGAACGCTGAAGAAGATTTCTCAATAATTTCAGCCTCGCCTTTTAACTGAAATCCTTTTTGCTTTAACACGTCTATAAAACTGATACACACATTTTTATTCGTCCTTATATTCTTAACCGTTTGTGGCGATGCTATATTGGCTACAATAATGATATCATCTTCATAAAAGCTAAATATCTCTTTTGGCGATACATTGGGAATATTTTCTGTAGATGATGTTGCCAACCAACACAAAACACTTTCATTTATAGACGATTTAACCTCTTCTGTTAGCTTCATAACATCTATTTAAAACACATTTAGAAATTGTCTTTCTCCATCAATTCCTTGATTTTTTTCTCCTCCCAATCTCTACCGAATAAAGGATTTATTCCATATGCTTTTAAGCCATGGGCTATTAAACCTATTCCCCACCCAACAGCCGGAAAAATGACCCACGTAAAACTAGTGGTTCTATAATTGATGAAGGCAAGTATCGGAATTACTATACAGTACGATGTTAGATTGCCATAGAAACCCTTAATTTCTTCTACACGTTTTTTAGCTTTCTCATAGCGCTTGGCACTAATGTGAGAATCTTGTGTTTCTCTAAAAGATATAGCGTTGGTCAACATAGGCAAGCGGACCTTAAATTCATTCGAGGTCTTAAAAATTTGCATTTCTTTCCTGGTTAAAATTGCATATCGTTGCCTTATGTTCTGTAACCCAACCCCACTACTCTTTTTAACTACTTGCTTTTCTTGAAGATTATTGGTGACGTATAAATACCCATCTTCCTCATAAATTTTAATATGCAATGGTTTAGAAGAAGTTACCACATTGTGCTTCACTGCATTCTCTAATAACAATTGTAATGATAATGGAACAATTTTGGCTTCTGGGTCTGTTGCCAAATCGGGTATTTCAAATATGATACTGTCTTCAAAACGCATTTTTAAAAGTCGTACATAAGTTCTGGCAAATTTTAGTTCTTCATCTACAGGAATTAAATTTTTGCTCTTCTGCTCTAATACATAACGATATACTTTAGACAAAGACGTCGTAAATTTTTGTGCCTGTATAGGATCTTCTTCTATGAGACTTGTTAATACATTTAAACTGTTAAACAGAAAATGCGGGTCTAATTGATTTTTTAAAGCATCGAATTTTGCCGATGCCGAACCTGCTATTATTTTTTGTTCTTTTACCTTGGTATCTTGTAATGCTTTGTAAAAATAGAATGCATGTATAAATAATGAAATGAATACTGCTACTATAATAAAAATCAAATAGGTTTCACTATCCTCATTTGAAATGAAATCGGCAAAAGGCCGTTTAAAATATCCAACAAAAAGTAGCATTCTAAGTATGCCGTAAGCAACTACTATAATTGTAATTGAACCTAATGAACCAAATAATAAACGCTTCTTTGGTGCTTGATCCCAAGAGTATTTCTTAGAAATATAATCATCGTAGTATACATTAATAATAGTTAATATTGTAGTTATACCAATAACAATGATTATATGTTCAGCTTGTTCTCGCCAAATAAAGGGTTCACCCCAGCTAAGTACTTGCTCAACAACAATAATCGCCATGGATATTAAAATACTGTACTTAACTATTTTTGAAAAAATACTCATTTAATATGCTTTATTTTCAAATCGTAAAATGTTAGATTCAGGCTTTTAAAAATAGGGATTTCCTTTCAGAAGTATAATTCTTTCTTTTTGATTACCCTGCACAACAACAAACATGACACCTTTTCTATTAAACAAAAAAAATTACTTTCCGAAATGTCAATTAAGACACCCGAACTGTAATTTAAACTATTAAAAGAGTTGTTTGGTTTTTAATTTGAAAAAGTAAATTCTGGAAGTTTTATTATTTCGCCTCCTTTTTGGGCAGATTCATGTGATAAAATACCCACACAAGTAATATTTGCCGATTGTTTTGCATTTGGATAAGGCGAAGTTCCATTAATTAATCCGTCAATAAAGGCATGTACCAAATGTGGGTGAGAGCCTCCGTGCCCTGCCCCTTGGGTAAATGAAAGATGTTGATTATCACCTTCGTCATACACACCATGCGTAGTAAATGCCTGAATTTCTTTAGGCAATAGTTTAGCAAAATCGGGACTTTCAACTTCTTCCGGAATTTCTGGTTCTGGTTTTTTAGCGGTATGTACTACCAAAGGTTTCCCTTCTATTAAAGGCCATTCTACCGATTTTTTGGAGCCA
Source organism: Maribacter hydrothermalis (assembly GCF_001913155.1). Classification (GTDB taxonomy): domain Bacteria; phylum Bacteroidota; class Bacteroidia; order Flavobacteriales; family Flavobacteriaceae; genus Maribacter; species Maribacter hydrothermalis. Next base: position 173,324 of record NZ_CP018760.1, read on the forward strand.
TAGACCTCAAAACTTTCTCTGTATTGACGGGCGACATCAAACAAGGAACGATAAACTTGTGCGCTTAAATCTGAATTTCTGAATTTTATATGGGTGGTTTCTACAGCGTATGGTGAGTTATATTCTTTAATTAACTCTTCACGAATAGTTCCTGAACCAAAGCAAGAAACATACTCCGCTTCATTCTGTGTCAATCCTAAAACTGGACCAACACAGTGTGTGGCATAATGCATTGGCGGTAAACCAGGCCAGTAATTTGGCCATCCGTCCATATCTTGTTGATGACTTGCTTTTAAAAATTGAACTTTTCCTAATTCCCCTTTTTCATAAAGCTCTTTCATGTAAAGAAACTCACGGGCATATACCACGGTTTCCATCATCATATAGGTAAGTCCGGTTTTTTCTGTCAATTCAACAATTTGTCTGCATTCATCTACCGTAGTTGCCATAGGCACTGTACATGCCACATGCTTACCTGCTTTTAGCGCTTTTATAGATTGCTCGCCATGATTTGGAATAGGAGTATTTATATGAACAGCATCTATTTCTTTATCTTTTAATAATTCTTCATAGGATGTATATCTCTTTGAAATACCAAAAGCATCAGCAATCTCATTTAATTTATCTTCATTACGTTGACATACTGCCACCAACTCGGCATTTGGATGCATTTTATAAATAGGAATGAATTCTGCCCCAAAACCAAGGCCTACAATGGCTATTCTTATTTTCTTTTTGCTCATTTTGATACTTTTAATCGTTAAACGTTTGTTTTAAAAATTGTAGTCCTTGTTGCGCGAATTCATCTTGGGTTTTGGCCATAGTTTTCCATATACATACCGCAGCGGCTAATTCTTTAATTTCTGGTGTAAAGCTTTCTATGACCAATCCACCATTGTAATTTATATCTTGGAGTCCTAGTTTAAAATCGTTCCACGGAGTGAGCCCCGTTCCAGGTACTCCCCTATGGTTCTCAGAAACTTGAACATGTATTAATTTATCACCAACAGTATTTATAGCTTTTCTTATATTTTTTTCTTCAATAGTCATATGAAAGCCATCTAGCAAAACACGTGCAGAGGCGTGATTAATATCTTTAACCATGCGCATTAAATCATCGGCTGTATTGACCAAATCAGATTCAAATCTATTTAAGGACTCTAATGCTATAGATAGCTCATGTCCTTCAGCTATGATACATACTTTTTGTAAGTTGGTTACCGCCAAATCCCATTCCATTTTACGCTGGTCCTTTGAAACCATACGAGCCTTGCCTACTGCAGAATACATTGGTCCTGCCAAAAATTTTACCCCTAAAATATTACAGATTTCAAAACACAGTTCTAAATAATCAAAACACTGTCTATGCACTTTTGGGTCTTCATGCGTAAGATCTTTTGTTGGACCAAAAGCACCGCAAACAGATGCTTTTAAACCATTATCAATTAGTGCCTTTTTTATTTCTTTTGCATCTATTAAAAGAGGGTCTTCCACAGGTATTTCAACCAAATCATACCCCATTGCCTTTATTTTTGGGAATAGTTCTATACTGTTTGTTGTAAATGGTGATTGCCATAGCCATGTACTCACCCCGAAATCAATTTTATTCTTCATGTAAGTGCTCTTAACTATTTAACAATCATTACCCCTTGCATAATTCTCCAATGCCCGGGAAACGTACATATATATGGATATTCACCTGGTGTGCTCGGCGCTTTGAACTTGAGTGAATATGTTTGGTCAGGATTTAAAATTGGAGTGGCAAAAAGTACATCGCTCATTTGAGGTACGTAATTAAGCGTTGCCGCATTGGGGTCTGCCGCCATTTTATCGGCTGCTTTACCTACAACCTCTTTTTTACCTGGTTTTGTGATAACCAAATTATGCTGCATAAAATCAGGATTCTGTAATACCAGCTCTACTTGTTCTCCAGCCTTTACAGTAAACTGGGTAACATCGAACTTCATTTCGTTGGTAATCGCTTTAATGGTAACTACTTTTGCAGAGCCCTGTACCTCTTCATTATTCTCATTACCAGTGTCAGCTTGTTCACCATAATATTTGTTTAAAAGCCCAACCATATCAAAAATAGTCGCATCTTTTTCTTCTTGATTGGTAAAGCTCTTTTCAACCTTATATTTCCAAGTACCATGAATTCTAACAATAGATTCTCCGGACTGTAGAGACAATTGCCAAAAATTACCATAGATACCGCCTTCACCTCCATTATCCTCTACTCTAACAGCTATGGTATTCTTTCCCGGTTTCAATACTCCATCCGGAATTTCATAATTTCTGTTGGAGCTAAAGCTAGATGCCATACTTCCTACTTCTACTCCGTTTACATAGGTTATATCAGAATCATCAATTGGCCCTAATGATAAAGTTGTTCCCTTAACCATATTTGCAGGAATGGTAACTTCTCGTCTAAACCAAATAATACCATCAATATCTAAACCAGCATCTTCTATGTATTGCGGAATCTCCATTGTTTCCCAACTGCTATCATCATAAGTACTGGTGCTCATATCCATTTTTTCCTCTGAAGGCATTACATAAGTAGGATTCGCTTTATGGAATGCCTCTAAGAATCCAGTCATATGAATGGTAGCATTTGCGTATAAGGCTTTATATAACCAAGCATCGTTCATAATCTCTTGATTGGTTGTAAGTTCATATACTAAAGCACCTATTTTTTTGGACGACGGTCTTTCCGTGAAGTATAGCAAAGCTTCCAATTGTACACTAGGGTCCCTATCTTTAAGGGTTGTTGCCTTAAATAATGCGGCATCTGTATCGTCGTTTCTGGGTAACATTTGTATGGCTGCCTTACGAACCCCTGCCGCTTTATGATAAAGTGCACCCTTTATTACCCCAAGTGCATTACTATCATTTTCCAATGCACCTAAACCACTAATAGTCCAAATTGCATGTAACGCTGCATTATTTAATCCGTTTTCATCAACTTGTTTTTTAGTAATCAATTTGTACAAGCTGTTCAGTACATCGGTATCTCCTCTTTCCACTAAAAGCCGTTGTGCAGTTAATCTCCAAAATTGATTATCACTACTTAAAGCTTCTAACAGTCCCTCTGGGTCATCTTTAGATAATTGTATAGGTTCGTACTCATAATCATATTTTGGTACAATACGCCAAATTCTTCCATGACCTTTATCTCTAAGTGGATTTACATAGGCATTCCCCTCGCCATTTTCAGCATCATAACCACCACGTTCTTCATTTGGAGTTGGGTTATGTTGAACTATGAAGTTATACCAATCTGCCACCCAAACCGCCCCATCGGGACCTGTTTTTGCATCTACCGGGGAACTCCATTCATCTGAGGATGCAAATAGATTGCCCGCGTCTTCCTCAGCATATCCTGAGCCCTCTTTTACTATTCGTGCTTGATGCACCAAACCTCCAGTTGGCTCGCATACAAATGCAATTTTATTCCAATATAATTCTGGGTAAGCTCTTGCCGTATAAAAATGATGTCCCGCAGCTGCTGTGAAACCACCAAAAACATCTACTTGTCTTACATTTGGGGTTATGGGTAGCATAAAGTAGTGCCCATCTATTTTTGCACTACCATCTGTCCCTATTCCCTTTACATCAATAAGATTTTTATTTGGGATACCTACAAACACACTGTGCGTATTATTTGCGGTAGATGCGAATATGGAATTATCTTCCGTTATTCCTAAGCCCCAAGTATTATTACTTGTATTGGTCAGTACTTCAAATGTTTTTTTCTTTGGATTAAACCGATATACATTCTGATTGAATTTTAAATCATGACCCAAGGCCTTACCCTCAAATCCTGAATATCCTACCACACCATATAAATCATTATCAATACCATATTGCAAGTTTGATGGACCAGCGTGCGTATCGAAAGTTCCCCAACCGTCAATTAAAATTTCCTTTACGTCTGCCTTATCATCGCCATTAGTATCTTTTAAGAAAATAAAATAGGGTGCTTGCGAAACTACTATACCGCCATCGTAAAAGACAAAACTTGTAGGTATATTTAATTCTTCGGCAAAGACGGTAACCTTATCTGCCTTACCGTCACCATCGGTATCTTCTAAAATTTTTATTTTATCATCGCCAATACTATTATCATTGCGAACGGTGTTAGGGTAATCTACTGTTTCAATGACCCAAAGCCGCCCCCTTTCGTCCCAATTCATTGCAATAGGGTTAATGATATCTGGCTCAGAAGCAAATAGCTGAACATCAAAGCCGGCAGTTACTTGTATTAGCTTTTTTGACTCTTTAGGAGATAATGGTAATTGATATTTTGGTGCAGGATCTCGTTTTTCATAATTAGGTATGTTTGCTCTTTCCTCATATGTAAGAGTTGGCATATCTTTCATAAATGCTTCCCAGTTTTTTTTCACCTTCTCATCTACCGCCCAAAGTATACCCGATTTTACTAGCTCTTGAAAGCCCTTATTTTCCCATGTACTTTCATCATGTCCGTATGCGGTATAAAAAACTTTGCCTTCACCTACTTCCTTAGTCCAAGTCCAAGGTTCACGATGCTCACCATCAACGCGTTCCATTAAAACATGAATATCTTCAGCTATTTTATCATGAACATAAGTTTCATCCCAAGTCTCGAATGTGGATAAATCTTTTGTAATTGGGTGCTCTTTATCAACAATTTCAGCAGTAAAATCTCCTGTTTCATGACTCATAAACTGTGCCCCTACCAAATTGATATATTCTGATGAATTCTTGAAACAGAAGCTTGCTGAGTGAATAGGAATAAAAGCTTTACCCTCTTTTACAAAATTTAAAAGCGCTTTCTCTTCCTGCTTACCAATTTTTTCATGATTGGCGTAAATAATAAGTCCGTCGTACAATTCCAGATTCTTTTCATTTAAATCGGATGGTTTTTCTGTGTAGGTAATATTGATTCCGTCCTTGGTTAAAGCTGATGCCAAAATTGGAAAATATGCTCTTGAATTATGGTGTTCTATTTCATGACCTAAAAACAGTAATTCTATTCTGCGTGGTTCATTATCTAGTCGCTCTTTCTTGGTAGGAGAACATGCTGCAAAAAGCAATAGTATAAACACAATTTTTAAAGCGGAGAGATACGATTTCATATAGAGCCTAGTTTTCTTATCTCAATATTACTATAAATATCAACCTAGAAATTACTCTTACATATCACATACCGACTGTATTTTATCATACTATTTTAAAATAACTTCATTTTTTGATACATTAGTAGCTATTCAGAACAATTATAACACTAATTAAGTTTTGTTCAACATATGAAATCTGCCCTTAAAAAATCGCCCATACCAGAAACACGAGCCTATTTAGCACGCATGTTGAGTGAACCAGTTTTTGACCCGCATTGGCATTTTCATTCGGAAAATCAATTGTTTTTGGTTTTAAAAGGAAGCGGCACACGATTTATTGGTGATAGTGTTAAACCTTATAAAGCAGGAGATATTACATTTACCGGCCCTAACCTACCCCACCTGTGGCGCAGTGAAAATGAAGAGGAGCAAGAAATGAATATTGCTTGGTCCGAGGGGGTTGTTATTTATTTTCGCGAAGACTTTTTAGGAAAAAATATTCTACAAAGCGATGAGGCCATTCGCCTACGACAGGTTTTTCATAAAAGTCTAAGAGGTATTGAATTTACTGAACAGTCTGCCGTAACCTTAAAAAGGTTAATGCTTGAACTACTACCAATGAAAGGGTTTGATGGTATTCTACACCTTTTAAAAATTCTAAATTTTATAAGTAATACGAAGGAGTTTAAAATTTTAGCAAGTCCAGGTTATACTAATACATTAAGAGAAGCCGATACTGAACGAATGTTTAAAGTTTATGCCTACGTGATGAAAAATTTTAAACGTAAAATGACGCTAACAGATTTGGCTAAGTTGACAAATATGACACCCACTTCTTTTAGTAGGTATTTTAAGCAACATGCTAATAAATCCTTTTCAGAATTTGTTAGTGAAATACGGATAGGACATGCCTGTAAATTGCTCATAGAAAAGAAAATGAACGTTTCTCAAGCGTGTTATGAAAGCGGATTCCAAACACTTTCTAACTTCAATAAACAGTTTAAATCGATAACAAAGCGTACACCATTGAGCTATAAAAAAGAGTATGAGGTGTATTGATAATGTAATTAATTGAAAATTTAAGACTTGGTAATAAAGCATCAGAATGACATAAATCTTAATACACTACAGATGCTGAAGATAATTTACATGCTATAGTTTCACTAACGGATTCCGTAATTTATTTTAGCCCATGGCCAGGGTTCAATGAAATAAAAAATAATATTTTTGACTAAACACATTTTCCATGTCATTAAAGTATACCATCTATTTACTAGTTTTTGTAATGATTACTTCATGTCAACAAAAACAAAGTAAAACCTCAAAAAAGCAAGTGGCTTATACTTATGGCACTGAAAATGATTCTGCTATTTTTTACTTTAATAAAGGTTGGGAATATATTTTGGATTATGGTCAATGGACTTTATCTGACCTGGCTTTCAGAAAAGCAGTATCATTCGATTCTACTTTTGTTATCGGAAAAGCATTAGTTGGTAAAAGCACTACGGACCTTACTGAGCGGATTAAAATATTAATTGACATAAACAACAATGAAAATGAGATTCACGAGGACGACCAATTAATTTTAGAGGTTACACGCATTACTATTGAATTGTTTAATGCACGCGACCAAAAACTACAATTAAGTGATAACTTCATACCTAATTTTATGTCCACTGCAGAGAAAAATTACAGAGAATTTATTCATAAATATCCTAACGAATCTTATATAAAAGCTGAGTATATAGAGGTTTTAAACGCTATATATGGCCCAAAACTAGCTTTAGACTCGTTACACAGCTTAACGACTCCTAACCAAAAGAAAATTCCTTTTTTTATTAGCTATGCAGCTACCTTAGAATCTGACTTAGAGAATTTTGATAACGCCCTATCAATTGCTAATGACTTTAATAAGCAAATTAACAATCCGAAAATTCCACAGCCCTATGTATTATATGGTAGTATTTATTTAAAAATGGATAGTTTATCCTTGGCAACATCTAATATTGACAGAGCACTAGCGTTAGACCCTAATCATATTTTTGCACAGCGTTTTAAAAAACAGATTAACGACAAATTAAAAATCATTGACAGCAATGACTAAAATTATAGATACTCCCAGCCAAAATAATCTTAAAATAGGCATGGCTCAAATTTCTCCTGTTTGGTTAAATAAAGAGGCCACTATATCTAAAATCAAAGAATATATTAGTAAAGCTGGTGATGATGATTGTGAGCTAATTGTTTTTGGTGAAGCATTGTTACCTGGCTACCCGTTTTGGGTTTCCATGACCGACGGGGCTAAATTCAATTCTAAAGAACAGAAAGAAATTCATGCGCATTATATTAAAAATTCCATTCAAATTGAGGAAGGAGAATTAGATGACATTTGCGCGCTCGCCAAACAGCATAAAATTGCCATCTACTTAGGGTCAATGGAACGTGCAAAAAATAGAGGCGGACATAGTATTTATTGCTCACTGGTGTATATAAATAGTGATGGAGAAATTAAATCTGTACATAGAAAACTACAGCCTACCTATGAAGAACGATTAACATGGGCACAAGGAGATGGTAACGGATTACAGGTTCATAACTTAAAAAACTTTACCGTTGGCGGACTAAACTGTTGGGAGAATTGGATGCCTTTAGCAAGAACCACATTATACGGATTAGGTGAAGATTTGCATATTGCCGTGTGGCCTGGCTCTGATTTTAATACAACCGACATTACACGATTTATTGCCAGGGAATCCCGTTCATTCGTGGTTTCCGTTTCTAGTTTAATGAGTAAAAGGGATTTTCCAAAAGATACGCCCCATATTGATGAAATTCTAAAAAATTCTGCAGACTCACTGGCTAATGGAGGTTCCTGTATTGCAGGACCAGATGGAGAATGGGTTGTTGCTCCGGTAATTGAAAAACAGGGGCTAATTACCGCAATTATAGATTTTAACAGGGTACTAGAAGAACGCCAAAACTTTGATTCTGTCGGGCATTATTCAAGACCAGATGTAACAAAACTTACTGTTAATAGAGAGCGGCAATCAATATTAGATATTATTGATTAAATAAGGATATTTTGCAATCAAGTTAAATACCCTAGATTAACAATAAAGGATGAGTAAAATAACAATCATAATACCTTGTTTTAATGAAGAGCAAAGTATAAAACAGACTTTATTAAAAATTGTCGCTGAGATTTCTAAATTCACAAATCACACCTTTCATATTATTGTAGTAGATGATTATAGCACTGATAATTCATTAGCTATTCTAAATGAATTTAGAAATACTGTTTGTAATGAACTTCAAATTATCACGAATAAAACCAACTTAGGAATAGCCCTTTCAACAAAAGTATTGCTTGAAGATGCGCTAAAACATAGTCCAGATTTTGTACTTAAATGCGATATGGATAATGATTTTCCTCATGAACAAGTTTTCAAGACTTTCCTTAATTACATAAATGAGAATAACACCAACTACAATTATATTTTGGTGGGAGAACGACAAATTGAAGATGATAATTCTATGTCTTTACTAGAATTTAATGAAAAATTGAAAATGGAAAGCTATTTAAGCAATACGCTAAATATAAAGAACTACAACCCTGTTTCTTCTGGGGTTTTGTTATACGGAAAGAACGTTTTAAAAACAATTTTACAAGAGCAAATTGTACAGGAATATAGCTTAAGGTGGGGGCTAGATTTTCTGCTCCCACTTGTAGCCATTAAGTTGAATTATAAGGTGGTAAAATCAAAAATGAATAATGGTATTTACAGTAAAGAAAGAAGACCAGAATCAAAAATTAAAGCCCAGTATGCGGCATACTACCATATTTTAAAGTTAGTAAACAACACTTACCCTTTATAGCTCATAGGTTAAATCAGGGAATTTAATCGTTCAGCTCTTTCATAATCTCAGCAAATAATTGGTATGATTTTATACGGTCATGCCCATCATAAATATTAGTAACAGCAATAAGTTCATCTACTTGAGTATCTTTTATAAACTGTTGTACTTGTCTTTTAACGGTCTCCTTACTTCCAATAAAAGAATATTTCAACATTTGTTGCACAGAGGGGTTTTGACTTAATTCTCGCAAATCGTCTGTCATGTCAACTGGTGGTTGCATAAAACCTCTGTTTCCTGTTAACAAACCTATTATCATTTTGTACAGTGAAGTTGAAATACGCTCTGCTTCTTCATTTGTATCTGCAATTATAATATTCACCCCTGCCATGGTGTATGGTTTCTCCAATACATCCGATGGTTGAAATTCTTGATGATAAATTTGCAAGGCATTCATTAAGTGCGTTGTCGCAAAGTGACTCGCAAATGCATAGGGCAATCCTTTTTTCGCCGCTAAGTGAGCACTATCAGTACTTGAACCCAAAATGTATAAAGGCACCTCCACCCCTTCAGCCAAGGTTGCGCGTACCTTAGCATTTGCATTTTCTGTTGAGAAATAGCGTTGTATTTTTTCAATTTCTAAAGGAAAAGACTGTGCTGCTTGGAAAAAATCGGATCGTATTGCCTGTGCAGTCAACTGATCGGTTCCTGGCGCGCGACCTAGCCCTAAATCAATTCTATTTGGATATAGAATACCCAATGTACCAAACTGTTCTGCGATAATTAATGGGGAATGGTTTGGCAGCATAATTCCGCCAGAGCCAACACGTATTGTTTTAGTTTCTTCAGCAATCTTACCTATTAAAATAGATGTGGCACTACTACCAATGGCAACAGAGTTATGATGCTCTGCCAACCAAAAACGGGTATAGCCGGCTTCTTCCGCAGCTTGCGCAAGGGCTACCGAGTGATCAAAAGTATCTTTCAATGTTGTACCCTGCGATACTATGGCTAAATCCAACACGGAATATTTTATTTTTTTCATGCTAATAAATTCATTTATATATTTAAAAGTATCAATCTATTAAATTAAATAAATTACAAGTTTTGTAATCGTAACATATAATTATCCCACACTTCATGATTCAAAGTATAATTATAATTACGACCTATTTTATGCTGGTTTATCAAACCTGATTCTACAAGTTTTTTTACATGATGACTAATAGATGGTTGGGCTAAATCAAGCAAATTGCAGGCTTTTGTACATTCCACTTTTCCTTGGTTCTTTTGCATGTACTGCAATAATTTTAAACGATTTACATCACTTAATGCTTTTGATATTTTCTCTACTTGTTTTAGCTCCATGATGTTTAATATATTGATATATGCAAATGTATTTATAATTATATGCATTTATTCTAATTCTATGTTAAGAAATAAAATAAACTATAATACATTGATGCAATTACAACATAACATTAACATTCATAAATTAATAAATGACCTTAAAAAATTAACTTTGTTGCCTTAAAATTAAGATCAATAACCACCAATGAATCTAACTATAGAAAACATACTTCTTATAGGTTCTATTTTGTTGTTTATCAGCATTATAGTTGGCAAAACTTCGTACAAATTTGGTGTACCCACTTTAATTCTTTTCTTGGCAATAGGTATGTTGGCAGGATCTGATGGTATTGGTGGTATTCATTTTAATGACCCTAAACTTGCCCAATTTATAGGTATTGTTTCTCTGAATTTTATTTTATTTTCCGGTGGTTTGGATACCAACTGGAGTGCGGTAAAACCGATTTTAAAAGAAGGTATTATGCTTTCTACTTTAGGGGTTTTGCTCACTGCACTTACCTTAGGCACTTTTGTGTACTACATTACCGATTTCACCATTTACGAAAGTATGTTATTAGGCTCTATAGTTTCGTCTACCGATGCGGCTGCGGTGTTCTCCATTTTACGTTCTAAAAACTTAGCGCTTAAGAGCAATCTAAGACCCACGTTAGAACTAGAAAGTGGTAGTAACGACCCCATGGCTTATGTGCTTACGCTAGCTTTTTTAACATTGGTTATCAATCAAGATTTAAGCATACTATCTATTATTCCGCTGTTTTTAAAACAAATGATTTTAGGTGGCATCGGCGGATTCGCATTTGGGAAATTGAGCGAAATAATCATTAACAAAATTAAATTAGGTTTTGAAGGACTGTATCCGGTTTTGGTAATTGCACTAATGTTCATTACATTTTCTGCTACCGACACCGTTGGTGGTAACGGATTCTTAGCTATTTACATTTGTGCCGTGTATTTGGGCAATCAAGATTTAATACATAAATCGACCATATTGAAAATGTTCGACGGTATGGCTTGGTTAATGCAAATTGTGTTGTTCCTTACGTTAGGATTATTGGTTTTTCCGTCACAAATCACTCCGTATTTGGGAATAGGACTGCTCATTTCAATATTCTTAATTATTGTTGCCAGACCTGTTAGTGTTTTTCTTAGCCTCATGTTCTTTAAAATGAAAATTGGGCGAAGGTTCTATATCTCGTGGGTTGGCTTACGTGGTGCCGTACCCATTGTATTTGCTACATATCCCCTATTAGCAGGTATTGACAAAGCAAATATCATTTTTAGTATCGTTTTCTTTATATCCGTTTCGTCCGTATTAATCCAAGGAACTACCTTATCTAATTTTGCAAAATGGCTAAATGTTGCCTTGCCCGATAAAGTGAAAGCTATAGCTGAGAATGATAGGTATATTCTTAATCTGCCTAAATCTGCTATGGAAGAAGTAACTATCCTACCTAATAGTTTTGCTGTGGATAAGCGAATAATCGATTTACATTTTCCTAGGACTGCTTTCATTGTTATGATCAAAAGAGGTAGTACATTTGTACGACCAGGAGGATCTACAATAATTGAAGCAAATGACATTTTAGTTTTGTTGTTAGACAATGAAGAAAGTTTGAAAGAAGTTAATGTAATTCTCGACCAGGCAGTTTTGGTATAATATGAAAAGTATAAATAACCTATTTAAAGTTCTTTTACTCGTTACAATATATTGTTTCGGAATATATAGTTCTGCAAATACGTTACCCTTTTCTTACGAGATTGTTTTAAGCCAAAATGATGATCAGAAAACATACTATTCTGAATCTTCCAAGGTTTTATCTCCTCATGCCCAACAAACCGAAATTTCAATTGCTGACGTTACCGAAGTTTCATCACCAAATTACAAGCTGCCTTTTACTAGTTTTAACTCACATCTATCCAATAATGAGTTAATCCTCAACGCAAGATATAAGCAGTACAAACTGTATGCTAATACACTTTTGATCAGACATAGAAAGTCTGACCTTATCTTCCCTTTTCATAGTTTCTGGTAATCCATTTTATACATGCTAACCATTGAGTTAGCTCATTTTAAATGTCTTTATGGTGTGAGTCATCACTTCATACAAAAATCAGTATCTCATATTAATATAGAAAAAAATGGAATTAGGAATAGCCGCTATCGGTATAGCATCTGTTGCACTTTGTGCAATGCCTTTTGTTATTACAAACAGAAGTAGAAAAAGAAAAGAAAAACAAATGATGGCTTCTTTAACCGAAGTCGCAAGCAAACATAATTGTCAAATTACGGAATATGAAATTTTTGGTCACTACGGCATAGGTGTTGATACTCAGAAAAAGTTCGTGTTCTTCATTTCAAAATCTGGAGAAGTTTTAAATCAGCAGTATGCCAATTTAGCTACTATTAAAACTTGTGAAATTACTAATATCGGTAAATCGTATGCCAAAAAGGAGAAAATAACAGCGCGTTTACTACTGACTCTTTTTTCTAAAAAAATAAATGAACCGGACACCGTTTTTGAATTCTATGACGCTGAAATTAATTTCCAATTAAGTGGAGAATTTCAATCAATAGAAAAGTGGAACAAGACCATTAAAAACTTGCTTAAAAGTAATAAGGTTTAGTCGTCATTGTTTTCTTTAAATATAAAAGCGGATAGATAATCTTATTAAGGATAGCTATTCGCTTTTGTTTTTAAATAGATTACAAAGTATTTTAGTACTTGAAATAGCTAGAAAAAAGAATAATGAAATTATTTGATATTGAGGTAGACCATACCACCAACCTACTTCCCCATGGCGGAACGGTTAACTACTACGGAAAGATTCTTACCCCTGAAGAAGCAATACATTATTTGGATATATTATTGAACAAAATTGAATGGAAAAACGATGAAGCGATCATCTTTGGAAAGAAAATAATTACCAAACGGAAGGTAGCATGGTATGGTGAAAAACCATTTCACTACACGTACTCTAAAACCACCAAACTCGCATTATCATGGACCACCGAATTACTTGAATTGAAATCAAAAGTGGAACAAGAAAGTGGTGAAACGTTCAACTCTTGTCTACTAAATCTATATCATGATGGTAGTGAAGGAATGGCTTGGCATAGTGACGGAGAAAAGGACCTTAAAAAGAACGGCGCCATTGCCTCTCTTAGTTTTGGCGATGAACGTAAATTTGCTTTTAAACATAAAGAAACCAAGGAAAAAGTAGAATTGGTTTTAGAACATGGTAGTTTACTGATTATGAAAGACGAAACCCAAACACATTGGCTACATCGGCTGCCCCCAACTACTAAAAGCAAGAATCCAAGAGTGAATTTGACTTTTAGAACTATTGAAGAAAAGTAGAACTACCATTCTCCTTAGCATTTTTAATTTCCTGTCGTTCTCATCATAATTTTTACTTTAATTTTGCAGCATGGTCAGAAATGTACAGTTGCGATTATCATTAAAGGAAGAAGGCACACCTAACGGATTAGAAATTCGTGCGGCAAAGTACCTGGGACTCGAAGATGGAACCTTTAAAATTAAGGTGCTTCGAAAGTCTATAGATGCTCGTAAGCCTAAAATTTTCTTTAATTACAAACTGGCAATTTATATTAACGAACCAGCTCCGAGCAATGCGCTTAACTTTAAATACAAAGATGTATCGAACGCTAAACCTATACATATTGTAGGTTTTGGTCCAGCAGGGATGTGGGCAGCGTTACGTTGTTTAGAAATGGGCTATAAACCCATTGTTCTTGAACGTGGTAATAATGTAAAAGACCGTAGGCGCGATTTAAAAGCTATAAACCAAGACCACAAGGTAAACCCTGAAAGTAATTATTGCTTTGGGGAAGGTGGTGCCGGCACGTATTCCGATGGAAAATTATATACCCGTAGCCTTAAACGTGGCGATGTACGTCGCATTTTTGAAAGCTTAGTTTTTCATGGGGCTACAGATCAAATTTTGGTTGATGCCCATCCACATATTGGAACGAATAAACTGCCTAAAATTGTTCAGAATATTCGTGAAGTAATTCAGAAACAAGGTGGTGAAATACACTTCAACACCAAAGTGACCGATTTCGTCATCAAGAATAATACGTTAAAAGCAATTGTTTTAAATAATACCGATGAAATGGCTGTTGAACGTGTGATTCTGGCAACGGGACATTCAGCTCGTGATATTTTCGATTTATTACATAAAAAGAGCATTACACTTGAAGCAAAATCGTTTGCCATGGGTGTGCGTGTAGAGCACCCTCAGCATATCATCGATAGTATTCAATACCATTGCTCTGGTGAACGTAGCGAATTGTTACCTGCAGCTTCTTATAGTTTAGTAGAACAAGTGAAAGAACGTGGTGTATATTCTTTTTGTATGTGCCCTGGCGGATTTATAGTTCCTGCGGCAACTGCACCTGGTGAGGTTGTTGTGAACGGAATGTCTCCATCGAAACGAAATAACCTATATGCCAATTCGGGCATCGTCGTTGAAATAAATGTGGATAAAGACATTGCCAAATACGAGAAATTTGGAGCTTTGAAAGGATTAGAATATCAGAAGGATTTAGAGCGATTAGCATACACATCTGGCGGAAGAACACAAACTGCACCTGCACAACGTTTGACCGATTTCGTAGAAGGAAACCTCTCTGTAGACCTCAACCCTACTTCATACCAACCCGGATTAAACTCTGCTCCCCTACATTCCCTATTGCCCAAACTTATTGGTGGTAGATTACGCCAAGGCTTTAAAGCTTTCGGGGATAAAATGCATGGCTATTACACATCCGAGGCAAACATTGTGGGTGTGGAATCAAGAACCTCATCACCCGTTAGTATTCCAAGAAATGAAAAATTAGAACACCCTGTTATTAAAGGCCTTTTCCCATGTGGTGAAGGTGGTGGCTATGCCGGCGGAATCGTTTCTGCCGCAATGGACGGCGAACGATGTGCCGAAGCTGCAATGGCAGGGTTGTAAGTTCAAGTGCAAGTTCAAAAGTCAAGTTCAAGTTCAACTTGGTTGTTGGTTGTTCTTGTTCGTTGTTCGTTGTTCGTTGTTCGTTGTTCGTTGTTCGTTGTTGGAAAAATGACAATTTAGCTTTGCTAAATCTATAAAATACGGTATTAATTAAAATGTGTCTATTCTCTATATTCTATTTTCTTACTTAGTACTTAGTACTTAATACTATTTACTATCAACTGTAAACTGTCGACTGTCGACTGTCGACTGTCGACTAAATATTAAGCTATTTTAGCACTGTTAGCTTTAGTTACAAAATTCAAATCTCTTTTAATTCTTGAGTTTTTAGATTTGTATAATCTCGCAACTTCTGTTTTAGCTTCTAGGGTCAACTCGTAAGTAGTTTCAGTAACAAGTGTCATTTCAATAGTTTCAACTTTAACTTCTTCAGTAGTGTTTTGTGCTTGGGTAGTGAAGCTTAAGAAGATGATAAAGATGATTGTTATTATTGTTTTCATGACTTGCGTTTGTTACACTAATAGAACGCCGCAGGCCTTGTTTCACTAGGTGGTGAATCGCTGAAAAACACATTTTACTCGTTACTTTACACGACCTCAGATTAAGTGTAAATTCTTGTCGATAAACGACACATACCCCAAAATCACCTTACCGATAATTGGTGTCGTTAAACGATATACCAAGTGAAAGTGCTAGTTCAAATCTCAAGTTCAAGTTCAAGTTTAAACGTAAACTCAAAAATCATGTTTGAAAAAAGAATATAGAAAAGAGAGAATAGATGTTGGTTGTTGGATCTTAACAACTCTAATAGTTTAGCCTTGCTAATGACAATAGATTTTTAACCGATGACACACTTAATTGAACACTCCCCACTCCCACATAACATTAGATAATTTTCAAAAGAAGTCTATTCTCTATTTTCTCTGTTCTAACTTCCTACTTAATACTTAATACTTAATACTTAATAATTTGTACATAATACATAATGCTTATTACCTCATACCCAATATTTTCATCTGCTCACGACAACATCTCAATAAGCAACAATCTAAAATAAGTCAATATGCCATTTTCTCTATTCCTACTTAGTACTTTGTACCTTGTACTTCTTACATAAAACCAACTACTAACTACTTTTCATTTTCTTCCACATTTAACCGTACCTTTGCCGCTTATTAAAATTTTATGACATTTAAAGAACTCGGCTTAGCCGAACCAATCCTAAAAGCCTTAGAAGCTGAAGGTTATACTCACCCTACTCCAATTCAAGAACAATCTATTCCTATTCTATTAGGAGGCAAAGACCTTTTAGGTGTTGCACAAACAGGTACCGGAAAAACAGCTGCATTCGGTATTCCTATTCTTCATCAGCTATATGAAGGTATTAGCTTAAGCCAAACAAAGCGCAAGGTTAAAGCTTTAGTTGTTACACCTACACGTGAGCTTGCCATTCAAATTGGTGAAAGCTTTACGGCATACGGTAAATATACTGGCTTACGTAACACTGTTATTTTTGGTGGTGTAAAACAAGGTAAACAAGTAAATGCCCTTAGAGGCGGTGTTGATATTTTAATTGCTACTCCTGGTCGTTTATTAGATTTAATGAACCAAGGTTTTGTTTCGTTTAAAGATTTAGAGCACGTGGTTTTAGATGAAGCAGACCAAATGTTGGATATGGGTTTCATTCACGACATCAAAAAAATCATTGCAAAGCTTCCTCCTAAAAGGCAATCACTTTTCTTTTCGGCTACTATGCCAAAAGATATTGTTGAACTATCTAGAAAAATGCTAGGAGATTTTGAGCGTGTAACTATTAAACCAGAACAGGCTACTGCAGAAAAAGTTGAACAAGGTGTTTATTTTGTTAGTAAAGGAAATAAACCAAAATTGCTAATTCATTTACTTGAGCAACAGCCTAAAGAATCTGTTCTTGTTTTTTCTAGAACTAAACATGGAGCAAATAAGATTGTAAAGAAATTAGACCAAGCAGGCATAAGAGCTGCTGCTATACATGGTAACAAATCGCAAACTGCAAGACAAAAGGCCTTAGGTGATTTTAAAGACGGAAAACTAAAAGTATTAGTTGCCACAGATATTGCTGCAAGAGGTATTGATGTTGATGATTTATCATTGGTGGTAAATTATGACTTGCCAAATGTATCTGAAACGTATGTTCACCGAATTGGTAGAACAGGTCGTGCAAATGCAAGTGGTACTGCGCTTTCATTCTGCGATAAGGAAGAAAGACCCTACTTACGTGATATTGAAAAGTTAATTAACCAAGCGATACCACGTATGCCAGAGCATCAGTTTACCGATGAGGATGGTGAAGTAGATAAAGATGACAGACCGCCAAGAACTCCTAGAGGGCCAGGGAAATCAGGGAAAAATAAAACTAGACCTGGCGGCAACAATTTTAGAGGAAAAAACAATAGAAATACCAGTAAAAAAAAGCCAAACCGGAATACATCAAAAAGTAATGATTAAGTTTTAATAAAAACTTTCTAATTAAAATTTACAATCCTTTATGACATATGTCGTAGAGGGTTTTGTATGATAAAGATATCTTATTTAAATAAACCTTAAAAACCTCTAAATAGTTCTTATTCGGTTTAATAATAACCCTTTATGAGATTTTCCAATGGGTATTACTTTCCTTCCAATTTCTAAATGACCATCGGCCAATACATCTAATTTTGAAATATTAATTATATAAGAACGGTGGACTCTAACGAAACTGGTACTTGGTAATTTTTCTTGCATAACTTTCAGTGTACAAGTAAGTATATGGTTGACTTTTTGTGTTATTAAAGTACAGTAATTACGGTCAGCTTCTATATAGAGAATATCATCTAAAAGTAATTTTTCCATTCTACCATTATGTCGTACAAAAATACGATCATCAAGAACTTCTATTTGCTGCTCATTATCAATTGTTTCTTTACTTTCTTTTAATTGCTCAACCACCAAAGCTATGGTTCTTTGTAAACTTACTTTATTAAAGGGTTTGGTTATAAAAGCCTTTGGCTGCGTTTCTTTAGCCTTTTCAAATGTTGCATCGTCACTGTTAGCAGTAAGATATATGATTGGAATATCCTTCGCTTTTTGTATAATTTTTACGGTCTCTATACCATTGAGAGAACCTTTTAAATTAATATCCATTAACAAAATATGAGGGGATTGTTCTCTAATATGCATGATTGCCTCTTCTCCCCTTGGTATAATAGCTGTAACCTCATAACCGAGACTTGTTAATTGAATGGACAGATTAGCTCCAATAATCATATCATCTTCAACTATCAATATTCTAACTGGATTATTTTCCATTAAGCAGCTTTTATATTCTGAAATTGGATATTAACTGTTGTGCCGTGTTCTGTTAGTAGCACCATTTTTCCGTCTAACTGTTTTACCAATAAATTTACTAATTGTGTTCCAAATCCTGTACCCACATTTAAACTTGCATTTGGCATTCCTATACCATCATCTGAAACTTTTAACACAATTAAATCATGATTATTAGTTAAAGCCAAACGTAAGGTTCCTTTTCTATTATTTGGAAAAGCATATTTTAAAGAATTAGTAATCAACTCATTAACAATCAAACCAATAGGTATTGCCATATCAACGTCTAATTCAAGCTCATCCATTTCTACTAAAATATTTATATCTTCATTTTTACCGAAAGAATGTAATATGTAATCACTTAAATTATTAAAATAATCTTTCATCTCAATGGTAGCCAATTTTTCACCTAGATATAACTTTTGATGAATCATACCCATACTATGAACTCTATGTTGGCTTTGTTCCATAGCATTTAAAATTTTAGGGTCTTCAATTAATGAAGCCTGTAAGGATAATAGGCTAGAAACAATCTCAAGGTTATTCTTAACTCTATGATGTATTTCTTTGAGTAAAAATTCTTTCTCCGAATTTTTCTTTTGTAATAATTTATTCTTCTTACTATTATTAGATATTGCTTTATATGCCAATAGAAGTAGTAATAAGAGTAAGAAAGAAATAATTATGATTAATTGTTGCCGTGATTGCTGCTTTTTTATTTGAATTTCTTGTAAAGCTATAGTATTCTCTTTTTTAGCAACATCAAATTCCGTTCGTAATTCAGAAATACGATGGTCCGCCTCAGCAGTAAATACTTCGTTTTTTAAGGAATCGTATTTAGAAAATGAATAAAACGCATTTTTATAATCTTGCTGTTTGGCATACGCGCTTCCTAATTCTTTATAAGCATCGCTTAAATAATAGGCATCTCCAAAATCTTTAGTTGCTATTAAAATTGATTTTTTGAGCCCTTCAATTGCTTCCTTATAATTTCCTTTCTTGTTTTGCAATTTCCCAACAGCAAGCCAAGAACGCATTATCATGAAATTATTCTCTAACAGTTCGGCATACTTTACGGCATTACTACCTGCCTCCATTGCCTTCTCAAATTCCTCCAAAAAAGAATAGAGGTCAACTAAGGAGATATAGACATCACTTAAATTATTGTAAAACCCATATCGCTCTCCAATAATTATTGATTGTTCATAATACTTACGTGCCTGTTCATAGTCTTCTAGTGCTAAATAATTATTTCCTGTTACATATAGTGTAAAATCATAATCTAAATCAGTTATTCCCCATGCCTCAAATAGTTCTAAAGAGCGCAGTCCATACTCCACACCCGATTCAAATTTTGATTGTTTCCAGAAAAGGTTGCTTAAATCACTATACGCCATAGCCATTGCTTTGGTATCGTTGTGTTCTTTTCCTAATTCAAGCGATTTCAATGCGTAATCTGCGGCGCTGTCTAGCTGGCCTCTACGTTCATAAACATAACCTAATTGTGTATTTAAGAACGCCAAATCTGTCTTACGAACTTTTTTCTTTGCGTCTTCTAAAACTAACTGCGCACTATCTAATTTTTCTAGTCGCAAAAGAATAGCTCCTTGTGTTATTTGAAATCTACCATGCCATAACGAATCGGTTAACCTGGTACCTCTCAACCCTTCCCTTGTAAAAGTTATTGCCTTGTTTAAATTTCGAGAGTGCCAATAATACGCCAAATCATTAAGCATAGACCACCTTAGGGAATCTCGCTTCACCCTTTTATAATTATGCTCTAAAGTATCTAGGTAAGAAGTACCGAAATTATCTGTTTCAACAAAGACTTTTTTATAGGGATGCTCGCTTGTTAAATCTACTATTTGACTATAGCTAAAGCTAAGTCCTAATAAAGACAAAAGAATAATAGGATAGATTTTAAGATAATTGACTCTCATTTTACAAGTTGATTCTCACTGAGGGAAAATGAGCTATCCTTAAAAGTACAACATTATACTGATTATTAACCTTGATCAATAATTGTCTTAGTTCGGACAATAGTTGTAAGAATTCATCCTAAACCAAACTGGTTATCAACAATTTATACTTTAATTGAAAATATGACTTAACCATTAAAAATCCGGATATGAATAATCGTAGTTTTAATCTTTTTTGCTTAGTACTAATAATACTAGTTGCTTGTAAGGATAATGTACCAAGGATAAACAAGAACCAAGTAATGGCAAATAATACTTATGTATCTGTGTTAAAAGAGACTACGAAAATATATTTAAATGCGTGGAGTGAGTATGATACGCTGTTACAACAGTCTATAACTATACAGAAAGTGGTACGTAATGTTAATGGTGAAAATGTCTCTTACAACCAACACGAACTATTTAAATCCATGCATTTTTGGTATAGGGCTATGCCAGACATTAAAATTATAGATAAAGAAATAACTGTTATTGAAAATAGAACCTATGTTAACTGGGTGAGTACGGGCACCAATACTGGAATGTTCGGAGATATACCACCTACAGGAAAAGTAGGGCAAACAAATGGCATCAGTATTTTAACCTTTAATGATGCTGGAAAAATTGTTCATGAAATTGCCTATTTTGATATGCTAAGCCTTATGGAAGAATTGGGGTATACCTTGGAATCACCGGTTATGAACTAAATATAGAAGAGTATCATCAGTAAAAAAATAATGACTTTATACTTTTAATTTGGCAATAGAATCAATTAATTTGGCCGTATGAAGAAACAACTCTTAATTTATGGCAGCGGAAGACATACCGTACCATTTTTAAAATATTTGGCCGAGGCAACTGGTAAAAAAAAGCCCAATCTTTGTTTTATACCCACGGCCAGTGGAGAAGACCAAAGTTATATAGATTCGTTTTACGAAGTTTGTTCACAAATTAATGTTACTCCCCACGTTTTGAGCGTTTGGATAAATTCTTATGACCAACAAGAATCTTTTGATGAGCTGATTTGTAAAATGGATGCCATTGTTGTTGGTGGCGGGAATACTTTAAATATGTTAGCCATTTGGAAAGCTCAAGGTATAGATATTGCTCTTAAAAAAGCCTATGATAATGGTGTAGTTATGGGTGGTGGTAGTGCAGGTTCTTTATGTTGGTTTAATGGTGGTACAACAGACTCTAGACCAATAGAATTAAGTATTGTAAAATGTTTGTCGTTTATTGATAAAAGTCATTGCCCGCATTACAATTCAGAAAAATCTAGAAGACCTTTGTATCACAAGAATATTTTAACTGAAAAACTTACAGATGGTTATGCTTGTGATGACCGCTCTGCAATTCATTTTATAGATGGTGATGTCTTTACATCCATTTCGCTTGATACTGATAATCATTCTTATTACGTGTATTTAAACAAGAATAATACAATTCAAGAAGATAAAATACCTAGTACAATAGTATCTTAATATAAAATAATTTAAAAATAAATAACTGACAGTTTACCACTCAATTTTTCTAAGTAGACTACTAATAGTAAACCTCACCCCTATTTTATTTTTCATTATATAAATACAAGTAGCCTGTTAGCTATTTAAATAGATCACAGGTTACACCTCTACTTAATTATATAACGAATTCTATTACTCTTATAATTTCTTGATAAATAAATTGATGTGTTCGGACAGTTTAGAAACCTATCTGTCCATAACTAGTTGTTTTTAAATTGAAATAATGATTTCTTTAGAATAGGCCTCCGTTTTAATTTTAAACAGCACTATTAATTTATAAAACCGAGAAATTATGAAAAGAATAAAAACGACAATTTTATTTGTCACTATGGCATTAGCTATAAGTATGAGCAACGCTCAAGACCCAAAAGTATCTCTAGATTTTAACAATGGAGAAAGAGCTACTGAACTACTAAAAAAATATGTAACGGCATTGCAGAACGCAGATGTTGATGGCCTTGCAGCCTTAATGTCAGAAAATGCTATGGTTTACGGACTTGGTGGTGGTTTAGATTCTTTAACTGCTACTGAACATAAAACGTATTGGGTTAATAGTTTGGCCAACTACAAACATAATATATCAAGAGACCTCTATTTACCTGTAAAAGTTGAAGATAACTGGAATGAAGGTGAATGGTTGCTTACTTCGGGAGTAAATACGCTTGAAAATACCAAAACGGGGGAAGTAACACCGGTACCTTATCATATTGCAGCCGTAGTTGTTGATGATAAAATAGCCGCTATGCATTACTATTTAGACTATATCAGTTTATTAACGAAACAAGGATATAAGGTTATACCTCCTTCTGAATAATATAGATCATAAAATAATTAATCTACTTATAGAATAATAACCAAACCATTTTAAAATAGAAATCGGCAGACGTGTTTTGAGGGAAAACTATATGGACAAATCATTGGAGAAAAATTAATGTTTTTTGATAGCCAAACCTATGATCTTGACTACTAAGTCTGCTGATTTTTTTAAGTAATGCAATTACCAAATAGCTAATAAATAATAAAAAGAGAATAGCATGAAAAATGTAACCGTAGTAGACAAACTATATAATGGTTTCGCCACAGGAGATATACCTACAGTTTTAGGTTTAATGAGCAATAACATAATTTGGAACGAAGCTGAAGGAAATACATTAGCAGATGGCAACCCCTATGTGGGGCCTGAAGCAGTTTTAAACGGGGTTTTTGCGAGACTAGGAGAAGAACATGAATATTTTAATCTAGAGCATATTGAACTGCACGATATGTATAACGATAAAGTACTTGCAACCCTACGTTACAATGCAAAAAGAAAAAATAATGGTGCATTAATAAATGCCCAAGTAGCCCATTTTTGGACACTGAAAGATTCAAAAATAATAGCTTTTCAACAATATGTTGATACCAAACAATTAGCCGATGCGGCCAGTAAATAATTTATTAAATCTTAATATACATATGAATCTAACTACTATTGCAAAACAATTAATAGTACCCGCTTTTATAATTTTTACACTCACTTCTTGTAATCAAGTACCTAAGGAACAAGAAATAGTTGAAGAAGTGAAAGTTGAAGAAATTAAACCAGAAATTCCTGAATATTTTCAATTACGACCTGAAATTGAAAATGTATTTGGATATACCCATGCAGTTAAAATAGGTAATGATATAAAAATTTCAGGTGCCGTTAGCATGGACGCCAATGGTAACCCAACTGCTATAGGTGATTTTGAACAGCAAATGATTAATTGTTATGCCGATTTAGATAAAATACTAAAGCACTTTGGTAGTTCTTTTGATGATGTTGTGGTTGAAAATGTTTTTACCACTAATATGCCTAAGTTCTTAAAAACTGCAGCCTACAGAAATGAAATTTACACAAAACATTTTCCAACAGGGTCATGGCTTGGAGTTAAAGAATTGGCAATGCCAGAGTTTCTTATTGAAATTGAATTAGAAGTTCATGTAAAATAAGAACAATTGTAGCTATGTAAAAGAAATGTCGCTAAAACAAATAATTGCCTATATGGAAAAGACAACTATTTAGAATTAGTAACATGTATTGCTATTAAATACCCGCATTACTCTTATTAAACATTCTTTCAATCTAAGAAAGTTAACTAGCTAATAAACAAAATTCAATGCAATGAATAAGTCAAGTAAAGATTGGACCAAACATGAACTGAAAATATATCTTTTATTGCTTTGTGCACAAGCAGATTCAGTTCAGACGCAAGATGAGTTAGCACTAATAAAGCGCAAAACCAATAGCGACACCTTTGCCGTAATTCATCAAGAATTTAATATGGACGATGAGGATACTAGTATTGAAAAAATAGAGAAATCTATTGCTAAACTAGACTTTAGTCAAATGGAATTGGCGGAATTAAAAAAAGAGATTCATGAATTGTTTCAAATGGATAAGAAATTCTCTGCCGCTGAACGCTATTTGGATAAGATACTTGACAATATTGTATACTAATCAGGATAACCATCTTGACCAAAAGATTTTTATGCTGTCAAGCCATTTTTTCTTTATACAGATTTACCCCTCAATAAATGAAACCAACCAAAAAAACAGAAAGCCAGCTAATAGAAGTTTATAACAAATGGCTACATAGTTATTTAAATGGCGATATAAAAACCTATGACTCTTATTTTGATGACGCTTATCATTTTATTGGTTCTACCCAAAACGAAGAATTTTTAAATAGAACAGACACTACACATTTTTTTGCCAACACTGCGGATCAACTTGCTGGAAAGTGCGATTTAAGAAACGAATCTAAAACCATAGAACAGTTTGGAGAGCTCGTATTTATAACGCATCTATTTGACGCATGGTTTTTAAATGAAAAACAATACAACTATTACGGCCGATTTAGATTTACAAGTACGCTCCAAGAAAAAACTAATGGTTGGCGATTTATATATCAGCATTTTTCCACACCAGATGGCAAAACCGAAGTAGGCGAAACTATAGGTTTTGATAAAATCTCTAAAGAAAACGCAGTACTAAAAGAAGCAATTAAACGGCGAACATTTGAACTTGAAGAAAAAAATCGTGAATTAGAAATTGAAGGTGCCTTAGAACGTATACGTACCCAAGCTATAGCAATGAAACAGCCAAGCGACTTGCTAGACATTGTAGTTACTATGCGTAATGAATTCATCAAATTAGGTCATGAAGCTAATTATTTTTGGCATATGATGTGGCTACCAAAAATCTACGAAAAAGCCATGACCTCTGGCGATGGTACCAAAATAGGTTTTGTAATGGAATTGCCCAGACATATTCATGTAGATATTTCACTGTTGGCAGCATGGGAAAAAAGTAATGAATCTACAGTAGTTTATGCAATGAATGCCGAAGAAGCCATTGACTATATAGATAAAATGGTGAGTCTAGGAGATTTTAAAAACATAGACCCACAAGCCCCTACTCATGATGATATTAAACATATTGGCGGACTCACATTTATTATGGCACGCACAAGTCATGGTGAAATTGGCTATAGCTTGCCCGGTGTTGTGAATAATCCACCAAAAGAGGATATTGAAATACTAGTGCAGTTTGCAAAAGCTTTTGACCTTGCACATCAACGTTTCTTAGATCTTCAAAAATCTGAAAGACAAGCTAGAGAAGTTCAAATTGAACTTGCGCTTGAAAAAGTAAGAAGCCGTACAATGGCTATGCAGCATAGCGATGAACTTGCAGAAACTTCATTTTTATTAGATACCCAAGTACGTGATTTAGGTATTAAAACTAGAGGATGTGCCTTTAATATTTATAATAAAAATGATTCTACAGAGTGGTTTAGTTCAGAACAGGGAACAATGCCAACATACCAAACACCAAGAGAAAATATTTTTTTAGAGTATTATGATATCGGGAAAAGTGGGCAAACAATACACATTAAGAATTTTGAAGGTAGAGAATGTGCCAAGCATTATGAATACATGTGTACAATCCCTGTAATGGGCGATGCACTCATAAAACTTAAAGAAAATGGTGGTTCTTTTCCTGCTAATCAAATAGATCATGTAATTTATTTTAAATACGGTTATTTACTTTTTATCACTCTAGAGTCCGTACCAAAAGCACATGATATTTTTAAGCGCTTCGCCAAAGTTTTTGAACAAACTTACACACGTTTTCTCGACCTAAAAAAAGCAGAAGAACAAGCCAGAGAAGCTCAGATAGAATATGCTCTTGAAAAAGTACGCTCCCGTACAATGGCTATGCAGCACAGTAATGAATTACCAGAAGCTGCCAACGATCTCTTTTTACAAGTTCAAGCTTTAGGTATACCGGCATGGAGTGCCGGGTATTGCACCTGGGATGAAAACAAAACAAATGCAACCGCGAATAT
Organism: Maribacter hydrothermalis; assembly: GCF_001913155.1. Lineage (GTDB taxonomy): Bacteria > Bacteroidota > Bacteroidia > Flavobacteriales > Flavobacteriaceae > Maribacter > Maribacter hydrothermalis. The sequence continues at coordinate 199,828 of NZ_CP018760.1, forward strand.
GAGTAGCGAAGGTGTTGTCCAAAAGCCATTTGTTTTACCAATTGTTGGTGTGGGTTACGATTTTCAAAAACCGTTACAAAATGGAGCATCTTTTCATATTGATGAATTAGGCGGAGATGGTATTGTAAAGCATTACGAGTTTATGCGTACCCTACCCATTTTTGGTGAAGTAATTGATGGTATTCTTGAAGCCGGATTTCCTTTACCTACATTCCAAATATTCCATATTGTGTATTTTGATTATGGATATGTTATGTTTATAACCTATGAACCAGTGCCAAAAGCGCATGATATTTTTAAGCGTTTCGGAAAAGTTTTTGAACAAACCTATACTCGTTTTCTTGATCTTCAAAAAGCAGAAGCTCAAACTAAAGAAGCTCAAATTGAAGCAGCTTTAGAAACTGTACGATCTCGTTCCCTTTCCATGCAAAAACCAGATGAATTACAAGAAGTAGTCACAGTTGTTTCCGAAAAATTAAAGGACCTAGGCATTGTAATGGATGCTGGCGGAGTAATCATATGTACCTATTCCAAAGAATCTAAAGATGTAGTGCACTGGATAGCATCTCCAGATTATTCTCATTCAGGGAAATATCTGGTACCTTATTTTGATCATCAAATTTTTAAGGATACTTGGGATTCAAAAAACAATGGGGATGAATGGTTTTCAAAATCCTATTCGGTTAAAGAAAAAAATAGCTTCTTTCAACATTGTTTTGAGCATAGTGATTACAAACATTTTCCTGAGGAAATAAAGGACCTGGTTCTTAAAAAGAATCACCATACTCTTTCTTTTGCTTGGAACGAACATTCTGCAATCTTGGTTCCTTCACATACCAAAGGTTTGGTTCCTACTTTGAAAGAACGGGAAATCCTTATTCGTTTCGCTAAGGTTTTTGAACAGGCATACATTCGCTTTATGGATTTGCAGGTGAAAGAAGAGCAATCAATTGCGCTTCTTGAAGAAAAGCAACGCCTAGAAAAAACTTTAAAAAATCTCCAAGAAACTCAAAAGCAACTCATTCAATCTGAAAAAATGGCAAGTCTTGGTGAACTAACTGCGGGCATTGCCCATGAGATTCAGAATCCCCTAAATTTCGTCAATAATTTTAGTGAAGTAAGTAACGAACTTATTGATGAAATGAACGAGGAACTAGATAAAGGGGATCTTGAAGAGGTAAAGGCTATTTCACTGGATATCAAACAAAACCTCGAAAAAATTAACCACCACGGTAAACGTGCCGAGGGTATTGTAAAAGGGATGTTACAACATAGTAGAACAAGCACTGCCGAAAAAGAACCTACAGATATTAATAAGTTGGCAGATGAATATTTAAGACTAGCCTACCACGGATTACGGGCAAAAGACAAAACCTTCAATGCCGAATTAATAACCGACTTTGATGATACAATTGGTAAAATCTTCATTATTCCCCAAGACATGGGTAGAGTTATACTAAACTTAATTACCAATGCTTTTTATGCGGTAAATGAGAAAGTTAAAAGCCCCCTAACCCCCAAAGGGGGAACAAATGATTCTGAAAAAGTATACAAACCTACTGTTTGTGTCAGCACAAATAAGCTAGATAATAACGCGATTGTTTCTATTTCAGACAATGGTAACGGCATCCCAAAATCAATCGTAGACAAAATTTTTCAACCATTTTTTACCACCAAACCGACAGGGCAAGGTACCGGCCTGGGCTTAAGCATGAGCTATGATATTATAACCAAAGGGCATGGTGGCAAACTATTAGTAGAAACAATAGAAAAGGAAGGAACCACATTTATAATTGAATTACCATATACCAACCAACCCATAAACTAGTATGAAAAACATAATATTTTTGAGACATATACTATTTACCAGCTTGTTTTGTTGTCTATTTCTAGTTTCCTGCAAAAAAACCAGCAAATCTGAAACAGAAACAAAGGTAGGCGATTATAAAGTTCCAGAAACCATACCGCTGGTTTTTACAAAACCTGAATCGTTTGAATGGGAAGACTTAGCTAATGATACACTGACGACACCTATTTCTTATAATTTAAATGTAGATGCTTTACCCAGCAAACCTTTTGAGTTAAATATTTTTAAACCGCTGAAGTCTCCCATGAAGGAGTATGATTTAGATTGGGATAATTTTCCGACAGAAAAAATAATACTCGATTCTATTTCATTTACTATTACTAAATCTACCATAAAAAAACCGACCATTACCAAAATGAAACCACCAGGTAATATGGCTGGTACTAACGTAAATCTTTTACAACTTTCTACAAATGAAGGGTTACCATCTGACGATATTACATCTTTCCTAGAAACTGAAGATGGTGCTATTTGGATAGGTTCATCTTCCTCTACATCACCCTTAACACTTTATGACGGTGAAAATGCATTTATCTATGATTACAATGCTGTCTATAAAATGGAAATGGACAAACAAGGTAAGCTTTGGTTGGTTAGACCATCAGAACGTTTAATTACCATATTAGATTTTAAAAACAATATAGAATTTACAATTACCAAAACAGAAAGCTTCACCCCTTTCGACATTCTTTGCGACCATACCGGCAGCTTGTATATAGCTTCACTTAATGAAGGATTCTATAAGATAGATGCGGAATTAAAAAATTTGCAAAAAATAACAAATGCAAATAGTGCTAAACCATGGAGACTTTTTGAAGACAGTAATAATAACCTTTGGCTAGGTTTTACCAATAATCTGGCGGTTATAGACAAAGATAGAAAGCAACTTAAAACACTTTCAAGGATTGCAGATATTGAAATAAACTCCATAGTTTGGGATGTTACAGAAGATAAAACGGGTAACATTTGGCTAAATTATCCTTATCCTTCTGCAGCCAATAATAATACTAACCCTAAAGTTTTTCGACTCTCCTTAAAGGAAAATACTGTAAAAGTATTAGATGCTGAAAATGGCTATAATATAATAGGCACCGAAATGGAAGAAGATAAAGAAGGTAATATCTGGATTTTGGGAGCTAAAGAGGCATTTATTTTAAGTAATAATCTGGAAAAGCATAAACCAATAGCCTTAAACAGCACGCTACAGGGTTCCCTAAAAATACCTAGACCCTTAAAAAGAAATGATGGCTCGTTATGGTTTGCCACAATAGATAAAGGAGTACTAATAACCACTGATTTCACTTTAAAAACAGAATATTTTGATGATACAAGAGGTTTAGTAAATAATGAAATATGGGAAATAGAAGAAGACTCTAGAGGTGATTTATGGCTAGGAACGGCTGCGGGAATCAATATTATTGATTTAAATGAAAATTCTATAAAAGTCATTAGTTTTGAACAATTACATTGCAATCCCACCACTATTAGTTTTATTAAAGAAATTACACCTGATTTTTACTTTATAAATACTAGAAATGGCTTTTCTATTCTAGATAGGAAAAAAAATAAACTTACCTCATATGGCAATTCTTCTTTTATTTTTGGAGCAGGTATTTCAATTATAAATGAGCATACTTTTGCAATATATACTAATGAAGGTCTGTATGTTTATAATATTGAAAACAACACGTTTAAAAAATTAGTTTCTAAAAATGATCCAGATATTCTAAAAGCCGGTAGTGGGTCCATAATGGCTTATGACAAAGAAATTCTTTGGATCCCTACAATTAACGGTTTAGCCAAAGTAAATTTAAAAACTAATACCGTTAGTTATCTAACAAAAGAACAAGGTTTAAGCGATAGCTATACTTCCACAGCAATATTCTCTAGCGAAGGTGAGGTATGGGTAGCTACTACAAACGGGTTAAACATACTTAATTTAGAACAAAATACGCTTACACCTATAAAGAGAGAAAACGGATTATATCCTGCAGATTTTTATGACCTGGTGGAAAAAGGGAATTTAATGTATGCTGCTAGTGGAAATGGTTTAATTGCAATAGAAAAGGCAACTGCAAAAACAACAGATAAAGGCTTCTATAATTTTAATACTGGACTTGGTTTTAAATCAAACGATTATTTACAAAATTCACCTCAATTTTTAAAGAATGGCCAGTTTTGGTCTGGTGTTACTAGCACTTCTAATGAATGGAAACTACTTATTCTTGATTCCGAACCTCAACAAGATAGTACTATTGGAACAGTTAAAATTAATAACATGTTCGTCATGGATGAAAATCCTGGGTTTGGTTTAAACATAAATAAAGATTCTACAAAGGTGCAAACTTCAACTTATGCTAACACCAAAAGTATAACATGGGATTCTGTTAAACGTCCTTATAATATCCCCGAAGGTCTTACTCTACCCTATGACCAGAACAGCATTAGTTTTAGTTATGGTAGTGATGCTATATTTAATAGAGATAAATTAAATTATCGGTTTATTCTAGATGGTGAAGATGAAGATTGGAACTTTGCCGCAAATGCTACTAAAACTAAAAACTATTACAATTTAAAACCAGGAGATTACACCTTTAAAGTTGCTGTAAGAAATGGCAATAGCGGCTGGTCTGTACCCGATACCCTTTCGTTTAAAATAAATCCGCCATGGTGGCAAACTTGGTGGGCATACTTACTATTTGGTTTAATCATCGCAATTATTTTAAGAGCGTACATTGTTTTTAGAGCACGAAAATTAACTAAAGAAAATAGAATATTAGAAGAGCGTGTCTCTCATAGAACGGTTCAACTTAAAACCAAAATAGATGAGTTAAAGTCTACACAGTCTAAACTTATCCAGTCAGAGAAAATGGCAAGTTTGGGTGAACTTACAGCAGGTATTGCTCACGAAATTCAGAATCCACTAAACTTTGTAAACAATTTCTCTGAAGTTAATAAAGAGCTTTTAGATGAGTTAGCAGAAGAAATAGATAATGGTAATTATGATGAAGTAAAAGCGCTGGCAAAAGATGTGTCTGCCAACGAAGATAAAATTATCTTTCATGGCAAACGTGCCGATGGTATTGTCAAAGGAATGCTACAACATAGCCGTAGTAGTACCGGTCAAAAAGAAATGACCGATATCAATACTTTATCCGATGAATATCTTCGCCTTGCCTACCATGGTTTACGCGCCAAAGACAAATCTTTCAATGCTACGTTGAATACCGATTTTGATGACTCCATTGGCAAATTAAACATCGTAGCTCAAGATATGGGCAGGGTAATTCTCAATCTTATTACCAATGCCTTTTATGTAGTAAAAAAGAAGAAAGAACAAAATCCTAAAGGCTACAACCCTACGGTTTCTGTACGTACAGAAAAGCAAGGTAATATGGTACTCATTAAAGTTTCTGATAACGGCAACGGAGTACCTAAAGAAGTATTAGACAAAATATTTCAGCCATTTTTCACCACCAAACCCTCTGGAGAGGGAACCGGACTAGGATTATCCTTAAGCTATGATATTGTACAAGTACATGGCGGTGAATTAACTGTTGAAACAAAACAGGGAGAAGGGACAACGTTCACCATCTCATTACCAATGAAATAAATGATAAATGTTCTCCATTAAAATTATTTACAAATTATAAAAAACCACCTTATGAAGATACTAGTTGTAGATGACGAACAAGATGTAAAAGTGCTTTTTCAACAGCGTTTTAGAAAAGAAATACGAAAAGAAGAATTAGAATTTGTTTTTGCATTCTCTGGCGAAGAAGCCTTGAATTTGATGAAAGCAATGGAGCATGAAGCTGTGCTTATATTATCTGATATCAATATGCCAGGAATGAGCGGGCTAGAATTGTTAGATAACATTAAAAAAAATTATGTAAAGCCACCACCAATGGTGATGATGATTACCGCCTATGGGGATGATGAGAATAGAACAATGGCCAAAAATTTGGGTGCCGATGATTTCTTGACCAAGCCTTTAGATTTCTCACTTTTAAAAGATAAGCTAATAACCTTAAGCTAAAATTATGGCGAAGATAATGGTAGTAGATGATGAGACGGATTTAGAAATACTCATCAAACAGAAATTTAGGAAGCAAATTCGACAAAACGAGTACGAGTTTGTATTTGCCATAAATGGTAGGGATGCCCTTGAAAAATTAGTAGAAAACCCTGGGGTAGATATTGTTTTAAGCGATATAAACATGCCTGAGATGGATGGCCTTACCCTTCTCTCAGAATTACATGAATCTAGTCCGCTTATTAAATCGGTCATAGTTTCTGCTTATGGTGATATGGAAAATATTCGGGTAGCTATGAACCGTGGTGCTTTTGATTTTATTACAAAGCCCATCAATTTCGATGACCTTACAGTAACCATGGAAAAAACGCTAAAACATGCCATGGAAATTAGAAAAACACTACAAGCAATTAAAGAGAATAATATTCTTAGAATGTATGTAGATGAAAATGTACTCAACTTTATGGGTGGTCAAGAGTATGAGTCCAAAATAATGGCAAATGAAAGTATTGAAGGTACCGTAATGTTTGTAGATGTTTGCGGATTTACTAAAATCAGCGAAACTACTAGTCCAGATGTTGTGGTTTCTATGCTTAACACCTATTTCGATGCAATGGTAAAAGAAATTATGGAACAAGATGGTATAATCGATAAATTTATAGGAGATGCAGTCATGGCCGTCTTTAGAGGAGAATACCATTTAGACCGTGCCATTGATGCCGCAATTGCAATTAGAAATCAAGTTAATAGTTTTCCTAATGTTGAAGGCAAAGAAAATTTTAAGCCAAAGGTTTCAATTGGTATTAAAAGTGGAGAAATGATTTCTGGCAATATAGGTTCGGCAACCCTAAAACGTTTGGATTATACAGTGATCGGTGACTCCGTAAATACGGCTGCAAGACTACAAGATGCGGCTAAAGAAAACCAAATTATTATCTGCGAAGGGTGCTACAAACAAGTAAAAGAAGCTTTTAAATGTGAAAACTTGGGTAGCATCAATATGAAAAATAAATCGAACCCGCTTACTGTTTACAATGTAATAGAATAACCCTACCGACTTAAAATTAAACGCATGACCAAACCACTAGAAAATAAAAAACCAACGACTAAAAAAAGTTCAAAAAAGGAAAACCCTTTAACAGCTTTTGAAAGAGGTCTATTAAATGAATTAAAATCTAAAGGACATTCAGAAGAATTAGTAGATCACTATTGGGGAACCATTAATTATGTAGCCGGACTCATAAAGGCTTCGGAGTTAAAAGCCGGACTTATACTTTCATTTTATGGTATTATTCTAAACTTAATTTACCAAAGTGCAGAAACAGTTATGCATACGGTTTCTAACGCTATTGTATTCTATATTTTAATTGGTTTGTGGTTTGTAGCCACCGTAGTTTCCATTTTTTATAGTGTACGTTGTTTTATACCAAAACTAGAAGGAAACTATAGTGATAACGTCTTTTATTTCGGTGATGTCATTACCAAATTTGGAAGTATCAAAGAATTCTCAAAAAAATTCTATAATGTCAGTATAAATGAGAAAGAGGTTTTTGAGCAATTGGGAGAACAAATTTATATCAATTCAAAAATAGCTGCTTGGAAATTTAGAAACGTACAACGATCCATTAGGTTTTTGGCTGTTAGCTTAATTTTATTATTAATAACCGCAGTTTATTATGCGGCACTAAGAATTGTATAGCTATGATTCAATTCTTTGATAAAATCAGTCAACAGTTAGTTTAAAAAATGAGTTTACCCATTTAAAAAGTGAAAATGAAAAAAATTAAATTTTTATTCATTTTATTATGCCTTCAGAGTTCTGTTTTTTCACAAACAGAGCTTGATTCCTTGTATCATATTTGGGAAGATAAAAATTCTGTAGATAGCATTAGAGCATTTGCTTTAACTGATTACATCTACAAAGGTTTTTTTACATCGCAACCGGATAGTGCTTTAATTCTAACACAGCACTTATATCAATTTAATAAAGAAACTAAAAATGATGATGGCCTTATAGAAGCTCTAACACTTAGAGGATATATTAAATTTAGAATGGGAAACTATTCAGAGGCATTAGCATCATACAATGAGGGGTTAGAGATTGCAGAAAAAATAGGTAATAAAATAGGTGCTGCTGACATTCTTACAAAAATGGGATATATCTACCATGATAATGAAGATGTGGTCAAGGCATTAGTTTATTATCAAAATAGTTTAAAAATATATGAAGAAGAAAATGATTTAGACGGTCAAGGGTCTATTTACAATGAATTTGGAAATATATATCTTTCTAGAGGAGAATACGATAAGGCTTTAGATTATTATCAAAAGAGCATAGCTATAAACATAGAATTAAATGAAGAAGAGGATAACTCTTCTATGTACATTAATATAGGTAATCTTTACTTAGATAAAAGTGATTTTCAACAGGCTTTAGCGTATTATGAAAAAGGCTTGGCAATCGAAAAAAAGAAAGATGATAAGTTAGGCATAGCTTCCGCTCTTTCCGGAATTGGATCTGTTTATCTTGAGTTAGGTGATTCTTCAAAGGCATTGGATTTTCTTCAAAGAAGTTATGATATCAGTGAAAGCATAAATGACATACAAGGCGGAGCCAGTACGCTATTAGGTATAGGTGATATTTATCTTGAATCTAAAAATTATAAAAAAGCAATTGCAATTTGTAAAAAAAGTCTGTCCATGACCAAAAAAGTCGGTGACTTAGGTGGTCAAGAATATGCTTGCGGATGTTTATATGAAGCCTATAGGGCATTAGGAAATACTACAGAGGCCTTAGTATTCCATGAGCAAATGATTTTCATTGGCGATAGTATAAAAACAGAAGATTTAGCTATAAAATTGCAGCAAATAGAATTCTCAAAAAAAATTATGGCCGATAGTTTAATACAAATTGAGAAAGATGTAAAAGTGGAATTACAACATAAATCTGAAGTTCAGCGCAAAGATAAAAATCGAAATTTGGCAATTGCAATTGGAACAATCAGTTTTTTATTAGCAATTGGCTTTTTCTCGAGATGGCGATACGTTAAAAAGTCTAAAGATGTTTTAAAAAAGGAAAAAGACCGTTCAGAAAGTCTATTATTGAATATTTTACCAGCAGAAATTGCCGAAGAATTAAAAGAGAAAGGCGAGGCACAAGCCCGTGATTTTGAATTAGTTTCCATTCTTTTTACCGATTTTAAAGGTTTTACAGAAATGTCCGCAGAACTTACCGCTGCCGAACTTATTGGAGAAATAAACCATTGTTTTAAGGCTTTTGACCTTATTTGCGAAAAATACAAAATTGAAAAAATAAAAACCATTGGCGATGCATATATGGCGGCTGGCGGCTTACCAGTACCTTCGGTAGATTCTGTAAAGAATACTGTTTTGGCCGCACTAGAAATGCAATCTTTTATGACGCAAAGATTTTCGGATATAGAAAAAACTGATGGATTTACGTTTGAAATGCGATTAGGCATACACACAGGCCCGGTTGTCGCAGGTATTGTTGGGGTCAAGAAATATCAATATGACATTTGGGGAGACACCGTAAATACCGCCGCCAGAATAGAAAGTAGCGGTGCTGTAGGTCAAGTAAATATTTCTCACTACACGTATGAACTATTAAAAGATAATCCACAATTTACCTTTAACTACAGAGGAAAAATAGAAGTAAAAGGGAAAGGTAAAATTGATATGTATTTTGTTACTAAAGCCAATACACGAACCTAAGTTAATGAAAACTAAAAAAAACTTTATAGTATATCTTGTAATGAAATTGTTGATTGTTACCAGCAACTAAATTAGGTCAAAGTAAACAACTTCAGGGCAAGCCCATGAGGCATTAAAATTTCAATTATCGCGTAAAATTGAAATGGTAACTATTAACCTGTGTCCGTTTTGCCAAATTCAATATTAAAACAAACTTAAAAAAACACGATTCAGAGACGAAAAACAACAAATAATCTTTAAAAAAAATGGCAGTATAAAAGTCCGTAATAAACTTCTTAATGATGGCAAAAATAATATCTTAAATATGCCTTTGGGCAATTTGTTCTAGGAATAGTTGTATTTAGATTGCTCCACAGACTAATTATTAGAACGAATGTTGTAAAATCAATGAAGACGAACTGAAATATTCTAAGAAAATTAAAGGAGATTTTCTAACGAATTCCTATACAGAGAACTATTTAGAAAATCATGTAAAGTACAAATGAAACTTATTCGTTTTGAAACCGAGTATTTGGGATTATCTTAATATTGAATAAAAGGGTTTATTAGTACTAGCCGCGAATACGTTATACTGTGGAAACCCATCCCTATGCTACAACCTCTTATAAGCCTTCAATACATTCTCGATTTTAGCCTCAGTATCTTCATCAATATACTGATGCGCAGGATTTTCTTTTAACCACTTAACCGTCCTTTTTATTCCTTCTGAAAACGGAATGGTGGCTTTGAATCCCGGTACAAAGCTTTTAATCTTGCTATTATTGAACAAAACGCTTTCTGCTTTATCTGCCAATAAAGTTCCTGTGAACGACGGCTCTACCTTACATATAAAGTCGGATGCAATGTGTACTACTTTTGCTTCTTTCCCCAGGGCATCTGCCAGTATTTTATAAATCATATTCCACGTTAAAACCTCATCCGAAGTGATATGAAACGCATGACCAATAGCGGTTTGTAAGCCTAAAAGTCCAACAAAGCCTTTTGCAAAATCATCGGAATGCGTCACTGTCCACAACGAAGTGCCATCTCCATGTATAATAATTTCTTTTCCTTCCAGTATTCGCTTTGCGGTATTGTATTTATTGAATCCGCCAATGGCAATAGGTATTACGGTATCATAAGTTAACGATGGTCGAACAATAGTAATTGGAAATCCTTCTTCACGATATGCTTTTTGCAATCGGTCTTCGCACTGTATTTTTCCTTGTGAATAATCCCAAAGGTTATTGTGTAACGGAGTAGATTCGGTAATCACCGGATAACTCAACGGGGTCTGGTAACAAGATGCAGAACTGATGAAAATATATTGCTTGGTCTTTCCTTTGAACAAATGAATATCTCGCTCAATATCATCGGGGGTAAAAGCTATCCAATTGACTACAACATCCCACTCATGTTTTTTTAGTTCCGTAAGTTCTTCCGGTTTGTTGATATCTCCAATAATACTATGAGCACCTTCAATATCCACCTTGGCTTTACCTCTATTTAAAATGAATAAATCCATTCCTTTATTTACGGCTAACCTACTACTTGGTGTACTAATATTTCCTGTTCCTCCTATAAATAATACTTTCATCTTTATATTTTTAAATACTCAATTATTGAGATGTAATGTTCTGACAATTGTGTCGTAAACTAAATTAAATTTTCAATTCAATGCTTCGCGGGCTTATCCCGAGATTGTTTCCTGCTAATCAATTTATTAAATCTTAGCACCCGATACATCCCTATAAAATGTCAATCCGTTTTTAAAAGGGTCGTAAAAAGCAAACTCACGGGTACCCCACCCCGTTTCCCGTAATAATGTATGGGCATTAAAAACATCAACCATATAAAATTCATTATACAAAGCTTCAATATTCTGTGAAACAATACGCAACATAGGTCTATCTATAGCTGCCTCCCACATTTTTTTATCGTGCCACTGTAAATGTATCTCAATATCATCCCTTAAAATACCGGCATACTTAGGATTTTTGGAATCATCTGCAAAGGCAATTCTGAATCCTAATCGGTTTACATAGAAATCTAATGCTTCAACAACATCCCATACTGGAAGCACTGGATGAATTTGATGTAAATAGCCTTTTTCTACCATATTGTGAAAATACAAAAAGGATTAAAAAACTGAATGTTAATACTTCCTCAATTCTCATTGTAAGCAGTTCATTTTTTTTAAGTATTTCGTTATCTTCATAGCTTCATTTCAAACCAATTTCAATACTATGAAACTAATTACCAAAACTCTCTTTATCCTATTATTTTCAGTATCGATAACTGCACAGGTTTCTTCAAATCTTGAGCTGACCGATATTTTTAATATGGAGTACGTATCTGACCCTCAGATATCGCCAGACGGAAGCAAAATCATCTACGTTCGTAATTTTAAGGATATTATGACGGACAGAAATTTATCTAATCTTTGGATGGTTAATTATGACGGTTCGCAAAACAGACCTTTAACCACTGGTAACCAGAACGACTATTATCCTCGTTGGTCGCACGACGGAAAAAAAATCATCTTTAAATCGAACCAAACCGATGATAAGATGAAGTTGTATCTCATGTGGATGGATACCAAAGAAATAGCTCCGTTGACTAATACACCTAAAGCTCCGGGAGCTGTAAGTTGGTCTAACGATGACCGTTACCTAGCATTTACCATGTTTGTCCCAGAATCTGAAGAATCTATCGTAAAACTACCTGCAAAACCGGAAGGTGCTAAATGGAACACGCCACCAACATATATCGACAAGTTAAATTATAGAGGTGACGGACAAGGATATATTAAAGGCGGACATGACCAAATTTTCACCTTATCTATTGATGGTGGCACACCTAAACAATTGACTTTCAAAAAGTTTGACCATGGTGCTCCTGTTTGGGCCAAGAATGACAGAACATTATATTTTTCTGCAAACTTTAATCCTGATGAGGCTTTTGAGCCTGCAAATAGCGAAGTTTATGCATTGGATATTGCAACTGCTAAAGTTTCTCCATTAACTTCTAGGTATGGTCCTGATGGTTCCCCAACCGTTTCTCCTGATGGTAAAATGATTGCCTACACTGGTAACGATGACAAATTACAAGGATACCAGATTACAAACCTTTATGTAATGAATACCGATGGAAGCAATTCTAAATTACTATCGGGAGATTTTGACAGAGACATTGGTAATGCACAATGGGCAAATGATGGTAAGGGTCTTTATTTTCAGTTTGATACGGAAGGTGCTACCAAAATAGGGCATATTACCTTAGATGGAAAAGTGACTACCCTTGTTGATGGTCTTGGAGGCTTATCTCTAGGAAGACCTTATAATGCAGGTGATTTCACCGTTTCCAGCAATTCAAAATTCGCCTATACTTTAGGAAATACCGAACACCCGTCTGATTTAGGAGTTGCGGATAAAAAAGGTTCCAAGAGATTGACATTTGTAAATGACGACCTTTTCTCTTTCCGGGATTTGGGAAAAACCGAAGAAATTTGGTGGGAGTCTTCATATGACCAACAAAAAATACAAGGATGGGTGGTGACGCCGCCAAACTTTGACCCGAATAAAAAATATCCATTTATTCTTGAAATTCATGGCGGACCGTTTACAAGTTATGGTTCTGTATATAGTGCCGAAATACAGGCATACGCAGCGGCAGGCTATGTGGTACTTTATAGCAACCCACGTGGTAGTACTAGTTACGGTGCAGAATTTGGGAATTTAATTCACCACGACTACCCTAATCACGATTATGAAGATCTTATGAGCGGTGTTGATGCCGTTATTGAAAAAGGATATGTAGATACCGATAATTTATTTGTTACCGGTGGTAGTGGCGGTGGAGTGCTTACCGCTTGGATCGTTGGCAAAACAGACCGATTTAAAGCTGCCGTAGTTGCCAAACCGGTTATAAACTGGACAAGCTTTGTGCTCTATGCAGACGGTGCCGCTTTCTTCTCTAAATATTGGTTCGGTAAAAAACCTTGGGAAGATCCAGAAAACTATTTTAGACGTTCTCCGCTAATGTATGTTGCAAATGTAACTACACCAACAATGCTACTAACGGGTGAAGAAGATTATAGAACCCCAATTGCGGAATCTGAGCAATTCTATACAGCTTTGAAACTAGAAGGAGTAGAAACAGCCATGGTTCGTATACCTGGCGCAGGACACGGTATTGCAAACAGACCAAGTAATTTAGTAGCTAAAATTGCCAGTGTTCTTGCCTGGTTCGAAAAATATAAAGATGCCGAATAGTATAAAATGTATTGGTTTTGTCATGACATTATTCATGTCGATATCTAGCCTTTGTGGTCAAGATATCAATGTGCTTACTTATAATATTAAGTATGATAATGTGAATGATACGGTGAATAATTGGAATGACCGTAAGACTGCGATGGTTGACCTTTTAAAATACTATAACCCAGGTGTTATTGGTATGCAAGAGGTTCTACATCATCAGCTGACGTATTTAAACGAACAACTACCTGATTATGCTTTTATTGGTGTTGGGCGTGATGATGGAAAGGAAAAAGGAGAGTACTCCCCTATTCTGTTTAATGCAAAGAAGTATAAACTTTTACAGAGCGAAACATTTTGGCTATCTGAAACCCCTAATGAAATATCTGTTGGTTGGGATGCTGCTATGGAGCGTATTTGTACTTACGGATTGTTCGAAGATGTAACATCTAAAAAACAGTTCTTGGTTTTTAATACGCATTTTGATCATATTGGCACTGTAGCTCGTGAAAAGTCGGCCGAATTAATCGTTTCAAAAATCAAGGAAATAAATACAGACAAACTTCCGGTGTTATTAATGGGGGATTTGAACCTGAATCCCACAGAAAAACCTATTCAATTTTTACAAAAAGCTTTATCCGACGGGCAAGCAATTACTCAGAAAACATTTTATGGACCTACGGGTACGTTCAGTGGTTTTGACCATTCGCGCATATTATCAAATCGTATAGACTACATTTTCATTGAGAATTTTAATGTTTTAGAATACGTACATATCGATGATAGAATGGAAAACAACAAACATATTTCTGATCACCTACCCGTATTTGCTAAACTGGTAGCGAAACAATAAATAGCATAAAAAAACAATAATAATAAGCCCCTTAACACTATAGTTTAAGGGGCTTATTAGTTAATTTATTTAGGTACTTCCTTATAGTTCAGATACAAGACTTTTGTATACAAAAGCCTTAGTTCCCGTTAAAAGTTCCACATGTGCCCAGTTTTCGGTATATCCTAAAAGAGCTAAAGTATCATTACGCTTAGCTTCACCAAATTTAATGCCTGCAACCTCTGGCGCGTTTCTGATATTGGCAACTGTCGCCGAGACTTTTAAAAATTTAGAAGTACTTGCCAATTCTTGAAAACTTGGTCTTTCGATAAGCTTTACAAACGGTAATGGATTGATTGCACCTTGACCGGATTTATAAATTCCGAAATGTAAATGTGGTGCAGTGGTTCTCGCGTTTCCCGTATTTCCTACCAATCCTAAAGTATCACCAATTTTTACCTTTTTGCCAATTGGCACTAAAATACTATCCAAATGCGCATAATAAAGCGATTTACCAAATAGTCCGGCTTTTAGCCATACTTGTTTGCCACCCAGACCTCTATTTCCTGTAGAGCTTACTCTACCGTCTACTACAGCAATAACTGGTGTTCCTCTTGCGGCAAAAATATCAATACCTTTGTGATTACGGGCTCCACCAGCTCTTACCGCACCCCAAAAACTTTGAATAGCTGTATTGTCCTTACCCAAAACCGGAAACCCAAAACTTGGAGAAGCGAACATTTGAAAACTAAATAAACCTTGAGCGTCCAACTCTGGTTGAATTGCAATATTATAAATTCCTGTTTCCTCAATGGCTACTTTTAATTCATTTTCACCCAAGTCATTTTGAACAATATTTGTCAGACTACTATCAGGATTCATTTTAATAAGGTTGATAAAATTTCGAATTCCCAACACTTTATTCTCGATAGAAACATGAAATACTTCACCTTCATTTAAATATATATTGTAACTATAGACCGTAATTCGATCTTTGTAATATTCTCCCTGTTCCACATATGGCAAACGTATTTGTAAACTATCTCCTTTAGCTTTTTGAAATTCCCGCTCCCACTTATTAAAACGTAATGAATCTAAATTTTCAAATTCTCGGGCATATAATTCTCTAGCCGTTGGCTGTACAATTACATCGGCTACCTTTCTTATTTGCTTACAGGCAGAAATTACTACGACAAACAAAAGAAAAAAATAAGCTTTTATTTTAAAATATGGACTCATCAAATGGTTGCATACATTTTATAAAAATGAAAAATCGGACCTTTTATGGAGTCCGATTTATAAGATGTTCTTAATAAATTATTTCTTTAAAAAAGAAACAAGAATTTCATTTAACTCATTGACGTGTGTTACATTGAGTCCGTGTGGAGCTCCTTTAATTATTTCCAGCGTACTGTATTTAATTCCTTCATGTGCTTGTTTTGCAGAAGTTTCAATCGGTACGGTGGCATCGGCATCACCGTGTACAATTAATGTCGGTACAGTTACATTTTCCAACTCTGGTCTAAAATCGGTATGCATCCACGCTAAAGCAGTTTGTATCGTTGCCCTTGGTGAAGCAAATGAAGCAATGGTAAAATCATAATCTAACTGAGCTTCACTTACCCGTTTATTTTTATTATCCTCATAGTTGTAAAATCCTTTGCTAAACTCTTTTAAGAACCCAACTCTATCTTTTTGAAGTGCATCTATAATTCCGTCTAACGCATCCTCTGGAACTCCATTTGGGTTATCCGGTTTTTGCTTAACTAAAGGAATTATAGAACTAATTAACGCTACTTTGGCTATTCTACTAGAACCAAAATCCGTTAAATAACGGACTACTTCTCCACCACCCATAGAAAATCCTACAATAATGGCATCTTTTAGTTCTAATTCTTCAATTATGGCGTTTAAATCACTGGCCAAGACTGAATAATCATAATCGCCCCAGGGAGAAGAAGAAGTACCAAAACCTCTACGATCGTAAGAAATACAACGGAAACCTTCTTCGACTATTTTCCAAACTTGTAGTTCCCAAGATTTTCTACTTAATGGCCACCCGTGAATTAAAATTACCGGTTGTCCGCTTCCGTAATCTTCGTAAAAAATATCTACTTGTTCTTTTGCTTTTGTATTTGTTATAAAGGGCATATTCTCGTTTTAAAATTCTTAATTAAATTAATTAGATTATTGTAATTTTTATAGCACTAAACATTAAATAATTGATTCTAAAAGCATTTGTCCAAAACCTTTATATTTACGTAAAAACAATACCACATGTTTATACCCGAGCATTATAAAAACAATGATATTAAAGAGATTCACGATTTTTTAAAAAACAATAGTTTCGGTATCCTTATCAATACCATAGACGGAAAACCATGGGGAACGCATATTCCTTTAGAATTAGGAAAGAACACAGAGGAAAAGGATATATTGGTGGGACATATTGCCAAGGCAAATTTGCAGAGTAACAATCTTGTAGGTGGCGATGAAGTACTTTGTATTTTTAACGGTCCACATAGTTATGTTTCTTCCTCTTGGTATCAGTTTGAAGAAGTCCCCACATGGAACTATATTGCAGTTCATGTATATGGTACCGTAAAGATTCAGACTTCAGAGGAATTACTTCATTCTTTACATGCATTGGTAGATAAGTACGAGCAACAATCCGAACATCCAATTTCATTAAATAACATGTCAAAAAAAACTATGAAACAGGTTTCTGGTATTATAGGTTTTGAAATAGAAATCAATGAAATACAAGCGGTAAACAAACTCTCGCAAGGCAGAAGTCATGACCATCCTAAAATTATATCCGAGCTAGAAAAACAAGGCGCTATCGAGAAAGAAATTGCCATGGCAATGAGAAAGTTAAAACCATAACTAAAACGTTAAATTTCTAAATCAAAATTCAGTGCTAACTGACATTTATCATAATAGCTGTTATTAAAAAATTTTAAGTTTAAGTAACCTATAACCAGCTTAATGCATAAACTTTTTCTTTTTATTAAAAGCTTACTAATTCCATTTAAGGTTGATGCCATTTTGCCTAACATTTTAATTTTTATACCTAGAGTATTTGCTGGATATTTACTTTCTTTTGTTTATGCTATAAACAAATTTGGAACTCCATGGACCCCAAAAGCATTAGGGCTTCAGTTATTTGAAGTATCGGAATGGTTTATAGAAATAGTAAAACAATTTGGGCTTCCCTTTTCCCTAATGCCCCAAGTTTTTGGGGTTTATAGAAGCTATAGGGGGAATTCTATTAATCTTAGGTTTAAATACAAGAATAACCTCTTTCTTTATACTAGTAACAATGTTTATTACAATAGCTTTTAGGCCTTGGGATGACACATGGAGTATTGTACCTACCTTCTTTTTCTTTTGCATAAGTTTGTTTTTTATGGGTTTTGGGTCTGGTAAATTTGGACTCGATTATTTCATAACCAAAAGAATGTAGCTGAATAATTAGTCCTTTAGAATTTTCTTAGTATTGTCATTCAATTTTTACAGTTCAGTTACGCATATCTACAATCGAGTAGATTTCTTTTTCTAAAAGTGTATTCATAAGGCATCTTTGAAGTATCAATTAATCTTTAAAACCTTATAAAATGAAAAAGTTACTAATTACCATTACCGTATTTGCAATGAGTTTTACCATGAATGCTCAAGAAAATGAAGGCATAACATTAACAGTAATCATCGAAAATGTATTAAATAATGATGGTTATGTATTAAGCGCATTACACAATGAAAACACTTTTATGCAAGCAGAGGGCATAAAGACCAGCAAAGAGAAAGCCCAATCTGGAGAATTAATTTTAACCTTTGAGAATATTCAACCAGGAGAGTATGCTTTTTCAGTATTACATGACGCCAACGATAATGAACGCATGGATTTTGAAACAAATGGTATGCCTAAAGAAGAATATGCCATGAGTGGTAATTCTTTGCCTATGGGTCCGCCAACTTTTACTGATGCTAAGTTTACTATCGAAGAAAAGGATATAGAATTGACCCTTCGATTTTAAAGGTTAATTAACGGCTTAACAAGCATTCTGTATAGGTTATGATAATCGTTTTTAGTAATTTTATCGCTTATACTGTACACATGACCATTACCCAATTACAATATGTACTTGCTGTTGCTGAATACAAGAATTTTACGCTCGCTGCAGAGAAAAGTTTTGTTACTCAACCAACATTAAGTATGCAGGTTCAAAAACTTGAAGATGAGTTAGATATACTTCTTTTTGACCGTAGTAAAAAACCAATTACGATTACAGACGTAGGTGAAAAAATAGTGGCTCAAGCAAAAAACATTGTAAATGAAGCTGCCCGTATAAAAGATATCGTTGAACAAGAAAAAGGGTTTATTGGTGGGGATTATGTTCTAGGTATAATACCCACCATAATGCCTACTTTATTACCAATGTTTCTTAAAAATTTTATTCATAAATATCCTAAAGTCAATCTTATTATTAAGGAACAAAATACTGAAAGTCTTATCCAAAATATTGAAGACGGACATATTGATGCTGCTATTGCCGCAACACCTTTAGAAGTCGATTTTATAACCGAAAGACCTTTGTATTACGAACCGTTTGTAGGCTATGTTCCAAAAGATCATAGATTAGGAAAAAGTAATCAAATAACACCCGATGATCTTGATATTGAAGATATTTTGCTTTTACAAGATGGTCACTGTTTTAGAGAAGGTATTTTAAACTTATGCAAAGCTCCAAAAATAGGCAGCGAGCATTTTAGTTTGCAAAGTGGAAGTTTTGAAACACTTATAAATTTATCCAATGAAGGTTTAGGTATGACACTTCTGCCCTATTTAAACACCTTAGAGTTAGATGATGTTAAGAAAAAGAATCTGAAGTATTTTAAAGATCCATCACCAGCGCGTGAGGTAAGTCTAATCTACCATAAAAAAGAATTAAAAGTACAGATTACCGAAGCTTTGAGAGATGTTATTACAGGTATTGTTCGTGGCGCTATTGCTTTTCAAGATGTGAAAATAATTAGTCCGTTGAATAAATAATATTTATTCTTTCTTAAATCGGTATAAGCAACCTTCAATACAGATTCCTGGGTAAGTCGGCGAAAGTGTTAACTTTGTTTTACTTTCATTAAAATCTGTACTAAAACCTAAGGTGTCCTTTTCACCTGCGGTCAGAAAATATAGATAAAGTTCATCATCCTTTATAGCATATTCGCCCATGTCTTGTAATTCTCTATTGAAATTGGTTCTTTTATAACTACCATATTCGTCAAAAAAATACCGATATCCCTCTTCTACAACCATCCATTCCGCAGCTCCACCGGGACTGACATATGATTCCGTCAATAACCACTCACCCACCAAACTGGGGTCATCTACCAATGTTTCGTCAAAAAGTGCGTCGTCTTTATGACATTGCATTAAGAATATTAGAAATAGTACCATAGATAATTTCATAGCCAACTTCTTTTTTAAGTAAGATGCATAAACTACCTCATGGTTGCTATAAAAAAAGAGCCACAATTATGTGGCTCTTTGTTATGCTTTTAAATAAATTAAACTTTGTTGAAGTTCTGGTTTGTCCGTAATAAAATTTTCTAACCAGACTCTTAATTCATCCACCTCTTCAGGTAGTAGTGTTTTAAGGGCTTTTTTTAACTCTTTGCAGAAAAGCAAGGTGTCAAAACTCACCTTTTTTAGAACTGTTTTACTATACTCAAGCATTGAATTTGCCATTATATATATTATTAGTTTGTTGTTTCATAAAGGTAAACAGAAATGCATGTTGAATATTGTATATAAAAAGTTAAAGTAAAATAAATCATGTTAAATTTTTACCGTATTATCAAGAATAGTATTTTGTATTTTCGATGTTATGAAACGAACTATAAGTATTATCATCGTACTTGCAATCCTAAGCTCTTGCGGTTCAGCAAAATCTGTTATTTTCAAAGATTTTAATTATCAATTATCATCTTCATTCTACAAAAATCAATTCACTGGGGTCTTAGTTATTGATGCCGCTT
This sequence comes from Maribacter hydrothermalis, assembly GCF_001913155.1. Taxonomy (GTDB): domain Bacteria; phylum Bacteroidota; class Bacteroidia; order Flavobacteriales; family Flavobacteriaceae; genus Maribacter; species Maribacter hydrothermalis. The sequence continues at coordinate 220,575 of NZ_CP018760.1, forward strand.
CGAAGGATACCGTCTATAACTTAAATAGTCACAAGTATTTTATACCGGCTAGTAACACAAAAATATTTACACTTTTTACCGCATTAAAAACACTTCCGCAGCGTATTCCAGCTCTTAAATATATAAAGCTAAATGACACCCTTTATTTTGAAGGTACAGGAGACCCTTCTTTTTTGCATCCATATCTTAAAGATTCAACGGCTATCAATTTTCTAAAAAAACATAATAATATAGTATACTCACTTGGTAACTTTGAAGACGAAAAATACGGTCCTGGATGGGCTTGGGACGATTACCAATGGTATTATTCTCCTGAAAAAAGCGATTTACCTATTCATGGAAATGTGGTAATGACAATTGGCAGCAATGAAATAGAAATTAGTCCGGCATATTTTAAAGACAGCGTTCTTCAACTAATCAGCAACAGAAACCGAAATGAATTTTCTAATACGTTCTTCTACAATGCCCTGTCTAAAGACACTGTTGAAACGCCATTTATTACCAGCAACCTTACCACCAAATCAATTCTAGAAAATCTCTTAAATAAAAAAGTAAGCTTAACCAATAAAACGCCATTAGCAATAAAGCAAACCTTATATGGTATGCCTTCAGATTCTCTTTATAAGCGAATGATGCATGAGAGCGATAATTTTATAGCAGAACAATTATTACTTGTTGCAGGGTCGGTTTTTAAAGACACCTTAAATAGCAAGAAAATTAGAGATTATATTTTAAAAAATGAATTATATGATTTAGAGCAAGAACCTAGATGGGTCGATGGTTCAGGATTATCACGATATAATTTATTTACACCCAAAAATATGGTTTCGGTATTAGATCGATTATTTACAATGATGCCCAAAGAAAAATTATTCAAAATTTTTCCTGCAGGTGGATTGAACGGCACATTAAAAAATAAATTTATAGACGAAAATGAACCCTATATTTATGCAAAATCTGGCAGTTTAAGCAACAATTATTGTCTTAGTGGATACCTCGTAACAAAATCTGGCAAAACGTTGATATTCAGTTTTATGTTTAATCATTTTAGGGAATCCAACTCAGAAGTAAGGAACAGGTTGGAACAAATGCTACAAAAACTAAGGGATACCTATTAACTACAACACGCTCGATGATAGATGCTTGGCATATTTCTCTTTTAACAGTTTTATTTTAGGTGCAATGTGCGTTTTGCAAAAAGGCTTCTCCATATCGTTGAAGTAGTACCTATGAAAGCGTTCTTCAGATGACTTAAACGCCCCAAAAGGAAGTATTGCAGTAATTAATGGATTATCAAAATTTTGCTGTTCTTCATTAATTATATCGACTAAAGTCTGTTTATCGGACTTTTTAAAATAATAGATTCCAGACCTATACTTATTCCGCATAGAATGGTTTTCGGTACTTCTATGTGTATCTAAATGAACAGCAACCAAATCTTTCAACTCTATAACTCCAGGAAAATAATGAACAATTACAGCTTCAGAAAAATTTGTAGGATTTTCTTTTGGTGAAATATAGCCCTGCTCAACTTTTTCAACACCTTTTAGTGCCATAAACACAGCTTCCGTACACCAATGGCAACCCCCTCCAAAACCGACTTTAAAGACTTTTTTCATATTATAAGAGTCGATAATTTATCTTTAAACTAACGCATTCAATTTTGCGTGCTGTAGTAACATAATGGTTTTTGCATCTTTAATTTCTCCACTCGCTACCATTTTCATAGCATCAATAAAATTTAACTCTAGTACCTCTATGTTTTCAGTTTCATCTTCTGCACCACCGCCATTGCTTACCTTCATACTTTCATCATACTCGCCCACAAAAAGATATAAAATCTCAGTAACCGAACCTGGCGACATGTAGGTTTGAAACACCTTCTGAACATTACTTATTTTATAGCCTGTTTCTTCTTCGGTTTCTTTTCGTACACAATCTGCAGGGTTATCACCATCTAGAAGTCCGGCGCAAACCTCGATCATCATTCCATTTTCATTACCATTTACATAGGTAGGCATACGAAATTGCCTGGTAAGTACAACAGTTCCTTTTTTAGAGTTATACAGCAAAATTGCTGCTCCATTACCTCTATCGTAAGCTTCGCGATGCTGCGTTTCCCAACTTCCATCTGGTCTTTGATATTTAAAAGTATACTTATTTAATGTGTACCAATTATCTGATAACAGCTTTTTTTCTATGTCTTTAATGCTTCCGTTTTTCAATATTTCCTTTTAAATATTAGTAATAAGATAAATTAGTGTAATATAATTCCTAAATAAATTGATTTCCTGTTCCATCTGAATGCTTTAACAGGTCAAAAATTGTCATCCAGCAAAAACTCTTGCAAAATAAAACTTTTTTTATCTATCTTTTGGAAGTTAACATAAACTACGACTAACTTGAAACTACCCTACCTTTACGCCATTGTTCTTTTAATATGTTCAACCTCTTGTAAAGATGACCAAACCCTAGAAAAACAACTGCCAAGAATAGCTATTGCTGGTTTAGGTATTGAAAGTAGCACCTTCTCACCTGCCCTTTCGACCGAAGAGGCTTTTCATGCAAAAGTGGGCGATTCGGTTTTCTCTAGATATCCATTTTTACAAGTAGATTCCCTAAACAGAAATAGAGCCAATTGGGTGCCTACCCTTGTTGGAAAATCGTTACCAGGTGGCACTGTTACCCGTGAAGCTTATGAATCTTTGGTAACTAGAAGTCTGAAATTGTTAGAGGAGAATATGCCGTATGACGGACTCTTTTTTGACATCCATGGAGCAATGAGTGTTGTTGGTTTAGATGATCCTGAGGGTGATCTAATAGCTCGCATTCGTGATGTTATTGGTGATGATGTTTTAATTTCTACGTCCATGGATTTACACGGAAATGTCTCTGAACGCTTAGCAAAATATACCGATTTAATTACCTGTTACCGTATGGCACCACATGAAGATGCCATTGAATCTAAAAAAAGAGCGGTAACTAATTTAATTGATAGACTTGAAAGTGGTAAAGGAAAACCTGCCTTTAAAGCTTGGGTTCCCGTGCCAATATTATTACCGGGAGAAAAAACAAGTACCCGTATAGAACCTGGTAAAAGTCTCTATGCAAAAGTACCATCCGTTGCTGATCAAGACGGCATTATTGATGCTGCTATTTGGATTGGCTATGCCTGGGCAGATGAACCTCGTAACCATGCGGTAGTTATGGTCACCGGTGATGATAAAGAGAAAGTTGAACAAGGTGCTGAAAAATTAGCACAAAGCTTTTGGGATGTTAGAAATGAATTTGAATTTGTTGCGCCTACTACTACGTTAGATGAAAGTTTGAAATTAGCATTGACAAGTGATAAAAAACCATATATGATTAGTGATATGGGTGATAACCCTACCGCTGGTGGTGCTGGTGATGTTACATGGACATTAAAGGAATTACTTACTAGGCCTGAATTTAAATCTGAAAATGGTAAATCTTTGATCTATGCCTCTATTCCAGGGCCAGAATTTGTTGAGAAAGCTATTGAAATAGGTGTCGGTGGAAAAATTAAGGCTGAAGCAGGTGCTGCAGTTGATAATCGATTTGCTGGCCCAATAACACTAGAGGGTACTATTACAGCAATTAAGGAGGGTGATCGTAATGCAGAGGTTGAAGTAGTTGTTAAAGTGGGTAGTATTCATATTATAGTTACTAAAAAAAGAAAGCCTTATCATCACTTAAGCGATTTCACAAATTTAGGTCTGAACCCTAAAGAAACCGATATTGTTGTAGTAAAAATCGGATATTTGGTACCCGAATTATATGATATGCGTGGCGATTGGATTATGGCATTGACACCAGGTGGCGTTGACCAAGATTTAAATAGATTGGGATACAAGCGTATTAAAAGGCCTATGTTTCCATTAGATGCAGATATGGAAAATCCTGATTTATCAGTACGCTGGATACCGGCTTCTAATGCGAAAGAATAATTAAACCGTAATAGCTTTGTTCAGATAACGTCTAAAAGGAAGCATTTCTTTATAGGCGTTAATTAACTCTTCATCAAAATTGGGTTTGTTGGTTTGCTTAGTGGAAAACTCTTGAAATACGGCAAAGGTTTTATTCTTAATCAAATCTATATACTTATGGTCTTTGTCAAAACCTTTTGGTGAATTCGTTAATTTGACATCTTCAAAGAGATTTCCAAAGCGATTTTTGAACGATTTCTTATTTAAGATTTTCACGAATTCTTCTCCATCATAATCAATAGCATCGCGAACACTTCGTAGCATTTTAGGTTCGGGCCTCCATAATCCGCCGGCAAAAATGCAGCGGTCAATTCCCAGTTCAAAATAAAAATCTGCAGTATTTGGTTTCTTGTCAAATCCCGCTCCAAAATGGTCTTTATACACAGGTTTATTAGGGTGAAACATCAGGTTATTATTGATACGGTTAATTCCCTTTTTACCAGGAGTATCATAATAATCGTTATCTATAGCAGATAATCTAGTATTCATACTATTTAACCACTCTATATACTCATCACGAACTTGTTTGTACCATTTCCGGTTTAAATCCATCCATTCCTTATTATTATTCTTTTGAAGTTCTTTGAGAAATTCTGTTTGATTTTTGAAACTCATACTTTTAAAGTTCAAACTCAAGTATCAAGCTCAAATACAAAATGTTTTATTTTTTTGAATTTGATTCTTGAACTTGAGCTTTATTTTATTTATCAATATCTGCTAACTATATAGACCTTAATTCTTTCCTTCTCCAAAGATACATCCAATTGAAGCACCTAAGTAGCTATCCTGAACACTACCTGCAATATCACCATTGGATAATTGTATTTTAGACTTAGGAATAACATTATACGCTATTCCAAAACGAAATTTACCAAATTCAAATCCGCTTCTTATTAATAGTCCTATTTGTCCTTCAACTTTGGTAACAGATGCTAAATTTACATTTGAGTTATCTATAGTTGAAACTTGATTTAATTTACTTAATTTATAGTAACTAATACCACCACCTACAAAAGGTTGAAATCTACTATTTGATTTACCTAAATACCGGTCAAAAGTAGCTACCAAAGAATAGGTTTCATGTAAACTAAGCCCTTCTTCAATAATGTATTGAGAATTTATTGGTTCGTTAATATTTCTTCCTAACACAAAAGTTACCCCCAACCGTAGGCCTATAGAATTATTATCATTAATATTATATTTAGGCTCAACACACATTAAAACACCTGCATCTGAAGCTAGTGCAGCACCTAGATTAACTCCTACTTTAAACCTATTTTTTTCTTGGGCAAAAAATGTGTGACCACATACTATTAGAAATATAATTGCCAATATTTCATTTCGGAGCATTTTTTTTAAATATAATTGATTAAAATAATAATCACCATTTTGAGCTTAACATATACTTTTTTACTATTTTTTGAATTTGGTAAACGGAAAAATCATGGGAACTCTCTTTTGATAAGCTTCATAATCTTTGCCTATGATTTTTTTCAAATCTTTCTCTTCTAAAAATTTAACGGCAACTAAAATATAGGCAGTGGTTACAACGGCAAACAAAAGCCGACCAATGGTCATTGTAGGTGCTGCCCAAAAGGCAATGATGAAGCCTAACATTATGGGATGCCTTACCAATTTATAAAACCAATTAACCTGAAATTTAGGAGTGGTCAATGATTGATTTTTAAAGTTCTGATAAATCTGCGTTAGGCCAAACAGCTCAAAGTGACTAATCATTAAAGTTGAAAGGAAAACAATAAACCAACCTGAAAAGAACACTGCCATTAAAGTAGTTGATGCGATAGCTTCGGTCTCCCATACAATGGTTGTCATGGGTTGCCATTTCCAATACAATAAAAGTAGAATTAAACTGGACAACAAAACATACGTACTACGTTCCATTGCCGGATTAATAAACTTTGTAAACCATACTTTAAACACAGGCCGTGCCATAATACTATGTTGAATAGCAAACAGGCTGAGCAACGCAAGGTTTATCAAAACAGAATGAATAATAGGCGCCTCAGCACCGGAATCAATCGATTTGGGTACAAAAAGGTTTCCAACAAAGCCAATAGCATAAAGAAAGGATACTAAAAAAACAAGATAAGCGATGATTCCGTAAATTAAAATAAGTACTTTTTTCATAATTTTTGTTTTATGGTTATTTAAAGATCAATAGACTTGATATTAGAAATGCTAACTATTGCGGGGAATCATGGACCTATCATTTAAAAGAAATTTAATAATGGACGTTTATAGTGCAATTTCAAATTAGTTATTAAAAATAGCTGTCACTATTTATTCAATATCTATTAGTATTTGTGCTAAGGGCAGTTAGTCACACTCTTCTCCAGGGTCAGTTAATATTGTAAGTATACCACCATTCGCTATTTGCTGATTACAAACTTCTAGCGGAATACTGTTTATGGGGTTTTGGGTCAAAAGCAACAGTCCTAAACCGGATAACAATTGAAATTCTGATGGTACCGTTATTAGATTATTAGCGGCAGCGGCTATAATTTTCAAAGATTGTATCGCACTTAAAGAAACCGGCAAACTATTTAACTGATTATCATTGACACTAAATTCTTCTAGTTGTTTGAGTTCTGAAATGGAATCAGGAATTCGTATTAAATTGGTGTTATTCATATTTAGAATAATGGGGTTGCCGCTATCATTAAAAGTAACTTTTGGATTATTTTCTACCCCCCAACCTAAGGTGTTACCGGGGTTGGCACTATATATACTAATTAAGGTATCTTTTTGTGAGGTTGTTTCACATACTAACGTGATGTCGCTTTGCACTTCTACATTATGAAAGACAGTTAGATTACAAATTGAAGTTGGTAATTTCGTTATATTATTGGAAGCTATATATAATGCATCCAAGTTAATAAGAAACCCAATTTCTGGAATCAGAGACGAAAGTTGGTTATCAAATAAACCAAGGGTAAAAAGATTGGTTAACCTGCCAATTTCTGGAGGTAAGATATTAATCTGGTTCCTATCAAAAAATAAAAATTTTAAATTGGTTAATTCTCCAATTTCGGCAGGTATGGAAGTAAGTTGATTATTAATTACCTCTAAATTTTCCAAATTGGTCAATTGCCCTATTTCAGCAGGTAACGAAGTAAGTTGGTTATTACCTAAATTCAGGAATTTTAATTTGTTCAAATGCCATAACTCTATAGGGAGAGCTGAAAGTTGGTTGCTACTTAAATCTAAACGTTCTAAATGTGTCAATTGCCCTATCTCTGAAGGAAGTTCAGAAAGTTCATTCCTACTTAAAAATAATCCGGTTAAATTGGTTAATTGCCCTATTTCAATAGGAATTTCAGTAAGTTGGTTGCCAGCTGAATTCAAAACTTCCAAATGGGCCAATTGCCCTATCTCCGAAGGAAGTGCAGAAAGTTTATTAGCATGTATAAACAAACTTCTTAAGTTGGTCAATTGCCCTATCTCTTTAGGAAGTGTAGAAATAGTTTTATTGAATACACTCAATTCAATAATTTTATCTTCCGTATTTAACGTTACACCGTCTAAGTCTCCTAAATTCTCAGTTGCATTAAGATCCCAGGTAATGGTGTTTTGTGGATTCGCATCTAAAATAGCCTGTAAAATTTGGCGTTGCGTTAATAGTGCGGTTATGGTCACGTTATAAATGGCGGTACTGCCATCTTCGGCAGTTACTTTATATTCTAGTGGCTCAGTGAAGTCTTGAGCCGTATCACGATCAACGATTGCCAATTCGGATATTTTAACTTCAGGTAACAATCCCGTTATATCTGTACCTGGCGGGAAAGCAGCGGTAATGGTCTTATTTTCTTCATCAATAGTAGCGACGATGTTTACTTCAATAGGGTTATTGGTCAATAGAAAAACAAAACTGGTGATTTGCTTTTCATTGCTAAGTGCTAATTCTTCCTCTGGGGTATTAGTAACAATTGTTTTGTTTACCGAGTCGTCTTTTTTACTACAACTGGTTATACCAATCATAATAAATAATAACATTATTAAACTCCCCTTTCTATTTAACTTAAAAAGTGTTTGTATTGTTTTCATTATTTTTTATTTATAATGGTTATTAACTTTAGCATCCTAGAAAATAATTTGTGTATTGTTTATTAAAAGGTTTTTATAGGCTTGTTTAATCCATAGACCATACATCGTTTAAGTAGGAGTCGCCAAGAATGCCACCTCTACCGCCAATAATCCAAATTTTATTATCAAATATGACAGAGGTATGTCCTCTTCTTTCAGCAAAAGGAGCTTCTGCAGTGACTTGGCTCCAAGTTTCTCCATCTGAACTTTGCCAAATTCTGTTGGTGCTAAGCATATTATTGCGGCCGCCTATAATCCACATTTTACTATCAAAGACCACACTAGTATGGTCGGATATTCCTTCCATAGCAGTTTCCTCAGTAACCCTTATCCATTCACTACCATCAGCACTTTGCCAAACATCATTTAAAATACCTCCTCGGCTTCCCCCAATAATCCATATTTTATCATCATAGACCATAGTTGTATGTCTATACCTTTCTGGGAAAGGTACTGTCACATCGACCGGAGTCCACGTTTCCCCATCCGTACTTTGCCATATATTATTTGATAATTTCGCAGGTGCATTGAGACTACCGATAACCCATAATTTATCTTTGAAAACTACTGCGTTGTGGAGGCCATTTTGCGGAAATGGTGAAACCCCAGTTATTTTTGTCCAGTTTTCGCCATCAGCACTTTGCCAGATATCTCTTAAAAAATCTACACCATTATAACCGCCGATGACCCAAATTTTATTATCGAAAACTACAGCTATATGTCCGCTTCTTTTATGAAAAGGTGCTTCGTCTGTAACTTGAGTCCAAGTTTCGCCATCAGAACTTTGCCAGATGTCGTTTAAATATGAAAAACCATCATAGCCCCCTATTATCCAAATCTTATCATTAAAAACTATAGAAGTATGATCTGTTCTTTCTAAGAAAGCTGCATTTGTAGTTACTGGTACATCAGGTATCTGAAGATCTCTTGTTGTAAAGCTGAAGGTCTCACTAGAGGTCTCATTTCTCTCGGAATCAATTGCTACTACGTTCCAGAACAAGTCTTTGTTCAAAGGCAACCTTTCTTCTACGGTATAATTGGTTTCAGATATTGCGCTTGCAATATTGGTAGTTGAATTACTATTGCTACCTATAAAAACTTCATACGTTACTGGATCCCCATCGGGGTCGGTTGCGGCATTCCAACTAAATGTTGGCGTAACAGTTACTTGAGTGGCAGCATCGGTAACAGCGATTAACGAAAAAGCTTCTGGTGCTTGATTAGGTGTTTTAGCTTCCTGAATTATTATTTCATTATCATTGCTGCTACAATTAAATAACGTAAAAGCTAATGCTATACTCGATAAAAGCACGAAATTATTTTTCTTGGACTTCATAATTGTTGTTTTAAAAATTTCAATTATCTATGGGCAAAAACAGATATTATTTATTTAATGGAGAATGATGCTCTGCAACTATTTTCCAACCTTCCAAAGTTTTAAGAAAAAGCAAACTTATTTGATCGTTTACCACAACTAAATTCTCTCCAAACTTGAGTTCAAAATCGGAATGAAAAGTTACATTGGCTACATCGCCATAAACTGCAACCTGTAAATCATTAGCATCGAATTTCACAACTTCGGTAACTCCTCCAAAAACAGTCCGCTCATGTTCTTCATTGGCTACATCGTCATTACGTCTTTCTCCATTTTTAAATTCTGTAAACTTGGGTCCATAGGCGTGAAAAGAAATAAGTTTGTCCATATCACCATCTTTAAGGCTTTGCGCAATAGCGCCGAAGGTTTCCATTACTTCTTGTTGTGCTTCAGGAAAATTTTCGTTCAGCAGGTCTACTTTTGAAGATTGGCCGGTGCAACTTGTAATGGTTAGCAGTAAAAAAGTAAGTACTGTAAATTTTAAATTTGTTTTCATAATAAAATTTTTAATGGTTAAAACAGTTCTTTTCTTTGTAGAACTAATGAGAGTCAAAGATGAAAAGAAAGCATATACAGTAAGTAACAAGCATGTTTCAGTCTTATTAAACTTTTATTCTGGTCTTTAAATTATGATGCAGAACCTTTAAATAATGTGCAATTGTATAATTAATACCGTCTTTATAAATTTAAAGGCCTAAATAACATTATGATTTTTAATAGTGGTAAAACTCCAAACTATTATCTTTTATCAAGGCAATTACCAATCCTTTATATTCTAATAATATTGGATATAGTATTATTTCTCTAATTCGAAATGAGTTATTAATTCATCATGCGACATTTCAAGAATGTCTTGACTATTTTTACCAGAATTTACAGGGGAAGAAGGGGAAGAAAAAGATGAAGCCGGTATTACAAATATTTTAAATTCATCAAAAGTAACTTCCTCTAAATAAGCCAAGACGCTGCCTAACTCGTATAGATTTACAATAAAATCAGAACTTGGACCACCAGATAATACTCCTGTGCTTCCTTCAATTATTACCCTTGAGTCAAATAAGGTGGGCGTTCCTCTTCCAGGTACTTGTACCCAACGTTTTTTAGTTACAAAAGAATTGCCTGCGTTTGGTTTTTGATAGATTTCGGCATAAAAGCCTAAAATTAGACTCTCATTTAAGTCATCTAATGATATACCCTGCATAGCATAAGTAACACTACCAGTAGTTATGGTCTCTGAATCATATTCAATTACTTGAACATTTGCATTGCCATCTTCGCCATCAGTACCATTTGTTCCATCAACACCGTCTGAGCCATCTGCACCGTCTGAGCCATCTGCACCGTTAATTCCATCTGTGCCTTGAGTACCAGCGGGACCAACAGCTCCATCTTCACCATCTTTAGCACAAGAGGTAATTGTTACTGATAAAATGATTAATACGTAGGTAAAAAGTTTCATTGTAGTTTTCATAATGTTTGTTTTAATTATTATGATACAATGATATTATACTTGTTGAAAAAAGGTGTTCACCATTTTTTCAATCAGTTGTGCTATTTATGAATTGGTAGGGAAATAGTAGTGCTATTATTGCACAAAACGCAATAACCTTATTGTAATTAACTGAAAATTAGTCACTTGATTCTTCGCTGGGTGGGTAGCCATATTCATCTCTAAAAGCTCTGCTAAACCAAGATGGATTACTAAAACCAACAGTATAAGCTATTTCTGAAATAGATTTAGATGAGGTTTTAAGTAGTTCTTTTGCTTTTTGAAGACGAACTGTTCTGATGAAAATTGCAGTAGATTTATCGGTAATTGCTTTTAGTTTACGATAGATTTGAGATTCACTTAAATGCAATTCTTTTGCTAATTGTGTTGCGCCAAAATTTGCATCGTCTAAATGGGCATGTACGCTTTCAATAATTTGTTTTAAAAATTTTGTCTGCGGATGCTCTAACTCTTCACTTAGCAAAGAAGAGAATCCGCTTTTCTCTAATTTGTTCATGAGCTTTTTTCGCACTAAAATCAATTGATTTAGTCGGGTAAAAAGCTCTTCCTTATTAAATGGTTTTGCTAAATAAGCATCTGCTCCAATTGATAAACCTTTTAATTTATCTTCGACAGTCGCTTTAGCTGTTAATATTATAATAGGAATATGATCTGATCGTTCATCATTTTTTAGGGTTTTACAAACTTCAAATCCATCTTTACCGGGCATCATAACATCACAAATAATTATATCTGGAATTTTTTTTAATGCCAATTCAATTCCCTCAATCCCGTTTACTGCGTGGATTGTTTCATAAGCATTCCCTAGGCAGGTTCTTAAGTAGTGCGCAACATCCAGATTGTCCTCAATAATTAATACCAAAGGTAATTCTGAAATAGTTTCTGTGGTTTCAACTACATGTTTCGATTTTGTTTTAATAATTGGAAAAGTAGAATTGAACGAGTGCGAATCTTTGGTTGTTATTGTGGCATTTTTGGTAACAGGAATTTTAACGCTAAACTCACTTCCCTTGCCTAGTGTACTTTTAACTTTTATAGTGCCATTCATTAATTCAACAAGCTCTTTTGTAAGCGCTAAACCAATGCCTGTGCCTTCATTTTTTCTTACAGTTGAGGCATCTGTTTGATAAAAACGATTAAATATGCTTGGTAGTTGGTCACTAGCAATGCCAATACCGCTATCTATTATTTTTAAGAATAGATAAGATTGGTCTTTCTCTACTACCTCGTTGATGTGAACTATAATTTTACCCTGTTCTTCTGTAAATTTTATGGCATTTGAAAGCAAGTTAGATACAATAGAAGTGAGTTTTTTACTATCAAAATCCATTAGCAAAGATTCTGTTTCACTGTAAATAGTAAGGCTTATATCGTTTTCCTGAGCATAAGAACTGAAACTTTCACCTAAATACTTAAGAAACGGGATTACATTAGATTGTACCAATTGTAATTCCATATTTCCACTTTCAATCTTAGATAAATCCAGCATCTCATTTACTAAGTGCAGTAGATTATTACTATTACGCTCAATCATTTCTAATGAATTTTGAACGTCTTCTGGTTTTTTGTTTTGTAAATCAGATTTAATAGTATCTGTCATGCCTTTAATAACAGTAAGCGGTGTTCTAAATTCATGAGTTATATTTGTAAATAAAGCATTTTTTAATTCATTTATTTCTTTAAGTCTTTTTCGCTTAGAAGCTTCTATTTTGCGGTAAATAAAAAAGTATGCCGTTGCTATCATAAGAACCAATAGCCCAAGAATTAAAAATAAGTTTCGTTCTCTATTTTTTTTACGCAAACCTTCTTCATAATTTCTACTTAACAACACTTTCTCTTGTGCTTTTGCAATACTATCTGTAGTTAATTGATTGTTGAAAATGATACTCTGTATTTCGGATTTTGATTTAATTTCATCCTCGTTGTCTATTATTAATTGGTATTCTTCAAAGTATGCAAGGGCTGTTTTATGTCTATTTAGTTTTTTATTGACTTCATAAAGACTTTTTAAAATATCTGATTCAAGTTCCCAATTATTTACTCTATAAACTTTCTCGCATGCTTCACATTCTCTTAATGCTTTAGTATAATTGCCTAAGCCTAAATCTATTTGACATTGAAATAATAAAATATTACTATGAAAATCAGGAATTTTTAAATGACTTACAACAAATCTATATTCATCTAAATATTTACTTGCATTTACGTAATCTTTTTCATTTATATAAATATCAATCAGATTTCCTGTGCCCTGTGCGGCATAAAGGGGTTGGCCAATTTCTTTGGCTATTCTAATACCTTTTTTCCAATATTTTAATGATTTGGAGATATCCCCGAATTTGCGATATACATTTCCCAAATTCCCATTTGCACCTGCAATACTGCGTCTTATGCCATACTTTTCGCTTAATCGTAAATGTTCTAAATGGTATTTTTCCGCTTCTTGATAATCTCCCAATGCAGTAAAAATGAACCCTTGATATGCTATACTCCAACCCAAACTAAGGCTATCCCCTATTTTCCCGCTATATGACTGGGATTTTTGTAGCGTTTTAAATGCGCTGGTATAGTCCTCATAATTATATTCTAAACTTCCCAAACCAAGTAATTTATCAGAATACAGAAAACTGTCTTGTTTAGAAAGTGCTAGTTCTAAGCCCTTTGTATAATGAGTTGTGCCTTTTTCATTTTCTTTTTTTTCAAAATAAACCTTTCCTAATGTTGTTAGCGCTTCAATTTGATAACTGACGTTCTTTTTATTTTGAGCAAGCTCTAACATTTGATAACCTAAGGTAAGTGCACTATCTGTTTTTGTATATAAATAGTGAAAAGCTATTAAATCACTCATCGCCTTAAAACGAGTCGAATCTTGAAGGTTTGTATTATGCCAAACTTGAAATAGGGAGTCTTTTTCTTTTTGCGCAAAAGTAGTGCTCAGAAAAAATAGTGAGATTAAAAATGTTAGATAAAACTTCATTCTTCAATTAAATTATTACAAGGCTAGAATGAAATATCCTTACAAAGATTTTTTCTACAAAACCTAATAAGTCATAACTTACGATAATTTGAAAAACAAATTATTGCCAAGGGGGAAGGATTAAAATAAGTGAAAAATAATGTAGTATGCAAGTTACAATGTGTATTTGGCTACTATCAGTCTAATAAAACCAATGGCATTAGCTCTATTGAATTTTAGACTATTCTAAATGTTTTTTAATAGGTAAACCAATACTTGTAAATCCTATGTTTTGATAAAGTTCTATATAACGTAAATCATTTCGTATTGGAGCCAGAAGTGGTTCTTCTCTAAGCCAAGTCATCTCTACCTCATGGCGGTCATATGATTTTTGTAACCACTCGAAAGTTTTATCGTAATCTTTATCATGCGCATAATAGAGTGCTATAAACCAAGCAGGACTACCCGACGAACTTTTACTATACTCGTTTTTCAATTCGTCTAAATATTTAGTTGCTTCCGCAGTATTTCCTTCCATTTGAGCATAAATGGTATTAAACCACATTAAAATTGGTGGGTAATCGGGGAATTGTTTCACTATTTTTGCAAGTTGCATCTTAGATTTTTCATATTCTCCCAAATAAAAATAGAGTTTGGTAGATTCTCGTAAATAAAACCAGTTATCGGTATATAATGGGTCTGCCTGAGTTAATATTTTTAATGCCTCATCTTTAGAACCCAAATAGAATTTAGCCTCTGCTTTAAAAAAAGGATGAAATACGTTTGATGGGTCATTTATAATATAATACTCAATTGTGCGCAATACTTCTTCAGGCCTTCCGGTTTTTATAGGATAATCAAGAGAAATAACAGATGGTTTGTCAAGGATGGAATTATCTAAAATTTTTTGATAAAATTTCTCTACAAGTTCAAAATTCCAGTCATAAAAAAAACGTCCAGTATTAAGCTCTTCTTCTACCCGAAAATTAGTTGGTTCTATTTTCAATGCTTGTTCCAATAAGACTTTTGCATTATCCCAAGCAATTTGCTCTTCATAAAAACCCCAAACAGAACCGCCCATATGCCAAACATTGGCCATATCTACATAGGCTTCTACAAAATTTGAATCTGCTGAAATAGCATTTTTGTAAAGGTTTATGGCATTTGTATATGAAAGTTCGTTTCCTTTATTTCTTTGAAATTCTCCCTGTAAATAATACGAATAGGCATCTTTACTTTGGGTCGGAATTTTTTTAATATCAGCCAATTCATCTTGTGCAATAACTGCATTCATATTGGCGGCAATGCCTTCTACTACCTCAGTTTGTAATTCAAAAATTTCATCACTTTTCCATTCTTTTGTATACTCTTCAGACCAAAGATGAACATTAGAACTACCATGAATTAATTGAAGATTAATCTTAATTTGATTACCCGACATTTGAAGATTACCTTGCAAAATGCTTGATACGTCTAATTCTTGAGTGATTTCTTTTAATTTTTTATCGGACCTTTTATAAGATTGAATTGAAGTAAACGGAATTACTTTTTTAATGGCCTTTATTTTGGTGAGTCTAGAAATGATTGCGTCCGTCATACCATCTGAAATATATTCCAAATCTGGATTTCCAGTAAGGTTTTTTAAAGGCAATACTGCTATAGATTTTTCATCGAATGGTTTTACAATATCATTGTCCACTTTGTCTTTATTAGCAAAGGAGTTATAAAAAAAGTAAGTCGAAAATACTACCAGCACAGCAATGGATGCCCAGATTATTTTTTTTGGTATTGTAATTTTTAAGATTTACCCATGCGGCTTCAGTTGATGTTTGTACGGATGGACTATCAACCTCTGCAATAATCCCAGATTTTGCTTCCCCAGGGGTATACCCATAAAAATTATGAAAACAGGTGTTAAAATAGGTAGGACTACTAAACCCAACGCGATATGCAGTTTCTGAGGCTGTAATATCCTCACTAGTTAGAATCTCTAAACTCCTTTTAAGGCGATATTCCCTAATAAATTGACTTGTAGAAATACCAACGGCCTTGTTTAATTTACGATGTAAACTCGAACGGCTCATTCCAACAGCTTGGGCAAGACTATCGACCCCGAATTGGTCGTTGTTTAAATTAGATTCAATTTCAATCGATAATTTGTCTACCAGTGTTTTTTTTGATGAATTACGTTGCATCCCCATAGGTAGACTTTGGCTTTTATTCGTTGGCTAATAATATGTTAGAGGGAGCTACAAGTTAAACAAAATTGAATATAGCTGAATATGATTTGTTTAGTTTTTGATAATTTAATTTTTAAATTAAACATCTTAACTAATTTCCTTCCTCGTAAAATAAAAGCAAACCATTTTTATAAACCAAAAAACCAAAAGAAATATTTCGATTAATAAAGCCAAATATAGAAATAGGTCTACATAACAACTTTTTCTCTAATACCTACCAAAAAAATAGTATCCATCTCTCATGTAAGCATTAAAGCGTAAACCACGCTTGCTATTAAATGAGTTATGGATACTAATAAAAATAATTACTTAAAAAAAGTGAAGAACTACTAAAACCTATTATCTCCACCAACTATATCCCCCAAAGTTCCTAGGATACTTCCTTCGCCTTTATCTTTTCCTCCTCTTGGTATGGATGCTAGAACTCTGCCTGCCAAACGACTGAATGGTAACGATTGTATGTATACGGTACCTGGACCACGTAACGTTGCGAAGAATAATCCTTCTCCGCCAAAAACGGTATTTCTTATTCCGCCAACGAACTCAATATCGTAATCTACATCTTTAGTGAACCCAACTATACATCCCGTATCTACTTTAAGTACCTCGCCAGGTAATAATGTCTTTTTTGCCAATGTGCCACCAGCGTGAATAAAAGTCATACCGTCACCTTCTAATTTCTGCATAATAAAACCCTCACCTCCAAAAAGTCCACGACCTAACTTCTTTGAGAATTCAATACCCACTGAAACTCCTTTAGCTGCACATAAAAAAGCATCTTTCTGACAGATGAAACGACCACCCATTTCAGATAGATCTATAGAAAGAATTTTACCTGGATACGGTGAAGCAAAACTTACTTTCTTTTTACCCTGACCTATGTTTAAAAAAGCGGTCATAAACAGACTTTCACCCGTTAACATACGTTTTCCTGCAGAAAATATTTTACCTAATACACTGTTATCTTGATTACTACCGTCACCAAAAATGGTATTCATTTTAATATCGGTCTCCATCATCATAAAGCTACCTGCTTCAGCAACAACTGCTTCTTGTGGGTCTAGCTCTATTTCGACATATTGCATTTCTTCTCCAAAAATCTCAAAGTCTATTTCGTGTGCGTTCATTTTTATATTGTTTATGATTGATGTTTATTAGTTGCTAAGAGAAGGGTTTTTGTTACAATCTAATAGATATTTATTTGACTTACGAGTATATTTTAAATCTAAATGTCATCAATCATCTACTTCTTCAACCTAACCGTCCACTCAAAATTAAAGGTACTTACCACTACCCCATCGGTATTTACTCCTACAGATTTCATCCAAATGGTTTGCCCCTCGCCAGTTGCAATTGTTTTATCTAAAGCATCCTTTATTAAGTGTCCGTCTTCACAAGTAAATGTAATTTTCCCGGTTGCCTTCTTTGAAAAGTTAGCGTTATTGTTCGCTACTAACATTGAAATTTTCTTTCCTGTAGCTTCAATTTGATCTATCATCATAGCTCCTGTAGACAATTCTGCCGCCATTCCCTGTACCGCCCAAAACATAGATTTAAAAGGATTTTGATTGATCCATCTATGGGTTACAGTAACCACTGCCCTATTTTTATCTATTTCCCTTAAACGTACGCCGCACCACCATGCTGCGGGTAGTTTTAAAAATGAAAACATGTTGAATTTACTAGCTGTTACAGGCATATTTCTCTTATAATTTTGATAAAAATAGGTAATATAAACAGCATACTAAAATGTTAAATTAATGTTAAATATTAGTACTATGCGTTACATAGTACCTTTTTTTAGACATATATTTGCATAGGAAGTTAATAGGTAATCAAAGTAATTGGCTTTTACATAGTATCAAAATCAATCATCATCAAAAACGAAATCATCATGACAGAAACCATAACAAAGCACGAACGAAACCTCTCTGCACTTATACATGCTAGTACGTTTTCAAAATTCTTTATGCCTTTTGGGAATTTCATTATTCCATTAGTATTATGGACAGCGAACAAAAAAGAATATGCGTTTGTAGACCATAATGGTAAAGAGGCTTTAAACTTTCAAATTAGCATTCTACTGTACTCTATTTTAGTGGGTATGATAAGTATACCATTTTTCTTAGGTGGGTTGATTCCAACTATTTTTGATTTTGACCACTTTGGATTTTCAAATGTTCAAAGCTTTAATTTTTCGGAGTTTCATTTTAATAGCGATGATTTTTTTGGCCCATGGATGATACCTGTAGGTTTACTTGGATTAGCACAATCCGCACTATTCATTGTCAACATAGTATATACCATATTAGCAACAATAAGAACAAATGAAGGTCAACATTTTAAATACCCGTTAACTATAAAATTCATTAAATAAAAACTGCCTAATCAGCAGTATTATCAACAAACATTAAAACAGGGTATTCATCACACCCTTAGGAGTTTATTAATCAATCAAAATAAAATCAATCAAGATGTTTATTCAACAAACAAAAAACGAACAGTTAATCTATGCAGACAACAGACACCATGGAGCAAACTCCTGTAAAAAGGGGACTGCATAAAAAGCAAAAAGACATTATGAATGTAGAAAACACAAAAGCGCAAATGCGAAAAGGGGTTTTAGAGTATTGCATCCTGTCCATCTTAAATGGCCATGATAAATATGCTTCTGAAATCTTAGAAACGCTAAAGGATGCTAAAATGCTTGTAGTAGAAGGAACAATTTATCCGCTACTGACCAGATTAAAGAATGCGGGCCTTCTTAATTATCGTTGGGAAGAATCTACTTCTGGACCACCAAGAAAATATTACACCCTTACCGAGACTGGTAAACTTTTTCTAAAAGAATTAGATACCACTTGGGACGAATTAAGAAAAGCCACCAACCTGGTAACCAACACTAAAAACAGCTAAAAATGAACAAGACAGTAAATATAAATCTAGCAAACATGCTCTTCCATATAGACGAAGAAGCATATAATAAAATGCGTAGGTATTTAGAATCGGTTAAACGTTCTTTTGCCAATACACCAGGTAGTGATGAAATCATTGCTGATATAGAAGCTCGTATAGCCGAACTTTTTCATGATAAATTAGAAAATGAAAGACAGGTTATAACTCAGAAAGAGGTAGATGAGGTTATCGCTATTATGGGACAACCTGAAGATTACATGGTAGATGAGGAAATCTTTGAAGATGAACCAAGAACCAAAACTGCTTCTACCAATAAAGATAGAGTTAAAAAATTGTATAGAGATACAGAGAAAAAATATGTAGCAGGAGTTTCTTCTGGGCTAGCACATTATTTTGGTATTGATCCTTTATGGATCCGTTTAATCTGGATTTTCTTAACCATTTTCACTTGGGGTGGATTTATTTTTATCTATGGGCTGTTATGGATCCTTATACCTGAGGCAAAAACAACCGCTCAAAAATTAGATATGAGTGGCGAAACGGTAAACATCAGTAACATTGAGCGTAAGGTAAAAGAGGGTTTTGATGACGTTGCGGATCGTGTAAAAAGTGTTGACTATGAAAAAGTAGGTAACACCGTCAAAAAAGGAGGTAAAACAATCTTTGACACCTTTGGTGATATTGTAATGTTCCTATTTAAAATATTTGGGAAGTTCATTGGTATTCTATTGGTTATCATTGGTGCAACCACATTAATAGGTTTGTTTGTTGGACTCTTTACAGTTGGTATTTTAGATATTATTCATGTACCTGGTATCGATTTTTACAACGTAGTTAATTCTACCGATTTACCCATTTGGGTTGTATCCTTATTAGCATTTTTTGCTATTGGTATACCGTTTTTCTTCTTAATGTATTTAGGATTAAAAATACTGGTCAACAATTTAAAATCTATTGGAACTATTGCTAAATTCTCTTTATTAGGACTTTGGCTAATCTCCATAATACTGCTAATCGTCTTTGGTATTAGAGAAGCGGCATCACATGCATACACTGGTAGCACATCTGTGGAGGATGAAATTACAAGCGTAATACCGTCAGATACGTTACAAATTAATCTAGTATCGACAGACAAATATGACTATGAAAAAGATATGCATATGGGAGACACCTTTATTTCTTATGATGAAGATGGAAATAAGGTGTTGGTATCAGATGATGTAAGATTTCGTATTCGTAAGTCACAAGATAGTCTTGTTCGTATTCAAGTGAGAAAAGAAGCAGACGGGCCATCTAATAGAGAAGCAAAAGAAATTGCAAACCAAATTGTATATGAATATGAGGTTAATGGAAATACCATTTCTCTAGATGACTACTTAACCACACAAGGTTCTAAATTTAAAGATCAAGAGGTACGTGTAAATATATTCTTGCCCGTAGGTACTATTTTAAAATATGATCAAGCAAATTCTAGAAACTGGATTACTACATTTACAACAGATAGAGATCTAGATTCACTTGAAGGTTATGTTTGGAAGATGGCTGAAAACGGTGAGCTTCAGTGCCTAAACTGCCCAGAATATATTGAAATGGATGACGAAGATGATGATGATTCTAATCGTATTAAAATCAACGGGAATGGTATCGATATCAACATCAATGGTAATGGAGAAAAAGGAAAAATAAAAATCAATGAAAACGGAATTGATATTGATGTTAACGACAACGGAGAATCCTTTAAAATGAAGTTAGATGAGAATGGCGTAAAAATTGACGCTAACGATAGTATCAAATAATTACAGTTCATATACTTAAATCAACAACTCAGTACTATTTAATCGTAGCAGAATTAAAAAACAATCAAATTTACATCAATCTAAAAAACGAACAATCATGACAACACTAGTAAGAATTACAGTAGCACTCGTCTTAGTCCTTTTTCTATCATCTTGCGGCTTTGACATTAACTTTGGAACTGGAGAAAAAGGCAATGGCGTAGTCGTTGAAGAAACTCGAGAAATTACCGAAGACTTTACAACGGTTTCATCCTCAGAAGGAATTGAGGTATTTGTTACCCAAGGGGCCGATTTTGATATCTCTGTAGAAGCAGATGAAAATATAATGGATTTAATAGGAACTGATATTAAAAACGGTAAACTTAAAATTCATAGTATAGAGAATATTGGCAGAGCTACCAAAAAGGTTTATGTAACCATGCCTAAAGTTACAGGCTTACTTGCATCTAGCGGTTCTCACTTATCTACTGAAAATACCATAAAGGCAGATAAATTAGAAGTTGATGCTAGTAGTGGAGCTATTATAAATGTCAATGTAAATGCCACAAATATGGAAATAGACGCTAGTAGTGGTGCAAACATAACTTTAGAAGGAACAGCAAATGAAGTTTATGTTGATGCCAGTAGCGGTGCAAATATTAAGGCTAAAGATTTATCAACTTTAGTTGCAACAGCCGATGCTAGCAGTGGCGCTAATATTAGTATAGATGTTTCCGATAATTTAACTGCTGAAGCTTCTAGTGGTGGCAATATCTCTTATCAAGGAAATCCATCGGTACAGAAAAACAAATCAGTTTCCGGAAGCGTACATAAATATTAATATTCATCAATCAACTTAACTTTAAAACCCACTGAATTATCAGTGGGTTTTCATTTTTTAGTACCACCCTATTCTGTATATTAGTACCATGCAAGTACAGTTAAAAAAATATACGTTACCGTTAAAACACACTTTTAGTATCTCTAGAGAATCGCATGATTTTCAAGACACCCTAATTGCCGCTCTTACGTTAAATGGCCAAACAGGATACGGTGAAGCTACATCTAACCCGTATTACAAAATTACTACCGAGAGTATGGTGGCGGAAATTGGAAATATATCTTCAGAGATTGAAAATTTTGATTTTACCACACCTGAAATTTTTCATGCCTTCTTAGTTGGTAAAGGACTTTCTAATTTCGCGATCTGTGCTTTAGATTTAGCGGCCCATGACCTTTATGGTAAACTTTTAGGAAAACCTTTATATGAAATTTGGGATACAACTACGGAACAATACCCAACTACTAATTACACAATTGGTATTGCATCAATAGAGGTTATGTTGGCAAAAATGCAAGAAATGCCTTGGCCAATTTATAAGATAAAATTAGGAACTAGTGATGATGTTGCTATTGTCAAGGAACTTAGAAAACATACCGATGCTATTTTTAGAATTGATGCCAATTGCGCTTGGACCGCTCAAGAGACCATATATAATGCACCTATTTTAAAAGAACTGGGTGTTGAGTTTCTAGAACAACCCTTAAAAGCAGATGATTGGTCTGGCATGGAAGAGGTTATGCACCATAGCGTTTTACCCGTAATTGCGGACGAAAGTTGTATTGTTGAAAGTGATGTTGAAAAATGCGCATTGCACTTTAGTGGTATTAATATTAAACTTACCAAGTGCGGCGGACTAACTCCTGCTCTACGTATGATTAAAAAGGCCAAGGATTTAGGAATAAAAGTAATGGTAGGTTGTATGACGGAATCAACCGTTGGTATTTCTGCTATTGCACAATTAATTCCACAACTAGATTTTGTGGACATGGATGGCGCTTTACTTCTTAAGAGTGATATCGCTACAGGAGTTCATATTGAACCAAGTGGAAAAGTGATTTTTCCTAAAGGTAATGGTAGTGGTGTTCAACTTTTAGATTAATGTTTAGTATTGATGAATTTCCAGGTAGAACAATTAATGTAGAAGGTAAAAACTATCTATACTTTGGCGGCACTTCTTACTTGGGCCTACAAACTAATACTGAGTTTCAATCGATTTTTATAGCGAACGTAAAAAAATATGGCACAGCTTACAGTGCTTCACGAAAATCCAATATTCAAATTTCAGTTTTCGATGAAATAGAAGCTTACCTATCAAACATCGTAGGTAGCGAGGCTTGTATAACCATGTCATCTGGCTATTTGGCAGGGCAATTGGTTTGTGATTATTTTAGTGATGCGGACTATAAATTATATTACGCTCCCAATACCCATTCTGCAGTTCTTCGAAGAAATCAAAAAGTATATGATAATTGGCAAGAACTCCGTGGTGATATTCTGTTAAATAGAGATAAAATACCTGTCCTTTTTTTAGATAGTATTGATTTTTCCGGCTTTAATTTTCCCAATTATGAACTTTTAAAAACGTTACCGTTAAAAAATATTATTTTGGTGGTAGATGACTCCCATGGCATTGGTATTACCGGAATTAATGGTGGTGGTAGTTTTCAGTTCTTACAATCCTTATATCCGAAAGAACTTATAGTATCATGCTCGCTTGGAAAAGGCTTTGGTATACAGGCAGGTGCCATTTTTAGCACTAATGCCTTTATTAGAAATATAAAAGAAACTCAATTTTTTGGTGGTGCTAGTCCGGCAATGCCTGCAGCAATTGCGACAATAAAACAAGGTCAACAGATTATTCAAGAAAAAAGAAAGATTTTAGCAGAGAACACTTCTTTATTTTTGAAAAATTTACCCAACTCTTCTATTCTTCAAAGTAGTAAAGGTCACCCAACATTTAGTTTTAAAAACGAATTGCTTGTCAGTCAACTTTTAGATAATGGCATTATAGTAACCAATTTTAGATACCCTACAGAGAATGATGCATTAATGAGCAGAATAGTTTTAAGTGCCGCACATACTGAAAATGACATTTTACATCTCTGCAATACCATAAAAGCATTTCCTATTTAATAACACGCAATAATTTTATGTAAATAGTATAATATCAGCAATATATTAAGTAATTTTTTAACATATCCTAAATTTATTTCGTATCTTTTTAGTACATATTAAACTCATTTACTAACTAAAACTTTACGACTATGAAAAAAATTATAGGATTGGTTTTATTAATGCTACTCTTTATTTCCGCAGCTTCTACGAATGCCATCAATACGAATTATATGCATAGTATAGAAGGTACTTGGGAATTAGAAAGCTTTTACAATTATGATGGTCAACAAGTTATCGACACCGTTCCTACTGCTGATGGTTATAGACAAGTTAAAATGTACTATAATGGAAAAATTATGTGGAGCAGATATGTACCCGTAGATAAAATTGGAAGATTTGGATATGGTACGTATGTCATTACTGATGATAGACTAATGGAAACATTGGAATATGGCGATAATGAAATGATTATGGCAATGGACACTATGCGTGTTTTCACTTTTGAATTACAACTAAGTGATGACAAATTCAGTCAAATTAGTTTAGATGAAGAAGGCAACAGAACTTTTTCAGAAAATTATATTCGGATAGATTAGTGTTATTGAAAATATAAAAACGCCGCATCTAAAGAAGCGGCGTTTTTATATTTATACTACAGCCAATTTAATTTGCCTCTACTTCTTCCTTAGATTCAACCGCAGCTAAATATCGTTCTGCATCCAAAGCCGCCATACAACCTGTACCTGCAGCTGTAATTGCCTGTCTATATTCTTTATCTTGAGCGTCACCACTTGCAAAAACACCTGGCAAATTAGTTTTGGTAGATTTACCTTTTGTAATTAGGTAGCCCGTTTCATCCATATCTAATTGGCCTTTAAATATATCGGTATTCGGTTTGTGCCCTATTGCTATAAATATACCTGTGATAGCAATTTCTTCTTTTTCTCCAGTTTGGTTATTTACCATACGTAAACCTTCAACAACCTGATCACCTAAAACCTCGTCTACTTCGGTATTATAGCGTACTTCAATATTCTTTAAACTATTAACCCTATGCTGCATAGCTTTTGACGCTCTCATTTCGTCTCTACGTACCAACATGGTTACTTTATTACAAATATTGGCAAGGTAAGAAGCTTCTTCTGCCGCTGTGTCCCCAGCACCAACAATAGCAACATCTTGGCCTTTATAGAAAAACCCATCGCATACAGCACATGCAGATACTCCTCCGCCTCGTAAACGCTGCTCACTTGGTATATTTAAATACTTAGCTGTTGCACCGGTAGATATAATAATGGTTTCGGCCTCTATGTGCTTTTCACCATCAGCCACTACTTTGTGGATACCTCCCACCTCTTTTGATAATTCTACAGAAGTAATCATACCTATTCTTACTTCGGTACCAAAACGCTCAGCTTGTTGTTGTAATTGCACCATCATTGTTGGCCCATCTATTCCTTCCGGATACCCAGGGAAATTATCTACTTCAGTAGTAGTTGTCAATTGACCTCCTGGCTCCATTCCTGTATACATAACAGGTTTTAAATCGGCACGAGCAGCATATATTGCTGCAGTATAGCCTGCAGGACCAGATCCTATTATTAATGTTTTAACACGTTCTATTTTCTCAGACATCATATCAAGTAGTTCAGTTCTTATTCTCTATAACAAATGTAGGTTTTTGATTAAAAAACTTATAATTAAGTTATAAAAAGTTTTAATGCGGTTATCAATTATGAATATAACTATTATGTATTTTTATATTGTTATTTCGGCATTAAGAAACTCTTAAAGTTCTGTGAAGAAATGAACCTCTCCCCCTTTTACACCGTAAGTACTATACAACCTTTATGCCCTATTAAATGAAAATTTTAAAATGTGCCATTGTAGACGATTCATTAACACAGCAAAAACTATTAGAGCGTATTATTGATAGTTACGAAAATTTAAGCTTAGTATATTCATTTAATAGCAGTGTTGAAGGATTAAAAGTAATAAATACATCAAAAATCGATTTGTTATTTCTAGATATAGAAATGCCTATAATGAACGGATTTGAATTTTTATCCCAATTAAAAATTCAACCTCAGGTTATTATTATCAGTAAAAGTCAGCATTATGCCTTAGAAGCTTTTGAATTTAATGTTACCGATTTTCTTTTAAAACCCATAACCAAACAACGGTTTACTATTGCCGTACAAAAGGCTATAGATAAAATAATGCTTCATAAAATAAAATTACCCGAAAATAAATTAATGGTTAAGCATAACCTTAAGCAAGTAGAACTTAATATCAACGAAATCTTTTGGATAGAAGCATTAGGAGATTACATAAAAATAAAGACCAAAGAAAAAAATTATGTAATACTTTCTACTTTGAGCGGTTTTCATAAAAAGTTGAAAGATTCTAAGTTTGTTAGAGTACACAAATCTTATATCATCAATTTAAAAATGATTGATCGCTATAATCATGAATTCGCTGAAATAACAGGTAAAAAAATTCCGATAAGTCGTACTAAAAATCTTGAACTAGATAAGCTCTTAAATTTCCTTGATTAAACAAGTTACTCCTTACTAAGCATATCTACCGTTGCTACCGTTCTAAAACCTGTATGTTCTAAGGAAGAATCCATACTAGAGCCCATTCTTGCAGATACTCTATAACTAGCGCAATAGGATGCGCTACACAAAAAAGAACCGCCTTTAATTATTCTTTCTTTAGCCAACTGATTATTAGGTGTAAACGGACTCTCTGCCCCTGTAGGGTTTACAGATACTGAATTTTTAGCTTTAGTTTCTTTGTAATAATTGGTATTGTACCAATCACTGGTCCATTCCCAAACATTACCTGCCATATCATACAAACCATACGCGTTTGGTGGGTATGATTTTACAGGAGCACGAAGTTCAAAACCATCGGCCATTGTATTCTCTACCGGAAACTCACCTTCCCAGGTATTTGCTTTTTCTTTTAAAACGGATGCATCGTCTCCCCAATTATAAATTGTACCATAAGAACCTGCTCTTGAAGCCAACTCCCATTCCGCCTCTGTTGGCAAGCGTCTATTTGCCCATTCGCAATATGCTAAGGCATCTTCGTAAGACACTTGAACTACAGGGTAGTTATCCTTGCCGCTAATGCTACTTTTTGGTCCGTTTGGGTGTTTCCAGTTGGCTCCAATAGTCCAGTTCCACCACTGTGAGAAATCATATAAATTAGAAACCGAAGATTTTGATTTTTTAAAGGTCAAAGAACCAGGTTGCAAAATAGAATCGTGTGGTTTTTCCGTACCAACAGGAACTTGCTTTTTTAACTCTTCCCAATCTATCCCTTTTTCGGCAACGGTTATATAACCCGTTGCTTTTACAAAGGCCGCAAACTGCGCATTGGTAACTTCGGTGGCGTCCATAAAAAATCCGTCGACCATAACATCTATTGCTGGTTTTTCATGATTCATGGCGGTTTTATCATTACTTACTGCTCCTTGCTTAAATGAAGCTCCGGATACCCAAACCATTCCATCAGGAGCGGCTACATCTTTTGGTTGTTCAATTAAAACATTGTGCTTAACTACCTTTGCGTTCTCTTTAGCGTTCTCAGCTAGTTTTTCTTGAACCTTATTTTCCTTGGGCTCTGACTTACAGTTTACCAATCCTATTAAAAGTAAACCCAACCCTAAAAAACGTACAATTTTATTCATAGTATAAATATACTTTCACAGTCTTTAATTCTATCCTAAATACCAAGATTTTAACGAATTGGACTAATTACATATTCAAAAGAAAGGTTTTTTGGTTGAATCTGATATTTTTCTAATGGAAGTAATCCCCAGCTATTATCACCACCAACACCCATTTGACTATGATCTATATTGATGTTTATTAAATCTCTTGTAGGAATATCAAATGTATGCCGTTGTCTTTTTTGCATGCCTTCATCAAAATCTGAATTTAGTTGATGGTGAGCACTGAAGGAAAACAATTCTGGAGCAGTAATTTTTATACCTTTTCCGTTCTTATTTTTAAATGATAAAGTTCTTATATCGGTTCTGTTTCCATTCTCTTGCGGGCGAATATATTCAAAATATAAATCTGATACATTAGCATTATAAACACCAACTAAAGCAGATGTTTTACGGTCTTGATAGTTTTCATGCGCTCCCCTACCATACCATTCAACTTCATCATAACTAATATCAATTATAAGATTATTTCCAAATCTTGGTAAAATTGGCAAGTCACTTTCAATTCCATTTAACTGGGTGCTTACCATTATTTCTCCATTAATATTAATAGAATAGGTAACACGCACTTGGCCATTAACCGATGGTAAATTATAATTAGCACTTAACTGTAAGTCATTTCTAAATTTAAACGGATTAGCCGTTAGTTTTACCGCATCGATAATCTTCTCACCTTCATTAGAATTAACTTCCATGTTTATTAGATTTTGAGTTTCCGTAGCATCTTTCCATTTTTTTAAACGCTTAGGCATGTTGTAGCCATAATCATTATCAATTGGAGCACGCCAGAAATTTACGGTTGGTCCTTGCTGTAATAAATTTCCTTGTCCGTAATCGATAGACGATAATGTACCGTCTTTACTATTAAAACCGATTTCAAAGCCGTCACCTTTTACCGAAATAATATCGGCAATTTTGGTCACCTTCAAACCTTCAATATTCTCATCAAAAACTGATGGTTTAAAATCCGTTAATTGAAACTGCTCATACGCCAACAAATAATGTTCTGGAATTAATGCACTTTCATATTTGGTGGTCATGTATACATTTAAATGATACTCAGATGCGGTATTTATTAATTCTGGCAAATCTATTTGTACTTCTTTTGTTTCGTATGGAGCAATATCGACATCAGCGATATTTCCCTTGCCCACTTCTACCCCATTTTCCAATAATTTCCATGAAAAACTGTATTCCGACAGATTCGTAAAATCATACATATTTTTTAGACTGATTTTTCCCGATTTCGGATTTTCGGCTTTAAACTTCACATATTGATATACTTTTTTTACTTCATATAAAGATGGATGTGCAGAACGATCCGGATTCACTAATCCGTTCAAACAAAAATTATTGTCATTCTGTAATTCTGCTCCGCCCAAATCCCCGCCGAATGCATAAAATTCTACACCTTCTTCATTAGTTGCTTTTAAACCTTGGTCTACCCAATCCCAAATAAATCCGCCTTGTAGTACATCATATTTTTCAATAACATCCCAATAATCCTGAAGGTTACCTACGCTATTTCCCATTGCGTGCGCATATTCGCATTGAATTAATGGCCTTTTAGGGTTATTTTCAGCATATGCAATTGTCTGGTCTATTCTTGCATACATAGGTGCCTGTATATCGGTATTCGAGAAATTAGTTGCTCCTTCATATTGTACAGGTCTAGTAGTATCATGTGCCTTTAACCAATCGTAAGTATCAAAAAGGTTTTGACCGTTACCAGCTTCATTTCCTAAAGACCATGTTACAATGGACGTGTAATTTTTATCGCGCTCAAACATTCTAATCGTTCTGTCTAAATGCATTTCTTTCCATTCTGGGCGATATGCTGGGTGAATAGCAATTGCCGCTTCATCACCATCTAATCCTTGGTTGGTTGCTCCCATTCCATGAATTTCAATGTTTGCTTCATCTACTACATAAAACCCGTATTTATCTGCCATTCTATAGAAAAACTCATTTTTTGGATAATGACTACAACGAATGGAATTGATATTATTGCGTTTCATCACCTCCATATCTTTCAATGTGACTTCTTCACTAATAACGTGACCAGTTACTTCATCATGGTCATGCAAATTCACTCCTTTTATCAATACAGGCATTCCGTTTACTAAAAACTGATTGTTTTTAATTTCAATTTTTCTGAATCCTATTTTTGAACTTATGGCTTCAGTTACATTGCCTTTATTATCTTTTAATGTAAAAAGCATGGTGTACAGGTTCGGTTTTTCAGCGTTCCATGTTTTTATATTCGGAATTTCTTGAGCAAATTTTACAGAAGTTAAGCCCTCAACAATATCTATTTTCTGGTTTACTTTAAATATTTCTTTAGCACCATCTAATAAAGAAACTTCTACTTGGGCACCTTTTTCCTTCTTCCCTGTATTTGCCAACTTTAAATTTAGACTGAATTGGCCATTGGTATAGGTTTCATCTAAATCTGCCACCACCGTGTAATCTTTTATGGTCGCTTTATTTGTCGCATATACATACACATCTCTGTCTATCCCACTTAAACGCCAAAAATCTTGATCTTCCAAATAACTAGCGTCAGACCAACGTAATACTTGAACCGATAAATCATTTTTACCCACTTTTAGATATTTAGAAATATTGAATTCTGCTGGAGTTTTACTGCCTTCGCTATAGCCTACCATTTGTCCGTTTAGATACACATACATGGCACCGCTTACGGCTCCAAAATGCAAATAAACCTCTTTGCCTTCCCAGTTTATTGGAGTTTCAAAATTACGTTTGTAGCTCCCAACGGAGTTGATATCATGAGGAATAAATGGTGGATTTTTAGGAAACGGATACACGACATTCGTATATATAGGAATACCATACCCTTTTAGTTCCCAATTAGATGGAACTGTAATTTTGTCCCAACCCGATGTATCAAAATCCGAATTAAAAAATGTTATTGGTCTTTCTGGCACACTTGCGGCATACTTAAAATCCCATTCTCCATTTAACGACTGATAGAATGAAGAATTCTCCCAACTATCATTCTTTAAAGCTAATTCAATATTTTGATACCGATATAGCGATGCTGTGGGATCTTCCCGATTTATTTGAAATATTTCTGGGTTTTCCCACTCCGGATTTTCCCATTTTGGAGCTTGTGCAGTTACAAATGCCGTCAATAAAAAGATGCCGAAAACGCAAATTTCAATACTGTTTTTCATGTTCTGGTGGTTCAATTATGCTGGTTTCAATATCTGCTATTTCATTACATTTAAAATGACTTAACATCTATGTCCTATTCTAAATTTGGAATTTACATTTTTTATGCAATCTGCCAATCCATCCGAGCAAAATACAACTTAACTTACAATTGTGGAAAGGAAAATACGAGGTTAGTGTCTTAAGTTTATGTAATTTCTAACCACACATTTCTACTCACTTAATAATCCGCCTTCTAATAATGGAATTTGAAAACGCTCAGTCTCTGGTTTCGTGTGTTCCCTTTTAAATATTGCTTCCGCCTTCTCTAAAATCTCTGGATGATTTGTAGCTATATTATTCTTCTCGGTAGGATCGTCTTTTAAATTGTAGAGTTCCAATGTTGGTTGCTCGTCATCTTTTAGATGTTGACGAACTACTTTCCAATCGCCTATTCTAATAGCAATTTGTCCACCATATTCTGGGAATTCCCAATACATGAACTCATGCTCAGTCTGATCATCTTCACCCAATAATGTAGGTAAAAAACTAATTCCGTCCGTGTCAGCTGGTTTTTCAATTTCAAGAATGTCAGTAAAGGTTGCCAACATATCGTAATGTGCAGAAGCATGTTCGCTTGTTGTACCCGACTTTATTTTGCCTGGCCAGGTAAAGAATGTCGGCACTCTAATTCCCCCTTCATATACAAACCCTTTTCCTTTGCCATAAACTCCGTCAAATGGTTTTGCGCTTTCAAAAAAAGTAGGGTCGGCACCACCTGCATAACTTGGCCCGTTATCCGAAGTAAATACAATCAGTGTATTCTCATAAATTCCTTCGTCCTTTAACTGCTTTACCAATTTCCCTACATTCTCATCAAAATAAGAAACCATAGCGGCATAGGCCGCATGGGGAGTCTGATGTGAAAAATAACCATTTCCGTTACCTGATAAATACGGTTCTTCTGGTCCAAATTTTTCTACATAATAATCTACCCAACGCTGCGGAGCTTGTAACGCCACATGCGGAATAGGAGTTGCCCAATACAGAAAAAACGGATTATCCTTATTCTCTTTAACAAAACCTGTTAGCTCTTTAAACATTAAGTCTGGAGCATAATCCGTTAGCGTGTAGTCTTTATAACTTTCAGGATTCTTTGGGTCTAACCCCTTTGGGAACGGTGAACTTGGTGCTACGGTATCATTCGCTAAATGCACACGGTTCTTGTTCTTATACAAATGCAGCGGATAATACGTGTGCGCTTGTCGTTGACAATTGAAGCCGTAGAAAAAATCGAATCCCATTTCATTGGGTATGGAGTGTGTATGCGGAGCCCCTAATCCCCATTTACCAACCAAACCAGTTTTATACCCTTCATCTTTTAAGTAGTTGGCAATGGTCTTAGTACCTTTCGGTACTGGTCGCTGCCCTTCTAAAGTAGAATCTTTTGACATGGCTTCATAGTTCCAAACATCGCCACGGTCGTTCCACTCATCATTTCCACGAATAAATGAATTGCCTGCATGCTTACCAGTTAAAAACATATATCTGGCAGGTGCGCAAACGGGAGCACTGGAATAATGCTGCGTAAAAATCATGCCTTCTTTTGCTAGGGCATCTATATTTGGAGTTTCAATTTTCTTTTGACCATAAGCGCCAATTTCAGCATATCCTAAATCATCTGCAAGAATATAAATGATGTTCGGTTTTTGGGTTATTTGCTCTTCAATTTTCTTTTCATCTTGACAGGAAAAGAGCTGAATAGCAAAGAATAGTACTAGAAATAGATTTTTCATTTTGGTAGAATTGGTTGTTGGTCTTAAAGATACCTATTTTCCCAAAATCTCAGTAATTAAACCTTTAAACATCAAAAGGCCTGTAGCTATAATTTCATCTGGAAAATCATAGTCGGCATGATGCAAGGCAGGCTGATGTTTCCCAGCTCCTAAACCGAAAATAGCACTTTTATATTTTAATGAAAACCAACCAAAATCTTCTCCAAATTTTAAGGAACATGGGTGCTCAACTAATTCAAAATTATTTTCATTGGCAACTTTCTCAATCATTCCCACACACTCGGTATTATTATTAGAAGCCGGAAAAAACTCGAACCAATCTATTTCTGCTTTTATTGTATGGGTATTAGATATTTCACTTACGGCTTGTTTTATTTTATTTTCCAAAACACTCATAACTTCACCGCTCCATGTGCGTATAGTATAATGTAGTTCTGCATTTTCAGGGGAAATTCCGTAATTTTTTTCTCCTAAATCAATACAAATTGGAGTCAACAGCGCAAAGTTTTCACTATTAGCATTCGGATTCGCAAACGTATGTATAACTTGAATTAATTGTGATATTGCCATTGCCGGATTCACTCCGTTTTCTGGTTCAGAAGCATGCGATTTCTTTCCTGTTAATTGAATTCTGAAGCTTTGTACCGTAGCTGTAAAGAAACTTGATTTTACAATTATAGAATGTATTTTTTCTCCGGGAAGGTTATGAAGCGCAAAAACATAATCGGGATTAAGGTTTAAAAATCTATCATCTTCTAAAACTTTAGTCGCACCTTTTCCTGTTTCTTCTGCAGGTTGAAAAAGTAAGACCACGTTTCCTTTATCAAATTCAGTCGCGGACAACCATTCCGCTAAACCAGCTACGATAGCCATATGACCGTCATGACCACATTTATGAGATACTCCACTGTTTTTGGACTGGTGTGCAAACGTATTTTCCTCAACGATGGGTAAGGCATCTAATTCGCAACGAATTACAACAGTTGGTCCAACATTCTCAAATTCATAAACAACCGCAACCCCTGCCCCACCAATGGAATCGATAATTTTAGTTGGTTTAAATTCTTTTACAAATTCAATTATTTGTTTTGCAGTTGCATATTCTTCGCCTGAAAGCTCTGGATATTTATGGAGTCGTTTTCGTAATTGAACCAAGGTTTTATTCATAGCAATACATATAGCTTTATACTATTTAAACTAGAAATTCAGAATTAATTTTCCTAGACTTTTATTGATCTAACAGAACTCTTGGAGAAGTTTTTTATATTAAGAAATTCGTTCTCCATGAGCGTATTTCTGAATACTTTCAAGTTTTCCTTGTTCGTCATAAAGAAATCTTTCGCCATCCAATTCGCCATTTTCATAGTATTCTTTAATAGCCAAGCTACCGTTTAAATTCCACCAAATTCTTTTCCCGTCTTCTATTCCATTCTTATAAACCCCTTCGCGCATTTTTGTGTTGTTAGGAAAGTAGACCGTTTCCTTACCGTTTGGTATATCATTTTTGTATTCCGTTTCGCTGTATATTCCACCGTCAATTATGTTTCCTTTATAATCCCATAATTCATATACCAACCCTTCTATTTTTCCTTTTTGATAATACCTTTTTCTTTTTAAATAACCGCTTTCTAGATATTTTAGACTTTCACCAGAAGGAACCCCTTTTACAAAAACTTCTTCAAGTTTTACTTGCCCATTTATGTACCACTCCATTTGTTTTCCTTCTAATTTTCCTTTTATATAATGCCTTTCTTTCTCTTGTTGTCCATTACCAAAATAAGAAACTACCTTCCCATGCATTTGGTCATTTAACCAATTCGTTTCGGTCTTTGAACCATCTTCATAATAGCCTCTTTGTAAACCATTTAGTTTACCATTCTTATAATTTTCAATTAGGTAAATTTTACTTTTATTCTCAGGAAAATGAGTAAAAGGTTCGTTCATTCTACCAATAGTTAATCCATGTAGCTTACCATTTTTATAATTTTCCTCTACCGTGTAGTTTTCAAAAATCTGTATTCGTTTTTCAATACCACTCTGTTCGTAAATTTTTTCTTCAGAAGTTTCTTTTATAAGTTTCCAGTCTTCAATATCTATATTTTCTAGATTACTACTCATAATTTGTTTTTGGGTAATGTTTTAAAACTTTATTGCTAAAGAATTATTGCGGGTTTACGCGTTTGACGTTGTCAGTGAAATTAACAGACATTATTAATTCTCTAACCCTTTGTCATGTACAGGTAAATTTATTCATTCATCTTTTTCTATTTCTTTTTCCATTTTATACCACCAATATTCATTACTTATGCTTCCCCTTAAATCTTCAAAAAGAGGCTTAAAACTCTTAAAGTCATATTTCTTATTTGGCTGTCTATCATCATAATAACAATACGCAGGCTTATGGATGTCGGAAACTAAGCCGTGCATTGAATTATTTATTATAAAGTTGTTATAAACTAAGGTTGGCCTATCAAATTCTTCTATTTTTTTTAATCTTTGTAAATCATATTCAAAAACAGAATAATCATCTGCCCAATAAAATTGATTTATCCGCTTTAGACTGGGGTGAATATCCTTTTTCAGTAAACCCTTCCAATACACTTTATCTTTTGATACCGCTATGTTAGAATTCCATAGTTTATTTTTTAACGGAACGTTTCTTTCAGGATATAATTTATTCCAATCATCTCTATATGTTTCGTCAAAAAATAATTCCAAGTAATCTTCTTTTATTTTTTTAGCACCTGGACCATAATAAAAATGATTTTTATCCTTTGCATAAAACCTTCCAATGGGTTCAAACGAATAAAAATCTACTTGTGCTTTTACTTCTGTAAAAAAAAGTTTTACAGAATTACTTTTCTCAATTAATGAAAACCCATATAGGGTATTATTATTTCTAATGAATGTAGGAGATAACCACTCACAATCATCTTCATTAAAAAATATTGGGTCTCCCTTTTGGTTATTTATAAACCTATTAACTTTCGCCTTAGTTTTAAAATCTACATAATAGTTTTCAACTAAACGATTGTCTTTTATAGTAATGGTAGGTATTATTTGAGTCTCCCTACAACTAGGTGTGTTCTTATGTAATAGATATGAAGATATTTTCACTTTAGATAGTGTTCGTTAAGTTTTTATATTAGAACATTGATATAGCCACAAGTATCTATAAGCACCTTTCATAGACCGTACTAAATTAAAATAAAAACGATGGACTTATAAGTGTATATTAAAGACATTGATAGTATTTAAGATTACCGATTGTAAGGATATTCATTTACCCAATTAAAACCTCTAGAAGTAAGTCTAAAATCCTTTTTATCCAATCGTTTTGTTTCGCAAAATATAGTGTCTTTTCGAAATACACCACTTAAGTTTAAAGTAGAATCGGTTCTTTTATACTTGAGAATATATACAGCAGTAGTGTCGTTATATTCCGTTAATTTAATTTGTTTTTTTAAAGTATCTACTTCGGTTCGTAATCCATATCTTCCTTTTGCCATCGTTGAAAATTGGGTAGTGTTCGGGTATTCAAAAAATACATGACGCCATCTTTTCTCATTATTTAATATGGGCGGAACAGTGTCTCGATTACGTTTAAAAAGGTTTACTTCATATAAGCCATAAAGCTCGGGCTTATCTATGTTTTTACTATAAATTCCTGTTGTGTAACTTATAGAGTTAAAAAGTATTAAAATTACAATTGCCCATTTTAAAATAGTTGCTCGTATAGCCCATTTCCTAGATTTAAAATAATTTTCAAATTCTATTTTCTTAGTGGCTTTATTAAAAACAATTACATTCCACAACCGCTTTATATCTGGTACTATTATTATAATTGCCATTAAAAGTAACTGTGAGGAAAATAGTTTAACCGGTACATCATAAAAGAAATTTATAGCTACAATGTTTGCCGTTACAGGTAATAAAATAAGACTGCCCAATAAGGTGGTTCTTCTATGAAAAAGCAGTATTCCTCCAATAAATTCAGCCAAACCCATAAATAAATTGTACCCTTTAGAGTATCCCAAAAATGTCCAAGCCAAGCCCATAGGCGATGAATCTCCATAGGGTTGAAGCATTCTCCAAAAAGCAATTTCCCCAAATTGTAAAGGCATTATCTTAAAAAGACCATAGTATATCATAGTCGAACCTAAAGAGTACCTTACAAGTACTAAAAACCAGTAATTTAATTTTGCATAGCCATTTGCATTCTTTAAAAGAAACGACCACAAAATAGCTCCTAATAAAGCTATAGAGAGAATGAATAAAAGCAAAACATAATCATAGGTTTTATCACCACTTCCGTTTTCAAAAACAGTTATAGGTTCTTCTAATTTTAATATGTGCTCCCCAATCCAAGGAACTATATACTGATAAATATTTGGAACAAGCTTTTCAAAAAAATCAAACTTTGGAAATACATCAAGCGGAAAAGGAAATATTAGAAGCATAAAAAACAGCACTAAAAATCTAAATAAGAGTTTATTGTTCGTAATCATTTCTTGTACTATTTCTAAAAGCCTAAACCACTAATATAAAACAAAAAAAACCATCACTTTACAGTAATGGTTTGGATATAAAAAAGTCTAAATCTATACTACTAAGTTTCCTTATTACAATTAGCTGAGAGCTGTATTAGAACTTCTTATATGAGGTTGTGCTTTACGTTTTGGATTTGCTATTACTAGTTAATTCCACCAACCATTTCGTTTTCTAATATAAACAATTTGTCCCGTATGATATGCGGTATGTGATGCCATATTCAATATCTCCATACTCCACGTTGTAATTTGTTCGTCCGTTGCTTTTTCCGTCAGTATTTCCCATTGTATTTGAATACTGTCCAATCGTTGTTTTGCAATTTCCCAATCAACAGTATTATTTTTCTTAAAGGTTTCTTTGTTTTCACCATTAAATTCCGACACTTCTTCTCCTTTAAATGATTTTAGATTCATTTCGTTCCAAAATATCAAATGAGAAACTAATTCACCTATCGAATGATTTTCCGTGCTGTCCTTCCAATTAGACTGCTCCACGGTAAGACCTTCAATTGCTTTTTTTGTTGGAACAAACCACTCTTGATTCGTATGTGTGTTTTTTAATTGTTCCACCGGTATTGATTTTACCTTAGGCATATTTTTAGTATCCGAACAACTTAATATTGATAATCCTATACCGACTAAAATTAATATTTGTTTCATAAATAGCGGAGGGTGTAAAATTTTAAAATAGTGTTAGTTTCATTTATCTAAAACAACTTTCAAACGAAATTCGACTTTTTTCTGATGAGTTTAAGTGTTATAAATTAACTAAATTAAGACGCTAGATTTCTATTTATACCATGTATAGGTTCATAAATATTGTAATTTTCAAATTAATAGATTCTTGAAATGGGTCAATATCACTGTCGGTTTTTAGTAATTTTACCTATCATATTATATGTTTTAAAATGAAAAAACTTCTTCAAATAAGTAATGCCATAGCATTGATTTTGACAATTTTTATCAACTATTTGTCAAATACAGGTCTTATTAATAACACAACTATTGGCAAAATTTCCGGTGAATTAAATTCGCTCTTCACGCCTTCTGGATATGCCTTTAGCATTTGGGGTTTCATCTATTTATTCCTGTTGGCTTTTATAGTGTATCAAGGAAGAAGTTTATTTGTAAAAGTAAGAGAAGATGATTTCGTTTTAAAAACGGGATGGTGGTTTGTAATTTCTTGTGTATTTAATTGCGCATGGATTTTTGCTTGGCTCTATGGCTACACCGGACTTTCTTGTATCATCATTTTCTTGCAACTCTTTTCACTTTTAAAAATTGTCATGATTAATTCCATGGAACTCAACGACGAACCTATTTCTGTGATTGCATTTCTGTGGTGGCCGTTTGTATTATATAGTGGCTGGGTAACCGTTGCAAGTATTGCTTGTGTCTCTTCCTATCTAACAAAAGTAGGTTGGGATGGCTTTGGTATTTCAGAAGTTACATGGACAATTTTTATGATTACCATCGCCACCATAATTAATCTTATCGTGACATGGACTCGTAATATGAGAGAGTTTGCATTAGTTGGCGCTTGGGCATTGATTGCAATTGCGCACGCCAATAATGAAAGTAATAACGTGATACTGGTTTATGTGGCAGGCATTGCCGCAGGAGTTTTAATCGTTAGTAGTTTGGTTCATGGCTTTATAAATAGAAAGACAAATCCGATGATTAAATGTTTGGAGTATTTTAGGAATTAACCATTGCTGGTATATTATTTTAAATTTTAGTAAATACTTTTTATGGTACGTATTTGAATTACAGCTTAGTTTTTTGAAGTAAACATTTATCAATTAGACTGAAAGTCTTTAAATTACCAATGTTCAGGTCTATAAGTTTGTAGTTACGTTTAGTATTGGGTTTTATTTTCAGCAGTCTAGATAATATATTAATTAATCTCACCACCAACTTCAAGACCACTAGGTACCTTTTCTGGGATAGTTTTGTCAAAACTATCATCGTTTAAAGTATTTAAAAATGATATAATAGATGACATGTCCTTAACCCTTAAAGTCAAATTTTTGGCTAAACTATCAACAGTATGTATAGGAACTTCAGGATTTCTAGATTTGTTAAAGGATAAATCCTCGTAGAATTCCAATACCGCTTTAAGATTTGTTAGTGTGCCATTGTGCATGTATGGCGCTGTAAACCGTAAATTACGAAGTGTCGGCGTTCTAAAACCAAATTGCTGCTCAAAACCATTATCCGGTATTGATAGTTTGTTGTTTTCTGGAACACTTAAGGTATGTATTTTATAATCTGAAAACATTGGTCCATTATGGCAATTTATGCAGCCAACTTTTTTAAATAATTGAAAACCTTTTTTTTCACCTAGTGAAATAGCTTCGGTATCGCCTCGCATATATTTGTCGAAACTGGAGTTGTTAGTAATTAAGGTTCTTTCGTAAGCAGCTATGGCTTTTCCGATATTATCAATGGTTATGGCGTTGGCTTCATTAAAGCTATTATTAAAAAGTTTTTGGTATTCAGGTATTTCTTTTAACCTTAAAACCACCTCTTTTAAAATTTCATCTTCTGAAAAATTTAAGCCACGCATTTCCTCAAGTGTTTTTATAGGTTCTATTGCCTGCGTTTCCAAACTATTAACTCTTGAGTCCCAAAACATAGGAGAATCTTCGGGACTGTATGTATCTAAGGAATTTATACCATTAAAAGCAGTATTTATAATAGTATGTGCATTTCTTTTAAGAAAAGGAATGTTATTTGGTTTTTTAAATTCTCTTGCCAAACCAAACCCAGTACCATTAACTCCAATTGAAATATCTCTAAATTCAGCATAGCCATTATCTGGATGATGACAAGTAGCACATGCCACATCTTTGTCTCCTGACAAAATTGGGTCGAAAAAAAGTAGTCTACCTAAGTTAATTTTTTCCTTAGATTGAGGATTGTTTACAGGTGATTTTATTTCTAGAGGTAAAGCATTTACTAGTTTATTGGCTTTAGGTATAGGGATTGCAATATATTGATCAGATTTTTTTTTGTTATCCGAAACACAACTTGTTAAAAGAGGAATACATAGAAATAAAAAAAGTTCTATTATTTTTTTAAAATTAAGATATCTCATTCTTTAAATAAATTGTATTGCACTAAAATCAGAAAGATAATTGATAATGACTGAGCTAAAGTTAATGCGAAGGCAAGTAAACTTTTCATTTCTGTCTACGCACAAATCAAAATCTTTTTGTTTTTTTCTTTTCATTTTAAAAGCCAAATCCCAACGATTTTGCAATCTTAGCAAATACGCCCAAGCTTTTAAATATAACACTTTCTGCCCTATTTGCTATAGCCATTGTGCCTGTTGCACAAGATATAAAAAATATCGAGCTCTGATCCTTGCCGATCGGACATTTGATCGTAACTTGTTGTATGCAGGGAAAAAAGGAGTACCAGGAGAAGCTTTTCGCTAGTTTCCAACTTAGTGAACGTATACCGAAGAACAATTTTTACAGGCGTTTGGGATCCGCCCTTGATCTTGGTTTCCTCTATAAGTTGACTCGGCCCTATTATGGGGAGAGCGGTCAAAAGAGCATAGACCCCGTGGTGTTCTTCAAGCTTTGTCTGGTGGGTTATCTGGAGAACCTTATCAGCGACCGTAAACTGATTGCGCATTGTTCGATGCGCTTGGACATTCTTTATTTCATAGGCTATGACATTGATGAGGAACTTCCATGGCACAGTACCATAAGCCGTACACGCCAACTGTTTCCAGAGTCCGTTTTCGAGGAAGTGTTCACGAATATTTTACAGTTGTGTATAGAAAAGGGAATGGTAAGTGGTCATACCCAAGCGATAGATTCGGCACCGGTAAAGGCGAACGCGAGTATGGATACCTTGGAACTGAAAGTGCCCGAGGAAGAACTAAAGGAGCACTTGGTGCGGATACGGGCGATCAGCGCCATGGACAGGGAAGTGCCACACCGTAAGTCCAAGGATAATAAAGCGGATAAGGGCGATCGTAGTATTACCGCAAGTGGAAAGGAGCTGAATGCGATAAAGAGCCGTAACAAGAAGTGGGCGAAGGATCAGGATCAAAGACCCGGTGCAGGTAATAAAGGTGCGAAGTACACCAGTAACAAAACACATTATAGCCCAACGGACCCCGATGCCAGGATAAGTGTGAAACCCGGCAAGGCCAGAAAGCTGAACTATCTTTCTCAACTTAGTGTTGACACGGCGCATCATGTTATAACCGACATCAGGGCGTACCATGCAGATGGAAAGGATAACCAGCAATTACAGGATATCGTACAACGCTTGCAAAGAAGATTATGGCAACAAGGTCTGGTATTTGAAAACTGCGTGGCCGATACGGGGTATAGTAGCGGGGAGAACTATGCATTTCTGGAAAACCAAGGGCTAAAAAGTTTCATTCCACCGCATGGCACCTATAAAGGTGGTCCCGATGGGTTTACGTACATCAGGGAACACGACAATTATCTATGCCCACAGGGCAAGGTGATCCCTTTCAAAAAAGTGTTCCTTGACAGCCGGACCAAGACCAAAAAGAAGGCGTACCGCGCGTCGAGCAAGATCTGCAAGGGCTGCTCGATCATGGAAAGCTGCCTTGGAAAGGTCAACGAGAAACAGTTCTCGGTCACGTATTATCGGGCGGAATACGAACGGAACATCGCAAGGGTCGAGAGCCCACAGGGCAGGTATATGAAGGGTAAACGACAAAGCACCGTAGAACCCGTTTTCGGTACCCTCACCCAGTTCATGGGCATGCGCAAGATAAATACGATAGGTCTGGAACAGGCCAACAAGGTGATGCACCTCTCCGCAATCGCCTATAACCTTAAGAAGTACCTGAAATTTGAACTGAAACGTTCAAATAGTGGGCTAGCAAAGCTTGCTTTTAAGGTCTTTATAAAAAGTACTGTCCAAGATATGTTTTCAGTATTCCTAAGGCATCAAAAAGTGACATTCTAATACTGAACCGGTAATAATAAAACCTCTTAAAGAGGCTTTATTATGTTGATTTTATTCAGAATTTAAGCTTGTGCAACGGTTACCGGTGTTAGCGTTTGTTGTTTTCGCCCGAGTATTCCAAAATAGCTAGATTTTTTGCTTTTATTTATCTCCGACCGAGTGGGAAATCCGTTCGAGTTATCTTTTTTGAACTAGTAGGAATTCTTACCAAATAATTTTTCAAAACTCTTCACAACATTGACTTTTACACCAAAAATAGAACAAAAAGTTCTTTTTGATTATCTGAATTTTCCTATTGGGCGTTTTCGTGGAAGTTCCATTCAATTGGTTGTCTTATTGTGCTACAATCTAAATTCGGTTTATTGAATGGATTGTTAAAAAAATCTTCGGTTATTTGAAGCAAACAGGGATTCACCAAATCATGACTTTCATCTGGGAAAACGACCCCGTAACCATTTTTCA
Source organism: Maribacter hydrothermalis (assembly GCF_001913155.1). Taxonomy (GTDB): domain Bacteria; phylum Bacteroidota; class Bacteroidia; order Flavobacteriales; family Flavobacteriaceae; genus Maribacter; species Maribacter hydrothermalis. The sequence goes on from NZ_CP018760.1 coordinate 263,109, forward strand.
AATGCTTTAAAGCTTCGATGGAATTACTAATGGGATTGACTGGGTCCAAACTGCCCGAAACCAACAACGTTGGAACATCTGAAATCACGGGTTGGTTTTCAAGGACCGAAGCTCTAAATGGATGCCAATCGGATAGAGAGTTTAACCCTTCAAAGGTCATAATGTCAAATCCCAGTTCAGATTTTTTCTGAGCATTACTAATTTCAACACTATCCATAAATGGCAGTTCTTCATAGGCCATGACAGAATTGTTCATAGGCCAATGAACAAGATTGTACATAAACTCAATACGTTGAAGGACTTTGATTATGGGTTCCGAATTACCCTTCTCCATCGCTTCAATAATTTCGGGGATATCGGCTATTGAAGAGCGACTATAAAGTGATTGGTGTAATAATAGTAAGGCATCTCGACGGTTTAGAACAAAAGGTTTTGAGTCGTATTCTAAATGCAAGGGTTCAGATTTTAACTTTTTTAGAATTTTTAATAAACGATTTTTAAGGTTTGGATAGCGGCTATTACATTTCTCACTTTGTTGACAACGCTTGAGAACCTCAAAAAGGGAATTTTCAAAATCGATAACCGTTTCTCCAAGTAATTGAGATTCTGGAGCAAAAACGCCTACAAATATTGAGCTACGAACACTAAGTGGAAAATCGCGCATGATGGTCAATCCTAATCTTGAACCATAAGATGCTCCTAATAGATTCCATTGCTCATATCCCAAATCTTTGCGCAAGGCCTCGAAATCAGCAGCATTTTCTTGGCTATTATAGCCTGCTAAATCGACCCCTTTTTTATTGAGTACTTTGCTACATTGATTAAAGATTGAGTCCAAGGCTTTCAATTCTTCTTTAGCACTTAAGTCTTGTCTTACCACAGCAATAATAGCTTTACCTATATTACTACAGTCTGCATCGGACGACGCACCTGTTCCACGTTGATCCATAAGTACAATATCCCTATTGTTCCTAAAAGGATGATTTTTCCAATTCTCTTCCATGATTAAGGTAGGAACACCTGGTCCACCCTGTAAATATAAAATAGGCTTCTTTAAAGAATCGGCTTTTTTAGCCTTAAGAACTTTATATGTCAATTTGAGAGTGCGAGAATCTGAGTCTAGTCTGTTTTCGGGGACTTCTAGAATGCCATCTATGACTTCATACGGAGAAGTTGTATTACATGAATGAAAGAGAACTGCAAAAATTAAAACTGTCCATAAACGCATACTTAATTGATTTTAAAATGACTATTAGAGATTCCGTCAAAACTCAATATTTTTTATATTGAAATTTCCCAAAATGCTTTTTTACAATAAACGCTAACGTTTGAGCTATGCGTAGTGCGGAGGCAAGGAAACATTTCGTTGCCGTCAGCGTGCGTAGCTAAAGCTTATTGCCCGCCCGAACGTGCCTTTTCGGTACGGGCGGGTTTTGCTTTTTCTTTTTTCTTGTCTAAAGCTAAATCCATAAGATTTAGCGACTTTATAAATTTACTCAGACCTTAGCTTTAAACCCTAAAGACCGCATTACGTTTAGGTTTTGTTGTAAAAATTTTTATAAACTATATTCAATTCCTAGATTAAATACAAAAGATTTAATATCATCATCTCGTTTTAATAATCCAGAATATGACCTTAAGTTTAGGGATAAACTTTCTGATAATTTTTGACCAAACCCAAGGATTACTCCAAAATCAAAAGAATCTCCTTCTCTAATCACAAAACTATCATCTTCTCCAGCTAATAATTGCTGAGACGTATTCAAACTTCTGTCAACAATAAATCCAAATTGCGGACCACTTTCAAGATAAAAGCTTTTGGAAAAAAAGACTTTTATTGCTAATGGTATAGAGACAGTCAATTCGTTAACCTGATAAGTGAATTCATATGTATTTCGATTGGGTAATGGATTACCGTTGTAATCGAAGTTAGGAATACTTAAACTTCCCAAATTGACCTTACTACCTTGTAGTGCAAATAAAACCTCTGGTTGAAATTCCAATTTTTCTTCCAAAGAGATATTAAAAAATCCCCCTGCATAAAATCCAATTTTGTATTTATAATCTATAGAATTTTTATTTGGAGTATATTTTCCATAATTAATTCCCGCCTTTAATCCGAAATTAAAACTTTTATCTTGTCCATAGAAGTTTGATAAATTAAATAATAGAAAAATTAGAATTAAAAGTTTTTGCATTTTATTAGTTAGTTAAATTTTTTACAACAGTTGTATAAGATAACAAGTTACTTTATCCATCTTATACAAACACTAATATAAAACAAAAAAACCATCACTTAAAAGTGATGGTTTTCTATATCAATAGACTAAATATTAAGACTTAGTTTCCTTTTTTGTAATCTGCCAAGAACTTCTCTAAACCACTATCAGTTAATGGGTGCTTTAATAGTCCGGTAATTGAACTTAAACCACCTGTCATAACATCAGCACCAATTTTAGCACAATCGATAATATGCATTACGTGACGTACAGATGCTGCTAATATTTGAGTTTCGTAACCGTAGTTATCATAGATTAAACGAATATCTGCAATCAATCCTAATCCGTCTGTAGAGATATCATCTAAACGACCAATAAAGGGCGATACGTAAGTTGCACCCGCCTTCGCGGCCAATAATGCTTGACCAGAAGAGAATACCAATGTACAGTTTGTTCTATATCCTTTATCGGAGAAATATTTAATTGCTTTTACACCTTCTTTAATCATAGGTACTTTAATAACGATTTGCGGGCTAATTTTAACCAACTTCTCGCCTTCTTTTACCATACCTTCAAAATCAGTAGAAATAACCTCAGCACTAACGTCACCGTCTACTAGATCACATATTTTCTTGTAATGCGCCAAAATGTTGTCAGCCCCTGTAATTCCTTCTTTTGCCATTAAAGATGGGTTTGTGGTAACACCATCTAAAATACCCATATCCTGAGCTTCTTTAATCTCGTCTAAATTTGCTGTATCTATAAAAAATTTCATCTTGTCTTATTTTAAATTTATTATGAATGTCTTTTGGGCAAGCCCCAAAGATTATTTATTTTAAAAAATCTACTACTTGTTGGTATACTTGCTCTCCTGTGAAGCCGAATTTTTCATCAAGTACAGTTGCCGGAGCAGAATAACCAAAATGCTCTAAACCGAATACTTTACCGTTTGGTCCTGCCAAGCCTTCTAGGTTTACAGGTAAACCTGCCGTAAGTCCGAAAACTGGTTTGTTTGGCGGAATCACTTTTTCTTGGTATGATTCTGACTGCTGTCTGAATATACCTTCTGATGGTATGGAAGCGATATTCACTTTTAATCCTTCTTTCTCTTCTAATAATTTTGTTGCAGCTACCAATGTTGCTACTTCAGAACCATTAGCGATTAAAATTACATCTGGATTCGCTACTTCTTGTACCAAGTATCCTCCTTTTTCTGCTCCTAATGCTTCTTGGTAACGGTTACCACTCTTCGCTGGTACATCTTTTATCCCTTGACGAGATAAAATAAGTCCGGTCGGCGTTTTTTGGTTTTCCATTGCCATTTTCCAAGCTACGTTTGTTTCTTGAGAATCTGCAGGACGTAAGGCTACAAAACTTTGATCGTGGCTGTGGTTCTTTAATTTCTCTAACAAACGTATTTGAGCTTCTTGCTCTATTGGCTGGTGTGTTGGTCCGTCCTCACCTACTCTAAAGGCATCATGCGTCCATACAAACTTTACTGGTAATTCTTGAATACAGCTTAAACGAATAGCTGGTTTCATATAATCTGAGAATACAAAGAATGTTGCTACTACCGCCATTACTCCGCCATGAAGCGCAATACCGTTAGCCATAGTTGCCATTGTTAATTCTGCTACACCTGCTTGTAAGAATGCTCCAGAGAAATCACCTTTCTTTAAAATGTGTGTTTTCTTTAAGAATCCGTCTGTTTTATCACTGTTCGATAAATCGGCAGAGGATACAATCATATTCTCCACATTTTGCGCTAAATAAGCCAAAACATTAGAAGATGCTGCACGTGTTGCCTGGCCCTCTTTTTGCTCAATAGAGCTAAAGTCTAGTTTAGGTAATTTACCTTCTAAGAAACCATCTAATTTTGCAGATAACGCAGCATTCGAAGAACGCCATGCATCAATTTCTTTTTTCTTAGCTTGTGCTTGGTCTTTCTTTTTATTGATAATTCCTTCGTAGTACTCTTCTACTTTTGAATAGATATCGAAAGGATTTGCTACATCTGCTCCTAAATTTATTAGGGTCTTTTCGTAATCTGCACCTGTATCGCCAATTGGCTTACCGTGCAATTCTGTATACCCTTCGTAAGGACTACCATCTGCAGTTACACAACCTTTACCCATAATCGTTTGACCGATAATTAGTGTTGGCTTATCTGTTTCTGCATTAGCATCTGTAAGTGCTTTTCTTATTTGTTCATGGTCGTGACCGTCTATAGTTACAACTTTCCATCCCCATGCTTCATATTTTTTCGCTGTATCTTCTGAAGTTACCTCATCTGTTTTAGATGATAATTGAACATCGTTAGAATCGTAGAACATAATAAAGTTGCTTAACCCTAAATGACCTGCAATTCTACCTGCACCTTGCGATATTTCTTCTTGTACACCACCATCAGAAATAAAGCCATAAATTTTATGGTTCATCCAATCTCCAAAACGAGCTTTTAAGAAATTTGCCGCAACTGCAGCACCAACTCCCATTGTATGCCCTTGACCTAATGGTCCTGATGTATTTTCAATTCCTCTTGCAACATCTACTTCTGGGTGACCCGGTGTTACCGAACCCCATTGTCTAAAATTAGCAACATCATTCTTTTCATAATTACCTAATAGGTAATACTGCGCATACATTAATGTCGATAAGTGCCCCGCATCCATGAAAAAACGGTCACGAAATGGCCATTTCATATCTGAAGGATCATAGTTGAAAAATTCAGAGTATAAAATGTGCATATAGTCTGCTCCTCCCATTGGCCCACCTGGGTGTCCAGAGTTTGCCTTTTCTACCATCGCTACAGCTAATGCCCTAATATTATCGGCTGCTAATTGATCTAGTTCCTTATTCATTTATTATCAGATTATTTTTCAGGTTCGTGTTTACTTTTTAAACTACTATTATCTCCTCAAAGATACTTTATATCAAGCGCTAATTAAAATAATTTGGACAACATAATTCTATAGTCTTCAAGTCATAAGCGCTTCTACCTCCTTAATTTATATTATCTACACGTTCGAAAGGGTTTTCGAAATAATTCAATTATGTATTTTCTTGAAGCATAATCGTATTAAATACTAGAAGTAAACAACTTACGGAGTACTTTTGCCACAAAATTTTGATTTCACGCAAATAAGTCCTTTTCAAAATCAAATAGCGATTTAGTTGATATGTAACACTTTTTTCAAATTCTGTATACTTTAATTGATTGATGCCGAAGTACAACAACCTAAAATGAAACTAAACATAGCTTCTTTTCTTAAATATCTATTTACCTGTTTATTACTATTTAGTTTACAGATTACTGAAGCTCAAAAAACGAAAGTTATAAAGGATGGTGTACTTAGGCGCACCTATAATTATGCAGATACGCTACAGCTAGATTTCTATAGCATTCCTAAAGATACCATTTCATTAAAACCAACGGTGATTCTTGTACATGGTGGCGGATTTACTGCTGGTCAACGTAATGGTGGCGATGAAGCCGGACTAAGTAGATACTTGGCCAAACAAGGTTTTAATGTAGCATCAATTGACTACAGACTTTCACGAAAAGGGAAATCTTTTGGATGTGACTGTGCTACATCAATAAAAATGGATACCTATATTGAAGCCGTAGCCGACCTTTCTAAAGCCATAAATTATCTTACAAAAAGTACATCCATTTTTAAGGTAGACTCTTCAAAAATATTCCTAATAGGCAGTAGTGCTGGTGCAGAAACCGTTTTAAATTTTCAGTTTATGCGATACGATTATCGTTTTAAAAACCTTCCCTACCCCGATGCAAATATTATAGGAGCCGTAAGTTTATCTGGTGCCGTGCTTGATGAAAATTATATAAATTATAGAAATAAAATTCCGTTGCTTTTTTTCCATGGGGTAAAAGATTCTATTGTACCCTACAATACAAATTCGCATCGCTCTTGTAGTACTACAGATACCGGGTATATTGTTTTAAATGGACCCAAAGCTATTGCAGAACGCTTGAGGGATTTAAATGGGGATTTTAGAATTTTTTATAATGAGAATGGCGGACACGAATGGGCTTCATTAGGTTATGAATTTCCTGAACAGATAAGTCAGTTCTTAGAAGAAGTGCTAAATGGAGTAGCTAATATGAAAGATTTTGAAAACGTTACTTCTCCTATTGAAAGTAGAGAATAAGCGTAACTAAGCCAAATTTACATCAAAGAAATGTCCAATAAGTGCGGTAATTACCATAGCAACAGTGCCCCAAAAGCTAATTCTTAAAATGGCCGTCCACATATTTGAGCCTCCTGCTTTGGCCGCAATTGCACCTAATACTGCCAAGAATACTACTGCAAAGGCATATTGTACATATTCCATATAATCTAGAGATCCAAAATAAGCGACTAATACGGGTAATAATCCGCCAAAAATAAATGCTGCTCCAGACGATAAAGCCGCTAATAAAGGATTAGCTTGAGTAATATGATTAATACCTAACTCATCTCTTGCATGTGCCCCTAATGCATCATGAGCAGTTAATTGTTTTGCTACTTGTAAAGCTAAATTCTTATCTAATCCGCGTTCTTCATAGATTTCAGCGAGCTCTTTTAATTCTTCTTCCGGCATTTCTTCTAGTTCTGTACGCTCCCTAGCCAAATCTGCCTTTTCTAAATCTTCTTGCGAACTAACCGATACATATTCCCCTGCAGCCATGGATAAAGCCCCTGCAACCAAACCTGCCACTCCGGCTAGTATTATAGGCTCTCTAGTAGAGCTCGCCGCAGCTACACCAATTACTAAACTAGCAGTTGACAAAATACCATCATTAGCCCCTAAAACAGCTGCTCTTAACCATCCGCTTCTTGTACCGTAATGTGTTTCGTTCTGCATAGTTGTTCTGTTTATTACTATAGCTGTTTATATAATTACCGTTGGAGTCTTTTAAATACGCGATTTATAAACTATCTCCTCTTCTCAATGGCTTGTTCTCCTTTTCCTATAATTACCAAATTGGTTGTGGTCAAGAATAATCCCGTTTCTACAATGCCCGGAATGGTTTTTAATTTTTGTTCTAAATCGGTCAATTTCACAGTGGTATTCCAAATATCAACATCTACAATATCGTTATTCTCATCTGTTTTATAATCGGCATCGCCCTTAAGTCGCTGGACTGGACTAAGACCCATTTCTTCCAATTCTATTTTGATAAGTTTTGTAGCAAACGGGATGGTTTCTATAGGTAACTTAAACTTTCCGAGTTTTGATACACTTTTAGAAGAGTCGGCAATTATAATATTCATATCAGAATTATGTGCCACTATCTTTTCGCGTAGCAATGCTCCTCCTCCACCTTTAATTAATTGAAAATCATCATCGACCTCATCTGCCCCGTCAATCGTAACATCCAACCTTTTTGCTTCGGCAAGTGTAATTACATCAATACCGATTTTAGTCGCTAATTTTTCGGTTTCATTAGAAGTGGCTACGGCTTTTATCACTGCTCCATTTTTAACCATTTCTCCAATAGCTTCAATCATAAAAAAGGCTGTTGAGCCTGTTCCTAAACCTACCGACATGCCAGATTTCACATACTTAACAGCTGCTAAAGCCGCTACTTTCTTTTCGTTTACCGAGTTCATTTTTTAAGTATTCTAAATTAAACTTGTTTTTTCTAAGCGCTAAAGATATTTATAATAAACAAAAGCCCTAATGCTATGTTGGCTAAAAGGTAAAAAAGTATGTTTTAGAAGAGTTCAAGAAAAAATAGCGCTGTTTTCTAATGATTAACCATACTATTGCTTTCAACCCCTTGGATTATCAACAAAGGTATTTCTGAACAAAAGGCAGAACGCTCAACAACAAAATCTCTACATAAATTATTTATGAAGCTATTAGTTACATTGGACATCAACAATAACTGACAATTTGCTTGGTTTATAAACTGCTTTAATGATATAGAAAATGATTCCTGGGGCTTTAAATAATGAAAAGAATGAGAAATGGCAGCTAAGGACTTGTCTATCATATCTTGATTAATTCTTTGTAATTCTGACATACGACCTTCCTCATTTTGAACCTCTATGACATGTACTGTGCATTTTAATGTTTCTGCCATTTGTACAATTGTATTTAATTCTTCAGTACTATAAAACTGGTTGTAATCGGCAACAAAAGCGATATTCCAAGGCCGCACTACTTTACCATCCTTAGGTATAATAATTACGGGACAGTTACTTATGGCATTTAATACCCTAACCGTATTTCTACCCATAAAGATTGATACATTTTCAGAGCTACCTGAAGCACTCATGATAATAAAATCTATTTTATATTCTTCAACTGTTTCCTTTACTTCTTCTATGAACAATGAAAATGAAGAAATAGATTGGTAATGGTGAAGCGGATTTTTATATTCCTTTTTAACTTGCTGAATTACTTTTTTTAAACCTTTTTCCGATACAAGTTGTGCGGATGAGTTTTGTATTCCATTTATACCTGTACCGGCCATTAGTCTATTACTATGCAGCTCTGGCGTATAGGTATTTAAAAAGTAAAAAGTACAATTGGTAGCCTCAAATAATTGAAGGGCATACTTGGTTGCATTCCATGCAGCTATTGAAAAATCGGTAGGTATTAGTATATTTTTCATTTGAATGATGCTGGTCAATTGGCTATAAATTTATAAGTCTTAATGAATTGAAACTATGACTTATATCAGAATTTAAAGAAATTTAAAATCCGTCTGCTAATTCTTGTAATTTTTGCTCTTGTAAAATCCCAATTTTTTTACCCGCTGATTTGATGAGTCCTTTTTTCTTAAATTCAGATATCATTCTAATAAGTGATTCTGTTGCAGCACCCACTATATTTGCATAATCATCTCTACTTAAAGTCAATAACAAAAAGCCACTCTCATCTTCCCCATAGTTCTTTTTCAAATAAATAAATGCTTCCGCCAAACGCTGTTTCACGGTTTTTTGAGACATATTTACAATGACATCATCTGCCTCTTTTAAATCGTGCGCCAAGTGACGGAGTACTTCCAGTGAAAAATTAGGGTTTGTATTCAAGGTATTAGAAATAACTTCTTTTGGAATAAAGCATACCTCCATATCATTTATTGCAGTTGCACTAAGGTTTGTAAAATCTTCTGCAATTACAGAACGTTGACCCATAATCTCTCCTTTATTGGTAAGTTTCACAATCTGTTCTTTACCGTTACTACTAAGTTTAGAAAGTTTAGATACCCCTTCTTTTACGCAAAAAACGCCATCGAGTTTTTGACCTTCTATAAATAAGGCGTCACCTTTTTTTATCTTTTTAGAAATTTTAGAATCAGAAACTTTTTGCAATTCCGTTTTGCTCAACGCTCTTAATGAATTAAACTGACGTATAATACAATTTTCGCATCTGCTTTCCATGACTTTTCATTTAATGTTCAACAAAATTAGGTAAGCACATTAATCTAAAAACTGACAATTATCATGTTTTATAACGTCCCTGCTGTGCACCTTTGCTCCCAGTAAGAGTTCTTTATTATGCAAGATACAAAATGCTTTCATTGTGGTGATTCTTGTGACAGACAACTCATTGAATTTGATGAGAAGTCGTTCTGTTGCGCAGGGTGTAAAACGGTTTACGAAATCTTTTCTACTAATGATCTAGAGCACTATTACGAAATACAGGCAGCTGCTGGTAGCACACCTAAATTTATTGAAGGAAAGTATGATTATCTTGAAAATGAAGAAATCACCAATAAGTTAATAGAATTTAATGATGGTACTATTCAAATCATTAATTTATATATTCCAAATATTCATTGTAGCTCTTGTATCTGGATTCTAGAAAACCTTAAAAAACTTAATCCGAACGTAACAAATTCACAGGTAGATTTCCCTAAGAAAACAATTAGAGTTACTTATAAACAAGCTGAATTCAGTCTTAAAAACTTAGTCCTATTACTAGCCAATATTGGCTACGAACCTTACATTTCTTTAGACGATTTTGAAGGAAAGAAAAAAGCAACTGATAGAACCTTAATTTACAAACTTGGGGTTGCTGGTTTCGCTTTTGGTAATGTCATGTTTCTTTCTTTTCCAGAGTATTTTGACTTAGGCTCAAGCGCAGCTTCTGGCGGGGAATTTTGGCTAAACAAATACCAACACATTTTTCGTTGGCTTATGTTTATTTTCTCTTTACCAGTAGTATTCTATGCGGGTTGGGATTATTTTGTGTCTGCCTACAAAGGTTTGCGTGCTAAACTATTAAATATAGATGTCCCTATTGCCCTTGGAATTTTAGTGTTGTTCTTAAGAAGTACGTATGAAATAGCGTTTCATGTAGGCAGTGGTTTTTTTGATTCCCTAACCGGTTTGGTATTCTTTCTTCTTTTAGGCAAGTTCTTTCAGCAACGTACCTATAGTTTTTTATCTTTTGAACGAGATTACAAATCCTATTTTCCTATTGCTATTACTCGGTTAAATGACCAGGGCAAAGAAGAAACTGTTCCTGTTCAGGAAATTGTAAAAGGAGATAAAATTTTAATTCGTAATGAAGAAATGATTCCTGTTGATGGAAAACTGGTTTACGGTAATGCCCAAATAGACTATAGTTTTGTTTCTGGAGAATCTGAACCAGTTTCAAAAACCGTTGGTGAACTCATATTTGCAGGTGGCAAACAATTAAATGGTGTTATAGAAATGGTAGCTTTAAAATCGGTCTCACAAAGTTATTTAACACAGCTTTGGGGTAATGCCGTTTTTGAAACCGATAAAACCACTACTTTTCAAAACATTACCGACAGTATTGGTAAACGTTTTACCATTTCAGTACTTTCAATTGCCTTTATAGCTACTGCTTTTTGGTTATTCCACGACCCATCAAAAGCAATGAATGTATTTACTGCGGTTTTAATTATCGCTTGTCCATGTGCCATTGCCTTAGCATCTCCTTTTACATTAGGAAATATGTTGCGCATTTTCGGGAAGAAAAAATTCTATATTAAAAACACTCAAACTATAGAACAACTATCGAAAATTGACACTGCAATCTTTGACAAAACCGGTACCATTACTACCACCCAAAAAAGTACAGCTCACTATGAAGGTATGCCACTAACTGCAGAGGAAGAATCTATATTAAAGAATACCATAAGGGCATCTAACCACCCTTTAAGCAGATCTTTATATGATCTTCTTAAAGAACAGAATATAATAACCTTAGATGAATATGAAGAACACGTAGGAAAAGGTCTTGAGAGCAGTAAAAATGATATAAGTATGAAAATAGGTTCGGCAGATTTTGTGGGTAAAGCAAAAGCCGATAGTCTATTAGATACGTCTATTTACATCAGTACAAACAAAGGTTATAAAGGTAGGTATGTTTTTCAAAATAAATATAGAGATGGTCTTTCCGATGTATTTAAGGACATGTCACAATCACTTAATTTGGCCATTTTATCTGGTGATAATGAGGGAGAAAAAGAACGCTTAGAAGCATTACTTCCCAAATTGACTCCCCTTTACTTTAATCAGAAACCTGATACAAAGTTGGAGTTCATAAAATCGTTACAAGACCAAGGTAAAAAAGTTCTTATGGTCGGTGACGGATTAAATGATGCTGGTGCGCTTGCACAAAGTAATGTAGGTATCGCCATATCAGAAAACATCAATGTCTTCTCCCCTGCTTGTGATGCCATTCTTGATGCTTCTAAATTTCAACAATTATATAGCTACATATTAGCTTCTAAAAAAGCTATTCGTATTATTAAAATGAGCTTTGTACTATCGCTTCTTTATAATTGTATTGGGCTTTACTTTGCAATTACGGGTCAGTTACAACCGGTTATTGCTGCTATTTTAATGCCTTTAAGCTCTATTAGCATTGTTATTTTTACAACTGTTATGACCAACCTTATTGGTAGAAAATTGGGATAATACCCTATAAATTTCATCAAACTTAATCTTATAAAACACACCTAGCTAAACACAAGTGTCCAATTATATTTTTTATATAAAATCGTGAAAATTTTTTAAACAAATATTTATTCTCAATAGGTTTTAAGCTAATAAAAACATACAGCAACGTACTTTATATCAAATACTTACAACTAAACAACTCAAATTACACCTCACTATTTTTTAGATTTTATTAAGATATTTTTTAAAGTATGACAATTGTCATTTTCTAAGGCTTTTAACCCCCTTAATTTTACTTCATAATTCAGGTAGGTATGAGTGTTATTTATGTGTTACTGGCTATCAGCATTCTTGTTGCAGTCATTTTTTTCATTGCATTTATTGTTTCCGTTAAAAGTGGTCAGTACGATGATTCGTATACCCCATCGGTTCGTATGCTTTTTGAAGATGAGCTAGTTAAAACTCCAAAGACTAGTGCCAAAGAATTTACTAAAAAGAAAATCCAACTAAATAAACAAGTATAATTATGGAAGTTCAGCAGTTTTATTACGATAACAAAATCGTGAAAAATTTCCTCTATGCAACCATGTTCTGGGGTATTGTGGGTATGTCCGTAGGCTTATTATTAGCCTTTATGTTCATGTTTCCTAACTTAACCGATGGCATTTCATGGTTGAGTTTTGGTCGTTTACGCCCGTTGCACACCAACGCGGTAATTTTTGCATTTGTAGGTAATGCTATTTATGCGGGAGTCTACTACTCTACACAACGTCTTCTTAAAGCACGTATGTATAGTGACTTTCTAAGTAAATTCAATTTTTGGGGTTGGCAAGCGATAATAGTCGCCGCAGCAATTACCCTACCATTAGGATATACAAGTACAAAAGAATATGCTGAGCTAGAATGGCCTATAGATATTGCCATTGCATTAGTTTGGGTAGCATTTGGAGCAAACCTTATTGGTACTATGATAAAAAGGAGACAACGTCACCTTTATGTGGCGATCTGGTTTTATTTAGCAACTTTTGTTACTGTTGCCGTACTACATATCTTCAATAGTTTAGAGCTGCCCGTAAGTGCATTAAAAAGTTACTCTGTTTATGCTGGTGTACAGGATGCCTTGGTACAATGGTGGTACGGACATAATGCGGTTGCATTTTTCTTGACTACCCCATTTTTAGGACTTATGTATTATTTTGTTCCTAAAGCGGCCAACAGACCAGTGTATTCTTACAGACTGTCTATTGTCCACTTTTGGTCATTGATTTTTATCTATATATGGGCTGGTCCTCACCACTTATTATATTCTGCTTTGCCAGATTGGGCTCAGAATTTAGGTGTTGCTTTTTCCGTTATGCTTTTAGCGCCATCTTGGGGTGGTATGATTAACGGATTATTGACACTTCGTGGTGCTTGGGATAAAGTACGTACCGATCCTGTTTTAAAATTTATGGTGGTTGCAATTACAGGTTATGGTATGGCAACTTTTGAAGGTCCTTTATTATCGCTTAAAAATGTAAACGCAATTGCGCACTTTAGCGATTGGATTATTGCTCACGTACACGTTGGTGCTTTAGCTTGGAACGGGTTCTTGACCTTTGGTATGATTTATTACTTGGTACCTAAAATGACCAAAAATAAATTATTCTCCATTGGCTTAGCAAACTTTCACTTCTGGATAGGCACGTTAGGGATAATTCTATATACGTTACCCATGTATGTTGCCGGATTTACCCAAGCGTTAATGTGGAAAGATTTTAATCCGGACGGAACTTTAGTGTACGGTAACTTCTTAGAAACTGTAAATGAAATTATGCCAATGTATTGGATGCGTGCTATTGGTGGAAGCCTTTATATAGTTGGTGCTTGTGTTATGATATATAATGTTGTACGTACCATAAAATCTGGAAGTACTATAGTGGATGAATTGGCAGAAGCTGCTGCACTTACTACAGTTTCTAAACATAGAACTGCTGGCGAAACTTTTCATACTTGGTTAGAGCGTAAGCCTATTCAATTAACTATTTTAGCTACCGTTGCTATATTAATTGGAGGAATTATTCAAATTGTACCAACAATTTTGGTGAAATCTAATATACCCACGATTACTAGCGTAAAACCTTATACTCCTTTAGAATTAGAAGGTCGTGATTTATATATTCGAGAAGGTTGTGTTAGCTGCCATTCGCAAATGGTGCGTCCATTTAGAAGTGAGGTAGAGCGTTATGGTGAATATGCCAAAGCCGGAGAATTTGTATATGATCACCCGTTCCTTTGGGGTAGTAAACGTACAGGACCAGATTTGCTTAGGGTAGGTGGAAAATATTCTGACAATTGGCACTTAAATCATATGTACGATCCTCAGAGTACTTCATCGGGTTCTATTATGCCCTCCTATTCTTGGATGGTACGGGACAAGCATGACCGTAGTGACATTAAAGCAAAAATGGAAGCTATGGTAACCTTAGGAGTTCCATATACTGACGAAGAAATTGAAAATGCCGATGCGTTAATGGATGCCCAGGCAGAGCAAATCGAGAAAAATTTGTATACAGATCCAGATTTTGCTAAAAACTATGAAGCAGATAAAAAATACGCTGCTGATAACGGAGAAGATTTCATTGAAATGAGAGACCGCGAAATTGTATCCTTAATTGCTTACTTACAACGCTTAGGTACTGACATTAAGGTTAAGGAAACTGGCGAAATATTATCTGACAATTAAAACTAAAAATCATGTTCAAATTTGTAAAAGGTTACATGGAAACTATAGATGGCGTAGCTACCTACCCCATGATATCATTACTAATATTCTTTGTGTTTTTCACATTGTTATTTTGGTGGGTAATTACTGCCTCAAAATCATACATTAAAGAAGTTAGCGAATTACCTTTAGAAGAAGATAACCAACAAAATAAACCGTTATGAAAAACAAAACAGCTTGGTGGCTTAGAATAACAGTGGCCTTTTTCTTGGTCGTTGTACTTATGGAAGTTTATATCGATAGTGGAGATCAACCTGCCTTTTTGGTTTACCCTACCTTGATGTTTGGCTTCATGGCCCTTATTTTACTTTTATTAATTGCTATAGCTTTTATTGTTCAAGCAATTGAAAATGTACTATACAATACCCTAGATGAGGAAGCTAAAGTTAGATACTTGGCCACAAAAGAAGATAAATGGGAATGGACCTGGGGCAAAAAAATGTACAACAAAATGCTTGGTTCTAAATCTATGGACGAAGAGGTTGAGATTATTCTTGACCATAACTACGATGGAATTCGCGAGCTAGATAATAACTTACCACCTTGGTGGGTATACCTATTTTATGCATCAATAGTTTTTGCCGTAGTTTATTTAGTTCGTTTTCACATTTATGATGATTACACCCAAGATCAAGAATACGAACAAGAAGTTGCTGCCGCGCAATTAGAGATAGAGGAATACAAGAAAACAGCAAAAGGACTTGTAGATGCCAATACGGTTGAACTCTTAACTGATGCATCTGACATCAATGCCGGTAAAACTATTTTTGAAATCAATTGTGTTGCTTGCCATATGGCCGATGGTGGTGGCGGTATTGGTCCAAACTTAACCGATCCAAACTGGATCCTTGGTGGTGGTATCAAAAACGTCTTCAATACCATTTCAGAAGGCGGTCGTGACGGTAAAGGTATGATTGCTTGGAAACAAAACTTAAAACCATTAGAAATGGCTCAAGTAGCTAGTTATGTATTAAGCTTTCAAGGTACTACTCCAGCCAATCCTAAAGCTGCTGAAGGTGATATTTGGGTTGACCCTAACGCTCCTACTCCAGCAACTCCAGCACAAGAAGCTACACCAGAAATGGAAATAGACTCGGCAGCTGTTACAATGAATTGAATAAAATGAGAAGGTAAAACCTCTCCAAGTTTGTAAAGAGAAATAAAATGTCACAAGATCAAGATAATTTTAGAGATTCCATTGGCACCATTAAAGAAGATGGCAAACGCGCATGGGTTTTTCCTAAAAAACCAAGTGGCAAATTTTACGAGTATCGTAAATATGTTAGCTATGCACTACTAACTTTCTTGATAGCAGCTCCATTTATAAAAATAAATGGCAATCAGTTTTTAATGTTCAATGTTCTTGAAAGGCGTTTTAACATCTTTGGTTTTCCATTTTATCCACAAGATTTTCACCTCTTTGTTATTTCTATGATTATTGGGGTTATTTTCATTGCCCTATTTACAGTAGCCTTTGGTCGTATTTTTTGTGGATGGATGTGCCCACAAACCATTTTCTTAGAAATGGTTTTTCGCAGAATCGAATATTGGATAGACGGTGACCGTGGCGCACAAATGCGATTAGACCGCCAAGAATGGAATGCCGAAAAGATTAGAAAACGTGTACTAAAATGGATTATCTTTTTTATCATCTCGTTTATAATAGCCAATGTATTCCTTGCTTATTTAATTGGTAGCGACCGCTTAATACAATACGTTACCGATGGGCCTGCGCAACATGTAAGCACAATGGTATCCCTTTTAATATTCACAGGCGTTTTCTATTTCGTATTTGCTTGGTTTAGAGAACAGGTATGTATTATTGCCTGTCCCTACGGCCGAATGCAAGGGGTTTTATTGGATAATAAATCTATTGTAGTTGCATATGATTATAAAAGAGGAGAAGGAGAAAACGGGAGAAAAAAATGGCGTAAGAATGAAGACCGTGAAGAACTTGGACATGGTGATTGTATTGACTGTAATCAATGTGTAAACGTATGCCCTACTGGTATTGACATAAGAAACGGAACACAATTAGAGTGTGTTAACTGTACTGCTTGTATTGACGAATGCGATACTATTATGGAGAAAGTAGATCTTCCAAAAGGGTTAATACGCTATGCAAGTGAAAATGAGATAACAAAAAAAGAAAAATTCAAGTTTACACCGCGTTTAAAAGGGTATACTGCTGTGTTAGTTATATTAACTGGTGTACTTATTGGCATGATGTTTTTACGAAACGACCTGGAAGCCAATATTTTAAGACTACCAGGCCAACTGTATGAGCATAAGGAAGGAAATATTATAAGTAATGTGTACACCTATAAATTGTTGAACAAAACAACTAAAACCGTTGAGAATGTGCATTTTGAATTGATTTCTCCTAAAGGTGAAATTAAATTAGTACGTCACGAGAATTTTGATGTACAGCCCGAAGCTCTTGCAGAAGGTACCTTGTTTATCGAAATTAATGCTTCCGCATTAAGCGGTGATAAGAACAATCTAAAAATAGGAGTTTATAGTGATGAAAAGCTTATAGAAACTACAACGGCTAGGTTTTTGGCTCCACGGAGTTATAAATAGAATTAAAAATAAAAATTATGAAAATTAATTGGGGTACTGGTATCGTAATAGCTATTCTAGCCTTTATGGGTTTTATTCTATTTTTTGTGGTTACGATGACCACTAGCCATAATGCAAATCATGATTTGGTAACAGAAGAATATTATAAGGCTGAACTAGGATATCAAAAAGAGATTGATGCCGAGCAGAATGCACGTAGAGCAAAAGAACAAATTCAACTACAAAAAGTAACTGATGGGTTATTGGTTATTTTTCCAAAAGGTTACGATAATACTAATATAACTGGTAATGTGTCCCTGTACAGACCATCTAATAAGCACTTGGATTTTAACTTACCCATAGTTTTATCCGATTCACATTTGCTCATACCTGACAAACGTTTGTTAGATGGTCGTTGGGACATTAAAATTGCTTGGAAACATAACGGAAAAGAATTTCTACATAAAGAAAGTTTAACCTTTTAGTATATGCTACTATCTGCCTTCATATTAGGACTAATGGGAAGTTTGCACTGTGTTGGTATGTGTGGCCCTATTGCCTTTATGTTGCCGGTAGACCAAACTAATAACTACAAGAAATTCGGTCAAATATTTATTTATCATTTTGGTCGTTTAATGGCATATGGCATTATAGGCTTACTATTTGGATTACTTGGAAAGGGACTCTCTGTTTTTGGAATACAACAAAAGCTTTCCATTGCCATTGGAGCCATAATGATTCTTATAGTTTTAATCCCATATAAAACGTTCAACAAGTATAATTTTTCAAAACCTATCTATAAAATCATATCAAAAGTTAAGAACCAATTGGGTAAAGAATTAAAGAAAAAATCACCCGATACGTTTTTAACCATTGGTTTTTTAAACGGATTTTTGCCTTGTGGATTAGTCTATATGGCACTTTTTGGAGCAATTGCCATGGGGAATGCAGTGCAGGGTAGTTTATATATGGTTTTATTTGGATTAGGAACTATACCATTAATGACCACTGCTATCTATTTTAGCGGGCTATTAAAAGGTGGTATTCGTCAAAAAGTACAAAAAGCAATTCCTGTTTTTGTAGTGGCTATTGGCCTACTTTTTATTCTTAGAGGTCTAGGTCTAGGTATACCGTATGTTTCACCAGCACCAGTGGTTGAAATGGCGTCGAGCGTAATTGAATGCCATAATTAAATGCCAATACTAAAAACGAACTATTTATGAAACCTTTACCAAACGAAATTGTACTTCGCCCTAGGTTTCAAATAGCTAGTTCCGAAAACAAAGAAACAGTTCTTCAAAAATTCGAAAACGTATCTGAGCCTCCATTTTTAGTAAATAGATTAGATGACCATGTTTTTATAAAATTCAATGTAAAAAATAACCATTTTTGGTCACCACAACTACATTTAGAAATTGACGAAGTTGATGAGACTAATTGCCAAATTAATGCCATTTTTGGTCCCAACCCTACACTTTGGACTTTCTTTATGTTCATACATTTTGTTATAGCTACTCTTTTTATAATTATTGGAATTTGGGCATATACAAGTGCAGCATTAAACAAACCATATCATTTTCAGATGGGCTCAATGGTTGTGATTACAGTTTTATGGTTTGTACTTTATTTTTTAGGTAGAAGCGGCAAGAAAAAAGGAAAACCACAAATGCACCAATTGCATGGTTTTGCCATGAAAGTTCTTACAAAATAATTTTTAATTCAAATAGCAGCTTTATTATATTTGACCGTCAAGCAAAAGCTTAAAGACCAATTACATGAAACGTATTTTATTAGTATCCCTCATTTTCAGCTTTTTATCTACAAATGTAATATTTGGACAAAAAAACCAAGAGGAACCTACGGGAACAAAAAATGTAGCTTATCAATGGGGTAAAATGGCCTTAGATGCTACAGCTTCTGATACCGAAAAATTTAAACCAAGACCCACAATAACTTCTAGATATTTAGGATTAATATTCATCTCCATTTTTGACGCATGGTCTAGATTTGACGAAAATGCTATTCCCGTATTCATGAATAATGTTGATAGAAGACCTATAGGTGAGCAAATAGTATCGAATAAAGAAATTGCTATTAGCTACGCAGCATATGGCACTATGAAAGAGTATTATTATTCCGATACTGAAATGTTCAAGGAATTTATGATAGAATTAGGTCTTGACCCAGATAATAATTCACTAGACCCAACGACACCTGAAGGTATTGGTAATTTGGCAGCTAAAGCCACTATTGAAGCTAGAAAAAGTGATGGCAGTAATCAATATGGTGATGTTGAAGGCTCTAACGGAAAAGCTTATTTTGACTACACCTATTATAGCCCTGTAAATTCTGCTGACGAAAACAATGACATTAACCGCTGGCAACCTAAATACTTCTCGGATGGCAATGGCGGGCAATATGCGCCCGGCTGTCTAACCCCATATTGGCAGAAAGTTACTCCAATTACAATGACTTCAGCTGACCAGTTTAGACCTGGCCCACCACCAATGTTTGGCTCGGAACAGTTAAAACTTGAAGTAAAAGAGGTTATAGAATTACAGGCCAATCTTACAGGTGAGGAAATTGCTTTAGTTGAATTTATGAGAGATGGACCACAATCTGTACAACAAGCAGGACATTGGTTAAAATTCGCCCAAGATGTTTCTCGCAGGGATAATCACACTTTAGATCAAGATGTAAAAATGTATTTTTTAACTGAAATTACAGCTATGGATGCTTTTATAGCTTCATGGGATTCTAAAATGTTCTACGATTATGCAAGACCGTATGCACTAGTTCATGAATACTACAAAGACAAAACTATAAAAGCGTGGGGCGGACCCAGCAAAGGAATCGTAGAAATGAAAGGTCAAGAATGGAGACCCTATTCTCCAGACATTTTCCTATGCCCTCCTTTTCCTAGTTATACTTCTGGACACAGTACTATAAGTGGAGGTTGTGCCGAAGTTCTACGTTTGTTTACAGGGGATGATTATTTTGGCGAATCTGTAGAATTGGTACCTGGCACATTAACTGAAGTAGATGCCGCTTATTATGGAAAACCGATTACTATAAATTTCCCAACGTTTACTGAAGCCGCAAATATGGCAGGTATGTCTAGAGTTATGGGTGGTTACCATATACAGGCAGATAATATTGCGGGACTGCAATTAGGTAGAGATGTGGCCGTACAAGCTTGGAAATTTTACAATGAACATTTAGGTAATTAAAAAATCGAATATGAAGAAGGGATTCGAATATGATTTCCTTTTTTATTCTATTTTTTAACGTATGACAATACTCATATTTTAAAATTTCTTTCAAATAGATATTTGTATTATCATAAAGGTATTTGGTTAAGTGTTGTTACGAGAAATACCTTATCTACATTGAATCTAGTAAAATCGTATTTTTGAACTGATGAAAAAAGAAATTGAATCCCGAATTGATGTGCAATTGCTTGTACACTCATTCTATGATAGAATTAGAAAGGATGCAATACTTGGTCCAATATTCAATGAAATAATTTCTGATTGGGAAACCCATTTAGAGCTCCTGACAGATTTTTGGGAAACGCAACTTTTTCTAAAAAGAAAATACCTTGGTAATCCTGTAACTGCTCATCAAGAAGTTGATGATAGAACAAATGGAACCATTACTACCGAGCATTTTGGCATGTGGCTAAACCACTGGTTTGCAACTATAGACGAGCTATTTGATGGGGAAGTTGCCTGGATAGCAAAAAACCGAGCGCAAAAAATGAGCACAATGCTTTTTATGCAAATGTATCAACATAGAAATAGAGCCTAGATTATAATCATAACCCAATAAAAATTTAATTCGGATAAACTTGTCTGAGTTTTAATAATTAGTATCTTTGTACTACAAAATAAGGTGAATAAAATGTTTTCAAAAGCATGTGAATACGGAATTAGGGCATCAACTTATATAGCATTAAGTTCGCTTGACGGTACTCGTGTGAGTTTAAAAGAAATTGCCGAAAAAATAGATTCGCCTGTTGCGTTTACAGCTAAAGTTCTACAGCAGCTCACAAAAAACAGTATAATAAACTCTGTAAAAGGCGCCTCTGGCGGCTTTGAAATTGAAAAAGAAAATATTTCTAAAATTAAACTAGACCAAATCGTGTACGCTATAGATGGAAATAATGTATATGCGGGTTGTGGTCTTGGACTTAAACAGTGTAATGCTATTGAGCCATGCCCAGTTCATTATAAATTTGTACAAATACGAAGCGATTTAAAGAATATGCTTGAAAACACAAGCCTTTATGATATGACCATTGGTCTTGAAGAAGGACTCACCTATTTGAGGCGCTAAAAAAATTTAATTTTAATTAGGACAATTTTATCCGAATTATGTATAACTAAAATATAAAAAAATGATACAAACAATTGGCGAAATAGTTGCTTTAGACTACCGGAC
Source organism: Maribacter hydrothermalis (assembly GCF_001913155.1). Lineage (GTDB taxonomy): Bacteria > Bacteroidota > Bacteroidia > Flavobacteriales > Flavobacteriaceae > Maribacter > Maribacter hydrothermalis. Next base: position 284,993 of record NZ_CP018760.1, read on the forward strand.
AGCACAAGTTTTTAAAAACCATAAAATTGACTTTTGTTGTCGTGGCAATCGTTCCTTACAAGAAGTAGCACTAAAAAACAACCTAAATATAGAAACTCTTACGGCAGAACTTAAAGCGGTAACCGAACAAAATACCGATGATATTATAGATTTTAAATCTTGGCCCTTAGACCTTTTAATAGATTATATAGAAAAAAAGCATCATAGATATGTTGAAACACAGAGTATTATTTTAAATCAATATTTAGATAAGCTATCTCGGGTTCATGGCAATAATCATCCTGAACTATTTCAAATAAAAGAACTCTTTAATGCTTCTACCGGGGAATTGGCAATGCATATGAAAAAAGAAGAGTTAATACTATTCCCATTTATAAAAAAAATGGTAAAGGACAAACAAACCGGGCAAGATTTGAGTGAATCACATTTTGGTTCTGTTTCCAATCCTATAAGTACAATGATGGATGAACATGATAATGAAGGGGAACGTTTTAGAACAATCGCAAAATTGACCAATGACTATATAGCTCCTGCAGATGCATGTTCTACCTACAAGGTTACCTACTCTTTATTACAAGAATTTGAAAATGATTTGCACCGCCATATTCATCTAGAAAACAACATACTTTTTACAAAAGCCAAGGAATTAGAAAAGCAATTAACCTTAGTAAACAATCTCGGGTAAGGCCCGCAAGGAATTGAATAGAAAATTCAGTTAAAATTTCGTTGCAAGATTGCTTACTTGGCAGGCGTCGGAGCATTTAAATCTTGATTATCAAGTAAAATTATAAATAGAACATATGTCTATCGCTTAAAAGTTTAGGCTTTTTAAAAGAGCAAGTTCTAATTAATGTGGCAGATTTGCATGGCAAATTCCTCATAACAAAAATTTACACGGTATCTCTTTCAGTATTTTAAAAATGATGCCGTGTAATATTAATTTTTAAGCTTGCCCTTATTACTATTAATTAACATACTTAGAACTGCTACTAAAATAAGTAGACTTGCTACGGCTAAAACAAGATAATACGATGTAAATAAAGTAATTGATTGCCACGAAGTAATGCCTTTATAGAAAATAAGCACTTCGGTAAGTATAAAACCAAAAATGTATACTAAATAGAGCTTTTTGTTTAAAATAAGTAATTGAAAATAATCTAGAAACAAGAATAAGCTAATGGTTACAACGCCTAAAAATGTTAAATGCAAATAGCCTATAGTAAAATCTAAATATAGTATAGCTAAATCTGCAAAATAAGGAGCTGAGCTTAATAATTGTAGTAGCATTTTAATAGCCCATAACAGTACAATTACTTTAACAATACGCACATAAAAAGGAGAAAATATATTTTTAACCGAACACCAATGTTCTTTCATTAATTTTAACAAATCATAAAATGCCCAAAGTTGTAAGACAGCACCAACACCACCTAAAATATAATAGAAGATAGTTGGTTTTGTAAATAGAGTAGATAATAAAAAGGATAAAACAATTCCTAAATTCAATTTCCAAAAAAACTTTTTAAAATCGCTTTCTGGCATTAACATGCCCTGTTTTTCAAAAATGTAAAAAAGTATAGCAACAAGTGCCATAATCATCCATCCGTTATAAATAAAATGGAGATAGAAATAAATTGCCATTCGGTACCAAATAGATGCCGCGCCAAGGGTATTCATTATACCTCCTAATGCCCATGGACCAATACTTGAAATGAGTAAATATACTATAGCAACTTTTGCACATTTAAGTGACTGTGTTGAGTAGTATTTAGCAGGGACATTCTTAAAAAAGAACCAAGAAAACCAATAGGATGCAAATAAAAATAAGGTTGAAAAAACAATTGAAAATAAGGCATACCCTTGAAACGGAAAAGTCAATAACATGCCTATTATGGTTACTTGAGTGAACCAAAAAATTTTAGAGTACTTAGTCTCAATATCCGATTTACTTAAATATAACTTATAAAGTAATGTTGTAAGACCCAAATAAACCCAACCTAATAAAGCTACATGAGAGTGGGCATGAACTATAAATTTATAGGTAATCGGAATATCTAAAACCTTATAAAAACGAAGAATACAACCCAATGCCGCAGCAAAGACAAAATACAATAAAGCAGTTTTTGTATGTGTTTTTAAATTCATAATAGTTTAAATGCAAGATAGATAAATATGGCAATATAAATAGACTTAAAAAAAAGGTGAATTACTGTTTATACAACTAATCAACGACATTTTAACAACCAATTAAACCTGATAAAAATCATGTTTTAACTGCCTTCGAAAACCCAATTTTGCACACTATGGATTATGTTTAATGAACATTGACCATATCCTTCATAAAAATATAAAACTCCATTCTATGACTACAGCACATAATTTTCATATTCCAGTAATGGGTATTGGATTTACCATTGACACCCCTCTAAAAGTTTCTCAATACGGTATAGATTCTGTCATTTCACTTGTCGACGATATTTTATTAGAAAAACTGCGGAAAATGTACGCCAGCAAGAACAATTTATCTTATCAAGAAATTACGGATAAGATGGAAGACTTTAGAGCTAAGCGCATAACATCATACTTAGATTTAATACATCGGCTTGCTCAAGACAAATTTGAGCAGTTCAAAAACACCACAACTGAAACGGCTGAGGACATTAAAAAATATTTCAATGCACTGCCAGACTCTTCGACTTTTAAACAAGAGTATACGCAATTGATAAAAAACGATTTTAACCTTGCGGACATAAAAAAATGGGTAAAAGACAGCATGCCCATAGGTAGTATCGACGTCAACATTATGACGAAAGTCGATAAGGATAATTATGATAAAAAAGAAAAACTACCATCTGAATATAATGATGCTCATGCAGCTCTTAGAGGATATGCGAATAGTACGTTAAATTCATCGGTTGTTCTTTCCGCGGGTATGAATCCACGTTTGTATAGTTACATGGAACAATTTGAAGATTTTTATCCTAATACAAATGGTATTATAAAAAAGAAGATTGTTCTAAAAGTTAGTGATTACCGATCTGCTTTAATACAAGGCAAATTTTTAGCTAAAAAAGGTCTATGGGTTTCTGAATATAGAATTGAATCTGGACTTAATTGTGGTGGACATGCCTTTGCAACTGACGGGTATTTAATGGGACCTATTTTACAGCAATTCAAAGAAAATAAAGAGGAACTAATTAAAACAGTTCATGAACTATTAATTGCTGCACTAGAAAGTAAAGAACGTGCTTGTCCAAAAAAACCGATGGCTCTAAAAATTAGTGCACAAGGAGGTGTTGGTACTGCCGAAGAGCATCATTTTCTTATGAGTGAATATAATGTAGACTCTGTAGGTTGGGGTTCCGCTTTTCTTCTGGTGCCAGAGGCTACCACGGTAGACAAAGATACCTTAGACAAACTTGTAAAAGCAAAGGAAGATGACCTTTACCTAAGTAATATTTCACCCTTAGGCATTCCTTTTCATAGTCTAAAAGGAAACACTAAAGATGTTGAAAAAGAAAAACGAATCATAGAAGGAAAACCTGGAAGTCCTTGTCCTAAAAAATTTGTTGCCTTAAATAAGGATTTCAAAGAAAAAGGACTTTGTACCGCATCAAGACAGTACCAAAGTAAAAAGGTAGAAGAACTTATTTCACAAAATCTACCCAAAGCAGAATATGATTACCACTTTAATAAAATAACCGAAAAATCATGTACTTGTGTGGGCTTAGGCACTTCTGCCTTATTGGTATATAATCTTGATACAAAAATTGAAGGTGAGGGAGTATCGATCTGTCCTGGACCAAATTTGGCCTATTTTTCAAAAATAGCCACATTAGAAGAAATGATAGGTCACATATACGGACGAAACAATGTAATTCAACGAACGGACCGACCGAATATGTTTATAAAAGAACTACTTATCTATTTAGAATATTATAAAGAACAGATTGATGATTTTCGAATGAACATTACTGACAAGAGTAGAAAACAATTAGTGTCTTTTGGCAATAATTTAAATGATGGTATAACCTATTATCAAAATCTATTCCAAGACAAGCTAGAAGAGCTTAGCCCTTCGCCCACATGTGTTACTGTTCAGTTAGATGGATGCCGTATTATTCTAAATACGTTACAAGAGCAAGTTGAAACTGCAGAAAAAAAGGTATTGACATAGAAATATTATATCTCCCCTCTTTTTCAAGGAGGGGATTTTTTTTTACAGAGTTATCTAAAAATCTTTTTTCTTAGCTATTGACACCAATCGCCAAATGGGTAAAACAGTCCATAGAACAAGCATTAACATAGAAATTAAAAAGCCTTGGTCTGTTCCAAAGAATTTTTTGAATACCGCACCGGTATATCCTAATAAGGCAGAAATATCTAGCTTTAGTAGAATTAACGTTCTAGAAAGGTCTATTGGATTAAACATTGTTGCGCCTAACGAAAAACTGTCTAGCGGATATTCTTTAAAAATTATTAAAGACATTAAAAAGATTCCGTCATAAATTACAGCCAGAAATAACCAGAGTAATACGGCATAACCAAACCCCTTAATTTTATTTTCATTGGACAAAGCTATATTGAATGCTAATACAGTAAAAATTAACGTTAAAAACGCCCCAGTTACCAACAGCAAAGTGAAATCAAAAATAGCATCACTTTTAAATAGGCCATAGAGCACAAAAGGTATACCCAAACCTAACACCAAGCTTAACGTTAAAGAACCTGCCACACCAAAATACTGACCTAAAAAAATTGAAGAGCGCTTAATAGGTTGTGCCAGTAAGAGTTCTGTAAACTCTTTGGAATTGTAGAAATACATGATTCCGAAAATAGTACCTATTAAAGGTACTAGAATAATAATAACGTTCATTAAGGTAATGATAGCTTTTGATACATCGTTATTTAAGAATAACAATACAAAACCTAACAATAGGTAGAATAAAAAGTACACGTAGCTCCAACGGCTACGAATAAGGTCGTAAAAACTATATTTTAATATTTTAAGCATGGGTCGGTGCTGTTGCTATAGCCGCTATGGCGTGTTCTAAATCAGTTTGGTTTGTTTTCGTTTTCAATTCTTCTATAGTGCCTTTAAAATAAATATCACCTTCTAACAAATAAACGATTACGTCTGAAACCTCAGCCACAAACTGCATAATGTGAGAAGTTATCAAAACCGTTTTATTCATTGCTTTTTGTTCGCTTATTAATTTCTTTAAGCTTATTATAGAAGCAGGGTCGAGACCTGTAGTGGGCTCATCTAAAATAAGCAAAGGACTATCGAACATAAAAGCTAAAACTATATTTACTTTCTGCTTGGTACCCCCAGAAAGAGTGGAGAGTTTCTTATCTAAAAATGGCTCTAGTTTAAAAAGCGCAATTAATCTTTCTTCATTACTGGGACTTTGCCTAAGGTCCTTAATCATTCTAATTAACTCCTTTACTTTCAGGTTACCCGGAAAATTTGCAATCTGTGGCAAGTAATCTATTTCTTTTCGGTATTTCCAATTTTTCTTAATGGTGTTGCCCATAACCGATATGCTTCCCTTATCAGGAATAACCATTCCTAGTACACTTTTTATTAAAGTCGTTTTACCTGAGCCATTAGGTCCTAAAATTGCAAAAACACCACTTTTTTCAATGGTTAAATCTAAGCCAGATAGGACTATGTTTTTACCAAATTTTTTATGTAAACCTTCTATATAAATCATTATACTTTAGTTATTAAGGGGTTACTATCCATTAAATTATCTGGTGTAAAAACAGGCGAAACTTTCTCAGAAAAATCAATTATATCCATAAAAAGACTTCGTAATAATACTATGGTTTCTGGAGTCTTGTTTACAATGTATGAAAACAATTTTACAGGGCGGTAAGGAACATCTCCCACCCCATCTTTATTTAGATCGTAACCCGTGTAATCACTCCAATAATTACCGTCAAAAACATTGTCATTTAGCTTACTGTTATAAGAAATATCAAAAGAGTTATAAAGGAAATTATTACTACTAAAGAAATTAGAATAACAAGCCCCTAATACCTTTATGGCCCACCCGTTCTTAATAAAATTATTGTTTTTGTAATCTATTCGGTTAGAGCCTTCTATGTTGATACCAATAGTGTTTTCTTCAAAAATGTTTCCGGTAATTTCAGCGTCATTAATTTCCTTTAATAACAGACCAAATGCCGCTGTTCCCCAATTTTTCTTGAACGTATTGCCTATCATTTTTATGTTTTTGGAAAACATGACCGCTACTCCTGCGCCATTATTCTCAAAAACATTATTTGTATAGATATCATCATCAGAAAACATAAAGTGTAGTCCGTACCTTAAATTATTGGTACTGGCATTATTATTTATGGTTACGTTATCTGAAAACTCAAGATAAATACCGTCTCTAACGCCTTGTACTATATTACGATCTACTACAACATTATGTGAATACCATAATTGAATACCATTTCCTGAGTTATATTCGTCAACAGCATCACCAATTATTTTGTTGTGATACACTTTACCGTTATTCGATTTTTCTAAATAAATACCGAAAAATAATTTTTCTAAAACTACATTTTGTATTAAATAGTGTTCACTCCTAACCACCCTAATTGCCGCATAATCGGACGTGTAACTTGTACCTACATTAATAATAAACAAACCATCTATAGTGACGTTGTCAGCTACTATTCTAATGATTTCTCCTTTGTCTTCCCCATCTATTATAGGAAAGTCTTCTCCTAGAAGCGTTAAAGGTTTATCAACCAGTATATTGTATTCTTTATACGTTCCTTTCTTGATAAGTAAAGTATCAAAAGCTGACGCAACTTTTATGCCCTCCGCAACTGATTTTACTTTGCATTGGGAGCAAACATTGATTGTATTTGCAAACATCAAATTGTTGAAAAACAAAAAAATAAACAAAAATATAAAAGAGAGGTATCTCATCATTTAAATATAAGAAATTAGAATTTTTGTATGCCGTTTGTATGGATGTAGTGATTAAACTCCCGGACGTAACATTACTCTATTTGCATTCTTCTTTTATTATTTATATCGATTATTTAATTGTTCCCAAGTATATAATTCACCTTTATTATCTGACTGTGCTTTTTCTGCAGCTTCTTTTGTAGCAAAAGCTGTTAAATACTCTCCCATTGGACTTGGAATATTTTTGCTTATTAAATAGGTGGCCTGGGTAGCATCAATTAGTTCACCGGGAGCATTGTAGTCATTTACTAAAAATGTTTCAACAGTTGCCCTGTCAATTTCTTTTAAATGATTGAGCATACATTCAGAAGCATCAAAAGCATAACTACGCCCTTTTTTGGTCATAAATTGCGCTGCATGTTGCTTATCAACTATGGTCATACTACAAAAATGACAATGATCTGTGCCATAAGCTATTGTTTTTGGTGAATTTGTACAGCTTGCAGTAACTAACAAAACAAAAAATATATAAATTATTGAATTTTTCATGAAGTTTTGAGTTTTACCAATTTTATTGCGTTGTAGAATTTCTATTTTTCCATCCTAAATAAAAGGCAAGTAGCGTAAGCATCATACCTAGGAACATTAACCAAGCACCTGTTTCGGGTAACGATGTCACATCAAAATTTAACATCTTTGCATGACCTAATAGTGGTGGTTTATATGTCATAGGCGTGCCATCTGGGTTTGCTAACTTCATAATGGCATGTGGATCTAAATTAGTACCATAGTCCACCATCCATGCATTAAAATCATACATTCCCAATACACCCAAGATACTCATTAGTATAAACCAACCTGCAAACCATTTATAACTTAATTTACCAAAATAACCTAATAGACCAATAAGTACTCCCAAAGCGACCATTCCACCAATTACTATTGGAAATGTACTAAACTCCCACATGTCTTCTGGCTTAGGCAGGGTTCGCATACCTATATAGTGGTTTAGCCCATCAATGTTCTTTAAGTCGAATTCGTTCATATCACGGATACCGTCAATATGAATATTCATTCCTAAAGGCTCAGGATATTGAGGTGCCCCTAAAATAATATTCCACAATGGAAAAAAATACAATCCTATTAATAACAAAGGACCTATGATCATAAAGATACTTGCCTTTTTCATTTCTATCTAATTTTAATGATGTTTCAATTTAATAAGAATGGATACTTGAATTTGTTAAAAAAGCGGGCTAGTCCACAACGCAGCCCGCTTTTCATTCTAAAAAACAAATCACTATAAAGCTTTAATCTCCAAGAGACCAAGAAAGTTCTATATTTGAATCTGCTGGAGAAACTCTAACATAACCCTGCATTTCTTGGTGTAATGCGGAGCAAAAATCTGTACAATAGAAAGGCCATACACCTGGCTTCTTTGGTTCCCAAACAGAACTTTTTGTTTGCCCTGGCATAATTAACAATTCTGATGTGTTTTGACCAATCATTGCAAAGCCGTGCGGTACATCAAAATCTTGTTCATGGTTTGTAATATGAAAGTATACTTTATCCCCTACTTTAACTCCCTCTATATTATCGGGTGTAAAGTGGCTTCGTATCATTGACATGTAAATATGTACCTCATTACCTTCACGAACTACTTTAGCACCATCTGGAGAGGTTACAGCGTAAGGGTGTTTGTTCTCGTCCAAGCGGTATATCTTTTTAGATTTTGGTGCTAACAATTCTGCCGGAATACCAGCTGCATAATGTGGTTCACCATGTGTTGGGAAATCATAAATCAACTCCATTTTATCTCCTGTTATATCATATAACTGGGCAGAATGTTCCAGTTCGGGGCCTGTTGGTAAGTAACGGTCTTTTGTAATCTTATTCATCGCTACAACATATTTACCAAATGGCTTTCTTGAATTTCCACCAGGAATCATTAAGTGACCTACAGAATAAAAAGTAGGTTTTCTATCAATAACTTCCCATGTTCCTAATTTCCATTTTACAACTTCCGATGAGATAAAAAATGTAGTATATGCATTTCCTTTTCCATCAAACTCAGTATGTAAGGGTCCTAGACCTCCACTTTTAACTGTACCTGCCAATACATCTTCGAATTTAAGAATTGGAATACCATAAGCTTCCCCATCGAATTTTTTACCTTCTATTGCTTCAATCATTCTATCAAAAGAATGCACGGTTAAATCTGCAGATAATTTACCATTACCAATAATATATTGACCTGTTGGATCTACATCACAACCATGAGGTGATTTTGGGGTCGGCAAGAAATATACAGCCCCGGGTACTTTTAAAGGGTCTACAGTCAATACTTCTTTCTTCATGGTTGAAGTAGCGGTATGCGTAGATTCATCATAAACATTATGCGCATAATTAGCAGGCATTAATTCCCCGCCGCCATTATTAACGTACTCTTCAATTACTTTCCAGTTAACCGCTGCAATAAAATCTTTATCATTTTGCGAAGCGTTTACTTCTAATAATGAATTCGCTTCTTCTGTATTATAGGTAGTAAAGAAGAACCAACCATGAGATTTATCACGACCAGGGTGAGAAAGGTCATAATTGAAACCAGGCATCATTAATTGGAATTTAATATCCATATGACCATGCTCTGGGTCTACACTTATAAAAGAAAGAGCGCCCTTAAAGTTAGCTTTGTACTCATTAATAGGCATATCACGTTGTGGAACAGGAACTGAAAAACGAGTACCCGCCACTACATATTCTGTATTCTCGGTAATGAAAGAAGAACTATGATTACCAGCACTATTTGGTATTTCAATAATTTCTTCAGTTTCAAAAGTAGTCAAACTAATTCTAGCGATACGTGGAGTATTATTTCCATTAATAAAAATCCAACGACCATCTAGTTCTCCTTTAGATTGTGAAATATCAGGGTGGTGGGAATCATCCCATGGCACAAAACCAAAAGAAGTGTTCAACATTGGCTTTGTTTCTTCAGAGTATCCGTAACCAGAGGTTGCAAATTGAGAAAAAACAGGAATTTCTTTAAACATACGCCCTGAAGGAAGTCCGTATACCGTTAAGTTACCACTATATCCACCAGACATAAAGGCATAAAATTCATCTTGCTCGCCTGGAGCTACATAAACCTTTTCGGCGTTATTAGACGCCAATGCACTATTAGATGAACTTTCCCCGTTCTGATTACCACAACCCGTGAACATCAAAGCAGACCCAAATAGCGCTATTAATTGATATTTATACTTTTTCATTTTATTTTGATTAAGTGATTATTTTAAAGTTTAATTTATTCGTTTGATGGCGGTAATATTACCTTATCCACGACATGTACAATTCCGTTTCCTGCCGGTACACTGGCTATGATTTTAGCACCACCAACGTATACATCATCACCCTTTACCTCAACTATCGCATTTTGATCGTTTGCCTGTCCTAATTTTTTAAATTTTTTCAGAAATTCTTTATCGTAATTACCAGCCGTAACATGGTGCTTTAAAATATTTGCCAGAGCATCCTTGTTTTCTGGTTTTAATAAATCTTCTACTGTACCTGCAGGTAGGGCATCGAAAGCTGCATTCGTTGGTGCAAATACCATTAAGGGCCCTGCATTTACTAAAGCGTTTTCAAGACTTGCGGCCTGTACTGCTGCTACCAAAGTAGTATGGTCGGGAGACCCAATGGCTATCTGTAATACATTTGGTGTAGAACCATCATCCTCAATAAAGGCTTGCCCTTTCTTTTGTGCGGTAGTGGCTTCAGTTGAAACAGGCGATGTGGTTGTTTTTTCTGTATTAGATTCATTTTTACAACTGCTAATTAAAAGCAGTCCTAAAATCGGAGCAAATATGAATTTTAAATTGGTCGTTTTCATAATAATTGTTTCTAATTAATTATCTAATATTTGATTGTTATTCTATTTCATATGATTAGCAGTGAAAAAAGGACTAGAGGATAAAAGATAATTTTTAAGTATAAATCCTTAGTCCATTTATTAATCCACTTCTAAATTCTATAAGGTTCTGAAATACTCTAAGATTGCCCTTGTCTGTTCTACTGTCAGATTCTGATTAGACATGGCTGCACCATTAAATTCTACCAATAAATCTTTTGCACAACGATCTTGTTCTGTCATTAGTTTTGGATCTAGAATCATGTTCATAATCCATTCTGGACTTCTTCTTTCTAAAATACCTTTTGGAGAAGGTCCTATAAAACGTTTGTCCAGTTTATGACAAGCGGTACAATTTGTTTTAAATATTTCACCACCCTCTGCTGCCATTTTTGCATCTATTTCCGCTGGCAGTGTTATATCTTTAATTTGCCCTACTCCTTTCTCATCTAATGTTACACGCATAGATGCAGGCACCTCATCAGTAGCCGGGGCCGCTTTTAAAGATTCTTCTGTAGTTTTTGAACGATCTACGCTAAAACCTTCTTTTTTCTTTTCTTCTTTACCGCCACACGCCATTAGCAGGAGTGAAAAAATAACTGCGGCACTTCTTAGTAGTATTTTCATTTTAAATGGTTTATTGATTAATTGACTAGACAAAAGTAGAGGGTATTAAAAGGTTAAAATATGATAATTATCATCATTAAGGATAAAATTGTCCCTAATGATATTGTTATACATATTCAGTAGTATAATAAAAGAGGTAATCTAAATTATGCTTACCTAAAAAAGCTATAAAAAAAGGTCTATAATGTAGTATTTATTGATAATGCAGCATACTTTACCTAAATAAACCTCTTAGGTACCTTACAACTAAATCTTGCTTAAATTGGCTCATTTAAAAATGAAATAATTAATAAATTATGGCAGTGTTTTTAGATGTAATAAAATAACATACGACAATAAAAAAGACGGCCGTGTTAGCACGACCGTCTTTAATTATTTAGAATCATGAATCTATATTTTAAAAGTAATAACCGGAATTTTAGCATGGTTTACAACATCTTCACCAATACTACCATTAAACCAATGAGAAAGACCTTTACGACCATGTGTAGGCATTGCAATAGCATCTGCTAAAATGGTTTTTCCATAATTTAATATACCCTGCTCAACACTATAATCATTATATATCTCTACCTGCAGCCCGGCATTTGCCTTATATAAAAATTTATTGATTTTTTGATATGCATCTTTATTACTTAAAAATTCGTCGTTTGGTGTATTTATAAAAACAAGCTCCATACTACCATTTACCAATTTTGAAAATTCCCTAGCTTTTTGAAAAGCAGGAAGGTTATCATCATTAAAATCGCAAGCGAAAACAAACCTATCAATACTAAAATCAGTCACTTCACCTTTAATGACCAATACTGGAGTAGACGAATTACGTACTACTTTCTCCGCATTAGAGCCTATTAAAATTTCTTCCAGTCCGCTTGCCCCGTTAGAACCCATTACAATTAAATCGGCATTATGCTCCTCCGCAATTGCATCTAACTCACTAAAAACCTTATAATGTTTAATTACAGGAGTAACCTTAATACCCTCTAAAAATGGCTTATCTAAAAATTCCTTTAAATTTTTCTCGGCTAATTTTACTAGAAAAACAGTTTGTTCTATATACATTCCATCAGGTGAAGACAGTATTGCCTGGTTGAGCTCTAACATGTGAACAACAAGAAGCTCTACCTTGTGTTTTTTTGCCAAATCTGCAGCAGCCTTAAGCGCATATCCTGATTGGTCTGAAAAATCTGTAAGTACAATAATTTTTTTCATGATAATTTAATTTTGCTGTTAATAAAATTTGAGCTCAAAAGTTTTATAAATTATAACCTCGCCCAATGGGTAAAAGGCATTTTTTATTTCAAGACCCGTCCAGCGTTACGAACGAGCAAAGCTCGGGAAATTAAACCCTCAAAGAGGTATTAAATTGTCATTGAGAACAACTTTGTCTCTGGGGCCTTTTTTTGTAATGGCAAATCAAAAGCCATACATACATTTCTAACAAATGGTCTCCCTTTTTCAGTTACCCGTAAATTACCTTTAGAAATCTCAACTAATCCATCTTGCTCCATTTCGTTTAATCTTTCAAGAATACTTTCCATTTGGGGTAAATGTAATTTAAAAGCACTCCATGAAGTTGTAAACTGGCACATTAAATTTAATATATGTCTTCTAATAATTTGATCTTCTTCTGTTAAAATATGTCCTCTATATAATGGAATAATATTGTTCTCTACCAAGTTTTGATATTCCTCAATATTCTTTACATTCTGAGAAAAACCATACCAACTATCACTAATACTAGAAGCTCCCAACCCAATCATTAAATGAGTATTAGAACTGGTATATCCCATAAAATTTCTATGCAAATGACCACTTTGCATGGCCTTATATAAACTATCTGTTTCAAGCGCAAAATGGTCCATCCCTATTTCATGATATCCGTAATTTAACAATAACTCTTTCCCTACTTCATACTGGGTTCTTTTTTCATCTGCAGTTGGTAAATCTGCCTCATTATAACCTCGTTGTCCGTTACCCGCCAACCATGGTACATGTGCATAGCTATAAAATGCAATGCGATCAGGTTTTAGCTCTTTTGTTTTTGCGATAGTATTTTCTACGTGCTCTAATTTCTGGTGTGGTAACCCAAAAATGATATCATGACTTATAGAACTATACCCTATTTTCCGTGCCCATTCGGTTACATTTTTTACATTTATAAAAGGTTGAATCCTATGAATTGCTTTCTGTACCGTTTCATTATAGTCTTGAACGCCAAAACTTACTCTTCTAAATCCCACATTATACAAAGCTTGTAAATGATTTTTAGATGTATTATTAGGGTGCCCTTCAAAACTAAACTCGGCATCCTTTGCTTTATCCGCAAGTCTCAAAATGCCATCAATTAAATACTTTAAGTTCTCTGGATTGAAAAAAGTTGGTGTACCTCCACCTAAATGCAACTCTTTAATTATGGGTTTTTCATCGAACAATGCGCTATACAATTGCCATTCTTTTAAAACTGATTTAATATAGGGCATTTCAACATCATGTCTTTTAGTAATACGTTTATGACATCCGCAGAATGTACACATACTTTCGCAAAATGGTAAGTGTATATATAAACTTATACCAGTTTCAGAATTACTAGCATGGAAACTTTTCTTGACTGTTTGTTCCCATTTTTTTCCTGAGAAGGTATTTATATCCCAAAATGGTACGGTTGGGTAACTAGTATATCTAGGACCCGGCACATTATACTTTTGAACAAGCGAACACATATAAATCTGTTTTAACAACAAACTTACAAGAACAATAAAGTAAATAATATGATTAATATCAGTTCTATAGAGTACAATGACGCTATTTTAGTTCATTGACAATACTGTTAACCAGCTTAGCTGTGTAACTAATGTTACCTAAAAACTTACCATGATCCAATAAATTTGACATAAAGTTTTAATGGTATGATAGCAAAAGGTTCAAAACTGTACAGTATAATTTTTTTAAAATGTCCAAGATGTCATAAAGGAAAATTTTTGGAGGCCAATCCCTATAAATTAAGTAATTTCAATAAACTAAAAGAACGGTGTCCAAAATGCGATTTAAAATATAGTATAGAACCTAGTTTTTACACAGGGTCTATGTACGTTTCTTACGCCGTTGGTATTGCAGTAGCTGTGGCAGCATATGTTTTAACCCTTATATTTGGATTGCAACTTGGCATAAAATCTTTGTTCATAACAATTGTGGTTGCATTGGTGCTGACAATGCCATGGATAGCCGCAGTTTCTAAATCTATTTGGGCAAATATGTTTTTTAAATTCGATAAAGAATTAGCTAAAAAAATTAATTAAAATAGAAATGATCCAAGACTTAACGGAAGAATACGGAAATATCTTTGAAGAAGAACTCATTAATGAGATTGTTCAAGTAGGCACATTTAAAGAAGTACCTGAGGGATATAAACTTATGGAGATTGGTGATTTTATAAGAGGTATGCCTTTATTGATTTCTGGGGTCATTAAAATTTTACGAGAAGATGAAGATGGTGATGAACTTTTATTATACTATCTAGAAAAAGGCGATACATGCTCTATGACCATGGCTTGCTGTATGGGTGATAAAAAAAGTGAAATTAGAGCAATCGCAGAAACTGATGCTAAATTAATAATGGTTCCTATTCAAAAAATGGAAGAATGGACAGCCACATACAAATCTTGGAGAAACTTTGTTTTTAACAGCTATCACGTTAGGCTAAATGAGCTGTTGAGTACTTTAGATAATATTGCTTTTCAAAAAATGGATGAACGCTTAATTGGTTATCTAAAAGAAAAAGCTAGGGTTACCAATGATAATATTATTCATAGCACCCATCAAGATATTGCCTACGATCTTCATAGTTCTAGAGTAGTAATTTCTAGACTCTTAAAAAAATTAGAAGAGTTGGGCAAAATTAAACTACACCGAAATTATTTAGAGATTC
The DNA here is from genome assembly GCF_001913155.1 of Maribacter hydrothermalis. Taxonomy (GTDB): domain Bacteria; phylum Bacteroidota; class Bacteroidia; order Flavobacteriales; family Flavobacteriaceae; genus Maribacter; species Maribacter hydrothermalis. Next base: position 300,392 of record NZ_CP018760.1, read on the forward strand.
TGGATTTATAATTCTTCTGTAACCATTGTTACTGCATAGGTTTCCGTACCAGTATATTTTTGTGATACCAAATATATCACATGGAAATTTTGCACTTTTTTGGATACTTCAGCGCATTAATAATAGGAGTTTCATTAGGACTTATTGGTGGCGGGGGGTCCATATTAGCTGTACCTGTTTTAGCTTATTTATTTACAATTAATGAAAAAGCGGCTACGGCTTATTCACTTTTTATTGTTGGTGCAAGTGCATTAGTTGGTGGTTGGCAACAACATCTAAAAGGTTATGTGGATTGGCGTACTGCTATCGTTTTTGGTATTCCTGCAATTATTGGCGTAACGGCTGTTAGACATTATGTGGTGCCCGCTATGCCCGATGTTTTATTTCAAATTGAACACTTTCAATTTACGCGCAGAATGGCCATGTTTGGCTTATTTGCCATATTGATGATTCCTGCTGCATATTCGATGCTTAAAAAAGATAAACCTGTTCTTAAAACAGGTAGTGTCCACTATAACTATCCGTTAATATTGGCAGAAGGACTACTAGTTGGTAGCATTACCGGATTAATTGGAGCTGGTGGCGGATTTTTAATTATACCGGCACTGGTAATTTTGGCAAATGTAGAAATGAAAGTTGCCATAGGCACCTCTTTAATTATAATTGCTATAAAATCTTTAATGGGTTTCTTTTTAGGTGATGCTATGACAATGGTTATAGATTGGAGTTTTTTGGCAATGTTCACAGGGCTCTCATTTATCGGGATTTTTATTGGTAGCTACCTTAGCAACTTTATAGATGGTAAAAAATTAAAAAAGGGTTTTGGCTATTTTATTCTTATTATGGCAGCCTTTATTTTTTACATGGAATTTTATTAAAAAAAAATCCTTATGTGACTAATGTCACTGTAGAACATAGTAACAACCTCTAATTTTATCCTATTAAATATTAATTATTACAAAATGAAAGTAGAACAAATATATACAGGCTGTCTTGCACAAGGTGCATACTATATAGAAAGTAAAGGAGAAGTTGCTATTATAGATCCACTAAGAGAAGTACAACCTTACATTCAAAAAGCAAAAACTAATAATGCTAAAATTAAGTACATTTTTGAAACTCACTTTCATGCCGATTTTGTTAGTGGTCATGTGACTTTGGCAAAAGAAACTGGTGCAGATATCATATACGGACCACAAGCAAACCCCTCATTTAAAGCAATTATAGCAACAGATAATCAAGAATTTAAACTTGGGGATATTACTATAATTGCCTTACATACCCCTGGCCATACTATGGAAAGTACCAGCTATCTTTTAAGAGATGAAAAAGGTAAAGACTATGCGTTATTTAGTGGCGACACCTTATTTCTTGGTGATGTAGGTAGACCAGATTTAGCGCAAAAAATAGGCATACTTACGGAGCGCGATTTAGCAGGATATTTATATGATAGCTTACGAAAGAAAATTATGCCCTTGGCAGATGATGTAATTGTATATCCAGCACATGGGGCAGGTTCTGCATGTGGTAAAAATATGATGAAGGAAACGGTTGATACTTTGGGTAACCAAAAGAAAATGAATTATGCCCTACGTAAAGACATGACCAAAGAGGAATTTATTGATGAAGTTATTGACGGTTTACTGCCCCCACCTCAATATTTCCCTCTTAATGTAAAAATGAATAAGGAAGGTTACGAAGATATTAAAACAGTATTGGAACGTGGAACAAAAGCACTTTCCCCAAAGGCTTTTGAAGCCGCGGCAAATGAAACTGGCGCTATCGTTTTAGATGTACGCCATCAAGATGATTTTGCACAAGGCCATATTCCACGTTCTATTTTTATTGGTCTAGATGGCAGTTTTGCTCCGTGGGTCGGTGCTTTAATCGCAGATGTAAAGCAACCTATTTTATTGGTAACTGCAAAAGGCATGGAAGAAGAAGCTGTAACAAGACTTTCTAGAGTAGGTTTTGATGGTACGTTGGGATATTTGGAAGGTGGGTTTGAAGCTTGGAAAAAGGCTGCAATGGAATATGATACCGTAAGCCAAATTGATGCTGATGAACTTAAAACGGCGATAAAAAAAGATAATGTATCTGTTTTTGATGTACGAAAAGAATCTGAATACAAATCTGAACACGTTATAGGAGCCAAAAATACTCCTTTAGATTTTTTAAACGACCATTTAGCCCAATTCCCTAATAACAAAACATTTTATGTGCATTGTGCCGGTGGCTATAGAAGTATGATAGCTTCGTCTATTCTTAAAAGCCGAGGTATTCACAATTTAATAGATGTAAAAGATGGGTTTAAAGCTATACAGGAAGCGAAAATACCTGTCTCTGAATTTGTTTGCCCAACTACGCTTTACTAATTTTTTATTGGTTGGTTTATTTAGGAAACGGTCATTATATTAAATCGTTTTCTATTATTGAATATTAATTTTAAATAAAATACTATGTCATTTTTAAGTGCACTCTTTGGTAAAAAAGAACAAGATGTTACCGGTAATATCACCGTATTGAGTAAGAACGAATATGCAACACAAATTGTAACTAATAATATTAAACCTATTGATGTTAGAACATCATCTGAATACAATAGTGGTCATATTAAAAATGCAATCAATATAGATTTTTTCAATGCTGGTAATTTTAAGAATTATTTTGATAAGCTAAATAAAGAAAAACCTGTTTATGTCTATTGTAGATCAGGTGCAAGAAGTCAAAAGGCTGCTCGAAAGCTATTAAACATGGGCTTTACACAAGTGTATGATTTAAAAGGAGGGTATAATTCTTGGAATTGATCTAAAAATGGTTTTCAAATTTTAAAAATTTTGGCATTCTGTATTTATGCGTAAACAACTTTATCCTTGAAAATTATTTAATTAACTATTTATTTTATACTCATGAAAAAGGCATTTTTTTTATTGGCAACTATTTTTGTATTTAGCTGTAAAGATTCTCCAAAAGTAAACGATGGAAACACAATTGATAGAATAGATACTATTGATACTAATAAAACTTCTTTAATAAATGATAGTATTTTTCTAGAAAAAGGAAAAAACTACGCCCAAAGTACCCAAAAAATTTTAGGAAAAAATCTTATGGCCAGTTTACAAAAAAACGGGGCTGTCGGCGCTGTAGAATTTTGTAATGAAAAAGCATACCCCTTAACAGATAGTATGGCAGTTGTACATAATGCAAAAATTAAAAGGGTGAGCGATAAACCAAGAAACGCTAACAACCAAGCTAGCGAAAATGAGCTGGAGTATATTGAATTTTTCAAATCAAAAATCAATAATAAAGAGTCTTATGAACCTATCGTAGAAAACAATAATGGAAAAATTAATTATTACTCTCCAATTGTAACAAATACCATGTGTCTAAACTGTCATGGGATACCGGAGACGAATATAGACCCCAAGGTTACCCAAATATTGAATGATAGATACCCATATGACCAGGCAACTGGTTACAAAGAGAACGAGGTAAGAGGTATTTGGAGTATAACTTTTAACAATGAACAAAATAAGTAAGATATGACATCAGTAATTCCTATTCAAAATTTAAAATGTGGTGGCTGTGCAAAAACAATCATCTCAAAATTAGAAGAGATTTCATCGATTACCAATGTATCGGTCTCAGTAGAATCATCATCAGTTTCTTTTGATACTTCGAAACTTGAAGATATAACTGTCGTGAAAAATAAATTAATGTCAATTGGCTACCCAAGTATTGACCAAGAAAATTCAGTGCTTTCAAAAGCAAAGTCTTTTGTGAGCTGTGCCACGGGTAAACTATCAGACTAAATTATAAGAATTTTTAAAGAAGAAGTAATTAATTTGTTACTTCTTCTTTCTTTTAAACCCATGGGTAACTTGCCCTAAAAAATCTTGTGGTAAATTTTCATCTCCTGGATAACCTAATCTTATAGTACCACTATCTTCTGGTATGTAGTTCGTTTTGAAGATATAATCCCATAGACTTAAGCTAATACCAAAATTTACGCCATAGGTGCCTTTCGGCAAATCATAGGCATGATGGTATAAATGCATAACCGGGTTATTAAATATATACTTTAATGGACCCCATGTAATTTTAATATTAGAGTGGTTGATATGACCAATCGCTATTGCTGCAAAATGAACTATGTAAGCTTGTTCTGGTTCAAAACCTCCAAGTATCATTACACCAAAAGTTTTTAAAGGTTTGTAAAAAATATTTTCCATCCAGTGGTAACGCAAATGAGCTGCAAAACCCATTTCTTTTACACTATGGTGTACTTTATGGAAATTCCATAGAAAGGCATATTTATGTAATAATATATGCGTAAACCATTGCACAAAATCCAAAACAAGAAAAAATACCACTAATTGTCCCCACATAGGCCAACTAGCTGTATCTATTATTGCCAAACTATCTGTTTTAATACCTATGTCTTTAAAAAATACCTGTAAAAGTTTATATATACCACTTATTGCTATGGCAAATAGAAAGAAGTTGAAAAACATATAAAAACCGTCTAACCAAAAATCTTTTCTAAATACACCTTGTTGCTTTCTCCATGGAAAAACAATTTCTAAAAGCCAAACTACCAATGAAATAGAAATTAAGCCCCAAAAATAATTAAGGTACCAAGGAACCTGAAAAATGATTGATTTCCATGTCCAACTTAATGTTCCGGTTATTGCATTTAAAAAGGCATCAATATATGCTTCCATTCCTCAATCGCTTTTTACAAAAATACTTTATTAAAAATGACCCTTTTGTAACCAAAGTTACTTTAAACCATTGCATAATCATCAATTTTATCGGTGACCAATGTCATAGGACTTAAACTAATTATAATGTAATTTTCAATAGTCAAATAGGCCGCCTTTATGTTTGTCCATAAATTTTTGGCAACATTACAAATTACTTTAAGCAATAACTAAAAATTAGTATCATGAAAAAAAATATGGGAAGCACAGACCGTTTTATTCGAATTTTTATAGCCGTAGCACTTTTAACAACCTTTTATACGGATACCGTTACCGGAACTTTAGGTTATATAATGGCAGCGGTGGCAGGCATTCTAATTTTGACAACCTTTATTAGTTTTTGTCCAATCTATACTGTTTTAGGAGTCAATACCTGCAAAATTAAAAAGTAATATTAGGAAATTTCATTTCACACCATTACACCTAAATAGTTTAAAAATTATAGTTAAGAACAAAGTCTAGATGAAACATATCTACCTTGTTAAAATAGAAATTGGGATTATCCGGTATATCCCCATTTCCAATTTTAGCAGTCAAAAGCAACTCTGGCCGAAATCGCTTTAACTTTTTAATATCAAAGAAAATATCTAGGTTAACATGGGTGTAATTTGGCATAGCATACTTGTTTAATATGGCATTGTCTACGTCTGGTTTCCAGTACTTACCCATACTAAGTATGGTGTTTAGGTTTAGATCTTTATGTATTAAAAAATCCTTTTTATAATTCACTACTAGAGCATGATTATCCGCTGTCCCTTCACTACGCTCACGCTTTTGAAAACTGAATAAGTCTTCCCTACCCCATTCTCTTGGAGCTATAAATTGACCGTGCGGTAATATTCTATCATACCCTAAAGAAACTAAACCTGCTTTAATTTTATAGGAGATTTTTAACCCTAACACATCAGCTGAATTTTGATTAAAATAACGAAAGGAATCTATATTGCTACCACCATTACCAACCTTATTTTGGTGTAACCACTCCCCTTCTAATTGAACAGATTTTGTAATTTTATAAGAAGGTTTTAAATAGAATGAATTGAATATGTTTTCAACATACTGATTCCAGACGTTCACAGTTAAATTATCGGCTATTTCAAAATCAACATTAGCCAATAAAATATAATCAGATGCCGTATTATTTGAATACAACGCTGTATTCCCATAAACGTTTCTACCCTCGGGGTATGTACCTATACTTTCCCCTATACCATAAAATTTGCCTGTAGATCTAGGTGCAATTTCATTTAAAAATCCCAATTGCATTATTGTGTTGTTTATCTTATGGTCATACCAAAAACCCTGTACTAGAGTAGGTATCATTCTACCATCTTCAGGGTTAATCAAAGGTGAATTCACCTTCATTCTGCCTAAAGTAAATGTGTGATTCTTAACCCTATATTTAACATGAAGTTCTCCTAATAAAAAAACGGCATCATTTTCTAGATCTAACCTATCAAAAAGTCCTTCTTCGTATCTACTTAATTTATTGGTAGTTACATCGGGTATTGTTAGGTCCTGTAATCCAAGATTAGTAGCATTATAAACTGCAGCTCCTATTTCTAAATTTTTAAGCAGTTTGTATTGATATTTCAATTTTCCTCCTGTTGCCAATGCATTAAAATCTTTCAATTCTCCTTTGTTTGACGTCATCATATAATAGGTCCGCCATTGCCCAGAAAGGGTTCCCATCTTCTTTGTATCAACAGAATCTTGTGCCATAGAAAATATGGGTAAACAAAAAATGAATAGAAATACTAATCGCATTATGCTATTTTGTTTTGATAATTCCGTATTTCTGCTTATAAAAATCCATTATGGGAGGAAAAGGGCCATATTTATGCTGTTCGGCAGAAAAATCATCTACCCATGGTCCATAGGGCGTAGATACTGGTTTTAGTTTCTTGTCTGGATAATCATTTTCAGTATTCAACTTATGAGGTCTGGTAAAACTATTAATATATCCGGCTACATGATATGCCTCCTCATCTGTTAATTTTGGATTATCCCAGGTGGCTTGTAAATATGGCATGTTACTTTTTATAAATTCAGCCGAAGTAATCACCCTATTCATACCAGCACCATCATTAAAACTATCTGGTCCCCAAAGTGGCGGATACGTATAACTTTTACCATCCACTGCATTGAGAACTCCTTCCCCATTTTCACCATGGCAGATTACACATTCTTTTTGATACACCTGACTACCTTTTTCTAAGTTAACTGCTACATTGGGAATCTCAATTTTTGGATACCCTTTAAACTCCGCTTTTCTATTCTCTGGCAATCCTTCACTTAGCCAGGCCATATAAGCTACTATAGCATCCATTTTATCCGAATCTACAGGTAGCATTCTACCATTCATACTCCTTTCCATACATCCATTTATTCGGCCTTCAATAGTACCTATTTTATTACCACGACCACCAAATTGAGGGAAACGCTCTAAAATACCCACCCAAGAACCGGAACCTGCCTGTGCACCCTGTTTTAAATGACAATTGGCGCAAGCTAAATTGTTTCCACTATAGCGATCTGCAGGATTCACTGCCTTGGGACCCATATATTTTGAGGACTCTGCTATCAGGTAATAGCCTTTTTTTACTTCTGCAGGCATATTATTAATTTCAGAAATGGCATTCCTAGGTTCCCAGTTTACACTTGTAGCGATTTCATCCGTCTCGGAAGTACTAACAGATTTAACATATGGCTTATAATTTAAAAGCCATAAAAATACAATACCGACCAAAACGAATACTATCGCAAATAGTTTAAAAAATTGTTTCGCCAATATTCGTAATTCATTCATACAAATGTAATCTTACGCTAATTTAAATAACGAATCTATAATTTACACATGATTATTAAAGTAACCGTAGTTACAGTAAAGTTAAATACATTAACTTACTTTTATTGCTCTTAAAAATAACGGACATTAGTATAGAACTTTAGTTTACACCAAACCAACGTATTAGTAATTTTAAAATTTACCAGAACATGAAAAAAGCATTCTTAATTGTAATAGTATTTATGACTACACAACTAATTTCAGCACAAGACTGGACTACACCCATTATTAAAGGCTACGGAAAAATAAAGGAATTTAAGGATGTGGTTACGCAGCCAGACCCTACCAAAGAGTATAATCTTGTATTTGACCTTAAAGATGAACGTGTACTAGAAGGCATTAACATAGGCTATTTCAAGATCGCCAGAATGATAAATATGCTAGGTGCCGGTGGTGTTTCTCCTGATAATGTAAACATCGTTGCCGCTATACATGGGGGTGCAACATTTACCGCATTGAACGAAGACAAATACCAAGAAAAATATGAAAAGGCAAATCCTGATGCGGAGGTAATAAAATTATTAAAGGAATACGGCGTAAAATTTTATGTTTGTGCGCAAGCAACGGCCGCTAGAGATATAAGTGCAGCAGATTTAAACCCAAATACAGAACTGAGCTTATCTGCTATGATGGTGCTTGCCAATTACCAATTAGAAGGGTATATTTTTATGCCTTAATTGAGCATGATATGAAAGATTTTTGGAATGCCCGGTATAAGGAGGAAAGTTATGCTTATGGAAATTTACCTAATGAATTCTTTAAACAACAGCTAGATAAATTAAAAGTAGGTTCAATTCTTTTACCTGCTGAGGGCGAAGGTAGAAATGCCGTTTACGCACTCTCTAAAGGTTGGGAAGTAATGGCCTTTGACTTTAGCAAATCTGCTAAGGACAAAGCTCAGAATCTGGCCAAAAAAAATGGTTTCCATCTTGAATATCAAGTAATAGATGTGCTTGATTTTGAAACAACAAAAAAGTTTGATGTTATTTGTTTTTGTTATACACATTTTCCTTCATCTATTCGATTTAAAGCAAGTCAACATCTCCTAAAATCCTTAAGCACCAAAGGATATGTTATTTTTGAAGGGTTCTCTAAAAAACAATTAGGTAAAACTTCTGGCGGACCTAAAGATATAAGCATGCTCTACTCCATTGCTGAAATTGAAAAAGAGTTTGAAGGTTTACATTTTGAAATGTTAAAAGAGCAAGAAATAGAATTAAATGAAGGGCCTTATCATATAGGTAACGCATCCGTAATTCGTTTCTTTGGAAGTAAATAAATCATAAAAGGGACCCTATTTTGGTCCCTTTTATATTATCTGAATCTACTAAAATTTAAACTGTGCAAAAGCTGTTAAATTTCTACCTGGGTCATTGATAGGAAACGTCCCAAATGCTGCCTGATTGTTAAAAGCGAAGTTTAAATGATTGTTATAAGTCTTATCAAACACATTTAAAACTGCTAAACCTAAAGTTATATTTTTAACGGGTATAATTCCGAAACGTAAATCCATTACTTCATAACCTGGCGTAACCTGTTCCCCAAACGATAGTGCTATATCTTCTTGTTTAGAGGTTATTGTATAATTTGCATTTATCCAAAATTTTTCCTTTTCATAACCAAGTTTAAACCTTGTTGTTAGTGGCGGCACTAGAGGTAGTGACTCGTTTAAATCATTATTCTTGGCATAAACATAAGAAAGTTCAGTAGTGAAATTTAAATGATTCCAAAAATCTACTCCCGCCATAATTTCAAATCCGGTTTTATAGGCTTCATCTAAATTCCGAAATACTTTGGAGTAACGTGGTTCATTCATAGGCATGAATTTTCTTGGTTGTGTTTCATCAATTACGGCAACTATATAATTTTCATACAGTGAATAGTAAAAAGATGTGCTATAATTAAACTTGTCTAAACCATTTTCCGAAATTGGTAAATTTCCTTTAAATCCTACTTCGAACTGATTATTTACCTCTGCATCTAAATTTGGATTACCAATATATTCATAAGAATCCTGACCTACGGTAAAATGATTTATAACACGTTCTATCATATTGGCAGAACGAACGCCCCTACCATAAGCAACTTCCATAATAAACTGATTAGATAGTACATATTTAATGGATGCCGTACCACTAAAGTTATGTTCGGTTCTTTTATCTAAATCTGGATACATCGCTGCAAAATCTGCTTCTGGATCTTTAATTTCAGAGGTAACATTATCATACCGTAAGCCCACGGTAGCCATTGTTTTAGAAGTTAAAGGATATTTGCTTTCTACAAACACACCCAAATCATTGATATAAGAATCTTGCCATACTTTGTCTATAAATTGAACAGGGGTGGCCAAAGGCCCCATAGCATTTCTTTTTACCAATCTAACACGGTTTCCGTCCCTAGCAATAGCTAAATAATCAAGACCTGTATAAAGTGCCATTTTTTCAGTAGGCTTTAACTTAAATTCTAACTTACCTCCTGCAGTGGTAGCATCTATTTCAGACAAAGCATCGGTCATCATAAAACTAGGCCGTTCCTTATTACTCATAATATGGTCCACATAGCTATAGTAGATTTTAGCATCTATATTTTCAACTAAACCTGTTAATCCTTTTAGCTTATAATCTAAAGAAAGTATACTGCTGTTGTCCTCGTCGGTATCCATAGGCAAACCTGCATGTAAAACATCACGGCCATACGATTGCCTCCAATGTGCTTGTAATCGTTGTTGACTAGAAAAATTATAACCCGCTTTTATTCCATAATCTAAACTTCTAAAAGAACTAGGAATTTCAACCCCATCGCCATCTTCATAATTTCCAAAATCACGAAAACCTACATTCCCGACAATATCATATTTTTCTGTTGCCTGTTGTAGTCTTGCCATAGATACTAAAGAGCCGCCATTGCTTTCGTACCCTGTATTAACGCTCCCGTGCAGCCCAAAATCCTCTGCGGTAGGTTTTTGAGTTACCATGTTAACTATACCACCAAAAGTAGCTCCATAACGTACTGTATAGGGTCCTTTTATAATCTCTATTTTTTCTATTTCTTCGGGGATAACGTGCGTAGTAATAGGATCCATACGGTTAGGACAGGCATTCATTGCCTTTGTACCTCCATCAAACTGAACATTTAACTGCTCATATTGTGTTGCCCTAAAACTTGGGTCAATGGCATAATTACCTCTTTTAATTAACGAGAAACCGTTAACATCATTAAATAAATCGGCAACATTTCTTGGTTGAACAATTTTCTTAACATAGTCATTAGTCTCTAAGGTAAGAACAGGGTCAATTTTTATATTCCCTGTAACCATAACTCCATTTATGGTAATGGGAGACTCTTGCATGGTAATAAAAATTGGCTCATTATTAACTTCTACCTGATGTTGTATTGTTTTGTACCCCATAAAAGAAATGGTCAATATCACATTTTCCCGGGTCGTTTTTAATTCAAAATCTCCATTAACATCTGAATATGTTGCGGATCCATTATTTGCCAGAATATGAGCCCCATTTAATGGTTCTTGGTTTACTTCTGAAACAATTTTTCCATTTAAATTTTGTGCGTTCAATAGGGGCGTCGATAATAATATCGCTAGCACCCAAAAATATTTTAGGTTCATTTTTAAAACTTTTAATTATATAGAAATACAGCCAAACACCTGAAATAGTGGCAATGGCAAAATTAGATTGAGGAAATTACTGTTAGAATTTAGGGGGATGGATTATACGCTCAGTGAAATGAAAACTATATAAAACGTTGTATTGTGGTTCAAGTAATGAGGTTACTTGTTTTTCTAGGAACATTGTGGAAATAAGGGGGCCAATAAAAAGCACTACTTCGTTTTTAAGCCATTCTAAATCGTATGGAATTTTCTCATCATCGGTATCCTGAGATAACATTTTCGACAAGGCACACTCTCCATTACAATTCATTTCTGGCCGTGCTTTATTCTCACAAAAGCGCTCCACAAAATCATCGGTAAACAACGCATAATAACTTATTACGCCGGCAGTTTTAAAACTACTTGCCAACGAAATAAACATAAATAGTATTGATATGGTAATACCGGACAATTTCATACGGCAAAATTAATGACCATTTTTGGTTTGGAATGTGACAAAAGTCACATACTTTAAATAATAATTATAAAGATTTTAGTGAACCCCCTTGTTCAAAATATCGTTACCATAGTATTGTATTTAGATTACCTATAACGCCAAGAAATCTATTAATCTGTTAAATAAAGTTAAAGTAGCTTTTATGTAACCTAGGTTACTTTTTAATTTTTAACTATAAGTTAATTTTATGCTTAATTAATAAAATAATAAATACAATCTATTATGAATAACGAGGAACTATTAAACAAAGAAATTATATCCATGCCTAGAATCGGAGATATGGCACCAGATTTTGAAGCTATTACTACCAAAGGTAAAATAAAAATGTCTGATTTTGCTAAGGATAAATGGATCGTAATGTTTTCACATCCTGCAGATTTTACTCCGGTATGTACTACTGAAATGAGCGGTTTTGCAACTAGAAAAAATGAATTTGATTCCTTAAATACGGAACTTTTAGGTTTAAGTATAGACAGTGTACATGCCCATTTAGGTTGGGTACAAAATGTAAGGGAAAATACAGGAGTATATTTTGATTTTCCAATTATTGCGGATATTGACATGAAAGTGTCTAAATTATATGGTATGCTGCAACCTAATGAAAGTGAAACAGCAGCAGTAAGGGCCGTATTTTTTATCGACCCAACGAAAAAGATACGTTTAGTTATGTATTACCCATTAAACGTAGGAAGAAATATGGACGAAATACTGCGCGCATTAGATGCTTTACAAACATCTGATAAGCACAAAGTATCCATGCCGTTAGATTGGAAAAGAGGAGATAAAGTAATTGTGTCACCACCAAAAACATTGGATGAACTTAACACTAGATTAAATGATGATTCCTTGGAAAAAGTAGATTGGTATTTAGCCAAAAAATCTTTATAATTAATGTATTGGTCAGAAACTTATATAGTGCTGACCAATACTATTAAAACTAATTTTCAAAAACTGTACTTATGATTATAAAACAATTTCAAGACAAGCCTTTAGCACATTATTCGTATGCTATTTTAAGTGGTAAAGAAATTGCGCTTGTTGATCCCTCTAGAGACCCAGAACCGTACTACCGTTTTGCAGAAGAAAACAACGCCAAAATCATTGCTGTTTTTGAGACGCACCCACATGCCGATTTTGTTAGTGGACATTTACAAATTCACGAAGAAACAGGAGCGAATATATATGTCAGTAAATTAGTTGGCGCAGAATATCCCCATAAAACGTTTGACGACGGAGACATTATGCAAATGAATAAAATAAAATTTACTGCAATTAATACGCCCGGCCATTCACCGGATAGTATTACAATAGTTGCAGAGGATGAAAACTCTAAACATGCCATGTTTACGGGTGACACTTTATTTATAGGTGATGTTGGTAGACCCGACCTAAGGGAAAATGCCGGTAATATGAGAGCAAAAAGAGAGCAATTGGCAGAAGCCATGTTCCATACCATGAAACATAAATTCAACCATCTACCAAATGAGACCTTAGTATACCCAGCACATGGTGCAGGTTCATTATGTGGTAAAAATATGAGTAGCGATCCGTCTAGCACCTTGGGCAATGAACGTTTAAGTAATTGGGCTTTTAAAGATTTAACGAAGAAAGAGTTTGTAGAACATATACTACAGGACCAGCCCTTTATACCATACTATTTCGGATTTAATGTGGATATCAATAAAGTAGGCGCGCTACCTATAAAACGTAGTATTGCTAAAATACCTTTACAGTTTGGCGCTTCTGAATTAAAAGATTCTATAGTTATCATAGATACACGTGATACGGTAGATTTCAAAAAGAACCACTTTCCGAATTCCATAAATATTATGGCTCGTAACGAAGATGATAAAATTGAAACTTGGCTAGGCTCTATCGTTACACCAGAAGAACCCTTTTATCTTGTTTTAGATAGTATCGATAAAAGAGCAGAAATACTGGAACGCATTGCCAAAATCGGATATGAAAACCAAATAAAGGCCGTATTGACTATAGGAAACGAGGCTTTGGAGAAATTCGAAAATTTTGATCTAGATCGCTTTAAGAAAAATAGTAGTAAATTTACTATAGTAGATATTAGAAATGCTAGCGAAGTCAGCGAAGCAGTGTTTTTTGATAATGCCATAAACATACCGCTCAACGATTTACGAAATTCAATTCATGATATCCCAACGGATAAGCCAATTGTGGTTCATTGCGCTGGTGGGTATAGAAGTGCTGCGGGCTCAAGTATACTATCAAAAGAAATTAAGGGTACAAAAGTGTACGACTTAAGTGATTCAATAAATAAGTTTAAATAAAATATGATGAAGAATACAAACCTTACAAACATAGGATTAGACAAAAAAAGTACAAATGAGATCTCTAATCAATTAAATGACCTATTATCCAATTACCAAATGTTCTATATGAATTTAAGAGGTTTTCATTGGAATATTAAAGGAAAAAAGTTTTTTGAGCTTCACCTTAAATTCGAAGAATTGTATAATGACGCCGTTATAAAAATTGATGAAATTGCGGAACGTGTTTTAACCTTAAGCAATACGCCTATTCATACCTTTGCTAAGTATATTGAAAATTCAGAAATCAAGTCTGTTGAGAATGTAGTTGAAGGTGATAAAGCAGTAGATAATATTTTAGAAAGCTTATCAATTCTATTAAAAAAAGAAAGAGCTACACTTAAAACTGCTGCAGAAGCTGATGATGAAGGTACGGTTTCGCAAATGAGCGACTATATTGTTCAACAAGAAAAATTAGTGTGGATGTTATCTGCATATAAGGATTAATATTCCCTTCTAAAAAAAACCTTATAATCCTGAAAATTGTTTGAACAAATTTCAGGATTTTTTTATGCAAGTATATTATTACCCTTAGTTACTATTTTAATTTTATAATTTTTGATTTAGTAATTTTAATCCCCTAATTGTTCCTCCCCTTATTTTTAAATTTCACCAAATATGTAACCTAGGTTACCTTTAAAAATTAGCTGTTGGTTACCTTTGTAACATTCAAAATATTGTAAAGTATATAGACTATGGAAGACATGATTTTTTATGATAGACTGCAATTTGCATTTACGATCACATTCCACTATATATTTCCTCAACTAACAATGGGCTTGTCTTTATTGATAGTTTATTTTAAATGGAAATATCTGAGAAATAAGGTTGAAAAGTATAATGATGCGGCTAAGTTTTTCATGAAAATATTTGCCATTAACTTTACCATGGGTGTGGTAACTGGCATACCTATGGAGTTCCAATTTGGTACAAACTGGGCTAAATTTTCTGAACTCACAGGGGGCATTATAGGTCAGACCTTAGCCATGGAAGGCATGTTTTCATTTTTCTTAGAATCTTCCTTTTTAGTACTCTTTATTTTTGGTGAAAAATTAATGGGACAAAAACTACACCTCTTAACTGGCTTTCTTGTATTCTTAGGGTCTTGGGCTAGTGGATGGTTTATTTTAGCGACCAATGCATGGATGCAGCACCCCGTTGGTTACGAAATATTGGAAAACGGTAAATTCGTTTTAGAAAACTTTTCTGCACTGTTTACCAATCCGTGGCTTTTACCTGCTTTCTTACATAATCAACTGGCTTCTGTAGTCACTTCTTCTTTTGTTGTGGCCAGTATTGGTGCATTTTATATATTAAGAGAAAAGCAAGTTGAACATGGCAAACTGTTTTTAAAAACCGGAGTTATTTTTGGTTTGGTTTCTAGTATTTTGGTTGCTTTCCCTACGGGAGATTGGAATGCCAAAAATGTTGCCAAATACCAACCTGCCGCTTTTGCTGCTATGGAAGGTATTTTTGAAACCGAGGATGCTGGGGCCGAAATTGTACTTATTGGACAACCCAATATGGTTGAGAAAAAACTAGATAACAAAATTGCCGTTCCCAATATATTAAGCTTTTTAACCTACCAAGAATGGGATAAACAAATTGTTGGGATGGATAAATTTGAAAAAGAAGAATTGCCAGACAATATTCCTGCACTTTATTATTCTTACCATATTATGGTAGGTTTAGGAACAGTTTTCATGGCAATTATGGCTTTATCGGCATTTTTATTATGGCGTAAAAAACTGTACAACACAAAAGCATTACTTTGGACAATAATGTTTCTAGTACCATTTCCTTATATAGCAAACCTAACAGGTTGGTATACCGCAGAGTTAGGCAGACAACCGTATTTGGTTTACGGTTTGCTCAGAACTAGTGAAGGAATTTCTCCGACAGTTTCATCCGGTAATACGCTATTTACTTTACTTGGATTTGTTGCTTTATACATGCTACTAGGTCTATTGTTTTTAGTCCTTGTTGGCAAAACCATTAACGAAGGTCCAAAACCTAAATTACATTGATTATGGAAGTATTATGGTATATTTTAATTGCCATTGTTTTAGCTGTATTTTTTATTCTAGATGGCTATGATTTTGGCACAGGAATTATTCATTTATTCTTAGCTAAAACTGAAAAAGACAAAGAAGTAATTGCTAAATCTGCTGGTTTATTCTGGGATTCTAATGAGGTTTGGTTAGTCGCAGCCGGTGGTATGCTTTTTATGGCATTCCCAACATTCTACGCATCGGTTTTTAGTGGATTTTATTTACCGCTTATTCTCGTTTTATGGCTGATAATTTTTAGAGCTATTGGTTTAGAATTAAGAGGGCAATTTAAATTTCAAATGTGGAAAGATATCTGGGACAAATCTTTCGGGGTTTCTAGCTTATTACTAGCTTTATTCTTTGGTATTGCCTTAGGTAATATTGTACGAGGGGTAAATTTAGGTGGTGTAGATAATGGAGTATCTGTTCATGAAGGACATTATTTCTTCTTACCCCTTTGGGATGGTAGCTTTAGCCCTTTAACGGAACACCCAGGTGTTATAGATTGGTTCACCATTATTATTGGATTAATTTCTGTTGTAACGTTAGCTATACATGGTGCCAACTGGATTATTCTAAAAACTAATTCTACTATAAATCTCAAGCTTAAGAGAGTAATTTTTAGATTAAATATTGCATTAGCTATCCTTACCGTTTTTTCTTTATTTGTGTGGCAAATAGTGAATCCAAATTCATTAGATAACTTTATTAACAAGCCTTATTTAATCGTCTTTCCTATTATTTATTTAACTGGTTTAATTGGATTATTTTTTATTAAAAAAATCAAGAACGACAACCATGCTTTTGCCCTGTCTTCCTTATTAATTGTAGGGGGAATTACTTCCTCTTTAGCTTCCTTATTCCCAGTAATATTGCCATCTGTTAATGATACTCATGAACCTTTAACAATTTATAATACTGCAGCATCAGAATATGGTTTATCCGTTGCAATGTACTGGGGTATCATTGGGTTCATTCTTTTATTTGTTTATATGATTATTCAAAAAAGGATGATGAAAGGTAAAATTGATCATATGGATTATGGCCATTAGCAAATAGCGATTATTATGACAGGTACATTAATTTCTTTACTTAGTATTCTTATAGGTATAGTTGCCGCTAATGTCTTTGGTAATTTTAAAAAAAATTATTCTTTTGGCGTTACCGGCAATACGGTAATTGGTGTTTTTGGTAGTATTCTATGTATTAAAACCTTTGGTCGATTAGGTTTCAACCCTTGGTCAATAATGAATAATGGTGATTTTAATGGTTTCCTGTTAATCATCAATTTAGTAGTATCGGCTATTGGTGGTGCAATGGGACTTGTATTAGCAAAAATGCTCACTAAAAGATTTAATAAATCTTAATAACATTCTATTCCTTTACCGTATACCAATATCATTTATATTGCTTAGTTACAAAGATTTGGATACTATGCTACTTTATCATCTTTCTTCTTATTAAGCTTATAAATAAGCCATATAAAACCCACTACAAAATGAAGTATAATAATACCTGCAACAATATAAATTATCGTGTTTGAACTACTTCTCATCTTTAATCTATCTTATAAAAACACCTTCAAAACTAAGTATCTTTTATAAATAGAACTATGATATTTGCTTCTATTTTAAGTGGATAACTTCATAAAATTGCTCCTCCACACCTACTCTAAATAATACAATAAATAATGAAACCAGTATGCGTTTTAATATTTTTTGTATATTTGTTAACCATTTGGTTAAACTATATAGTTAATGCAAGATTTAAATACAGAGCAAAATATTTTGAATGCAGCAATTTTGGTATTTCAAAGAAAGGGAATGGCGGGTGCTCGAATGCAAGAAATAGCTGATGAAGCGAAAATTAACAAGGCAATGTTACATTACTATTTCCGTAATAAGCAGCTGTTATTCGAAGCTGTTTTTATGCAGGCATTTAGTCAATTGGCTCCACAATTGAATTTAATATTTGCATCAAATGACACCGTTTTTGAGAAAATCAGAAAATTCAATTCCAACTATATTGATTTCATTTTAAAGAACCCATATCTACCAACTTTCATTATACAAGAGCTCAACAACAATCCTGAATTTGTAAAGAAATTTATGGTACATGGAAATAAGCCAGACCCTAATCCTTTCTTGTTACAAATTGAGAAAGAAATAACACTTGGAAAGATTAAAAAAATAAAACCAAAGCAACTTTTGCTAAACCTATTGTCCTTATCCGTTTTTCCATTTGTTGCAAAAACTATGTTGAAATTGGTAATGGATGTATCTGACCAAGAATTTTTGGAATTAATGGAAGAACGTAAAACATTGATTTCAGAACAAATTATAAATAGTATTAAAGTATGATACCAAATACGATACATTCACCATTAAGGAAGATTAAGTCATTATATAAACCTTTGAAAATGTATAGGCTTTTAGTTTTACTTGTATTTATTTTACCAAGTATGGCTGCAGCACAGCAAACCATATCAATAGATGACTGCTTTAAGCTAGTAGTAGAAAATTACCCGCTTACAAAACAAACTATTTTACTTAACGAACAATCTCGTTTAGATATTGAAGCAATTAATAAAGGTAAACTACCTATGTTAGGTATAAATGCACAAGCTACTTACCAATCTGATGTTACTAGCTTACCTATTCAGCTACCAAACATTTCTGTTGACCCTCCAAATAAAGATCAGTATAGAGCTACTGTTGATATAAACCAATTACTATACAATGGCGGATTGATAAATGCTTCATCTAAAGTTGTTAAAGCCAATAACGACATAAAACAACAAGAAGTAAACGTTAGTTTGTACGGGTTAAAAAATCAAATTAACCAACTCTACCTTTCTGTTTTATTACTACAGGAAAACAACAATCTTTTGGCCGCTAAAGAAGAGCAATTACAAACACGGCTAAATGAAGTTATAGCGGGTGTAAAATTTGGTACGCTTTTACCATCATCTGCAGACGCCTTAAAAGTTGAGCTTATAAAAATAAAACAGAATTTTGCCGAGCTTCATTATACTAAATCGGGTTTATTGCAAAAATTATCGTTACTCATAGGTAAGCAACTTAATGACGATGTAAACTTAATTAGGCCTAGTGTAGTCAATGTTGTGGAAACCAAAAACCAAAGGCCTGAAATTACCCTTTTTAACCTTCAAACCGAAAAAATAGAGTTCTCTACTGAATTACTAAAAAAATCAAAACTTCCTAAAATTAGTGCTTTTGCCCAAGGTGGTTATGGTAATCCCGGATTGAACATGTTAGATAATAATTTTAATACATTTTACATGACAGGCCTACGATTAAATTGGAATGCTTTTGACTGGAAAAAGAACGAAACCGAAAAACAGTCACTTCAAATCAATAAAGACATAATAGAAACCGAGAAAGAGACTTTTGAACTAAACACTAATTTAGAACTTGCCAATATTGCATCGGAAATTCATAAAATGGAAGAACTAATTTCCTATGACGAAGCAATTATACCTGTGCGTGAAAAAATGGTGAAATCGGCAGAATCTCAACTGAAAAATGGGGTTATCACCTCCTCCATTTTTATTACAGAATTCACCAACATGCACGAAGCAAAAAGCAACTTAGTCTTACACAAAACTCAATTGCTTTTAAAACAGATACAATATCAAATTACTCAAGGAAATTATGGTTCTAACAACCTAAACTAACATGAAATGAAAAAAACAAATCTCATATTTTTTACCTCTATTTTAGCGCTTCTTTTGTCTTGTAATAATAATGAAGACCGGGCTGATGGTTATGGAAATTTTGAAGCCACGGAAATTACTGTTTCGGCAGAAGCAAATGGTAAAATTCAGTTTTTTAATATAGAAGAAGGCGCCGTTTTAAAAGAAAATATGATTGTTGGGGTAATAGATACCATTCAATTATCGCTTAAACGGGAGCAATTAATAGCGGCTAAAAATATTATTTTCTCAAAATCCCGTAATGTGCTATCGCAAAGAGAAGTACTTCGCGAGCAAATAAAAGTTGCAAGCAAAGAGCAGAAACGTGTCGAAAATCTTATTAAAGAAAATGCAGCAACGCCTAAGCAATTAGATGACGTCAACGGACAAATTGATATTCTAAAACAACAAATAAATAGTGTTGAAACTCAAAATGCCCCTATCGTTAACGAAGTTAAAAGTGTTGAGGTACAAATTCAGCAAATTGAAGACCAAATTCAAAAAAGTATCATTAAAAACCCTATTAACGGCACTGTTCTGGTAAAATATGCCGAACCTTATGAGCTAACGACTTTTGGAAAACCACTATATAAAATTGCAGATTTAAATGAAATGGAACTCCGTGTTTATATCGGTGAAACTCAATTAGCAAGTCTAGAAATAGGACAAGAAGTAGCTGTAAAAATAGATACTGCCAATGATATGAAATCTTATACCGGCATAATATCTTGGATTTCAGATACCGCAGAATTTACCCCAAAAATTATACAAACAAAAGAAGAACGCGTGAATTTAGTGTATGGCGTTAAAATAAAGGTGAAAAATGATGGCAGTTTAAAAATTGGAATGCCAGCCGAAATGTGGCTTCAATAGTCCAGTAATAGCTTCTGGTAGCAGTGAAAACTATAAAACAAACCAAATGAGAAACGCACAAACAATAGCAATTGTACTTGCTGGAATAATAGGCTTAATGTCTGTTATTACTGGTTTATCAGTGCTTTTGGGACTAAAAGAAGTCGGTTATATGGTTTTGAACTGGTTGGTAGTCTATAATGTGGTTTTGGGGTTTCTGTCTATAGTTGCGGCTTTGTAATTAGGAAATACATTACTGTTGCCAAGAAAATAATCGTCCTAATTCTTTGTCTACATACAGCAATATTAAACTACCTCTACTTTTTTAGTGAAAGTGTGGCCACAGAAAGTATTAAAGCCATGATTTTTAGAGTAGTTGTCTGGTTGCTAATTTTCTTTTTGATTAACCGAATAAAAACTACAAATTCAAACACAATTCAAACGGAAAAGTCATGAAAAAAACACTAATTATTGCGGCTGTAACACTAGGGATTATAGGTTGTAAACAGGACAAAAAGGCAAGCCCTGAAAAGCTTCAAATAACCAACGAACCCCAAAAAATTGAGGGTACTTCTGGTGAAACCAAAAAACCAAACGATGCATGGGTAAACAATATCGTGCTAAATAACAACATCAAATGGAATGCGAATAAAGAGACCACTGAGGGTGTTATGACGATGCTATCGTTAATTAACGAAGACAAGAAATGGAATACCATCGAATATAAAAAACTGGGCAATCGCTTAAACGAAGTTAAAAACATGGTAGTCAAAGAATGTACTATGAAAGGAGCGTCTCACGACAACCTTCATGTTTGGTTACTTCCGCTTATCGAAAAAATAGAAATGTTACAAAATGTAGAAAGTACGAATGAAGGGAATTACTTGACTTCGAATATCAAAAATCACTTAGAAGGGTATTATGATTATTTCAACTAATGGCAAAAGCTAAGGCATTATTAATTTAAAAACGAAATGAGCATAATTGTAAATAATATAAGTAAATCGTACAAAAAGGTAAAAGCTTTAGATGCTATTTCCTTTGAAGTAAAACCGGGAGAATTATTTGGCCTAATAGGTCCTGATGGGGCGGGCAAAACTACGTTATTTAGAATTCTTACGACGTTACTTGTAGCGGATAAAGGCGAAGCGACTGTTGCCGGTTATGATGTGATTAGTGGTTACAAAGCCATTCGAAATCATGTGGGCTATATGCCTGGTCGGTTTTCACTTTACCAAGACCTTACCATTGAAGAAAATCTTAATTTTTTCGCCACCATTTTCGGAACTACTGTTGAAGAAAATTACGATTTAATCAAAGACATTTATATTCAAATAGAACCGTTCAAGAATAGAAGGGCTGGGAAATTATCGGGCGGAATGAAACAAAAACTTGCTTTGTGTTGCGCTTTAATACACAAACCAAAAGTGTTGTTTTTAGATGAACCTACAACGGGTGTAGACCCAGTATCTAGAAAGGAGTTTTGGGAAATGCTAAAACGATTACAAAAAAAAGACATTACCATATTGGTGTCCACACCTTATATGGATGAAGCTGCCCTTTGTGATCGTATTGCTTTAATAACAGACGGACAAATTTTACAATTAAGCACACCAGAGGAAATTATTTCATCTTTTCCTAAGAAAATATTCAAAGTTAAAGCGGCTGAAACCTATCAACTAATTAAAGATTTGAAAGAATTCCCAAAAACCCACAGCGCATATCCTTTTGGAGAATACATGCATTTTACAAGTAATGCGCCCGATTTCAAGACCGAAAATCTGATTCAATTTTTGAAAGATAAAAAGCATACAAATATTGAAGTTTTTGAGACAGCGCCTACTATTGAGGATAGCTTTATGGAATTATCAAAATGAAAAATACACATGTCATATCGGTAGAAAATTTAACCAAAGTATTTGGTGACTTCTTTGCGGTCAACAATATCTCTTTTCATGTTGCAAAAGGAGAAGTTTTTGGTTTTTTAGGTGCTAACGGTGCTGGGAAAACTACAGCAATGAAAATGCTAATTGGAATTTCTAAACCCACATCTGGGGAAGCTATGGTTGCTGGTTTTGATGTAAAAACACACCCTGAAGAAGTGAAGAAAAATATAGGATATATGAGCCAGCGTTTTTCATTATACAATGACTTAACTATACGGGAAAACATCACTTTTTTTGGTGGTATTTATGGTCTTAAAAAAAATGATATTAAAAAGAAATCTCAAGACCTTATTGATGAGCTGAATTTGCATGAAGAGGCAGATAAACTGGTAGGTTCTTTACCCTTGGGTTGGAAACAAAAAGTGGCCTTTTCTGTATCGTTATTACATAATCCACAAATTATTTTTTTAGATGAACCTACAGGTGGTGTCGACCCTATTACTCGAAGACAGTTTTGGGAAATGATTTATAGAGAAGCAGATAAGGGTAAAACTATTTTCGTTACTACACATTATATGGATGAGGCAGAATACTGTGACCGAGTCTCGATTATGGTAGCCGGTAAAATAGAAGCATTAGATACCCCTAAGAATTTAAAGGAACAGTATAACGTAGCATCTATGAACGAAGTTTTTTTAAAGCTGGCTAGAAATCTTGAATAAACATTTAAAATGAAACGATTCGTTGGATTTGTAAAAAAGGAGTTTTATCACATTTTTCGTGATAGGCGCTCTCTATTCATCTTATTTGGTATGCCAATAGTTCAAGTAATGCTTTTTGGTTTTGCAATAACCAATGAAATAAATAATGTAGATATTGCTATTCTTGATCATTCTAAAGATGCAAGTACAAAAGAAATAATAGAAAAAATTTCTGCCTCCAAGTATTTTAGTGTCAAAGATTATTTAGATAATGAAAACGAAATTGAAACCGCTTTTAAAAAAGGAAAAATTAAAGCCGTTTTAAACTTCGAGAAAGATTTTAGCAAAAAATTACAAACCGAAAATCAAGCAACCATTCAGATTTTAACTGATGCTACAGACCCAAATACAGCAAATACAATCAGTAATTATACTGGAGCAATTTTACAAAATTACCAAGAGCTGATTAATAAGGACATTGTGACTCCTTATCAAATTAATACACAAACACAGTTGTTCTACAATAAGGAATTAAAAAGTGTTTTCATGTTTGTTCCTGGCGTAATGACCATCATATTAATGCTAGTTTCAGCTATGATGACCTCCATTTCTATTACTAGAGAAAAGGAATTGGGCACTATGGAAATACTCTTGGTTTCTCCTTTAAAACCTTTACAAGTAATCATTGGTAAAGTAGTTCCCTATATTTTTCTATCTGTCATCAACGCAATCATAATTATTCTCCTAAGCATATTTATTTTTAAAATGCCCATTGCAGGTAATTACTTTTTACTAGCTGCGGAAACTATTTTATTTATAATAAATGCGTTGTCATTAGGCATTTTAATTTCCACTGTTTCGGCATCACAACAAACGGCAATGATGATTTCACTTATGGGGTTAATGCTACCTGTTATTTTATTATCGGGCTTTATATTCCCGATTACAAGCATGCCGCTTCCACTTCAAGTAATTAGCAACATTATCCCTGCCAAGTGGTTCATTATTATTTTAAAAGGAATTATGCTAAAAGGTGTAGGATTAGCCTACCTCTGGAAAGAAACTTTGATATTAATAGGTATGACTTTATTCTTTATCGCAATAAGCGTAAAAAAATATAAAACCCGACTGGAATAATGAATACAATCTTATACATTATTCAGAAAGAATTTAAGCAAATCTTTAGAAATAAAGCTATGCTTCCTATCATATTTGTGTTGCCATTAATACAATTAGTCATCCTATCTAACGCTGCTACTTTCGAAGTTAAGAACGTAAAGTTTGGATATATTGATCATGATAAAACTTCCTTTTCAAGAGATTTAATTGAAAAATTCAATGCTTCTAAGTACTTCAATGTCATTTCTAATTTTCCATCTGCTAAACTCGCTAATGCCGATATGTTAGAAGGCTATGTAGATGTTGTTTTGGAAATACCTCTTCATTTTGAAAAAAATTTATTAAAAGAAAAAAAGACTGGATTATCTGTAAAAATTAACGCTATTGACGGGGCGGCCGCAGGAGTTGAAAATGTTTATGTAAACCAAATAATACAAAAATTCAATGCCAATGCTAGAGCTGAATTGGTAATGACTGATTCCGGTAAGTATAAAATACAGCGCATTACAACTATACCTTCATTTTGGTACAACGAGACCTTAAATTATAAAACGTTTATGGTGCCTGGTATTTTGGTGTTATTGGTTACTATGATCACACTTTTTCTCTCAGGAATGAATATTGTACGAGAAAAAGAAATTGGCACATTAGAGCAAATTAATGTAACCCCAATTAAAAAATATCAATTTATTATTGGCAAGTTATTTCCGTTTTTAATTCTTGGACTTGTACTTTTAACGGTAGGGTTAATTATTGCTAAACTTCTTTTTAATATTCCTATTTTAGGAAGTATTCCACTTATGTATGGCTATACAATTATCTACATTCTAGTTATATTAGGCATTGGTCTTTTCATATCTAACTTTACGGATACCCAACAACAGGCAATGTTCATCGCTTGGTTTTTTATGGTGATTTTTATTTTAATGAGTGGTCTTTTCACCCCAATAGAAAGTATGCCGCAATGGGCACAAATACTAACAGAGTTTAACCCTGTTAAATATTTTGTAGAGGTTATGCGTATGGTCATGTTAAAAGGGGCTGGTATAACTGAAATCTATCCTCAAATATTTAAAACTATTGTTTACGCATTAATTATGAATGTTTTAGCGGTATGGAGTTATAAAAAAACCACTTGATGAAAAATAACAATAACCATCGTTTACAGACCGAAGAATCATTATTTCTACGAGGGCCGTTGTCTAGGTTCAAAGAGCTATTCTTTTCGTTTAGAGTCATGTTCAGCTTTATCAAAGCCTTTAGAAAAATGCATTTTATTGGTCCCTGTGTTACTGTTTTTGGTTCAGCACGATTTAATGAGTCGAATCCATTCTATGTTCAGGCCGAGGCGGTAGGCGCGTCTTTGGCAAATTTAGGATTTACGGTAATGACAGGTGGTGGACCTGGTATCATGGAAGCCGCGAACAAGGGAGCTTACGAAGCGGGCGGATATTCGGTAGGTTGCAATATTATACTTCCTTTTGAACAAAAGCAGAATCCGTATTTGCATAAATGGATAGACATTCGTTACTTTTTTGTCCGGAAATTTCTATTGATAAAATATTCTTACGCCTTTGTAGTAATGCCTGGAGGAATGGGGACTTTGGATGAACTCTTCGAATCCATTACGTTGATACAGACTAAAATGATACATGATTTCCCTATCGTTATTTTCGGTTCAGAGTATCATAAAGAACTCTGCCATCACATTCAGATTATGGCTGAGAATGAAAGTATTAGTCCCGAGGACATGAAACTATTATTCGTGACCGATTCTGTAGAAGAAATGGCAGAACACATCAAAACCCACGCCATCAAAAAATTCAAATTGGTCAAAAAAGCACATAAGCCAAAAAAATGGATGGGTGAAGGTTAGATGAAACAACTTAAGTACATATTGATATTGCCTTTTCTTTTTATAGGAACGATTTATGGACAACAGCAAATCGACAGCCTACCCAACATTGATTTGGCAAAAATCGCGCGTGTAAACCAAAAGGATAGTTACATTACTTTTCCCACAGACATCGGTAATCTACCTCCGTTAATGTTCGAAGCCAACGTAAATCCGAATTTTATTATCAGAAATAGGAAAGAATCGAACCTAATGGCAGTACTAACTTCGCAGATTATGATTAGAATGTATAATGAAAATTCTTATCCTGTAAAAACACCCAGCTATATTCCCCAGATAACTTTTTACTATCTAACAGGTGATAAAAATCCTGCAAACCATTATACGATTTTTGGAAAGTTTGCCCACCATTCCAACGGACAGGACGGCGATTTTTATACTACTCAAGGCGAAATTAATATCCAAAATGGCAACTTCGCTACCAATTTCTTAGAATTGGGGTTTATAAAAACTGGGTTCAGCAAAACATTGAACGCTACAAAATTTTTCAAAAGCTCGTTTGAAATACATCCCCGAAGTTGGATGTTAGAAGAACTACATGGGCAATATAGTGGCTTTCGATGGCATAATGCTTTTTTTGCCTACAAGCTTCCTATGAAAATGGGACATAGAGGATCAATAAAAGCTGATTTTTCATTAAAGGCAGAAACTACTTGGCTAATAGACAATATTAACGATTGGGACACCTTTAATCTAAAAAGATTCAACATTGGATTGACGTTTTACTATCATCCCAAATTCTTAGAGGACATTGGTTTTTTTATTCAATTATACCACGGCGTAGATTATTACAATATCAATTTTCAAAATCGGTTAGATATTATCCGATTTGGGATAATGACCGAGCTGTTACGATTTTGAATCGGTTGCATTACAATTCCTTATGTAACAAAGGTTACTGTATTTGGTTTTTAAAAGGATGAACTTTATCGTAATCGAAAAGAAAAACCTGACCAAAATCATTCTACATTTCTTTTCGATGATAAGTTTAATTTCAAAATTCTAAAAAATGTCAAAAATAGTCATATTAGGTGCTGGAATTTCGGGTCATGTAGCTGCGGCACATCTTCGAAGAAAATTATCCAAACAACACGAAGTTTTAGTGGTTTCTCCAAATAGCAATTACCAATGGATACCCTCTAATATTTGGGTTGGTATTGGTCGTATGAAGTCTGAAGAAATACTATTTCCTTTAGCGCCTTTATACAAGAAAAAAAGTATTGGTTTTAAACAAGCAAAAGTCACCACTTTTCATCCAGAAGGTGATGCTGAAACACCAAACCCTTTTGTAAAAGTTGAATATGTAAATGGCGAACAAAAAGGTAAAACTGAAAATATTACCTACGATTATCTTATTAATGCAACAGGACCAAAATTAGCCTTTGATATGACAGAAGGGTTAAACCCTGGCACAAATAAGGCATATTCAGTTTGTACTTATACCCATGCAGAACATGCATGGCATGCTTTAAATGACTTGATTCAGCAGATGAAACAGGGTAAAAAAGCAAAAATATTAATTGGAACGGGACACGCAAAATCTACTTGCCAAGGTGCGGCTTTCGAATACATTTTAAATGTAGAACAAGAGTTAAGGAGACATAATGTACGTGACAAGGCTGAAGTAATTTGGATTGCCAATGAGCATCAGTTAGGTGATTTTGGTATGGATGGTATGCTCCTTAGCTACGGTAACAACATCATGAAATCTAGCGAAATGGTGGAAATGGTTTTTGAAGACCGTGGAATTAAATGGATTATAGGTGCCGGAGTCAATAAAATTGAAGATGGAGTAGCACACTATGAAACGCTAGATGGCGAGTATAAATCTGAGACATACGATTTTGCTATGTTAATACCTGCATTCTCTGGTCATGGTTTTAAAGCCTTTGACAAAAATAATCAAGATATTACTGAAAAACTTTTTAAAGGTTTTATGCTTGTAGATGCTGATTATTCCCCTAAACCCTATGAAGAATGGAGCGTACAAGATTGGCCAGAAACGTATCAAAATCCGTCGTACAAAAACATATTTGCCCCTGGTATTGCTTTTGCACCTCCACATGCAATTTCAAAACCACGGGTAAGTAAGAATGGAACAGCTATATCTCCTGCCCCACCTCGTACAGGAATGCCATCTGGTATTACTGCAAAATTAGTGGCAGATAATATTATTGATACTATTAATGGAAAAAAAGATTTACACCATAAAGGCTCTTTAGGCAATATGGGTGCGGCATGTATTGCATCTGCCGGTTATGGAATAACAAAAGGAAGTGGTGTTAGTATTACCACCTACCCCATTGTGCCAGATTATAACAAGTATCCTGATACACAGGGCAGGCAATTGGGCAAAACATTTGGAGAAATTGGCTTAGCCGGTCACTGGTTAAAATTAGCACTGCATTATGCTTTTATATATAAAGCAAAAATGAAGCCTTTTTGGTGGCTAATTCCTGAATAGTTTCAAGTACTACATCTTGGATAACTCGAAAGAATAAAACTTAAAACCAAAAAAATGACACAAAGAATATCAAAATCGAAACGCTTTTATATGATGAACCCTATCATTCAGTTTTTTAAGTTCATCTGGTTAAGCATAAAAATAATGTTAGTTGTGGCTAGAGGTCATGGCGGTACCAGAAAAGCTAATAATTAATGAATAAGAAAACACTTCTTATAACCACTATAGGCATAGTCATCGGCGCTATAGCCGGTTATCTATACTATGCCGAAATCGGATGCATAAGTGGTACGTGCGCTATAACTTCCAAACCATTAAACAGTACATTATATGGTGGATTGATGGGTGGATTATTTTGTAACATCTTTATTAAACCATCAAAAAAGTAAGTGTAAAAATTATATAAAAATTTGATTGATTGGTTGTTTAACAAGGCACTTCTGTGAGGAATTGCCTTTTTTCTTTTTATCCAAAAAATAGCAATTATTTTATTATTCTTCCTTCGGTAACATTAGTTACTGTACAGTCCTTTTTGCCGAACTAATTTTGTATCAAATAAATGAATACGATGAAGTACAAATTAATAGGACTTTTATTATTCGGCTTTTATTCGGCACTGGCGCAAGAAACTATATCTGTTTCAAAAGAAGAAGTGTTAACCAAAGTAAAAGAGAACAATAACACCCTTAAAATAGCACAGCAAGATGTGTTATCAGCAAAGGGTGACTACAATCAAACCAATGCTATTTTATTGCCCAATATTAGCGTTTCACATACGGCAATTGCGACAACTAATCCTTTAATGGCATTTGGTTCAAAATTAAATCAGGAAATATTAACTGCTGCAGATTTTAATCCAGATTTATTAAATGACCCAAGTCAAATTGAAGATTATTCAACCAGAATCGAAATACAACAACCCTTAATAAATTTCGATGGTATATATCAGCGAAAAGCTGCAAAGGCTAAACTCACCGCTAGTGAACTACAGTCCGGCCGCACAGAAGATTACTTAGCTCTTGAAGTTGAAAAAGCGTATATGCAATTGCAACTCGCTTATAAAACCGTAGCAGTTTTAGAGAAAGCTCAAGAAACTGCTTTAGAAAATAAACGTATTGCTAACAATAGTTATAAGCAAGGTTATTTACAAAAATCTGATGTTCTTTCTGTAGAAGTAAGAGTTACCGAGATTGATAATCAATTACAGTATGCAAAAAGTAACATATTAAATGCTAGCAACTACCTATCAGTTTTAATGAATGCTGATGAGAACGACATTTTAAAACCATCGGATTCATTATCCATTACTAATTACGCGACTGCAACGGCTGTAAACCTATCTGAAAACAGGAAAGATATTTTAGCAATGAATTTGGCTTCAGAAGCTTATAGACAAATGCATAAAGCAGACCAAATGGCTTTCTTACCTCGTTTAAATGCTTTTGGCACTTATGAGTTACATGACGATGAAATTTTTCAAGGTCAAGCGCAAGGGTATTTATTCGGAGCAGAATTAAAATGGAACCTTTTTGAGGGTAGCAAACGCTTTGGAAAATCTCAAAAGAGCAAAGCGGAGTATGATAAATCTAAATTACAATTAGAGCAGTATAAATCTGAAAGTCAACTAGAGCTTAACAAAGCGAAAAGAGGTTTTGAAGATGCTCAAAATAAATTAAAACTTACAAAACTAGCGTTAGACCAATCGGAAGAATCATTGCGTATACGCACCAATAGATTTGAACAAGGCTTAGAAAAAACTACAGATTTGCTCATGTCCGAAACCCAATATTCTCAAAAGCAATTAGAATATTACGCTACAATTTTTCAACATAATTACGCCTTGGCGTATGTACAGTTTTTAACGAAAGAATAGGATTTCACAATTACTAAATACCAAACATAAAGATGAAAAATAAAAAATATATAATCACAGCCATTTTAGGTGCAACAATCTTGTTCTCTAGTTGTGGTAGCGATGATAAAAAAGCGGTAGTTGATAATTCACCTGCTATTGCTGTTCAAATAAAAACAGTTTCTGAAGATAGTAGTAATCCCTTTTTAACAGTTAGTGGTAAAATTGAAGCTGCCAAGAGTGCAAACATTAGCACTAGAATGATGGGGTATGTAGATAAAATATATGTTGGTGTTGGTGATAAGGTGCAAAACGGACAGTTATTAATGAGCGTTAACAATGCTGATGTTTCTGCGCAATTAGCACAGGTAAATGCCGGTATAACTGAAGCTGAAGCGGCGTATACCAATGCAGAAAAAGACTTTAACAGATTTACTACACTATTTAAAGAAAATAGTGCCTCACAAAAAGAGCTAGATGATATCACTGCCAATTACAATATGGCAAAAGCAAGAGTGGAATCTGCTAAACAAATGAAAAACGGGGTTAACGCTCAAATGGGATATGCCAATATTCGTGCTCCTTTTAACGGTGTGGTAACGAATAAATTTATTAATGCAGGCGATATGGCAAACCCAGGTATGGCTTTAATGGAAGTAGAATCTCCAGGAACATATCAAGTACTTGCTATGGTACCTGAATCTGAAATTATTGCCATTAAAAATGATACCGAAGTTAGTGTTCAAATAAAAGCATTAAATAAAAGTATTAAGGGGAAAGTTACAGAAGTAAGTACCTCATCTAAAAATACCGGTGGTCAATATCTTGTAAAAGTCATTTTAGATAAAACCGATGCACAGGTACTTTCTGGAATGTACGCAACAGTACAATTTCCTATTGCACGAAAAACAACAAGTTCTGCTGTAATGATTCCTTTAGATGCCATTGTAAAGAAAGGTCAGTTATCCGGAATTTACACGGTAAGCCAAAGTAATACTGCCTTATTACGCTGGTTGCGATTAGGAAGAACTTTTGGGGATCAAGTGGAAGTATTATCTGGTCTATCGGCAGACGAGCAATATATCGTTTCTGCTGAGGGGAAATTATTTAACGGCGCCAAAATCTCAAATCAATAAACGAGTCTGGGTTAGGGATTGTAGCGGTTACCCCACAGGCATTTTTTATGCCGAGGAGTAAAAGCGAAAAGCCCGACCACCTGTCTTTCGCAGGTGGTAACACACAAATAAAATAAAGAAATAATGAAGGAAGGTTTAGCTGGTAAAATTGCCAAAATATTCATAGGCAGCAAGTTAACGGTGCTTTTAATGATTGTTTTCATGGTCATTGGGGTATACAGTTCGTTTTTAATCCCTAGGGAAGAAGAACCGCAAATTGATGTGCCTATGGCAGACATTTTTGTTGGCTACCCTGGAGCAAGTCCCGCTGAAGTAGAATCGCGCGTAATCAAACCTTTAGAGAAATTAATCTCTAACATTAAAGGGGTGGAATATGTGTATTCAACCTCAATGAAAGAGCAAGGCATGGTCATTGTTCAATTTTATGTGGGCGAAGATATTGAACGTTCATTTGTAAAATTGTACAACGAAATCAATAAACATATGGACGAAATGCCACAAGGTGTCACCTTCCCTTTGGTAAAAACCCGTGCTATTGATGATGTACCTATGCTTGGACTAACCTTATGGAGCGAGAACTATGATGGGTACCAGTTAAGCCAAATGGCACAAGAACTGGAAAGCGAAATCAAGAAAGTAAATGATGTAGCTATAACGCATAAAATTGGAAACCAAGACCGTCAATTACGTGTTGTTTTAGATAAGGATAAACTTGCCGCTAGCGGATTGGATTTCTTATCTGTTGCTGAAATGATAAAGGCTAATAATGCCCAATTGAGTTCTGGTAGTTTTGATAAGAATGATACGGAGTTCTTAGTAAATACGGGTAATTTTTTGGCTTCAGTTACCGATGTTGAAAACCTTGTTGTCGGTGTTCAACAAAATCGGCCTATATATTTAAAGCAAATTGCAAACATTATTGACGGACCAGAAGTTCCTCAAAGTTATGTGTCTTTAGGGTTTGGCGGAGCAAGTGATAAAGTAGCTGATTACAAATCTGAATACCCAGCGGTTACTATCTCTGTGGCGAAAAGAAAAGGTGCCGATGCAATGAAAATTGCAGACATTGTTATTGATAAAGTTGAACACTTACGTACCACTTTAATACCAGATGATGTACATATAGAAATCACTAGAAACTATGGTGAAACAGCATCTCATAAAGTGTCTGAACTTTTATTACACTTAATTGGTTCAATCATTGCCGTGACACTTGTTGTTATGTTGGCCATGGGCTGGCGCGGTGGTTTGGTGGTGTTCTTATCCGTACCCATCACATTTGCATTAACACTGTTGAGCTATTATATGCTTGACTATACATTAAACAG
Source organism: Maribacter hydrothermalis (assembly GCF_001913155.1). Lineage (GTDB taxonomy): Bacteria > Bacteroidota > Bacteroidia > Flavobacteriales > Flavobacteriaceae > Maribacter > Maribacter hydrothermalis. Next base: position 333,485 of record NZ_CP018760.1, read on the forward strand.
AATTACCCTTTTTGCTTTAGTTTTTGTAACGGGTATTGTGGTAGATGACTCCATTATTATAGCCGAGAATATGCACCGGCATTTTAAAATGAAACGGCTACCCTTTAAACAAGCCGCACTATATGCAATTAACGAAGTTGGTAACCCTACTATTTTAGCAACCTTTACCGTAATAGCTTCTGTACTACCAATGGCATTCGTATCTGGACTTATGGGACCATATATGGCACCTATGCCTATTGGGGCTTCTATTGCCATGATTTTATCTCTTTTCGTGGCTTTGACTATAACGCCTTATTTAGGGTATATTTTCTTAAGAGAAAAAGATAAAAAAGGTGACGTAGAAAAAGTAGAAAAACCATTAGAGGAAACCTATATCTACAAAATTTATAACAAATATGAACGCCCCCTAATTGAAAACAAAAGCAAACGTTGGTTGTTTTTAGGACTGACTTTTCTTCTACTTATGGGCTCAATGGTATTGTTCTTTACCAAATCTGTAGCTGTAAAAATGCTTCCTTTTGATAACAAAAATGAGTTTCAAGTGGTGATTGATATGCCTGAGGGGACTACCCTTGAACGTACAGGCGTGGTAGCTCAAGAAATTTCTCAATATTTATCTACTAGACCAGAAGTTGTTAATTATCAAAATTATGTGGGTACCTCTGCTCCTATCACTTTTAACGGATTAGTGCGCCATTACGATTTACGTGGTGGTAGTAATATGGCGGATATTCAGGTAAACCTTGTTGATAAGGAAGAACGTTCTGCTCAAAGTCATGATATTGCTAGTTTACTGCGCCCGGATATTCAGAAAATAGCCGCTAAGTATAATGCCAATGTTAAGTTAGTTGAAGTTCCGCCAGGACCTCCTGTGCTTTCTACAATTGTAGCGGAAGTATATGGACCTGATTATGAGGAACAAATAAAAATTGCAAACAGCGTACAAGATATTCTGAAAAACACTGATGATGTTGTTGATATCGATTGGTTAGTGGAAGCTGATCAAACCGAGTATAAATTCGAGATCAATAAAGAAAAAGCAATGCTTTACGGTGTAGCTCCCCAACAAATTGCCTACACCATGAACATGGCACTTTCTAACAGGGCTATTACCAATTTGTATGATGAGAATGCTATAAATCAGGTTGGTTTGGTTTTGGCTTTAGATGAAAAAGAAAAGTCAACTATTACAGATATTTCGCAACTAAAAATTACCTCTAAGCAGGGTACAATGGTGCCTATTGCCGATTTAGTGGATATTAAAGAAACCATCAGTGCCAAGAGTATTTACCGTAAAAATCAAAAACGTGTAGTATACGTAATGGCAGACATGGCAGGGAAATTAGAGAGTCCGGCATATGCTATTTTAGGTATGGAAGAAAAACTTAAAGAGATAGCCTTACCAAAAGGTTATAGTATTAACGAAATGTATTTAGGCCAGCCAGATTTTGAAGATGACTATACCGTTAAGTGGGATGGGGAATGGCAAATTACACTTGAAGTTTTTCGTGATTTAGGAATTGCCTTTATGGGAGCTATCGTTCTGATTTATATTTTGATTGTAGGTTGGTTTCAAAACTTTAAAGCCCCAATCGTAATGATGGTAGCTATACCCTTATCCTTAATAGGTATTGTTTTAGGACACTGGATTATGGGCGCATTCTTTACTGCTACTTCTTTTATAGGTATGATTGCCCTGGCAGGTATTATGGTCCGGAATTCGGTACTACTTATAGATTTTATTAATCTACGTTTAGCTGAAGGTGTACCTATAAAGCAAGCTGCTATTGAAGCTGGTGCGGTACGAACAACCCCTATACTATTAACTGCCGGCACCGTAGTTATTGGAGCTTTCGTCATCTTATTTGATCCTATATTTCAAGGTTTGGCCATTTCTTTAATGGGTGGAACAATTGTATCTACCGTTCTTACTTTATTGGTGGTGCCATTAGTGTACTATATGATAGAAAAAAAGAATTATCCAGAAGTTGAAATGCAAGAAAATGAAAATAATGTGCAACAATAAAAACAACTAATTATGAAATTATTGATTGTAACCGTGGTATTAGAATTCGAAAAAGAAATTCTAAAACTATTTAAAAAATCCAACATTGATAGTTTTAGTGAAAGTCGTATAGATGGTCATAAAAACTTAACATCTATGGTTCGTACAGCAAGTTGGTTTCCTAGTGAAAAGGGAGGAATAGAATCTAGCCTTTTCTTCTCTTTTACCGAAAACGAAAATATTGATAAACTGTTTCAACTTATTAAAGAATTTAATCTAAATCTGGAAACAAATAACTCCATAAAGGCAGTGGTGGTTCCCATTGAAAAATCAATTTTATCTTAAAAAAAATTCAGCATGTTAAACACATATTTTAGAGTTATAGTAGGCACAATGGTATTATTGAGCGTTGTATTAGCCGTTTATGTACATATAAACTGGCTTTGGTTTACCGTATTTATAGGCGTAAATCTTATTCAATCAGCATTTACGAAATGGTGTTTGTTGGAAACGATTCTATTAAAATTAGGTGTCAAGAAAAAATAGGAGACAGATTTTCTTTTTTTTAAAAAATCCATATTTAAATTCCTTGGTAATAATTCACCTTTTAATTTTTAAAAATATCAGGTAACTATATATTGATTTTCAACATATTATATAATTTTTAAGTGCTTATAATATTGAAAATCTAATACCAATTGAAAGTTAGTATCTTGTCATTGTAACAGCGTTAACAAAAGATTTATTTTCTTTGCACTTCTTTAAGTTCCTAATAACAAGAAATAATTAACAATGAATTTACTATATGACCCTTGGCCTTGGTATGTGGCCGGACCTTTAATTGCACTTACCATGTTTATACTACTTTTTGTAGGAAAAAAATTTGGTATGTCCTCTAACCTTAGCACAGTTTGCTCAATTGGTGGTGCTGGTAAATACTCTGATTTTTTTAAATTCGATTGGAAAGCAGATCGTTGGAATTTAGTTGTTGTTCTTGGTGCTGTCATTGGTGGCTTTATTGCTTCTAAATACATGTCTTATAATACAGTGAAGATTAATCCTGATATTGCACAACAGCTTTCTACAGACTATGGAATTGAAAGTGCTGGGCAGGCATATTTACCACCTGAACTTTTTGCCTCTCAACAACTTACAGACCCGTTTGTATTAGCTGTTTTAATTATCGGAGGATTCTTAGTGGGCTTCGGTGCACGTTATGCTGGTGGTTGTACCAGTGGTCATGCCATATCTGGACTCAGCAATTTACAGTTACCATCCTTAATTGCCGTTATCGGTTTCTTTATTGGCGGCTTAGTAATGATTCACCTTTTATTCCCCCTAATTTTTAGCTAGTATGAAGTATTTAAGTTATTTGACCATAGGTATATTTTTCGGTATCATCATGTACAAATCTGAAGCTGCATCATGGTTTCGTATATATGAGATGTTTCAATTTGGCTCCTTTCACATGTATGGCATCATAGGCTCTGCGCTTGTACTCGGAGTAATAGGAATTCAGCTTATTAAAAAGTTCAACATAAAAGCAATCGGTGGTACAGAAATGAACTTGCAGCCAAAGGAAAAAGGTGTTACAAATTATTTAATAGGTGGAATCATTTTCGGATTAGGCTGGGCTTTGGCAGGTGCTTGCCCCGGACCAATGTATGTACTCGCTGGCGCAGGTTACTACGCTATTCTTGTTGTTATTGGCGGAGCTCTTTTAGGTACGTTCGTGTACGGATTAGTAAAAAATAAATTACCTCACTAAATTAATAAAGTGATTTAGCCTTCGGCGGAGAGTTTTGGTGATAACCATAACCATCCCATACCTATTAAAAATAGGATATAAAATAAAAGTACTGAGATAGGTCGGTTTTCTACAACTGTCCTATTTTTTTTAATATCAATGCCAAACTGCTTTGCATTAGAAACTATATTTTTTGATACGATTAAAGTTTTCCAATCGTTGGCATCATATACATAGTAGGAAAATTGTAAAGTACTGTCAGTTTCTATTTCTAACCTATTCCACCCTCTTTTCTTCGGATACGTAGTGCCTGAATATTTAAAGAGTACTGTTGAATTTTGAAGCAATGGTACACGATTTCCTTCAGTATTCTTGACGGATAGTTCTTCTAAACCTGTTCGTAACTCAAAATTAAAAGGTGCTCCTATTTTAGGCAATTCCGTTTGCGATTGCCACTCCACCGCCAAGGCTTTTTGCTTTACAATCTTATCTAAAATCTGGGTCCATATTCTTGCATATGCCTGCTCTTCTCCTTTTAGCAATAACTGATAACTATTTAACAATGTTGTAGTTGCCACTCTACCTAAGCCCAATTGTTTGTAATAGGATAAATTACCAGATTCATCAGCATTGATAGAATTTAAAGCAAATGCTTCATTAAACCTGAATGGATTTTTTTCTACGGTAATATTCGTATTTGGTAATTTAATTTCATTTATCCCGTCTCTTTCAAAACTAAAATAAGAAGTGTTTGCATCGAAATTGAATAACAACTCGCTAGGCTGAATAAATAACCCTAATCCGTTTTCACGAATGCTATTTTCAAAATGACTTTTGACAGATTTTACAAAATTGAAATAGGTTTCCGTATCTGTAATAACAACATCGAACTGATTTAAAGATTCCTCCGTAAATTGATAAACGGGCGATGCCTTCGTATTAAAATATTCAAACTTGTACTTGTCTTTGGTAAGCTGACTACGTACTGTAACCTCATAACCGGCATCGGCTAAAAAATTCTTTAGGTATTTCGTTTCAAACGTGGGAAAGTTGTATATAATTAAGATGCTTACCGGTTCTTTTTCTCGAATTGTAATCGGTAGCGGATTCGATGCTAGCAAATTACCTACACTATCTTTTTCGGCTATTTGATAGACAAAATTACCACTCGCCTTTGGTATTGTTTTTAAAGAGAAATGATGATTAACTTCTTCTTTAAAAGGTATAGAATCCAAACCATTACCACGTGAATCTTGTAATACCAACTGAGTACTTAACTTTGGTTTTGAGTACATTCCCGTAACCCGATATTCATCGCCTAAAACAAGTTGATTTGTAAAGTTTAACAGCGTAATTCCTGACGGAATTTCATTAGGTATATAGGTTGTGGGAATGCTATCAAACGCATGAAAATCATACTCCTCTACTCCATTACCGACAATGATGACGCTTGTAAGTGAATCCAAAGCCTTAAGAACCGATTTTTTAGAATTGTATTCCACAGGCTGAATACCCTTAAAAACTGCTTCTAAACTATCTTTCTGCTTTTCATTAAAGCCTTCGGTTAACAGAAGTCCTTGTCTATTCTGCATTTCGACCTCTTTCGTTGGTTTTAAAACAATGAAGACCAAAGCAAGAACAGTTACTAATGCAACTATAGTATTTACTACCAACCTGCCCTTGTTTCGTGTTTTCCATTCTTTAAAAACGAAAGCTACAAATACCAGCAGACCACCTAAGAAAATGGGAATCATTAATTCTTGCTGTAAAAAGGAGAAACCATCAATCATAAACTTCCAATTGTTTTAGAAATAGTGAATTGATTTCATCCATATACGCCCTTTCAGCTCCAGGTTTTTGGGGTGTTTGTGGCAATGCCAAAAACAGTCCTTTTTGAACAAACCTATAGTTTTCGATTGTTCTACCTGTATTGTTTTCAATTCTTTTTAGCCCTTGTAATACCTGTAAATACTTCCCCGGATTCTTAATCGCCAATTGTGCCAATTCATTGCCTGCAGCGGTAAAAAGGGTATTATCAGTCTCATTGTAATCACTTTCTTTTTGTACCAATTGCTCTAAACGGCTTACTACCTCTTCAATGGCTTTAAAAGGTCGTTCTGCCGTAATAGTCTCATTTTTACTGTAATTTTTAATATCCTTTATTTTGCCGGTAAGTCTGCTATCTTCCTTAATCGGTGGCGGGTCAAAACCTATTCGGTGTACATAAATACGGGCACTGTTCTTTATTTCTTGAATATATTTTAAGGCATCATATTGAAATGGTAAAGACTTTTCCGGCTCATACAATCGCAAATGTAATTCGGCATCCCACATAATGCTTAATGCCTTTCGCAATTTCGTTTTCAGCGATTCTTCAAATAATGTAGATTCCTCTGGGTCATCGTGATTATGAATGTAGTCATGCAACGGGTCTTCAGCCTCTTCTGCTTTTTCAGCGGCAACTAAATTATGCTCGTTATCGCCATCGTGGTCGTGCGAGTATTCTTTTAAGATATTTTCTTGATCTTCAGGATGATCATGGTCTTCACCTTCTTCAAGACTTTCGATCCCGCTGGGAGCTTCTTCCATCTCAGATTCATCGCCCATGAACTGTCCGTACTTTAAACGCAATGCTTTTTGGTCAAATCCGAGTTCATTACTTCTCGACTTAAATTCCTTGCTAGTAATGTTCGGTTTGTCTTTTATCAGCTTCTCGGTATCTATAATAAGTTGACGCTGACTTCTAAAATAATCTGGCATTTGGTCTACGCCTAAAGTTCCTTCTACACCAAATTGCTCACCAACCGTATCTTTAATCACGGCGAAATAAGTTTCACTTCGTGCTACGTTTCGTTTAAGTTGTTTTTCATCAAAGGCTTCGATATAGAAATAGAGCTCATCGCCTACTTCCATTTTCAGGGCATTTAAATCCAGTGTTTTGGTTGCTCGTATAGATTTGGTTCCTTTAGAGATGGTTTCCTTGAAATTTAATTTCTCTTCTCTAAATTTCACAGATTCCCCAGTACCCTTACTTACCGTTGCGATAATGTAGCCTTCATCAATTCCAAAATCATCGGTTATTGAACTTCGCAGTTGTACCACCTTCTTATCTGAAAAATCAAAATACGTGTACTGTTCCAATCCAATAATTTCTATTTCTGGCGGATTATCAGCTATCGCTTCCAACGAAAACAAATCAGATGTAAATTCTGTTCCTTCTTCATTTTTAAAATTGAAACTATAAAACCCTGATTCTGTTAAAGGCAACTGAATTTGATAATCAGCCCCAACTTGTTGTAAAGGTTTTAATTCGCCCATTACATCTAAAACGGGTTCAATAACAGTGTTATCAAACTGAAATTTCCATAAAATGTTAGCGCCTGTAACTGCCTTAATATTTGGGTCCGTCGTAGTTTTACTTCCCAATCTTGTATATGACGGATAAGTAACCCTAATTTCCTGCTTCTCAATTGCCGGAATACTACTTTTCTCCAATACACTGTCTATTGCAACGAACTGAATTTGCTCTGTATTCTTCGGATTGTTCAATGCATTATCAACGCCACTAAACACCTCTAACTTATGAAGTACAAAACCAAGAATAATACACCCTAACATCACTAACAAAGCTTGTTTTAAAGCGTTCGGCGGAGTTATAGCACCTAATCTTTTAGTTAACTCTTCCGATACTTTATAGCGTTGTAGCTTGGCTAAATTGGGTAAGGAATCTTCGGGTTGCAATAACAGCCCTGTACTGAAAGATGCTTCCGAAACATGGGCATCTATAAATGAACTTGTAGTATGTAAATTGTGCTGCCAAGGTTTTTTCAGCAGTATAAACACTACTAATCCCACAACGAATGCTGCTAAGCCAACTAGTAAATTTTTAGTTATAAAATAGCATAGTATAGCAATGCCCAAAGCGTACAGAACAGCTTCAGCATATGACAGCAGTTGCCATCGCTTTTGAAACTTCATTAAATGTAGTTTGCCCGTCTCCATTACTGTTTGCGTTTATATGCCACGATGCGTTCTACCAATAACAATAATAGCAGCATTAACCATAAATACGGATTCACATTCCAGCTCGCTAATTGTTTTTCTTTTTCGTCGCTGGCAACATATGTGGTTTCCAATTCGGATGCTGTAACCGAACGATTATCCACCTTAGCCAACAATTCTTCAAACTCCTGATTTACATCTAGAATCGCTAACAACTTCTCTGTTAACCGCTCTGATACTGCATTTTCAGAGTTGATATGCTTAGTCAAATAATAGATGTTATCCTCTCCCCCAGCTGTTATGATAGATTGCGCCATTGCATCTTCTTTCCAAACTAGTAGCTTCTTACTCATTTCTGGTTGTTTTTTATCGCTTAACCAAATGATGACATCCGCTTCCTTGTTTTCAAGTCCTTCGCTATCCAATTTAGAAATTACTTTGATATCCCTATCCAAATACATTGACAGTGCCTTTAAGGATGCTTCTATATAGGTCTTATTCCCCTTTAAACTATCGGAATAATAAAGCGAGACTTCTAAGGTTTTTTGAGTGACAACAGGAACTTTTTGTTCCGGATTAAATTTTGAAATCGCCAGACTATCACCAGCAGAAATAAGTGCATAGTCTTCTCCTAAGGTTATCATCTTACTAGTAATCTTTGTTGCATCAGGAGTGCTCAAACCTATATATAATTGTAATCCGTCATCCTTTTTATAAGCCAGTAACGGGTGTTCTTTTGATAAGGCGGAGTCGATTACAATCCAATTAATATCATGTTTGGTTTCTGGTCTTGCTCCTTTTAATCCGCTTGCAAATCCCGTTGTAAAGACCACGATACTGTCGGTGTTTAAATCATCCATTTCCGATGCTAATGCCCAATAATCTTGAACAGCACTAGTCTTTGTTATTTGTTCCTCCTCATTTCTTACTGGTAGATTCTTTTTTAAAAGTCTTATTTCCTGACTTTCATCTAATGCATTAAATCGGGACATGAAATAGGCGTACTGCGTGAGTTCGGGTTCTACTATATAAGTTAGGCTTTTGTTACTCACTTTTGAATGCCATTGTGGTTTTGCCATCAATACCACCAATAGCGAAATAATCCCCATGCGCAACAATAACAACCACCATTCATTCAATTGAATGCTGTTTGATTGTTTCGATTTTGATTCTGATAACAACTGAACACTGCCAACCTTAATCGTCTTTGCCTCCTTCTTACTCCATAAATGGATGGCAATTGGAACCAGAAGTCCCAATAAAGCCCATAAATACAAAGGATTTGCAAATGACATATTAGCTGAGTCTTTTTCGTTGTTTTAAAAATAATTGAAGTGCTTCACCCAAGGGTGCATCCATTCTAAATACATGATGGTCAATTCCATTGGACAGCAGTTCTTCCTTGATTTTTTTTAGCCTGCTTTCAAGAGCATTTAAGTATTCGGTTTTCGCTTGTTCGGTATCCACTTTTATGCGCGCTCCTGTTTCCCAATCTTCAAAAGTGATATTAGAACCGTAATTGAAATCCATTTCTGCAGCTCCCATAATTTGCAATACCACAACCTCGTTTCTGGCGGATTTCAATCCTTTAATAAATTTTGAAATCTCCTCGCTGGTTTCATACATATCCGTCAAGAAAAAAATCAGTTCCTTCCCTCCTCTATTTGGTATGCATTTGTTAGAAATGTTGGTTGCCGGCCACTTACCTGTGTTAGAAAGCTTAATCAATTCTAACAGCAACCTGTTGTAATGCTTTTTATCAGCTTTTGGATATATACTGACTACATCACTTTCGTTTAGTGCAAAAAGTCCCACGGCATCACCTTGTTTGTGTGCCATATATGCCAAGGTTGCTACCAGCACCCTTACAAAATCTACCTTTGAGAGTTCTGCTTCTTTATGTAACATTGATGCACTGGCATCTACGATGAACTTAAGGGTCACCTGACTTTCAATTTCCGATTGCTTAATATAATACCTGCCAGAACGTGCCAACATTTTCCAATCCAGTAATCGTAAATCGTCTCCGGGTTCGTAGCCTCTGTATTGACTAAATTCCATACCAGGACCCACACTAGCACTTCTATTTAAACCAGATGTAAAACCTTCAACTACTATTCTAGATATCAGTGATAATCCGGATACGGTATTGATGACTTCTGGTTTTAATAAATCGTGATAGTCTTGTTTTGCCATGTACTCAATAATGAAGCATTATTTACTTGCCTTTTATTTCTATCGTATTCAATAAATGAGTTGCTACTTTATCTGAAGTGATGCCTTCCGCTTCTGCCCTAAAATTCACCAAAACTCTATGGCGAAGTACTGGTAGCGCCACGCTTTTAATATCATTCAATGTAACGGCTAAACGACCTTCTAACAAGGCATTAGCCTTTGCCGTTAAGATCATTGCTTGACCTGCACGCGGACCTGCACCCCAATCTACCCAGTCTTTTACATAAGCATCAGTCGTAGTTTCTGGGCGTGTTGCACGGATAATATCGCTCACAAAACTGATGAGTGCATCACTAATGGATACCTCTCTTACCAGCTCTTGCAGGCGTACAATATCATCCCCAGAAATGACTTTGTTCAGCTTCTTCTTGAATGTTCCCGTGGTGGCTTTTAGTATTGCTTCTTCGTCTTGTTTTGTTGGGTATCCTATTTTGATGTACAATAAGAATCTGTCTTGCTGTGCTTCCGGCAAAACGAACGTTCCTGATTGCTCTATCGGGTTTTGTGTGGCTAGAATAAAAAAGGGTTTATCCAAAGGATAGGTTTTATCTCCGTAGGTTACCTCAAATTCTTGCATCGCTTCCAACAATGCAGCTTGTGTTTTTGGTGGTGTACGGTTTATTTCATCCGCCAGAATAATATTAGAAAAAATGGGTCCTTTATTGAACTTGAAGAACTTTTTGCCTGTGGTATGGTCTTCCTCTAGAATCTCGGTTCCAATAATATCCGAAGGCATTAAATCGGGCGTAAACTGTATTCTTTTAAACTTTAAATCGATAGCATTCGCCAAAGTTCTGATCATTAAAGTTTTTGCCAAACCGGGAACGCCTTCTAACAATGCATGACCACCGGCTAAAAATGTAATCAATAATTGTGATACGGTTTCTTCTTGCCCAATAATCACTTTTCCAATTTCCTGCTTTAGGGCGCTCAATTTACCGGAGAGCATTTCTACCTCATCTGCAATGCGTTGTAATTCTTTATCCATTCAAAAATGTGTTTATGAGGTTAGGGCGTACATGACGATGTTGACCCCAAACCGTGTATTGTCTATTTTGTACCAACGTTTGTTTCTAAAATCATAATCCCACTCGCAACCGTAGTCTTTGTTGCTATACAGCACCGCAATTCTGCCATTTACCACAATCGCTTTTAAATAATCGTGCACCAGATCATCTCCCCAACCATTCAGTTCTTGCGATGTGGTGGGCGGACCATCTTCAAAATCAAAGAATATCGTATAGATTTCGTGGTCGTTGGGTATTTTTTTTAATGCGGACGGACCAAATATTTCTTCCATTTGCCGCTCGAAAGATTTTGCGAACAAGCCGTCAATATCGTGATTGCAATCATCTGCGAAAACGAATCCTCCGTTACGCACATATTTTTCAAAATTCTCTTTTTCCTTTTTAGTAAATTCCACCAATTTGTGTCCCGAGATATAGCAAAACGGACTCTTAAAAATATCATCGCTTGCCAGCGAAATAATCTTTTCTTGAGTATTTACTTTCAACGTGGTGTATTCCACTAATGAATTCAACAAATTAGAAGGCATGCGTTGGTCCACATCCCAATCGCCAGATTCATACTGTAACCTTGTAAAAAAAAATTCGTTGTTCAAAAGTGTCCTATTTTTAAAAGCTGCAAAAAGAAAACTGGTTGTCGTGATGCAACACAAACAACCAGTTTAAAATAGTATTAATATGATTTATACCGCATCTGAAAGACTGGTAAAAGTAAAGTCTCGAATCTTCATATACGGAATTAAATTACCATCAATTCGTACTTGTTTGCCTAGTGTTTCTAAATTGTTCAGCATGATGATAGGGCTCTCATTAAACCTAAAGTTTTTTACAGGATATTTAATTTCTCCGTTTTCAATGTAAAACGTTCCATCTCTTGTTAGTCCTGTGTATAGTAACGTTTGTGGATCTACGCTACGTATGTACCATAAACGTGTTACCAAAATTCCTTTTTTTGTACTCTTAATCAGTTCTTCTAAGCTTGCATCGCCGCCTGCCATTATTGCGTTAGATGGAAAAGGAACTGGCTCAACACCTTTCTCTTTTGCCCAAAACCGGTCATAAGCTAAGTTTTTTACAACTCCGTTTTCTATCCAACTTGTTTTCTTTAAAGGTTGTCCTTCCCCGTTCCAAGTGGATGTTGGTACTTCTGTATTCAACGGATCTGAATAAATGCTAACACGTTCATCAACAATTTTTTGTCCTAACTTATTTTTACCGTCTGCAGCAGACATAAAACTTCTACCCTCATCTGCAGAACGAGCATCTAAAGAGCGAAACATATTACGCAATAAATCTGCTGAAGCAGCTGGTTCCAAAATCACTGTGTATTTTCCTGGCTCAATTGCTTTTGCTTCTTTTGATAAAATCGCTTTATCAATAGCAGTCATTGCCGCCTCATCGGCATCAAACTTTGATACATCGTTAAAATCCCTTGAAACCCAACCAGAACCTGTACCATCATTTGTACGCATAGTTACGGTAAACTCTAAATCTGTAGATTGATTATAGGCAAACAATCCTTTTGAATTGATCATTGCGCTAAAACCGGCGGAGTCATTTAAAAATCCTGCTGCCGTTACATCTTTTGCATCTGCAGGTACAATACTTTTACTTGACACTTCTGCCCTATACTCAGGAGTTATATTTGCTGTAGATTCACTATATGTTATAGACTCATCATACATCTGCGGGCCTAAAGGTTCCATAAACTCAGGATTCTCAGGGGAAAGATTCGCCAGCTCTTCCGCTCTTCTTACTACTTTTTCCAATGATGCATCATCGAACTCATCTATAGTTGCCGTACCTGATTTTTTTCCAAAACTAGATTGTACAGCTAAACTTTGATTGGAGCTAAAACCAGATGTAGACACTGTATTTCTTGCGTACCTGATATTGCCGCTATTATAGCCGCTTAAGTTAATTTCACAGGCATCGGCTTTGGAAAAGCTCAATGCTTTCTCCAATATTTTTCTTGCTTCTTCTTTTGTATAAATTGCCATTGTTGTTCTTTTTTTAGTGTGAACCTATACTTAAATAGATCTACCTGTGTTTATTACGTTTACATCATTGAACCTAGCAGTAGAACTACCGTGAGACACTGCACTAGATTGAGAAGGTTGCCCTTTACCATCAAAGAAAGTACCGAACAAACGGTAATCGCTTTCATCACAAATCTTAACACATGAATTCCAAAATTCTTGGGTGTTGGACTGGTACGCCACATCTTCTAACATACCGACAATTTCTCCGTTCTTAATCTCATAAAACACCGTACCACCAAATTGGAAATTATATCGTTGTTGATCAATAGAATATGAACCACGACCTGCAATATAAATTCCTTTTTCTACATCTTTAATCATCTCGGAAATAGAATACTTATCCTTTCCTGGTTCTAAAGAAACGTTTGGCATACGTTGAAACTGAACATCGTCCCAACTTTGTGCATAGCAGCAACCGTGAGATTCATTCTGGTCTATCATGTGAACTTGGTCGCGTATGGCTTGGAAATTAGTTAAAATACCATTACGCACTAAATCCCATTTTTTAGTTTTCACTCCCTCATCATCATACCCAACAGCACCTAATGAGCCAACTTGGGTTTTATCCGCAACTAAATTTACGACATCACTACCGTACTTGAAGTTTCCTGATTTTAATTTATCTAACGATGCAAAACTTGTACCCGCGTAATTTGCCTCATAACCTAGAACACGATCCAACTCTAATGGGTGGCCTACAGATTCGTGAATAGTCAATCCTAAGTGATTCGGTTCTAAAACCAAATCGTACTTACCTGCATCAACAGATTTTGCAGTTAATTTTTCCTTTGCCTGCTTAGCCGCAACGGTAGCATCTTCTACCATATCATAGCTATTTCTGTACAAACGTAGTCCTGCCGGCCCTTCAAGCTTTTCTGATTCTAATCCGTCCATATACTCATAGCCCATACCAACAGGGGCACTCATATTTTCTCTTGTTTTAAAAGTTCCCGCAGATTTATCGATTGCGGTTACCCTAAAGGTTGGCCACAACCTATGAATATCTTGATCTATATATGAACCGTCGGTTGAAGCAAAATACTTCTGTTCGTTAATCATAAACAACGCAGAGTTGACGTAATCTGCACCATTTTCTAATGCCGCAGCATTGGCGCTTAATAATAGGTCTACCTTCTCTGAAACAGGAACTTCTTTAAAATCTTTCTTTATCGGTGTTTTCCAAGATACCTCTCCATATGCATTTACTGGTGCTAACTTTACCGGCTCTTTTTGAATTTTGGAATTTGCTTTTGCAATTGCTACCGCTTGTTCGGTTGCTTTTTTAATTCCGTCTGCAGTAACACTATTGGTTGATGCAAAACCCCAAGTGCCATTTGCAATTACACGAATACCAATACCAAAAGACTCTGTATTTACTACATTTTGTACTTTGTCTTCTCTTGTGAATACATACTGATTTAAGTATCTTCCTATTCTAGCATCAGCGTATGTAGCTCCTAACGACTTTGCCGTATTAAGAGCAACATCTGCCATGTTTTTTTTTATCAAGGCATCCATACCCGGTTCCAGTAAAGCTTCCGTCGGGATATCTTTTCCTAGCAATAATGACGGCATCATTAATGCTCCGGCGCCCAACCCGGCGTACTGTACAAAATCTCTTCTTTTCATGTGTTCGTTTTAAATTGGTTCTATAAGGTATCCATTTTTGAAAATAGATAATACTTAAATCTATAAAATCAGTTAATGATTATTCAATAGGTTATTAATTAGTTTACTATTATTCTAACTCCTTAAAAATAGAAAGGGTTTTACAACAATTATGTTAACCTTAACATAAATTATAACTTAAAACTAACTTTTTGAGAAATACTCAATTTATAATATAACTTTTTTAATAATAATAACAATTAGCGCAAACCGTTCATTAAAAAATGTTACGTTTTGTTAATTATATTACTAATATAGTAACATTTATATATATTTGTATCATCTATGAAAGTAAAGGCAGATAAAAAAACAAAGAGCTACTTGGCAATTTTAGAGGCTAGTAAACATCTTTTTTGGAAATACGGTATAACAAAAGTAACGGTAGAAGAAATATGTAAACAGGCCAAAGTAAGTAAAATGACCTTTTACAGAAATTTTGAAAATAAGTTGAATGTCGCTGAAGTTGTTTTAAAGAAATTGGCGGACAAAGGGCTTTCAGATTATAACAACATCATGACTTTAGATATACAATTCAATGAAAAAATTCATCGAATTGTACAAATGAAATATGATAGTTCAGAAAATTTAAGTGAAGATTTCATAAAGGATATTTACGGTGCGGAAGATCCAAAATTAAAAAATATTTTAAATGAAGCACAGGTAAAATCTTCAGTAGTCCTTCATAAAGATTTCTCGAATGCTCAGAAAAGTGGTGAAATACGCCAAGACCTAAAAATTGACTTTGTTATATATATGATTAATAGCTTAAATGAAAAATTGGTTGATGATAGATTAACATCAATGTATGGCAACACCCAGGAACTAGCAGTTGAACTAACAAATTTTATTTTTTACGGCATTATGCCCAGAAATAACTAATGAGAAAACTTAATAAAGCAGTTATCCTATTTCTTTTTATCGCCTTTCAAAGCTACTGTCAAAATAACGTAGAATTTGATGGGCAGCTATCCGTTTTTGGAAATTTAAGCCCTGATAGTGAATTAGAACTACAATTTGGCGCTCGTTATATTCCTGAACTAGAATATCAAATAAAATTAGATTCAACAAGTAATCTAGATTTTCAAGCCTCAGTAAATTTAGATGCCAACTCTGCTTTTAGTCCGTTCTACAAATCAAGAGAAGATGGTAATATAGACCCATATCGGGTTTGGGCAAGATATTCTACACAGCAGTTCGAATTACGTGCCGGCCTTCAGAAAATTGATTTTGGTTCCGCTACCATGCTACGCCCATTACAATGGTTTAATCAAATAGACCCACGAGATCCCCTAGCGCTAACAAATGGTGTTTATGGACTATTAAGTAGGTACTACTTTACAAACAATGCCAATGTATGGGCCTGGGTACTATATGGGAACGAAAGAACAAGAGGATTTGATGCAATAAAAACCTATGATAAAAGACCAGAGTATGGCGGTAGAGTTCAATATCCGGTTCCCAAGGGTGAACTAGCTCTTTCTTATCATCATAGAACTGCGGACCCTAGAGATCTATTTGGGCCCATGCAAGTTGACCAAATTGCAGAGGATAAATTCGGAATTGATGGAAAATGGGACGTAGAAGTTGGACTTTGGTTTGAAGCAACCTACAGTCTTAAATCTGAAAACATTGGTATTTTAACCAACCAATCTCTGATGAATTTTGGCATTGATTACACTTTCGGAATTGGAAATGGTTTGGGTATTATCCTTGAACATTTAATTTCTTCTTATGATGACAAGGCTTTTAAATATGTTAATAACAATCATATTTCAGCACTAAATGCCACTTATCCCTTAACCATGTACGACAATATAAGTACTGTAGTTTATCACGACTGGGCTTCTAAAAATGCAACTTTCTTTTTAAACTACGAGCATCAATTTAGCAAATTAACGGGATACGTAATGGCATATTACAACCCCGTAACACAACAGGGACTTCAAGAGAATGAACTAGTCAATACTAACTCAGGACCTGGCATTCGTTTAATGCTAGTTTATAATCATTAATAGTAACGTTATGAGCAACAAAAGTATCATTAAAATTGAAAACGTCACCAAGCGCTTTAAAGTTGGTGAGGGCGAATTTACTGCTTTAGAGAATATTAACCTTACATTAAAAGAAAGCGAGTTTGCTGGTTTGGTTGGACCTAGCGGTTCTGGAAAAACTACTTTATTAAATATTATGGGTTCTTTAGACAAGCCTACTGAAGGTAAGGCTATAATAATGGATAAAAACATTTCAGAGCTTTCCCATAAAGAATCCGCAGAACTTAGAAATCTGCACATCGGTTTTATTTTTCAGGTATATAACCTATTACCTGTTTACACTGTTTTTGAAAATGTTGAATTTGCTTTAATTCTTCAAGGGAAAAGTACTTCAGAAAGAAAAAAAGCTGTCATGGAAGCCTTAGAATGGGTTGGATTAGAAAAAATGGCAAATAAAAAACCATCTAAGCTTTCTGGAGGTGAAGGCCAACGCGTAGCTATAGCAAGAGCTATGGTAAAAAGACCAGATATCGTTCTTGCAGATGAACCTACAGCAAACTTAGATGCAGAAAATGCACATGCCATCCTAAAAACTATGAAACTTTTGAATAGAGAGTTAAAAACCACTTTTCTATTCTCTACACACGATGAAAAAGTAATGGGCTACCTAGACCGGTTAATTCATTTACGAGACGGAAAATTAGATTATGACGAAATTGTAGAACCTACTAGCATTGTACTATGAAATTAGCACTACAACTAGCCTATAAAAACCTTGTTGGTGCAGGCCTACGCACATGGCTAAATGTAATTGTTTTATCTTTTGCCTTTGTAGTTATCATTTTTTATAATGGAATGATAAATGGTTGGAACGAGCAGGCTATGCGAGATAATATAGCTTGGGAATATGCTAACGGACATTTACTACACGAAAACTATGACCCATTAGACCCTTTCTCATTGGAAGATGGTCACGCTAAAATCCCTTCAGAAGTAGCTTCTAAGAAATTGACGCCTATACTAATAAGACAAGGTTCCATTTATCCTGAAGGTAGAATGATATCTATCGCTCTCAAAGGAATAGATCATAATCAAAACACCATAAAACTTCCCACGCATCTTTTAAAAGAAAGCAAAGCCAATATTCCCGCTATAATAGGTAAAAGAATGGCTGATGCCGCTAATTTAAAACAGGGTGATGTAGTGTTGCTAAGATGGCGAGATAAAAATGGAACTTTTGATGCTGCCAATATCACCATAACCAATATTTTCGATACTAATGTAAGTACTATAGATAAAGGTCAAATTTGGGTTTCTTTAGATAAATTGTGGCAAATGACAGGGTTAACTAACCATGCAACATTATTTCTGAACAACTCTGAATCTGTAGTTAGCATTGATGGGTGGAAATTTAAAAGTCAAAAAGATCTAACAAAATCTCTTACAGATATTATAGAAACTAAACAGGTAAGTGGTTCCATAATGTACATTCTATTATTAGCTATTGCCCTATTGGCAATTTTTGACACTCAAGTATTATCAATTTTTCGAAGACAACGTGAAATTGGCACCTATATAGCTATGGGAATGACTCGCTGGCAAGTTGTAAAATTATTTACGGTCGAAGGTTCAATGTATAGTATTTTGGCAACAATTGTGGGATGTATTTACGGTATACCATTGTTTATTTATATGACCCATACTGGTATTGGAATACCTGCTGCCTCCCAAGATATGGGGGTTACTATAAGTGACAGGATTTATCCCGTATATGGCATTGGTTTAATATTAGGAACGATATTAATTGTAGTAATCTCTGCAACAATCGTGAGCTTTATGCCTGCAAGAAAAATAGCTAAAATGAATCCTGTTGATGCTTTAAAAGGCAAGATGCAGTAACAAAATTACACAAGAAATGAAAAGAATACAGCTTTTTGAATTTGAAGATTTTAATTGGTTTCCTAAAACAATTAGGTCTGGTATGACCAATTTAATTGTAGTTCTTCATAAAATGATGGGTACCAAAGAAGTCATCGCCAACTTATTATTAGATTGTAGAAAAGCTTATCCTTTCTCAAAAATAGTAGATATGGGTTCAGGTTCTGGTGGAATAATTCCAGATGCTGTTGACATACTTAATGCTCAGAATATAGAAAACCCCATAGCGTTATTGCTAACAGACTTGCATCCAAATACAGAAATGATTGAGCATATAAAAAATTCTGGACATAAAAATGTTACGTATAGCTCAATTCCGTTAGATGCTACCAACTTAACTGAAGCCCCGTCTGGGCTAAAAACCATGTTGAATAGTTTTCATCATATGCCACCAAAAAAGGCCAAAGCAATACTAAAAACTGCTCAAGACAATCAACAGCCCATACTCATTTATGAAATGGCACAAAATACAATTCCTTTAATATTATGGTGGGTACTTTTACCACTATCCTTGGTCATTCTTTTTATTATGGCATTATTACTGACCCCATTTTCTAAGCCCCTTACTGGTAAGCAATTGCTCTTTACTTATATAATACCAATAATACCAATTTGTTATGCGTGGGACGGACAAGCATCAATGCCGCGCACCTACACTTCTAAGGATATTGAATTGATGTTGAAAGAAATAAAAAATGAAAATTATAAATGGAAAATTAGTCCTGCTAAAAAAGCAAATGGTAAGAGTTCTGGCTATTATATTCTAGGGCTTCCTAAATGAGAAATCTAAAAAGGACTCGGATAACGCATTAAAAGGAAAATTACAATGATAAAGTTTTTATTGAAAGGTATTATGGGAGACAAGAATCGTAGTCTTCTTCCCATCATCATCGTTACAATTGGTGTATCCCTTACCGTTTTACTCAGCGGATATATCAAAGGTGCAATGGGTGATATTATCGATCAAAACGCACGCTTCGATACTGGTCATGTAAAGGTAATGACCAAGGCTTATGCAGAGAATAAAGATCAATTACCTAATGATTTAGCCATACTCGGTGTTGATTCACTTTTACAGCAATTAAAAAATAACTACCCAGAAATGAACTGGGTTAAGCGTACTAAATTCGGAGGTATTATAGACGTACCGGATGCAAATGGAGAAACAAAAGGACAAGGACCAGCTTCGGGGATGGCGTTTGAACTTTTTTCAAAAACATCTGGCGAGATTAAAAGAATGAACTTACAGACCGCTATCGTTAAGGGAGCACTTCCTACAAAATCTGGCGAAGCATTAATTGGACAAGAATTTATAGAAAAGCTAGGGCTTAATATTGGTGATGAAGTTACCTATTTTGGCTCTACCATGAACGGCAGCATGACATTTAAAAATTTTAAAGTCACAGGTTCTATTCGTTTTGGTACTCCCGCATTAGACAAAGGAGCTATCATAGTAGATATTACAGATGCTCAAAAAATGCTTGATATGGAAAATGCATCAGGGGAAATATTAGGCTACCAACCAAACGAAATTTATAACGATGAAAAGGCAAAACAACTCGCAGATTCCTTTAATAATTCCGTAGGTAATACAACGGATGAATATGCTCCTATTATGCTACCCTTAAAGGACCAGAATAACTTGGCTAGCTATTTGGATTATGTGGATGTGTATACTGGACTTTTCGTTACTATTTTTATTATTGTTATGTCCATTGTATTATGGAATACTGGATTGTTAGGAGGTTTGCGTCGTTATCAAGAATTTGGCATTCGTCTTGCTTTAGGTGAAGCAAAGGGACATATTTATAGAACTATGATTTATGAAGCGGTTCTTATCGGTGTTATAGGCTCAATTCTTGGAAGTCTTGTAGGACTCGCTTTTACTTATTACATGCAAGTTGTTGGTATAGATATTGGAGAAATGTTAGAAAACAGTTCCATGTTAATGCCTTCTGTTATTAGAGCTAAAGTTACTCCTTCATTATTTTATATTGGTTTTATTCCTGGTTTATTCGCTATGGTTTTAGGGACTGCACTTTCGGGAATCGGAATATATAAAAGAGAAACTGCAACACTATTTAAAGAACTAGAGGTATAAAATAATTAAATATGAATACAATCAAATTGAAATTTAAAGCAACGACATTTATTACAATTATTTTTGGAAGTATACTGATTTCTTCTGCACAAGATGGCATTGCGATTTTAAAAAAAGTAGATGCAAATATGTCTTCGGATACTCAAATATCTGAATCACAAATGATTATCCATGGCAAACGAAATAGTAGAACTGTAGTTTCTAAAGGATATGCCGAAGGCGATAAACGATCATTTTCAGAATACCTATCTCCAGCACGTGAAAAAGGAACTAAAATGCTTAAGCTAGAGGATCGATTATGGATTTACTCCCCTTCAACAGACCGAACGATTCAGCTTTCTGGGCATATGCTACGCCAGTCTGTTATGGGGTCAGATTTGTCATATGAAGATATGATGGAGGACCGTAAATTAGAAGAAATGTATACAGTTAAGGTTGTTGGTGAAGAAATTATCCAAAATAGAAAAGTATGGATTTTGGATATGGAAGCTAACGTTGAAGACGTATCTTATGTTAAACGTAAAGCATGGATTGATCAAGAGCGTTTTGTTCCCCTTAAAGAAGAATTGTATGCAAAAAGCGGACAACTATTAAAATTAGTGGTAATGAGTGAAATTGAAAAAATTGATGGTCGTTGGTATCCTAAAAAAATGAATTACAAAGATGCTTTAAAAGATGGTAAAGGAACTGATTTTATACTTACTAATATTCAATTCAATGCCGAAATCCCCCAGCATTTATTCAGTAAGGCTGCATTGAAGAAATAAGAAGGAATTTTACTCAATTAAAACTGTAATTTTAATATCTTTCATAACAATTAACTATTCTAATCAACTTAAAATCAAAATATTATGAAAAAATTTACTTTTGTATGTATTTTCTTAGGATTCGCATCTCAGGCTTTCGCTCAACTTGACGAAAAACAATTGGCTGGTAGTTGGAACTATATTGTTGAAACAGAACAAGGTCCTATGACAGGAATTTTAAATTTTGTTTCTACTGAAGATGGACTTTCAGGAAAAGTTACTAGTGATGACGGTCAATCTTGGGTAATGGATGCTTTAGAAATAATTGAAAATAATAGTTTAAATTTTGTAATCACTCCACAAGGTGAAACTTTCAAAACCAATTTAATTTTTAAAGGTAAAACCTTTACAGGCACTTCCGGACCATCCTATGCACCTTACAAAGTATCTGGAGTAAAAGCTAGAATTATAAAATAGACAGCTCAGAAAACTAAAAGATACATAAAGAAAATGAAAAATCAATTAAACATATTATTAGTAGGTATTAGCTTTTTTGCACTGGCCATATCTTGTAAAACAAATGTAAATACATCTGTAATTACAACAACTGAAAATGAAGCGCCGATAGTTATCTCTCCAGATTCGCTAAACGCTGCTACCATAAAATTACATAACCATGTAGATGAGCGCGAATTACCTGGCACACATATGAGAGTAATCAAGGATGGCGAAGTTATCTATGACGATAAATATGGGAACATTGATGTGGCCAATTCCATACCTACACAAGAAAATTCATTGTACCGAATTTTTTCTATGACAAAGCCCATAACAGCTGTAGCAATTATGTCTCTTTATGATCAAGGAAAACTAACTCTTGATGATAAAGTTTCTAAATATATTCCAGAGTTTGCACAAACTCTTGTTTACAAAGAAGTAGATGGTAAACACAGCACGGAGCCACAAAAAAATGAAATGACTATTCGCCATTTACTAACTCATACCTCAGGAATCCCTTACGGTTGGGAAGAGAGTTATACGGATTCAATTTATGCAACTAAACAGTTTATGTATAAAGACTGGACCATAGAAGAAATGACTAAAGATTTGGCTACTGTGCCTTTAAAATTTCAACCAGGTACTAAGTATAACTATGGTTTGGGTATTGATGTTGCTGGATACATCGTAGAAGTTGTTTCTGGTAAGAAATTAGATGACTACTTTAAATCTATGATTTTTGATCCTTTAAAAATGGATGACACCGCATTTTATGTTCCAAATAATAAAAAAGGTCAAATGGTTGTTTTATACACCCATGATGAAAATGGAAAAATAAAGATTCCAGACAATGCTTTTGAAGTAACCGCACCGCCAAAATTACTATTAGGTGGAGCAGGCTTGTTTTCTACCTTAGGTGATTATGAAAAATTCTGCAGAATGCTATTGAATAAAGGCGAATTGAATGGTAAACGCGTATTATCTGAAAAAGCGGTACAACTAATTATGTCCGATCAATTTGGTCCAGAAGTAGAGACAGAACCGGGTATGGGTCATGGTCTTTCGGGTACTGTAGATCTTGCAACTGGTGAATATAGCTGGGGCGGCGCTGCAGCAACTAAATTTTGGATAAACCCTAGCAATAATTTAATAGTCATTGGATATACTCAATTGATGGGCGGGCATACAGAATATGCTACCGAATTTAAGGCTACCATTGATAATTCATTATCTAATTAAACTAGATCTTCATTAATCTTTTAGCAATTTGGCATTATAAAAGTTAATAAGTAAAATTTTGTAATTTAAAAGGAGTCTTAAAAATAAATTTGCGACTCCTTTTTTATATCCTTCTTAGGTAGAAGAATTATTTATGCGGACTTTTCAATCAGCTTTTTGGTTGCCATAATCCCTTCTTCATTACTTACATAACCTTCAATTCCTTGTGCATGCATTAAGCCACCTTCGTACTCAATACCAATAATTCCGTCGAATCCTGATTTTTCAATAATGTTGAAAATTCTTTTAAAATCCATTTCGGTCTCATTTCCCTTAGCATCGAATTTATGTGTCTTAGCACTTACACCTTTGGCATAGGGCATTAATTCTTCTATCCCCAAATACATATCATATTTTTCTAAACATTTGGTATTCATATACCCAGCAATATCCATGGTTTCTGGTTTTGTACGGTTTATACAGAAATTTCCAAAATCCGGAAGAACACCTGCCCTTTTGTGGTTTACTTCTTTCATAATATTTGCCAACCATTTACCGTTACAGGAATGCCCCACATGGTTTTCTACTATTATATTCATTTCATGGTCATCGCCATACTCCAATAATTTGCTATATCCTTCTAAAGCAGCCTCTGCAACTTTTTCGGCAGAACCTGTTTGCTCCAAACCTCCTAAATTTACACGAATTGAGCTACACCCTAACACTTTTGCTGCATCAACAAACTTATAATGACTCTCTACTGCATGTGCTCTTTTAACTTTATCAAGGTCTGCTATGTTTTCATCATCTACCATAATTAAATGATTGCTTACGCCAAGGTCATCAGTTCGCATCTTTAATTCTTTAAAGAATGATGCATCCTTCATTTTATCAGCAAAAAACATTGAAACATATTCTACAATGTTTACTCCGAATTCTTTTTGGGCCCTTGCTGGAAATTCCAACGTATTATGCTTTCCTGTAAAAAACTCAGACGCCAGTGAAAACTGAGCCAATGATATTGGGTAATTTACTTTACTACTAACATTAGCATAAAGGGATTCTGGTAATGCCGTAATGAACCCAGCACCTACAGCGCCTAAACCTAATTGTTTTACAAATTTTCTTCTATTTCCCATTTTATTGTACTTTAAAGATTATAATTTACTCATCGAATTTCCCTGTCCAACGTACAGCATTTTCAAGCATTTTCAAATGTTCAGGTTCTTTAAAAGCGCTTCCTTGGTGTCCTAAAGCCGAGTAGAATACTCTGCCTTCTCCTAAATTATTATACCATACTATTGGATGATCATTTCCCATTCCAAAATCTTTATCGGAAACCATATATTTAATATTTCCGCTCATGTTGACATTGGTCTCATCTAAAGTATAAAGTATGGAAAAACCTTTTTTACGCGGGCTATCAAGAAACACATACCATTCTTCTTCCCGGTCCCATTTTATTGGTAGGTTATTGGTCAATACTGAATTTCCTTCTTCCATATTCAAGGTTCCTTTTTGAAATTGAGGATCCAAAGAGTGATGGGAAAAAAGCGTACCTATTACATTTTGTTCGTACCAATCCCATTGATGCGAATTATCGCCAGATGCATGTATACCAATATACCCCCCACCATTTTCCAAATAGTTTTTAAAATTTTGGCGTTGCTCTTCGTCCAATACTTTTCCACTACAATTATTCCAAATAACCACATTGAATTTTTGAAGCTGTTCCGGGTTAAAAACAGCCCCATTATCAGTAGAAAAGAAAGCCCAATCATTTTCCTTTGCCATTTTTTCGAAGGCAGGAATAGCGCCATCTATCGCTTCTCCATGCCTAAATCCGTTAGTTTTGGAAAATAACAATACTGCTTTTCCAGATAGATCTGTAGGTAGTTCCGGTGGTTTACTATCGTAAAAATTGATTCCGTATCGTGCTTTGTACACGAAAACGCCCATTGCCATAAATAATAATAAAACCAATCCGAAAATAGATAGGAGTACAATTTTTAACTTACGCTTAATTTTCATTTAACTTATTAATTTTTATTAAAATAGTTTAAATCTTGTTAAAGAGATTTATTAGAAAATTCTAACCAATCAACAATACCCACAAGGGCTCCTTCATCTTTATCTTTCGTCTTAAATACAAGATAAAGATCTTGCCTTCCTGTTACAGATTTGCTAAAATTTGTTTTAAGCTCTTTTAAACCAAATTCAGTTAAGCCAACCTCTACATTTATGGTTCCTAAAAGCGCTCCATCTTGACTGCCTATACGAAATTCAACATCTCCGCCTTTTACTATGCCAGGTGCAATCGCAAAATTGCCTGTAACTGCTTTTACCCCAGTTAAATCCATATCCTTAAACATAAAATAACCGTCTTTCATTCCAATAGCGATACCTAGCGGTTCATCTAGGTCAGGTATGGTACCTGCCGGCACATTCATTCTTTGAGCGGTGCCATCGTCAAAAGTTTCACCTTCAACTTTAGGATATCTAAGTAAAAATGTCTTTTGGGCATTTAGACCTTCTATTTCACCACCACCCATATCGGTATAACTAGCCGTTAACACATAAGTGCCTTTTGTTTTACTTCCAATATGTTGGTTACTTGTATAACTACCCGCAGGTGGATATTTAGACTTTACCGGTGCTGCCGACTGTGAAAGGCTAAGAATATATTCTGCCATTTGTTTTGCTTCGGTTACACTTAAATCTGGGTGTGCCGCCATGGGTATTTCACCCCAATTACCACTTCCTCCATTTATAATTTTGTTAGCCAACATACTCGATGCTTGTTGGGTTGTAGCATATTTATCGGCAATATCAATATAAGAAGGCCCTATGGATTTATCCTTTTCTTTGTGACAAGAAATACAGTCTGAACTGCCCATTAATGTTTTACCAACCGAAGCGTAAGCAGCATCTGCCATATTTGCGTGGTCTTTAGCAGCGAGTACCTTATCACTACCCTCTGCTAAATAATCAAAAGAAACAATAATGCGCGATGCATCTAAGGTCCCATCAGATAATTTACCATCCTCAGCGTCGTTTACATCTACATTATATTTAATATCTATTGGGGCATCTGGCCAATAGAAACTGCCATTTCCACCAGTAATCTCCCAAGTAAGCTCCGGCAATTCGTTACCAACCATAATTTCGGTTTCACTATTTGCAACATTACCTTCAGAATCCGTTACTTCTAAGTTTACCTTGAATTTACCAGATGTGTTGAATGTATATACTGGATTAATTTCTGAAGACTCTTCACTTCCATCACCAAATGTCCATTTGTATGTAAGCGCATCTCCATCATAATCAATTGAATTTCTTCCGGCAAAATTTACGGTCAACGGATCTGCGCCTATAGTTTTATCTGCTGCAATCTCTGCTTTTGGAGCTCTATTGCCATTTATATATTCTATTCTTGAGAGCGTAGCGTTCGCATTTTGTGAGAACCAGCCTGTACCGTATTCCAATATATAAAGTGCGCCATCAGGACCAAAAATCATGTCGATAGTATTGTTGAACTTCATATTGGGTAGGATCTGTGTCATTTTTTCAAATGAACCATCTTCCTTCATTGTCACAGCAAAAATCCAACCACGCATCCAATCATAAGCCAACAATTTACCATCAAAAAAATCGGGCCAATTTAGTCCACTATCCGCATAATCTTCGCTATAATAAATTGGACCGGCCATTGCATTTCTTGAACCAGTTCCCAAAGCGGGGAATTTATCTGAAGTAGCATAGGGATAATAAATCATTGCAGGTTGTGATGGTGGCAACTCCCGTAAGCCTGTATTGTTTGGCGATTCATTAATAGGTTGTAATGAATCATATAATGCACCTGTAGTGTCGGTTTTAAAATCACGCTTATTGTATGCCTGATTATCGGCAATTAAGTACGGCCATCCAAAATTACCTGCCTTCTGTGCTTGATTTATTTCATCATACCCTTTAGGTCCTAAATTTAAAGAATCATTATTTCCATCAGGCCCAACTTCACCCCAATACAAGAAACCGGTTCTTGAATCTACTGAAATACGATACGGATTTCTGTTTCCCATAACATAAATCTCCGGTCTTGTTTTAGGCGTTCCTTTTGGAAAAAGATTTCCTTCAGGTATACTATATGTTCCATCTACTTCCGGCTTAATACGTAATATTTTACCTCTTAAATCATTTGTGTTACCTGCCGATTTTTGGGCATCCCAGCCATATCTTCCCTCCCTATTGTCTAAAGGTGAATACCCGTCTACTCTAGGGCTAGTATTATCTCCTGTAGATAGATAGAGATAACCATCTGGCCCAAACTCAATGGAACCTGCAGAATGACAGCATTCTTCTCGTTGAGTTACTACATTTAATAGAATTTTTTCTGATGTAAGGTCAAAGGAACCATTCTTTAATTCAAAACGGGATAAATTTTGATTGTTTTCTCCCTTATTTTCAGAATAGTATAGGTAAATCCAGTTATTCTCTTTGTAATTTGGATCTACTGCCAAACCTAACAGACCATCTTCCAATCCTGAGAAAACTTCTAAGGTTGTTATCAATGAATCTTTGCTTTTTTCAAGATCATAAATATGAATACCTCCCTTTCTTTCAATATATATGATTTTATCATCACTTAGAAAATCAAGCTCCATTGGCTCATTCAAATTCTGTGTAAACATCGTTTTCATAAATCGATTTTCTTCGGGAACCAATTCGGCATATGCCCTACTATAATCTACCGGCTGCCCAAGACCTATAGCATACTTAATACCGCCTAATAAATGACTTAAAAATTTAGAATCTAAAAATTGTTCATCGGTATGACCCATACCTGTATAAAATGACCTACCACCGTCATATTCTTTATACCATGCTATTGGGTGATTAGCGCCATTTGTACCACCGTTATAAGTAGATTCATCTACCGTAATTAAAACTTGGTTGGTAGGGTCTATGGCTTTAAAATTATACCATTCATCTGCTACCGTCCATGTACTTGGCAACGAATCTGTTGCGGCATGATTTGGCTGAACAACCTTCACAGCCCCTTCTTGAACATTAGGGTTCATAGGGTGACTATCGAAATAGGCACCTGCTAATTTTCCGTACCATGGCCAACCATATTCTGTATCCGTTGCGGCATGTATTCCTACATAACCCCCACCAGCTTGAATAAAACGCTCCATTTGGCTTTGTTGTACGGGATCTAAAACATTACCTGTAGTATTTAAGAATACCACTGCCATAAAATCTTTTAAATTATTTTCATTAAAATCTTCCGCGTTTTCGGTAGCGACAACGGTAAAACCATTAGTTTCTCCTAATTTTTTAATGGCTTCAATTCCTGGTTCAATAGATTCATGTCTATAACCTTCAGTTTTTGAAAATACAAGTACTTTTTGTTCAGCAGGTTTTAGCATAAAATATGCGGCTACTGCAATAATTGCAATTAGAATTCCTAATACGGCAAGGACCCGTAAAATTCTTCTTTTGGTTCTTCCTTTTTTTGGTGTGGTCATTGTTGATGTATATAAATGAGTGAATTTCACTCAAATATAGAAAAATAGTTTAATAATTATAATTTTTAAGTTTATATTCGTTTATAATTCAAACCATTACCGTTATTTAATGTCCCAATTTTCAGAAGAAACCATAACACTTATTCGCCAAGAGCTTAAAAAGTGCATTCCACAATTATCTATAAACTGTGTTATTTTTAGATTTAACGGCGAGCATTTACAAGTACCCATTGTACAACCTGTACAAGCAGATATTTGGAATATTCCAGGAGGTTACATTTATCAAAATGAAGGAATTAATGAAGCGGCAAAACGCATACTTTTTGAACAAACAGAAATAAACAATTTACTACTTAGTCAGTTCGGAACTTTTGGTTCGGCTCAACGAGAATTTTCTGAAGAAATAAAGGGATATTCAAGTTTAGGCTTTCCTGAAGATATTATTAAACATGTATCTCAACGTTTTGTAACCATAGGATATTATAGCATTGTTGGTCAAAAACAGAAAGATTTAAAAACCGGTCCGTTTTTTAAAGAGGTAAAATGGGTAAATGTGAATGAAACAAAATCGTTGGCCTTAGATCACTCGCATTTGGTTTCTGAAGCTTTACTAATGCTTAGAGCAGAACTACAAAGCAAGCCATTACTTGCTAGCTTTATGCCAGAATCATTCACAATTCCTGAATTGCAAAAACTCTATGAAGCTATTCTTGGAAGACCAGTGGATCGCGGAAATTTTAGACAGCGAATTTTAAAAACGAAAATATTAATTAAGGTAGGAACAGCCACAAAAACAGGTAGCAGACCTCCAATTGTTTATAAGTTAGATACTAAGAAATACCTTGATTCATTGACCCAGGATATGAAATTAGGATTCTAAAATTCATGATATATTAAATATTCAATTAGCTACATTTTTCTATATTAAAATTACCGATGCATCTTATCCAAAATCTCTATAATCTCGGTTTTCTTACGCACTGAAACTGGTACATTTTCTCCGTTTTTTAACATTAAATAACCACCATCGGTTTTGATATAGGCACTAATGCATTGCAGGTTAACCAAATGACTTTGGTGTACTCGCACAAAATCGTGACTACTTAATAAATCGGCAAAGTACTTTAGGGTCTTTGTTACGAATATCTTGCGTTTGTCTTGAAGATGAAAAATGGTGTTATTACTGTCAGATTCGCACCGAATGATATCATCTAAACTGACAATGATAATTTGGTCTAGCGTATGTAACGATATCTTATTCGGCTTTTTCTCCGGAGCCTCAATGGTTTCCTTTAATATCTGCAATCGCTCTTTATTAGGCTGCAACTGCTCTTTTGCACGAGCAATTGCTAAACTTAAATGGTCATTTGAATATGGCTTTAAAACATAGTCGATTGCTGCGAACTTGAAGGCTCTTATCGCGAACTCATCACTCGCTGTTACGAATATGATTTTCGATTTTAAATCGGGGAAAATTTCCAGAATATCAAAGCCTGTACCATCACCAAGCATGATATCCAAGAATAGAATATCGGGCTGATTTTTACGTAGCACTTTTGCGGCTTCCACTACACTCTGTGCCGTTGCGATGATTTCAATATCTGGGTGTTGCGTCTCAATATCCCGCTTTAAAAGGGTTAAGGCGTCAATCATATCTTCTACTATTATCGCTGTATGCATAGGTCTTTAATAATCTGTTAGTAATGGTATTTTAAAGCTAATTTTGGTACCGCCAATACTACCGTCTTCATTTTTAATCTCGCTGATTTTCAAGGTATTGTTACCGGCAATAGATTCCAACCGCTCTTTCGTTACCGTCAACGCCATAGATTGATGGTCTGTTTTTGGTTTTTCGTTCTGCGATTTAAAAATACCCATTCCGTTGTCAATAATACTGCACTGTAAATGGCTTTTTGTGGTGGTAAAGGCTATTTCTAATTCTCCTGCTCTTTCTCCTTTTAATATTCCGTGTCTAATGGCATTTTCTACAAAAGGCTGAATCAACATTGGCGGAATCAATATCTCTTCGGCATCGGGATTGGTATCTACACTGAAAGAACATTCAAATGGTTTTTGAGCCATTAATTGTTCTACTTCCACATAATGTCGTAATGCCTTTATTTCTTGATCTAAACTTATGTGTTCTTTTCTAGAATTCTGTAAGGTTTCGCGAAGCAAAATGGCAAAACTATTAATTGTAGTATCCATCTTTTCGGGCTTGTTGCCTGCCATGGCTTTCACCCCATTTAATACATTAAATATAAAATGCGGATTCATCTGTAATTGCAATGCCTTTTGCTCTAAAGTAAGCAGATAGTTCTGAGTTTTTAAATGCTCTTGAGCGGCTCTGTTTTTTGCTTTTATCCTACGGATATAAAACAAACCTATTCCCAACAATACCAATATTGTCAATGTCAAAACCGACCACTGAAACCAGTCCTTTTTGTATAGGGGACTATCGATAAAAAAACTGAATGTAATTGGCTCGCTTTCTTGCCATCTGTAATTTCTAGATTGCGCCGAAAAGGTATGGGCTCCGTAAGCGAGTCCCGCGAAATTTTGTTTGTTCTCCTTTACCCACGGGCTCCATTCGATATCATCTAATTTTGTTCTGTATTCCACCTCATTTGGGTGGTCTACATCTACCGTTCTAAACGAGAAACCTAATTGTGTTTGTTCGGGAGTTAATTGCAATATTTTGTTACTATTCGTCCAATCTTTTAAAACTAAAGAATCTATATTTTTATAACGTTCTTCAACGCCCGTAAAATATACGGTTGGCGGTGCTGCCGTTTTTTTGCTTTCACTAGGAATATGTTTAGTAAGTCCATAAATTGCACCAAACCAGATATTACCATTAGCATCTTTGTCAACAGCATTTAAGCAGGTTTCAATGCCTAAAAATCCGTCATTTCTACCAAAATGGTACACATCTACAATTTCGTTTTCTGGGTTCAATTCTATTTTATCGACTCCCCTTTCTGAACCTGCCCACAAATAGCCTTGTTCATCGAAAATGAGCTGATAGATATTATTTGAAGATAAATTCTTGCTTCCTTTTAATTGTTGAAAATTAACGGGATTGGTACTTTTAGCATACCAAATACCTTTACCCGAAGTACCTAAATAAATCGTTTCGTCATGAAACAAAATAGTACCGATTGCGGTTTGCTGTTCTAGACCGGTTTCAATACTCGTCACCTTATTATTTTCAATATAGCCTAAATGACCATTTTGTGTGGAATACCAGAGTTTACCATCAGGACCTTTAACCATGCCTTTTATTAGCATGTCAGTAATTCCATTTCGCTTCGAAAAAGTTTTTCTAACCACAAGGCTATCATTGTCTGAATAGTAATTGAATTTTACGATACCGTGGGCATAGGTCGCTGCCCATATAAAATCATCATCGGCAATTACCGTACGCACCCAATCTGACGGAAAACCTTTGCTTTCATCAATAATATGATTGGTGGTTCTTTCTACAGAAACCGTGTCAATATTTATTAAAAAGGTTTCACTCGACGAGAACACCAAACTGTCGACCATTTTAGTCTCTCGAAATAGCAATCCCCTATTATCTGAACCTGCCCAAAGATTCCCTTTTGAATCGCTAGTTATGGTTTTGATTTTTACATCGAAAAAAGTGCTTTCATTAGGTAGTGGATGAATGCCTAGCGAATCAACCTTTGTTAGTCCGGCTTCCGAAGTAGACAACCATAACCCGTCAGCAGCATTATGTACCGCATATATACGATTGCCTTTTAAGCCAGTACTTTGGTCGTAGTGCTTAAAATTGTTCTGAAAGTACTTGTAGAGTCCGCCACCAGAACTTGCAATCCACAAGTTTCCATTATCATCTTCCATGATTTTTCTGATATGCGGAGTAGCTAAGCCGTTAGCCGTATTAAGTCGTTTTAGCTCTGAGAATTTAGTGGTTTCTACCACCGTAATACCATCATTATCAGTGGCTATCCAAAGCTCATCCGTATTATGAATGGACATGGAATTTATACGCGATGGTTCGGGCATCAGAAACTGGTCAGCAGTATTCTCTTTAACCATTATAAATACACCGTCATCAAAAGTTGCCGCCAATATTTTGTTGTTATGTTGTATGACGGACTTAAAGTTATTCGCCTCAACCTTAATTTTTTCAGTGGCGGATTCGCTCAATGCATTAAGTTTCCACAAACCGTTATTTGTAGCCAACCAGTAGTAATTTCCATCAAAAAGTATTGAATTAATTTCGCTGGAATCTATTTCAGCATTTATAGAAATCTTGCATAGTTTCTTATTTTTTGAGTAGCTGTAAAGTCCTTTTTTAGTACCTACATACAACACATTTTCAGCGGTGTTAAATTGTAGTATTTGTGGGGAATTATAATTTACAAAGTTGTTCTTTACTTTTATGGAAAGTCCTTTTTTGGTACCTACAAAAAGGGAATCGTTTGCGGTATGTAAAGCATCAATGTAATTGGAAAGTAATCCGTCACTTTCATTCCAAACTTCGAAGTTTTCTCCGTCAAAATTTGCTAATCCTCCACCTTGCGTTCCTAACCACAAATAACCCATTGCATCTTGCAGCACATCATATACTTGAGATTGCGGTAAACCATCTGCAATGGTATATGCCCGTAGCTGACTGTTTTGCGCAGCTAAGTGCATTGTTCCTAATAAACAAAATACCAATACGAAGTATTTACTAAGCAGATTCAAATATGTGTTCTATTTTAAGTAATTATCTAACGTTATTATGTCTATAATATTTGATATAATAAAGGGTCTTGTATGTTTGTGCTTTGGTACTCGTTGGCATCATTAGACTTCAAAATAGGTGCTAATATGCAGAGTACGGTTGTTTTTCCTTTTATTATTAGTTTGTTTTCTTTGATAGTGCTTCTCCATCTAAAACTTTCTATAGGAATGTTCAATTTAAACAGTACCTCAGCCATTTCTGGGGATTCTGAAATCCAATCCATAATTGCTTCTTTGTCTTCTAAAGTAGGTATATCATCCTCCGAATCAAAAGTAAATTCCCAATCTACCGGAATATTGAATTTGAAACTATAGGCTTTACCAAACGAAGATTCCTGTCTCGTTTTTAGTGCTGTAAACCAATCGATATTAACCGTCGGATACGCTTGCTTGAACTCTTTGGATAAATGCGCCGGACCTAAAGATTCCGCCGTTGGATAATATCCATAATAGGGTTTTGCCAAATAATGGTCTGCATATTTACCACCGAATACATTGAAATAGGGCGATGCTACAACTTCATCTGCTTTGAAGGTATTTTTCAATTCTTGAAGTAAAGGTTGATTTTCTCCCAATCCGCAGGAATGAAAAATGATTTTAGAATCGCTTGTAACACCATCACAGATGGTTTCCATTTTATTCTCACTTATTGCATCTTGCAAACTCCTTTCTGTAATGCGTTCTCCAGTTCTTGTTGTCTTTAACGACATGCCCAACCAGGCGTTACTATGACTTACAATATGAATTTCGTTATACCTTATTTGGTTCTCCCCTGCACTATTTAGATATTTTACTATCTCATCAATAGCAAAAAGACTGTCTACAACTGACATTCTTTGCTTTTCAAAGTACTGCTTGGCATTGCCATAATAGGTGTTATCACCTTCATCAAAACCAGCAATAAAAACGATGGATTCTTGTACCACTTCTTTTTTAGAAGGTGGAGCAAGTGCCGCTCCCGACTGTTGCGAAAACGGCTTCTTACTACCTAACATTAGCACATAAACCAATACTATAATTAAACACTTATTCATAGCTATTTTTTAAAAGTCTATACTAACTACAGCACTATCTTTGATTTGATTAGTTTCTTCTTTTTTAATCAACTTAGATCCGTTCCAGATATACTTTGTTGTAATGAACTCCACATTGTTCTGAGCCATAGCATCATCTAGCGTTTTGATGTTTTTTGTAATCGTTGTTTTTAACAAAATAGTACTCTTAACACCTTGCATATCCGACGGAAAAACAAAAGACTCGGTCTTTAAATAATTGGTATCTGCGTAGTCAATTAAGTCCGCCACTTTTTTGAATCTACCATTGTTCCAGAACAAGTAGCTCTTACCTACTTGGTAACCAGTATCTACATCGGCTAAATCTACCGTAATTACATCTTCAACATTAAACAAACCTAAACTACCGTGGTTTTGAATGTGAACCGGAATGGCTGCCAAACTATCCAATACCATTTTATCTAATTGTTGACCGTTTTTAAAGGCACGTAATTGATATTTAGTTTCGGTAACTCCCGCTTCATTTTTAGCGCTGCTTTGATAACCGTACACAAACTTTACTTGGTTGTCCGCAATACTGCCGAAGGATTTCTGAGCTATCATTCCGCCCCACACCCATCCGGTTTCATTGCCTGTGGTTACGCGGTACCAGTGACTTTTGATTCCGTCTATTTCTATAGCATAAAGACTTTTTTCCCATAAGACCATTTTAGTACCGATATTAAGTAACGTTACTTTTTTACTGCGCACCGATGGCTTTTCGCGAAGAAATACTTTGTGAGCCAATAGATACTCATACGTTAATTCTTCAGCGGGAATTTTTTTGTCCATCACTTCAAATTCTACTTGATCTACGCTTTGGGCGAAGATGTTTACAAATGCAAATAAGCATAGGAATAAGGCACTTTTCTTTAAATTTTTCATGTTTCTAAATTTTAAGGGTTATTACTAATTAATTGCTGTTATAGCGTCTTCAGTATCAAAATCATCGTCGTTCCAGGCAATGCTTCTAAGTACTTTAATTTCTTTAATTGTAGCTGTTTCCGTGTATTGTAATGCGGCTCTTAATATGGTTCCTTCCTTGCCAAATAACTGATTAGGAAAAATGTAGTGTATATCCGTAATAGGTTCGTAGGCATACTCGTTTTTAATACCTGGCAAGGAAATGAAATCATTATCGTTACTTACCAAATAATAGTACTCTTCTGTGCTTGAACAGCAAGCATTATATTCGACCGTTACTTTTAAAATTTCATTGATATCCTCTAAATCCGGATTGCTTAAAACCGAGATGCGTATTTCATCTAACAAACCGAAATCCGAGATAGATAATGTTGCTACATGACTTTCTGGGTTGTTCGTAACAATGACATCTACCAACCAGATATCTTCCTCTTGTTGACCACTACTTCTTTGGTTGGTGACATCGTATTTATCGGTTAATTGAAACTCTTGTGCATTCGTGATATACATGCTAAATATGAAGGCTAAAAGGATGAATTTTCTCATGATATAATTTTTTAGTTGTTTTGTTTCTATACTACTAAATTACAGCAGAGACAGGGCTTTTATGAGGCTGTTTTAGTATTCGTAGCCGTTCATCTAGTTTTCGTTGAACAGTGTGTATTTATTAAGTTTACACCTGGTTTTTACTAGGTTTTTTATAAAGAAAAAGAGCCCCGTAAAAAAGTATGGATTAGATAATATAGAAAGGCACGAAGTAATCTACCAACTAGTTAGAGATTGCTTCGTGCCTTGCAATGGCGTTTTAAAAAAACTGCTTACTGAAAACTAATACTACCTACTTTTTTATCGTTAAAGTCATCTCTTTTTTAACGGATTTTAAAGTAATTTTCTCAAATTCCAATAACATGCTTTCATCAACAGACCAGCGACCATTTTCTAGTTTTTCTATGCCAATCACTTTACCATCTGCATTGAATTGTATACGTAGGCTTTCATACTTTTTTAAATAATTTGTTACCAATTTACTATACATCACTTTGAACTCCATCGTTAATTGTCTTTTTACATTCTTCTCTATTTCATTATTAAAATCTAGGTTGAAAGAGCGCTTGAATTTGCTAGTCTCTTTGACGGCTGCTTCTGCTCCTACGGCTGAATTATTTACATAATTTGGCATTGGTAACGGCTGTTTTACTTTTGTCAGGGTTCCATCTTTATTCACTATGGCTTCATCTACCGCTACGAAAGATGTGTAATTGGTCAACAAATTGTATTTCAATCCTAATGCTACGACCTCATCTTTTACGTCTTCATTGAACAAATTGTTATAATCATCTAACTCCGCTATTTTCTTTCTTGCCCACAAATAACCCAATGCTTTGTTTTGCTTGCTTAATTGCCCGTCAGACACATTGTACACTTGTCTAAATCGCTTCTTGCCTTGGTAACCAGTTACGATAATTTCACCCTCTGCCATGCCTCTATATTTTCCATGAATAACCACCGGTCTAGCGGCAAATACATCAGGTATACTTTTTTGGGCAAGGTCATACATATCAAATCCTTTCGATTCTATTTTTACTCTGGTCAACAAGGGTGTAGCAATGTATTTTGCAAATTCTTCCGCTACTTCTGCAGCTTCTTCCGATGTCGTTGCAATGAAAGATTCACTGTTGGAAACCTTCGCCATACCTTCTATTAAATATCTATTGACGCTAGACCCTATTCCGAAGGTGAATACATTTGCTCGATCTAAGTTATTGCCTATCAATTCAAAGGCTTCTTTTTCTACACTAACATATCCGTCGGTAATTACTACCATAGACCTTGCAACGTTCATTTCTTTTCTTGGTAGTTTATAAGCTTCACGCAATGCACTTAGCAACTGCGTACCGCCACCGCCTTGACCTTCGGATAAAAAACGAATGGCTGCTTCAATATTCTGCTCGGTCGATTCTACTGGTGTCGCACTAAACATAGTTGAACTAGAAGCGAATAACTGAACATTGAAGGTGTCGCTCATTCGTAAATTGCAAAGTAAGTTTCGCATTAATTGTCTTGAAACTTCCAATGGATAACCGTTCATTGATCCCGAAACATCTACAATAAACAGATATTCTCGTGCCGGAATATCATGTAATTCCACATTTTTATTTGGTTCCATTTGATAAGTAAAGAAGTTTTCATCTTCTCCCTCGTACAGTAATAATCCCGTTTGAATTTGATTTCCCCTTAGATTATAATTCAATATGAAATCTCTGTTCGAGGGATTCTTATTTTCTTCGGATAAAAAGACTTCGGCTGTTTTTGAATTAGGATGATTCACCGTTACTTTATGACTGCTGCTATTAATATTCTGAATAATCATGCCCGCATTTAGGGTTACCGACATATCAAAATCAAAACTATCGGCTATGCCCTTCGCCGAATATGGCATATTGAAACTCTCTTCATTTTTAGTACTCTCACCCGTAAACCTAGGACCTACAACTCCTGGTGCTACAAATTGATATTCCCCATTTACAGGCACTAATATTTCTGTGTAATAGATATCTATGGCAATTTCATCGCCAGGCATAATATTACCTACGTTCATTTTAAAAACATTGGGTCTATCTTGGTCTAACTTCGCTGCTCGTTTACCTTCTTCCAAAGCAGCATCATACACTTTTTGAGCTTCTTGTTTTTCAAATATTTTGGCATTCACAATTCTATTGCCAATAGTCATCTGCATTTTATGAACCGCTGCTTGTGTAGAAAGCGGAAATACATATTTCGCTTCTACAGCCCCGGTTCCTTTATTCTGATATACTTGCGTAATTTGAACATGAGCAACCGTACCAGCTATATTTACAGTTGTTTCTGATGACTTTAAAGGAATGATAGCATCTTCTGTGGATACCAACAAATACGGACTTTCATTATCTTGTGAGAAACCTGTAAAGCAGGTTATGCATAGTAAAAAGATGTACAGTAGTTTCATGATCTTAGTTTTAGATTATTATTATTTGAAGTCAAATCTAATTGTGAACTACGGGAGAAACCGGTGCCTTTTAGTATTCGTTGGGGTTAAACTAGAATTCGTTGAAAATTGCTACCATCCTTAAATGTTTAAGCTTTCAACAGATTTATATACGGTTGCAATACTAATTACCATTGTATCTTAACAAAGTTGGGTTCAACCATTAATATAAAGGCTGAACCCAACTTTGTTGAGATTTTAAAAAAACTAATTCTTATAAAAATCTAGTTCCGCTATGGCAGAAGAGGTATTCGAACCTGTAATTTCATCACTTTCTAATTTTAAATATCTAGTAGAAAAAGCGGTTTTAAACTTATGTGTTCTAGGTGTTGGGTCATTAATTAAATTGCCAAACTCAAAACTTTCTATTTCCTTCCAACTTTTACCGTCAAGACTACTATAAATAGTTCCTTTTTCAAACATTCCAGAATTAAAATCCGTTGGTGGTGTATATTTAAAAGCACTAATTTCAGTTTCTTCTCCTATATCTAGAGAAACAAAATGATTGCCGTAACTATTCTCATCAGCTTGCCAAAACGTTCCTGTATTTTCATCCATTAGCATGTCAACAGTATGTTCTTTTAGTTCACTATCTACATTAAGAATTTTCCAGTTTTCTTTAAGAATACCAAAAGTATAATCTGATACACTCCCCAATTCTTCATTTAAAATGGCTACCGCCTTTATGTTACCATCTGCAAACTGAAATGGTTCTATATATTCTGCAGAATTTATATCGGGGACTTCACCTGTTGTTGTATAGACTATCTTTAATCCCTTATTTAGATTTTCACCTGGATTTTCGCCATTTGGATTCCATTTAAAATCGGCCATTTTTGGAGCGATGTTTACCATGCCTTCCTTGGACCTCTTTATTTCTAAAACAGGGGGTCTTGTCTTATAATAGTGGGCAGAAACATGTTGAATAACCGGTGTAGCTCTAAAATCTAGTATACGTAACCGTAATTTATTCGTTGTTACTTCGGGAAATCTAAGAATTCTTTTGTACCCAATATTTGTGCTTGTCAAAATCTCTGTCCATTGGTTATTTACCCATGCATCCAATGCATGACGGGACACA
This sequence comes from Maribacter hydrothermalis, assembly GCF_001913155.1. GTDB lineage: Bacteria > Bacteroidota > Bacteroidia > Flavobacteriales > Flavobacteriaceae > Maribacter > Maribacter hydrothermalis. The sequence goes on from NZ_CP018760.1 coordinate 373,072, forward strand.
CGTTCACCATGTCTTTTCACATCTTCTTGGATAACGAACCTATTGATCTTGATGTCCTTTGGAAGTTCAAATTCAAGCGTTAATTTATCATCATTTAAAACTAAAAAGGTATCCTCATCTTCATCTAAAACGTTATTATATCCTTTGGCATTTTCTAATAAATTAGTACCATAGGTCTCTTCTATTCTTTGGCCCGTTTCTTTTAAAACTTGTACATCTTGTTCTGAGAATTTTCCTTCTCTATTTGGGGGTATATTCAATAAGAAAATTGAATTACCGCCAACGGACCTTTCGTAGATATCAAAAACATCATCGGTATTTCTAACTTTTTGTTCGTTTTCATTTCTATAAAACCAACCCTCTCTAATAGATGTGTTTGTCTCTGCTGGCTGGTAATGTAGATATTTACCCTCCATAAGCCTATCTATACTTCCAACATCTTCTGCGGTTATATCTGCAAATAAGTTCATTGTCCTTGGATCTTCATTATAGGGCACAACGTTCCACTCCGTATCTCTTGTTCCCCCAGCTTCATTGCCACACCAACGCGTACCTTCCTTTCCAAAAACTACCGCATTTGGAGCAAGCTCATTAATTAACTTCTTCCAATCTCTATAGTTATATTGTTGCCCTCCTTTTCTTTTTGGATGCGCACCATCAAACCAAACCTCATCTATTGGACCATATTCAGTTAACAGTTCAAATAATTGATTCAAAAAATATTCATTGTAGTCATCGACTTCAAATTCAAAAGTATTTTTATTTTCAAACGGTCTATCTTCAACTGGTCTTGGAATAGTTCGTAACGTATACTCGCTTAAATTTCCGTATAAACCTTCCTTATTTTCTATTTGATACAAATCTGCAGGTGACAAATAAACACCTAGTTTTATTCCGTACTTTTTACATGATTGAGACAGTTCTCTTAAAATATCTCCTTCTCCGTTTTGAAAAGGCGAAGACATAACCCCATGTAGAGTATACCTACTTTGCCATAATACAAAACCATCGTGATGCTTTGCCGTAAAAATTACTTTTTTCATCCCAGCATCTTTCATTGCCCTACACCACTGGTCGGTATCTAAATTTTCTAGATTAAAAACCTTAGGATCTTCCATGCCATTTCCCCATTCCAATTCCGTAAACGTATTTGGTCCAAAATGAACAAATGCTATAAATTCATCTCTTAAAGCATTCATTTGATTTTTTGTAGGAATGACATGTGAAGCCTTTAGCAATACCGAATCTTTATTGTCGTCCTCATCTATTTCAATTGTACTATCAGTTTTATACAATATACTAGACTTCGTATTCTCGCCACATGAAAAAACAAGCAAAAGAAGCATGAAAAATTTCAACATTGAGGCAATTGTATTCACTGGCGATTTATTCATAAAAATAGTTTTAGTAGTTAAGTAGCCTTTTAAATTAACTTGAAAAATTTCAAAACAAAATTTTATTTGGAATAAAAAGTACGCTATGATTGCTAAAGGTGTTATTATTTTTACAATAAAAATTTAAAACTATTTTGAGTTATTAGACTTTTGTTATTCATATACTGACTAATATCATGTGCTGCGCTTAGAATGATGTATACATTTAAGTAATTAATAAATGGCAATAGTCATGAGAAAAAATTTGGATAAAACGGAATGTAAAGCATTATTGGCGCAAAACTACATTGGTAGACTGGCTTATGTTTCTGGTGGATACCCACATATTGTACCTATAACCTATTTCTACGATTCGGATACGAATACCATAACCAGTTATTCATCCGAAGGTCACAAGATTCACGAAATGAGGAAAAATAAAGCTGTTTGCCTGTTCATCGATGAAATAGCCTCAATTACAAACTGGAAATCCGTTTTACTACAAGGTACTTTTGAAGAACTTTCAAGTATTGATGCAAAGCATATGCTACATGAATTCTCCGTGGGCGTTAAAAAGGTAATTTCAGATAATTATGGGGAACACCCTAAATACATAAGTGAGTTTTCTGCAAAAATCGATGCCGAGGATACCCCTATTATCTTTCGAATTCATATTAATGAAATTACGGGTAAAATAAGGCAAACCATTAAATAATCATTTACTTATAACATCAAAATAAATGCTCTCATTTTAGTGAGAGCATTTTCTACATTAGTTACTTTAAAGTAGAAATCTGTTTTCAAAACTATTTTTTACTAATTCACGAGCTTTAGATAAAATTTCTTCTACTTTGGTAAGTGAAACTTCCCGAATATCAGCTATTTCTGTTAAAGTAAACCCTTGTTTCGTATAAAGTTGAAAAATAGTCCGCATTGGTAAATCCATTTTATTTAGCACAAACTCCACATGGTTTGATATACGATCTTCTTTCAAAGAAGCATCTAATTTTTCAGCAAGTTCTTTTTCTTCTTCCGTAATAAAAACATGATCGAGTGTATAGTTTTGTTTATTTAGCGAGCTATCGTCCATTTCTTCTAACATGACGAAATCTCCATCGCCATCTCTACTATACTGCTCTTCCATAGCATCCCATTCTGGCTTAGAATAGGTATCTATATTATCAAAAAACACATGATCAAACTCCTCCTCGAGTAAACTATCCTCTAATAATTGATCTACCGTTTTAAAAAGAAAAGTATGTAACTCGTTTGCTCCATTTATCTCATCCATATGCTCATAAACCTCAATGAATAGTTGATCCGTAAAATCATTAGGGTTAAACATACCCTTATTTAACTTTCCATTTGCTACGGCACTATTTAATCGCTTTGACACGTACTTGTAAATATTTGGTAAAACTTTCAACAACTCTGTATTAAATAGCTCCGGATTTTGCTCTTTTTTAAGGGAAACCAATCGAGTATATGTTGTTTTCATTAGTATTCGTATATCCTTTATTACTGCTTCCATAATATTAAAATTAAAGGTTTCTTATACCAATAAAAGTGCACACTAATAGTCTCAATTAAAATGATATATGTCAGTGAGTTACCTAAATATTTCTTATACATTAGTACTACAAATTTATTAACCTTATCATATGATAATTCGATAAAAGTGTATGATCAATGCCGCTGATTTTGGAATTGAAGGACTTACTGAGGAGCAGGTTACTGCCTCTCGAGCAGCACATGGGACAAACACTTTTAATTATAAAAAGGAAAATAGTTTTTTAGATGCCCTAAAAAGCATCGCTAAGGAGCCCATGGTTATATTACTACTTATAGCTTCATCTATCTATTTTATAACTGGTAATTGGGGTGACGGTATTTTCTTAGCTTCTGCCATTGTTCTTGTGGGCTCCATTTCATTATACCAAGATTCTAGAAGTAGAAAAGCTTTAGAGAATCTCGAAAATCTTACCCACCCTAAAAGTAAGGTCATACGCAACGGTGTAGTTGTTGAAATTGATAGTCAAGAAATTGTTGTTGGTGATTATCTAATGGTTGAAGAAGGCACTACCATTTCTGCGGATGGTGTTATAGTTCACTCAAATGATTTTTCTGTAAATGAATCTATTTTAACTGGCGAGTCGCTTTCTGTTTATAAGGATGCCAAAAGCACTGATAATTTAATATTCACAGGAACTACCGTTGCCAGTGGATTGGCAATTGCCCAAATTACTGCTATTGGAAACCTGACCAAACTCGGAAAAATAGGAAAAAGCCTTGAAGATATTACCGAAGAAAAAACGCCTTTAGAATTAAAGATTTTCAACTTCGTAAAATTAATGTCTATTTGGGGAGGCATTATTTTTCTTTTGGTTTGGTGTTTAAACTATATGCGCTCTGGTCTTATACTCGATAGTTTATTAAAAGCACTTACCTTGGCCATGAGTATTCTTCCAGAAGAAATACCCGTAGCATTTACCACATTTATGGCTTTGGGTGCATGGCGATTAATGAAAATGGGAATTGTGGTGAAACAAATGAAAACTGTTGAAACCCTAGGTAGTGCCACTGTTATTTGTACTGATAAAACTGGTACTATTACCCAGAATAAAATGGCATTAGCCAAACTATTTACACTAGAGACCGGTAAAATTGTAAACACTAAAGATATATTAGGAAGCAACGAGAAAGACCTCATTACTACCTCTATGTGGGCAAGTGAACCCATACCTTTTGATCCAATGGAAATTGACATCCATAATTGGTACCGTAAGTTGACTGATATAGATGAGCGCACTTATTTTAAAATGGTTCATGAATATCCACTAGGTGGTAAACCGCCAATGATGACACATGTATTTCAGAATAAACAAGGTAACCAAATCATTGCTGCAAAAGGTGCCCCTGAAGCTATTATAGCGGTATCGAATCTTACTTCTTCTGAAATTGAAATCATTCAAAACACACTTACCGAATTAGGTAAAGATGGGTATAGAATGCTAGCGGTTGGCAACGCGATATTTATAGGAGAAAATTACCCTAGTGAGCAGCAAGATTTTAAATTTGATTTTAAAGGTATTATTGCTTTTTACGACCCTCCAAAAGAAAACATTCCACAAGTTCTTAAAGACTTTGAAAGTGCCGGTATACAAGTAAAATTGGTTACCGGTGATAATGCAAATACGGCAATGGCAATTGCCAAACAAATTAATTTTAAAGGGTACGAAAAATGTATTTCTGGTGATGAGCTTATGCTACTTACAGATGCCGAATTACAAGAGAAAGTAAAACACATTAACGTATTTTCTAGAATGTTCCCAGATGCAAAACTGAGAATTGTAAATGCGTTAAAGAAAAATAACGAAGTGGTAGCAATGACGGGTGACGGAGTAAATGATGGTCCGGCTTTAAAGGCATCGCATATTGGAATCGCAATGGGCAAAAAAGGGACTGAAATTGCCAAACAAGCCGCTTCTCTTATCTTGGTAGATGATGACCTATCTAAAATGGTAGATGCCGTTGCCATGGGCAGAAAAATATATACCAATTTAAAAAAGGCTATTCAGTATATCATTTCTATACATATACCTATCATCCTCACCGTATTTATTCCATTGGCATTACGGTGGATTTATCCGAATATATTCTCGCCTTCACACGTTATTATTTTAGAATTGATTATGGGACCAACGTGCTCTATTATTTTTGAAAACGAGCCTATGGAAAAAAACTTGATGATTAAAAACCCTAGACCTTTTTCAACTACTTTTTTTAATTACAAAGAACTCACTACAAGTGTTATACAAGGCTTAGCTATAACTGTTGGCGCATTGGTAGCTTATCAATATTCAGTATCTGTAGATTTCTCTGAAAATAGTACACGTACCATGGTATTTATGGTACTCATTGTAGCCAATATCTTTTTGACTTTAGTAAATCGTTCTTTTTATTACTCCATATTCACCACATTGAAATATAAGAATAATCTGGTTCCGTTAATCATAGGACTTACCATTATACTTTCATTAGTATTATTGTATGTACCCGTACTAACCCGCTTCTTTGAGTTTGAAGCTTTATCAATAACTCAATTAGGAACAACAATACTAATAGGTGCTTTTTCTGTACTTTGGTATGAAGTTGTAAAAGGAATAAAGCGTACTAAGAAAAAGATGAAATTATAGCTTTTCACCAAAAGCTAAATCCCCGGCATCTCCAATACCAGGGATAATATAGCCTCGTGCATTCAAATCTGGGTCAATAGCTGCGATCCATAAATGTGTGTTTTTTGGAAAGGTATCTTTAATATAATCTATACCCGCTTTAGCCCCTATAACCGAGACAATATGAATTTGTTCAGGAGTTCCGTGATCTTTTAATCCTTTTAAAACATTTTCTAAAGTTTTGCCCGTTGCCAACATAGGATCTGCTAATACTAATATTTTACCATCTAGAGATGGGGCCGCAAAATAGTCGACAACAACTTCAAAATTATCTTCATTGTCTTCGTGTTTTCTAAAAGCAGATATGAATCCGTTTTCGGCAGTATCAAAATAATTCAGCAATCCTTGATGCAATGGTAAACCTGCTCTTAAGATAGAGCATATAACTACTTGATCCTGCATTAAATACATAGATTTATTACCAAGCGGAGTTTCTATATTTTTAGAAACGTATGCTAATTCTTTACTGAACTCATAACCTAGCACCTCTCCTATACGTTCAATATTTCTACGAAAACGCATCGAATCTTTTTGAACCCGAGAATCTCGTATTTCTGAAATAAACTGATTGAGAATTGAATTTTGGTCGCCTAAATTATGAACGGTCATAAATGCTAATTTTTATTCTAAGGTACTGTTTTCAAAAATAAATCTTGATAGTATAAATGACATCATTTATACTATCAAGTTATACAAAAGTTAATGTTTAATATATGAACTACGCATTTAGCATACCGCCATCGATAAGGTGTGTGCAGCCAGTAATATATTTACTTTCATCAGATGCTAAGAACAAGGCAAGTTCACCTATTTCTTTTGAGGTAGCATAACGATCAAACGGAACAGTAGCCGTAAATCCATCTTTAACCGTATTTGGGCTATCTGGAGACATATCGCTTTCTATTCTGCGCATCATTTCATTATCTACAGGACCAGGATGAATGGTGTTTACTCTAATTTTACGTGTCGCATTCTCTATTGCAGCAACGCGCATTACACCGACCACAGCATGTTTGGTTGCAACATAAGCACCTAAACCTGTAAATCCTTTTAAGCCGGCAACTGATGAAGTAATAATGACGCTTCCACCCTCTTCCATTTTAGGAATCACATATTGGCAACCCAACCAAACCCCTTTTAAGTTTACCGAAATTACCTTGTCGAAAACATCTTCTGGATATTCTGCAATTGGGCTAGCAGTGCCTTCTATACCAGCATTGGCAAAGAAAATATCAATCTTACCAAAAATTTCCAAAGCATGGCTTAAAAACTTAATAGTATCCTTTTTTTTAGAAACATCGGCTTGAAAAAATGACACGTTCTTATCATTAAATTTGGTCCGTAATTCATTAATTGCAGTTAGATTATTATCTACTAAAACCACTTTAGCTCCTTGTTCTAAAAAAAGGTGGGCGGTAGCCAATCCTATTCCACCTGTACCACCTGTTATAACCGCCACTTTATCTTGAAGTCTATGCATAATTTTAAGTTTTTAAATTATTTACTTTTTACCCAGCTATAACACTCATTATCAAAATATTATAATCATTACATCAAATAATTAAGACGTCTACTCATCTTTAAAAAGTAATTCTATTTTTGAAAGCAGAATCAATTCGGACTTATTCTTGCCGGCATATGAATTGGCCATAGCATGTGCAGTATCTAAAACCAAGTTTTTTATTGCCGAGCCAAATAATTTCAAGTGCTCCTTATAGAATTCCTGAAATTGTTTAAAACTTTCATCCGCATCTTTTTCATATTCCAAACACCAATCGAACGTAGCTTCGATTCTAAATGCGGCATCTGAACCGTATTCATCTTCAATAGCATCAATGTCTAACCAAAATGTACGTATATAAGATTTTAATTTGTCTATTTCCTTTGTATGTACATTACCATCCGTACTTGCCATGGCATAAAATAATTTTCCTAAATTTTCGTATAGTTCAATTCCGAATTTTTGTGAGTTTAACATGTTTTAAATTTTACAATTAATATCGAGAAATTATCGATTTTATAGCTAAATTTCTATGATAATAATCAGTTAAGGATTATATTTAAAAATGATCGTTTTTGACAAAAACAGTAACATATTCAACCTCTTATCCGAAGGGATTTCGGAAGGGGTTATTGTAGTAAATGCGGAACAAATAATTGTTGCTACAAATTCCTCTGCCGAAGAAATGTTTGGTTATGAAAAGGATGAGCTTATTGGAAAATCTTTAGACTGTATTATTCCAAAAAGATATCACCATAATCATGCAAATCACGTTTCCAATTTTATGGAAAAGAGTGAAAAAAGAAAAATGGGTCATGGTCGTGATTTAAACGGACTGCGTAAAAATGGAGAAGAGATTCCTGTAGAAGCAGGACTTAACCCCTTTAACCTTTACGGTAATAGATATGTAATGGCTTTGGTAACTGATATTACAGACCGAAAAAATTACACTCAAAAGTTAGAAAAGACCGTTCAAGAAAGAACTAAACAATTAACCGATGCCCTTGAAAAAGAAAAAGAACTGAACGAACTTAAAACCCGTTTTTTATCGCTGGTTTCCCATGAGTTTAAAACTCCGCTCAGTAATATCCTTACTTCAGTAACCTTACTTTCGAAATATAAAGAAACTAAACAACAAGACAAACGAGACAAGCATGTAGACACCATAAAATCCAAGGTTAGACAGTTAGATTCTATTTTAAATGATTTTCTATCAATAGAACGTTTAGAGTTAGGAAAAGTCAATTATGTTATTGAAGAATTTCCTTTAAGCAGGGTCATTAATGAAGTAGTTTATGATGCCAATATGTTACTTAAAACTGGACAAAAAATTCATTACCCTGATAATGTAGATGAATTTCATATCACTTTTGATGAAAAAACTTTGGCATTGGCATTATCCAATTTATTACAGAATGCCATTAAATATTCTCCTGAAGATACCGCTATAAAAATTCTTTTTTCCGTAGAAGAAGAATATTTGGTGCTTCAAATTATTGACCAAGGAATAGGAATACCTACAAATCAACAAAAATATATTTTTGATCGTTATTTTAGAGCAGAAAATGCTTTATTAAATCAAGGTACAGGAATTGGTCTAAATATATCTAAACAACACTTAGCAAATTTAGGTACAACACTTACCTTTGAAAGTGAAGAAAATGTTGGCTCTACCTTTACAATTCGTATACCGAAAAACAGTAAACTACTAATGGACAATTCTTTGAGTAATTTGTAAGATAAAAACCTAAAATATTAAGAGACAAGCCCTAAAATTAAATCTCGATTATTGAGTAAAAACAACGCTACATGAAAACTATTTTACTAATTGAAGACGATAAAATATTAAGAGAGAATACAGAAGAGCTTTTAGAATTATCTGATTACCAAGTTCTAACTGCTGCAAATGGTAAAATAGGTATTAAAACGGCTAAGGAAAAACTACCAGATTTGATTGTTTGTGATATTATGATGCCAGAAGTTGATGGTTATAGTGTTTTAGAAGCATTAACCAACCATGAAACCACAAAGCATATTCCTTTTATATTTTTATCCGCGATTACAGCACATAAATCTATTAGAAAAGGTATGGATTTAGGTGCAGATGATTATTTAACCAAACCTTTTGAAGAGGAAGATTTAATAAGTGCTATTGAAAGCAGATTAGCCAAAGCTCAATTACTGCATAATATTACAGTTACTAAAAAGGATACGGAATCAGATTCAAATGAAATTGATAATCTTCACCAATTAAAAAACTATTTTGATGATAATGGTGAAGAAAGCAGTATTGACGAAGGCGGAACTATTTACAAAGAAGGTACCCGCTCTACACATGTGTATTTAATTTTAAAAGGTGCTGTAAAGTGCCATACTATGGATGAAGATGGTAAAGAACTTATAACAAAACTGCACCATGCCGATGAGTTTTTAGGGTTCACCTCGTTAATGGACAACGCTGTTCATCAAGAATCTGCAACCGCCTTGGAAAATGTTAAGGTGACAGCAGTAAGTAAAGAACAACTACTTGAAATAGTTGCGGAAAACCATACTATATCTTTAGAATTGATGTCGCTACTTTCTGATAATATTTCTGAAATAAAACATCAGCTTTTACAAATGGCCTATAGTTCGGTTCGCAAAAAAACAGCGCAAACCCTACTACAATTTGCCGAAATCATGAATAAAGATACTACAGAACCTATACGTATTTCTCGTGCCGACCTTGCCAGTGTCGCTGGTATTGCCACTGAAAGCTTAATTAGAACACTTTCTGGTTTTAAAAAAGAAGGCCTAATTGAAATTGAAGGTAGAAACATTCGTATTAAAGAACTTAAAGTGTTACAATATGTGACCTAAACTTTATCTTAAAAGCACTCATTATCAAATCCTCATGATATTTATCATAGGTTTTCTTTGCGTCCTAAAATACTTTTAGGGCGTTATATATAGAAAACCCATGAAACATATTCTCATTCCTACAGATTTTTCGAGCAATGCAAATCATGCTATTTCGTATGCTTTAAACTTATTTAAATGCGAGAGGGCCAATTTCTATTTTATACACGCCTATGCCGATGAAGTTTATGGCCCTTTTCATAATACCGGCAAAATAGATTTTGAAGATAAAAAACAAGCCATAGGTAAAAGTTCCAAAAATGAACTAAACCAATTGGTGAACGAAATAAAAGAGCGGACCCATAATCCCAAACACCATTATGAAGGTATTATCTCTTTTGAGTCGTTGGTAGATGCCGTTAACAATTTTACGAATGCTAAGAATATTGACTTGTTGATTATGGGTACGAAAGGTAAAACCGCTAATTCTAGCAAGACCTTTGGTAGTAATACCGTACAAGTATTTAAATATGTAAAATGTCCGGTATTGGCAATACCCAATGGTATCCCATTTAATCAGCCAAAGAATATTCTTTTTCCTAGCGACTATATGTTACCCTATAAAAGGCGGGAGTTAAAACTCTTAGATACTTTGGCCTCACAGTTTAAAGCACAAATACATAGCTTATACATATCAGATTTTGAGGATTTAAGCCTTAGACAATTAGATAATAAAAAGTTTTTAGAAGATTCATTACCAAATGCTAGGTTGTCTTTTGTTAGAACTGCTGTTGAAAATAGAACTAAAGCGATACTATCTTATACAAAAGAGTATGATATGAATTTATTGGTTATGGTGAATTCTCGACATTCATTATTGGAAGATATGCTTTACCGTTCTACAATTGATGAAATAGGTCTTTCACCGACCATACCATTTTTAGTGATGCAAAATCTTCCTCGATAATTATATAAAACTCTAAGAATGAAGAAAATAATACTTACAACCGATTTTTCTGAAAATGCCTGGAATGCCATTTTCAATGCTCTTAAATTGTATGAAGGTGTAACATGTCATTTTTATTTATTGCATGCCTATACACCTACCAATCTAAATATGTTGGGTGCTAAAAGTCAGCAAAGATTAGGTGTTATTTATGATTCGTTATCCAAATATTCCGAACAAGAATTAGAAGGTATGTTTTCCTATTTTCAAATTAACCATAAAAACCCTAAACATACATTTACAACCGTTTCTAAAGCCGGCATCTTAGAAGAAGTAGTTGAAAAATTAGCTATTGAAGAAGATATAGACCTTATAATTATGGGTACCCAAGGTGCCACAGGTGCAAAAGAAATATTTTTAGGTAGCAATGCCGTTAGGGTTATTAAGACCATAAAAAACATACCTATAATAACTATGCCTTCTGGATTCAATTTTCTAAAACTAAACACCATCCATTTTGGCACTAATTTCTCTACACCTTATAAGAAAAGTGAATTAGAACCAATAATAGAACTTTCTAAACTATGGAAATCTACCATTGAAATTATACATGTATCTGTAGAAAATAGTTTAAACGATAGCCAAAAAGCTAACAAAGAAATTCTAAAAGAAAGATTACTTGGACTAAGTTATCAGTTTAAAACTATTCCTTTTGAAATCAGCATTTCTAAGAGTTTAGATATTTACTTAGAAAACAAAACATCTAGTATTTTAAGTTTAATACGACATCAACATACTTTTTGGGAAAAGGTGCTTGGTGAGGCTGTTGTTAAAAAAATAGCTTTTCACGCAGACCTTCCTGTTCTTTTTTTACCACAATAATTTTTTTACACTTTACCTTTTGCTAAAATGAAAAATATTCTAATACCAACCGACTTTTCTGAAAATGCATGGAACGCATTAATTTATGGTATTTCTTTTTTTAAAAAAACACGCTGTACTTTTCATATTGTACATATAAATTCTATAAACACAAATTCTAGTGGAGAAGCAGCGATGTATGTTTCTCAAGAGCTTTTAGAAAAAACCATACTAGAGGAGAGTACGGATAAACTAGAACAGCTTTTAAAGAGGATTGAACATTTACCGTTGAATACAAAGCACAAATTTAATACGCTAGCCCTTTACGGCTTTTTAACGGATCATTTAAAAAAACAGGTAAAAGAAAAAAAGATTGACCTAATAGTTATGGGAACTAAAGGATCAAGCGGACTTAAAGCGGTATCAATAGGCAGTAATACCGGTAATGTAATTACAAAAGTACCCTGCACTATTTTGGCAGTACCTGAAATGGCAACGTACCATAATGTAAAGGAAGTAGGTTTTCCATCAGATTTTCAATTGAAATATGACTATAGAGTTCTAGATACTTTAAAAGATATTTTATTCTTAAAAAACGCCGATTTAAGATTATTACATGTTTCTCCGCGTGGAGAGAAAATGAATGCTACACAAGAAAGTAACAAGTCTCTTTTATTAGACTATTTTAAAGATTTGAACTGTACTTTTCATTTCGTTACGGGTAAAAAAATCGACGAATCTATTCAATGCTTTTCTGAAAGTAGAAATTTAGACTTAGTGGTCATGGTCGCAAAAAATTTAAATTTTTTAGAACGAATATTATTTAGACCTACCGTAGAAAAAGTAAGCTACCATATTCAAATTCCCTTTTTGGTTATTCATGAAGCATAAAATCATATATAATTTGCAATTGCATGTTTAATATCATCTTTTTGTAAAACTCCTAATTGCCGCCAAATAGATTCACCATTCTTAAAAAGAATAAATGTTGGTACGCTTTTTACATTATACCTGCGCGCTATCTTTTTTTTCATCTCTACATCTATAGATATAAAGTGTACGGCATTGCCAAGCTCTAGTGCCACCTGTTCAAAAATTGGTTTCATTATTTTACACGGCGCACACCATGGCGCATTAAAATAGACCAATGTAGGTGTAGCCGACGCAATACTTGTCTTAAACTTCATCTTCCCTATTTTAGATTAATAATAGTGATTTTCTACGCCATTAGAACTGACGAATATCATGCAATATCTTGTGATGTGTGCTTAATTTTAATAATATAAAATGTACAACTATGACACGTATTTTATTACCCACAGATTTTTCTAAAAACTCCTTGTCGGCAATTCATTACGCACTTAAACTGTATAAAGATATTAAATGTACTTTTTATCTTTTAAATAGCTATATGCCACCAGTATACCATACGGAATATCTTATGGGTAGCCCTGCACAAATAGGCCTTGGAGATATAGTTCAAGAAAATTCTATGAATAATCTTGAAAATTTAAAAAATAAATTAGTTGCCGAATTTAATAACCCATTACATACATTCATTACGCATTCGGCATTAAATGTTCTTTCTAGTGAAGTAACAAGAACTGTTGAAGCAGAAGGTATTGATATCATTGTCATGGGAACACAAGGGGCTACCGGAGCTAAAGAAATATTATTTGGCACTAACACAGTACATGTTATAAAAAATGCCAAGTGTCCCGTTTTGGCTGTTCCTTCTGGTTTTGAATATGAAGTACCTAAACAAATACTTTTTCCAAATGATTTTGAAATTGAACTAACCAAAGATAGTTTATCTCAACTACTAAAAATTGTAAATATGCATGTATCTCAAGTCAATGTAATGCATGTTTTCACTGGAAATAAATTAAACATTGTTCAAGCAAGGCATAAAAAAACTCTTGAAAATATTTTAGCAATCAATGCCTTGTTTCATGAGGTTTCCAGCAATGAAATTATAACGGCTATCAACGATTTTCAAATAAAAGAAAAGATAAATTTATTAGTCATGGTTCAAAATAAACACACTTTTTTTGAACGTTTGTTTATTGAACCCGTAATTAGAAAAATAGGTTTTCATGTCACTATTCCTTTCTTGGTTATACCTCAAATTTAATGATGAGCTTTAAAAACATATTAGTTGCTACTGATTTTTCTAATGAAGCGTATAATGCACTTTTTTACGCTACACAAATGTTTAAATCAAAGCCCTGTACTTTTCACCTTATACATATGTATGATGATTTAGCCGCTGACCCTAAATCTAAAAATGTACTTTTTGTTGGTAAAAAAGAACTTACACGTTTACATAAATCATCACAAGATAATTTAACTAAAACTGCTCATAGAATAGTACTGGACACTGACAACAAATTACATCAGTTCAATTTAATTTCTTGCAAAGGTTCAATAACTACCCGTATTTCTGAAACTATTAATGATTTACAAATAGATTTATTAATTATGGGCAATAAAGGGAAAACTGGAGCTAAGGAGCTCTTTATGGGTAGCAATACTATTCGTATTGCTAACACTATTACACAATGCCCAATACTTGCAATACCAAAAGAGATTGCTTATAAACCAATTGATGAAATTGCATTTATTACCGATTATAAAAAAGGGTGTAACAAAAAAACCATAGCCCCATTATTATTTATTGCTAACCTTGCAGCTGCGGCTATTAGAGTTTTACATATAAGTGAAGAAGAAATAATGAGTTCTAGCCAAGTTTCAAATAAAAAGTTACTAAAAACGTGTTTAAAAACTACAGATTATAGTTTTGATGCTATTTGGAATTATGCAGATAAAGCTAACGTTATAAAAAACTTCCTGAAAGACAGAGAAATTAAAATGTTTGCTATGGCGTATTACAGAAGAAATTTCTTTGAACGTTTGGTTCATGAACCGGTTGTTATGGACCTAAGTATTTATGCCAATACTCCCTTTTTAATTCTACCCGTAAAAGACTGATATTTATCATAGTTATTCAGCTTGTTGATCTTTACTTTTAGTAGGTACAACAACTGAATCAACGATGAACAGGCGTATTCTTATTCCTACAGATTTTTCTAAAAATGCCCTAAACGCTATTAGATATACCGTTGATTTATACGCCAAATTAAATTGTGACTTTTATTTTTTGAATGTATTTAGTTTTGAAAAATACACAACTAATAATTTAAACATTCCAGAAGAAGGTAGCGCTGAATTTGAACAAGCAAAACAAAATTCTGAAAAAAAATTCACTAAACTATTAAACACTTTGGCACTACATATAGAAAACCCAAAACATAATTATTATACAGAGTCTACTTATAGTTTTTTATCTGAAGCAATTAAAAAAAATATAGCGGAAAAAGATATTGATTTAGTTGCAATGGGTACAAAAGGTGCAACAGGATCTAAAAGGGTTCTTTTAGGCAGTAACACCGTTATGGCAATGGAAAAAATAAGGGAATGTCCTGTATTGGCAATACCAGAAAATACTTCGTTTACATCCCCTAAAGAAATTGTTTTTCCTACAGATTATAATGAAGTTTTTAAAAAAATGGAATTAAACTACCTCGTTGAAATTGGTAAAATGCATAACGCCGAAATTGCCATTTTACATCTTAACCAAAAGAAAGGACTTTCTGAAACTCAACTTAGTAACCAACAATTATTAAAAATAATACTGAGTGAAGTAAAACATACTTTTTATAACCTAACAGAAAAAGATTTGGGAGTGGGCATACAAACCTTTGTAGAAAATAGAAATAGTAATATGGTAGCCTTTATTAATCGAAAACATTTTTTCTTTAGCAGTGTATTTTCCAGACCTCTAATAAAAGAAATTGGTTATGATAGCAAGGTTCCCATATTGGCGCTACACTAAATACTAATTTTAAAATCTTAAAAATGAAAAAAGTAGGCATTTGGTTAGATAGTAAAAATGCTCATGTTATTAGTTTGACTGAAGATCAAGAAACTATACATACAATAAATTCTAATATTGAATTTTTCAATAGAACTGGCACAGGAGGCACAAGATCTAAATGGGGAGGCAACCAAGATGTTACTCATGAAAAAAACTATTTAGAGAAAGAGAATGCTCAGTTTAAAAACTACTTTAAACACATAGCCGAAACAATATTAGACAGTGATGAGTTATTACTTTTTGGACCAGCAGATATAAATGAAAAACTAAAAAAAGTATTAGCTCAACATTATAAATCCTTATTTGGTAAACTAAAAGCGGTTAAGAAAGCAGATAGCATGACCCTAAACCAAATTAAAGCATACGTTAAAGATTTTTTTAGACAAGAATAGTGGTTGGTTAATGTCTAAAAGCGAAACCGTCAAAGAAGTAATTTCATTGGCGGTTTTTTAAAAATAACAAAATGAATGCATTATCATCTTTATTAGAGAACCCTACATTTATTAAGGCCGCAATATTAATTATGTGGATTCTTTTAATAGTTTTTATTATCAATCTTATCAGAAAGATTTTAAAAAAAAGAATTGATGTTCTTTCTATAAGATACAAAGCCCAAAAAGGTGTAGAAATTGTTGGTTATGCTCTTATTTTTCTTTTAATAGTAATGTCTTTTACTCTAGATAGTATTAAAGATTATACCATTATCATAGGTCTTTTTACTGCAGGCATCACTTTCACCTTACAAGAATTAATACTAAGTATTGCGGGTTCTTTTTATATTTTTTTTGTTCGCGTATACAAACCTGGAGATCGTATTGAAATTAATAATATAAAAGGCGATGTTATTGATATTGATAGTATTTACACTACCATAATGGAAATGGGCGAATGGGTAAGTAGCGATAATTATTCGGGCAGAATAGTTAAAATTAGTAATGCTTTTGTTTTCAAAGGTCCAATTAAAAATTATTCGATGGATTTCCCATTTGTTTGGGACGAACTGAATATCCTAATAACCTACGGCTCAGATACCACATTAGCTAAAAATCTAATAATGGATAATGCATTAGAACTTTTATCAGATTATACTGAAAAATCTAAAGCAAAATGGGAAGAAATGGTAGAACGGTATTACATTGAAAATGCCACATTGGAACCTACCATAGCAATGAATTTAACCGATAATTGGATTCAACTAAACCTAAGATATATAACTGACTATAAATTAAGAAGAAATACTAAAAACACCCTTTTTCAACAAATAGAACAAGCCATTGCACATACTAACGGCAAAGTTAATATGGCTTCTACCACACTGCAACTTCTAAAAATTCCGCCATTGGACATTAATCTAAAAAAATAGTATGGATGCTACAGAAACCGTAGAGATTATAAAATCTTCAGGACAAAAAGTGAAATTTTCACTGGATAAACTTAGAGCCTCTTTAAAACATAGCGGGGCAAAGCATGAGTTGGTCGAAGAAATAGTGAGTAAAGTCAATGATGAAATTTATGATGGTATAACAACCAATGAAATATATAACAGGGCGTATTCTTTATTAAAAAAGAACAAATCTGTTTTCGCTTCAAAATATAAACTTAAGAAGGCTATTTATGAATTAGGCCCTACAGGTTTTCCTTTTGAACGCTTTGTTGGTGCCATTTTACAATACTCGGGCTACGATGTTAAGATAGACGTAATTTTAAACGGTGCATGTGTTACACATGAAATTGATGTCGTGGCAGAAAAAAATGAAAACATAACTGTAATAGAATGTAAATTTCATAATGAAGAAGGCCGTAATTGTAATGTAAAAGTGCCTTTATATATACATTCCAGGTTTAACGATGTTAAAGCGCACTGGATAACTAAAAACACTAATAAAACGCTTAACAAAGGTTGGGTCGTAACAAATACAAGATTCACCGAAGATGCAATTTCTTATGGAAAATGTGCAGAACTTTATCTATTAAGTTGGGATTACCCTACTAATGATGGTTTAAAAGATAGGATAGACAGACTAAGCCTTTACCCAATTACGGTGTCTGGTTTGCTTACCAATAGAGAAAAACAATTCTTGTTAAGCAGAAACGTAGTGCTTTGCAGACAGCTTATAAAAGATAAATTTTTTCTAGATCATTTAGGTATTTCAGAACCTAGAAAAACCAAAATTTTAAATGAGATAGAACAACTTTGCAAACATTAAGGTTATGAAAAAAGTTAGTATTACATTTCTCGGTGCTTCTGGTACCGTAACAGGCTCTAAATTTTACATAGAAACACCCGAAATAAATATTCTTGTTGACTGTGGTATGTTTCAAGGTCTTAAAGAATTACGTGAAAAAAACTGGCAACCTTTACCTATAGATGTAAGTAAAATAGATGTTGTTCTATTAACCCATGGTCATTTAGATCATTCTGGCTATTTACCTAGATTAGTAAAAGAAGGATTTAAAGGTAGTATTTTAGCGACAGAACCAACATTGGCAATTGCGCGTATAATTTTGTTGGACAGTGCTAAAATTCAAGAAGAACAGGCAAAAAAAGCGAACGAAGAAGGGTTTTCTAAACATCCTGTAGCTTTACCATTTTACGACCTTAAGGAAGCTGAAAATACCATTAAGTTATTCGTTGGATGCGTAAAAGATGATTGGATCGAACTTTCAAAAAACATTAGGTTTAAATTTAAGTTTAATGGGCATATTATTGGTTCAACTTTTATACATCTAGAAATGTTCGGTAAGGTTTTTGTATTCTCTGGCGATGTCGGTAGATTACATGATGAGCTTTTGTCCCCACCAGAACGACCACAATGGGCAGACTATCTTTTTTTAGAAAGTACCTATGGCAACAAACTACACCCTAAAGAAAACGTTGTTGAAATCCTTACTAAACTTATTGAAAAAACTATTAATGAAAGGGGCACTTTAATAATACCTTCTTTTGCTGTTGAACGTTTGCAACTACTTATGTATCTATTATGGCAAATGTATAAGAAAAATAAAATACCCAATATTCCTATTTTTATAGATAGCCCCATGGGTAATAATGTGCTAAACGTATTTCAGCAATATCCAGATTGGCACAAGCTTTCCATGAACGAATTTGATGCTATGTGCAACCATGTCAATATTATTACATCATATGCGGATACTTGGAAAACTATAGATGACCCAAGACCCAAAATTGTTATTGCTGGTAGTGGAATGGTAACTGGCGGCAGGGTACTTACCTATCTAAAACAATTAGTTGATGAACCGAAAACTAATGTGCTATTAGTCGGCTACCAAGCCGAAGGTACCCGAGGACGTCAGTTATTGGAAGGTGTACATGAACTAAAAATTTTCGGAAAATATTACCCTGTTAAAGCCAGTATTCATTTAATAGAAAGTTTATCTGCGCATGCAGATCAAGCTGAGCTTTTACATTGGATCGATGCTATAAAAAATATTCCCGAAAATGTTTTTCTTATTCATGGTGAACCTAACGCCCTAGATGCTTTTAAAGTAAAAATTAGAGATACAAAAGGTTGGGAATGTCACATTCCTAAACTTGATGAAACTTTAGATTTATTGCTTTAAAGACTAAACTTGAAATTCGTCAACTGACTATTATCATATGCACCGGTTGATCATATTCCTATCTTGTAAGTCAATTCGTATAATGCAAATCTTATGAAAAAGTTACTCGCCATATTTTCATTACTATCCTTAATGGGTTGTTCTTCAATAAGTTTAGTCGAGAATTGGAAGAACCCCGATATTGTTATATTTAATGCCAACAAAGTGCTATTAGTAGGCATGACCCAAAGTACAGAAACTAGGGAAAATTTTGAAAGCTTACTATTAAAAGAGTTTACTAGTAGAAATGTCGAAGCTATGCGTAGCGTCGATGTTTTCGATTTAACCTTGACCAATTCTAAAAAAACGGAGAAAGAATTAGATGCTGTAGAACAAAGTCTTTTAGAAAAAGATTTTGATGCCATTCTTTTAACCAAAATTACTGGTTCTGAAAATCGTGAAAAATTCATGAAATCTATCAATAGATGGGAAAACCATCGATCTCGTTTCAATGACGATTATTTGGAGCATCAAGGTATTTACTATGATGATAATTATTACGAAAAATTTACCGTTTATCATGCTGAAACTACGCTGTACTGCATTTGTGAAGGTAAAGAAAGAGCAATGATATGGAGAGGTATTATTGATATTACGGACCCGAACAATATTGAAAAAGCTATAAATGATTATGTGAAATTAGTAATTGTGGCAATGGAGGACCAAGATTTAGTCTTTACCTCACAAATAGAGTAATTTTTAAAACAAAGGACTTAGGACTTTACCATCTTCTTCTTTTCATTGTTTACAATAATTCTTAAATGAAGGATGAGATTCTCAATTAAGAACAAACTAAAACACTCAAAATATAATGCGAATAAAATATTATAGAAGAATATATAGAATATACGGTTGTTCTCAAAAATAAGTTTAAATAAATATTGAAGCAGTACATCTGTTTAGTGAAGTTACCGATCAGGTTTTCAAGAGTAAAGACCAGCTACAAAACTCTTGTCCTATGTAGAAATATGACTGATATCATACAACACTCATTGAATTTAAAATAGCTTTGAGATATATTTTCACAGGCAATATGTGGACAATCTAGTATAGAAAAACTTCATCAATTCTACTATAAATGGCAATCTTAAATTTACCATCTCAAAAAGAAATAAAAAGATACGCTACCCTATTCAATGTGCTTGTAAAATATGGTTTTGAAGATATATTAGCTCATAGTCCTATTCTAAAATTTATACCAAATTCTTATTTAGAAAATCATCCGGACACTAAAAAAAATCTTTCCTTTTCTCAATATGAACGTGTTAGAATGGTGTTAGAAGAATTAGGGCCAACTTATATAAAGCTGGGACAAATTTTTAGCACACGAGAAGATATGTTGCCTTTTGCTTTAATTGAAGAGTTAGAAAAATTACAGGATCATGTTCCTAAACTCAAAGATTTCGATGTTTTAACTACAGTAAAAGAAGAGTTAGGTATTGAAAAGTTCAAGTATTTTGCCACAATTCAAATAGAACCACTAGCTGCGGCATCGTTAGCACAAGTACACCGCGCTCAACTTATAAATGGCGATGAAGTAATTTTAAAAATTCAAAGACCCCATATTACCGAAATCATTGAGGCCGACCTTATGGTTATGAAGCAGGTTGCTCAAAGTCTCGAAAAATACAGTACACAGGCAGAAGCTTTTCAGCCTATTAGAATTGTAGAATCTTTTGAACGCAGTATAAAAGAAGAACTTCAATTTGTAAGAGAAATAGACAATACTGAGCGTTTTGCTCAAAACTTTATGGGCAATGAATTTATTCATGTCCCCGAAATCTATAAAGAACTTTCTACAGATAAAATTATATGTATGGAATTTATAGATGGCATTAAGGTTTCTAATATAGAAGCACTGATAGAGGCAAATATAGACCCCAAAGCGGTTGCTAAAGTTGGTGTAGACTTATATATAGAACAAATTTTAGACTTTGGTTTTTTTCATGCAGATCCTCACCCTGGTAATATATTTATACTTCCAGATAGCGAACAAATAAGTTTTTTAGATTTTGGAATGATGGGTACTATTCTACCCCACGAAAAAGAATCAATAAATGATCTTCTACTCCATTTTTTAAGTAAGGATGTTAAAAAAATAATATCAGTTCTTGAGAAAATAGCTATAAAAACCAATATTCCTGATTACAAAAAACTAGAACAAGACCTTTATCAATTACTTGAAGGTGTAAGTAATACTGCTATCCAAAACATAAAACTTGGGGATACTTTATCTCAATTTAAAGTTATCCTATTCGGGAATCAAATTATAATTCCCCACTACTTATATATGCTGATAAGAGGTATTGTACTCATAGAAGGTGTTGGTCTTAAACTAGACCCTGAATTTAATATTACTAAAAATCTAGAACCTTATGTAACCAAAATTTTGCGTAAAAGATTTAGTTTAAAATACCTTTTAAAAAAGAACCTTACACGTATAAAAGATTTCAATGCCCTTGCCGATACTTTGCCAAATGATTTAAATACCATCATTAAAAAAATTAAAGAAGGTAAGTTAGCAGTCGTGCATGAGCACAAAGGACTTAAGGAATTTCAGATTGCCACAAGCAAGGCAGTAAACCGTTTAGTTTTTGCTGTTATTATTGCTGCACTTTCAATTGGCTCTTCATTACTAGTAATGGCAAAAATGCCCCCGTTAATTAATGGAATTCCAGTTTTAGGCGGAATAGGTTTTGTATTATCTGCCTTGTTGGGGTTCTATATCGTAATCTCAATTTTCAGAAATAATCAGCTTTAGAAGAAAAATACATGGGTGAATTTGAAAAAATAACCAAAGTACTTGACCCTTATATTTTAGGTGTACTCATTAGTTTAGGAATAGGTCTTATACTAGGACTGGAAAGAGAATATAATAATCTTAAAGAAGATAAAGGATTCGCTGGAATACGAGCTTTCCCTATTGTAGCTATTTTAGGGTTTACGTTAGGCAGCCTTACCGAAACATACTCTACTTGGCTGCCAATTATTGGTTTAGGTGCTTTCATTTTCTTTTTAGGATTCAATCATTTATATAAAGAGACGGTTACATTTGAACGGAGTTTCACCACCAACATAGCTTTAATTGCTACATTAATATTAGGGTTAATGGTATCTGCGGAATACTATAGAAATGCTGTTGCAACAGCAGTTATCATAGTGACTTTACTTTCTCTTAAAACCCATTTTCATATGGTAATAAGAAATATAACATCAGATGAACTTTTTGCACTAATAAAGTTTTCAATCATAGCTTTATTGATTCTACCCTTTTTACCCAATAGCAATTACGGACCTAATGAATTGATAAATCCGTTTGAGATTGGGTCTATCATTGTCATAGTGTCCTTCTTAAACTTCATCGGTTATTTTTTAGTCAAATTTGTAGGCTCCAAAAAAGGAATTTTATTGACCGCAATTCTTGGCGGACTTATTTCAAGCACGGCTGTTGCTTGGAGCTACTCATCTCGTAGCGTTGAGTCTCCTGAACTGTCAAAAAAATATGCTGCAGGTATAATCATAGCATCAGCTATTATGTTTCCGAGACTTGCTTTTTTAACATACATATTCAATAAGGCATTATTCATTTATATAGCTATACCTTTTGCTTTATTCTCAATAATATGCCTTATTATATCTTTAATTCTCATTAAAGATGACACTAATAAACCTGACACCAATATTAATCTTGGTAACCCAATGAATCTCCTTAATGCTTTTGGGTTTGGTATTATTTATGTGGTCATTCTTTTTGCAGTTTTTTACAGCAATCAATTTTTCGGAGAAAGCGGATTATATTATTCTGCGCTAATTGCTGGTTTGGCAGACACGGATGCAATTACTATTAGCCTAGCAAAATTTGCCTCAGATGGAGAAAAAGTAAAGTTAGCCTCATCGGTCATTGTAACCGCAGTAATGAGTAATATGCTTGTTAAATTGGGAATTACTTTATTTAAAGGCTCAAAAGTTACCGGTAAATTAGTTGGTTATACTTTTGCCGGTATTATTGTAATTGGTGTTTTATATGCTTTTTTCAGTCATTGAATTTATCGATAACCGATATTCATTTTTTCAAATGAATATTCGTACTATAATAGTTTAATTATTAAGAATTATAGTTGGATTTATATAATTTGATATCTAAATAATTCATTCAATTTTTATATCAACAGTTAATCTTCCAAATTTTCGTTTACCATTTTACCACCAATATATGTTGCTAGTATTTCAATTTTAGGAATTAAAAAAGGGTTCATCTTAGTTATATCCTCATTAAAATCACAAAACCGAGAAGTTTATCCACGTATAAGGTGTGTTTAATATTCTCGGCAAAAAAGACATAGGCTGTATTTTTAATATAAACAGTTAACGTTAATTGTGTTGTAATTTTTTATTTTGAAACTCAAGCTTTTGGAAACAAAAAATGAACTGTAAAAACAGTTCATTTTCTTATTCTGTCGGGATGACAGGATTTGAACCCTACCCACATTCATTTCAAAATCAGCTCATTACAATATTTTTTTTAAATTAGGACACGTCCAAGGACATGTTTATCAGCATTATAATGCTTTCGTAGCTTAAAAATAGTAAATGAATTCCAAAAGTATTCAAAACGATACGTATTTGATTTTCAATCAATAAAAACAGTGACCCCTTAAATATTTAAAAGGTAAAATACGATCTGATATCATGCATCGGCTAAAAATTAACCGTAATAGACAAAATAAACTATCCTTTTGTATGCATATTTCAGGACGGAATAATGAATGCTAACGTTTTAAGCTATAATGTCTAGAGGAAAAAATGTTGGAGACTTTTCCGCTTTTTGCATTGATATTTTAAGATACAATAACATTTAAAGTAAACGAATAGCCAACTGATTGTCACGATATTTTCACGACCCTGTTTTTCTGTGCGCTTTTTAGCCACTATATCTTTGGCTTTAGCACTTTTCTACTGTTTTTTGAAAAGTTTTTTTTCGAAGAGAATCTGCTTATAGGCTTAAGTTTGTTGTTTGGCCATAACGGCGCTATGTTTTACGACCTACTCTTGCCCGTTTATATAACCATTGTCATGGTAGATAGCTTTCTGGACACGACTATTTCTTTAAATTAGTTTCAGAATCTTGGCGATTAAAGGTATGGTAGCTCTTACTTCCTCTGCTTGATTTAGGGTTCCAGAAACATAGGTATCCAAAGCAGGACAATAGTATAAAAACGAACCTGTACTCCCAGAATGACCGATTACTTCAAAATTTGGTAAACTGGGATGAAGTTCGTCAAATACTATTTTTCGCAATCCAAAACCGTAATACATGCCTTGAGTTTCGGATGTCCATTGTTGCATCATATCCAAGGTTTCAGCAGTTAATAATGTAGTACTGAATAGTGCTTGTTGAAACGCTATCAAATCCGCCGCAGTTGCTACAATTCCCCCACCGGCCCAATCGGCACTTAAGCTATCAAATTCAGATAAATCTTGGTCACCTACGAATACTTCAGCCATTTGCGGAGTTAAATCTATAGGTTCTGATTTTAAATTCATGTACGTATGATTCATATTCAAGGGTTGAAAAATATGTTGCTTGAAAAAATCATGCAATGTTAAACCACTAAGGTTTTCAACAATAAGCCCAAGGAGAACATATTCGGTATCTGTATAATGGTAGCCTTCACCAGGAAGAAATAGGGGTTTCATTTTTTCCTTTGTAAATTGAATACAATCTAAAGGTGTCCATGTTTTATTCGGATGTTTAAATATTTGAGAAATGACATTTGGACTTTCATCGATGGTACTATCTTCAAAGTAATCTGGTAATCCTGAGGTATGTTGTAACAGCTGTGCTATGGTAATCTTAGAAGAGCTATCCACACCGTTTATAATATGAAGTCCATTTGTAACAGTCTCAGGCAAATACTGACCAATTGCATCATTGAATGCTAATTTACCTTCTTCTTTTAATAGTGCAATGGCAGTCGCCGTAAACGTTTTTCCAATACTTGCAGAATAAAAGGGATGATTATTTGTTACAGTATTCCCGTTATAAAAAGTACCTTCTGCTAATTGAATATGTATTGATTTTGAATTTGAATATACGTTTAGAAATCCATTATATATATTCGGCTTCTGTAATTCAGTTTGCAACAATGCGCTGATTTCTTTCTCTATTTCTGTTTGTGCAGTTATGGTTAAAGTATAAAGTATAAGACAGATAAATACGATGTGATTTTTCATGGCTAATGGTTTAAAATGTTTGTTATAATATAAATTCTAAATTAAATCTGCTGAGCGTTTTTTATAAATGTATTTTATTTGTTCTCAATATCTTTTGCATAAGATGCTAATCCAAGCAAATCATAAAACTTTTTTAAATCGGCCTTTAGTATCGCAATAGCACCGTGATCTATAAGTAACGCTCTAGAAACAGTTTGTTTCTTGTCTAGAATTATTTGTTTAATCAGTACTTTAGAAGCTGTTGCTCCTATGGTTTCATAGGTATGCAAAACGGTAATAGCGTTTTCCTCTCCTGTTAGTGTTCGTTGTTTTGGCACATAGCCCAGTTGCCTTACCATGGTTTCCGCCAATAACCAAACCGACCAGGGATTTTGTCCTGTTATTAGATTTTCATCATGACTGACTTTTTCCAAATACATCAAACCTTCATTAAATACTGCTCCTTGCTCAATTAATTTGTCCTGTAATAAAAATGGAAATATGGATGCTGCTTTTGGAATTAATAAAAGCTCCTCTTTATTTGTAAAACCACTCACCTGCCTATCTTGCAAAAATGATTTTCCATTCTTCAAGGTAACATTTACAAGTGCAGCAGGTCCATGACAAACTGCACCAATAACTTTATTGGCACTGTAAAAGTCTCGTACCAATCTTTGTACATATGTATTGTCCGGAAAATCATACATGGCGCCTTTGCCTCCAACAAAATAAATTGCTTTGTAATCCTCGCCTACAACATCTTTTAACGGTAAGGTTTTATGTATTTTAGATTGTGCTTTTACATCATTCAAAAACGCATAATCAAAAATCCCCATATCGTCATCATCTAATACCACTGGAGGAATTCCACCTAACGGACTAGCGATATCTACGTCAAAACCGTTGGCCGTAAAAACATAATATGCTCGCGCTAATTCGGTTAACTCATAACCCGTTGCTTTGCCGTTAGCACCCATAACATCAGTGCTGGTAACAACCGCAAGAATTTTTCCCCTATTAAAGGGCACATTTTTATTTAGGTATGCTATCTCGCTAGCTTGGCTATTACTTAATGTAATGTCTTCTGCCGGTAAGAGACTGGCAATATGTACTCCTATAAGAATCGATATCGTACTAACAATAGCTAACGATGCCAGTACATATTTTACAATTCTGTATTTTTTAAACATAACGTATTTATTGTTAACTGTTTTCCCTAAAAAAATCATGCAATCGTTTTTCCCCAAAGCGTGGAGCAATATTATCTTCTGCCATTAGGGTTAAAAAAAACTCGACGGGGCCATAGGTTTTAGATGAAGTAAACGTGCGTAAAACCCAAATAACAAACCTTCTTATCCAATCTGGTAAATGAATTATCTTTTTTGGTTTTTGCAATGCATCCAAAGCCATTTCTCCGATTTCATTTAATGTTAAAACATCTGGTCCGCCAACTATAATTTCTTTATTGTGAGTGTTGATTGACTGTAAACAAACAATAGCCAAATCTTCGCCATGAATGGGATTGAATTTTTGTTCACCATGTCCAAAAAGGTAGACTTTTCCTTTCCTGGCCATATCCAAGAAATCTTGCATATCTGAAAAGAATCCATTTGGGCGAATTACCGTAAAGTCCAATCCAGAACTTTTTAATGCATCTACAAACTTTTCTTTGGCTTCAAAAATTTTAAGATGCCTGTAGGTATTTCCATTAATTGCAGAGACGTAGATAAACTTTTTAACGCCTGCTCTTTTAGCTTCGTTCAACAGGTTAAGGTTCGCCTGATAATCTACATCCATATAGGTTAAGCCATCTTTTTGTCTTGTAATGCCAATAGTTGAAATTACGGTGGTTACACCTTCACAAATGCCCTCTAATGTTTCTGGTTTTGTAACTTCGGCCTTAATTATTTTAACCGTTTTACTTTCCAGTAGTTTTAGCTTTTGAGGTGATCTTGCTATCAGTTTAGCGGCCATTTGGTCTTGTGATAGGGCTCTTGCGATATAACCGCCCAAGTATCCCGTAGCTCCTGCAAGTAAAACGGTTTGTGAATTAGTCTTCTTCATTTTTAATCTACTTAATTTTTTATAACCAGCTAAACCCTAATCCTACATTAAAGGTGACTGCATCCCTATGCGTATCGCCGTCTAAAAAAGCGCGACCAAGTACTACTTTGGATTGTATATTAAGTGCGAAATTTTTCTTTTTATAAATTTCATCCCCCGTACTGGCCATAACGGCACATCCAAAATTCCAGTCGTCATTAACGGTATCTTCAATATCATAAAGTGCTGGTGAATCAATGGCGAGACCAATACCACCATGAAGCCACCAACGGTCCTTTACCCAATACTGTAGGGAGGGAATAAAACCACCAAAATGCCTGTCGTTGTCTTCAAATTCGTAAACCATACCCGGCATTGAAGCGGTAATTGCCAAATTATCATTTAACATATAACCAACTTTTAGTTCTGGGAAACTAAGGGCTCCTTGTGAATTATCGAAGGTTTTTATACCTCTACTATCTTCTACACCGATTATGCCTCCTCCGAGACCGAATTCGAAGATGAATCCGCTACGTTCTGACAGGTTTCCAGATTTTGTAGTATTCTGTGCAAATGCTACAGTAGAGCTTAGTATGCAAATAATACATACTATTTTTACTAAAACTTGTTTTTTGATTGTTTTCATAACTGTTCGTTCTTTGATTGTTTTCTAATTTGATGCAATACATGCAATGGCGAATCGTCTTGATGCATATTTAGGGACCCTATTAATTGTAGAAATTCAATTAAAATTTATACCCCACATAAAGATTGGGTTCAAATAGGAAATAGTTTTTCCACTTATCATCCAATACTTTAAATGCTTCAGGTGTATTGGTATCGAACATCCAATTTTGAAAATGAAATTGAGGTTCTACGAAGAATCGTTTCTTTTTTCCAAAAGCGATGTGATAGCCCACATGGTAGGACGTATAAAGCTTAAAACCGTTTGCTATTTTAGTATCGTCTTCATCTATATAGGTTTTGAACTGTGGTAATACTTCTACCGAAGCAAACAGCCCTTTCCATAGCATTCGCTGGTAAGAAATTCCTATCCCCGTTTCTCTTACATGGCCTGGATAGAACTCACTTTCTGTGTCTATCTTGTCCAAAAGTCCATCCCACCATTGTATTCCCATAGGTTGAAATAATCTCCACGTTGCAAATTTTATCCCAACGATATTTTTGGCATCCAATTCTTTCTTAACATGAAATTCAATATGTTGCGTATTTGTCCTCTCGCCTCCTTTACCAATGTTACCTAGGATAATTGCGGGAAAGCTTATTCTGTATTTGTGATCGTTTGTATCCGTTTTAACGTGTATGGTATCGCTTTGAGCAAAACTGTTTATTGTAAAAAACGTGAAACTGAATAATAATAATTTTTTCATTTTGAAGTTTTTTGATTGATTATGATTGAAAGTATTTTAATTGTTGCGTTTTAATTATTACTGATAAATTCTTCTACTGCTTGCGTGATAATGGATTTGGTATCTTCCCACTTTAATTCGTTAACGGTAAAGGTGCCATCCATGTTAGATATAATATAGAACCCTGATGAGCCGTCCTGTTTTAATTGAATATGTGAAGAGACGCCCAAACTGTTGCCTCCGTGCACAATATTTCCGTTTTTCATATACCAAAACAAACCATGGTTTTCCGCAAAATCAGAAGGCACAATACCAGGTTCTAACTGTTCTTGAAACAGCAAATCATAATAGTCCTGAGCAAATAAGGCAGACCCTTCTCCCCTGGCCCCTTTCATCATATCCAATAAATAGTTGCTCATATCATCGCTATTGCTATTTAGGCCACCTTCTACGTAACCATGATTTCCGTATCTTGGAAATGGTGAACTACTGTCAT
This sequence comes from Maribacter hydrothermalis, assembly GCF_001913155.1. Taxonomy (GTDB): domain Bacteria; phylum Bacteroidota; class Bacteroidia; order Flavobacteriales; family Flavobacteriaceae; genus Maribacter; species Maribacter hydrothermalis. The sequence goes on from NZ_CP018760.1 coordinate 402,506, forward strand.
AATATTGCGTTGCCATGTTCTGAAAGTCAATGGCGCTAATATCATAGGTGGAGTTTGTCATTTGTAAAGGGCTGAATATGTATTTTGCTACATAATCATCAAAAGAATCCCCAGATGCATATTCAATAATATACCCCAGTAAAGTGGTTGCATCATTTGAGTATGCCCACGTAGTGCCAGGCAAGGTATTTAAATAATTGTCTGGGCTGTAGAGCTCTCCGTCTTCATCGAAGATTTCCGATAAATACACATCTAAATCTACTTGCTCCATTTGTTGCATTCCTAGTTCATTAACCAAAATGCTTCCTATACCTGTAGTTATATCTTCGCCTGGCAAGATGAAATAGTTACTTGCGATGTAAGTTTCCGGTACATCTACAATTCCAGATGTATGGGTAACAAGGTGCTTTATTTTAATATTTCCAGTTGGCTGTTTAGGGTTCTTGATTGCTATTGGTAACAGATCATTGATATTGGTTTCTAGTGTAAAAAGACCTTGTTCTATAGCTTTTGCTACCGCAGCTCCTACAAACGTTTTGCTTACAGAAGCCAAGTTGTTTACCGTTTGATTTGTATACCGTGTTTCATTTGCAATGTTGGCATACCCAAAAGATTGATGAAAAGCTTTGGTATTACCTATACTCACGTTTACCGAAAACCCGGGAATCTCTTTAGTATTTGCAATATCTTCTAAATAGGTCGATAGCTGTTCCGATGTGGCTATACCATTTGGCGTTGGATTTTGAATGCTATCATCGTCCTTAGTACAGGATATATGTACAGCTGTCATACAGAGTAATAGAAAAATCATCAATTGATTTACGTTTCTACTCTGGGCTTTTTTTTTTAAAGTTGTGCGATGTTGATTTAAAAAATTCATTACTGTTCGTTTTTTATTGATTTGTATTAATTTGACAATGCAAATTTGAGGCAATAGAAGTCTTCAATCGTCCGAGATTATAATTTCGAACGTTCGGAATTATGGTCTAAAGTTTTATTTGAAAATAGGGTGCGTAATCCCTGGGCCATAAATTGAAAGCTAGCTTTAAGGGTTAAAAAAAGATGATTTTAGATAAATCTATTCTTATGCTTCTACTTGAAATTCTTCAATTTCTTCGAGGTACTGTAATGCTTCGTTCACTTGATTACCACTCCCTAGTAACAACCAGTTGAGCCATTTTTTATTCATGTTCTTTGAACGAAGTGCCCTAAGTATTCCCAATGATAGGACTTCCAATAGGATAGTGACAATCCCAAAGGACACGATCATGTTATAGTTTAATACATTCATCAAATCGATATCGAAAACGACCTTGAAAAAGAAAAGACCTACAAATGGCCCAAAAGGCAGTAGATAAGCCGCAATCCTTAAATTTTGCACAATAGCCGTTTTCAATTCGGCCAACTTTTTTTGAAGCTTCGTGATCGGGGCATCATAATCCAAAGAAAGGATTCGTTTTAATTGTTGGACGGATGTAATAACCAACCATATCGAAAAAAAGGCAATAGCTCCCCCGGCCAACATAAAGTACCATGTACCCCAATGGGAGACCATAAAATAGAGTGCGTACGAAGCCAGAATACTATAAAATAATAAGGTGCTGACGGGCAAAAAAAGCAAACCTTTTATAGATGATTTGGCCTTGTCCAATTTCACTTCCCGTAGTAATGCACCGTTAAGTTTTCTAGTGTTTTCCAATAATTGTTCGTTCTGTTTCCAGAGGTCTTGAATGTTTATATTTTCCATTTTACTTTTGTTTGAATTTTTTCTTCAATTGTTTTTTAATCCTGTTAATTTTCGTTCCTACATTACTGACCGAGATGCCCATCCCTTCTGAAATTTCTTTATGACTGTTACCATCTAAATACATAATTAAATTAGCTTTGTTCAATGGGTCAAATTCCTGTATAAACGCTCTTAATTGTTTTATTTTTTCATCATATTCGTTAGTTTCCTCTTCTGCAACAATGACTAACTTAGATGGTATGGCTAAAATGTGCTTTTCTCTTGTTCTTAATTTTCGATTATGAGATATTGCTACATTAAAAGCTACCCGATACATCCAAGTGGTAACTTTCCCTTTATGGTCAAAGCTGTCATAGCTTTTTAGTAGTTGAAAGATGATTTCCTGAATTAAATCTTCTTGCTCGTTACTATCTGAACAGTAACTATTAACGATTTTGTAAATCAAGTTTCTATTCTCCTCAATAATTATTGATATGTCAATTTTGTTTGAAGGCGTTTTCATTGTAACACAGCTATACTTCATTAATCGTTTTAGGGGTAAAAAAATCACACATTTTCTGTAAAAACTATTTCAAACTTAGAAACAATAGAAGTGTCAGTCGTTCTAATATATAATTCAGAACGACTTAAATAGAAGAAAATAAAATACGGGAATAACCTTAGTTACTATTGGTCTTAACCCATTGACTTGGTGTTAAACCTTCTATTTTCTTGAAGTAGGTATTAAAAACACTTTTGGAATTAAAGCCACTATCATAGGCTAATCCTAATAGGGTAATGTTTTTGAATCTTTTGTCCAAAGCAATCCTTTTAAAGTAATCTAAACGATATTGGTTAATATAATCGTTGAAGTTCTTGTCATATTCCGCATTTAATAACCAAGACAACTTATTAGGATGCAATTTTATACTATTGCCCAATTCCTTTAGGGAAAGATTGGCATTTAAAAAGGGCTCATTATCTTTTACAAAACTATCTAAAACCAATTTGTATTTTTTGATCTCAGCTTCATTTAAAAGATGGGAAGTTTCTTTTTGTACGGTAATGGTCTTTTCTTTTTCTATCAGAAGAGATCCGGACAAAATAATTTCCTTTTCAATTAAAACAAAACGTTTGTGTTTTCTTAAAGGGTCTAAAAAGGGATCCAACTGAAAATTGATAAGTTGCCCAATTTTCAGTTTTATTTTTTCTTCAAATACCTGAAGTGCCCTATCTATTTGGCCAGAATGTATAAGGAAGTAAAAATGCCAAGGATAAATGCTTTTAAAACTTTCTTCAATATTAATAGCAACCGAATCAATCGCTTTGTTAACTTGTTTTTTATTAATTAATCTAAAAAGAACTTCACAAATTTTAGGACTAATCAATTGGGGCATCGAAGCTATATAATCGTTGAATTTAGTTGTGTCTTTCAAAAATATGAAACAGGCCAATTTGGTCTCAATAGCCAAGGTGAAATTCGGGTCTATTCGTAGACATTCATCTAAATTATCAATGGCTTTATGATACTCCCTTTTAAGAAAATAAATATTACCTTTTGTAAAATAATGGTTGGGAGATAATGGGCTTATTTCTATGGCTTTATCAATATTCAACAGTGCTCTGTCTAATTGATTTGTAGCCATGTAAATTTCTGCTATTCCTTCATAAGCTATGGCATAACTAGGATTTTGATATAATGCTTTGTTTAAAGAAGCTATTCCCTTGTTATAATTCCACTCATTCCAAAAACTTAGGGATGACTTTGCAAAATACCCCAGATAAGATGTGGATTTAATCTGCAAGCCTTGGTTCAAATAGCTATTGGCGTTTGCTACCCCTTTATTTTTATCTAAAACTCCCCAACTCGCTAAAATACCGTACGACCTACTTAAGGCAAAATACGCATCATAAAAATCGGCATCAATTTCAATACTTTGTTTGTAGCAATCAATGGCTTTGAAATAATCTTCTAAATCCCAGTTGAGTTGATATGTCCTTCCTTTTAGATAAAGTTTATATGCATTGATATTTTTGGTACCAATAATCGAAATGTGTTTGGAAATATCTAGATGTCCAAAATTCTCCCTTATTTGTTCGGCAATTATTAAGCTTATTTCGTCTTGAAGCTCAAAAATATCTTCTAATTTCCGGTCAAAATTCTGTGACCAAACCTGAAAACCATCATTTGTCCGTATCAATTGAACATTTATACGAATCCTTTTATTGAATACTCGAATACTACCTTCCAGAACCGTTGAGACGCCCAACTGATTACCAATATGCCTAACATCTATATTTTTATGTTTAAATGCAAAAGAAGAGGTTCTCGCTATAACTTTTAATCCCTTTACCGTGGTTAAAGCATTAATGATTTCTTCGGTAATACCATCACAGAAATAGTCGTTATCAATATCATTACTCATATTGACAAACGGTAATACAGCGATAGACTTTTGGTTGATCAAATTGTGATTTTACTTAAATAAAGTTAAAAAATAATAATTGAAATTAATTTCCTTAAAAATAGTTACACAACAATCCAATCGAACATAGTCACACTTCACTCCCATTGCCAGACAGTTCATAACTGTTTATTCAATGCTTGTTTATTGTTTTTTAAGGATATTCTTGTATCTCGTTTATAGGTGCCATTACCTTTTCAGAAAACGCTACAATTTTTCAAGAGTAAGAATCTTAAAAAATTTAGGCTAGATGAAACGGCAGCAAAAGAACCTTGGAGTACCAAAATGTCTTGGACAAACCACTTTTTTTTAGGATTTCATTCCCTTAACTCTTCCAGCCAAGCCGGGAAGGAATACTACATTACCATCAAAAACTCTTCGAAAATCTTCTAACTGAAAATAAAATATTCAGGTTCAAATCCGAGTTACCCGATAGTTCAAAGGATAAAGCCCTTTATTTAAAAGACTTTTGAACCGTAAGCATAGAATAGGACACGTATTAGGACACGTTCGATGCCGAAATTAGCCTGATTTGGGGTGATTTTACAATATTTATAAAAACGTAAAATCCTGATAATCAATTAATTATCAGGATTAAAATGTTGACAAAATGTTAAAAGTCGGGATGACAGGATTATCCATCATATCATAAACCGAACTATATCAATAAGTTACAATAGCTTTTTCAAAAAAGGTAACCGAATAGGTAACTTTCGTAATCAATTTGATTGTATTTCAAAGATACTATAATAATTCAAATCAATTAGTTGCAGATTCTATGAAACTAATCTAAAATTATAAGATTTTCATTTTAAAGCACTAATTAAAAATATTTCGAATTAATTCAACAAATACTGTTGATTTTGTCTAAAATCTATCAATAAAGTAAGAATTTTAATATTAAATATGTAAATTAATAAGATACCAAGAATACCCCAAACCAAGTTACCAAACATCTTTATTGAAAATAGCAGAGTAAAGTAAATAACCTTTACCTGCCTAAACCTACTTATAATGATTTTGATAATTACAACAGGAGGCACTATTGAAGGCATTGAGCACAGTAACGAGTCCGAAAATGAAGGAACCCTCGTCTCAATACAAAGTATACTTCAAAATGTAAATATTTCTCAGGAGTACCAAATAGAGAAAGCATTTTCAAAAGATAGCCGCTTTATCTCTAATGAGGATAGAAAAATACTACAGCAGAAAATAGTTCAAGTTAATAACAGTCTCATACTAATTACCCATGGAACAATTACTATGGTAGAAACTGCTATTTATCTAGGTAAGCTTCATTTGGATAAGACAATAGTTTTAGTAGGTTCATTTATTCTAGGCACTGAAAAAAATTCAGATGCTACTTTTAATCTAGGCTTTGCATTAGGTGCTCTTCAAACCTTATCTAATGGAGTTTACATCGCTATGAATGGTAAAATATTTATTTGGAATAATGTAAGAAAAAATACAGCTAAAAACAGATTTGAGAAAATTCGAAACTAAAGTCAATCTATATGTTTGGAACATCAATTCATTGGACCACTTTTTTCTTTTTACTTATCGACTTGCTGTTGGTTACTTTAGCGTTTATACAATCCAAAAGACTAATTCAAACTAATTTAAATAGGTATATAATTCTCGGTTCACTATTTATTCTATACAACTTTACTGGAGGCATACTTCCCATTGAAAATTTTCCTGGACCTTTTATAATACAATATATTATTACCTATGGCGTATCTATTGCAATGTGTGTATATTTCGTTAAATACCTGTATGATGAATATGATATCGAGGTCTTAAAATTTGGCCTATCAGTTTCAAATATAGCATACTACGTAATCGCCTGTTTTATATTATTATTTCTAGTACCATATTTCTTTAATGATTCTATTGAATCTTCCAGAATCTACTTTTCTATTCCTGTTTCCGCTATTTGTTTGTATATCTGTTGGGCGTTTTATAAGAGAATAACAGTAAAAGAAAAACCATATCCACTAGTCGTTCGTAGAAATCAGTTTTCGCTTATTGGAATAACTTGTATTGGTTTATTACCTATTTTAACCGTTTTAGGTGATTATCAATGGTTGACTTTTACCGTTATAAATATTGCCTTTTATTGCATCACTTTTATGGAAATTGATAGGTATCTCTACTTACTAGAAAACAAAGGTAAAATGCAACAGGTATTCACATATTATCAACATTTGAATACTAATAGTATCCATTCCAAGCTCATAAAAAATGGATTGACAAGACGAGAAATAGAGATTGCAATGTCAATTTTAGAGGACAAAAATTATAAACAGATTTCCAAGGATTTGTTTATTGAAGAAAGTACGGTTACTAAACATGCCTCGAATATTTTTAAAAAAACTGAGGTGAAAAATCGAGGTGAATTCCTTAAGGTATTTTCGATTCCTTAAATCCGTATAAAAATACGGGCTTATCCGTAGAAAAATACGGCAATTTGCACTCATAATTTTTAGTCATTCCCATTATATTTATATCCTATGTCAATGGAAAGAAGCCCCACATTACATTTACACATAGAGATAGGATATTTATGAACCATTTTATATAATCCGCATTCTTAAGGAGGTCATTTTCCAGATATAGTTGCATAACTAAATCGATAACATGACTGAGCCCCTAAAGGAAATATCGAATGAGTTTTTAGAACTTCTTAAAGAAATTGAATCCACACATTCTACATCTATAGAGTGCTCTACTAATGCAATACTTCTTTGCCGAAAAACCCTCCATACCCTTAAGAATCTGGTTTTACAATCTAATTTCGTTTCCCTAGAAGATGAGATTGACTTTTTTAAGCATACGAAACAAATTTCAATCACACCTCTAATTTACTATTCTGAAGTACGCTCTTTTGAACTTCAGTTTCCTGTAGCCAATAGTACATCTCAAAAAAAGTATATCAACAAAAAAATAGCTAAGCTAAATAGATTCTTCATTTACAATATTGACTTTGTGCAATACATTCAAGAAGGACATTCACACTTCGACCATCAATACTTTACTAGAAAATTCTCTGATTTATATCATATCGTTTCTTCTAAATTCTATTTTCAAGACCCAGATTTCACAACTGCTCGTGATATGTTATTAGGAAAGGTCAAAGCATATCAGAAATTTATTGAGTACCTCAAAAATAGACTTACAACAATTAGTATGAATAGCACTATAGGGCAATCCAATCAATTAAACTCTAGTTCTAATTTGCATTGGACCTCCTCAAAAGCCGGACTTACAGAGTTAATATATGCACTACATTCTACCAGTTCCATAAATAATGGAGATGCAGATATTAAAGAAATTGCAATTGCCTTACAAAATACCTTTCAATTTGACCTTGGTGATTTTTATAAAACATATGCTGAAATTAAAACTCGGAAAATAAGTAGAACAAAATTTCTGGACACCCTATCTACTGGTCTGACTTCATTTATGGAAGAATCAGAAAAATGATTAAAGAATACCGTATTACGGTTAACCTCCTGCTTTTACATAATTAATAGTACTTCGACTTAAAATCTTTACTCTAATTCGCATAAAACGCTGGGACTGCCCATAACTTCATAAAATTTGTAGGTGTTAAATTTTTACCGTAGTACGGTGATACTGGTGAACAAAACCTACTAAAACCATTCAATTTTACGGAACGAAAGTCAAATCAAGTTAGGGGCTATCAATTAAAAACAATAACATTTTTATAGTCCCTTTCTTTTAAAATCATTCCATTATGCCAACAAGTATTATAACAACAGACGATTTAAGAGAGTTTAAATTTGAACTACTCGATGATATTAAAAAGCTATTGACCAAACAAGCTTCAGGTAAACTTAAAAAGTATCTGAAATCTTCGGAGGTGATGAAACTATTACAAATTAGCCCTGGCACCTTACAGAATTTACGCATTAATGGAACGCTACCATACACCAAAGTCGGCGGTATCATTTTTTATGATTCTGATGAAATCCAAGAAGTCATGTTATCAAATCGTATTCATCATAAAATTGATTAAACATGCATGAATTATATAAAGCAACTGAATGCAGTGTATCAACTTATAGCAAAAGATTCACGATTGAATCCCACACATGTAAGTCTCTATATGGCATTATTTCAAATTTGGAACACCACGCGATTTGCAGAAAAATTCTATATAAACCGTCAAGAAGTAATGCAACTTTCAAAAATTGGTTCAAACACTACCTATCACCGTTGTTTACAAGATTTGGACAATTGGAAATACATCGAATATTTTCCTTCCCATAACATCTATAAAGGCAGCGAATTGAGGATGCCCAAATTCGGGACAACCTCTAAACAAGTACTGAACAACAAGGAAACTACAACTGAACATGTACTGGTACATAATACAAACAGTACTAAACAAAAAGAAAACTATAATAAACCTAAGCTACCAAAAAATGAAATTGAAGTGATTGAATTTTTTAAAAGCATGAAATGGCAAACTGTAGAGGCCATTAAATTCTACAATCATTATCAGGCCATTGGTTGGAAGCAAGGTGGGAAAATAAAAATTGTGGATTGGATGGCAAGTGCAAGAAATTGGATGTTAAAAGCAAAGGAAATAGAATCGTTAAAAGAGCAATCCCCTTTTAAGGACAACCTAAAGACGACCAAAATTAAAAACTATGGTGAACCCCTCTAAAATAGATGAAGGTGGAGTTCAATACTCCATTGGGCAATTTGATGGAAAGACCGTCACTTACGATTTCAATAAGATTTTGATTTATTTGGACGCTAAAGGAAAACTACTTTTTGGAAAGGAGTTTAAAATCTATGATGATGACCATAGAGTAATTTTTAAACTCTGCAACTACTTTATAAAAGACGAAGAAATGTGTGCAAAAAACGGAATAGACCCCAACAAAGGTATTTTACTTACTGGTCCTGTTGGTTGTGGCAAAACCAGCTTAATGCGATTACTACGGCATATTGTACCGTTGCAACGACCTTATCAAGTAATTCCCGCAAGAAATATTGTATTCGGATTCAACCATATTGGGTATAAAATTATAGAAGATTATGGCGATGGACAGTTCTATTGTTTTGATGATTTAGGTGTTGAACCCATTGGTAGACACTATGGTAAGAACTGTAATGTAATGGGCGAAGTTCTTTTATCACGATACGATTTGTTTCTAAAAGCAAACCTAAAGACCCATGCCACCACAAACTTAAGCGCACAAGAATTGGAAGACATGTATGGTAACAGAGTACGAAGCCGTATGCGGCAATTATTTAACCTGGTGGCTTTTGATGAAAATACAAATGATAAGCGCAAATAAGCCCTAATAGGCATAAAACAAATTAGTATGAAAATAGCAACATTTAATATTCAGAATTTATTTCATCGGGACAAAAGTCTTGTTGAACAACCTATTGGAAAATGTATTACAGATTGGATTGAGGAGCTAGATATGTTAATGCGGAAGTCAAGTAAATTACTATCTGAACAAGAACGGATTAGGGAATTATCTTTCTTACTAGGGTTTGAAAAAACAACTCCTCTGCCCTATGCAGTAATGAGACGTAAAGCCGGATTATTATATTTAAAAGGCATTCATCATTCCGCTGAGCCAAGAGCGGGGCATTTGACTAATTGGAACGGATGGATAGAGTTACAAACCAAGCCAATTTCACCAACTTCCACTGATAACAAAGCCCAGGTAATTGCCGATGTTAATGCAGATATTCTATTGCTGCAAGAGGTAGAAGACAGAGCATCACTAGAAGAGTTTAACCAAAAGGTTTTACCTAAATTTAATTGCAAACCATACAGCCATACCTTCGTTATACAGAGCAGTGATAAACAGGGTTTAGAAATTGCCATTTTACTTCGCGAAGGTTATTCTTTACAAACAATAAAAACTCATTTAATTGGAGGGCATAGCGACTTGTTTCAACAACTTGTTGAATATGAAATCAGCTCACCTAGCTCAGAGGAGATATATATTTTAGTATCGAATCTAGTTAAACAAACCGACGACCTAGAAATAGCGCATACGATTCGGAAGAGCCAGGTTGAAAGCATTGCTAGAATCTATAAAAACTTGATTGCTAAGGGGAAGACTAAAGTTATTATTGCAGGAACATTCAATACACCCTCTTATTGCGATTCATTATCACCACTATTTCAAAATACCGATGTAAAAGACATTACCAAACATTTCTCATTTGAAGTAGCAACTGATGAGGGAGATGATGCATCTTACTTTCGTTTAGGTGCATATAGAATGGGTGTAAACATTAAGCAGAATGATTATTTACTATTTTCTCCAGCGCTCTTTGATAGTATGCAAGACAGCGGATTAAATCGCAAAGCGATGTGGCCGATTAAAAAACCACAATGGTCTACGTATAAAGAAGTCACAAGTAAGTATAATGCTGCTAGTGAGCATCCGATGGTTTGGGGGAAATTGATACTTTAATGAGATGAAAATTGAAATTTTCATCTCATTATAAAGGGTAAATACTTAAATAAATAACTCATGAATAGCATTTTATATTGAATTACATTCAGAATACTCTCTAAATAAATATTTAAAAATAGATTCATCTTATAAAAACTCATTTGGCTGAATAATCAATTTTCTAAATCCTTATTTATAGCTCTATAAACATTCAACCACTTGTCATTAAGTGCAATTTCCTTATCGATTAAATCTAGTAAATAACTTTCTAAGTCTTTAATCTCCTTATTTTTTAATAATGATTCAATCCATGCTTTCTGTTTATACGACATTAAATTTGTAAGTTTTCTGTTCATAATATTTATTTTATTGATTTAAACGAATTATTCATTGCCGTACGAACTACATTGCCATGATCATTGTCTTTAATAATATCATAAGTAAGAGCCAAAGATTTTTCAGGGTGCAACTTATTAGTCAATCTTAATTGTGCCATTAGTTTAGCTACGGCCTTTAGAGAAAGAGGGTCCCGATTCCAAACTGCCATGTAAATTTTAGTTTTTGGTAATATATTAGCGGTGTTGGCGGTAACTAAAAAAGCATTATCCCACCAGAGACTTGGACTTATTAGAATGTAATTATCAAATAATTCAGTTTTTGTAAGCAAAATTTCTGTTGCTAATAATCCCCCAAACGCTTGACCAATGATTGTCCTATGTTCATTGGTATTATATTTTTCTGTAATGAGAGGCAGTAGCTCCTTATCAATAAAAGCGATAAACTTACCAGACTTTCCTGAAGTCGAAAAATGAATGATATCATCTTGATTCCGACTTGGGTAGGTATAATCCCTAGTTCTATCGACATTGACAATTCCCACTATAATCGATTCAGGCATTGTTTTTAATGTACTAGCACAAAATTGGGCTAACCCAGAGATATAGGTAAAACCATCGTTGACTGAACCGTCTAATAGATAGATAACTGGATATGCTTTGCTATCATTCTTATCATAGCCTAGGGGCAAGTAAACGTTCAATTTTCGAGTTTCTTCAAGTTCTTCAGAATAAAATTCTAAAGTTTCACTGGTGGTAATTGATACTTTAGTAATTGACTCTTGAGAAAATCCTAAAAAGTAAAAGAAGATTACAGTTATATAGAGTATATACTTTTTCATAATTATTTTTTTTTGGATTATTATATTTTCATTAAACCGTACACTTTTTCTAATTATAAGTAACCAAACCCTGCAGAGATCAGTTGCTAACTTTGAAAAAATACAATGGTCGAAATTCAAACTATTTGTTATGTCAAAACTAATGAGTAGACAAACACCATAACAGATTCAGTTTTTGTATATTTAACCAGTACAGATTAAATATAAATAGTATGAAAAATGTAAACGGCACTTTTCTGTATATGAAAATTGCGAATAGTATCGAACGACAAATTAATGATGGGGTTCTTAGATTGGGAGATAAGCTTCCATCGATAAGGGTATTGCATAAAGAGTATGGGGTAAGTATCAGTACCGTGCAAGAGGCCTATTACTATTTAGAATCTAAAAGTTTAATTTCCTCAAGACCAAAATCTGGATATTTCGTTATACACGATAAAAATTGCATTCTTAGAAGCCCTAAAACAACCAATCCGCCTCAAGAAAAAGTTTCGAAAGACGCCTGTGATCTTTTTTCCAATTTTTATCAAAATACTCGTCGTCATGGGGTAGTTAACTTTGCTTGGGCACTACCGGCACCAGAACTCTTACCCATTGCTAAACTCAAAAAATCTCTTCATGAAACAATAAGGGAAGTTGCAGATGGAGGCACTAATTATGACACAATAGAAGGAAGTGTTGATTTAAGACGCCAAATAGCGCAAAGAACATTGTTATGGGGAGGAAACCTATCCGAAAAAGACGTGGTTATCACTTCAGGATGTATAAATGCATTGTCTTTAGCATTCATGGCAATCACTGAGCCAGGAGATACTATAGTTGTAGAAAGCCCCGTATATTTTGGGGTTTTACAATTAGCGAACCAACTTGGACTGAATATAATAGAATTACCAACATGCCCTATTGATGGTATGGATATAGATGCTTTGCGCACTACATTAAAATACAAAAAAGTAAGTGCAATTCTTATCGTCACAAATTTTAATAACCCAATAGGGAGTATCATGCCAGATGAAAACAAAAAGAAATTAGTGAAATTATTAGAACAATATCAAGTTCCTTTGATTGAAGATGATATTTATGGAGACCTTTACTTTGGCAAAAATCGTCCAAGTACCTGTAAGTACTATGATGAAAGTGGTTTGGTTATTTGGTGTAGCTCTTTTTCTAAAACACTGGCCCCTGGTTATAGAATTGGCTGGGTTGCTCCGGGCCGGTATATGGATAAAATATTAAAACTTAAACGCTATCATTCCATAGCAACGAATTCAATATTTCAGAATGCCATTTATAATTTTTTGGTAAACGGAAGATATGACCACCATTTACGTAAGCTTAGAACAACCTACTGCTCAAATAGCCACAAAATTCTGCGAGGAATTAAGAAGTATTTTCCTGAAGATACTTTAGTAAGTAATCCAAAAGGAGGGTTTTTAATTTGGATTGAACTTAATGAAAAAGTGGACACCCAAAAATTACATGAAAGGGCCAACAAATATGATATCGATTTTTGCCCAGGTAGGATGTTCACCTTACAAAACCAGTATAATAATTGCTTAAGGCTCAGTTTTGGCATGTTATGGGATGAAAAAGTGGAGCGTGCACTTCAAAAAATAGGAGAGTTGGCAAATGAAATGATTAATGAAGCTGAAGAAATCGAGGTCCTTAGCAATTAAAATTTAATTTATAGAATAGATTTTCTGTCAGAAAAAAGATTGAACTTATCCCGATAGGAGAGTTTAACAATATGAAGATTTTAATTAGGTTATTACAATATATAAGAGCCAGGTTGAAAACATAGCCATATTCAACAAAACATTAATCTATCAAGGAAAGACCAATATAATTATAACAAGTACCTTTAACACGCCTTCCTTTTGCGATTCTTTAACTCCCTTATTTCAAAATACCGATGTAAAAGACATTACCAAACACTTCTCTTTTGAAGTAGTAACTTACGAAGGAGATGACGCAACCTACTTTTCTTTAGGTGCATATAGAATGAGAGTAAACATCAAGTAGAAAGATTATTTATTATTCGCACCAGAACTCTTTGAACATATGCAGGATAGTGGGCTAAATCGCAAAGCGATGTGGGCTAAGAAAAAACCCAAATGGTCTACGTATAAAGAAGTCACAAATAAGTATAATGCTGCTAGTGAGCAACCATTGGTTTGGGGCAAATTCTTACTAAAAGGACAATAAATATTTTAAAAATTTAATTTTAAACTTTTACGAAATATACCATCTATAATTTGATACATCCATTAGATTATTCTTTAATTCGAACTATTCGCAGTTACCTTGTGATAACTTTATTCTTCAAAATCTCTTATAAAGGCTTGCCGAGCAATTTCAAGTTCTCTATTTAGTGTGATTCTAAATTCCTTAAGTAAGGTTGCTGGATTAACCACTCCACTTCTCAAGGTACATTGGCAATATGCTTTTATAAATGGGTTTGCAAAATAATACGAGTTTGAATTTTTATTTAACCTAAGAATTTCCGACCGTGTTGGCAAAGTTAACTCGTCAACATATTTCTTCAGATTGTTACCCTTATAATTTCTATCTTGTAGCTGCAAAGTTTCTTTAATATCGGATACAGTTACATTTTCCTTATTGGAAGCTAGAATTGCTTTCAAAATATCTTTCGGGTTTTCCGACTTTCTTTTATGGACTACTTTGATAGCACTTTCATATATTGCTTTATAAGTATCCGAGTTTTCAGCCAAAAATTCGTCCAACGCAGCATCAAAAGTATTTATTTTTATCTCTAAAGCCTTGGGAGAAACATGTGTTTTAAGGACGTTGTTTAACTCGCAAACAAGTAAGCCTAACTGATGAGTTACTGCTGGAAGTCCACTGGAATATGCAATAATCTTGTTTGAAACATTTGAAGGAATAACAATATTTAGCAATTTCTCGCCTACTTCTATAATACTAGCCAAATTATCGTTGCTCATTAAAGGTACTTCTATTTCAGAAATACGATTTTTCATTTCTGGATCAAATTGAACAACTTCTCGCGCAGTGTTGACAGCACCAATTGCTATAATTTTCAATTTAGGGTAGTCTACTGAAGAATCCATAAATACTTTCATTATTTGAGCTAAAAGTATTTTATCATCAGATTTAATTTTATGAAAATCTTCAATTACCCAGCAATTATTTGATTCCCCAATATATTTGGCCAAAGTTTGAGGGGTGATAGGCAATTCAACTGCTCTTTTTATAGTTAGCTTATTATCATCCCGGACTTCAGCGGATATGGATGCCTTGATGCCGAAATATGATGCGCTAATATCACCGCCAATTTTGTTACCTTCTAATTTATCAGCTTGAGAAACAAAGAAAACTTCTAGCTGATTAAATGCATCTTTAACTATATCAGCTAACGTCATTCCACTAACACACCGTGTAATAATAGTTGAGATGTTTTGAGATTTAAATTTATTTGTCAATAGAGTGGTTTTCCCAACTCCAGAATAACCATAAACAATAATTTGCTTACCTGGTGTTCTAAGAGCTCTATCTAACCTACTATCAACAGATTTTCTTTCTACAAAAGTATAACTAGCGGGTTGACTAGGAGTAAAAACCTCTTCAAGGGTAAATTTTGTTTTTTTCGTCATGTAATTATTTAACCTTTATTCATTTTAATAAAAAAATATCTACTTAATTATTTTCATTACCTCAATTGAAACCCATTTTTATTTTTAAGTCATCATTCCAAATTTGATGTCCTTTTTTAGAATAGTATTCTAATCTTTTTTCAATTGCTTCAAAATCTTTATCCGACGATATTTTTTGAAAATCCCATTCATGTGAATTAACTTTAACAATTAAATCTTTAATAAGACTTAGTTTAGAATTACTGCCTTCAATAATTTTAATTTTTTCATCAATTCTATTATTTCCAAGTTGTCCATTCAACTTTTTACTTATTAAGGTTAAATTTCCTATAGTATTGACGTAAGGTTTAATTAGTGTTTTAGTTACTTTCCATTCTTTAGGATCTCTAGGTAAAATATGTTCGATACTAACTTTGTTTTCATCATAACCTTCGTCAGTATTTCCACCTATTTTATTTTCTAGTTCATTTAAAACATATCGAATTATTATTCTAGACTTTTGGTCGTCTTTGTATTGTATAGTTTTAAAGCCTTCTTCAAAAGTTTCATATGAAGTTAACCTTGTTTTAAATTGAGTAAATAATTCATTTTTAAATAATTCAACAAAGTCTTTTTTAACTTTCTTATCAAAAGAATATTGTTCTACTTTTTTTGCAATGTCACTTATTAATTTAAAATACCAGTTTCCTGGCATACTAAGAATTTGAAAATAAAGAAATGTAAATTTCTGAATGATTTCCCATCTATTTGAAAGTAATAAAGGTATATTAGCCCTTTTGCTTCCAGTAGAGTCTAGATTTCTAAATAGTGACAAGTATAATATAATCCAAGTCTTCGCCTTAGTACTTCTTAAAACGCGTAGACTATTATAAACCTTTAATGCCTCACCTTTGTCATTACCAAAATGAGACTCGATATCTTCAATGCTTCCTGAAACGATTAGTTTTAAGTATCCTGCATTACTTTTTAAGTCATTTAAAAACGATTCCCAATATTTTGTATTGGATTTAAATTTTTCTCGAATAGCTGAATATAATTTTTTATCAGAAACATATTCATATTTTGAAGTCCAATAGTAACTTAGAAAATCTTTTAAAGAAAACTCTATGCTATCTAAAGATTCTAATATTTGAGACCATTTTTCTTTAGCACTGTCAAGATGTTTATCATCAGCACCAACTACATTTTTAAAAATTTGATTTTTTATTAAGTCCGCAACACTTAAATCTACTCCTTTAGCATTAACTGTTTCGAAAATTTCATACGCCAGTTCCTCGTTTTCAATTTCAATTTTAACAAAGAAGTGTTTACTTAATTTATTATCTACTAAATCTTTAAGAAATATAAACTTCTTTTCAAAAGTTAAGCTTTCAATTTCTTTTGAAATTAAACTATGAAACTTTAAATATGCTTTTTTAACACGTTCTTCCTCAGAATTCTTATTGACTTTAAGTGTTTCTGTGATTTCAATTGGTGGATTATCTTGAATATGGGTTTTAAAAAATGATTTGATAGAATCGCCAGGTATTAAATAATCATAAAATGTGTCTTCATCATATGTATCTTGTGAGCCAATAATTTTTTTATTTATACCGTTTGCCCAAGCAATATATTTTGGATGCTTTTCTATTACACCTTCTTTTCTTAAAATATTTCTGACTACAGATCCAAAAATTTGGATTGTCAAGTACCTCTGTTGACCATCAATTATTTCAATGATATTGTTATCTTCTAAATCTCTCGTATCAAATATAATTGTACCAATGAAAACAGGAATTTCAGAAATCATTGTTTCCCAAAATTCTTCAATTTGTTTTTCCTCCCAAGTGTATTGTCTTTGAAATCTTGGAATTCTAAATTTATTCTTAGGTTCGATATAAACTTTACCGATTGTTTCTCTAGTTACTCCAAAATTATTTTTTGACATTCAATTTAGTTTATTATTAAAAAGGTCTCAATTTACCACTAAGTTTTCTGTACTTTAAATAATTATAATAAGTTACTCTAGAAAAATCGTCTCGTTCGCAAATTTCAGAAACAGTTAACCTCTTATAGCTTAGGTACTGTTCGTAAATTATGGATTTTTTGTTAATTTTTCGTACGGATTCCCGTAGGCTCTCCTAATCTTTTTTCTCGGGCACCTGAAGAAGCTAAACCAGCTTCCATAAATTCAATTATAATGACCTTTTCCAACTTTCCCAGTTCAACAAAATAAGTTCACTATAAATTGTGAATGAGAAGACTTGTTTTTGATATTTAAAAGAGGTTCTGTAATACTTTGAAACTTCAACACTTTTTCATTGAGTTAGTTTAGAAAATTTATAAAATTAATGAATCTGCGGACTAATAGTCACAATTTTAAATCTACAATAAAATCTCAATCACGAGCTTTTAAACTCTTCACATAAACTGGAAACCTAAGCCTTTAAATTTTGATTGGCATCCATGACTACTTTTTTAAAGAATTCAATTGTAGATTCAGATTCTGATCTGTAGTATTTAGTTAGTGTAACCAAAAAAAATAATTAAAAAATTTGAATGAAGTTTTATAACGGTCAATTAAAATATTCTTCAAATAATTAATATAGTCTTTTATAACATTATTACTGTTTAAATACAGAGAACTTCAATTTAATAAGTTGTTTACTTTGATAAATCTTACTCTTGTAAAAAGAGTAGGATTTTATAACTAAAATTTTCATGGTTTTAATTAATAATTTCCTCAAACACCGAACAACCTCCAAATATACCTCTCTCATAACTATCTGTTTTTAATAATCGATTCTAATATTACAAGAGCAATACCGATATGTTTTTCTTCATTGATCAAATGCTCGGCTTCATCAACAGAGGACAAATACCCCAACTCTAATAATACTGCTGGACAATTATCGGTATTTTCCCGCAGCACTTGAAAATTTGCTGTTTTCACTCCCCTACTTTTAAAACCAAGATTATCATTCAACTCACGTTGCATAATGTTTGCCAATCTAAACGAAGATTTGGAATAACGTTTATGTCTTTCATCTACATAAACCTCAATGCCATTGGCATTCTTGTTACTGGCTTGGTTACAATGCAGCGATATAAAAATAGCAGCATTAAGCCTTATAGCCAGTTCGGTTCTATCTCCTAAGGTTATTAGTGTATCATGATATCTAGTCAAATAGATTTCAAATCGGTCGTCAAATAGATTCGCATTTAAACTATCTATCCTTTTCGCAATACTTAAAACGATATCCTTTTCCAAAACTCCATTTACACCCACTGCACCTGAGTCTATTCCTCCATGACCAGGGTCAATTACTATGATAAGTTTATCAGAATTTTGACCATAATAAAATGATAAAAAGGTTCCGAAAATAATCCCAGCAATAACAAATTTTAAAAAGTTCATAGTAGTATTGTTCGTTTGCACAAAATGCAACGATTACTTCCTTGCCATAAGAATCTTCCAAAATTTAACAACATCGCCCGTTAAATTTTGGAAGATTTTATGCATTACGAGCCAACACTAATAGATTTCACAAATACGTCTAAGAGAAGAGTTCAACAAAAGCATTTAAACTCATAGACTATAACCTAAAAACTAATTACCATGAAAAAATCAAAATTTGTAGTCATTGCATTACTATTTGCTACAGCTCCCATACTTGCACAAATTGGCGGAATAGAAGATTCAGTAAATGATGTTTCAGATACTATCAGAACCATTTTTCCCATTATTCTCGGAGTAATCTTCCTTATAGGTTTTCTATTTAATGCCGGACATTTTTTTGGCGAAAATGCAGATTTAAAAAAAGGAATTACCCGTGTGCTTGTATTCGTACTAATTGCCGGCGCCGTCGTGGGCATATTCACCTATCTAATTTCAATAGTAGTCTAATCCGAAATACACCATATATAAGAATCAGATTATGAAAAAGTTCGAGGTCTATAAAAACATACGAAAACAGGCAATGATTTTTGGGTTACCTATTTCATTATTCGCTCTAATGATGATAGCAGTTATAGCATCACTATTGATTATCATATTCTCTTTTGGGCTAAGCATCATCATCTGTGTAATTCTATTTAATGCTTTACTATATATAGGTTTGACCAAGTTTTCTCAAAATCCACAATGGCTGTATGTCACCAAAATATTTCCAAAAAGTATTAGCAACAAAAAAACATCAGCACTGTATTATGAATAAGATAAACTTGGCATCAAACTATCCTATTATAAACATCAATAAGAATGTGGTGTTTGCCAATAACGGCAATGTAGTAGTATGTTTTAAAGGCACTCTCCCAGAAATATATTCCCTATCAGAAAAGGATTTTGAAGATATGCATGGCGCGTGGTTTCAGGCTATTAAATCATTATCGACAGGGTGTGTTATTCATAAGCAAGATATTTATCTCAGACAAAAGTATACCTCTCAAGAACTGCCCAATACCACCTTTCTAGAAATAGCTACACATGAGCATTTTAAAGGTCGAGAGTATATAGATCATCAAAGCTATCTATTCTTTATTTTGACCAAAAACAATGCGTTAAACAATAGCAAATTCGTCAATCCATTTCGTGATGTTTCTAAACAAGTTATTCGTGATGCAGATGAAACCGTAGCAAGTTTCATTAGCGCTGTAAGTGACGCTGTTTCTTTTCTAAACAATAGTCGTAAAATAAATTATACCGCAATTGAAGCAAAAGCTATACACAGACTAACGCATGACTATTTCAATGGATTTAATTCAGGTTTTGATACCGATATTATACTAGATAAATCTAATATTACTATAGGAGAAAACTACTTTGATGTTCTTGCTGTAAACAGTGAACTATGTTTTAGTGAAAGCGTGCAAACAAGCAAAACCAACGAACGCTTTACTACCGATGACTTTGTGTTTCATCAAGGTTTTATAGATGGATTGGGATTAACGCTTAATGAAAATCATATCGTAAATCAAATTATTTATTTGGATGACAAACATAAATGGCGCAAGCAACTTGATAAGAAAGTAGAAGAACTTAACAAAAGCTCAAATTTCGGTTCACAGAACAAAGTTGTTCTTTCTAAGATTCAACACATTTTAAAACAAATAAATGCCGATGACCAAACACGTGTTATTAGAGGACATTTAAATATTATTTACTGGGATAAGGAAGCCCATCAGCTAGAAAAGATTGCCTCTAAAATTAAAACAGAATTTAAAGAACTAGATATCAACCCTTATTACCCAAAAGGTGAGGAACGTAAAAATTATATTTTAAACAGTTACTGTTGCTTTTCTGCTAATTTTTCGGATGACGATTTGTATGTTACCGATTTAAAACATGCCTTATGCCTGTTCATCAACAATAGCAATTACAAATCTGACGCAACAGGAATCATTTTTAACGATAGAGTTCATAACACCCCAATTTTAAAGGATGTTTGGGATGAATCTAAAAAGCGGATCAAAGCGAGAAACTTTGCCATATTTGCCCCAACTGGGGAAGGCAAATCGTTCTTAGCCAATAATATTCTAAGACAGTATTTTGAAAGTGGTGTGCGCCTAGTCATCATAGATTTAGGAGGTTCCTATACCAAATTCGCTAAACTCTATCCAGAGAACTACACCGTTTTACGATATGAAAGCGGAAAAAATTTAGGCATCAATCCCTTTTTCATCAGTGATATTAATGATCTAACTCCTGAACGATTAGAAGATTTATCTGTTTTTCTTTTTGAACTCTTCGCATCAGACATAAAGGTTACCAAAGCGCAATCGGTATCAGTGAAAAAAATTCTACGCCATTATTATGAAAGTACTTCTATAGATCATTCGTTAGACGGTTTCTATAAGTTCATTGAGAATCATCAAACATCCCTTTTAAAGGAACTTAAAATCCATCCTGACTACTTCAATGTTACAAGTTTTCTACATGTAATGTCGGAGTATGTTGGCGATGGTCTATACAGTTTTCTTTTTGAGGTCAGCGAAGACCAAACCTATAAAATTGAAGACAAGCGATTGATTGTTTTTGAATTGGATGAAGTCAAGGATAACAAAGAAATACTTTCTGTAATGCTTAAGCTCATTAAATCCGCAATTCAAAGAACGATTTGGAAGAATAGAGCAGAAAAAGGCATTATCCTCTTTGATGAATTTGCAAAGCAATTAAAGTTCGACAATGTTTTAGAGAGTGTTGAATTTTACTACCAAGCTATTAGAAAACAAAATGGATCTATTGGCATCATTCTTCAATCCATCAATCAATTACCTAACAATTCTACATCGGCAAGTATTCTAGAAAACACCCAGGTGATTTACAGCTTAAACAATGAAAAAGGCTATGATGAACTACAGAAAAGATTAAACCTTTCCAGTCATGATTTAAACCAATTAAAATCTATTAAAAACAATCTGACCGGACCTAGAAAATACACCGAAATGTTTATCAAAATAGGAAAAGAGAGTAACATATTTCGGCTAGAAGTTCCGAAGGAAGTATACGCAGCTTACCTCACGGATGGTAAAGAAAACGATGCTATCATGGCCCTTTTTAAAAAACATAATTGCATGGAAAAAGCTATTAACGAATTCATCCAGACTGAATATTAATTCTAAATAATAATGTAATGAAAAAGAAAATTAAAATACTAGTATTTGCCATCATGTTAACCCTATTAATGCCTTCCCAAGCTACGTGTCAAGGAATGCCAGTTTATGACAACACCAATTTTATCAGCCTAATAAAACAATTAGTAGAATCTGGTAAACAGACGGCTAATATTATTAAAACTGTAAAGTTCCTTAAACAGCAAAAAGAAAATCTAGAAAAGGTCAATGACGTAGTTAAACAACTTAAGGCAGTTCGAGAAATTGGTCGAAATAATGAACGTCTTATTCAGGTAATGCAAAATGATCTACAAGACATCTTGAATTCACCTTATATAAAACCAGATGAAGTAACTCGTGTATCAGAATCTTTCAGTGCTGTGATAGAAAATTCTTTGGACACAATGGATTTTATCGATCAAGTGCTATCCAGTGATTTTATGAAAATGACGGATGCCGAACGCGCCATAATTTTAAAAGAAAAGGAAATGGAATCTAAAGAAATGGTATCTAATGCCACCATTAAAACAAAGCGCTACCATGATATTATCTCCTTTAGAAAAATGCAGGACAAAGTCAATAATCGTCAAGTAAATTACTAAAGATGAATGCCGTAATACTTTTAGGAATTGGACTTGAATACATTGATACCGTATTCCAAACCATACAGGATAGTAACTTTTCGCAATACACCATTGCTGGAATGAAAACCCTTGCTGTGTTGTTCTTTCTTATCAATATTCTTAAAAAATATAACGAAGGTATTGCCGATAAAGATGGTTATACCTGGGGATTGAGTCCTGCAGAGCTAGCTAAAAACTTTGCAGTTGTACTATTGGTTATTTTCTCTACACAGTTATTAGGATTCTTTGATGGAATTTTGGTAGCTATAGAGTCGCAATACAGAGGTACCGCTCCTGCCCTATTACCCCTACAATTACAAGATATCCCCTTAGAAGAAGACGTTAGTATGTTGGATGCTGCAAGTATGGCAATGACCTTACTTTATGAAGCTTTAATTACACCATTATACGGATTTAAAATATTTGCATTCATCATTAGCACGTTTCTTTGGATTCTAGACCTTTTTATTTATCCATTATTCTTAGCCGAACGTTTTTTTCTACTTGGGATAATGCAGGCATTTTTCCCGTTGATTATTAGTCTAGCTGTCTTTGAAAAATTCAGGTCTCTAGCGTATACTTTTTTCAAACTTTATGCAGCCGTTTATATGCTAGTACCTGCCTTCTTTTTGGTGAACGTGTTCGTGAATGCTATCTATACTGAAATCAATACCAACTTTTGGACAAACTTATTTGGAACTGAATTCGGCCAGGGCTTTTTTGCTCCAGTAGTTCAGTTAGGATCTGTTGGATTTATCGTATTCCTCAAATTCAAGCTCTATCGTAGAGCAACTTCTTTCACCTTAAGATTATTCACAAACTAAATATTACGGAATGAAAACACCCTATAAAGACATTTACGCTGTTTTAAAAATCAATAGGTTCATTGTATTTTCTTCGGTATTTCTTGCTACCGCATCTAGCCTATTTTCAATATGGATGGTCTATAATATCCATGCCAAAGCAATGAATAGCATCTTTGCAGTGAATACAGACGGTACTATAATTCCCTTGAAGCTAATTGCACAAAAAGAAAGTTTCGACGTGGAAGCCCTAGCACATATAGAATTATTTCACAGATACTTCTATGATATTGATGCAAGCAATTTTGAAAAGAATTTAGAGAAAGCCTTATGGCTTGGGAATAGTTCGGTAGATAATCTATACCGTCAAAAGAAATCTGATGGAGTTTACAATCGCCTTTTGCAATATTCCTTAGTCCAGAAAGTAGTTCGTATTGATACGCAAATCGAAGAAAAGAAAGGCGCATATAGTTTTAAGACGGTAACTATTTTCGAAATCAATCGTGGGTCCATATTAGATACTTATGAACTAGTTACTACAGGAAATCTTATTTCCGTAAACCGAAACTTTCCAAATAATCCACATGGTTTGCTTATTACAGAATATTTTGAAAAAAGTTTGAAGAAATTAAATAATGAAAGTTCATAATAAACTAGAGGTAGCTAGGTAACCCTTTAAAAACAAACTCTTATGCAAATAGAAAAGAATAAAATAGTTTTTGGTTCTGTATTGGTCATAATTCTCATATTCCTAATATCCTATTCGATTTTATTTATGGGAGAAGATGAAAGTACAAGTGGAAATTTAAAACAAACACTAGTTCCTAATCTTGAACAGGAACAAAAGAAATATGATTCTAAATTAGATGCTATTAATGATTTAAAAAAGGTCCGTGAAACAAATGCACCTAGCATTTATGATGAAAAATTTATTGACTCCTTAGGCTTTTATAATCCGGATTTAGAAGAAAATAAAAAGGAACGTATAATTGATAGTATTTACAATGCTAGTCGCATAAACTATTCCGACAGGACTTATAAAAACATTGGTCAACGTAAACCTAAACCAAAAGTTATTAAAGAGATAGATTCAGCAGATATTAAACGAGAAATTAAAATCGAAGCAAAGGAAATGGGTTTAGAACATCAGCTCTTCTTTGCATCTTCTCCTCTAACTAATGATGCTTCTAATTTAGGGAATACAGATTCTGAAATCTTTGTTATAGTGGATGGCAGCCAAATAGTAAAAACCAATACCCGTTTACGGATGCGATTAATGAAATCCGCCACCATCAATTATAAGCTAATTCCTAAAAACACACTCCTTTTTGGTTTCATCAGCTTTCAGCCTAATAGGGCATTGATTAAAATTGAAAATGTTAACCATCATCCAACAAATTTAAAAGCCTATGACCTTTTGGACGGTAGCGAGGGAATTTATGTCGAAAATAGTTTTAGAGAAGAAGCTACAAATGAGGTTCTAGATGATATGATACAGGATATTAACATTCCAAGTATTCCGCAAGTAAATGGAATTACAAAAGTGTTTCGCAGAAATAATCGCACCGTAAAAGTCACCGTAATCAATAATTACAAGCTAATTCTAAAACCAAAATTATGAGCCTATACTGGGCAATTAAAACTTACTGTTATGAAAAGATATATTCTTACTTCAATCATTAGTTTTGTTTTCGTTCTTACGAATGCACAAGAAAAAATAATACTAGATACCATTTATGCCAACGACCAAAAGAATGTAGCCTTGTTTTTTCCAGAACCTATACGGCAAGGTATTACTGGCTCCCATAATTTCATATTCACCTATAATCGTGATAAAGAACAATACTTTGGACTACTGCAAGCAACACCAGGAAAAGAAAGTAATCTATTGGTAATCAATAAAAATGGAGCTATTTTTTCGTATATTGTAGGGTATAAAGAACAACTCTCAAAGCTCAATTACTTTATTTCAACTAACAGTAGTATTGGTAATGAAAAACCAAATTTAGATGTACCAACTATTAGCAAAGAGGATAACGGTGTTAGTAAATCAAATTACTATTTACGCGCCTGTAACTATTTAATTCAAAGAAAACAGAGTTTTAAAAACCTTCAAAAACGATATGAGGGTATTGAGTTAAGTATTAAAAATATTGTCTTTGATAAGGAAGAACTTTATTTCGTTGTTCAAATTAAAAACACTTCTACTTTAGACTATGATTTGAATTTTTTGGACATATCAATTCAAACTAAACAAAAAGGAAAAAAGAAATCACTGCAGCGCATATACCAAAAACCGCTGTTCATACACAACCGACCAACGAGAATAGCAGAAAATGAAACCGTGAGAATGGTTTACGTACTGCCTAAATTTTCATTGAGCAATGACCGCAGAGTTGTCATTGAACTTAACGAAAATAACGGGGAACGTAATCTTGAGCTAAATGTTTCGCATAAATATATTAATAACCCAAATTAAAACTGTTATGAAGAATATTGTACTAATTGTCTTGCTGTTATTATACATCGGTTGCAATGAAACTCTAGATAACTCTCCTGCATCAATCGCAGAAATAGTTACCGAAAGTTTTTATCATAATAATGATGAAACATTAAGGAAGCATACTACACCTGATGGCTATGCAAACTTCTCTAACCTCATGAATATGTTTGCCAAGCCCAAGAATTCAGAAATGAATTTTAAAGTCATCGAAGAAAGTATCGATGGGGATATGGCTTGGGTAAAGTATTCTACTTCTTATGATAAGAACCCTGGCATATTTAAACTTGTTAAGGTTGATGGGGTTTGGAAAGTTACTTCTCGGAAACCTAATGAAAAACTGCCATTTTAAGTCATGTAAATATTTCTACTATATTTTTATCTGAAATTTTATAGAACTATTCAGTCTAGTTTCGACAAACGGGAATGTCCTCAAATTTAACCTTTCATCTATTTTTGTAGCCCAATAACCTTAACGCATTGATAACTACAATTAGCGTAGAGCCCTCATGAATAGCCACGGCAATGCCAATACTAGCCCAACTCATTATCGTTGCAGGGATTAACAGTGCTACCACCCCCAAACTAACCCATAAATTTTGTTTAATAACCGACTTTGATTTTCTACTCAAACCTATTGCAAATGGAAGTGTTTCTAACTTATCGGCCATTAGGGCTATATCTGCCGTTTCTAAAGCCACATCACTCCCGGCTGCACCCATTGCAATACCAACAGTACTATTTGCCATTGCTGGAGCATCATTAACGCCGTCACCAATCATTGCGAGTTTATTTTCCTGCTGTGCAAGTTTTTTGATGGCCTCTACTTTTTCTTCTGGAAGTAGACTTCCAAGAGCTTCTGTTATACCTATTTCCCTAGCTACGGCATCTGCTACTTTCTGATTATCACCGGTTAGCATTATCATTTTTTTAATACCAATTTCCTTTAACTGAGCAAGAGTTTCCTTGGCTTTTTCTCGAGGCGTGTCCATTAGCCCAAGCATACCTATAAATTCATCATCTCTTTTTATTAGCATAGTGGTCTTTCCTTCCCCCTCAAGTCTTCTTACCTTTTCCGAAACTTCGCTTGGAACACCATTATGAATATCTTCAAAAAGTTCTAAATTGCCTATGTAAATAGTATTTCCTTGATAGTTAGCTTTTATACCCTTTCCTTGAACGGCTTCCAAATCATCTGCATCCGGTATCTTAATGTCTTTACCAAGCTTTTTCGATCCATCCCTTACAACAGCCTTCGCCAAAGGATGATCACTCAATTCCTCTACGGCAACAGCTATTTCTAACAACTCTTTATGTCCAATATTTCCAAAACTTTCAATATCGGTAAGTTTTGGTTTTCCTTCCGTTAGGGTTCCAGTTTTATCAAAGGCTAAAGCGGTAAGTTCTCCTAAATCTTCCAATGGCCTGCCACCCTTTATCAAAACTCCGCCACGCGCAGCTCTGGCTACTCCACTTAATACAGCAGAAGGGGTAGAAATTGCAAGAGCACAAGGGCTTGCCGCTACTAACACTGCTAATGAACGGTAAAGACTTTCACTCCAAGTTTCGTCAATAAGCAAAAAAGCAAAGTTGAGCGCTATTACCAGTATGATTACTGCCGGCACATAATACCTCTCAAATTTATCAGTCAATAATTGTGTGGGCGATTTTTGATCCTGAGCCTCTTGAACCATTGTAACCAAACGATTTAATGTAGAGTCTTTAGCTTCTTTAATTACTTTTAATTCAAGCGTATTATTACCATTGATAGTTCCTGAAAACACACGGTTTTCATCAGGTATATCACTTTTTGAGGTGTACTCCTTCTCAGGATATTCAATGGGTAACTTATCTACTGGAACACTTTCTCCTGTAATTGGTGACTGGTCTACACTACTATTTCCTTTTACAATAACACCATCGGCAGATATTTTGCTATTGGGGCGTACCACGATAATATCACCAACTTTTAGCTCCTCAATACCCACTTCAACAGTGTCGCCATCTTTCTTTAACAAAGCTGTTTTAGGCGCCAGGTCAGTCAATGCCGCAATGGATTTTTTTGCCTTTCCCATAGCATAGTTTTCCAAAGCGTGACCCAGACTAAAAAGGAACAGCAACAGGGCACCTTCTGCCCATTCACCTAAATAGGCAGCTCCTGCGGCTGCGACAAGCATAAGGAAATCAATTTCAAATTCGCCCTTAGTAATTTTAGTAATGGCCTCTTTTAAGGTAAAATATCCTCCAAAAATGTAAGATAAAATATAGAGTACGAATGGAACACTCTCCGAAAGCTCAGAAAACTTTTGTATTAGAAATCCCGTAATTAAAGTTACTCCACTTAAAATGGCGAAATAAAGTTCAGTGTTCTTTCCTAAAATTCCGTCGTGATTATGATTGTCATCATCATCGTGATTATGTTCCTTAGCTGTTTCTGTAGTTATTTTTTTCATGCTTTCTTATTTTTTACTTTGTATGAAATAGTGCGTTTATATCCTCAGGAATAATCATTCTTTTTAATGGTGGAACATTGGCACCTCCTGTATTGCCAAGCGGCACATGATCAATAAATGATTTCCAACCACCAACAAATAATCTTATAATTTGACCAAATACCTCCTTACTGTTCCTTTGCTTTAATCCAAACTTTAACATTAACCAATGTGAATAGGTATGTTCTATTGGATAAGATTGACCTATTATATGACTTCTTTCTAAATGATGCCATGCATTTGCATAATCTTTATTACCTAGAAATTCTTTATATAAACTAATTTCTTTATCATAAGCTATTTTTAAATGCTTTGTTATCTTATAATTTAATTTCATAGTAATTTATTAGGATTGTGAAATTATCAATTAGAAGGATGCAACAATAGTGCATTATTGTCCGCTACATTTATCGCAAATCCCTTTGACAACTAAATTCACGTTCTCTGCATTAAAACCATCTGGTAAATTAATGTGTGGAATTTTATGCTCTGTCAAACAAACAGTTTCATTACAATTGTTACAGTGGAAATGCAAGTGTAAATCGGTGTCCATTTCACAGCGGCAATTCTCTTCACACATGGCATATTTTGCTATTCCTGTACCATCATCTATTTGATGAGCAATATCACTTTCTACAAAGGTTTTTAATGTGCGGTATAAGGTAGTTCTATCTGAATTATCAAAATACGCTTCAATATTTGTTAAACTAACAGCTACTTTTTTACCTATGAGAAATTGTAAAACCAACAAGCGCATAGCCGTTGGTTTTACGTTATTTTTTTCCAATATTTGCTCCAGATCAGTCATTTTCCTATGAATTAAATCGCTTTAAAGATTCTCCCGTTTTAATCTGAAAGGCATCTTCAATATTTGCTATATAAATAATACCATCTCCAGGTCCGTCGGTTTTGGCGTTGGCTATAATTGTTTCAATGGCCGCTTGGGCTTCCTCATTTTGGCAGACCAGTTCCAGCTTAACCACTGGACTATCTGTTACGTGAAAATCCAGCGACGGTCTTGCGCCTTTTGACTTGAATGCACCAGTGCCTTCAGCTTGTGAAAGGGTCATACTTTTGAACCCATTATCAGATAGTGCTTCAATGACTCTTTGGATTCGGTTCGGTTTTATAAATGCTTTTATTTCTTTCATACTTATTATATTATGAATTTAGTCATCGTGTCCCAATTCGCCTTTTATCATTTCTGATGATAAGGTGTATGCGCCTTTCGTGACCACTTTCACCTTTTGGGCAATTTCTGCAGGAAGATTGATTTCAACATATCCTAAATCTGTAATTCCAACGTTAACGGGAATCATTTTAAACTTCATTTTGTTTTCTTCCTTTTTGTCATCTTCATCCAATATGAAAATGTATGATTGTTCGCCTTCTTTGACAATAGCATCTTCAGGAACTGCGAATGCCATTTTTGCATCTTGCACAATCCTACCTTCCACATACATTCCTGGAAGTAATTCTTTATCGTCATTATGAACATCGGCGTGAACGTGCAATGCTTTTGCGTCGCTTTCAAAAGTTTTACCAATTGCGTGAATTTTCGCCTTCAGCAATTGATCTGGTTTGGCAGCTACCGTAAAGTAGATTTCTTGTCCTTCCTTAACTTTTCTTATATCTTTTTCATATACTTTAAAATCTACATGTATTTCTGAATTATCACTAACTGTGAACATTTTGGTCTGAGGTGCAACATAGTCGCCAAGGCTTACCATAACTTCATCTACATAGCCAGAAATTGGCGTTGTGATAGGGACGGAAGAAAAAATATGACCTTGTAAGACCTTATCCGTGTTAATGCCCAATAGTCTTAATTTAGACCGTAAACCATTGACGCTCGATGTTGTGGAACGAAATTTTGATTGTGCCATTTGAAATTCCTTTCCAGAAGAAACTCCCTTATCATACAGGATTTGTTTACGTTCAAAATCTTGTTTTAAAAATACGAGTTCGTCATTTTTCTCTTGAAATTCCTGTTGCATTGAAATGATGTCAGGATGTTCCAAGTAGGCCAACACTTGACCATTATTCACCTTATCTCCTTCGATGACCTTGATGGAACGAACATTGCCGCCCACAAAAGGACTAATATTAGCTCTATCCTGTGGAAAAAGTTCGAGTTTGCCAGTAACTTTTATGGTATTTCCCAAACTCTTTTTTTCTAAAGGATTTATTTCAAGACCTATTGTTTCGGCTTGCTGCATTGTTAGTTCTACAACGCCTTCCTCTGTACCATGACCTTCTTCAGAGTGTTCCTTTTCTTTGGATGTCGCATTTTCATCACTTTGGCTTCTATTTGTCGTGTTGTTGCAACCTATCATTAAAAAAGTTGCTAATGCTAAACTGATTATAAATATATGTTTCATTCTGTTTTCTTTAATATTATAGATTGCCCAATTGGTATTGTAACTCAATGGCCTGTTGGTTATACTGATTGATAAATTGTAAATGGTTTTGCTTGATTCTTATGGCACTGTTCAAGATTGTGATATAGTTTACATAATCAATTTCACCTTCTTTTGAAGCAAGTTCTGCTGTTGTAATCTGTTCTTCAGCTAAAATTAACGCACCTTTTTGATAATAATCAAGTGTCTTTTGGGTCTTTTCCAAGGATTTTAAAAGTTGGGAAACCCTACTTTCTGTTATGGCCTTCTGTTCCAGATACTGGTTTTCGGCAACCATCGCATCTGCCTTAGCGGCCTTGACCCTTGATTTTTGCGGTAAGAACCACAATGGAATACTTATACCTGCTTGATATGCACTAAATCCAGATATATCATTATATTTAAGCTTATCATAACTAATACTAAATTTTGGAAGGAATTCTGATTTTTCTACCCCAATGTTTGCTTTGCTTACCTCGGCATTTTGCAATGAATACTGCAACAATGGATTATTTGCAACAGATGAAGAATCAAAATCAGCCAAAAAATTTATCGGTTCATAAGTAGATCCTACGGTTTCAATTTCTTGATCAATCCCCAAATACTGTTTCAAAGCTCTTTTTGCTATTTCTATATCATCATAAGCCTGTTGTCGTAATACCTGTATCTGTTGATATTCAGAAGAGGCTGCAATAAATTCCAGTTTTCCGGTTTCTCCCGTATCATAACGAGATTCTGCTGCCATCCTAAAATTTGCATATACACTGTCCAGTTGTTCCGCAAAACGCAATTGCGCCTTATTGTAATTGATGAGATCGTATGCTTGCATCACATTACGCACCAACTGTTGTTCGCTTAGAGCATAAAATTTTTCTCCAAGTTGGGTACGTTCTTTGTAGTACTTGGATTTTGAGAAACCAGATAACAAATCTATATTGCCCTGTTGCACACCATAAGTTCGCAAAGCTCCCTGCTGTACACCTTGATCTTCCCTACCTGTATATAAGGAAGTACTCCCCAGATCGAAGCTTGTTCCTTTCATGGCACGCTCTCGCTCTATAAAAGCCTGACTTTCCTTTAGCGATGGGTAATTCTGTTTTGCCATTGCAATGGCTTCGTCTATAGTCAAGGTCTTTGATATTGTAACACCTGAACTCGCGTCTTGAGCAACGGCAGTTCCTGAAGCCATCAAACCACCAATCATTAATAATATGGTTATAATGTTCGTGGATTTGTTTATATAACTTACATCACCATCAGTATTGTTTCGTTCCTTTCTTGATTCCAACCAATAATACAATACCGGAAGGACTACAAGGGTTAAAAACGTGGCCGTAAGCAATCCGCCAATAACTACTGTTGCCAATGGTCGCTGTACCTCGGCACCTCCCGAGGTAGAAATCGCCATTGGGATAAAGCCCATAATGGCCGCCGTTGCGGTTAGCAAAATTGGTCGTAACCGTTCGTGTGTTGCTTCGTATATTCGTTTCCTTAAGTCTGTCATTCCACTTTCTTTTAATTCGTTGAATTTGTTTATCAGTACCAAACCGTTCAATACCGCAACTCCAAAGAGCACGATAAATCCGACTCCCGCTGAAATACTAAAGGGCATTCCCCGTATCCAAAGCGCAAACACGCCACCAATGGCCGCCAGAGGCACTGCTATATAAATCATTACCGACTGCGAGAACGAGCTCAATGCAAAATAGAGCAATATGAATATCAGAAAAAGTGCAATAGGTACTACAATCATCAATCGGTCTGACGCACGTTGCAGGTTTTCAAACGAACCTCCGTAGGTTACAAAATAACCTGGTGGCAGTTTCACTTCCGTTTCCAGTTTTTGCTGAATTTCCTCGACCATCGATTTTACATCTCGCCCACGAACATTGACTCCTACCGAAATACGACGCGAGGTATTGTCCCTTGAAATCTGCATTGGGCCAGGTTTGTAACTGATGTCCGCTACTTCCTTTAACGGTACTTGGGCACCATTTGGTAAATCGATATATAGATTTTTAAGGCTGTTGATGTCCTGTCTAAAGTCCTTCGCCAAACGAATGACAACATCAAAGCGTTTTTCGCCTTCAAAAATCACCCCTGCCGCTTCTCCTGAAAAGGCGGCACTTACATAATCATTCAGCTTATCAACGGTTACACCGTACTGTGCCATTTTTGCACGATTGTATTCTACCGTCATCTGTGGCAAACCACTCGTGGCTTCCACATTGAGGTCGGCCGCTCCGGGAACGCTTCTGATAACCGCTGCGATTTCCTGAACCTTATCTGCCAACACGCCCAAATCTTCTCCGTACAATTTGATGGCCACGTCCTCACGAACACCCGTAAGCAATTCGTTAAAACGAAGTTCCACAGGTTGCGTAAACACGAAATTCACACCGGGAACAACTGAAATTTTTTCCTGTATTTTTTCTATGAGTTCTTCTTTGCTATCTGCGGAAGTCCATTTGTTCTTATCCTTTTCAAGAATGATATAGCTATCGGCAATGTCCATTGGCATTGGGTCTGTTGGTATTTCGGCCACACCAATCCTTGAAACCACTGTTTTTACTTCAGGAAATTCATTGATTAAATTTTGAAGTTTTTTTGAAGCTTCAATTGATTCCGTAAGACTACTCCCTGGTTTTATCAAAGCCTGAAATGCAATATCGCCCTCATCAAATTTAGGTATGAATTCGCCGCCCATATTGCTGAAAATAAATCCTGCAATCAATAACAGCCCAACCGCACCAATAATGACACCAGCCCTAAAGCGAAGTGCGAAATTGAGCAAGGGTACATACGCCCTGTTCAACCCTGACATTATTTTATCACTGAACCTGTCAATCCTGTTTTCAAATTTGGCAAACCAACTGTTCTGATTTCTGGCAGGCTTTAGGAACATTGACGAAATCATTGGCACGTAGGTAAGACACAGGATAATCGCTCCCAAAACCGCAAATCCGAAAGTAAATGCCATTGGGCGGAACATTTTTCCCTCAACACCAGTTAAAAAGAGAATCGGTGTAAATACAATAAGGATAATAAGCTGACCGAAAAAAGCCGAATTCATCATCGTACTTGCTGATTCATAGGCTATTTCATCCATTTCTGGCTGGCCAATGGCGGTTGTGGTTTTCTTCATCCGTTGATGGATGTGAAATACCATTCCCTCCACAATAATAACTGCGCCATCCACGATGATACCAAAATCGATTGCCCCCAAGGACATTAAATTTGCCCACACCCCAAATTGTTTCATCAAGATAAATGCAAACAGTAATGATAAAGGGATTACCGAAGCTGTAATTAATCCACCACGGAAACTTCCCAAAAGCAAGACCAAAACGAAAATAACGATGAGCGACCCTTCAATAAGATTTTTTTCAACGGTGCTTGTGGTTCTTCCAATAAGTTCACTTCGGCTTAAAAACGTATCTATGTAAACGCCTTCCGGCAGGGATTTTTGTATTTCTGCAATGCGCTTTTC
Organism: Maribacter hydrothermalis; assembly: GCF_001913155.1. GTDB lineage: Bacteria > Bacteroidota > Bacteroidia > Flavobacteriales > Flavobacteriaceae > Maribacter > Maribacter hydrothermalis. The sequence continues at coordinate 436,865 of NZ_CP018760.1, forward strand.
CACATTTTCGACCACGTTGCCGGGGCTTTCGCCTTTCAGCATTAAAATTTGTCCACCAACAGTTTCGTGCCCATCTTGGGTAAACGCACCATATCGCACCTGATTCCCGTATCCTACTTTTTCAGCAACATCCCGCACTAGAACAGGGCTTCCGTTTTGTGTGGTTACCACGGTGTTTTCCAAATCTTCAAGGCTACGCGCCAAACCTTCGCCACGAATGAAATTTGCTTGGTGGTTTTTCTCGATATAAGCACCTCCCGTATTGGCATTGTTCACTTTCAGGGCTTCAAAAACCTGATTCATTGTAATGCCAAAACTTTTTAATTTATCAGGATTTATGGCAACTTCATATTGTTTAACATAGCCTCCAAAAGCATTGACCTCGACCACTCCAGGGACTAATGCCATTTGGCGTTTTACAATCCAATCCTGTATGGTACGAAGCTCCATGGCGTCGTATTTATCTTCGTAGCCTTCTTTTAGTTTTAAAGTATATTGGTAGATTTCTCCCAGACCTGTAGTAATGGGTGCCATAAATGGCGTGCCGAAGCCTTCGGGGATTTCTCCGGCAACTTCGGTCAATTTCTCTTGCACCAATTGCCGGGGAAGATAAGTACCCGCCTCGTCCTTAAAGACAATGGTAACCACAGAAAGACCAAAACGAGATACAGAACGCAGTTCGATAACATCAGGAAGGTTTGCCATAGCCAATTCTACCGGGTAGGTAACAAATTGCTCAATATCTTCAGTTCCTAAATTTGGGGCAACTGTAATAACCTGTACTTGGTTGTTGGTAATATCGGGTACAGAACCCAGGTTTATAGTGGCCATAGACCAAATGCCCGTACCTACCAGTGCCACTATAAAGAGCCCAATAATAAACTTGTTATTAATGGAAAATGAAATGATTTTGTTAATCATAGAAAAAGTATTAATTCAGTTTAAACATCGCAATGCAAAGAGATGCAAAGCGTTTATGATGCGACACTTACTTTGAAAAGCATCACGATAGGATATAACTATCCTTTAAAAAACTGAATTATACTTTAGGGGGTTGGAAAAGCGATTCCAGATATCTGGAAGTGAAGTTTACTTTATGTAAGTTAAATTGTTCTTTCCCTTCAAACTTTAATTGATTAGTTAAAGCTAAATTGTTGTTCTCAATCATTAACACTAAAGGGTGGCAACATTGCTGATGGGAATGGATTGGTGTATTATCATTATCTGGGTTATGATGATGCTCTTCATTTTTTGCATCATTATCCAAATAATCTTCAACAACATACTCAATGAACGAGTCTCCATAAATCTTATGCTCTTGAAAATGATTTATAATGCTTGAAATTTCTTTGATTGGTCCACAAAAGTCCATATCTAAGCTAATTCCTTGAAAAAGGAATAAAAATGACATAGATATAGAAAAAAGTGTTTTCATAATTTTCACAAAACTACAAATTGTTTAATGCAACTGTTGTGCAAACATAAGAATCATCCGCAGACATTTTCTTTTTTCTGAATTGACGGGCATTTAACCGTTCCATAAGAACAATAAACACAACATTCCCCTTCCTTAGGCTTTAGCAATGCTTTACAATTTTCACACTTATAGAAAAACTGGCATGTTGTTGTGGGCATCTTCTCTATTGCTTTATGATTACACGTAGGGCAGATAATTGTAGATTCAAGTAGTATATCCATTACTTTATTATATTATATCCTGTACTTAAAATGGCAGTTTCTATTTTCTCAAGGTCGACTTTAGTTTCATCATATTTTATGATTGTGCTAGCCGCCTTATAATCTGCTTTAACATAAAGTACTCCATCAAATTCTGCGACTTTACTTTCAATATGTGCCTCGCAACCTGTACAAGTCATTCCTTCAATGGTTACCTTATACACTTTTACGTTCGATTTCTCAACATAAACGATTTCCTTTCTTGAATCTGGACTGGAATAAAAAATATGAGAGTAGGATGGAAATGCTAACATTGCTCCAGCGAATAGCGTAATAAAGGATAATAAAACTTTGGAATTAATAAACTTTGGTTCCTCATCATCACATTCGCAATCAATTTCAGCTTTGGTTTTAGGCTTGAATTTTTGGTACCATGTAAATGCTAGAGTAAATACAGTAAAAACAATTAAATAAGGTCTAAAAGGTGCCAACCAAGAAAAGGTAGATGCTAAACCTGCAGTTCCTGCAAATATCGCAAGAACAGGCATAACACAACATATAGATGCCGTCAAGGCTGTTATAATCGAGGTCCCGATTAATTTTCTATTACCAATCATACCGAAATATTTTCTGCATTCAACAAATTTAAAATAGGGTTCAATATCGAAAACTTATCTTTATTAAGCGCATAAAAAATGGTTTGAGCTTCCTTTGTTGCATAAATTAAATTTCTATCCTTTAGTTTTCTTAAGTGTTGTGAAATAGCTGATACATTCATTTCCAGAATATCGCTCAAATCACAAACACATAGTCTTTCCTCTCTTTGAAGCAAGTGTAGAATCTGAAGTCTAACCTTATTTCCCGCAAGGTTGAGGACCTGGGCAACCAAAGTTAAGGGTTTGTCTAGCCCCACTATTGAAGACCGACAGTCCATTATCTGGCTAACATCTGCTTCCAACCTAATGCAAATATGCTTTTCCATATTTCAAATATACTTATTTAAGTATTTGCTTAAATAATAAAATATACTAAATTTAAGCTACTTTAAAATTATTCTTAAATAAAAATCATTACACAAATCCCGTTTGAATTTTTGTCGTACCTTTTATTTGAAATTGCTACTTGAAAATAGATTTGGCCTCTTGATTTATCCTCTTAAAATTCTCTTGTAAATCCTCGTGAGTAAATATCTTCTTTCTTTTAGGCATCTTCTTATTGATAATAGGCAATTTAAACTGAACCTTTTTATCCTTGCCATCAGCGAAAGTTACAAACTCACCTTGTTTTAAACGAAAGAATACATCTGCCCTAATTTTAGCGACTTCTCTCTCTCCAGTAGTAATTCGTGTATCAAAATTTAGATTATAACCTCTGTTTACACTTGTGGTCTCATTCTTAACTATCTCAAAGAAGCGTTCGTAGTATTTTGCTGTGTCTGGATCATTTACTTTTCCGAAGAATTGATAAGATAAGTTGCTTAATATCGCCTTACTGGCCTTGTCCCCATACATCATATCGTTCTGTATTTTGTCCTGCATCACATAAACAGTAGCAATATCATAACTGCGCAGCGTAGCCGGAATACGGTGCATATTCAAGAGTCGGATAGTAGGTGCTTCCTCCATCAATAGAAATGACGATTTACCTGAACGTATACTCATTTGTTTAGTAATTGTATGGATAATAGTTGCTATTACCGGTGAGAAAGCAGTTTCATATTTGGGGTTGTTTACAACAGATACAACTGTTGGCTTTTTTTGAGTACTTATGTTCAATGGTACTTCATCTGCTGAGAGTACCATAAAAATGCTTTGCGTACTTATTTTCTTCAACGCATTGGCCAATGTGCTTTTTACACCGGCAGTTTGCCTATCGGAATCCTTACCACTTATAAAAGCATCTGCCATAGCTTTAGCGGTCGTATTGGAACTCAAAAAAGCAATAAGGCTGTCTGTGTCAAGAAATTGATAAATAGCTATTAGATGCGGTAATGTGCAGTATTTTGGATAAGATGTTCGTAGTTTCCAAATCATCCCGCCTATTAACCCTTCCGCGGCATCATTAAAGAATTTGCTAGCTCCAAAACTTCCAGATTCTTTTTGTTCCAATAAGTTTTCCATCAGTACACGTGCCACTTCATTTACGCTCTCTTCATTTTGCAAATACTGAGGTGCAATTGGATTTACCCTATCGTAGATTTCATCAAAAGAAATAATTTTAAAATCAATTCCATTAGCTTCAAATAAAGGGTATGCCATTTCTGTTATTTCAAAGTTCTTATAATCGTGAATTATCCCACAAAAAGAATGCTCACTAAAATGTGTTAAGAAATTTAAGACTACACTTTCTGTTTTTCCACTTCCTGCAGAACCAATTATAGAAGCTCCTCGTTTAATGTTCTCAATTATAAAATTGCCCCGTTTTACTTTAAAATGAACCTGATACTTGTTGTCCTTGTTTAATGTTTCTTTCTGAAGAAACACATACAGAACCACATTTAGCAATAATAAGGGACAACCAATATAAAGACCAGCTCCCGCCCTACTTAAAAAATTCGAATCTAAAGTAAATAGAATACCCAAACATCCTGATGTAATTGCCAAATTGATAAGAAAAGCAAATCGAGTAATTTTAAACGTACCCCAAAAAGCCAAAGCCATTCCTGATATTAAAACAATAGTAAAAAATAGACCATGTGTTTCCATGTTAAATACCTATTGAACCTGATTTAAGAGCCACATCTAAACCTCGCTTTAGATACTTGATGGTTTTTAACGCCAGTTGTACTTTATTAGTTGGAATACTATTCAAAGGCACTCCTGCCTTTCCCAAAATTTTAAAAGCAACTGCCTTCTCACTTGTAGGTAATCCCAATAAAGTTGTGAAATAGACTTTAGGGTTCTTGATAAAATCTTTCTTTGATTTATAGGATTCCGCATAATTACGCTTATAGTCAAAAGTGGCATCAAATGTCTTTTCCGCTTTTGTAAAAAACGAATCCCTATCAAAACCACGCTTTACCAATTTTCCATTTATCAAAACATCAGAAGCTTTGTATTTACTTCCTGGAGAAAGACTGACGGAATCAGACATATCCTTTCTACTTACGATAATATGAATATGGCTCTGGTGGCCCTCCTTATTCATTCCCTGAACAATGCGTTTTCCGTTTTGTTGATAGGGCGCTTCTTTCTCTAATCGGTTGATTTTACTTTCTAGTCTTTTGATGCTTCCCTCCTGTTGCCCTTGCTTGATTTGTCTAATTTCATTTTTTAGATTTAAAATTTTGGTGGCGACTGGTTGATTCTCCCGGACTTGTTTATCCGTTCCCTTAAAAGTTCGTTGATGTTCAATTTTAGCATAGTATTTAATATCATTAACAGTTACCTGTTTACCATTAATCTCACGATTAAAACAGCTCGCATAATCTTTCATTATCGCTCTCGTATATCGCTTCAAATCTTCTCGACTATTTTCTAATTTTCTAAGTTCATACTTACTTGGACTAACAGTAATGGAATAAAACTTAGGCTCTTTCTTTTTCAGTTTAGATGCATTTCCGTCAATTTCCTTAACCACTTCAGATGCACTTATTTCATCTCCATATTGATTGAAGAAATGTTCCATATGCTCTTGTTCCAATCCTTGGTTTTCCTTTTCTAAATATTCAACGAAACCCGCTGAACTTTGTGAATAATTGCCTCCTAATTTCTGCGCCGTTACGGTTATAAACATCACTTTAAAGTTTTATAATTCATCATCATTTTCTAATCGCTCAACAAACCTGACTTTTGACTTTTCTTCTGGCAATTCCTTTTCCAAAATCAAATTCTTCTTCGATGGCTCAGCTTGTTCAAAAAGCGATTGCATCATAGCAACCGTTGGTTTGGTTTGGTTCTTTTCGATGTCCTTCATAATCGCAATCACTCCATTGATTCGCTTCTTGATCAGCGATTCCAAAGTTTGCATTTTAGGTCCGATAGCTTCATGTGGAGAAATACCATTTTCCTCGAAAAAAGCTATCATCAGAAGTAAAGCCATCGATTGCGATTCTGACATTTTCTTGCAAAACCGTCTAAATCTAATCGCTACCGAAATCTTAATCTTGAAGGTTACAAAGCCTTCTTTTTCATATCCTTTATCCATCTTTTTAGTAAAAAATTTCGCTCTTTAATGGGGCTGACGTGAGATTTTAGTAAAAAAGAAACTCTAATATTCAATTCAAAAAAAAACCAAACCGTGTTAGAGCCCATAAATACTAATGCTTTGAAAAAACTGAAAACCGAAACCTTGCGCCAGCGGGTTACCCTCTTGCTATTCCTTTTTCCCCCGCAGGGGAAATTAAGAATACCTTTCCTTTAAGGTAAAAGCTCTTTTACCTACTAGCTTTAAAACTGAAAAATTTAAGAGTGGTTTAGAGACAGTATTATTGATTTGGAAGTATAATTTGAAAACCGATGAATTTTCCCTAAAACAAGAAAGGCAGCTTTTTAAAGCTGCCCGTTCAATTTCAAATTAGTTTTGATTTAAATTGTAAAAATGAATTTGTAATTATACAGATTACGGATTGCTTCTTCTTCCAAGACAACACTATAATCCTTCTGGTAATTTACCGCATACATGCGAAGTTCTTTACCATGTTTATTTTCAATTTCTTCTCGAGATCGTTTCAATAATCGCTCTTGAGTTTCACCATCCAAGTTGTTATAATTTAGATATACCATACTGCTAATATTCGCTTGGTAGCATTAAAGTATTATCTACAAAATACAATCGTAATTTATCCAAAGGAAAATCTGTAAAACTATATCTATGTGATTCAAAAATGTTGTCGTTTCCATCACTATAAGTTATTATTGCTTCACATTCGAGCTCAGTTTTTTCCTTTTCAGCTAAGCGTTTAAAATCAATAGCTATAAAATAACTCTTATCCATCAAACTCTTGGCAATAACTGAAACATCCTTTATCAGCCAAAAACATCCTGCGACGTTAGCCAAGTATTTTAAACCATCCGTAAAACGGGTCCGTGTTAATGGTATTTGATAAAAGATTTCAGTACCGTTAAAATGTTGTAATCCTTCTGTAATTTCTCTAACTTTATCATTCATTGTAATTTTCTTTAAGAATTTAATAATGAAAAAGAGGGCGTATCTTTCGACGGGAACGCCCACTTTATTTTTACTCGCCTTTGATACCTAATAATAAGATTTCGTTAGCTACCACTTCGGTAACATATCGTTTTTCCCCTGCTTCGGTTTCATAGCTTCTAGAAGTCAGTTTTCCCTCAATAGCTACTTCCTTCCCCTTGCCTACAAATTTTTCAACTATTTCGGCAATTTTACCCCAAGCTACAATGTTGTGCCATTCCGTATTCTGTACTTTCTCACCATTCAAGTTCTTATAAAACTCATTGGTAGCAATTGAAAAATTAGCGACTTTCTTGCCACTTTCTAAAGACTTGATTTCAGGAGCATTTCCTACATTCCCAATTAACTGTACTTTGTTTTTTAACGTACTCATAATAAAATATTTAAAGATTAATTAATAAACTATCTGAACCATTCAGACTGTAAGTATTTTTATTTTTTTGAAATGATTTACTTATTATATCCAGAGCGTTTTCCTTTTGATTTTTTTTTAACTTTTGTTCCACGTCCTTTTTAATGATTCTGTAAGATTTCATAAGATTCGTTTTTGATTTACTTCCCATAGTGCCTTCGCTGTTACCTTTTTTTGTTGCCTAGACTTTTTAATATTCCAACTTGGTTAGGCGTATAAAAAGCGTAGCGGCTTTATGCCGCTGTCCAAGATGGAATGTTGTTATTTTGCTGTCAAAAAAAGATAATAGTGGAGGTTCGGAAGTAGTACTAAATACCTTAAGAAATATATAATCATTGGATGCGGAACAAATTGAAATTCAATTTTCCTTTTAAGCGAACGTGATGTTAAAATTTTATATTGGGAATGTAGCGTTCCTGCCATTTTCGGCGGGAGAAGTGAAGTGGAAATCTAAAATTTTAGCATCTTGTTCAAGACCTTTGGCAGTGAAGCTCTTTTTCCGAAATGAAGCTTTTCGCGGAATGGAGGGGAATGTGCTGAGTGGGTTATAAAGTATTCAATAGAGATTGGCAGATAAACAAATTAAAAATTTAAGATTCGTGTTTTTGTTCGGAAACAAACCTTAAAAAGTAATGGAAACACCAAAAGTTTGATAAGTTCCTAATTGACCCAAATTAAAATCCATTTTAATTTCATGGGGAGTATTCAAACCCAATTCATTAGTGTTCATTTTCTTTATACGGCGATTTGCAGCGGTTTTGCCTACCACATAACCAATTAACAATGCTAAAGGATAATCTGAAGCCCAATGTACTTTACTACTCATCATTTCAAAAGCCATCACACCCATCAGAGTATAACCTACCGGTTTTATCCATTTGATTGTTGAAGCTCTAATTTTTTTGAATCGATGTCCAATTGCAATAACAGGTAGTCGCTTTCCATCAAGACCGCCCTTTTTACAAGAAGTTCGACTACCTTCAGTCGATTTTCAAGGTCTTTCAGGATTTCAATCGTGAAATCTTTCTGTAATTGCAGCTGATAAGCCATGATAAAGGCATCGGTAATATTCTTGACCAAATTATGCTCGATGTCTTCTGCGGATAGGGAAAGTGTATTGTTTTGAACCTTATTCTGGAATAGTAAATTATCCACGATCTTTTGATTGAAAAGGTTCTTGGTCACGTTCAACTGGGCGGAATAGAGTCCGCCATTGGTAATTCCAACATCGTACCCATAGGCCCTTGGGGAAGGCGTTGTCGTAACATCGATAAACCTGCCGTTGTTATTGAAATAAGGGGCGACCTGCACTTCAGAGGTCGCATTGACTTGGAATGCCTTGTTCTGGGCGACGATAATATCGTTCTGTATTTCCCCTATTTTCTGTAAGTTGTAGTTCTCTTTTAGGACAGGAAGATTCATCTTTGCCTCTGAGATGAAGTAATCTAAACTAGCTTCCTGAGCTTTTGAAGAAAACATTACAATAGAAAATAGTAGCCAACAAGCAAATTGCTTCATATGTAATAGTTTGATTAAAAGATAGCAAAAGTAAATGAGAAATCTAAAGAAGTTCTAAAGTAGAGAAAAATCAGAATTTCTTGTGCCTGACAAGGGAAGGTGTATGATTTGTAACTGTGCACTATCCACCTCCCGTTGCAGGTCTTTTACTATTTATCTTTAAGCTAAAAGAACTAGATAAATGTAATTAACAAATCTAAAGATGGTTTAAAGTAACAACGATGCTTCCATATATTAATTAATACTATCTATCACACTACCACAGGATAACATTTCATCCCCATAATATGGATTTTTGATTTCTTTTTCGGTGCTTAACCAAATTGCACCCTTGTAGCTATTGGCCATAGGGCATTTTTGAACATACAATGTTTCTAAAGGAGATTTAATATTCATAGCAAGGGCTACTATATTTTCGTTTAAAACAACCAATTGAGCTCTTTGTTTCTTTAAATCTAAATTAGAAGAAATAGCATCTAACATTTCAATACACTTAGATAGATGTGAGTTTTCTATTTTACCCAAACTACCTATTTCTATGGCTTTCATTTTGTCTAATGTCGTTTTCGCTAAGGTAGATACTTGACCCGGGTTACTTACTACAAAAGCTTCTTCCATTTTAAAATACGGTTTTAATGCAGCTTCAAAAGCTGTTTGAAATACATTTGGCAATTCCATTTTCATAGTTGATTTGGTATTAGATTTTCCTACTGAATCTCCCTGAATTCCCATATGACCTTCAAGACCCGTCATTGTTTTACCTCCTTCTTTATTCATCATAGCTTTTTTACCCTGTAATTGTGCAGCTGCATCTACAGAAAAAGTACCGTTAGTAACAATTTCATCACGATATTGCAAACCTTTTGAAATCGTAAAATTCTCACCGTTCCGATTACCAATAGTTACTTCTCGCATCTCAAAAACTGGCTCGTTTGGATTTGTTTTTACATACACCAATGAACGTTCTCCTGTCCACATCACAGCACTCGAAGGAACTGTAATCAATTCATCATTCATTTTTAGTTCTCCTTTGAGCTTTCCCGTAACAAACATACCAGGCTTAAATAGGTCATCCGTATTTTTAAGTGTTGCTCTAACTGTCACCGTACGTTTTGCATTATCTAACATAGGATCAATAAAAGATATGGTTGCCTCAAATTCTTTATTAGCATAGGCATTGGTTACAATCTTAATTTTCTGACCTATCTTGAGATTAGAGATTTGATTTTCATACCCATCAAATTCTGCCCAAACCGAATTAAGGTTGCTCACTTTTAAAATGGGCTGACCTTGTTTTACATAGTCGCCTTCACGCGCCATTACTTCTGAAACCGTTCCTGAAACCGTTGCATAAATGGGAAAATTATCGCGAACCTTCCCAGAGGACTCGATAGCATCGATTTGATTCTCTGAAAGTTTCCAGAGTTTCAGTTTATTTCGCACAGCTTTATATAAAGCTGGTTGAGATTCTTTCAATGAAGCTGTTGTGAGCAATTCTTGCTGTGCAGCGACCAAATTTGGCGCATAAATATTCGCCAGTAATTGACCTCGATTTACTTTTTGACCTTCATAATTAACATTCAAACGTTCGATACGCCCATCAAAATAGCTTGCTTGTACAGCATTGTTTTCTTCGTTGGTGGCGATTTTGCCCGAAAGCGAAATCATTCCATCATCTTCTGACATAGTGCCATTACCCACAATAGTAGTTTGAATGTTGGCCAGCGCCATTGCGTTCTCCGTCATTTTAATCTCATTCATTGCAAGACCATCTGCACCAGATTCGGCAGGTATCAAGTCCATTCCGCAAATAGGGCAGTCGCCAGGTTCGGGTTGCATAATCTGTGGGTGCATTGAGCAGGTCCACATCTGGTTTTCCGACTCGCCAGAATGGTCGTGGTTATCTGACATTTCAGAAACGTCCTTGTTTGCATTTGCTTCACTACCGGAATAGCCAAAAATGAGCCAGCCCGCCAATAGTCCCACGATTACTGCAATTGCTATATATAAAATGTTCTTGTTCATACTATTTTTCGTTTTGTAACCTATCAATCATTTGCTTCATTTCTTCAATTTCTTTTCGTTGCGCTTTGATGATATCTTCGGCTAATTTTTTTACTTCTGGATCTTTGATATCTGCACGCTCGCTTGTTAAAATTGCTATAGAATGGTGCGGAATCATTGCTTTCATCCAAAGCACATCGCCCACAGTAGATTTTTGGTCACGTACCAGTCCCAACGCACCTACAAATAGAACAATACTTCCCAAAACAATGGCGATATTCTTCTTTTTATTTTGATACATCCCACGCATTGCTACAAACATTATAATGGCCATTGCCGCAATCCCTAAGCAAACCATATAAAAGCGAGTTAGGCTGAACCATACGTGGTCCCACTCATAAGTGTTCAGGTACATTGTGATGTACATAGCTACGAAGGACGCTGCGAGCATTCCTACAAATTTTGTGTACTGATTTTTCTTTTTGTGTTCATTAGAATTTCCCATAATAGTTGGTTTTTATGTTACTTATTTACGTTTGTTTTTAATCATTTTTCTCACAGTAGGTGAACTTGTGTACCAAAGTAGAAATCCACTTAACACTGTTATCAAGCCTAAAAGCGAGAAAGCCCTTAGCACTATTGTATTAAAATTGTCTCGACCTTGATAGTCCATAGTGTGGGTCATCCAGAGAAAATCGAACCAACGCCAATCGCGATGACGTACTGTTTGAAAAGCTCCATTCTCAATCGCCACGTAGGCTTTTAAATTTTCATCGGTTTTATATGAAATCTCATAAGCTGGTAAGGGTCTTCCCCGGTACTCGTGGTGGTCGCCTACAGATTCAATCCGTTGTATTTGGTCAAATTCTAAATCAGCCAACATATAGCGTTCTGCTACTTTGATTGCTTCTTGTTCTGTGAGCTCCTCTTTCTTTGTTCCTGTTATTGCATTATAAAGCACAGTCTCATTAATCCAATAATAGGGCACATCCCCTATTTCAAGTAATTCTAATGACTTAATCGGTTCCTGAATATTTAGTTGAGAACTTCCTACCAAATCTGAAAATGCAGTTTGTTCAGGCATCTCTTTTTTGAAATGGTCGCCGTGTATCTCATCAATGTCTGTCCAGCTGAAATACATTCCGCTAATCGTCCACATCAAGAACTGAATACCTAAAAAGATACCCAGATAGCGATGCGCCTTTCTTATTTTAAGTGCTGTTCTTCTTTTGACCATTTTATTTTACTTCAAAAGGAAATTCAACAAGAACCTTTTCCCAACTCAAGCTAATTGTTCCTGAATCATCGGTGGTGTTTGTTACCTTGTATTCTAAATGTTCTTGGATTTCTTCGGAAATTTTTGGGGTTACTTTAAATCGCAACACATCATCTTTCTCGTCATATTCATCTTTACCGTGCTGGTTCCAGTTTGTATTAAAAATAATTGTCCATTCCTCTTGATTCGGAATAACAAAGAACCCGTATTTCCCTGCCTTCAATTCTTTACCGTCAATGGTCAAGTCCTTATTGGTTTCCATCCAAGTGGCCATATGGGCTCCTGCTTGCCAAACGGTATCATAAGGCAGTAAACCGCCAAAAATGATACGTTTACGAACTCCTGGTGATGAATAATCAATATGAATATGTGCATCGCCCACCATTGCCATTGCGCTTGTATGTGGACTCAATGGTTTTTTCTTAGCAGGTTCAACACTTTTTGTTTTTTGCTCCGTCGTTTCTTCTCGCTGTGGTTCTTGTGCGTCCTTTGAAGTTTCTTTACAAGATACTAAGAGGGTAAGGCATAAAAGAATTATACTGTTTTTCATATAAGTGGGATTTAGTTAATTGATTTTGTTTTTAGTCTTAGTGCGTTTACAATTACAGAAACTGAACTAAAACTCATTGCTAATGCGGCAATCATAGGTGATAGTAGAATTCCGAAAAACGGGAACAATACTCCTGCTGCAATCGGTACACCGAGTGTATTGTATATCAAAGCAAAAAATAGATTCTGCTTTATATTTCGCATTACTTTGTGGCTAAGGTTTCTCGCTTTTACGATACCGTGCAAATCTCCTTTTACCAAGGTTATCATCGCGCTTTCTATTGCGACATCGGTTCCTGTGCCCATTGCGATACCCACATCACTTTTAGCCAGAGCAGGTGCGTCGTTTATACCATCGCCTGCCATTGCCACTACTTTGCCTTGTTCTTGTAACTTTTTAACCTCGTCCAGTTTATTTTCTGGTAGCATTCCCGCTTTGAAGTCGGCGAGATTGAGTACGCTGGCTACTGCTTGGGCGGTGTCGTGATTATCTCCGGTAAGCATTATCACTTCAATGCCTTTGTCCTGTAATTCTTTGATTGCCTTGGCACTCGTTTCTTTTATTTTATCGCCAATAACCACATAGCCTGAAACTTCGCCATCAATGGATAAGTAGGAAACCGTTTTTCCCTGTTTCTGAAAGGATTGTGCTTCGGTTTCCATTTCAGGTGATAGCTTGGCATTTGCATACTCCATCATTTTGGCATTTCCTAAATCGAGTTTCTTGCCATCAACTGTCCCTTCTACACCTTTTCCAGTTACTGCGCTAAAGTTTTTGGTTTTTGATATTTCAGTTTTCTGCTCCTTTCCATATTTCACGGTAGCTTCGGCAAGGGGATGCTCACTGGAACTGTTAAGGGATGCGATAAAATACAGTATTTCGCTTTCGCTAAAGCGAGAACCAAAAGCACCGATTTTCTCAACCGTAGGTTTTCCTTCGATAATCGTACCAGTCTTATCTACGATAAGCGTGTCCACCTTATCCATTTTCTCTAAGGCTTCGGCATTTTTAATCAACACACCATTTTGTGCGCCTTTACCAACACCTACCATAACGGACATCGGCGTTGCCAATCCTAACGCACACGGACATGCGATAATCAATACCGCGATGGCATTTACCAACGCATAAACATAAGCTGGCTCTGGACCCCATATTGCCCAGACAATGAAAGTGATGACCGCAATGATAACCACAACAGGCACAAAATAGCCTGAAACGGTATCTGCCAATTTCTGGATTGGGGCACGACTGCGACTGGCATCGTTTACCATATGTATAATTTGGGAAAGCAATGTGTCGCTACCTACTTTTTCGGCTTCCATCAAAAAAGATTGATTACCATTAATGGTACCGCTACTCACTTTATCATCGGTAGCTTTATTAACTGGGATAGGCTCTCCCGAAATCATTGATTCATCTACGGTAGTTTCTCCTTCTGTAATTTTGCCATCCACAGGAATTTTATCTCCTGGCTTCACACGTAGTATATCTCCTTTTTCAATCTGGTCGATGGAAACTTCTTCTTCATTTCCATCCACTACGCGTACTGCTTTGTTAGGTGCAAGTTTTAATAGTTCTTTTACTGCTGAATTGGTTTTGCTATGCGCACGCGCTTCCAAAACCTGACCCATTAATACCAATGTGAGAATTACAGTGGCGGCTTCAAAATAGACGTGAACCGCACCGGATTCTGTTTTAAATTGTTCCGGAAAAAAGTCTGGAAACAACATCCCAAAAACACTAAAGAGCCAAGCCACGCCTGCACCTATACCGATTAATGTGAACATATTGAGATTCCAGGTTTTGATGCTTCGGTAGGCACGTTCAAAGAACATCCAAGTGGCATAAAACACCACAGGAATCGATAAGCCAAATTGAATCCAGTTCCACCATTTCTGTTCCATTATATCGTATAGCGGATTGTTGGGAATCATTTCACTCATAGCGATTAGAAAAATAGGAAACGTAAAGGCTACTGCTATCCAGAATTTCTTAATCAGCTTATTATATGTTTTTTCTTCCGCAGATAAATCAGGTTCCATCGGCACCAAATCCATACCACATATAGGGCAAGCTCCAGCTTCATCTTTGACAATTTCTGGGTGCATTGGGCACGTCCATTGCTCTGAAGTCGTTGCTGACAAATTTTGTTCTTTGACTAAATCCATTCCGCATACTGGGCAATCTCCTGGCTTGTCATAAGTTTTATCTCCTTCGCAATGCATTGGGCAGTAGAAGGTTCCTGTACCGTTATCTGTTTGTTTTTCTTTTTTCGCTTTCGCGGAAGCGGAATCATCTTTATGATGATGCTCGCCTGGCTTGTGAATACTGTATGAATCGCTATCTTCTTTCAATGCTTTCTGAAATGTTTCGATGGCAATATGAGATTCCATTTCAATAGTAGCCTCTTCTTTTTCTAAATTAACTGAAGCATTGGTCACACCTTTCACTTTTGAAAGTGTCTGCTCTACGTGATTTCGGCAACCGTTGCAGGTCATCCCTTGTATGTGATAGGTGTGTTTCATAGTGCTTTGTTTTGTGCCTGAAATGGGAAAGGGTTCTAACTAACCAACCATGAATGAAAAAATTCCCTTCCCGTATCAGGACTTTACTCTAAATCATCTTTTAAAGTTTTCATATAATTCAATACTGCTTCCTTTTCCTTTTCTGAAAAAATAGCATCTCTATGAAAAAGCGTGTAGTTATCCATAGGCATCTCGCCACTTTCTATTTGTTTGATAATAGACCGTAGCTTACTTTTCTTTCTTCTATTTGAATAATCTTCCCATTCGTTAAAATTCAATTCTGCTTTTCCTTCTTTAATATGGCCTTCCAAAAACCAAGCAGCTGGCTGAATCTGGCTATACCAAGGATATTCTGTATTGTTACTATGGCAATCGTAGCAGGAAATATGCATCGATTTTTCGACTGTTGTTGGTACCTTATTGACAAGCATAAAATCTGCTTGCGGTACAGTCTTACTTTGGTTATAATCCATCGGAAAGAACTGAATGACCACAAGAGCAATTAATGCGAACCACCCTATGATTTTTAAAACTTTCAATTAGTTTATTTCTCGTTGTACTTTACCGCACTTCAACATTTGACTTCCATAGTAAGGGTTTCTTACTTCTTCTTTTGTGCTTAACCAAGCTGTACCGCCATCATACATTGGGCAAAATTGCTCATACAACTTTATCCCTGTTCCCGTTATAGCAACCATATCTGTAATATCTTTGCTCAATATTTTAAAATGCTCACGTTGATGTTTAATATCACTTTCAGAAATATGCTCTGCGTGTTCTGTTGCATCTTCTATTATATCGGTTAATTCCTTTTGTTGACTTTCAGAATATGTTGACTTGTCAAGATTGCCCAGTGATTTTGCAAGAGTGCTGCCCAGCATTTTTGCCTTGTCATTGTCATCTCCCACTAAAGCATCTTTAAGATTGAAATAACCTTTTAAAATAGCTTCTGCCATTGCATCTTGAGAATCACTCATCGTCATATCTTTTGAACTATCCATTTCTTCTAGCATTACTTCATTGCTTATAGACGAGGGTACTTCATCCTTATTAGCATCTTTGCAAGACACAGTTAAAATCATTGTAGCAACTAAGACTACCGTTCCAATACTTCTTTTAATTATTTTCATTTTTATTTATTTTAGGTTATTAAATCATTTAAAATCTTACTGATAATCCTCCACCAGTTCCAAAACGGTTATCGTAGCTCGCCATAAGTGAAAAGTTTCTTGAAAGCATATACTCTGCACCTGCCCTCCATACTGTTTCGGATAGATAGTCTTGGTTCATTGGTAAATCATCTACGAAACCTAAATCTATTTGGTATTCATAATAACCGAATACAGACAGTTTAGGGAATATCATTATACTGCGTCCTAAACCAATTCTTGGTTTTAATTTATTATCGACACGCACATCTAAATTGAATAAGTATGGAGTTAAATAGCGTACCCCAACAACTGCCGTTGTGCTAAACTCATTTAAGCTATCACGTGTTGAATTCTCAATGTTTACACCACCAAAAACTCTCAAATAATCGTGTAGATACCGTTCATACGTAAATTCTCCTTCCAGATTTTCATTCCATCCATATTCAAAAGAAGCATTAAATTGGTTTCTAATATTTGAAGTCATCAAATTAAAACCAGTAGTATGCGACGCCGCATCTACCAATCCCCAAGAATACCATTTATCTGTTTCTTCAATAATTTTAGAAGATGGAAATTCATCCATTCTTGGGTCTCGTGGCGTATCATAAGACACTACTCTTGCCATACCACCCATCATATGATATAAAATGTGGCAATGGAAAAACCAGTCTCCAGCCTCATCGCCATTATTTCCATAAAATTCTATAGTCATTTTTTGCATTGGTGGCACATTTACCGTGTGCTTTAATGGCGAGTATTCTCCATTTTCATTAAGTACTCTAAAGAAATGCCCGTGCAAGTGCATTGGGTGGTGCATCATTGTCAAGTTATTGAAGGTAATGCGTGTAACTTCCTTATTATTTATTTTGATATTATCCGCCTCAGATAGTGGTACACCATTCATACTCCAGATGTAACGATTCATATTACCAGTAAGATTTAGTAATATTTCCTTAACGGGAACATCTTTGTCGTATGTTGTTTTGTTGGGCGACTTTAAATAATTGTAATTGTATTCGGAAAACATATCCATTCCCTCCATCTTCATTCCTGACATAGAATCCTCTTTCTTCATATTTATTCCAGACATTGTTTTGTCTTTCTTCATATCCATTCCTACCATATTAGAATGGTCCATCTTCATACCATTCATTTTAGAGTGATCCATTTGCATAGAATCTTTAAACATTTCCATTTTAGAATGATCCATTTTCATTTCTCCATCCATTTTCATTCCCTTCATTTTACCCATCTGCATCCCGTAATCCTCTTTCATCTCAAAACGCTCATCCTTACCTGGCTGAAATTTTAAGGCGTGTGCACCCATTTTCATATCCATTTTAGCCATTTTCTGCATCATCGCTATTTTATCTGGTCGATCAATATCCATTGCAGGTAAAATTGCACCATTACCTATAAATGCTGAGGCTGTACCAGAACCATCTTGTGCAGTAATTCTAAATTCCATCTTACCTTCTTGAGGTACGGTGACAATAAAATCATACGTTTCGGCTACACCTATAAATGTCTTATTCCTTTCTACAGGAACCACATCCAATCCATCTGAAGAAACCAATACCGGTATTTCTCCTCCAAACGTCATCCAAAAAGAGGTAGAAGCTCCTCCATTAATCATTCTTAATCGAATTTTTTCACCAGGTTTAAATTCTGGGTACTCAATGCTTTCTTCTCCATTAATTAAAAATGCAGGATAGTATACATCTGCTATATCTGCGCCGGTCATTCGCTGTCTCCAAAAATTGAGTTGTGCCCCAAAAACACCACGTGCAATTACTTGGTTAAGTGGTGTAGCTGTACCTTTTTTAATACCGTACCATTCGTTACCTCGTTTTAAATTTCGTAATACGTTCATTGGTTTTTCATTAGTCCAATCTGATAACATCAATACCAATTCCTTGTCATAGTCCAACACTTTTTCTTTAGGTTGAATCACTATGGAACCAAATACACCACTTTGCTCTTGTAACATTGTATGCGAGTGATACCAATAGGTTCCAGATTGTTTTATTGGAAATTCGTATTTCTGTGTATGTCCTGGTTCAATAGGTGGTGTATTTAAGTATGGTACACCATCGTAAAAGTTAGGAAGTAAAAGTCCGTGCCAATGCACCGATGTTTCTACACTCATTTCATTTTTTACATAAATAACCGCGTAGTCTCCTTCGGTAAACTCTAGAGTTGGACCAGGAATTGTTCCGTTAACAGTCATTCCCATAACGTCTTTTCCTGCTTTGTTTACGGCAGTTTCACGTAAGATTATGTTATGCTCTCTTACTGATAGGTTATTTAAATTTCCTTCTTGAGCAACACCACCAAGAGAATAAGTAAGAAGTAAAAAAAATATAAATTTTATTTTCATAGTTATTTTTAGTTTTTAAAAATACCATTGATTAACAGCTAGTTGTATATTAATTATGGTTGGTATTTAAATAATTTTGTCTAAAGGATTCCTAAAATTTTGATTATTATCCTTGTACTCTGTCAGACTTAAGCCTGTTTTACTTTTAAATTGATTACTTAAATGTGTTAAATTACTATAATCAAGTAGTTGTGAAATTTCTGTAAAGTTGTTTTCTTGTAATTGTATCAGTTCTTTTACTTTTTCTATTTTCAATTTGATAAAGTATTTTTCTATAGTTATACCTTCATTGAATGAAAAAATCTTACTGATTTTTGAGTACTCAATATTCATTGTACTTTCTAAATATTTAGAGAGTGTTTTCTCTAATTGCAAAGGTAATTTTTGCAGTAATTTGATGAGTTCAATTTTAGTTTGTTCTACTAATTGCTGGTCTTGAGCAAGTAGAATTTCAAAACCGTTGTTTTCTAAAATTGTTTTTATATTATTAAAATCATCTTTAGATTTCTCTTCATATATTATAGAGCCTAATTCAATATGTTTTAATTGAATACCCAATGCATCGATATCCCTTTTTATCGCTTTAATACAGCGGTTGCACACCATATTTTTTATGAATAATTTATTTTCCATCGGTTAGTTGACTAGGTAATTAATAAGTACAGATTGTATGTAATATATCTGTATGGATTCCACCTGATTCAACTCAAATTTGAGTTGGAGCTCTTGTATATCCAGCACATCGTTAAAATCGATGGTTCCCGTTTCATAATTCTTAATGAGAATTTGTTCGGCATCTTTAGCTTGCTTTAAATTCTGTTCTTGGGTATTGTATGCTATTCTGGATTGATTGCGTTGTGACACCGCTTTCGATAAAGCGGACTCCAGCACATTTAATCGCTCATCCTTTTGCAAGTTGATTTCTTGCTGTCGCAGTTCATTTTGCTTAGAAATAGATTTATACCGATTATTAAAAATGGGAATAGATACTGAAACCATAGGCATCAAAATATCTTTACCATTATCGCTAGGAAATGCATCTGTACGCTCACTAACAGGTAAATAATCCACGCCAAAACCTATCATAGGCAATCCTTCACGCTGATTGAGTAATTCTGATTGTGCCACAGATTCGTAAAGCTTATCGTACTTGAGTAATTCAGGGTTTAATGCTAAACCGTCTAAAGTATTTATAGGGTCTATTTCGGGAATATTCATCTCTGTAGGGATAGTAACCAGTGCATTTTTATCGGTATTCAATAAATTATTAAATACGGTTTGCTCTGCGCTATATTCTTCCTCCAGCACTTCTTTTTTCTGTTGCATTTCGTTCTGACGTATTTGTAAACGCAATACATCTACCGCACTCGCTTTGCCCACTTCAACAGATGTTAGTGCTAATCGCTCATAGGTGTTTAAAAGTCGAATATTCTCTTCTAGAACTTCTTGTTTTGCTCGAATGGCGTACAGTCTATAATACGATTGAGAAACAGAAAGCGCTAACTTTCGTTTTGATATAGCAATTTCAACATACTCGGCATCTGCCATTGAAGTTGCATAATTTTCTCGCGCGGTTAACGTACCAAACCAAGGCAACATTTGCTTTACCCCAATTCTTGCCCGTTGGGCACCGACTCTAGTTTCAGGTTCACTCACGAAATAACCTAAACTAAATTCTGTATTTGGCAGCCAATTGGCTTCCTTAATCTTCTCTTCAGCAATAGCATATTTAATGTCGAATGACTGTACTTCAGGATTATTTTGAATAGCCTCCTCAATAAACGATTGTAACTCCTGAGCATTAACAAATGCAGTTAGAAAGAATAAGCAACTAATTAGATTTAACTTTTTCATTTGTATACTTTTTTAAGTTCATATTCCTTTTTCCAGCTATACAGAACAGGAACCAAAAAATAGGAAGTTATATCTATAATCATTCCTCCAAATATGGGTATGGCCATCGGTATCATTATATCACTTCCCTTTCCTGTAGATGTTAGTACAGGCAGTAACGCCAATATGGTAGTTACAGTTGTCATTAAACAAGGTCTTATTCGCTTGCTTGCAGCTTCTATAGTTGCTAGTCTAATTCCTCTTTTATCAGCAGGGTTTTCTCTATCAAAAGTTTGGGTCAGGTAGGTGGCCATAACTACACCATCGTCAGTAGCAATACCGAACAGCGCAATAAATCCAACCCAAACAGCTACACTTAGGTTAATGGTTTTCATATTAAAAAGTGTCCGTAAATTTTCTCCGAATAAATTAAAATTGAAAAACCAATCTTGACCATATAACCAGATCATAATAAAGCCACCAGCAAAGGCAACCGAGATTCCGGTAAACACCATTAATGATGTGGATACCGATTTAAACTGAAAATATAATATCAAGAAAATAATTAACAGCGCCATAGGCACTACGATTGATAGGGTTTTCTCTGCCCTTAGCTGATTCTCATAGGTTCCGGTAAATCGATAACTAACACCCTGCGGAACTATTAAACTACCATTTTCGATTTTTTGTTCAATTCGAGCTTGTGCACTTTCTACAACATTAACTTCAGCAAAACCATCTAATTTATCAAACAACACATAACCTATTAAAAAGGTGTCCTCACTTTTAATAACCTGTGGTCCTTGTTCATATCTTATATCGACAAGATCACCAAGTGGCACTTGTGTACCGTTTTTTATGGGAACATAGATATTATTCAAATCTTCTGGATTTGACCTTAATTCTCTTGGGTAACGAACTCTTACTCCATATCGTTCCCTACCTTCTACCGTTTGCGTAAGAGACATACCGCCAACCGCTACTTGTAGCACCTCTTGAACGTCCATTATGGTTAATCCGTAACGGGCTAATTGCTTCCTCTTAATGTCAATTAATAAATAGGGCTTACCAACGATGCGATCTGCAAAAACAGCTTGTTTCTTCACACCATTCACCTCCTTTAAAATGGTTTCCAATTGCAATCCGAAATCTTCAATAGTTTTTAAGTCGGGACCTTTAACCTTAATCCCCATAGGAGCTCGCATACCGGTCTGTAACATTACAAGCCTAGTTTCTATAGGCTGTAATTTTGGGGCAGATGTTACACCTGGAAATTTGGTTACTCTAACTATTTCATTCCAAATATCATCCGGACTTTTTATTTCTGGTCGCCAGTTTCGATAATATTCTCCATCGTCATCAACAATTAAATCCCTATCAGTGGCTGTTGTTTTTAGTTTTGAAGCCTCATAAATTGCATCATCATTTATGTCATTGTTCGGGTTGATGATATACTTATCATTATTAAGAACAAACAATCCGTCATCGTTTACCTTGTAACGTTGCCTTTCTCCATTACTATTTCTCATATATTCAGACTTATACTGAATCATGTTTTCGTACATAGATAAAGGAGCTGGGTCAAGGGCAGATTCTGTTCTACCAGATTTACCAACCACAGTCTTTATTTCTGGAATACTGGCAACAGCCATATCTAGTTGTTGCAAAACACGTTTATTTTCTTCAACACCAGCATGCGGTAAAGAAGTAGGCATCAAAAGAAAAGAGCCTTCATTAAGAGCAGGCATAAATTCTTTGCCCGTATTTCTCATAATGAGAACCCCCAGTATTAAAACCACTGTAGGTATCGTTAAGAAAAGAAGTCGATTCTCTAAAGCCCAACGAAGAATTTGGTCATAATACCTTCTAAAAACTGTAAATACACCCAATAGGCCGAAGCAAATAATTGAAACAAAAATCAAATTCATGATAATGCTACGATCAAACCCAAGTGGTCTCCAGTATTCTGCAAGTAAGACTACAATTGCTATAGTTGATAGTATAATGTTTATCAAATTCCCTTGTTTCGAAGAGATAAAAGACCTGATTTTTAAAAAAGCCACAGCACCAAAAGCAATTAACAATAAACCCAACCAATAGCCATAAAGAATGGCGATACAACCTAGAATTACTAATAATCCATTAATAAAATATGTAGTCCCTATTTTTAAATTTCTTTTTCTAAAAAGAAAAGCAGCAATTGGTGGTATCAAGAAAAGAGCAATTAGCAAAGATGCAGTTAATGCCATGGTCTTGGTAAATGCTAGTGGACGAAAAAGTTTACCTTCTGCACCAATCATTGTAAATACGGGTAAAAAACTAATAATCGTAGTTAGAACAGCCGTTAATATTGCCCCAGAGACTTCGGCGGTAGCGTTATATATGATTTCATTGGTAGTATATTCTACACCGTTTTCTTGAAAGCGTAGTTTCTCATCTTCTAAATGCCGAATCATATTCTCTGCGAGTATTACCCCCACATCTACCATAGTACCTATGGCGATTGCAATTCCAGATAACGCAACGATATTTGCGTCTACGTTAAACAGTTTCATGGCAATGAAAACCATCAATACTGCAACCGGTAATAAACCCGAAATAAGTATAGATGCACGTAGATTGAACACCATGACTATAATTACAAGAATAGTAATAAGAATTTCTAGCGTAAGCGCTTCGTTTAGCGTGTGTAAGGTTTCTTGAATAAGTTCTGTTCGATCATAAAATGGGACAATGGTTAACTGCGATGTACGCCCATCTTTCAAAACCTTTGAAGGTAGTCCCGATGAAATTTCAATAATCTGTTCTTTGACATTATTTATTACTTCTAATGGATTGGCTCCATATCTAGCAACTACAACGCCACCTACAACTTCAGCGCCTTCTTTATCTAAAATACCCCTTCTTGTTTGAGGTCCTAAATGAACATTTGCGATATCTTTAATATGAATTGAGGTATAGTCTTTTGAAGTAACCACTGCATCCTCTAAATCTGAAATGGATTTCACATAACCTAAGCCACGAACCAAATACTCCGCCTGATTCATTTCTAGAGTCTGTACACCAATATCTTGATTAGACTCCTTAACCGCCTTAACGACATCGCCTAAGCCAATTCCATATTGTCGCATTTTTTCAGGCTCGACATCTATTTGATATTCTTGAACATATCCCCCAATTGACGCTACTTCAGAAACACCACCAGCAGAAGCCAAGCCATATTTTACATAATAATCTTGGATGCTTCGTAATTCTTGTAAATCCCATCCTCCGGTTACATTACCATCCTTATCGCGACCTTCTAAAGTGTACCAATAAATTTGTCCTAATCCTGTAGCATCAGGCCCTAATGTGGGGTTGACACCATCGGGAAGCAAACCACTTGGCAAGGAATTTATTTTCTCTAGAATGCGGCTTCTAGTCCAGTAAAATTCAACATTCTCCTCAAAAATGATGTATATACTAGAAAAGCCAAACATAGATGAACTACGAATAGTTTTAACGCCAGGTATTCCCAAAAGGGTGGTAGTCAAAGGGTATGTAATTTGGTCCTCTATATCTTGAGGAGACCTACCAGCCCATTTGCTAAATACTATTTGTTGATTTTCTCCTATATCCGGTATTGCATCTACAGCAACAGGATTCGACGTTAGAATACCGGTATCCCAATTAAAAGGAGTGCTTATAATTCCCCAACACACAAAAAGGGAGAGTAATAATAGCGCGACTAATTTATTTTCTATGAGAAACTTAATGCTTTTATTTAGCATATATCATTGATTTTAAATAGTTGAATGAAAAGTTTTGACGTTAAAAGTTTAAACAACAAAACATGCCCTAAACAGATAATCTGTTGGGCTCAATTTCCGATAAGAATCGGAACTATTTAATAAAATCAAATTAAGAAAATCTGGTACAGCACTTGCACATCCTGTTTGACAAACGGAGGCGCATAATCCTCAAATGAAATAGTGTTAGCATCTATTCCATTAAAAAGATTTAAATAAGAATAGGTAAATGAAATAATAAATAGCTGTTGATCAAAAGAAAGTTGTTCAAATGAAACTTTCATGTCTTCTGCACCTTCTACTATTAACTGAGTATCTCTACAACAAGACTTTTGCGTGATATCTAAATTATTACAGTCAGTCTTTACGTTTTCCATTCCGCAAGACTTAACCTGCTCAACGATTGAAAAATCTACTAAAAGGTCACCACAATAATGAAAATCAATTGTAAATGACATTGTAGAGAGCAACACTACAAAAGCCATTATAACCGATAATATTTTATGATAAAACTTTTTCACTTATACAAATTTACAGAAAATTATTGTTCTTTTAATTATTGCCTTTAATATAAATTTAAACCATTTCTAAATTTGTTTCATTGTAAGTAATAATAAATATCAATTACATAATAATTAGTTGTTGTCTTTTGTTATTTGCGTGTTGCTTTATAGCGCCTTAATTAATGATGTAATTAGTTGAATTACAAAATCTATTAAACATTACTTTTCCGCAACTTAAACCAAACGTAAATCAAATCTAATTTTTTTCTCAATAAGGAACTTAGTAAAGGGTCTATTTTCTTACTAATTACGTAGGATACCAATATCATTATAATAGTAGTTGAAAAAAGCAAAGTGTACTTATTTACTTTATCACTTAAATTATTGAAAATAATAAAACCAATAATTTGATGTATCAAATACAATGGATAAGTAAGAAGTCCAAGTTGGAGAAGCTTCGGTGAATTTAAAAAGTTTAGTTTTCCTTTAGAAATTAAAAACATCAGAATAAAGAATATAACAACTGTCGTAAATTTAATAGTAATTGAGTGAGGTACTTGATAAAAAATTTCAAATTCCTCTTTTCTGACATTTAAATTATAATAGGATAGAAATAAACAAATAGACAATAACAGAACATGTTTTAATTTAAAAACACCATTAAAAATTTGTAAAAACACCATGCCAGCAATAAAATAAGAACTCCATTCTAAAATAAATATATATTTTATTACTCGTAAAAGAAAAATCTCTTGATTAAGAAAAACTATAAAAATGGAAAGTAAAATCCATATATAAATAAAGGTGTTTATATTAATTTTTTTTAACTTATTAGCAATAAGAAATAAGGCGATCATAATATAAAACCTCATTTCAATTACAAGCGACCAATACACCCCATCAATTGAGTCTACACCAAAATAGTCTTGAAACATGGTTAAATTAAATAATAGCTGTTTTAACGTTACAAAGTATCTGGGAGCACCAAATATAAGAATTACCAAAAAAGTTAAAATAACACATAGCCAATAAACTGGATATAGCCTTGTAATTCGTGAAAACAAAAACTTACTTAATGAATTACCTTTAATTGATAATGATATTACGAAACCACTTAGAATAAAAAAGAAGTCTACACCTAGATACCCGTATTTAAAGAATTGTCCTATTTCGCCAAAATCTATGTTGGACATATTACCTTCCGCATAACCTCTAAATAAATAGTGATGCAAAAGAACGCTCATTGCCGCAATAAATCGAAATAAATCGATTTGGTAAAGTCTTTTTTGGTTGGTCATATAAAATGATTTATTATAAGAATTACTTCTAACAATTAAATAGCTATCGATAAAAAGCTTAATAATGTCCAAAAGATTGTACATAAAAAACATGCCCTAAACAGATAATCTGTTGGGCTCAATTTCCGATAAGAATCGGAACTATTTAATAAAATCAAATTAAGAAAATCTGGTGCAGCACTTGCACATCCTGTTTGACAAACGGAGGCGCATAATCCTCAAATGAAATAGTGTTAGAATCTATTCCATTAAAAAGATTTAAATAAGAATAGGTAAATGAAGTAAAAAATACCTGTTGATCAAAAGAAAGTTGTTCAAATGAAACTTTCAATTCTTCTGCACCTTCTACTATTAACTGAGTATCTGTGCAACAAGACTTTTGGGTGATATCTAAATTATTACAGTCAGCCTTTACGTTTTCCATTCCGCAAGACTTAACCTGCTCAACGATTGAAAAATCTACTAAAAGGTCACCACAATAGTGCATATCTACATTAAAGGACATTGTAGTCAAAAGAACTACAACAGCCATAAAAAAAGACATGAATTTGTGAATAAAAGATTTCATAAGTTACAAAACTACATTTTTTTAATCTTAATTAAAAAAATTAATATAAAACTTCAAATCTTTAATATAAAATTTTATTAATTGATTTCTAATCGTTTTTTAAGTAAAATGATATCCGAGCTAATCTTTTCTTCTAGAACTCTAGCATAAATCTGTGTTGTTGAAATTTTTTTATGGCCCATTAACTTGGAAACAGTTTCAATAGGCACACCATTAGAAAGCGTAACTGTAGTAGCAAAAGTATGCCTTGCCGAATGAAAAGTAATATTTTTATTAATCCCTATATCTGAAGTAATCTCTTTTAAGTAAAAGTTTATTTTTTGATTTGAAATAACTGGTAGCGCTCTTCCTTTATCAACGTTAGGATAATTTTCATATTTTTTTAAAATTGCAAGAGCCTTATCCAATAAAGGAATTTTAACTAGTTGTTCATTTTTTTGTCTTCGAATGAAAATCCAAAAATCACCATCGATTCCTGGCTTAATATTTGCTTTGTTAAGCAACTTAACATCACTATATGACAAACCTGTATAACAGGCAAAAACAAACAAATCCCTGACAATTTGATATTTCTTTTCTTTAAGTAATGAAACTTCAAAAGTTTCTAAATTCTCTTGTGTAAGAAATTGTTTTGTGAATTTATTAAATTTCAACTTGTATCGAACAAATGGATTTTTGTCCAACCATTCTAAATCCAATGCTAGATTCATCAATTTTCGAAGTCGCTCTAAATGCTTCATGACACCATTATTTCTCAATGGCTTTGAACTCTGTAAAGAAGGACCCTTTCTTAAATGCTGTTCAAAATCAATAATAAAACTACTACTAATTTGTTTTAAATAAATATCCTTTGTTTTTTTCTCTAATATCAGGAAACGCTTTAGATAATTTTCAGTTGTATAATAATTTTTAAGTGTACCCATCTTTAGCTTACCCAACATACTTTTGTTATGGTAAGTAACTAACTCAAGCAAAGTTTTATGTTTTTCATCTTTCCCTACGAATCTATACTTTATAGATTTTGCGGTAATTAACTTACACTCGGATAAGAGCTCTTTTTGACAATCTAGTAATTTGAAATAAATTTGATTCAAATAAATATTTAAAGCTTTAGCTTCAGGAGTTCGTGCTTTTGTTCTTTTAGACTTTGAGTCCCAGTTTTTAATTTTTGTTTGCCGTTGTAAACTAATTTCAGCCCTTTTACCGTCAACCGTTACTCTTGCGTAAATTGGAGCTAAACCATCCTTTCCCTTAGATGTATTTAACCATAGATGAATACTAAATGTTCTTGAAGTTTGCATAAACTGTCGCTTTAAATTAAAAATCGATTTGTATTTCGAAAGTCAAATCGAAGCGAAAGTCAAACGCTAAGTAATTACAATATAATGAAAAATTACGGCAATAAATAGGTAACCGAATAGGTAACTCTTGTTTTGATATTAAAGCTAATCATATGAGTTCAATAAAAATTAAAAACACTGAATATCATATGATTAGCTTTTTAGTAATGTTTACTAAAACACTATTCGTCGGGATGACAGGATTTGAACCTGCGACCACTCGACCCCCAGCCGAGTGCGCTACCGGACTGCGCTACATCCCGAAATTAAAATGGAAACAAATCTCCATAAATATTAAATAGTTTTTCAACAAGTTAAGATTCACTGTAGTGCAGTTTATCCTAAGTGTAATCGAAGGGCTACCTCCTAAAAATTCCGAATGCAAAAATAGAGAAGTTCTACAGATTACTATCTATCTTTTTCTAAAACTTAAATTATTTACCGCAACGAAATTATCCAATCAACCATTCTATCTCCCCAATTCTTCAAATGCTCATCATGTAAACCTAAGCCAAATCCGTGTCCGCCTTTTGGATATATGTGCATTGTTGCAGAAACCCCTTTTTCCTTTAATGCTTTATAGAATAACAAGCTATTTTCTACAGGTACTACCGTATCATCGGTAGCATGGACTAAAAAAGTGGGTGGCGTTTGTGCTGTAACTTGTTTTTCATTAGAAAAATAGTCATCCAATTCTAATGATACATTCTCCCCTATTAAATTTTTCTTAGACCCACTATGTGTATCAGGCCCAAAAGAAATAACGGGATAACCTAAAGCCATAAAATCTGGTCGTGCACTTTCATTATCAACAGTATCAACTAGTTCATAAACCTTTTCATTAAAATGTGTTCCTAACGTGGATGCTAGGTGACCTCCAGCAGAAAATCCTATTATTCCAATTTTATCCGACTTTATATTAAATTTATCAGCTTTATTTCTTACCAACCGTATTGCTCTTTGCGCATCTATTAGTGGAACATACTTTTTGTTGGTTTGTGAAACATCAGACGGTAAACGGTATTTCACTACAATACCCGCTATACCTTTACTATTCAAAAACTTTGCAATATCTGTGCCTTCCCAATCATAGGCCAGTATACCATATCCGCCTCCTGGAAATATTATAACTGCTTCACCCGTAGCGTTTTGCTTTGACGGTAAATACACATCTATTGTAGGTTCTTGAACTTTGCTTATTCGTAAAATTCCGTTTTGTTCATGTATTTCTTTTTCTGTACTCTTTACATGATTAGGAATTTTATTCTTTGGCCATAAGGGCATAATGGTATCTTGGGCGAAAATACCGTTCACCAGTACTAACATTAACAATAATTGTCTGTTTTTCATCATATATAATTTATACTATTCACAATCCCATGTAAAGTTTGCTATTGGGTCGTTTGATGCTCCTTGTAAATTATAATGCCACCATTCTGTGCGCGTTGACCAAAACCCATATTTCTCCATGGTTTCTTTCAACAGTTTTCTATTGTCAAGAATATCTTGGGGTAAATCAAAATTATCATGATAAGCACGTTTTCCAAAAAAATCAAAATCTGAAGGCATATTCAATTCCTTTCCGTCTAAAGTGACTAAAGTAATGTCTACTGCCCCACCCTTATTGTGTATGGAACCTTTAACAGGATTGGCAACGTATTGCGGATTAGGGACTATTTTCCACATCTTATACTGCACAGAATTGGGCCTGTAGCAATCATAGAATTTTATCTTTACTCCGTGTTTTTTAAACTCTTCATTTGCTTTTAATAATGCCTTAACCGTCTTTGCCCTAGTATAGCATTCGCCGCAATCATACACCTGTTCTTTCAAGAAATTATTATTCGTTGCATATCTTAGATCATAAGCAAATCCGTCGCTATAGTCTGCTAAACGAACAAATGTAGTATCCGCAACACCTTCCAGACTTTTAAACATAGGTTTTTCAACCTTTGGCTCATTGACAGAGTCAATTTCAGTTTCTACAGTTTGTTTTTCATTTGCGACTGCACTTGTACTTTTAGCATCTTCTTTACAACCTAACGCTACCATAAGGACTGCCCAAGACAAAAGCCCTTTTATTCTATTCGTAAACATGTTTAAATTTAATTTGTGTTTGAAGATACAGATTTTAAACAGAGGTGCTTTATCTTTAAAGTAGTTTCAGTATACAGGAAATCAAAAATAGTATCGAATCAATTCATCTTAAAACTATGAACAAAAACATATTTCTAATCTTGACTTTAGCAATTTTAGGTTTCTCTTGTAAGAATGATAAGAAGTCATCACAAATGTTTAAAGAAAAATCAGAATCTCCATGGCTCTTGGGTTTTCAGAAAACTGAGCTTAACCCCATAATGCAACCAGATTCAACATATACATTCTTAGATCCAATTTCTAAAAATGAAGTTCGTTGGCAAAAGGCTGATGTTTTTAATCCGGGAGCCATCGTAAAAAATGATACAGTATTTTTATTGTTTAGGGCAGAAGATAACCCTGATGCTATTTTAGGAGAAAGAACCTCACGCATTGGATTAGCTTATAGTACTGACGGAATAAACTTTACAAAATATCCAAAACCCGTACTTTTTCCTGATAACGATGAATTTGCAAAGTGGGATCAACCCGGTGGTATTGAAGACCCTAGAATTGTGGAAACACCCGAAGGCACTTACATTATGCTCTATACCAGTTGGAACAATGATGTTGCCAGACTTTCAAGTGCTACGTCTAAAGATTTAAAAAATTGGACAAAAAAAGGTCCGGTTTTTGAAAATGCCTATGAAGGAAAATATTTAAACGAATGGAGCAAATCTGGTTCAATTGTTACTGAATTGGTTGATGGGCGATTAATCGCTAAAAAAATAAACGACAAGTATCTCATGTATTGGGGCGAGCTATTCGTTAACCTTGCTACTTCGGAAAATGGTGTCGATTGGGAGCCGAGCTTAACTGAAAATGGCGATTTGCTTCATAGTTTTAAACCAACTTTAAATGAATTTGATAGCCATTTAACCGAGCCGGGGCCTCCCGCGCTTTATACAGATGCAGGTATACTTTTACTGTATAATGGAAAAAATTTAAGTGGAGATGGCGCTACTACTAAATACCCCGAAGGTACCTATTGTGGTGGTCAAGTTTTATTTGATAAAAATGACCCTACAAAAATGATAGAAAGAATGGAGGTACCTTTCATTTGCCCAAGCTTACCTCATGAAATTAGTGGACAATATAAAGCAGGAACTACCTTTATTCAAGGTCTTGTCTATTATAATGACAAATGGTTTTTGTATTATGGCACTGCCGATTCTATGGTAGGTTTGGCAATTAAAGAATAATTATTTAGGTTATAAACTCTTTCTAACCCCCAATAGAATTTAAGTATAAAATTATTTATGAAATCCCTAAAAATCACTGCTTGTCTTCTTTTATTATTCACGACATCTTGTGCAGAAAAGGTAAAAGAAAACAGTTCAAAATCTGAAATTAAAAAACCCAATGTAATTCTTTTTTTAGCCGATGATCAAGGCTGGGGAGATTTAAACAGCAGTGGTAATAGAAATTTAAACACACCAAATATAGATGCATTAAAAACCAACGGTGCATCGTTCAATAATTTCTATGTACAGCCAGTTTGTTCGCCTACTAGGGCAGAGATTTTAACGGGTAGATATTTTACCCGTACTGGCGTTTATGAAACTTCTTCTGGTGGTGAGCGCATAAATTTAAATGAAACCACCATAGCAGATATACTTAAAAAAGCAGGTTACCACACGGCAGCTTTTGGAAAATGGCACAATGGTATGCAACCGCCATATCACCCCAATAGTAGAGGGTTTGATGAGTACTACGGATTCGCATCTGGTCATTGGGGCAACTATTTTAGCCCTATGTTAGAGCATAATGGAACATTGGTAAAAGGTAACGGGTTTTTAGTTGATGACCTAACGGATAAAGGACTCGAGTTTATAGAAAATAACAAGACGGAACCCTTTTTCCTCTACTTACCTTACAATACTCCACATAGTCCAATGCAAGTTCCCGATGAGTTTTGGAATAAAATGAAGGACAAGTCTTTTGATTTCTTATCTGATGAGCACGTTAATGAAGACCTACAGTTTACCAAAGCGGCCTTGGCAATGGTCGAGAATATTGATTACAATGTTGGAAGAATTACAGACAAAGTTAAAAGTCTAAACCTTGAAGATGAAACAATAATCATTTACCTATCTGATAACGGACCTAATGCTTATCGTTGGAATGGTGGCATGAAAGGAAAAAAAGGAAATGTTGATGAAGGAGGCGTGCGTACTCCCTTTTACATACAATGGACCAACCACATTCAAAAAGGATTCATGATTGATGAAATTGCTAGTGGTATTGATATTTTACCCACCTTAACCGGACTATTATCCATACCCCTACGAACCAAAATGCCTATTGATGGAGAAGATTTAAGCCCCTTACTTTTAGGAGAAACTATTGAAAATAAAAATCGTTTCATCTATAACCATTGGAACGGTAAAACAAGTATACGAAGTCAAAATTTTAGACTAGATAATGAAAACAGACTATACGATATTACCAATGACAGAGCGCAATTAAAAGACATCGCCAGTTCTAATACCGACATAGTTAAAGTAATGCTTGAAGCTAAGAATAACTGGGAAATTGAAACTATTAATACCACAAAAGAGAATGATAATCGTGCTTTTACTTTAGGATACCCCAAAGCTATTTATACGCAATTACCGGCCAGAGATGGTGAAGCTCATGGTAATATTAAGCGGAGTAACCGCTGGCCAAACGATTCTTTTTTTACCAATTGGAAATCTGTCAATGATGCTATTACCTGGAATGTAGAAATACTGGAAGAAGGACGTTTTCAGGTTAAAATGTATTATACCTGCCCAGAAAAGGATTTAGGTGCAATTGTAGAACTAAGTTTTGAAACCAGCAAAATCGCCGCAAAAATAACCAAACCTTTTAACCCTCCCCTTGTGGGTAAAGAAGAAGATCGTGTACCCAGAATGGAATCCTATGTAAAGGAGTTTAAACCATTAAACTTAGGAGTAATGACTTTACCTAAAGGAAAAGGAACATTAACCCTTAAAGCAATAAAAGTGCCTAACGGCCAAGTTGGGGATTTTAGATTACTTCAATTTAAAAAGGTAGAATAGCTTTCAATCCCAAACCAACACCTCACTATCTTGATAGCCAATACGTTCTGCCTTTGCTTCAAAATGAGAATTTATGGGTAGTATTTCTGAATATATATTCCAGATAGAATCATTCAGTATACGCCATACTATGGTTGTATTGGGATTTGGATGTATTAATTCTAAACCCTTTTTTGTTTTGGTAACTTCAAGATTTTCTAGTTTTGGTTGTTTACCATGTACTAACCAATTATCAATTAATGTTCTCTCATTAATTTCACCAAGATCTTTAGTGTCCTTAATCAATTTTTCAAGTAATTCCCTAAAATGGTTCAGCGAATCTTTGTATAAGGTATTTAAAGCTAAATTGTGTAATTCTTCTGGATCATTTACTAAATCATAAAACTCCTCTTCCGGTTTGGTAGGCTGTATCCAAATTGATGAGAATTCGTCCAATTGATTTAAACTATCTAACTGACGTAATTCTTGCATCATACCCATTTGCTTTCTGTAGGCAACAGGCAAAGCTCTACTGATATCGGTATTATAATTCCTTATATATTTAAAACGGGTTGTCCTAACAGCTCGTAATCGGTCATATAATTCATCAAACCTATCAGACGTATGATAACTTATCTGTGGTTTTTTCTTATTCTCAAACTCCCCAAACTGCGCAATACCTTGCATAACTTTTGGTGGTTCTATACCTGCTAAAGAAAGCACCGTGGGGGCTAAATCTATAAAATTGAATAGTCTATCATCTGTACTACCTGCATTCTTATTTTTTGGGAATTTAATTACCATAGGAACTTTTATGCCTGTATCATATAAAGCTCTTTTATACCTTGGAAACGGACCGCCATGATCCCCATAAAAGAAAATATAGGTATCGTTGTACAATCCGTCATATTTCAATTGTTCTATTATTTTTCCTATTTGATTATCCAATCTTTTCAGGTTACTATAGTTTACTGCTAGATCATGCCGTACAGTTGGTGTATCTGGAAAATATGGCGGGACTTTTATATCTGCAGAATGTACAAAAAGTGAATCTCTACTTCTTGCCCATACTTGAGATTCATGACATACCGAAAAATTGAACACACTAAAAAAAGGTTGATTCACGGAACGATTTCTCCAATTGTGATCATTGCTTGAGTCATCCCATGCAGCATCCGTCTTTTCAAAATTATAATCTTCCTTTGGTCCGTTCGATGTGTAGTACCCTTTTTTCCTTAAATATTCCGTAAACATTTTTACTCCATCAGGAACTATTGGTGAATAACTAGGTATATTAATAGAAGGCTCATTTTCACCGTTTGCATAGGCATTATAGGTACGCATATTATGCGTGCCCAATGTTGATGGATACATACCTGTAATAATTGCACTGCGGGCAGGTGCACAAACCGCTACGGGAGAAACGGCATTTGTAAACACTACTCCGTCTGCAGATAAGGATTGTAGATAAGGAAGTGACTGTATAGAATCCCCATACATAGGAAACCAATCTGGAGATTGGTCTTCCGCCACCAACCAAACAATATTAGGCGCGGTTGATTCGGCAACCATTGTAGACTGATTTTGACACGAAATAAATACTGTAATTATTAGTAATGAAAGAAGATATTTCATACCATTAAATATAAAGAAAAAACCTCCTATTTAATTAAAAACAGGAGGTTTACTATTAAAGGTGGTTGTTGGTTTACTTTAAACTTTTTAAATACACTAAACTCTTTGGAACTTGTGTAACTACATTGGTAGACTCATCTTCTATAAACATATATTCTATACCTAATTTTTTGGCTTCAGCAACTACACCGGCAATATCTATTTGTCCTGTTCCTAACACAACATTGGTATCATCTTCTTCATGACCGGTATTGTTTCCTTCAATTCCCTTTTGCATATCCTTTAAATGTAGGAGCGTAAATTTCTTTGGATATTTTTTCATTAAAGCTAAAGGATCAGCACCACCATGTTGTGCCCAAAATACATCTAACTCAAAAGTAAAATCTGATGCATTTTGTGCCATATAGTCAAACAACGTACCATTTTTATATGGTCTAAACTCATATCCGTGAGGATGGTATGCTAAAACGAGTCCGTTCTTCTTTAAAATTTTCCCCGCTTTATTAAAAACTTCCGTGGCATGTTTAGTTTCTTCCAAATCCCATTTGTTATCATCATGCGGTACCCAGGCACACATGACATACTTAGCTCCAAAATCTTTGGCATTCTTAATAACTTTGACAACATCATTTTCCAAATCGTCAAACCCAGCACCTACACTTACGATTTCTAAGTCATAATCGTTCAGCAAGATTTTAAAATCTTCCAGTGGCATATCATAAGTATCCCCGCCTTCAATTTTAGTTATTCCCCATTCATTGATCAATCCTAAAGTGTTTGATACATCCACCTTAAATTGATTTCTAAGGCTATACAATTGCAAGCCTACTTCTTGAGCCTGAGTTAAAAGACCACTACCCAAAAGAATAGCGGAAATCATTATTTTTTTTATCATTATATTGTCTTTTACGTAAGTAAATTTCCTTCTTCATCCCATTCCGCCATAACATTACGCTGACTTTGGTCCACACATTTTGCTATCCACTCCGGGTCATAGGAAACACCGTGTTGGTCAAGTACATCTTGCGGTACACCGTCCCATACATTTGGTGAATTCCCTTTATATCCTAAATCTGCAATACCAACTTTAGAAGTATAGTAACCCGTAACGGTTAAGCCACGCATGGTATAGAAAAACTGAATTTCCAATGGTTGCTCACTTAACGGTTTTTCGGTATCATGCCAGCAAATTTCATCACAAATTTGTTTTTTCTGCTCTAAGGTAGCAGACTTAAATTCGGTACCAAATTCAGTATTACTTTTATGATCTAACCACATTAAGCCTCCTAAAAGTGTAGGAGCCATTTCTGGAATATCTTTACCCATAAATTCTACCAGTGCCGGAACTTCCGCCTCTATTGGACCACCATGTGGCTCTTTTGGAGGTAGTATCACCACACTTAAAGCTGCAATAGTTTCCATTTCATGCTCGTTAAACAATTGTTCAGCATTCAATTTCTCTATGCGCTCCAGTTCCGCCGGAGTTCTTCCAAAAAACTTG
This sequence comes from Maribacter hydrothermalis, assembly GCF_001913155.1. Lineage (GTDB taxonomy): Bacteria > Bacteroidota > Bacteroidia > Flavobacteriales > Flavobacteriaceae > Maribacter > Maribacter hydrothermalis. The sequence goes on from NZ_CP018760.1 coordinate 473,134, forward strand.
TCACTACTTGTTGCAATGGTTTCGTCTATTGATTCACCACTTTCAGTCTTACAGGAATTGAAGACCAGCCCAGTACCTGCGGCAGCACCACCGAGTATTAAAGTTTGTAAACTCTTTCTTCTATCCATCTTCTAAATATTTTGAGACTTTAGTTGTTCTATTATATAATCTGATGCTCTCCAAGAAAGGGCCATAATTGTCCAGGTACAGTTCTTATCCGCTTGTGATACAAAAACGCCAGCATCTACTATAAAGACATTATTAACATCGTGTAATTGCTGAAACTTGTTGGTCACGGATGTCTTAGGATCATCACCCATTCTAGTAGTTCCTACTTCATGAATAATTTCGCCTGGTTTATGCAAACCGTAATCTTTATCCTTACCTGGTTTTTCACCTAAATAATGACCACCCATGTTATGAATAATTTCCTCAAACGTATCTTGCATATGTTTTGCCTGATTCTTTTCATATTGCGACCATTTATAATTAAACTTTAAAACAGGAATACCAAATTGGTCTACTGTTGTTGGGTCTATTTCACAATAGTTATCAATATTCGCCAAACCTTCTCCACGACCTCCAAAACCTACTACCGAACCGTAGTATTTTTTGACATCATCTCGTAAGCTATCACCATACCCACCAGATTTTAATCCAAAGTATTTATTCATGGCATTAGGATCCCAACCAAATCCATAATTCGGTTGCCCCATACCTCCCCAAACCTCAATATGATAACCTCTTGGGAAATTTAGTTTGGAGTTATCGCCCCACCAAGGTGAGTATACGTGCATTCCACCAACACCATCTTCATTATACGAAGTTTTTCTATTCATTAAACCAGGAACAATTCCTGCCGCACTAGCTCCGGTAGAATCATGTAAATATCTACCTACAAGATTACTGCTATTTCCTAATCCGTTAGGGTGTTGCTTACTCTTAGAGTTTAAAAGTATACGTGCCGAACTACAAGCAGATGCAGCTAGTACAACTACTTTACCTCTCAGCTTATATTCTTTTCTATCTTCTTTGTTTATGTACGATACGCCTGTTGCTTTTCCTTCTTCGTTTGTGGTAATTTCACGTACCATGGCATTGACAAATAGTTTTACTTGCCCACCACTCTTTTGCGCAGGAAAAATTAAACAGCTACCTGCCGAGAAATCGGCATATATTTGACAAGATCTTCCACATTGCCCACAATAGAAACAAACACCACGATCCTCATTAATTCTTTTGGTCAACATTGAAAGTCTACCTGGAATAACGGGAATATTAGATTTCTTTGCTCCGTTGATATAAAATAACTCGTGTAATCTTGGTTTAGGCGGAGGAAGAAAGAATCCGTCGGGATCATTTTCCCTACCTTCATTTGTACCAAATACACCAATTAATTTATCTAATTTATCATAATATGGTTTTACATCTTCATATCCTATTGGCCAATCATCTCCATGGCCGTCACGTGTTTTTCCTTTAAAATCTTTAGGTCCAAAACGTAAAGAAATACGCCCCCAGTGATTGGTTCGCCCTCCTAACATTCTTGCACGCCACCATTTAAATTCAGTTCCTTCAGCATGGGTATATGGCTCGCCCTCTACTTCCCAATCTCCCCAAGACATATCCCATTCTCCAAATGCGCGAGTAGTGCCTGCACCTCTTCGTGGTGAATCGTACGGTTGTTTTAATTGTGTCATGGTTTTTGGGTCTGCTGGATCAAAAAACGGACCCGCTTCTACAACAGCTACATTTAAACCAGCATCTGCCAACTGCTTGGTAGCCATACCACCACCTGCTCCCGAACCTACGATGATAACATCAAAGATTTCTGAGGATTCTTTTATCTGCATAATTTGAAATTAATTATTGATTACAATTTAACTATTTATTAAAAAAAATACCTGTGTTTTTAGCTGAATAACCTTGGTTATTGGACGGGCGTAACTTTTTAAAGGTCATTCGTTCTCCAGCCTCTTTAATTTTCGCTCACTGGTAAAAGTGGAAGCAGGTAGCCCTGCTCCATTATACAAATTACCAATATCCGTACTTTTCCACGCATACCTTACATCTATAGGGTTTTGAACTTCCTTGGAGCTAACAAAAATGAAACCATTTTTTAGTTTGGCTTTAGCCGTAAACCATTTACCATCCGTATTAGAAATTTCGAAAAAAGAATTTTTTTTGTCTTTACTATACAATCCTTGGGCATGACTAAACGAAACTTTTATTTCATTACCTTCTTGCATAGCACTTTCAAACAAAGGACCATATACTTCTTGGTCTGGTAATAGGTTAAAATGCTGCTTTAGGGCAATATTCGCCAAACGTAAACCAACATCTTGTTTGTTTTGTGGGTGTATATCTTCTACGGTACTAATATCACTTGTCATTGCCATTCCTGTATTTTTAAGGGTTAATGTCCTACGTTGTTGATCACGAACAATACCACCTTCATTTGGTCTTCCATATTTAAATGGAGCTATTTGTACAAAATAAAATGGAAAATCATTATTCCATTTCTCCCTCCAAGAAGATATCATTTTCGTAAAAATCTGATGGTAAGTCTCCGCATTAGCGGTATTTGATTCTCCTTGATACCACAATACTCCTCCAATTTTAAAATTAGTCAACGGAGCTATCATTGCATTATAGAGCGTAGATTTTTCAATTGTTACCCATTGATTTGGTTCTATAAGTTCATGAGCTGTAACCAGTTCCGGATGTGTTTCAAAAACAGACGCTGGTGTCCAAACTTCTGCACAAGAAGCTCCCCATGACGAATCGATTAATCCAATAGGAATATTAAGCTCTTTTTGAACTTTTCTTGCAAAAAAATAGGCCACGGCACTAAAGTCTTGCATAGTTTCTGGAGTGCAAACTGCCCATGATCCTGCGACATCCTCTAGAGGGTAATTTGCTGTTCTTTTTGCTACAGTAAATAATCGGATATTGGGATAGTTTGCATTTTCAACTTCAAAATCTCGATTATCAATTTTACTATTTGCACTCCATTCCATATTGCTTTGTCCTGAGCAAAGCCAAACCTCACCAATCATCACATTCTTTAATACAATTTCATTATCACCTTTAAATCGTATTTCATATGGACCACCTGCTTTGGGTGTTGCAACTTTTATTTCCCATTTGGCATTATTACCAGCTTTTAGCTCCATTGTAGCATTATCCCAACTGGTAAACACAGTAATTTCCTCATTAGGGCGCGCCCAGCCATATAATAAAACTTCGGTTTCGCGCTGTAAAACCATTTCATCAGCAAATATATTTGGCAACGTAATTTCAGCCTTGGCAACTGTGGTTACAATAGTAGAGAACAGTAGTATTATAAAACGGAATTTCATAGAATTGTTACTATTTTTAATTTAAATATACCTAATTATGTATTACACTAACAAATTCATAAACAATCAACATTATTTTTAAAGTTATTGTTATATTGACTTATCAATTGCTCTTAAACCTAAACAATTAAAAATCAAATCGACATGTCTAATTCATCACCTCATATAAAACGAAGAAATTTTATTAAAACTGCTTCGGCATCTTTATTACTAACATCGTTTAGCACCTATGGATTTGAATTTTTTGCCGATGAAAAACCCAAAAAAGTGGGGTTAATAGGTACTGGGTGGTATGGCACAAGCGATCTAATGAGACTTATACAAGTGGCAAATGTTGAAGTTGTTTCTCTTTGTGATGTAGATTCTAATTATTTGAATAATACTGCAGATCTAGTAGCTCAACGTCAGAAAAATGGAAAAAAACCAAAATTGTTTTCGGACTATAGGGATATGTTGAAAAGTGACAATTTAGATATTGTAATTATTGGTACCCCAGACCATTGGCATGCCTTAATGTGTATAGATGCCTTAAAATCCGGGGCACATGTATATGTACAAAAACCTATTAGTGTAGATGTTATTGAAGGTGAGGCCATGGTTGCCGCTGCTGTCAAATATAACAGAACTGTACAAGTTGGTACCCAACGTAAGAGTACACCGCACTTAATTGATGTTAAAAAACAAATTATAGATACGGGTTTGCTTGGTACCATTGGCCATGTAGATATGGCTTGCTATTACCATATGCGTGCAAACGATAATCCTCCATTACAAGAAGTACCCGATTTTTTAGATTATGAAATGTGGACTGGCCCTGCTCCGATGAGAGCCTATGACGGTTTGCCCCATAGAAGATGGTGGCGAACTTTTAGGGAGTATGGAAACGGAATTACTGGAGATATGTGTGTACATATGCTGGATACAGTTAGATGGATGTTAGATTTAGGCTGGCCAAAGCGCATTAGCTCTGAAGGTGGAATTTTTGTACAGAAAGACGGTAAATCGAACATAGCGGACACACAATCTGCGGTCTTCGAGTATGACGGACTTAACTGTAACTGGCAGCATAGAACATGGGGCAACCCAGCAGATCCAAATTACCCCTGGTCCTTTAAAATTTACGGATCTAATGGTGTTTTAAAAGGGGATGTTATGAAGGCCGAATTTGTTCCCCTGAATGGTAAAGAACCTATACGTTTTGATGTGGTTTATGAACGTGAAAAATATCCTGAAGATGTAACCGAAAAAGACATAGAATTACATGCGGCCCCGGCCACAAGAAGACATATGATAGATTTTTTAAATGCTATAAAAGATGGAACCAAACCTGTTGCCGATATTGAAGAAGGACACATTTCCACAGCTAGTTGTATTTTAGCAAATTTGTCTATGGATTTAAAAAGACCCTTAATATATGACCCGCAAAGCAGAACGGTTTTAAACGACCCGGAAGCAACGGCGCTGTTAAAAAGGAGTTATCGAGGTGACTGGGAACACCCCACCCCAGAATCTGTGTAGATTATTGAAGTTTCTTAGTGGAATCTCTTACCAGTAAACTGGTTTTTACCGTTTTGGTTTCGTAGGGCTGTCCTGGTGATTTAATTCGGTTTATCAATAGCGTAGCTGTTTGTTCACCAATATACTTACCATGCTGACTAACCATAGTTAAAGAAGGCGTTACATATTTAGATAATTGACCATTGGTAAAACCAATAATTGATATATCGTTTGGCACATTATATCCTCTAGCCTTCACCACTTCTAAAACTTGTACTGCAATTAACTCATCTATTCCTATAATTCCTTCTATCGTTTTATAATTCAGCAAAAAGGACATTAATAAATCCAAATCATCCTTTACAGTAAGGTTAATAATTAATTTAGGGTCGAACTCAACTTCAAATTCTTCGAGTGCTTTTTTATACCCTAATATTCTTAATTTACCCACACTAGAACTTGCTATTGGGTTAACTACAGCTATATTTTTACAGCCAATATGTATTAAGTGTTTGGTTATTTTATAACCGGCTTCAAAATCATCAACAACAACTTTATCACATTGTACTGCATCGGAAACCCTATCAAAAAGCACTACAGGGATATCATTATTTATAATATCTATTAATGCCTCATGTTTATCCTCATTTTGACTTTCTTCTGCCAACGACATTATGACTCCGTCTACTGTACCAGCATCAAAAAATTCAAGTGTTTTGGTTTCTTTGGCACTAGATTCATTACTAATACAACTTATAATATTATAACCATTTTCATTGGCTACCTTTTCAATACCATATAAAACCTGAACAAAAAAATAGTTTAAAATATTAGGCACAACTACGCCAATGGTCTTGGTACTTTTATTCAACAAATTAAGTGCTAACCTGTTTGGCTTATAATGCTTTTCTTTTGCGTATGCCTGAATCTTTAACTTAAGGTCATTGCTGATTTCGTGACTATCATTTATCGCTTTAGAAACGGTAGAGATAGAAACACCAAAATGCCCTGCAATATCCTTTAAGGTTACTTTTTTCATAATTTATACTGCAAAAGAACAGATTTAAATTGACATTTAAATTATTCGTAAAAAGCAATATGTCCCTAAGGTAAGACCTAGGGACATATTGATTCCTATTTAATAAATGCTAATACCTAAAAAGCTACTGCGTTATGACGCTTAAAAGGCTAAAAGATTTATATGTATTGATTGATGATGTTCTCAAACAATTCTTGCTTACCACTCTGTAATTCCAACTCACCATTTTCTTTAGCGATATTGTAAAGGTCTTTCATATCTAACTTACCGTTTTCAAAATCTTTTCCTTTACCAGAATCAAAAGAACTGTATCTGCTTTCACGTAACTTATTATACGAAGATGATTCCATAATTTTATCTGCAGTGATCAATGCCCTTGCAAATGTATCTGCACCACCAATATGCGCGTGGAACACATCCTCTAAATCCGTACTATTTCTTCTTATTTTAGCGTCAAAATTCACTCCGCCTCCTTGTAATCCGCCAGCAGCCAAGAAAACTAACATGGCTTCTGTAGTTTCTTGAATGTTGTTAGGGAACTGATCGGTATCCCAACCGTTTTGGTAATCCCCACGGTTTGCATCCATACTGCCCAACATACCTGCTTTTGCCGCTACAGCAATTTCATGCTGAAAAGTATGTTGTGCCAATGTTGCGTGGTTCACCTCTATATTCATTTTAAAATCGTTCTCTAAACCGTATTCTTTTAAGAACCCAATTGCTGTAGCGCAATCAAAATCGTACTGATGTTTCATTGGCTCCATTGGTTTAGGCTCTATAAAGAAGTTTCCTTTAAACCCTTGGCTACGTGCATAATCTCTAGCCATAGTCAAAAACTGACCCATGTGATCTACCTCGCGACCTAAATCGGTATTCAATAAAGACATATACCCTTCTCTACCTCCCCAGAAAACATAGTTTTCACCACCTAGGGCAATAGTGGCATCCAACGCCAATTTAATTTGACCACCTGCTCTTGCCAATACATTAAAATCTGGATTAGTAGAAGCACCGTTCATGTATCTTGGGTTTGAGAAACAGTTAGCCGTACCCCAAAGTAATTTCTTACCAGATTCTTTTTGCTTCTCTTTTAAGTAATCTGTAATCGTTGCCAATCTTTTTTCAGATTCTGCAAAGGTTGGTGCTTCTTGAATTAAATCGAAATCATGAAAACAGTAGTAGTCAAACCCTATTTTATCGAAAAACTCAAAAGCAGCATCTGCCTTATCTTTTGCCGCTTGTACGGCATCAGATGATTTATCCCATTCAAAACTCTGTGTTCCTGGACCAAATGGATCTGAACCTTGTCCACAGAAGGTATGCCAGTATGCCGTTGAAAACTTAAAGTGCTCCTTCATGGTTTTACCCGCAACAACTTGATCTGGATTGTAGTATTTAAAAGCTAGCGGATTATCAGATTCTTTGCCCTCAAATTTAATTTTGTCTATTCCTTTAAAATATTCCTTGTTTGCCATTATGTTGAATTTATAAGTTGTTCAATATCAATTCTAATTCTTTTTTCCAAGTTGCATAAGCTTCTTGGTATGCTGTTTTATCTTTCTTCGGACTAAAAGTCATTACGTAATCATTATCTAAAATTGCCTTACCGAAAGCTTCGAAATCTCCTTTATGTAGATTGGCTGCCCTTGCTGCACCTATAGCTCCAGTAGTATTATAAATTTCAATATCGTAACCTATTAATGTTGCCACAGTGTTAGAGAAAATTTCTGAACGAAACAGGTTATCGTTACCGGCACGCATAACATTCACTTTTATTCCATCGGACTCCATAATTTCCATTCCGTATACAAAAGAAAAAGCAATACCTTCTAATGCTGCGCGACACATATGCCCCTTACCATGATTATTTAAGCTAAGGTTTACAATTCTTGTACCCACTTCTTTACTCTGCAACATTCTTTCGGCTCCGTTTCCAAACGGAATCATTGTTACTCCTTCCGAACCAACTTGAACCTCATCTGCCAATGTATTCATTTCATCATAAGAAGCGACGTCTAAGTTATTTAACAACCATCTGTATTGAATCCCTGCTCCATTAATACAAAGCAGCTTACCAATTCTAGCTGGCTTTCCTGGCGAATAATTTACATGTGCAAAGTTATTTACACGTGAGCTTTCTTTTACCGAAAGGTTATTGGTTACGGCATAAACCACACCAGATGTACCACCGGTTGCCGCTACCTCACCAGGATTAAAAACATTTAGAGTCAATGCATTATTTGGCTGATCTCCTGCCCTATATAGTATTGGCGTATCTATGGAAAGTCCGCTTTCGGCCGCACCTTTTTCATTTACCTTAGATTGTACTGAAAACGTATCTACAATATCTGGAATCATTTCTTTTTCCAATCCATAATGTTCCAAAACCAAATTGGCTATGCTATCTTTTTTAAAATCCCATAAAATACCCTCTGATAAACCTGATACCGTAGTGTTCACTACACCAGATAATTTAAAGGCAATATAATCCCCTGGAAGCATCATTTTATAAATCTTCGCGTAGATTTCAGGCTCATTTTCTTTCACCCATTTTAGCTTAGATGCCGTAAAGTTCGATGGTGAATTCAGTAGATGGGTATCACAGGTTTGTGCACCTATTTCTTCATAGGCTGTTTGACCGATGCCCACTGCCCTACTGTCGCACCAAATGATAGATTTTCTTAAAGGTTTCCCTTCTTTATCAATAAGTACTAGACCGTGCATTTGATAAGATATACCTATACCGGATATATCTTTCTTATTAATATTTTCCCGTACACATAACTTCTCGATACCACTACAAACGTAGTTCCACCAATCTTCGGGACTTTGTTCTGCCCAGCCATTTTTCAAAGCCTCCATTGACATTTCAGTCTCTGGTTCTGTAACTACCCCAACACTTTTTCCTGTTAAAGCATTTACCAAAGCGATCTTTATAGATGAACTTCCGATATCTAATCCTAAATGGTACATAAATAGTATAAATTGGTTTGCTGTAATAAGTTAAACCAAAAATACTTACAAAGTGTTTTAATCTACATTCACTCAACGAAAATTTATAGTAAACGGAATATTACAAAACAACCCATTTTAACTAATCAATATTTAAATAACTGATTATTAAATATTTAACTTACTTTTTATTTATATATATTTTTCGAAAAGGTTTTCGTAATACCTTTAAATTCATAAGTTTAAAAATGTTAATTTAATACTCCTCTAATTGATTTTGAAGCTGCTCTAATTTCGAAAGTGCCTCTGATTTGGAATTTACATCTAATTTTAAATAGATATTCTGAATATGAAAATTAACGGCGCTGGGTGTTACAAATAACTTTTGAGCAATCATTTTATAAGTGGCACCTTGGCATAAAAAATCAACAATTTGATTCTCCCGTTCTGAGAAAAAATCAAAGGTCTTTTTATGGAAATTAGTAATAATCTTTTTCACAATATCATTGCTCATTGCAGCACCATCCTTCTCCATACTACGTAATGCATAATCCAATTTATCTAATGTCAGCGGTTTGGTTAAATAGCCATTTGCCCCTTTTTTAAAAGAGTTTTTAATAACATCAAAATCATTTATTTCACTGAACATAATAACCTTTACGCCCCAATCTTTCTTTCTAAATAACCTTATTGAATCTATGCCATTCATATCTTTTAATTCAATTTCTGAAAGAACAATATTGGGTTTGCTATATTTAAAATCCTTAAGTGCTTCATATGCGGTTGTATAACTGCCCACAAGCTCATATCCTTCTAAGTCCTCAAAATGATTTTTATAAACCGAATGTAATGATTTGTCTTTTTCCAATACTATAATGCGAATGCGTGAATTGTTCATAATTTCCATAGTTTTGCCAATACTACTCCAATAATGGAACAATATTAGACGTTAGTTATACCTTTTTTTAGAACTGAAAATAGCCCTCTAACAACTAAACTGTGGACAGTATTTTATAAGCCTATAGTGTATACTATAAGTACATGTGTACAAGTAAAAAAATGGAATTTCTTATAAATTCTACGTCCTAATTTAGTTACAAATATAAATCACTAAGCTATAGTTGCCAATGATGTAAATTTGGGTTATTAAGGCATTCGTAAAACTTTGGAATAATGAGGTTTCTTCTTACTCTAAAACTAGAATTGAAACAAAAATTTAGTAGGTAAAAATTTGTCATAATAGTGGGGGGATTTTGGGTTAAACATTTATTTAAAATCAACTTGGTGCAAGAAATATATATATTAATGCAATAAAGCCGATAAAAACATCAGATTTTTCGTTCAAATACAGCTTTTTATTAAAATATTGCGTAGTTCATCGATTGTTAACCTTATGTTAATTACCAGGAATTTATTTAAAAAAAACAAAAAAAAGGAGGGGACCAAGTTATCCCCCCGGACAACACCCCTCCTTTATTGACAATTCAAATCAACCATAAAATCATAGATCGTGACAGATTTTTACATCATTATTCTCTACTTATATCATCATCTTCAAAAGTATTGGATGCTGTTGCTGTAGTTTCGTTTACCTGCATAATCCATTTCTCTTGATTGTATTTTCCATTTAAATCTGTACTTGCTGCCATTTGTGCATCATTCTTATAATCATAGTCTGCCAAGTACACATAATACAGACCGTTTTCTTTATTGTAGAATTGTTTTGGGTCTAACCCTTTTTCTTTAAGCTCTTTCATAAATGCATTCATATATTTAGTTTGGCTATATACATTTGCAATTACATAATAACCAGAGTTCATGTTTATAACATCTGAATCTACCAACATCTTTACAGGCATTTGTTTAAAGTTATCTCTTGTAGATGGTAATTCTTTAAAATTCGCCCTTCTTGAAGAAGTTGTAGTTGTTACTGCTTTTGACGCTGATGCCGTTGCAAATGCATCTACTGGTTCTGTTATAAAGTCCATTGCATCATCTTTATCTACTGGTTCTGTTATAAAGTCCATTGCATCATCTTTTAAATCATTAGATGCATAAGCGGTATTCTCTTCTACACTAAAGTCTTGTAAAGAGCTCTTGATCGTTGTATCGATATCATTACGTAACATTCTTACAATTAATTCAAATCGTTCTTCAAATGCAGCTATTCTTTCAGTTTCTATTGAATCTTGACGTAGGATCAATTCATCTAAAATAATTTTATTCTCATAGGCTAAACTACTTTCTAATGATGAAGCGGCATTTGTTGTTGCTTCTTGTCTTTTACGACCCGACTTTCTAGCGCTATCACGTTCTTCAATTAAGTGTGCTATCTGTTCTTCATAGTTACGTACAATGTTATCTATTTGATTATCAGAAGAATTATCTGCAACTGAGATAGCCAAATCATCATCTTTAAACTTATATGCCAAGGTTATTTCATGATTCCATCCTAGGTTTGCTTCATCATTTGATAAGTCTTTCTCCATTAAATATCCCAAAGACATTTTCTCGCTTAAATTAAAACCTACACCAGCTGCTACTCCGTATTCTTCATCTACCGTAGTTTGTAACCATCCGTAGTTTGGTAGGTCTAATAATAGAGAACCAAAGTAATATAGGCTACCATCTAAGTTTTGCCCTATTTGTGCCATTGGCATTAACCGAGCATTTTCAAAAAGACCTCTTGAATGCTCAAATGAATGGGTATACTGTACCGACGCCTTTACACTCTTGGTAGATAGATCGGTTAAAAATTCGTTCGTTGTTTGATTGTATTTTAATAGGTCTTCTGCATACAAACCGAAATCAAAGCTCCCTAAAGATAGGTTGATACCAGGTTGTACGGCAATTTTACTTTCTTTTCTTGCATCTGCAATTTCTGGATCATCTTCACTGACAACAATTCTATTCTTATCCAAACCTTGATTAAAGTAAGTAACGTTGGTACCAAATGTTAACACAGATTTCTCTCCTAACCTTACTGCAGATGCGTAGTTGGCATTGAATCCAAATTCTTGAACCACACCAGACCATTGACTGTAAACCCCTATACCAACAGCGGTATGGTCATTTAATTTATTGCTGAAACCTAAAAAATAGTTTTGACTATTATCATCGAAGGTTGCATATTGATTTCTATGTAGAATATTTAAATATGATTTGTTCTCACGTACCAAAGAGAACGTTGGGTTTATAAAAAACCTATTAAAGAATAACTGATTGTGGTAGGTACTACTTGATCCTAAGTTTGCATTGGTTTCTTGACCTTTTATTGTTTGGACAAGAGCCAATAAGAATAAAGCAATAAGGAAACTATTGATTTTATACGGACTTTCCATAACGATTGATTTTTACGATTAAAATTGATATTGTCTATGAATTGGGGGAATCGAATAATGGGTGGTTATTCATCTTCAAATACAGAACTAGAATACTGTGTTCGCTTATCTGAGTTAAAGGCTTCTAAAAAGCGGTCATCCCTATTCTTTTCATTTATGGGTTTATCGCTTAAATTGAAAGCTACATTTTGGGCTCTTTTGCCTTTTGCAATTCTATTTGATACGACATAGCCCGAACCATCGCCCTGTAAAAGATTTACCGAGTACTCATCATAAGAACTGTTAATGGTATTGCCCATATTCACCGCAAGACCAACACTACGCTGACCAAGCTCAACCATATAGACATCTAAGCCGCCGTAACCTTCTCTACCGTCCGATGCGAAAACCAAGCTACCATTCGAAATAGGATTTGGGTGCACATCATTCTTTGCCGTGTTTACTTTTTCACCTAAGTTCTTGGCCTCACCTAACATTCCGTTATTTTGAATAGTGGCAACATATATATCATATTCACCAAACGTACCTGGCATGTTCGATGCAAAAAACAATCGCCTGCCATCTGGCGAAACTGCCGGGTGCTTAGCAGAAAAATCACTTGGACATACCATGAGTTCCGTAAGTTTTTTCCACTCGCCACCAACTTTATCGGCTTTATAAATCTTGTGTATCTCCTTCTTTTTAGAGAACATTCCGGTAACTGGCTTACGATATGTTGTTTTACTATAGTAAGCTGTATTACCACCATTAGTTAATGCTACTGGTGGTGCATACTCACCAGTAGAATTGGGCTCACTAAGACTATTTGATGCAAAATTTTCTTTTGTATCTTGTTTGTCCCATGGTAAAAACTTGCTTCTGTTATTAGATGTTAGTTTTGATGGTATGACAGTTTGTGTCATTTTATAATCATCTTGTACTAATTCTGTCCAATTCTCATCCGCAATTTCGTTCTGAACTTCTTTACCTAATTGCGAAACGGCATGGTCAAATCTTTTTTGGTAGCTTTTCTTTAATGTCCCATCTTCAGAAATTTCCATAAGCTTCCCATACCAGTATAATGCATTTGCATATTTTTTAGTCAGGAAATTGGCATTACCTAAATCTTCAAAGATTTCTACGTCAGTAAAACCAAGTGTCTTAAGTTTATTGTAATTTTCTGCACGGCTGGATAATTCAGAAATCTTTCTTTCATTAAAACTTGCAGAATTTTCATTGTAGGCCAAATCTTGGCCATAGCCCATGGTCGCCATGCAAGCAAGCAAAAGGCTTATTTTAATTGAATTGTTCATGTTACTAGATTTTGGGGATTAATACTCCAAAGGTCTAGCAACTCATTTAATTGATTATTAATAAAAATTCATAGGTTTTTTAAAAATTCGTAAACCATTAAATTAAAAATAATACGCAATACAATGAATTACAGCACTATAAATAGCTATTTATAGTGCTAATAAAAATAATTTTTAATTCAAGAAGAAATATGATTCAGGGTTCAGTGAGACTCTTATTAATAAGATAATTAAATTCTTTTATACACCTTTAAATATACTTGTGAGACCCATCACACGTTGGCATTTTTTTAGAATGACCACATACACAATCATGAAAACCATATCCGTCTATTATTCTCTTAGTATATTTTTCAATTCTATCAATTTTTGTTTTTTGCTGTTTTGGAGCAGAGAAATAGAGATTATAACCACGTTGACGGCCAGGAGTCAAAGATTCAAAAGCCGCTTTTAAAGTTTTATTAGCTGCTAGCGCCTCAATTAATTCACTACATAATTTAAGATTTTCTTTTTCTTCAAGTACAACTTTTATACCTAATTTTTCTACCTCGATAGCTTCATAAATATAGGTCTTTAAAATATTTTCATTATTGATAATTTCACGGTCGGATAAAAATTTTATAAGTTTCACAGATTGAGAATTCTTACCTGGTGAAACCATAATGTCGTAATCATCTTTCAATAAAACACCTTTAAAAAAACTCAAGGAACAGTAATCCTTGAAATTTCCTAGTAACACTATATTACTTCCTTGAAAACTATAGCAAGGTTGTCTCCATTTATATTCTTCTGTTAAACCGCACTCCAATACTAATTTACGAAGCAGTTGTAGCTCTTTTTGCCATTTTTGAGTTTTCTCCAAAAACTCGTCTACTTTAACATTAGTTGTACTCATTTTTTTAACCGAAATTTTTTATTTCCTGACAATGTACCCAATATTGAATACAATAGTTAATTTCTCTTGTAATTATTTTGCCAATGTTTTTTTGCTGAAATCCTTCAAAACGTAACCCGTGTCTAAAGCAAACTATAACTCCGAAAATTATAGGAAAAAATAGAAATAAAAGCAGCGGAAAAAGCTTAAATAGCGAGATCTAATAAAAACGTAATGTCCTTTTTATTTCTTTTGATATCATTTCTACTGTAACAATTTCAACTAAATAGATTTAAAAACTACTTTAACTTGTTCTTTTTCTTGTCAGATATGTAGGTATATCCTAAATATATCAATTGGATTCCTACAGCAGCTATTTTTAATTTTCTACTTCTTACTAACATCTTTGCAACTCCAATAAGTGGTGATAATCCCATAACTTTCTATTTTATATTGTTCGAGACTAAAATAATAGATAGTGCTTTTTGAGCTTAACTCAATCCGTAGAAATGATATACCGATAACCTTCTACCAAGCTAGTGTGTACCGTATTTGGAAGTTTATTGAATACAGCAAAAGTTCTATTCTTTATAGTTAAATATTGCCATTTAATGGCAGTATATTGAAGGTATAAAATTTGTTTAATCATAGACTAACCGTCTACTAAAATTTAATACATGAATACTGATATAGAGAAAATCGAAGACCATTTAAAAGACTTGGTAAGTAAAAATGAAGATGCAATTAAAGGATTTGAAAAAGCATCTGAAAATTCCAAACAAGCAGGAATAAAAAGTTATTTTGAAAGAAAAGTTGTTGATCGTATGCAATTCTTGAGAGAGCTTAGAGCAGCGGTGCCAGAACTAGATTTAGGAAGAGTTGAAATCGAAGGTAGTGCTGCTGGAACATTACACAGAACTTGGATGGATGTAAAAGCATTCTTCGCAGAAGATAATGATGAAGCAATGCTTGAGGAAGCCGTTAGAGGTGATAAAGCTGCCATTAATGACTATGATAAAGCGTTGGCAGAAACTATGATGCCACACCGTTTAAAAGAAATCATTAGAGCTCAGAAAGAACACTTACAAAATGATTTGCAGACTACAGAGATTTTAGAAAATCATAGATAAAATATCATCCTTATAATTATGAAAGCCCTTGCTATTGGCAAGGGCTTTTTAATGCTCATTAGTAAGCTTTCATCTTATCTTTTCTCTTCTTAAGTTGTCTTTCCAATTCGCTTATCGATTCTAAGACAGAATCTTCGAAATTCTCATTACTGGCTTCAGCGAAAATTCTTGGACCTGGTAAACTTAAACGAATGTTACAAATAAGACCTGTTTCATCAGACGATGTATTTTCTTGTTTTAAAAATACGTCCGCTCTAATAATGTCATCGAATTTCTTATGAAGTTTATTTAATTTATCTTCTGTAAAACTTTCTAATCTTTTACTAGCGGTAACGCCATCATACTCATATATAATATCCATAATTGTTATTTTAATTAAATATCGAGGTTCAACTCTTAAAGAGCAGCGCATCGATAGTATACTTATTTTAATTGAAATCTCTAGTTACCTTAATACAATGATTTACTTATTGACATTTACCATCCATCCTATTCCGTAACGGTCGGTACATCTACCAAAATGTCCCCATTCTCGTTCTCTAAATTCGTGATGTATTTGACCACCACTTGATAAATCTTTGAACAATTGTTTTCCTTCATCCAAATTATTCGTATCAACGCTCATGTTTATCTGATTACCATTATTCAATGGCGTATCGGGTGCGGCATCGTACGCCATAAAATGCACTCCTTTTCCCTTTAATTCAGCATGTTGTAATTTCTGCCGAAAAGAGGATGGAACATCGATTTTTTTATCCTCGTACGTTTGTTTGTTTTTAATGTCTGCGTTGAAAAGATTCGAGTAGAAATTCAATGCTTCTTGACAATTGCCGTTAAAGGCTAAATATGCTTGTGTTTTCATGATTTATTGTTTTCAAACAATTTACCCATAACCTCGAGTTTTCTTTGTCTTAAAAAACTTAGTTATTGATGCATTAACATATTATAAATCCCAACTATTCAAGCGTAATTTTTTTATCATCTATAAATTGAAAAAATGATAATTTTTCATTTGATCCTGTAAAAATTAAATTTGTCGATAATTCAAAAAGATGTGCTTCAGTTTCAAAGAAGTGCATCATGTAACCTGCCGTATTTACAAAGGCTACATACTCCCCTATATCCGGTAATCTTGGCAATGTTATTTTTCGTTTTAATAATACATCTCTCTCCAAACAATAAGCACCAGTAAAAAATACATCTACCTCTTCGTTTTCTTCAACTTCAGAGTTATAAAGCATAAATGGGTCTAAAAGAAAATCTGCACTTGAGCTCATCATCTGGCTCATGTTCATTTCTAACCCGACCAACCATTGTCCTTTGGCATCTTTTTTTCGATGGATTACTTTTGCAACCGTCATCCCAACTTGGTCTAACAATGACCTACCCGGCTCTATTCTTAATTCAATTTTATTTTTACTTAGTAAGGAAGCAACAGTTAAACCGGAATCATTATCCATAAAATCTAGCACTTCTCTTATAAATGAACCTTTGTTTATTTTATTATAGTACGGATAAGTATTCAGCTTACCTCTCAACTTCCCTTCTTCTAGTCTAAAACCCAGGCCATTGTCGTTAAATGTAATATCATTGTCTTGTTTTACAACTGCTTTCTTCAAATTGTCATTAAAGACAATCCATTCTTTTTCTTCTTCTAAATAGTTCATCAAAATTCCTCCGCCTATATCTATAAACGAGACAGGATATCCTTTTTCTTTTAAAGTTGAAACAATGTGTATACTTGCAATTAAACTTACACTTCGCTGATGAGTAGAATAACTATCTAAATGAAAATGTATGCCCATAACTTCTAACATATCAAAGGTTTTATGTTCACCTACATATGAGGACACAAAATCGATTACATCTTCAACGTCAAAACCAAAACGACTATAAAGCTTTTCTTCTTCGACCTCAAAACCGCTAATTCTAAAACCTACAATTGCCTTCTTCCCTATTCTTATGGCAACTGACTGCGTAAGCACGCATTCATCTTCATTATCCAATATTATAGGTACACCAGATGTAATTGCCAGTTCTATTTGTAGCTCTGTTTTAATTGCAGCAGTTAATACCAAATTTTCGCTATTACCACCCAATGCCAAGCACTGTTCTAATTCTTTAAAACTAGCAGTATCTACACCTATACCTGAGGCGAATGCTTGTTTTACCAAACCTTTGGATTTATTGGCTTTTCTGGCATAAAAGATTCTATATTTTAATCCGTAAGATTCAAAAACCTGTTTGTAGCTTTCGCTGTTTTGATTGAAAGAAGGCAAATGATGAATGTTTATTGGGGAACCATAGCGTTCAACCAAACCTCTGACAACAGCTAGATTATTGAATAATTCATGCATCCAGTCAGAAGTCTTTGGGGTCAATTCATATTTTGGTTTTCCCTTATAATACATTTTCTTCTCTTTCATAATTTTCAGTTCTTCCATCTCTTTTTTTAATTGCTCTACAGGTTGATTTTGCCCAAACCGATGCAAAATTGTTTCGGGTTCTTGATAGCGTATCATTGTCGCAGGTTATTCCCTCGGTCGGGGTTCCATAAAATGAAATATCCGTATTGACATTACCATTTTTGTCTATTGCATTTCCTACTTCATTTATCTCTATACAACCTGGCTTATAACCCGTTATTAGTTTATTTTCAAATTCACGAATTAGTCCGTTTTCTACTAAATTCTGATAGAGCTCATTTTTGAATCCACCTTCCTTCCCTCTTGAAATAGTAGCGTTTACTAAATAGCTTATATCAGTTGCTTGTCCGTTTTTTATGTGCAAGCTAATTTTACTTTTATCATCATTAAATGAAATAGACGCAGATTTGACATAGCTGAAATCTAATATGCCAGCTTTACAGAGCGCTAACATTTTCTGCATATTCTTTACAGGAGGTCCGTAAGATAGGCGGTTAAATAATCCGAAATAAAATGTATCGAATTCTTTATGCGAAACTGCATCTAAGCCACCAAAACTATAGATTTCATTAAAAATAGGACTGATTTTACGCCATGTAGAAACGGCTGCCATAAACGGACTTTTATCTTCTCCTAATCTAGCTTCATTTATTAGTAACTCTATATACACTTGTAAGACTATAGATGATAATTTAGGCTCATCTTTAAACGGATTCACTATATCGTCCCAATTAAAAACCGGACATTCTGGGAAATCTTCATGAAAATATTGCACCTGGTTTTCTATTACCGTAAAATCTTCATCAAAATAAAATTGATGGCCATAATTCTTAAATAATACACTGTAATACGCAAAATAAAATTCTTTCTTAATCAATGGCAGCAGCGTATAATTAAAACTAACTGGTCTATTTTGTTTTAATTCTGCTATGACCTCTTTTGTAAAAAAATGTAACTCGGTATCGGTCGTAAGTAATCCATTTCTTGGTACCATGGGCAAGCCTGTTCGTGAAAACGGATAAATTTTATTAGGCTCTTTTCCAGATGGAATATACTTTAATATCCCTTTATCATGCTTTTTAAACGAACCTTCCCTACCCTCTGTCAATGACAAAATTGCATCGATAGCAGTTAGCCCAAAGCCTTTAATAGCCACTAAAGAATCTTTGGTAATATGACTTAATTTCTCATCCATTGGATATACAAATTCAATCTTATTATCTAGCATTATATTTTTGCGGCTTTGAGCTTTAAAGGAATGATGACCAGTTGTGAAAAGCATCTTATTACACTGAATATCAGCTTCTTGTCTAAATTTTGCATCGACATACTTTAATTCATATGCCTCCTCTTTTTTATACACATTGGTAACCGTACCAATATGCACGACCACCTCAATATTCTTAGGCAATTGTTCCAGAACAAATTGGTAACACGCTTCCAAATACTTGCCAACTGTAGCTCTAGGAGCATACATGCCAGGAGCGGCATCTGCTATTTTATTCCCTGTCAACCACGTTACAAAATCTGGAGTTGAAGTAGCGGGAGCGTATGGCTTTTTTAAAACCCAACTGTTGATATTTCGGTTGGTGTAGTTCATTATCAAATATTCGGGCTGATCTGTTCTATACACATCACCCGAAGCTAAAAATTTTGTGTTATTGAAAATATGAATCTGTATCGCTCTTGAAAATTCAGCTTCATTCAGGTAAGCAATCAACCTTTCAAAACCGTAAAAACCCTTTGGTCCAAAACCTATAATGCCCACTTTATATGTGTTATTGTCATTCATAGATTATGCTACTTGCCATCCTCCTAACGGAGTAAAAGCGTTTCTACTTTCCGGTAATTCTTTTAACAACCATTCTGTATTATAAATGGTGTCCAAATAGCGTTCTCCACGGTCACATAAAAATAACGCACAATTGCTATCTGCTTTAATGTTCTTACTATACTTCTCTACGGCACTTATCATTCCGCCAGAAGAACCTCCACAAAGGATTGCCTCTTTTTCCAATAAACTCCAACAACCACGGGCGCAATCAACATCATCTACATACACTTGGTCATATATACGGTTCGTATCTAAAAACTGTGATGGGACCCCAGCACCATGACCGGGAATTAATCGTTTTAATGGCGGACCACCAAAAAGCACACTACCCACAGCATCGACAGCTATAATTTTAGTGTCCAGATTATTCTTAACAATAAAATCTGCACAACCCATTAGGGTACCACAAGTACTTGTAGCCACAAATAAGTAATCTAATTTACCATGTAATGCGTCCATTATTTCTGTCATTGTTTGATGATGCGTTAATGGATTATTTTGATTACCATATTGATTAGACCAAAAACTATTGGGAATTGTAGCTAACAAATGTTGTACTTTTTCTAAACGAGCCCCTAAGTAACCTCCGTCCTGCTTTGGTTTGGTTACTTTTTCTATACGTACTCCATAAGTTCTAAGAATCTTTTCCGTATGCGAATTTAATTTTGGATCTACTACGACAATTAAATTAAGATCAAAGTATAAACATGCCTGAGCCAAACCTACGGCCATATTTCCTGAGCTAGATTCTATTACCGTATCTCCATTTTTTATTCTACCATCTGCAAGTGCTTTTTGCAAAATAAAAAGTGAAGTTCTGTCCTTGATACTTCCGGCAGGATTTGCAGCTTCTAGTTTACCGTACAAATTGAAATTAGCATGTCTGTTAATTTTGTTCAGCTTTACCAAAGGTGTGTTACCAACGGTATCTACTATAGATTCAGAAATTGTATGTGCTATATTTTGAGTTATCATATTCAATCGATTAATATCCAAGCAGAAAACAAGGATGATTCACTTCGATAAAAATACTTTGATAGACAATCTTTGAATATCACTATTCATTAATTAAATAACTCTTTTAAATTTTAAATTAAGGTTTATACTATTTAATTCATTGATAAATAGGATAATAAATATGGCTTGATCTACTTTAAGGATAAAGATTTATTCGCAATTAATTAAACTTTTAGTTCAACTGCCTAAACTCATTAGGTGAATACCCCACTTTTTGTTTAAACAAACGGCTAAAATGTTGTGGATATTTAAACCCTAGTTCGTAGGCAATTTCACTGACCGATTTATTGGGGTCGAAAACCTTTTCCTTGGCAACATCAATCAATTTGTTCTGAATGTATTCTTGGGCAGAGTAGCCTGTTTCTTTTTTGACCAAATCACCAAAGTAGTTCGCACTCAAATGTAGATTTTCTGCAAAATAGCTAACTGATGGTAATCCGTTGGTTTTAGGTTTTTCCGATGAAAAATAAGTACCTAACAGCGAATCGAATTTTTCCAAAGCACCTTGGTGTTGAATTTCCCTAGTCAAAAATTGTCGGTCATAAAAACGAATACAATAATCCAACATCAGTTCAATATTACTTACAATGAGTTTTTTACTGTGCTTATCAAGGTTTTGCTCTAGTTCATATTGAATCTTGTCCAACACACTCAATATCAATTCACGTTCCCGGGCGGACAAGTGAAGGGCCTCTTTAACGGAATAAGAGAAAAAATTATACGAATTCATTTTTCTACCCAATTCGCTTCCCAGTAACAAGTCTGGGTGAAAAATCAAGGCATAGCCTTTTGGAACATAATCTGGTTCATATTCTAAACCGACCTGTTGTCCCGGACCTAAAAAAACCATGGAACCCTCGTCAAAATCGTATTCCCCGCCCCCATATTTCAACTTGCAGTTTTTGGCATCTTTCAGAAAAACGGCATAACAATTAAAATACAATCCATCATACGAATAGTCTGGGAACGCATCTGAATTTTCGTAATCCAAAATACCAACCAAAGGGTGAGATGGTCTGGAACTTCGCCATTTAAAATAATCAGCAACAGTATTGATTACAAGAATATTCTTCATATTTTCATTGGATTTAAAATAAAGATAAGCTATTGACAACCAAGGATTCAAGCTCTCATATTAAAAACTGTAATAAAGGTATGAACATCCGTAATTTGGGTACTCAAATTCTTATTTTCTAAGGGTATTTTTGGTGAGTATATAATTATAGTTTGATGAGAAAGATAGCCCAACTTCTAGTATTCTTAGTTTTATTGATGGTATTCCCAAAAGGGAATGCACAGGAAGAAAATCGTAAATTTCTGGATGATTTCAAAGGTACGGCCAGTATTACCCAGAATGGCATATCGCTAGTGCCTTCGTTCTCATTGGGTGACCCAGCATTATTATTTGATCTGAAGTTTACCAAGGGTAGGGTCAGTTTTGAACCTGATATGCGCTTTGCGCTCGAGGGCAAACCATGGTCTTTTCTTTTTTGGTTCCGCTACAAAGCCATTCAAAAAGAAAAGTTCTCACTTCGAGTCGGGGCACATCCCGCATTGAATTTTAGGACCGTTAGTGTATTTCGTGATGGCCAGAGCGAAGAACTATTGGAATCGAGAAGGTATTTGGCGGCAGAGATTGTACCCACTTACAAAATATCCGAAAAAGTGAGTATCGGAATGTACTACTTACGTGGACAAGGTTTTGACGAAGGGGTAAAAACAACCAATTTTTTGGTGTTGAATTCTTCCTTTACCAATCTATTTATTTCTGAACAATTCTATTTCAACATTTCCCCACAGGTGTATTATTTAAAGACAGACGATGACAAAGGGTATTATGCAGTTGGATTTATCACTTTGGCCAAGAAGGATTTTCCACTTTCTATTTCGGCTATTTTAAACAAGGCAATTGATACGGAAATAGTTCCAGAAGATGATTTTACATGGAATATTTCACTAGTGTACAGCTTTGGAGGCATCAACAGGAGAATGTTTAAACAAAAAATATGATGGCCATTGTTAAATGTGTAATTTGTAAAAATGGATAAAGCGGAAAACCAAAAAAGACAAAATAATTCCAGTTCGGAAGAAAGGGACATTTTTAATCGGTTAAAAGCAGGAGAAACCATTCCGCCCAAGGACGCTCAAGCCAATAGAATGCTTGAGGCCTCATACAGCACAAAAAAATTGCTGGTGCAGATGAACAACGCAACCGACCCTAAAGAAATCAGGGATTTGCTGAGCCAAATTACAGGGAGTGAAATTGACGAAAGCGTCGCCGTTTTTACCCCCTTGTATATCAATTACGGTAAGCATATAAAAATTGGTAAAAACGTATTCATCAACTTCGATTGTGTCTTTCTTGATTTGGGAGGAATTACCATTGAAGATGGCGTACTGATAGCACCTAAAGTGAGCTTGCTGTCCGAAGGGCATCCTATTTCTCCCGATAAAAGACATTCACTGGTTCCAAAACCCATCCACATTAAGAAGAATGCATGGATCGGTGCCAATGCCACCATTTTGCATGGCGTAACCATAGGAGAAAATTCGGTAGTTGCCGCAGGTTCGGTCGTTTCCAATGACGTTCCCGATAATGTTGTCGTAGGAGGAACTCCTGCAAAAATCATCAAGAAAATTAAAACAGATAAAATGAGAACAATAATGAGAACAACAATGACATTCGCAGTTGCTCTGATACTATTATTAGGACAGGCTTGCAACACCAAGAAAGAAAAAAAACAAGAAAATATGGCATCGAACCCGTCTGAAGAAGCAATTTTCCCAAAAGGAGAACTTGGGCTTGCTAAAAATTTCACAGGCAATGCTTACAATTATGGTTTGGTCGCAAATGATTCTATCTACAACACACTTGTGGGCAATGTTTATTTCGAAAAAAGTGCAAGATCAAATTGGCATTTACATCCAAGCGGGCAAATTCTAATTGTACTCGATGGTGAAGGATATCATCAATTGGAAGGACAGCCAAGGCAATTGATGAAAAAGGGTGATGTCATCAAAGTTCCGGCAAATACTAGGCACTGGCATGGCGCAACGGAAAATAAAAGTCTTACACAAATGTATATTCTACCAAAAACAGAAAATGGATTTGTTACCTGGCTTGAGCCTGTGACTGATGAACAGTATACATCAAAAAATTAAAACACAAAGAAATTTCCAGATTAGGGTATCAACCCTCGGTCAAAGGACTGGACGATTGGTTTACCTACAAAGATTGCTTTTCAGAACCATATAAAATTGGTAAGGAAGAAAGAGTGGTAACGTATTTAGCAATGTATGGCAGAGACAATCCGATTACTTGGACCGAGGTGCTTAGTCAAGAATATTATAACAGTATTGCTGAAAAATTGAAAAATAACAAATAAATTAATATCAAAAGGTATTCTATGTTTTGCAAATAGATTTCAAGATTTTACAATTTTTCAATGTATCTGTGTAAGCACCATCTTTTACATAATTCCGTCAAGTATAACAAGCTCGTTAGTAGCATTTAATTTTTATGATAATTTATGTATAATTCCTCCTATTTACTTCAAAAAAATTCTTAATTTAAAGGCACTCAATCAAATAGAAGAAAAGCATGGCAAATTTCAGTTTAAAAGTTAATGGACAAACCCAAGAAGTAGAAGTAGATCCGTCTACACCAATGCTTTGGGTACTAAGAGATCATTTAAAATTAGTAGGTACAAAATTTGGTTGTGGTATTGCACAATGTGGTGCATGTACTGTTCATTTAGGTGATAATGCCGTACGCTCTTGTCAGCTACCGGTTTCTGCTGTTGGCGAACAATCAATCACAACTATTGAGGGACTTTCTGAAAATGGAGATCATCCTGTTCAAAAGGCTTGGATTGAAGAAGACGTATACCAATGTGGCTATTGCCAGGCAGGACAGATTATGAATGCCAGTGCATTTTTAAAACGAAATCCTAATCCCACTGACTCGGAAATTGAGGATGCTATGAACGGTAATATCTGTCGTTGTGGTACGTATACGCGAATAAAGAAAGCTATTAAAAATGCTTCAAGTATTTCTAACGCGTAATTTTTACCCCACATCGTTGGGATTTTAACCTTCAAAAAAACAAACAGATGACACTCATTAAAACAACATATAACAGACGTTCTTTCTTAAAAAGCAGTTCGCTTGCCGGTGGCGGTATGATTTTAGGATTTAGTTGGTTGGCCTCATGCAAACCTACCCCTGAGCAAGTTAGCAACATACCAAAAGAATGGTTCGATATAAATGCCTTTCTGAAAATTGGAGATAATGGTATGGTAACTATTATGTCGCCTAACCCAGAAATTGGCCAGAATGTAAAAACTTCTATGCCTATGATCGTTGCAGACGAACTTGGTGTAGATTGGAAAAATGTAATTGTAGAACAAGCACCATTAAATACCGATATTTTTCAGAGACAATTAGCTGGTGGTAGTCAATCTATTCGCGCCAGCTGGTCTGGATTAAGAATGGCCGGTGCAACAGCAAAACATATGTTAGTCGCTGCAGCTGCGGATGCTTGGCAGGTTGATGCTTCAGAAATTAAAGTGGACAACGGAGTTATTAGTCACGCTGCATCAAATAATACAGCTACATTCGGAGATATGGCTTCGAAAGCGGCAACAATGCCAATACCAGAAGAAGTAACGCTGAAAGAAACAAGTGATTTTAATATTATAGGTACGGATAGACGTAATGTTGACGGACCAAGTATTGTTACCGGAAAACCTTTATTCGGAATCGATATTCAAGAGGAAGGAATGATGATTGCCATGATCGTTAATCCACCAGCTTTTGGTATGACCTACAAATCTATGAATGCCGATGCCGTGAAATCAATGCCAGGTATTAAAGATGTTTTCCCTATCGATGTTTATAAAGACGATACGGAAAAACAATGGTCCGATGGCGGTGCTATAGATAAATTAGTTGCCATTGTTGGTGAGAGTACTTGGCAATGTATGCAAGCTAAAAAAGCATTACATGTAGAGTGGGAAGAAACTTCTGCTTTAGAAAGTACCGAAGGACACAACGAGGCGTTGACAAAATTATTGAACACTTCTTCCAAGGAACCTGCACGTAAAGACGGTAATGTAGCAAGCGCATTTAAAAAAGCAGCGCAGATTATAGAACGTACGTATAGCGCTCCATTTTTAGCACACAACACTATGGAACCCATGAACTTTTACGCAAATGTAACTGCTGAAAGAGCATTATTAAACGGACCTATACAGACGCCAGAATTTTTAGAAAAAACGTTGGCATCAAGATTAGGTATGCCAGTGGAAAAAATAGATATAAAAATGAGTCGTATGGGTGGCGGATTTGGTCGTCGACTTTATGGAACTTTTGGAGTGGAAGCTGCCGTAATATCGCAACACGTGCAAGCACCTATAAAATTAGTATACACACGTGAAGATGATATGACCCAAGGCACCTACCGCCCTACCTATAAAGTAAAATATAAAGCTGGTTTGGACAAAGAAGGTAATTTAATTGCATGGCACGTAAAAGGTGCAGGTTCAAATGATGATCTACTTTTTGAGAATAGATTTCCTGCTGGTGCCGTAGGTAATTACTTGGCCGAAAAATTTAGTTTAGAAACCAATGTATCTACAGGCGCATGGCGTGCCCCACGTTCTAACTTTATTGCGGGTGCCGAGCAAGCATTTTTAGATGAAGTTGCAGAAGCTGCTGGTAAAGACCCTATTGAATTTAGATTAGAATTATTTGATAGAGCAATAAAAAATCCTGTTGGGGAACCAGAGAAAAATGACTACGACCCTGTACGCTATGCAGGTGTTCTAAAATTAGTAAGAGATAAATCTGGTTGGGACAGTACGGTCAATAACGGCACGGCCAGAGGGGTATCCGCATATTATTGCCATAATTCGTATGTTGCACAAGTGTTAGACCTTTCTAACGATAGTAAATCGCCTAAAGTAGATAAAGTTTGGTGTGCAGTAGATTGTGGAATCGTTATTAACCCATTGGCAGCGAAAAATCAAATTGAAGGTGGCATCATAGATGGTATAGGTCATGCAACTTTTAGTGAATTGACTTTCAAAAATGGACAACCTCAACATAAAAATTTTGACACCTATCGCTTAATCAGACATAAAGAAGCACCTAAAGAAATTGAAAGTTTCTTCGTAGACAACGGTATAGACCCTACCGGATTAGGGGAACCTTCTTTACCACCAATAATTGGTGCATTGGCAAATGCACTTTATAAGGCAACAGGACAAAGACATTATAATCAACCGTTTATTACAGAGAAATCAGTAATAGGCTAATGCCCTTATGCTATTTTTAAACTAAAACGCCAAAATTTAAGATTTCGGCGTTTTTTATTTCTTTAGGGAATACTATATTTTAAATTTCAATTTCGCTCTTAAATAGCTTCTTGAATCATTATCTATGGTAAAAATCGTGTTGTTATTGCCATCTTTGAGCTTATTGCTCAAACTAAAATTATATGCAGCTCTCAGATCTAATTGTAAGTGATCTGTAAAATGGTATTCATATTGTAATCCACCATTTATCAATGACATATTTATCAGTTCAGCTACGTCTGTATCATTCACTAAAGCCCCATTCTGCACATTTGAAGTAAAACCGTCTAGCTGGGCGAATAACTTTAAACGATGTTTATCAGAAATATGGTATTGCAAGTTTGTTTTTGGGATGCCTATATTAAATGACCAATCGGGTCTAAATTTTTTATAATAACTGATAAATGGCAGTGGAAATACATATCCCCTATTTTGAGAATATGATAGACCTACAATTAGTCTTGACGGTTTATCAAAATCATTATCAAATTTCTTCACAAAAACAATATCCCCTGAAAATACTATATCATCTGCAGTTAAACTTTTGGCTGTATTATTAGTACTAATACCAGGTTGAAAACGTACGCCCAACCTCCATCCGTTTTTTAATGGCTTGGTATAACCAATGGTTAAATCTAATACCTGAAAATCATTTAAATTATCTCGGTCAAATGGTAATTCTTCATCTTTAAAACGCAAATGAATATTACTATAATCAAAACCTAGAAATAAGTATTTTCCTTTTCCCTTTAACTGAATGGGAAAGTTAAATAGTGCCCGTGATCTGGTATATTCCACATCAGACCTTTTATTAGGAATGTATGTAAAATCTACACTGGCCAAATCGCTCAATTGCGCTTTTGATGTAAAGCTAATTATGAGGAGAAAAAATAAAGTTAATTTAAACCGCATTTATCATTTGTTGAATCTGCACTAAATAATAATGTGATTACGGTCTATTTATTGTGTTGATTTAGTGCTATTAAGCAAAAAATTATCTTAAGTGAGTATTGCTGATTATAATTATAAAACTTTGGTTAACTGCGCATCAACAACGGAAACCAAACCAACATCTTTTCTACCTTTCTAGTAAACTCAATAATTCCGAACATCAAATGATTTTTGTTAATAATGAATCGTGAGTTTTAGTCCATTACAAACTTAACGCCCGCGGTGATGATGCTAGAACTAAAAGTGGTGTCTCTGTCATATTTATAGAACTTTAAATCTATACTTTTAAGTCCGAGTTTCCAGACATGCATCTTTGTAAAAATATCTGTGTACGAAACTCCCATCCCAAATTGGTTTGCCGAGTATTTCGACAAATCATAATCTGACGTATAAAAGGTTTCGGTTGATAACGCTTCTTCATAACCAAAGAAATAATCTGCAGCAGTCTGCTGGTAGTATCTATAAGATGGATAAACCGTAAACTTATCTGTAAGTTTAATTGGTACTTCTACGCTAGCTGTATGCGAATTAATACCCCAATCATCATAGTAATATCTATAAAAACTTCTAACAACAAACGTTTCATTGATATACCAGTTTAATCGACCACCAGCAGCTACTTTAAATCGGCTATTTGGTAACTGTTCTATGGCATCTGCCAATTGAAAGTTTTCTATAAAAGAATCTGCTATATCGCTGAAATATACACGCTGAAAAGGAGTAGACAGTAATCCTTGTTGTTGAACCAAATCTAGCGCTAATGAACCTTGTAGATTCTTACTCAGAATTTGAGAAAATCCGAAGCCTAAAGAATATGAATTTCTTGTTTCATCAGAAAACTTATCAAAACTTGGACTGTAATTAGTATTACCTGTAATTGTTTTATTTGAGAAAAAACCATTATTTAAACCATTGGCACCACTAGCGAAAGGTCGTAATTCTGATGGATATAAAGCATTCCATTTATCTAAATAAACATTCGCATTTATACTGACTTCCGTATTCTTCTCATTGAAAAGTTTTGTCAATCCCCCACCGAATCCTAATGAAAAATAATCATACTCGCTTGATACGGACACCTTACCAGAAACAATCGTATTTCTATCATCAGAACTATTACTATAAGAACCAGATATATTTGCCCATGTATCTGAACTAGAAGCTCCAGAACTAGCCACAAACGGATCTGCTGGCTGACCTCCGTCAAAAGGATCTACATTACTAGAAGAAGCTGAGGTATAAGCCGAAACACCCGCATCTATAGTAAGAACATCGTCATCGGTTAAAGGAATCGCAACAACAAATGTACCCGTAAAATCGGTAAGTTCTTCTGTCCCTAAACCACCACTTACCGCGGCATTATCACCATCTTGCGAATAATAACTGGTTAAGAAATCTACCTCTGTAGTTTCTAAAACACGCTTTTTATAGGTCTTTACAGAATCTTGAGCTTGTTGGGCATAACTCATCGTAAACGCGAATAATGCTGCAATAGAAACTATTATTTTGAATATTTTCATTTTATAAATAATTGAATTCTATATTAATTACAGCCGCAGCCTCCACCAGTTTTTCCTCCATTTGCACCTACCGCTGCTTCTCTGTAGGAATGCATGGTGGTTAAATTGCGATCTGCCTTTTTATCTTGCAAAACCATATCTGGATCGTTTATATTTATTTTTTCGTATTCCTTTAAAACGGTGCAACTGCCAAATGAACAGGCAACAACTGCAATAATCAAAACCTTCTTTATCATGATTTTTCTATTTCAATATTCTTTGATGTAGTAATATTTCCTTTATCGTCTATGATTATACATTCTACTTGAGGAAGTTGTTCTATTCTATTTAAACCTATCTCTATGCCCATTACGAATACTGAGGTTGCCAAGGCGTCTGCCAATTCTGCTTTAGGGGCAAAAACAGTAACACTTATAATTCCCGTAGCCGGATAGCCAGAACGTGGGTCAATAATATGGGTATATCTTACATCATTAAAAGTCACATATTTCTCATAATTACCCGATGTTACCACTGCCCCATTGGTGATAGGTAACAGAGCGAACACCTTGTTCTTGTACATAGGATTCGTAATGGCAACTTTCCAATCTTTCCCATCGGGTTGTTTACCCCAGGTATTCATATCTCCCGAAGCATTAATAATACCTGCCACAACACCCTTAGAAATCAGTAGCTCTTTTGTTTTATCCGCTGCATAGCCTTTACCGATGGCACCGAAACCAATTTTCATTCCTTCCAACTTCAGAAAAACGGTATGGTTCTCTTTATCTAATATGATATTCTGATAACCCACCTTAGAAACAGATGCTATTATAGAATCTGCTGTAGGCATAACCGTCATGCTGCCATCAAACTTCCAAATTTTATCCATAGAGGCATAACTGATATCAAAAGCGCCATCTGTTAGTTTAGAAATACCAATTCCTCTTTGTATTAAATTGAATAATTCTGCATCAACCTTTACAGGTCTAATTCCTGCATTCCTATTAATTTCCGATGTCTGAGAATTTGGATCCCATGAAGAAATTAACCTTTCTATTCTTGTTATTTCGCTGATAGCCAAATCTATATACTCATCTCCTTCAATAGGATCTTTAGCCACAACGGTAATGTCAAAACGACTACCCATTAACTTGGTGGTTCGTTTATGAGGCTCTTGGGCACACAGCTGACCAACAGAACAAATCAATATTATGAGAAGTAGTTTCTTCACTTCTGTTTTATAAACGAGTTCAATTCTTGGATATATTTTTTGGGAGTCAATTTCTTATAACTGGTTTCTCCATAAACATCTCCATTTGCATTCATTACCACTACAAACGGAAAAATCCCTTGTCTGTTATAATTTTCAGCCAATGCCTTGTTCTTGTTTAGTTGCTCTTCCGGCAAGGCATTATTCTTTCTACGAGGAAAATCTGCCTGTAACATTACATAATGGTCTTTTGCATATGCTTTAAACTCATCTGTAGACCAAACTTCCCGATCTAATTTAATACAAGGAGCACACCAATCTGAACCTTGAAAAACTAGTACAATAGGTTTATCATTAGCTTTAGCAAGTTTCTTTGCTATTTCAAAATCTGTATTCCATTCTTGTGCGGTTGTGGTACTTATTGTGACCACCGCAAATAAAAGTAATATTATGTATTTTTTCATTTCTTAATTATTGAACAGACTCATCATAAGTCAATTAGCATACCAAAATCTTATAATGTAATCTTAATTTTAATGGACTACTCTCCTAACAGGCTAAACGCACCTTTAGTTAAAAATTGTGCATCTTGCTTAAAAGATGACGATTTCGAGAACGATGTCCTGTTTTTATAACTACCTAAGGTGTTGACGGGTACTTGCTTAAAATAATACGTATCTCCAATCTTCTCATCTAAAAGTAGTACAAACGACTCGTTTTCAACCACTGCAATAGCATCTGTCGGTAATGACAATTGTTTTGATGTTTCTGTAATAATATTCGCTTCTACGAACATACCGGTTAGAAAATTTGCTTCGTCCTCATTCTCTATATGTGCATGCACCTTTATGGTTCTATTTTCTCCTATTGAGGTACCAACCAAATGGACTTCAGCTGTAAATATATTTTCTGAGGATTCTGGTATTTTAAATTCTACTACTTGACCTTTTTTAACTTTCAAAATATCTTTTTCAAAAACCGATAATTCTATATGAATATGGTCATTATTAATCATCTCCATGATTGAGGTAGCGGGAGAAACATACGTACCTTTGGAAACATTTACACTCGTTATACTGCCGGCAATAGGTGCGTAAATAGTTGCCACTGAACTTATATTTCCTTTTTCTACTTGTTCTGCGGATATATTCAACATTCCCAATTGTTTTTTGAGTCCATTGTACTTTGCCACTCCTGTTTTATAGTCACTCTCTGCTTTTAAAAAGCTTTTTTGAGATGTTATGTTTTCAGCTACCATGGTTTGCTGACGTTCGTATTCTGCCTTTAAGTAACCCAACTGCCCGTTTACCTCCATATACCGTTGTTGTAGGGATACAAACTCCGGGTTTTCAATTGTCACCAATAATTGTCCTTTACGTACATTATCTCCGATCAATAAAGGTGTGGTCTGAATATAACCGCCCATTGTAGCACTTACCACAGCCCTATTTTCTGGTGGCACATCTATCATGCCCGATGTCGTTACTAGTACCGGAAATTCACTTTCAGTCATACCAGCAATCTCCATTTTATTCTGTTCGAATTGTGTTTGCGTAATTTGAATTCGGTCATCTGTTTGCACTTCAGATGTGCCATTCTCGCTTGATTTGCTTGCCTTGTCTCCACAACTTAAAGTTATTGCGAATATGATAAGAGTTATTATTGTGTATATATTTTTTTGCATGATGCCCTATTTATAATGTTAAGAAATTAATGTCTGTTGCGGTTTCATTGTACTCTTTCAACTTGTCTAGATAGCCTAATTTAATATCATAAGCGTTTTCTAAACTTTGTATGTATTGATAGAAATCTATCTCCCCATTTCTAAAACCGATGTTCGCCGTCTTCAATATTTCATCCGATAGCTCGGCGCCTTCATTCTCATAATAATTCAATGAATTTTGAATCTGTACAATTTGTTGCATTAAAATTTCTTGTTTCGACTTTATTTGAATATTGTAGGCAATAGACTCGCTTACCGCTCTTTCTTTCGCAATTTTCGCAGCTTTTATTCTAGAAGCGTTTCCACTGAACAAAAGAGGGATTTTGAGTCCTAATTGATAACCAAAAAGATTGTCGTTTAATTCTGAGTTGGATCCTTGAAAATAAGCCAAACTAATATCTGGCAGGAGCTGCTGTTTTTCTAAATTACTTTCTACAGCCATTAATCGCATGTTATTTTCATAATATACGGACTCAGGAGATGTATCTATGTTTACATCTTGAACAGCAATTTTTAAGTTCATTTCTTCAGAAATCACCAAACTATCTTCTACCTGAATTAATTGCAACAGATTGGCATATGCGGCGGATACATGTTGCATAGCTTGTTGGTAGTCTAAATTGATTTTTCGCTGTTTAGAAGCTGCCGTAATTTTCTCCAAGTAATTGGTTTCTCCCAGTTCAAATTTTCTAGCTGCTACCTCTGAAAAATTAGCGTACAAACTATCTAGTCTTTTATAGACCCGAACTTTTTCTCGTGTAATTTGATACTCGTAATACACTCTTGTAACAGCTCTAGTTATTACCTTTCGCTGAATATCATATTCACTTTGCACCAAACTAGTCTTCACTTTGTTTACCTTCTTTTCAGAAAAATAAGCTGTCGGGAAACGAAAATCTTGCTGTACGCCAAATACCTTTAACGGCACATCGTTGATGGCTAAATTGTTTTCATCATATTCATAATACACATGGGTTTTATTGAACATAAATGCACTATTGATCAACGCTTCAGATTCATCTACTTTTAGTCGACCAGCTTTTAATCCCATGTTATTTTCGATTGCCAAGGGAATTAATGCATCTAGATTTTGACTTTTTGATTCTTGCGCCGATACACCTATAGATATAAGTACTGCTATAATAGCAATACCGTTTTTTAAAGTTGTTTTAGGTATTGGTTTTCTTGAAGTATCATGACTTTCAAACATAGCATAAAGTACTGGCAAAACTACCAAAGTCAATATAGTTGCAGTAAATAAACCACCTATTACTACCGTTGCCAAAGGTCTTTGAACTTCTGCGCCAGCATTTGTGGAAATTGCCATAGGTAAGAAACCAAGTGCAGCAGCAGATGCCGTTAATAATACTGCTCTTAAGCGATCTTTTGTTCCTTGTTTTATTAAGGCATCTATATTATCAAAAGAATACTTTTTTAACTCTTTAAAATGCTCAATCAGAACAATACCGTTTAAAACTGCTATACCGAACAATGCAATAAAGCCTACTCCTGCAGAAATACTGAACGGCAAACCTCTCATCCATAATAACAACACACCACCAACTGCTGCTAACGGAATAGCGGAATATATCATAAGCGCTTCTTTTACAGATTTAAACGCAAAATATAGCAATACAAAAATGAGCACTAATGCAATTGGCACGGCAACTAAAAGTCGGTCACGAGCACTTTGTAGATTTTCAAACTGACCACCGTATGTAATGGTATATCCTGCTGGTAATTTTACATTTTCATTTATCAATTTTTGAACGTCATCAACCACCGATTTTAAATCGCGATTACGGACATTTATACCTACTACTGTTCTCCTTTTCGTATCATCTCTAGATATTTTTGCCGCCCCTTTTTTATAACTGATATCAGCCAATTCACTTAAAGGAACCTTTCCTCCATCGGGCAAATCCACATATAAATTTTTAAGGTCATTAATATCTTTTCGTTTTGCTTTATCTAACCGTACCACTAAATCAAACCGCTTTTCTCCTTCAAAAACATTACCAGCTGTTTTACCGGCAAAACCCATGGAAACCATGTCGTTAAGTTCTTGTATGTTTAATCCGAAGCGTGCAATTTTAGCGCGATCATAATCAACACTCATTTCGGGCAATCCCGCTATTTTCTCTACACTTATATCAGCAGCTCCTTCAACATCTTTAATTAATTCTCCAATTTCATTTCCTTTTTTAGCAAGTACATCTAAATCCGGACCAAAAATCTTAATGGCAATATCCGCACGCACTCCTGTAATCAACTCATTAAAACGCATTTCTATAGGTTGGGTAAACTCTACTTCCATACCTGGAATAACAGCTAATGCTTCTTTGAATTTATCGGCTAACTCATCTTTAGAATTTGCACTTGTCCACTCTCCTTTTGGCGCTAGTTTAATGATTACATCGCTTTCTTCCATGGACATAGGGTCAGTAGGTACTTCAGCTGCCCCAATTCTAGTAACTACTTGCTGGACTTCAGGAAAATTATCGAGTAAAATTTTCTCAATTTCGGTCGTAATCTCAACCGTGCTACTTAATGAGGTTCCTGTTTTTAAAACGGGTTGTATAACAAAATCACCTTCATCTAAAGTCGGTACAAACTCGCCGCCCATAGTGGTATATAAAATAGTTGCTCCTATAAGTAGTATTGAAGCAATGCCTAAAACCAATTTCTTGCTTTGTAATGCCCAATTTATAATTGGTTCATATTTCTTATTCAACCATTTCATTAAGCGTACAGAAATATTCTTATCCGATTCCTTCGATGGTTTTAAAAAGATTGATGCAGCTACCGGAACATAAGTAAAACACAAAATCATGGCCCCAATTAAGGCAAAGCTAAAAGTCAACGCCATTGGTTTAAACATTTTACCTTCTACGCCGCTTAAAGAGAGTATAGGGATAAAGACGATTAATATGATCAATTGCCCAAAAATGGCAGAATTCATCATCTTAGATGCACCATTAAAAGTAATTTCATCTTTTAAATGCTGTTGTTCTATTTTGGCCAAACCATTAATCTCGTGTTGTTTTCTAGTGATTTCGAAAGCAATAAATTCTACGATTATTACTGCACCGTCTATAATAATTCCAAAATCAATAGCACCTAAACTCATTAAATTGGCATCTACACCAAAAATGTACATAAAGGATAATGCAAATAACAAACACAAAGGAATTACAGAGGCTACTACTAATCCCGATCTAAAATTGCCAAGTAGTAGAACGACTACAAAAATGACAATCAAGCAGCCTAAAATTAGGTTTTCGGTTACCGTAAATGTTGTTTTGGCAATAAGTTCGCTACGTTCTAAAAACGGATTAATATAAACACCTTTCGGTAAAGAAGTGGAAATTTCGGCAACACGTTCTTTTACCGCTTCGATTACCTTTTTAGAGTTGGCATCTTTCAACATCATAACCTGACCCAATACCTTCTCCCCTTCGCCATTACCTGTAATAGCCCCAAACCGAACGGCGCTACCGAAATCAACCGTAGCGACATCTTTAATATATATGGGTAGTCCGCCTTTCGTAGTTATCACTATATCTCGAATATCCTCAAGAGATGAAACCAACCCTTCTCCTCTGATAAAAAAAGCCTGATTCACTTTTTCTATATACCCGCCACCAGAAACACTATTATTCGTTTCCAAAGCTTTAAAAACATCACTTGCAGTGATATTCATAGCATTTAGTTTTTGGGTATTTATGGCAACCTCATATTGTTTTAAAAATCCGCCCCAGGTATTTACCTCAACAACACCTGGTATACCCGATAATTGTCGCTTAACAATCCAATCTTGGATGGTTCTTAATTCGGTTGTAGTATACTCATTTTTGTATTCTGGTTCTACTTCTAAAACGTATTGATAGATTTCACCCAGGCCGGTCGTTATTGGTCCCATTTGCGGAGTGCCAAAACCGGCTGGAATTTTCTCTGATGCCGAAGCAATTTTTTCTGCAATAAGCTGTCTGGGTAAATATGTTCCTAAATCATCTTCAAAAACAATGGTAACAACAGACAACCCAAATTTGGATACCGAACGAATTTCTATAACTCCCGGCAAATTTGCCATTTCTAGTTCTACAGGATATGTTATGAATTGCTCCATATCTTGCGTAGATAAATTACGTGATGTTGTAATTACCTGAACTTGATTATTGGTGACATCTGGCACGGCCCCAATAGGAATTTGCGAAAGTGCAAATAAACCATACCCAATAATAAATACGGTAAACAGAAGAATAATAAGCTTATTCTTTAAACTAAAATTAATAATATGTGATAGCATCTTTTCATAATAATCAATGTGAGTCGCTCAAATTCACAAGTATGAATTTGAGCTATAAAATTAAAAAATCGATCGTATTATGAAATGCGGGGCGGCTGTAAAATGCCTTGTGAGTGTAATGAAGAAGATGGTGCTTGGTAATAGAAATTTGAGTCTGTATAATCCAAAAATTCAACCTCGCTTAATTCTGATTTATAGGTGTTGAAAATAACGTCCGCAACACAAATATGAGAGGTTCCACTATGATTGAAAGGCAATTTTTCGTGATCCTTCTTTTCTTCTTGATGATCCCGTTGATGGTCCGCTTTCAATTCGCCATAATGTTTGGAAAGAAAAACAATAACATTATCTCCATATTGTTCACTATGAAATTGGGCATGCTCATACAATTCATCTAATTGAACAATATCATCATAATGCACACCAAAGCTTTGTAGCATGATAAGCGCTGATAATAGTATGGAAAACAGTTTGTTCACAATTGTAAAATTAATAAAATTATATGTACCTATTATTTAAATTCAATTTAAACTAATATAAATGGTTACAAAATGACTTCTATTTATTTTATAACCGATTACAAACAAACCTTAAGTTAGCCTAGAAATACGACAACCCTATTGGGTTTAAAAAGCTAATACTTCATAACCGAACATAAAATACTAATTCAGCTATTATTGATGTTAATAGAAAATAATTCAAATTACCATATATTAACAGAGCTACCACGGTTTTTTATATGAAATTAAAGCCTATTTTCGCTGCTCAAATTTCTATACAAAGTGGTTTTAGACAGAATTAATAATTGGTTTACTTTATCTAAGCAATATTTCTTTACTTATTCAGAAGGATTTTTTAATCTCTCCTACCTATCAAATTCGCCTGAAGCTATTATTCAAAGTTGCATAAAAATGCCCTTTATGAATCATAATGCTGAAAAGCAATTGATACAAGCTGACACCCCTTTTATGAAAGGTGATTTTTATTATACCGAACTGGAAGACGGACTATGGTTTTTAAACACAAAACAGGTTTACAAAAACAATGTATCATTTAAACCCATTTATGACCAATTTTTACCATCTGATTATTATGTAATAGCGCTTAATACGGTTCAAAGTAAAAGCAAAACTCAGAATTATAAATTTGGTGATGCCGTTATCGAAAATAATTCAGTTTCTTTTTCAAAACCTGGAAATGATGACGTTAACTATCACTTTAAAAATTCTAGGGAGACTATGTACATGCTGTACTTTAATGAAGCTTGGGCAAACAAAAATATTTTAGGTTCACCATCAACTCCTACAGCTATTGAAAGTATGTTTATTGATACACATCAAGTATTTATTAATTATTGCCATAGTAACCTAAGTTTTCAAAAACTAACAAATAATTTGATTAATGCCTTTGAGAATTTCGAAAAGCCAAATACGTTTCTACTTAAAGTATTATCCCTTGAATTTTTAGGGCTTTTTTATAATTTATTTGATGAGAAAACCGGCTTTGTTTCTGCAGATTTAGCTAGTGATAGTTTGTTGAAAATTAAAAAAATAGAACATGAATTAATGACCAATTTACATGGAAAATTTTTAGGTATAGATTACTTTTCAAAAGAATATAAGATATCACCAACTAAATTAAAGCAAGATTTTAAAGCCGTTTATGGTTCTTCTATATTTTCCTTTTTTCAAATGCATAAAATGGACTTGGCTCTTAAATACCTTAATGACTCTGATTTAAAGATTAAAGAAATTGCACAAGAACTTAGTTATGAAAATGTAAGTAAGTTCAGTAATACGTTTAAAAAATTCCATGGTAAATTGCCATCTGACTATAAATAATTAAATAACATTTTCATAAATATCTAGCAACAAGGGCAAATTTTATACTTTCAAGGATTTTATAAAGACTATCAAGGTCAACTTAGGCCAAAACCATTCTTAATTTTCGTTGTTAAATGATTTTTTGGCATAATTCCAAAATTTAAAAATTATTAGATTCTTTAGAACACTATCTCCAAATCACCTTAAACGACTGATAAACAAAATTTTACGAAATATTGTCCTTAGCGCGTATAAAAAAGCTCATTTTCTTTTCAATGAGTTAACAACATAATAAGTGTATTTGACACTCTTAACAGGACCCTTCACAACTTTACTGTGCTTTTTCATTGATCTTTTCAGCAAAAAAAATGATTTTTTGTTGTAAATAAAACATTTGTAAAATATTTATTATTAATTATAACAAATTATATGCTAATATAACAATCGTGCTTCTCAAAATGTCTTATTGGGCTATTTGTGTCTTATTGGGTTATATAAGAAAACTACACCTCTTTTACTTTTGGCACTAATTAAAACACAAACCTACAACCACTTATTTAAGACAACCAAAATTTTTCTAAAGACATGAAAAAAACACTTCTAATTATTAGCTTCTTTTTTTGCTATCTAAACTTTTATGCCCAACAGTGGGAAGCTGTAGGACCAAATGATGATCTAAATAGTCAAGGTATCGCTAAGACAAACTTATATAACAACGCAATTGTAATAGGGTCAGATATGACACCTTATATAGCCTACGCTGATCATGATAACGGAGGTAAGGCTACCGTAAAGAAATTTAACAATGGGGCTTGGGAGAATGTAGGGCTACCTGGGATTAGCTTATATAACGTAAGTAACTTAACACTAGATATAGACGCTAATAATATACCCTACATATTTTATTCTGACTATAGCATGGGCGGTAGAGCTACCGTACAACGTTTTGTAAATGGTAGTTGGGAAATTGTTGGTACTCCAGGTTTCTCAACTGGCAGGGTACAAAGTCCAACCATAAAAATACACCCAAATGGTACACCTTATATCGTGTACGATAACTACATAGGGGGAAATAATTTCACCATTAGTAGATTTGTAAACAACACATGGGAACCAGTAGGCATTACAGCTTCAATTAGATCACTATCAAGTACAGATTTAGCTTTTAGTAGTACTGGTATTCCATATTTGGCATATATGAATCAAAATACTGGCGGCAGAGAAGCGGTTCAACGTTTTGTGAATAATCAATGGGAGCCAGTTGGGTATTCAAGTCAAGCTTCCGGTTATGCGTATGAAATAAATATTGAACTTACAGTTAATGACGTACCTTATATTTCCTACAGGGATGGTGGAACCTCGCTACCATCAGTACAAAAATTTAATGGCCAATTTTGGGAATTTGTAGGTCAAAATGGATTTGGTTCATCAGGAACGATTTATTCTAGTTTAGCATTAACCAATGATGGCACACCTTAT
This sequence comes from Maribacter hydrothermalis, assembly GCF_001913155.1. Taxonomy (GTDB): domain Bacteria; phylum Bacteroidota; class Bacteroidia; order Flavobacteriales; family Flavobacteriaceae; genus Maribacter; species Maribacter hydrothermalis. The sequence goes on from NZ_CP018760.1 coordinate 513,252, forward strand.
GTTGCCTATAAAAATGGATCAATTGGTGGTAAATTAAGTATTCAAAGATTTAAAAACAATGCTTGGGAACCTGTTGCGCAATTAGGTATTTCTCAATACTCTATTGAGTGGCCAACTTTAAAAATAGCAAATGACGGTACCTTATATACGAGTTATTATAGTCGTACTTCAAACGATTATAATAATTATAACTATTATGGCTTTGTAAAAAAATATAGTGAAAATGCTTTACCCATATTCACCAACGTATCATCTATAGAAATTCAAGAGAACACCACAGCAATTACAGATGTAAATACTACAGATGCAGATGGCGATACAGAAGGTAGTGGTATTACCTACTCTCTTACTAACAATAATAATGGTGGTATTGATAATTCTTTAGTTGCTATTGATGAAAACACAGGAGTATTGGCTTTTGAAAATGCTCCTAATTTTGAAATACCAACTGATAACAACACTAATAACATTTATGAGATTCAGGTAACTGCTACTGATTCTAAAGGCGGTACTTCATCTCAAAATTTAGAAATATCTATCTCCAATATCAATGATTTACAATTGGTGATTAATTCAGTTACAAATGTTCAATGTCGTGGTGAGAACAACGGTGAAATAAATTTAACTATAGCAGAAGGATATCCAAACTACACTATTGCTTGGTCAATGAACGGTAATTCCATTAATTCCTATAACAGCTACTCAGCAAATTACAATATAATTAGCTTATATGCTGGGACTATTTCTATTACTGTTACCGATTCCAATAACCATTCTACAACAGAAATGGTTACCATTACTGAACCAGCTACAGCTATATCCATTGAGGCCACAGCAACTTTAGTAAGCACAGCCAGTTCATATGACGGTACTATTGAAGTGGAGATAACTGGTGGTACCGCACCCTATACCTACCTATGGTCTAATGGCAACACCACAAAAGATATCTCTGGCTTAGGTGAAGGCACCTATACCATTTTTGTAACTGACGCCAATAACTGTCAATTCAATTTACCAGTGACAGTGATTCAGAATAATCCTCCTGAATTCACTTCTGTTGAAAATGTTGAAATATCAGAAAATCAATTATCAGTACTTAATTTAGAAATTGTAGATACTGAAGGTGAAACAGAAAATAATGGAATTGCATATCAGCTAACTACAGAAAACGGTAATGGTACAGACAATAATCTTTTCCAATTAAATACAGTTAGTGGGGAGTTAAACTTCGTAAATGCTCCTGACTTTGAGGATCCTACTGACGAAAATCAAGATAATATTTATGATGTACAAGTTGTAGTTACAGATTCTTACGGAGCTACCAATTATTTGAATTTAGTTGTAACAGTAGTAAACTTAGAAAACGATTTTGACGAAGATGGTATAGAAGATTCGGTAGATGCTGATGATGACAATGATGGTACTCCAGATTCTGAAGACGATTTTCCCTTAGATTCAACTGAAAACACAGATACAGATGATGACGGACAAGGAAACAATGCTGACACAGACGATGACAACGACGGTACTCCAGATTCTGAAGATGCATTTCCTTTAGATGCCACCGAAAAAACAGATGCTGATGGTGATGGCACTGGTGATAATACAGATACTGATGATGATAATGATGGTACTCCAGATTCTGAAGATGCATTTCCATTTGACTCTACTGAAGATAAAGACACAGATGGTGACGGACAAGGAAACAATGCTGACACCGACGATGATAATGATGGCACGCCAGATTCAGAAGATGCCTTCCCGTTAGATGCTACTGAAAATACAGATACAGATGGTGATGGCCAAGGAGATAATACTGATACCGACGATGATAATGATGGTATTCCAGATAGCGAAGATGAATTTCCTTTAGTGGGAATAGATACAGATGCAGATGGTATACCTGATAATTCTGATACTGATGACGATAACGACGGTACTCTAGATTTGGAGGACGCATTTCCTACCGACCCAACTGAAAATAAAGATACAGACGGTGACGGACAAGGAAATAATGCTGACACGGATGATGATAATGATGGTTCTCCAGATTCGGAAGACGCCTTTCCGTTAGATGCTACTGAAAATACAGATACTGATGGTGATGGCCAAGGTGATAATACTGATACCGATGATGACAATGATGGTATTCAAGATAGCGAAGATGAATTTCCTTTAGTGGGAATAGATACAGATGCTGATGGTATTCCTGATAATCTTGATACTGATGACGATAACGATGGTACGCCAGATACGGAGGACGCATTTCCTACCGACACAACTGAAACTTTAGATTCAGATTCAGATGGTATTGGCAACAATGCTGACCCAGATGACGATAACAATGGTATTCCAGATGATCAGGAAGAATTACCTACCAATGAACTAGATACTGACAATGACGGTATACCAGATGCTTTAGACACAGATAATGATAATGATGGTACGCCAGATTCTGAAGATGCATTTCCTTTTAATTCGTTAGAAACATCTGATTTTGATGGAGACGGTATAGGTGATAATGCTGACGATGATGATGACAATGACGGAATTCAAGATAGCGAAGATGATTTCCCATTTAACAATGAGCCAAAAATTATAGCAGCAGAAGCTTTTACACCTAATGGTGATGGTATAAATGATAATTGGGTAATTCCAGGGCTTAATAACTACCCAAATAACACTGTAAAAGTCTACAATAAAACTGGGCGATTAGTTTTTGAAGCAAAAGGATACCAAAACAATTGGGGTGGTTTCTATAAGGATAACCGTGAACAACTTCCTTCTGGTTCGTACTTATATAGTATAACTCTAGGTAATGGAAAATCTCCTTTGCAAGGATGGATATTCATTAATTATTAATTCACCGAAAACAATCTTTTAAAAGCAAAAACATGAAATTCAATAAATATATAGTATTAGCGGCGTTATTATTTGTAACGACCATTATCTTAGGGCAACAGGATCCCAATTATACTTTCTACAGATATAATATGAACTTAATTAACCCTGCTTATGCCGGGTCTCAAGATACTGTTGAAGGTTCTACCACAGGTGGTGGTTCAGAAGTAGGAATGAATATTAAAAGCCAATGGGCCGGTATTGAAGGTGCTCCAGAAACTCAAAGCTTCTTTTTCGGTACTGGATTAGGCAATAATGTTGGATTAGGTCTTTCTATAATTAATGATAAAACCTTTATCGAAAATCAAACTTTTATTGGTGTAGATTTTTCATATCGACTTCAAATTGCTGAAAATACTAACTTGTTTTTGGGAATTAAGGCAGGTGCAAACTCTTATAGTGTAAATACAAGTGGTTTAACTACATATGGCATTGGAGCAGACCCTTCCTTAACTGGCTTAGAAGGTACCTTCTCCCCTAATGTTGGTGCTGGTGCATACTTAAAAGGTGATAAATATTATGTTTCTTTCTCCGTCCCTAAAATTCTTTCACAAAATCGTTTATCTCAAGAAAATGGCACTGCCCAATTAGGGAACAATAAAGTTCATATGTATTTATCTGCAGGATATGACATTAGTTTAAATAGCACTCTAGTTTTTAAACCAAGTATAATGACCCGGTATATTGAAGCAACACCATTATCTTTAGATTTTACTGGAATGTTGTCATTTAATAATCGGTTTGATTTAGGAGCAGGGTATCGTTACGATGAAGGCATTAGTGCTTTAGCCATAATGAAGGTATCTAACTGGTTACAAATGGGTTATTCCTATGAATTTACATCTCAAAACCCTTTAACTTCTGGTAACATGGGTACACATGAGTTATTAATGAAATTAGCGCTGTAATTATATCCACTATAAAAGATAAATAACAAACAGTAATACCTATTTTAATTAAGCATCACACTTAAAAAATGTGATGCTTTATTTATTTACCCTTTAAAAGGTATTCAAATTGTTTAATATCTTATAAGGTTAAAGTCAAACAAAACACCAATTTCTTGACACCAATTAGAATCTTGTTTTTATAATTAAATATGCTTGTATTCATTTAACCATATTATCAGCATATGTAAGATGAAATAATATTAACTTTCTAGTCAATAAATTATCCTGAACTAATGAACTCAAGGTTATAATGTGTTTTTAAATTATGTGAATTCTAAAATAAACACTTCAAATTGATAACCCATACAAGTTTAGTTGTAACAAACAAAGATGATATTGACTTATATCATAATTAAAACATGAGATAAGTCATTTTTAAGCAATACAACCCTTACTATTTTTGCCGCTTCAAAATAATACTGAGGTTTACCTTTTCACTTTTAATAATCTGATAAAAAGACGATAAAAATTAAATAAGTAGAATTATATGAGAACACATCTATTTTACGACTTAATAATTATCAATTTCAATCTAAAGTGTCAGATTTTTACTTTGTAAGCCTTTATCCGCAAAGAATCCTATAAATTTGTTAAACAACAATCCCTTCTACACGTGAGTAAAGCTATCTATATTGTTACTACAGAACCTAATAGTGGAAAATCAATTGTATCACTTGGTCTTATGCAACTTCTTTTAGGCAAAACAGCAAAAGTAGGCTATTTTAGACCTATTATAGACGATGTCCCAAATGGTAAAACCGATAACCATATTGATACGGTTCTAAGCTACTTCAATGTAGATATGAAACCAGAAGAGGCATATGCATATACTCGTAGCCAAGTGGTACAACTAAAAAACAAAGACAAGGATGATGAAATTGTAGGTCATATTATTCACAAGTATAAAACTATTGAAAATAAGTTTGATTTTGTTTTAGTTGAAGGAACCGATTTTTCTGGAGAAGGTGCTATTATTGAATGGGACATAAATGTGCTTATTGCCAAAAACTTAGGTATACCAGCAGTAATTTTGGCAAGTGGAAAGAATAAAACTTTAGATGAGTTAGTAGGCAATCTTTATATGGCATACGACTCATTTAAAGAGAAAGGGGTTGAAGTTCTTCTTATAGTTGCGAACAAAGTACAACCTGAGAATATAAAGATTGTATATAACGGTTTAAAAGAAAAACTACCAAATGATGTTTTGGTCGGTGCAATACCCTTAAACACAGTTTTAGGTAGCCCCACATTAAAGGAAATTGCACAAGAGCTAGATGCAAAAGTACTTTTTGGTGAAAATCATATAAACAATCAAGTAGGGAGCTTTAGTGTAGGCGCCATGCAATTACGTAATTACTTGACTCACTTAAAAAGTGATAGCCTCGTAATAACCCCTGGAGATCGTGCCGACATTATTTTAGGGGCTTTACAAGCTAATATATCAACAAATTACCCTAACCTTTCTGGTATTGTCTTAACTGGTGGATTATTACCTGAAGATTCTATTATTAAACTTATAGAAGGACTTTCCGATATTATTCCTATACTATCGGTTGCTAATGGCACATTCTTCGTTACTAACAAAATTGGTACGATTAGACCACGTATTTACGCCGAAAACAAAGAGAAAATACAAACCTCTATTCAAGAATTTGAAAAACATATTCCTACAAAAGAACTGGCTGAAAGGTTAATTACTTTTAAAGCTAAGGGTATAACCCCTAGAATGTTTCAATATAATCTACTGCAAAAAGCTAAATCCTCGAAAAAACACATTGTATTACCCGAAGGGTTAGATGAACGTATTCTACTAGCTACGAAAAAACTAATTGACTCCGGTGCCGTTTATATTACCCTTTTAGGAAATAGAGAACAAATTATTGCCAAAATAACCGAATTGGATATCGATTTGGATATCAATGAAATCAATATCATAAATCCGACAGAATCTGACCAATTTTTGGATTATGCCACTACCTTATTTGAATTGCGTAAACATAAAAACGTGAATTTGGCCATGGCCAAAGATTTAATGGAAGATGTTTCTTATTACGGTACAATGATGGTGCATAAAGGACATGCGGACGGTATGGTTTCTGGCGCAATACATACTACACAACATACAATACGACCTGCCTTACAATTTATTAAAACAAGGCCAGACGTATCTATAGTATCTTCTATCTTTTTTATGTGTTTACCAAACAGAGTTACTGTTTTTGGGGATTGCGCCATTAATCCCAACCCAAATTCCGAGCAGTTATCAGAAATAGCTATTTCTTCTGCTGCTACAAGTGCTGCTTTTGGTATTGAACCAAAAATAGCTATGCTTTCTTATTCATCTGGAGCTTCTGGTGTGGGTGAAGATGTTGATAGGGTTCGAAAAGCAACCGAAATCATTAAAGAAAAAAGACCTGACCTAAAAGTTGAAGGTCCTATACAATATGATGCCGCTGTAGATGCTAAAGTAGGACTCAGTAAACTACCCGATTCCGAAGTAGCAGGGCAAGCTAGTGTGTTTATATTTCCTGATTTAAATACAGGTAACAATACTTATAAAGCCGTACAAAGAGAAACCGGTGCCCTAGCCATAGGACCAATGTTACAAGGATTAAACAAACCAGTTAACGATTTAAGTCGTGGCTGTACGGTCGATGATATATTTAACACTGTAATAATAACCGCTATCCAAGCACAGGGATTTTAAACTCATTTTCATGAATATTTTAATTATTAATTCTGGCAGTTCATCCATAAAATATCAGCTTATAGAAATGCCTTCTACCAAGGTTATTTGTGTTGGATCTATAGAACGCATTGGTAGTTCAGATGCAATATCCACCTATAGAACAGATACAAATAAAGTTGAAAAAATTTATGAAATAGCAAGCCATAAAAAAGGATTAGAAAAAATTACTTCACTTTTATTAGATGTTAATATTGGCGTGCTAAATAGTACAGATGATATTGATGCTATAGGACATCGGGTGGTTCATGGTGGTAGTAATTTTACAAAAACTACCTTAATAAACGATGAAGTTAAAAATAAGATAAAATTTCTTTCCTCTTTAGCACCATTACACAATCCCGCAAATTTAGAAGGTATACTAATGGCAGAGGAAATATTCGATTCTGCTAAACAAATAGCTGTTTTTGATACGGCATTTCATGGTACTGTACCTGTTAAAGCTAAAAAATATGCTATTCCTAACGAGTTATACAATGAAAAAGGAATTCAAGCGTATGGTTTTCATGGTACTAGTCATAAGTATGTATCGGAAAAAGCAAATGCATATTTACAAAAGAAAAGTACCAATCTTATTTCAGTTCACTTAGGAAACGGATGTAGCATTACAGCTATTAAAGATGGCAAAAGTATTGACCACAGTATGGGCTTTACACCGGCAAATGGACTAATAATGGGCACTAGAAGTGGAGATATCGACCACTCTGTTATTTTTTATTTGGTGAATACTTTAGGTTATAATTTAAATGAAGTTAACGAGCTGCTGAACAAAAAAAGTGGAATGCTGGGACTTACCGGTTTCAATGATCTTCGCGATATTGAAAGAGAAGCTACTAAAGGTAATACCAATTGTATTTTAGCTTTGGAAATGAATGCTTATCGAATTAAAAAATTTATTGGATCCTACACTGCTGCAATGAACGGACTTGATGCCATTATATTTACCGCAGGTATTGGCGAGAATTCTAGTTTCATGCGTCAACTGGTATGTAAGGATATGGAATATTTCAATATTCATTTAGATGATTCTAAAAATGACTTAAGAGCATCGAACTTACGTGAAATAAATACAAAAGACTCAGCAGTCAAAATCTTGGTGATACCTACTAATGAAGAATTAGAAATTGCTAACCAAGTTTATGAATTACTTGCCTAGTCGATATATAATATTATATATACAAATCCATTAAATTAATAGAGTCTGGTGTTTATACAAGCAAATTTGCTTGTATAAACACCAGACTTTAATTTTGAAATAGGAAAATGATTTAAATATCCAATTCTCCGGATAATTGCCTTAGAATTATCTCTGACAATTTTGCTTGAAATTTAGCATTACTAAACCTCACCTTTGCATTAATGTAATTTAATTGAGCTGTTCTAAATTCAATAGTAGGAATTGTTCCTATTCTAAATTTTTCAACAGTAATATCTAAATTTTCTTTGGCTATCGCCTCGTTATTTCCTTCTAACTCTATAAGGCTAATATTGGTTAAATAGGTTTGATAGGAAGTTCCAACCATTGATAATAGCTGTTGTTCTTGTTCTTCAATAGCTATTGTTGCATTTTGTACTTCTAACTTACCTATCTTTTCATTTCTATTTTGATTAAAACCATCAAACAAATTTAAGGTTGCTCCAAAACCATAACTAAATCCATTTGATTCTGAACTGGTTGTAAAACCAAGACTAGATTCTGAGCTGCCAAAATTATAACCAGTTGTTGCATAAATAGTTGGGTACCTACCTGCTTTAATCTGTTTTAACTCTAACTCACTTATTCTTTTACTTATTCGTTGAGCATTTAATTGTGGATTGTTAGTTACTATTGATGTTTCCAAATTTGGTAACAACAAACTTTCGTCTACAAATATTTCTGGTACAGCTTTAAATTCAGTTTTTAGATTTCGGGCCAATTGCCTATTTAGTTCGATTTTTGTATTGGCATATAATTCTTTTTGTCGTTGCATTAAGGTTTGATCCGTATTCAAATCAACCTTAGCATTTAACACCTCAAGCTTTGAAGCCTTACCAATGGAAAATCGGTTTTGCGCTAATTCGACTCTTTGTTTGGATATTATTATAGTGCTATCTAAAGCGGACAATTGTTGTTGTTGCTGTACTAAGTCATAATAAGTAATCATCACCTCACCAACTTTGGTAAGTATCACCTGTTTTAGTTCTTCTTCGCCTAAATTTTTATTTTGTTTTAATTGCTCGAAATTGGCGAACATACTTAAACCGTCAAATAAAGTCCAATTTAAGGCTGCTCCATAATTTAGACTATTATTCTTAGCATTGTCTCGTTCTACTTGCGATCCGTCTGATCTAGTTTGAGATAAACTTTGAATGCTATTGGCATCAACAATACTTGCTTCAATGCTTGGCAGCATACCTGCAAAACCTGGACTCACAGATAACGAGTCGATTTTTAAACTATTACCTGCCGTAATTATTTGATAATTATTAGCTACCGCAATCTTAACAGCATCTTGTATGGTAAGTAATTCTTGACCAAAACAATTGAATACAGTTAAACATAAAGCGATGGTGGTATATTTTAGGTTATTCATTTTAATAGGTTTCAAGCGCTTTAAATTCTGGTCTTTCTACTTTTTCCCTGGACCACAACATATAAAGTGCAGGTATGACAAATAAGGTTAACATTAATGAGAACATAGTACCTCCAATTATAACTACACCCATACCTATTCTACTTGTTGATGCGGCCCCAAGTGATAATGCAATAGGTAATGCCCCTAATGCTATAGTTAAACTTGTCATTAAAATTGGCCGTAATCTAGATTCTGATGCCTGTAAAATAGCATCTCTTTTTTCAAGTCCCTGCTCTCGTAATTGGTTTGCAAATTCTACAATTAAAATTCCGTTTTTAGTAACTAGACCTATAAGCATTATAGTGCCTATTTGACTGAAAATATTCCAAGATTGGCCAAATAACCATAGGGAAAATAAGGCTCCCGCTACCGCCATTGGTACAGTTAAAATAATAATAAATGGATCTATAAAACTTTCAAATTGTGCTGCTAGTATCAAGAAAATTAATAGTAATGCTAGACCAAAGGCAAATAAGGTATTTGAACCACTTTCTACAAAATCTCTAGATTCACCTCCCAAATCCGTTGTAAAAGATTCATCCAAGACTTTCTCCTTAATACGCTCCATTGCCTCTATACCATCATTAATCGTTTTACCTGGTGCCAAGTTAGCAAATACCGTAGCCGCCATAAATCTATTATTATGGTAAAGTTGGGGCGGACTACTATGTTCCGATGTTTGAACTAAATTGTCCAATTGAATTAATAACCCGTCTTTATTTTTCACAAATATGGATGTTAAATCCATTGGAGCATCCCTATCTTCCTTATCAAATTGACCAATGACTTGATACTGTTTTCCGTTCATTAAGAAATATCCAAATCTTTGACCACTTAATGATAATTGTAATGTTTGGGCAACATCCCTAACAGAAACACCTAAAGTCTCTGCTTTTTCACGGTCTATGGTTACATAGATTTCTGGTTTATTAAACTTTAAGTTTACATCTACGAACGAAAACGTTTCATCATTTTCTGCTTCGGCCATAAAAACTGGTATACTCTCTTCTAACTTTTTAAAATTTTGTGCCTGAATTATAAATTGAATTGGCGGTCCTCCCCTTCTATTTACAGAAATTGTAGGTCGTTCAGATACGTTAGACTTGCCGCCGACATAAGCCTTTGCCCATACCCCCAAATCATTTGCAATTTCATTTTGAGAACGCTCTCGTTCACTTGGGTCCACCAAAGCTATATTTGCCCTACCACTATTTACCGATGAAGACCCAAAACCTGGCGAAGTAAGTACTAAACTAACTTTTTTCTCGGGTATAGAATCATTTATCAATTCAGTTATATCCGTCATTAAACGGTCCATATACTCATAAGATGATCCCTCTGGAGCATCTACGCTTAAACGAATAAAACTTCGATCATCGTAAGGTGCGGTTTCTTTAGGAAGCAATATATAAAAGAGCGCAATTATGCCCAAACAGCCAATTAAAATAGGAAAACTCATCCATTTTCTTTTCATGAAAACACGTAATGATTCTGCATACGAGTGATTCATCTTCAAAAAATACTTCTCTGTTACTTGATAAAATTTTGATCGCTTTTGCTTACCGGGTTTAATAAGGTATGCATTTAACATAGGTGTTAATGATAGCGATACAAAAGCTGATATGAGCACAGCGGCGCCCAATACGACTCCGAATTCGCGAAATAGCCTGCCTACAAAACCTTCTAAGAATATTACAGGTAAGAATACAGCAGCCAAGGTTACCGAAATAGATATTACTGCAAAGAATATTTCGTTAGAACCTTTTATTGCGGCTTCAATAGGGCTCATGCCCTCTTCCACCTTTTTATAGATATTTTCGGTAACTACAATACCATCATCTACCACTAAACCGGTAGCCAGCACAATGGCAAGTAGTGTTAATACATTAATTGAATACCCAAAAAGCCACATCACAAAAAAGGTAGCAATTAAAGAAACAGGAATATCTATTAACGGCCTCATAGCCATAGACCAGTTTCTAAAAAATAGAAAAATTACAAGGATTACTAATACTATTGAAATAAGCAATGTTTCTGCTACCTCTGTTACCGCTCTTCTTACAAATATGGTATCATCAATAACTACATTTAATTTAAAGCCCTCGGGCAAATCCTTCTTAAGCTTTTCGTACTCCTCATAAAATGCATCGGCAATTTCTAGGTAGTTCGTGCCTGGTTGGGGAATAACCGCTGTTGCGACCATGGGTTGACCAGAATCACTCATTTTGGTTTCCATATTCTCCCCTTCTAAAGTAGCTTTACCAATATCACTTAACCTAACCAGTCTTTCATTATCTGCCATGATAATGATATTGTTAAACTGTTCTTCGGTATTTAGGTTTCCTATTGTCTTTACGGTTAATTCTGTATTATCTCCTGTTAGTTTCCCTGACGGAAGTTCCACATTCTGCGCCAATAATGCATTTTGTACATCTGCTACTGTAAGACCGTACGAAGAAAGCTTTAAAGGATCTATCCAAAGCCTCATAGCATACCTACGTTGTCCCCAAATTTGTACACTACTAACCCCTGGTATGGTCTCTATTCTTTGTGCTATAACATTTTCTGCATAATCCGATAGTTCCAAAATATTCTTACCATCACTTTGTACGGTCATGGATAGGATTCTTTGTGCATCTGCATCGGATTTAGAAACTACTGGTGGCGCGTCTAAATCATCAGGAAGACTCCTAACGGCTTGTGAAACCTTATCCCTTACGTCATTAGCTGCATCCTCCAAGTTTTTATCTAAATTAAACTCAATACTTATGGAGCTAGAACCTTGTACACTAGAAGATGTAATATTACGTATACCGTCAATGGAGTTTATCGCTTTTTCTAATGGTTCCGTAATCTGTGATTCAATTATATCTGCATTAGCTCCTGAATAGTTGGTACGTACAGATACTTGCGCTGGATCTATGGAAGGGAATTCCCGTACTCCTAAATAAGTATAACCAATTATACCAAAAAGAACTATGGAAAGGTTCATTACAATGGTTAGAACCGGACGTTTTATACTTAAAGTTGATAAATTCATTATTCAGCTTTAGGTGTTTCAGGTTGATTTAAATCTACTTTTACCGGCGTTCCATTTTTTAAAGCCATTACCCCATACGTTAAAATGGTATCACCTGCTTTTAAACCAGTAAGAACACGAACTTCATTACCTGTTCTTGCTCCAATTTCTACATCGATTTCTTTTGCCTTACCTGCTTCAGAAATAAAAATACGTTTTCCGTTTTGTACAGGAATCAATGATTCTGACGGCACCATTAAAGCATCATCAACATGTTCTAAGGGGAGCATTACATTGGCATATGTACCAGGGTATAATTTACCTTCCTTATTCTCGGCAATTGCTCGCATTTTTAAAGTCCTAGTAGCTATCTCCACTTCAGGCTCTATGGCATAGACTTTGGCTTCATATTCTGCTTTAGAATCTGAAGTAGTAAAAGTTAAATTAGACCCTACTGTTACCTGTGAACTATACTTTTCTGGAATTGAGAATGTTAATTTTAATTTACTAGTGTTAACTAATTTAGCAATTGGTGTTACAGGCGTTACATATGTTCCTTTAGATATTGACCTTAACCCGATCGTACCAGAAAATGGTGCTCTTACCATTGTTTTGGAAAGTTGTGCTTTTATGAGTTGTGATTCTGCACTAGCAGATTGAAAATCTGCGCTTACTATATCATATTCTTCTTGACTTATAGCTTGCTTTTCTAATAACAATTTAGCTCTACGCTCATTTTCAGCAGCTAACTTTTGGGCTGTTTGCACCTTAGATAATTGCGCCTGTAATTCAATATCATTAACCTTAAATAGTATTTGGCCCTGAGCCACTTTGCTGCCCTCTTGGAAATTGATATGCTCAACTACACCAGAAACCTCGCTTCTAATTTCAATTTGCTCATTAGCTTCAATAGTACCGGACAATGAAATATTGTCATTAAACTTCTGGGGATGTAATATCAACCCTTTTACAGTTGTAGTAGAAGATGATGCTGATTTTGGAGCTTTTAATTCGCTATTGGCATTTATTCGATAAAATATTAAGGCTACAATTCCTATCAATAATATACTGTAAACAATGTATTTTGTTTTCATAGGTGGTGGAGGATAGTATTTCGTTAGTTTGGTTACCAACAAATCTAAACTTAATCCCCAATTTTAAGGTATAAATTAAGCTATATTTAACAAGGTTTTAGCACGCTAATAATCAAGGTGCTACAAGAAATTTAAACGCCTTTTTAGAATGCTATTTTATAGGACACAGAAAAAATAGAAAGGTTTAATCTAAATCTATTTTTAACATATTTAACGCTCTTTAAAATGTGTTAACTGAATACCTTTTAAATCCTACTTAATTATTAAAATGGTATTCTAACACGACAATGCTGCTCATTAAAGTACCAGTTTATAAGTTATTATTACTCCAAGAATTTTATATTATTGCGTTACTTAAAATGACAGAGTGCCTTATTTAGAAACATTTATCAGTTTACGTATTAATTTGCCTTTTTCACCTCCAAAACTTTCAGATTGTACCGCTAAGTTAATTTTACCGTTTTTTACAGGAATGTTGGATATATAATAATCTTGTGAAGTAGTTTTACCTAACCAGACTTTTTCATTTTTGGCATTTAAAAAGTACATATTATGATACACATTCTCTGATTTTTCATTGAAATGAATATATAATTCTGAGCTATTCTCCTTAGTAAAAGTCTCTACAGTGAAAGAAGAAGTAGTAGGTTTTTTTTCCTTTTTATAGTACATGGATAGCTCTCCAAGAAATGTTTTACCTTCTCCTTTCGTTATTAATCCTATTTTGGATAGTAATATATTTTTTCGCTTAGGAATAGAAATAGAATTCGTAAACCATGAACTAGATTTCTTTAAAGGAAATGTCAAAGTCTCTCCGTTAGATAGTTGACAATAGATTTGCAAATTTATATTCCCAGATGTCTTGGTTACCACCTGAAGGTTTAAAGATTGATCTAAATTTAGTTTGGTTTTGTATAAAGGAAAATCTGCATTTGAAATTCCTTCAAAGTACAAACTGCTACCGCCTTCATAACTTTCATCAAAACTAATTGCCGCCTTTACCTTGGTGCTATCCACTTTAAATTGCCAGGTTGGCAACACATCTTGTATACTTAGATTATGCCACTCTTTTTCAGAAACAGTCTTGCCCTTATCATTATAAAAACGACCTAAGCCATAATTAAAATTAGTTTTAAAAGGCAATTCGTTGATAACACTACGTGGTTCAAAATAATCTGCAAAACCCAACCATTTGCTAGACCCAAATCTAGTTTCGATTGATGGACCGCCATTCCAGAATTTCTGCTCATTAATATAAACATCTTCGGGTGTTTTAGTTTCTGATATATCAAAAGTAGCATTAGACCAATATATTCCTATTGATGTATTATTTGGTTTCCCATCGTTATAAAGCATATCCCATTTTACGGGAGTTTTAAAACTTTTAGATTGTACATCTATACCTGCATATAGGTCCCACTCGCTTCTACCCAGTTCTCGGGCTGCTTTTTTACTATCTTCTAAATTGACTTCATTATACCTGAAATTGATAAAAAATACATCGGACATATTTTTATCCCCTTTTTGAAAATACATTTGATTGTGGTTATTCAGCTCATCTTGCCATATTACCCTAGAATCATCTATCATGGCATCATACCACACCAATTTTAAATTTGATTGTGTTCTGTAATATGCTATAAATTGTTGCATTAACTCCCCCATTTCACCTACCAAATCATACGTTTCTTGATTTATGAACCATCCATCAAAATTATAGGTGTCGGCAACTTCAATAAGTTTATCTGCTACGGGAAAACTCCCGTCGGCATTCCTAACTAGAAATTCGTATACCCATTCTTCTTTCCCCCCATATACATTGGGCGGAAAAAATACAGTACCAATACTCTTTACTCCATTCTTATGTGCGGCATCTGTCCAAAATGCCGTTGGTGGCACAATGATTCCTTCATTGGCCGAACCACCCCATTGCACGAAATAATCTATGTATTGCCAAAAAGGAAACGCATATTGTTTTACAGTTGAAAACCCTTGCGATGGATGAAAATTGGTCGTATGTGGCGCCATCAATGCTATAATACCGGGGATTTTATTGGCATTTTCATCTAAATCTATTGAGTCATTTAAAAAACGATTTGCCAATGCTACTTGACTGATGTTGAACTTAGCGTCTTTATCACTTTCTGGCGACCATTGCAATAGTTCTTTTACAAACCAATATGAAGAATATGGCTGATTATCACCGTACTGTTCTTCTTGAGCATAACCCATTATCCCAACACTTAAAAACACCAAACATATTAAAATAGCTTTCTTCATATTTGTTTTACTTTCATTTTCAATTAAAGTTAAAGATTGCCATTTTTTAAGGATTCTACAAAAAGTTTGATGGTAACCTTTTCCTTGATTCAAGAAACGATGCGTTAATTTTTCAATATTTTAGCCATTCAAAATAATATATGACGGTTGAGGATTTAGTTGGACAATATGATATTATAGGAAGTAACCAAGATGTAGAATCAAACTCTTACAAAGGCACGCTGATTTTATCTTTGGATGCAAATTTGCGAATTGTAGCAAAATGGACTATCAATACCAACCAAGAGCAAACAGGCACCGGATTCTTTAAGAATAATATTCTGGTTATAAACTTTAGATATTCTGGTGAAGATAACAATGTTTACAAAGGTGTTGTCGTATACCAGTGTATTAACAAAGATGTTTTAGACGGATTTTGGTCTGAAAAACATGGAAATCCGCTCTATTTAGGGGAAGAAAGATGTTTTAAGGTTAAAGATAAAACTGACCTGTTAAATTGAAAAAACAATGAATTTGGACCGAAATCGAGCAATTAAAACATTCGTATTTTTTGAAATATAAAAGCTTTAAGCCGCATAATTTATTGGGATCAAAAAATATTTTAGATTTTTATTTAGAAATAGTGGTTTCTTCAATATTTTCCATTTTAACGATAAAATCATTTTGTGGTTTTCAAAACACAAGCCAACTAAATACTTAATTTTGCTGCCCAATTTAGTTAATTGAGATTTTCAAAAATTTATAATATATGACAAATAATCACGAGTTTTTTATGCGAAGAGCTATTGAAATGGCTGCAAAAGGAATGAACTCAAATGCAGGCGGACCATTTGGTGCCGTAGTTGTAAAAGATGGAAAGATTATTTCCGAAGGTCATAACAAGGTAACCTCAACAAATGACCCTACTGCACATGCAGAAATGGTAGTTATTAGAGATGCCTGTAAAAAACTAAATGATTTTCAACTGACAGATTGTATTATTTATACCTCATGCGAACCGTGCCCTATGTGCTTTGGTGCTATTTATTGGGCACGGCCTAAGGCGGTATATTTCGGTTGCGATAAAGCAGATGCAAAAGCGATTGATTTCGATGACCAGTTTATTTATGACGAATTAGAAGTGGATATGCAAGACAGACAAATTCACTTTAAACAAATGCTACAAGAAGAAGCTGTTGAAGTTTTTAATAATTGGGCTTCTAAGAACGATAAGACAAGATATTAGTACATCGGTAACAGTCTTATAGCTTACCGAATAATTTATCTGCAAAAGAGAGAAGAACTTATTCCGTTTTTCTCTCTTTTTTTATGCCCAATAATCATTATACAACCAACCTATCACATCATACATTTGCAATAATTATTACATATTTTTTATACATCTATAAATAGTGCGTATTTTGTAATAAATTCATAAAATGAAACTTCATTTATTAGATAGGTCCAGTATTGGTAATACATCAATTACGGTATCTCAAAATAATTATAAGAATTTTTTGAAGGTTTGGCATTTTCATGAAGAGCTAGAATTAGTCTATATTATTAAAAGTACCGGAACTCGATTTGTTGGTGATAGTATTGAAAAATTCGAAGCTGGCGAGGTGATATTAATTGGCAAAAATGTGCCACATATGTGGTTAAATGATGAAGCTTATTTCGATAAACATTCTACACTTACAGCACAAGCTGTTTCTATACATTTTAAAGATAATTTCGTTGGTAAAGAGTTTTTATCCCTTCCAGAAATGCAACCCATTTCTCATCTTTTAACGAAAGCATCCCAAGGTATTAAATTTCTCAATGTTACAGATACTATAAAAAATGAATTAAAAAATTTAAATAGTCTTGACCCTGCTATTAAAATAACGAGAATAATTGAAATTTTAAGCAAGCTTGAGCAAAACAAAAATTATACCTTATTATCTAGTAATGGTTTTATCAATACCTTTCATCAAACAGAAAATAAGCGGTTAAATACTATTTACGAATATGTGTATCAAAATTTTCACACACCAATAAGTTCTAAAGATGTTGCAGAATTAGCAAACATGAACGCCTCTGCATTCAGTAGATTTTTTAAGAGCACACATAGAAAACCATTTACCAGATTTTTAAATGAAATACGAATAGGTTTTGCCTGTAAAATGTTACTGGAAAATAAAGAGAGCATCACTTCAATTGCATATGCATGCGGATTCGGAAATATTTCAAACTTTAATCGCCAATTTAAAATTATTAAAAACGAATCTCCTTCTTCATTTTTAAGCCAACATCGAAAACATTTATAAGCTTTATGCAAAAAAAGTATCGAATCTGGTATTTTATGAGGTGGTTTTAGGTCATCTGTTCCAATATTTTTGGATAAAACAAAATCAATGTCAAACTCTATTATAATTACTGACGTAATATCAAGGGACATCCGCTTCCCTACTAGTAAGTCTTTAGATGGTTCAGATGCTATGAATCCGGATCCAGATTATAGCGCTGCTTACGTAATATTAAAAACAAATTCTCCGGACGGTTTTGAGGGACACGGACTCACCTTTACTATAGGTAGAGGAAATGAACTTTGTACACAGGCTATAAAATCGCTTTCTCATTTAATTAAAGGAAAATCTTTAGAAAGTTTCACCTCAGACTTGGGTGGTTTTTGGAAAATGATTACTGGTGATAGTCAGTTACGCTGGTTAGGTCCAGAAAAAGGGGTTATACATTTGGCAACAGGTGCAATTGTAAATGCTGTTTGGGATTTATATGCCAAAGTAGAAAAGAAACCACTTTGGAAACTATTGGCAGATATGACTCCTGCTGAATTGGTCTCATGTATAGATTTCACTTATATTACTGATGCTATAACACCACAACAAGCTCTTGAGCTTTTAAGTAAAAAAGAAGCTACTAAACAAGAGCGTATTGCTCATTTAAAAGATAAAGGTTACCCTGCGTACACCACTTCTGCGGGTTGGCTAGGTTATTCTGATGATAAAATGAGACGCCTATGTAGAGAAGCAAAAGAAAGTGGTTTTAAACATATGAAAATTAAGGTTGGTTCTGACCTAAATGATGATATGAGACGTGCCGCAATTATTCGTGAAGAAATTGGGGACGATTTAAAACTTATGATGGATGCCAACCAAAAGTGGGATGTTGATGAAGCTATCACCAATATGGAATCACTAAAAAAATTTAATCCTTGGTGGATTGAAGAGCCCACAAGCCCTGATGATATTTTAGGTCATGCAAAAATTGCTAAGGCAGTTAAGCCTATTGAGGTTGCAACTGGCGAACATTGCCAAAACAGAGTTATCTTTAAGCAGCTTATGCAAGCTGGTGCCATTGGTATTTGCCAAATTGATAGTTGTAGGGTTGGTGGCGTAAATGAAATACTGGCTATTTTGTTAATGGCTGCGAAATTTAATATTCCCGTTTGTCCGCATGCCGGCGGGGTTGGTCTATGTGAATATGTACAACACTTATCCATGATAGATTATATAGCTATTAGCGGGTCTATGGAAAATAGGATAATAGAATTCGTGGATCATTTGCACGAGCATTTTTATGAACCAGTGGTTATTAAAAACGGTGCTTATATGCCTCCTAAATTACCAGGATATAGTATTACAATGAAAGAAGATTCTTTAGATACTTATTCTTTTCCCAACGGGGCATTTTGGAAAGAAGAATTAAAGAACAAATAAACTACAGAAACATGAAGTTTAACCTTAAAGGTAAAAACGTAATAATAACAGGTGGTGGCAGCGGAATTGGTCAAGCAATTTCAACCACATTTGCTGCACAAGGGGCCAATGTTCATATTTTAGAACTAAATGCCGACAATGCAAAAAACACTGTAAATTTAATTAAAGAACAGGGCGGACAAGCAACATCCTATAATTGTAATGTTGTTGATCAGCAGCAAGTAATTGAAGTTATAGAGAAAATTACCACTCAGCAAGATGTGCACATTCTAATAAATAATGCGGGTATAGCCCACATTGGTAACATTGAAAAAACCGCTGAGGAAGATATGGACCGCGTTTACAATGTCAATGTTAAAGGACCGTACAACTGCATGTACGCATTAATACCTAGTATGAAGAAACATGGTGGAGTCATTATTAACATGGCATCGATAGCATCTAGTGTGGGTATTGATGATCGCTTTGCTTATTCCATGAGTAAAGGGGCTATATTAACTATGACATATTCTATTGCAAAAGACTATATTAAAGATGGTATTCGCTGTAACTGTATTTCACCGGCCAGAATTCATACGCCGTTTGTTGACGGATTTATAAAAGCAAATTACCCTGGGCAGGAAGATGAAATGTTCAAAAATCTTTCTGCCACTCAACCTATTGGTAGAATGGGCAAACCACAAGAAGTAGCTGATCTAGCTTTGTACCTTTGCTCAGACGAAGCTTCTTTTATTACTGGAACGGATTTTCCTATTGATGGGGGATTCATAAAACTTAACGGTTAAAATATATAACATGAAATTAATACGATTTGGAACACCGCAAAATGAAAAACCGGGTGTAGTACTTGAAAACGACGAATGGGTTGACATCTCTGGGTTTGGTGAAGATTATGATGAATTGTTTTTTGAAAACGATGGCTTGGCCCGACTTAAATCTTGGATTGACGAAAAAGGTGATGACCTTCCAAAAATAGACAAGAGTACCCGTTTAGGTCCTCCTCTAAAAAAACCTTCTAAAATTGTCTGTGTAGGGTTAAATTACGCAAAACATGCTGCTGAAAGCGGAATGAAGGTACCTACAGAACCTGTTTTATTTTTCAAGGCAACTTCTGCAATTGTAGGCCCTAATGATGATGTAATTATTCCTAAAAACAGTAAGAAAACCGATTGGGAAGTTGAGCTAGCCGTTGTCATTGGCAAAAAAGCCAGTTACGTTGAAGAGGCTGATGCTATGGATTATGTTGCTGGTTATATGTTACATAATGACTATAGTGAAAGGGAGTTTCAATTAGAAAAAGAAGGTCAGTGGGTAAAGGGTAAAAGTTGTGACACCTTTGCTCCTTTGGGCCCATTTTTAGCCACTAAGGATGAAGTTAGTAACCCACATGATTTAGATCTTTGGCTTAAAGTAAACGGAGAACTTTTACAAAATAGCAATACAGAAGATTTGGTTTTCAATGTACCAGAATTGGTAAGTTACATCAGTCAATATATGACTTTGTTGCCTGGCGATATCATTTCTACAGGAACGCCCTTTGGTGTTGGCTTAGGTTTTAACCCTCCTAAATACCTTAACCCAGGTGATGTAGTTGAATTGGGAATAGAAAAATTAGGAAGCTCTAAACAAGTTGCCAAGGCATATACAAAATGATTATTGACAGCCATCAGCATTTTTGGAAGTATGACCCAATTAGAGATAGTTGGATAGATAACACTATGAAAATCATTCAGCGCGATTTTTTACCTAGTGACTTAAAACCTGTACTTTCTAGAAATAATGTTGATGGCTGTATTGCAGTACAGGCTGATCAGTCTGAAAACGAAACGAAATTCTTACTTAAACTGGCTGCTGAAAACAATTTTATAAAAGGTGTTGTAGGTTGGGTTGATCTTTGTGATAACAATGTAAACAAACGCTTAGAGCATTTTGCTGAAAACAAACTTTTTAAAGGTGTTAGACATATATTACAATCAGAAAAAGAGGATTTTATTTTAGACCATGGATTTATGGGTGGTATTCAAAAATTGGCTCCATTAGATTTAACCTATGATATTTTAGTTTTTCCACACCAATTAGAAAATATCACGAAGCTAGTCTCAAAATTTCCTGACCAAAAATTTGTTCTAGATCATATTGCAAAGCCTCTTATAAAATCTGGGGAAATAAATGACTGGAGATTAGCAATCAAAGCTCTTTCCAAAAACCCAAATGTTCATTGTAAGCTTTCAGGTTTAGCCACCGAAGCTAATTGGAGCAATTGGATAAATCAGGATTTTACACCTTATTTAGATGCGGTTTTTGAAGCTTTTGGTACAAATCGCCTGATGTTCGGTTCCGATTGGCCCGTTTGCCTTTTAGCTGGTAGTTATTCTAGAAACAAAAAGATAATTACATCTTATATCAAGCAATTAAACAATTCAGAACAAGAACAAATAATGGGTTTAAATGCCATTAATTTTTACGGATTAAATACTCATTAAATCAACTAATTAAAATATACCAACGATGGATTTAAAACTGAAAGACAAAATTATAATAGTTTCTGGTGGCTCATCGGGAATTGGTAGAGGTATAAGCATCAGTCTCGCTAAGGAAGGTGCCATACCTTATATTTTAGGTAGAAATAAAGCGAATATTGTTTCCGTAATTTCCGAAATCGAAAAAGAAGGGGGTCAAGCGGGTTATGCCTTTGCTGAACTTACCGATCCTGAAAAATGTAAAGAAGCTGTTGATAGTTGTATCGCCCGTTTTGGAAGAATTGACGGCTTGGTAAATAATGCCGGTGTCAACGATTCTGTTGGTCTAGAGGAAGGAAATCATGATGATTTTATGCGGTCTATTTCAAGAAACCTTACCCATTATTATATGATGGCCCACTACGCCCTACCTGAACTAAAAAAGAATAAAGGTGCCATTGTAAATATAGGCTCAAAAACTTCGGTTACAGGGCAAGGCGGTACTTCTGGCTATGCTGCTGCGAACGGTGGTAGAAATGCACTTACTAGAGAATGGGCGGTTGAACTACTACCCTACTCCATTCGTGTAAATGCGGTTATCGTTGCAGAATGCTACACACCATTATATGACCGTTGGATCAAATCTTTTCCAAATCCCGAAGAACGACTTGATAAAATCACCAAAAATATTCCTTTGGAAAATAGAATGACCACAGCTGATGAAATTGCAGATACGGTCGCATTCCTATTATCTGAAAAGTCAAGCCACACCACAGGGCAACTCATTTTTGTCGATGGCGGCTATAGTCATTTAGATCGCGCATTATAGTATTGACATCACTACCCATACTTCACCTAACAACAAAACAAACCACCAATGTCAAAGACCGATAAAACTCCCATAGTAGCCACTAAAACGTTGCTACCCTTTATTCTTATAACTTCTCTATTTGCGCTTTGGGGCTTTGCAAATGCAGTTACTGACCCAATGGTACAAGCATTTAAAAAAGTCTTGGAACTTTCTAATTCTCAAGCGGCTTGGGTACAAATGGCTTTTTACGGGGGTTACTTTTGCATGGCTTTGCCTGCAGCGCTTTTCGTTAGAAAGTATTCTTATAAAGTAGGTGTGCTTATTGGATTAGCTCTTTATGCAGCAGGTGCACTACTTTTTTATCCTGCCGCTATCACAGAGCAATTTTGGTTCTTTTGTTTAGGACTTTATATCTTAACCTTTGGACTCGCATTTTTAGAAACTACCGCAAACCCATACATTTTGGCAATGGGAGACCCCAAAACTGCCACCCAACGATTGAATCTGGCACAAGCCTTTAACCCTATTGGTCTATTATTAGGACTATTGGTTGCGCAGCAATTCGTACTTAAAAATTTACAATCAGACGATATTGAAAACTATAGTGCTTTATCCGAAGCTAAAAAATCAATAATCAGAACATCTGACTTAATGGTGATTAGAGATCCCTATGTTATTTTGGGGTTGGTAATTTTGGCGATATTGGTACTGATAGCCGTTAGCAAAATGCCACAATCTAAAGGTGATGGCTCTATACCTAGTTTAAGCCACACTTTTAGTTCTTTGAAAAAAAATAAAAAGTATGTCCTTGGTGTAGTCGCACAAGTTTTTTACGTAGGTGCGCAAATTATGTGCTGGACGTACATTTACCAATATGCTGAAGCTATTGGTATGGATAGTGAAACCGCCGCCAATTATCAGATTGTTGCCTTTATTTTATTTTTAGTAGGCAGAGTTATCGGCACATATCTGTTGCGATTTATTTCTTCTGGAAAACTATTATTAATCTACGCGATTGCCGCTATTATAGCATCATTGGGCACTATGTTTTTAGTAGGTCAAATAGGGCTTTATTGTCTTGTTGCTATGTCCCTGTGCATGTCTGTAATGTTCCCAACTATTTATGGCATTGCACTAGAAAACCTAGAAGAAGAGGAATCTAAAATTGGTGCCGCCGGTCTTGTAATGGCTATTGTGGGTGGCGCTTTAATGCCGGGTCTACAAGGTAAAATTATCGATATTGGCGGATTCGGAGTTAACGATACCCAAATAATAGGCTTATCTGAAGTGAACTTTTCATTCATATTACCTTTAATCTGTTTTGTAGTTATTGCGCTTTACGGGCAAATGACAAATAAACGTTACCAGAGCTAACATGGAAAATGAAAAACATTGTTTTGCCCTAGATTTAAAAAATGATGCTACCCTAATCAAAGAATATGTGGAGTATCATAAAAATGTTTGGCCTGAAATTATTGAAAGTATCAAAGGTTCACACATAGAAAATTTAGATATTTATCTAGTGGAAAACAGGCTCTTCATGATTATGGAAACCAACTCATTGTTCTCTTTTGAGAAGAAGCAAGAAGCAGACGAAAATAATGCCAAAGTACAAGAATGGGAAACCTTAATGTGGAAATACCAACAAGCCATACCTAACTCAAATCCAGGAGAAAAATGGCGATTAATGAACAAAATATTTGAATTATGAGCAAAGCCAAACTTGCCATCAATAATAGTTACCCTTCTATTACCGACCTAAGAAACAAAGCAAAGAAGAAGATTCCAAAATTCGCTTTTGAATATTTGGACGGCGGATGTAATGAAGATGTAAACCTTATTAAAAACACGTCTGAAATTAGAGAGGTTGAGTTGACACCTAGCTATTTAAGCAAACACACGGGTTCTGATATGAAAACCGAGTTGTTCGGTCATACTTATGATGCACCATTCGGTATTGCACCTGTAGGTCTACAAGGGTTGATGTGGCCCAATGCTCCAGAAATATTGGCAAAGGCAGCATTCGAGCATAACGTTCCCTTTATTCTAAGTACGGTATCTACCAGTAGTATCGAAAGAATTTCTGAGATTACCGAAGGTCAGGCTTGGTTTCAATTATACCACCCCACCGAGAATAGATTACGAGATGATATGATCCAAAGAGCTGCACAGGCAGAATGCCCTGTTCTGGTCATTTTATCAGATGTACCTACTTTCGGCTTTCGTCCTAGAGATATTAGAAATGGTTTGGCAATGCCACCAAAAATGAGCGTAAAAAATATTCTTCAAATTTTAGGTAGACCAGAATGGGCAATGAAAACACTTATTCACGGACAACCAAATTTTGAAACACTCAAACCCTACATGCCTAAAAATCTAGATTTAAAACAGCTAGGTAAATTCATGGACCAAACCTTTACAGGTAGATTAAATGAAGAGAAAATAAAACCTATTCGCGATATGTGGAAAGGAAAATTGGTACTAAAAGGTGTTGCTTCTGAAATGGATGCAGAGAAAGCAATTCGTTTAGGTGTGGATGGTATTATTGTTTCTAACCATGGCGGTAGACAACTAGATGCCGGCGAATCTACTATTAGACCGTTAACGAGAATTGCAGAAAAATACGGTAATCAAATAAAAGTTATGATGGATAGCGGCTTACGCTCTGGTCCAGATATTGCGAGAACAATGGCTTCTGGTGCTGAATTCACTTTTTTAGGTCGTTCGTTTATGTACGGAGTTGCCGCTTTAGGTAATGAAGGCGGAAACCATACGATTTCATTATTAAAGACCGAATTACAACAGGTAATGGAGCAAATATGCTGTGAGAATACGATGGACTTTCCAAATCATTTGATTAAGAAAATTAAATAATAAGTTTTATGATTATTCTTGAATAACACAAAAAAATTTTAAACATAAAACAATGCCTAAGTTGGGATTGCATTTCAAATACTAATAAGTTATATATTAGGCTTAAATTCATAAAACAAAAAAAGCCACTGATTTCTCAGTGGCTTTAAGTCGGGGTGGCAGGATTCGAACCTGCGACCTCCGCGTCCCAAACGCGGCGCGATAACCGGGCTACGCTACACCCCGAATTGGTTATCAAAAAATATGTCTCTCAACATATAGTTGCGGAGAGACAGGGATTCGAACCCTGGGTACCCTTGTTAGGGTACGACGATTTAGCAAACCGCTCCTTTCGGCCACTCAGGCACCTCTCCAGTAATTCTTCAATGAACTTTCGCCTTTAATAGCGGATGCAAATGTATAAGTATAAGTGGTTTTACACAACTATTTTCAGTCTTTTTTTTAATAAAAATTTAGACCCCTGTTATTCAGGATATTCCACACGCAAATGATAGATATTTATAAGCTTTTGTTTAAAGATTTTCTTAATTGTTTCTATTTCCTTAAAAGTAATATCGGCATTTAAAAATTGGTTCGCCTTCATTTGACCAGAAATTATCTTATCCACAAACTCATCTATAATCAAAAAGGTAGGGTTTTTTAAACTTTTTGATGCTGCCTCAACAGAATCGGCCATCATTAAAATGGCTGTTTCTCGTGAAAATGGTAAAGGCCCAGGGTACCTAAAATTCTCTTCATTTACTTCTTCGCCTATATCTTTTTGTTTTTTATAAAAATAATAAACCATTGTAGTACCATGATGAGAACGAATGAAGTCTATAATTCTGTCAGGAATATTATTCTTTCGTGCAATTTCAATACCTTTAATTACATGATCAATTATAACTCTAGCACTATCTAAAGGACTTAATTCGTCATGCGGATTTACATTCGTAATCTGGTTTTCGGTAAAAAAGGTTGGGTCGTTCATTTTACCTATATCATGATATAATGCCCCTACCCTTACTAACATAGCATTTGCTCCAATTTCATTGGCTGCCGCTTCGGCTAAATTGGCTACCTGTAAAGAATGATGAAATGTACCTGGAGCTTTATTAGAAAGTTCTTTTAATAGTTTAGAATTCGTATCTGAAAGTTCTAAGAGCGATACATCTGATACTAAACCAAATACTTTTTCATAAATATAAATTAATGGCTGTACGAATAATGTAATCATTCCATTTAAAAGAAAAAGACCTAAGGTAAACCATTCTATATCGCTTAAATCCCCTTCATGTATAGTATGGAATGCCAAATAACCAATAATATAGATTAGAGTTATTTGCCCTACACTTACAAATAAATTAGCTCTTTTATATAATTCAGATACCGTTAATATGGTTACGATTCCCGTAATAATTTGAAGAAAAATATATTCAAAGCTATTTGGTACTACAAAGCCCAAAATTAATACAGCCAATACGTGTACAAATAAACCTAGCCTAGCATCAAAAAAGGTCTTTAGAATTAAGGGAAGTATACACAGCGGCACCACAAAAACCAATTGATCATTATATTTAACGACCATGGTGGTTATAAATACCATTAACAATATATTAAAAAATATAAAAGTTACCTTGACATTATTATCATAAACCGTTTTTCTATATTTCTTAAGGAATAGGAAAAGCATTATCAAAACAAGAGCAACCAACACAGTATAACCTATGAGTATATAGTAATAATTACTGGCTGTCCATAATTCCGATTCATACTCGTCCTTTAGGGACTCTAACACTTTTAAATTCTCTGCCTCTACTACCTCCCCTTTGGCAATAATTAATCTTCCCTGATCAACAGTACCTCTGGTATACGATAATTTTGAAAGGGCTTCATCTCTAGCTTTTTGAGTTAGATTATTATCGAAGTTTACATTTGGGGTGATTAAATCAAAAAAAAGGGATTGCGTTTCGTTCTCAAAAACAGACAAATTATTTTGCGCTAAAATTGTATTTATTAGCCTATTAACTTCATTTACCCTGTAAAACTCAGTAACTCTTACCTTTTTTGCTTCATTGTCCTTAACTAAAAAAATAAAATCTCGTTGAACTTGTTTACCATTGTTCTGCAAAATTCCCCTTGCATAAATAGAATCTAATATAATTTTAGAAACAGCTTTTAAACGGTTTTTCTGATTAACTCTTAATTCTATAGAATTCCATTTTTCATCAAACCGTATAATAAATTTTTCATCTACATTTTCAACGATTGCTTGATCATAATAATAGTAAGGCAGTTGACTACTTTCAATGGACTGCTTCTCTTTTTCAATTTCTTTATCTGTTTTTTTTATTGAAAAATCAAATGGAGCATATAGATTTTCATATTGCCAAGGCTTTCCTTTTTGAAACTCATATTTAAATTTACCTCCCTTAGGCAGAAAAAAGACAATAAAAGCCACCGAAGCTATATATAGTATATACTTAAAAATTAGCGACTGCTGTTTGTAGAGATTATCCAAAAAGTATGAATTAATATGTTTATCAAAAATAGAAAATAATACTCTGATAACTAGTAATTGATACGATATCCAATTGGTTGCTATAGAATTTAGTAATTTTGTAAAATTAAACAAAGAAAAACATGAAAGAGGTTGTTATTGTTTCAGCTGTAAGAACACCCATTGGAAGTTTTATGGGTGCATTATCAACAATGCCCGCTCCAAAACTTGGAGCTATCGCTATTGAAGGCGCATTAAAAAAAATAAACTTGGACCCTGCCTTGGTTAATGAAGTTTTAATGGGCAATGTTGTACAAGCTGGTACTGGTCAAGCACCAGCAAGACAAGCTGCCATTTTTGCAGGAATACCAAATACAGTTCCTTGTACTACTATAAATAAGGTTTGCGCATCGGGTATGAAAGCTGTTATGCAAGGTGCTCAAGCAATTGCTATAGGCGATGCTGACATTGTTGTTGCAGGAGGAATGGAAAACATGAGTCTAATTCCGCATTACGTAGAAATGAGAACTGGCACTAAATTTGGGCCTACTACGCTTATAGATGGTATGCAAAAGGATGGTTTAGTAGACGCATATGACGAAAATGCTATGGGTGTATGTGCTGATGCTTGCGCTACTAAATATGAATTTAGTAGGGAAGATCAAGATGCTTATGCCATACAATCCTACACAAGGTCTGCAAAGGCATGGGAAGATGGTAAATTTGATAATGAAGTTATACCAGTTGCCGTTCCACAAAGACGAGGAGAACCGAAAATAGTTAACAAAGACGAAGAGTTTAGCAATGTTTTTATTGATAAGATTCCTAATTTAAGACCTGCATTTTCAAAAGATGGTACCGTTACCGCTGCTAATGCTTCAACCATAAATGATGGTGCAGCAGCTTTAGTCCTAATGAGTAGAGAAAAGGCAAATGAATTAAATTTAAAACCCTTAGCAATTATTAAAAGCTATGCAGATGCCGCTCATGAGCCAGAGTGGTTTACCACTGCGCCAGCAAAAGCACTTCCTAAGGCTTTAGCTAAATCTAACTTAACAATTGATACTATAGACTTTTTTGAGTTTAACGAGGCGTTTTCAGTGGTTGGTCTTGCTAACATGAAATTATTAGGTTTAAATGATAAGAATGTAAATGTAAATGGCGGCGCAGTTTCTCTTGGCCACCCTCTAGGATGTTCTGGTGCTAGAATACTTATTACTTTATTAAATGTATTAGAACAAAACAACGCAAAACTTGGTGCCGCGGCAATATGTAATGGCGGAGGCGGTGCATCTGCTATAATTATTGAAAGAATCTAAAGTAGGCATCGTGTGCAAAAAGGTATATGCAACTTAAGCATTAGCCCTATACGTAGTTTTCCTAATAAAATATTTGAAATGATCACTCAACTTTTGTTCGGTGATCATTTTAAAATATTGGAATATAGAAAAAGTTGTCGCGAGTAAATTCAATTTTTAACAACTGTGAATGCTGGTTTATAAATAACCAATTTTTTTATTCTATAAAATAAATTTTCATTTAAGAGCACTATAAAAAACGGAAAATTACAGCAGAGCTTGTTACCTTTACAAAAGCAAGAAACCAAACTTCAATACCTTATTTACTTGGTTCAAGTATATCTTAGACCTCCTACTTATTAATTACTTTTATTGAAGTACGTTTTAACAAAGTACTGCCTATAAAGTATTAATTAAAATACCTTTGCTTTTTATGAATATCCCAAAATAAATAGCTGCTTCCTTTTTAGAACAGCTGTAAGTAAATCTACGCTACGAACACTACTTATTTTATTGAAGAAAATGAAGCTGCTGATAAGATATTTTTTGATTAGGCCGAAGAATTTATTAAATACGTTGATATTGTCATGGAAAATAATTAAATAATTGACCTCAATGAAAAGTGAGAATTGACCGTATTATAGATTAAATAGGCATTTATAGTAATGACTTTAGACTTAAATGCACCTATTTCCGATAATTAAATAATAAAAAAAGGCCCTTAGAGGGCCTTTTTAATTATAACAGAAGATTTATTTACTCTCCTAATAACTTTTTCATTTTCATGAAATTTTCATTATCACCCATTGCTCCATATATATTCTTTAGTTGAGTCATTACATTTTCATTATCCGGACTAGTTTTCAAAGCTGCTTCTAAAACATCTGCACCTTGCTTAAACAAACTATCTTTTGTCTTCTTTAATTCTTCATACTTTGCAATATCCGCTCTAGAATTACCTAAAGAGTTCATCTGATCAATTAGACCGTTACCTTCATTAACATAGGTAGTAGAAAGATTTAAATATGCGTTAGTATAATTAGGATCTATTTCTATCGCCTTTTTGTATGAAGCTCTTGCATCAACATAATTCTCTTGCTCCATATTAATAACACCAACATTATAATGAAGATCTGGATTATCTGGGGCCAATGCTATAGCTTGAGCCATTAACTCCTTAAATTTGTCTTTGTTTCCTTGATTAAAATATAGGTTGGCCTCATTAAGAATAAGGTTTACATCTTCTGGATCATTCTTACGGGCTGCTTGATAGGCTTCTAAAGCTTTTTCATCTTGACCTAATTGCGTATAAATTAAAGCTGTATTCTTTACAATTTCAGCCTTTTTTGATGGCGTTTTTTCGTCAATAGGATTTGAATAGCTTCCAGATTTCACCATTAAATCACGTTGTACCTTATCCATTTCCTCTACCTCACCAGATGCATCATTAGTTGCCTTATATACAGTTCCACTACCGTCATAACCTACATCTTGTAATTTATTGTAGTAATCTAATGCCATTTCATAATGACCTCCATTAACAGCACTTCCTGCCGCATAATACAAATAAGAAGTATCTTTTGGACTCAAAGTGTAACTCATGTATAATTTTTCCGCAGCTTCTTTGAATTTCTGATTTCCATTATCAGTTACTGCTGAATTGACAAGATCTGCAGTTAAGGCATTCATATACTGACTTGTTTCATCAGAATATTTTTTCTTACCTGATTTCTCCTCAAGCTCAATAACTTTTTTAAAGGATGTTGCAGATTTCTCAAATGCATCATTATTTCCTTTTTTAGCTAAATCGCTATAAATTTTACCTTTTGTAAAATAATATTGCGCCTGTGTTTTTTCATCTGCAGATGCAATAGTACCCGATGCAGCTTCTATAGCCGTTTGGGCGGCAGCGGCATCACCAGATTTTAATGCTTTTTCCGCATCTTTTATTTCATTTTTTTGCGCAAAACCAACCATCGTAAAAGTCAATGCCGCTGCAAGTAATATCCTATTTTTCATTTTTAATATATTAATTATTAGTGTTTAAAATTTATGATGTTTGATCATCAGTATCATCTTTATCAATCTCTGTGCCATCTTCGGTATCGACCTCAATATCAAGAATTTCCGATTCTTCTAAATCTTCTTCCTCTTCCTTCATCACCTTAGCTACTGCTGCAATAGAATCGTTTCCTTTAATATTGATCAACCTAACACCTTGTGTTGCTCTTCCCATTACGCGTAAATCTTCAACGCTCATACGAATTGCAATTCCCGATCTATTAATGATCATTAAATCATCTGAATCGGTAACGTTTTTAATAGCAACAAGTCCGCCGGTTTTATCGGTGACACTGATTGTCTTAACACCCTTACCACCTCTATTAGTTACCCTGTAATCCTCGATACTTGATCGCTTGCCATAACCCTTCTCTGAAACTACTAAAATTTCATCTTCAAAGTTATGCACGGAAACCATACCTATTACTTCATCATCATCATTGGCTAAAGTAATACCACGAACACCAGATGCATTTCTTCCCATTGGCCTAGTTTTACTTTCTTCAAAACGAATAGCTTTACCAGATTTAAGGCCTAAGAATATTTCACTTGTTCCCGTGGTTAATTTTGCTTCTAGCAATTCATCACCATCACGCACAGTAATTGCATTAATACCATTTTGTCGTGGTCTTGAATATTGTTCTAAAGATGTTTTCTTAACGATACCTTTTTTAGTAGCCATAATAACAAAGTGGCTATTTACATAATCCTCATCTTTTAAATCTTGCGTACAAATAAATGCTTTTACACTATCGTCTTGCTCTATATTGATAAGATTTTGTATTGCTCTACCTTTAGATGTTCTACTGCCTTCGGGAATTTCAAATACCCTCATCCAGAAACATTTTCCTTTTTGAGTAAAGAATAACATGTATTGATGATTAGTACCTACAAAAAGATGTTCTAAGAAATCTTCGTTTCTAGTTGAAGATGCTTTTTGACCAACCCCACCTCTATTTTGTGTCTTGTATTCCGTTAAAGGCGTTCTTTTTATATAACCAGCATGAGAAATAGTAATAACAACTTGCTCATCTGGGATCATATCTTCCATACTAAGGTCTCCACCTGCAATATTTATGACAGACCTTCTTTCATCACCATATTTATCCTTAATTTCAAGAAGCTCATCTTTTATGATTTGCATCCTACGCTCTTTCTTATCAAGGATATCCTTCAAATCCGTAATAAGAAGCATTATCTCGTCATATTCTGTTCTAAGTTTATCTTGCTCTAAACCAGTAAGCTGACGCAATCGCATTTCCACAATAGCCTTCGCCTGTATTTCACTTAATTTAAAGCGCTCTATTAAGTTTGCTCTCGCTTCATCTGCATTACTAGAAGCTCTTATTATCGCAATTACTTCATCAATGTTATCTGAAGCAATGATCAATCCTTCTAAAATGTGCGCGCGATCTTCTGCCTTTTTTAATTCAAACTGAGTACGTCTAACTACAACTTCATGACGATGCTCCACAAAATAATGAATCATTTCCTTCACATTCAATAACTGAGGCCTTCCGTTAACCAAGGCAATGTTATTAACACTAAATGAAGTTTGTAATGCTGTATACTTAAACAACATATTAAGTACTATGTTAGGAATTGCATCTCTTTTTAAAATATAAACGATACGCATACCGTTACGATCAGATTCGTCCCTAATGTTTGAAATCCCCTCAATCTTTTTATCATTAACAAGGTCGGCTGTTTTCTTAATCATATCCGCCTTGTTCACTTGATAAGGAATCTCATGAACAATAATACACTCCCTACCCTGTACCTCTTCAAAAGTTGCTTTGGCACGCATCATTACACGCCCCCTTCCTGTATGAAAAGCTTCCTTGACACCGTCATAACCATATATGATACCACCTGTTGGAAAATCAGGTGCTTTAATATGAGTTATCAGCTCGTCAATTTCAATATCATTGTTTTCTATATAGGCAACCGTACCATCAACTACTTCCGCAAGATTATGTGGTGGCATATTTGTCGCCATACCTACGGCTATACCAGACGCTCCGTTAACCAATAAAGCAGGAACCCTAGTAGGTAATACGGTCGGTTCTTTCAACGAATCATCAAAATTCAGTTGATAATCTACCGTTTCCTTTTCAATATCCACGAGCATGTCATCTGCAATCTTACGCATTCGGGCCTCGGTATATCGCATAGCCGCAGGGCTATCACCATCTATAGAACCAAAGTTACCTTGACCATCCACAAGCATATATCGCAGACTCCATTCCTGGGCCATACGCACCATTGCGTCATATACAGAAGTATCCCCGTGCGGGTGATACTTACCTAAAACCTCCCCGACAATACGAGCAGATTTTTTATGAGAGCTATTACTCCTAACTCCTAATTCATGCATTCCAAAAAGAACTCTTCTGTGTACAGGTTTTAACCCGTCCCTGACATCTGGCAGGGCTCGTGACACAATGACCGACATTGAGTAATCAATGTAGGCAGATTTCATTTCATCTTCGATATTAATAGGAATCAATTTTTCACCGTCAGCCATTTTAAAATCTTCTGTTTTTTAATTAGTAAAAAAGCATGCCAATATACTTAAATCCTAAGCGTTCTAAGAATAAGTAGGTCGATTAATATTATAATTTATTAACACATGACGAACTTATGTTAATTTTTAATTTATACGGACTATTTTACCCACTCAGACTCCCATTTCATGCGATTTACAATAACTTTAACGATTATAGGTATGGTATTTGCCATTGATTGAATGAGATTTAGTAATTTTATAGAAGATAATTAATTATATGGATGATAATTTTTCCCCAAGAGTAAAGGATGTAATTGCATATAGCAAGGAAGAAGCATTACGCCTTGGTCACGATTTTATCGGAACCGAGCACTTAATGCTAGGACTTCTTAGAGATGGAAACGGGAAGGCTATTAGCATATTAGATGCTTTAGAAGTTGATTTAGATCATTTACGAAGAAAAGTAGAAATTCTTAGTCCTTCTAACCCAAACGCAAGCGGCGTACAAAAAGATAAAAAGAACTTGCATTTAACAAGACAAGCTGAACGTGCTTTAAAAACAACATTTTTAGAAGCTAAACTTTTTCAGAGTTCTTCAATAAATACAGCTCATCTTTTACTTTGTATTCTTAGAAACGAAAATGACCCTACTACGAAACTTTTACATAAGTTAAAAGTTGACTATGATGGCGTTAAGGAACAATTTAAATTTATGATTACAAGTGATGACGATATGGTAGACGGTCCTACGGCCGAATCTTTCCCAAGTGATTCTGATGACGCATCTGAAAGTAAGGAAAGTACTTTTGGTGCGGCCTCTAGCCAGAAAGGAACTAAAAAATCCAAAACTCCTGTTTTAGATAATTTCGGCAGAGACTTAACTCAAATGGCCGAAGAGAATAAATTAGACCCGGTAGTCGGTCGTGAAAAAGAAATAGAAAGGGTTTCTCAGATTCTTAGTAGAAGAAAAAAGAACAACCCGTTACTTATAGGTGAGCCTGGTGTTGGTAAAAGTGCCATTGCAGAAGGACTTGCATTACGCATCATCAATAAAAAAGTATCAAGAATTCTATACAACAAAAGAGTTGTAACTCTTGATTTAGCTTCACTAGTTGCTGGCACAAAATACCGTGGCCAGTTTGAAGAGCGCATGAAGGCAGTAATGAACGAACTTGAGAAAAACGATGATGTTATTTTGTTCATAGATGAAATACATACTATCGTTGGTGCTGGCGGTGCAACAGGAAGCTTAGATGCTTCTAACATGTTTAAACCGGCCTTAGCAAGAGGTGAAATTCAATGTATTGGCGCTACTACTTTAGACGAGTACAGACAATACATTGAAAAAGATGGCGCTTTAGAAAGACGTTTTCAAAAGGTAATCGTTGAGCCTACATCTGTTGATGAAACTATTGAGATTTTACATAACATTAAAGGTAAATACGAAGACCACCACAATGTAAGGTATACAGACGAAGCAATAGAAGCATGTGTTAAATTGACCAACAGATACATGACCGATCGCTTTTTACCAGACAAAGCAATTGATGCACTTGACGAAGCAGGTTCTAGAGTGCATATCGTGAATATGGACGTTCCAAAACAAATACTAGAATTGGAAAAGAAATTAGAAGATGTGCGTGAACTTAAAAATAGCGTTGTTAAAAAACAAAAATATGAAGAGGCCGCCAAGTTACGTGACGATGAAAAAAGTTTAGAAAAAGATCTTGCCATTGCCCAAGAACGTTGGGAAGATGATAGTAAACTAAATAAAGAAACCGTTAGTGAAGATAATGTTGCCGATGTAGTATCCATGATTAGTGGAATACCAGTTAACCGAATTGCCCAGACCGAAAGCAACAAACTCGCCGGTTTACCACAGTTGATTAAATCCAATGTAATTGGGCAAGATGAAGCAGTAGCAAAAGTTTCCAAAGCTATACAACGTAATAGAGCCGGACTTAAAGACCCTAATAAGCCAATTGGATCATTTATATTTTTAGGACAAACTGGTGTGGGTAAAACTCAACTAGCAAAAGTTTTGGCTAAGGAACTGTTTGACTCTGAAGAAGCTCTTATTCGTATTGACATGAGTGAGTACATGGAGAAATTTGCCATCTCTAGATTAGTTGGGGCACCTCCGGGATATGTTGGCTATGAAGAAGGTGGTCAATTAACAGAAAAGGTTAGAAGAAAACCTTATTCCGTAATTCTATTAGATGAGGTTGAAAAAGCGCATCCAGATGTGTTTAACATGCTACTTCAAGTTTTAGATGATGGTTTCTTGACGGACAGCCTTGGTCGAAAAATAGATTTTAGAAATACGATAATTATCATGACATCTAATATAGGTGCTAGACAATTAAAAGATTTTGGACAAGGTGTAGGTTTTGGTACCTCAGCTAAAAAATCTCAAGAAGATTCACATCAAAAAGGAGTTATTGAAAATGCTCTTAAAAAAGCTTTTGCTCCCGAATTCTTAAATAGAATTGATGATGTAATTGTATTTAACGCTCTAGAAAGAGAACATATTCACCAAATAATTGATATTGAATTAACTAAATTGTTTAAAAGAATTAAGGATATTGGTTATCACTTAAATCTTACCGATGAAGCTAAAGATTATATTGCTGAGAAAGGTTTTGACAAACAATACGGTGCTAGACCTCTTAAAAGAGCAATACAGAAATATATTGAAGATGCTTTAGCAGAGGAAATAGTAAACTCTAAACTTAAGGAGGGAGATAGTATTTATATAGACCTTGATAAGAAAAGTGAAGAACTAACTATTAAAATTGAAAAAGCAGAAGAAGAATCTCCGAAGACATAATCTCTTAAAACATATATATCTCAATTAAAGGAGTCTCTAATTAGAGACTCCTTTTTCATACAATTCAATTGTAATTGTAAGAATTAAAACACACCGTATCGTAGCTATACGCAGTATGAACGATATTTTCGCGTTTAAACTAATAATTTGCCCCAAAATTTAAGTTCCTTTTACATTTGTCTCAGACATACTATATTAATACGAGAAGAATGAAAATTGGATCCTCCAAAAAGAAAGTGATTGTACGAGAGTACGAATTAGAAGTAGGAAAAATTCAAGTATACGAGAATTACATGGTATCCATCTTTGACGAAGGTGCTACCTTAACTCTAGAAAGAGCATATCAAATTATTGGTATATCTGAAATTCATTTTAGAGATAAAAATTTTGGTTTTATAAGCCTACGAAAACATTCTTTTGCCATCGACCCTACGATATACAACTATTTAAAACAACTTGACAATCTTAAGGCTTTTGCAATTGTATCAGTTAAAGAGATAGACATGCACAACTTTAAAATTGAAAAACTGTTCTACAAAAAACCAATGAAATTTTTTATAGAATTTGATAATGCTTTAAAATGGGTAAAACGAAGAGTTAACTCTTAATAACCTGTTTTTCCACACGTTAAATATTTACTATAAAGATTACTGATTATCCTGCTTAACTATCGGCTGCTCAGGAATTTTAAATAAATCTAAAAAAGAAGCACCTAAGTTTTCAATAAGATCTGACGCTATTAATGACTGGAAACCAGTTTTTTCAACAGCAATATCTCCAGCTTTGCCATGCAAATAAACTCCAAAAATTGCCGCATGCAAAGGTGTGTATCCTTGAGCCTTTAAACCAGTTATAACTCCGGTTAAAACGTCTCCACTTCCTGCTGTTGCCATACCAGGATTACCCGTGGTGTTAACATACCCTTTTTCATTTTTTATAACTATGGTATGTGCTCCTTTTATAACCACAATACATTTATACTTTTTAGAAAACTTTTTAACCTTGGCTAGCTTTTCAAAATCGTCTTCCCATTTTCCTATTAACCGCTCTAACTCTTTAGGATGCGGAGTTAAAATTGATTCTTCAGGAATTTGCTCTAATAAACCTTTGTTATTGGATATAATATTAAGTGCATCAGCATCTATTACTAGTGGCTGTTTATTACTACTTAAAAATTTAGTAAACGCAGTTATCGTCTTTTCACTTGTTCCCATACCTATACCAATACCTATTACATTTGGGACTAATTCAAATTGCATGGAAGTCAAAACCTCATTTTCAGAATCAGTCAATACCATAATTTCCGGCAATGCAGTTTGCAAAATAGTATACCCTATTTTTGGCACAAACGCAGTTACTAAACCACTTCCTACTTTAAGCGCTGCCTTTGCGGTTAAGCAAACAGCTCCTATTTTACCATAACTACCGCCAATAATTAAAGAATGACCATAAGTTCCTTTATGTGCATATTTTTCTCTTGGCCTATATAACATTAGAACCTCATTCTTCCCAATTAACTCATAATCAGTTTCTGTTTTCATTAAATAATCAGGATCTAAACCTATATCTAATACCTCCCATTGTTCAATAAACCTACCTGATTCCGGTAGAAAGAAAGCCAATTTAGGCGTCTGAAAACTAAGTACAAAATTAGACCTTATAACCGAATTCAAATCTTCAGTTCCTCTTTCAGCAAACAAACCCGATGGTATATCTATTGATAAAATAAAAGCTTGAGAAGCATTTAAATGTTGAATAACTTTTGTCACCCAAGTATCAGGTGTTCTATTTAAACCTATACCAAAAATACCATCGACTATGATATCATCTTTGTTTATTTCAGGAAGTTCATCGTCTGAATCCATGAAATTTGGCCAAACTTTTCGGTCTTTTAACCTATCTAGATTTATTAAAAAATCTTTAGAACGTTTTTCACTATAATTAACTACATAGACTGCAATATTATACCCATGGTCCAAAAGATGACGAGCTAAAGCTATACCATCTCCACCATTATTTCCAATTCCACAGAATAAATGAATCTTAACTGGTGCCCCTTGCATACGTAGGTGAATCCAATTAAACAATTGTAATGCAGCACGCTCCATTAATTCGTTACTTACAATTTCTTCTTTCTTTATTGAAATCTGATCTGCTTTATAAATTTGTTTTGTACTATATAATTTCATTCTTTATTTTTTTTATATCTAAAAAGTAACGAATCCGCAAAAAATTGTGGAATCATTTGTTTAGGCTATCAAATGTACTACATTTGATATTCAACCATTAGTATTTATGGACTGCTACAAAACAGACATAACATTCAATTTCACTTCAGCTACTATTACTTATGGTACAGCTACGGCATGTTTTACCCTTTGGGGTTAAAAACTATATTTCTCCGTACCTGTGTTTAATTACACCATATCTTAAATTACAAAGTCAATATTTCACAACATGAAAGTTCTAAAATTCGGAGGCTCATCTGTAGCCAAACCTGAAAATATCATTAAAATTAAAAATATAATCTCTAAATACAACGACCCAATAATTCTGGTTGTTTCAGCTTTGGGAGGTGTAACGGATTTATTATTAGAAGCTGGGTCATTAGCTTCTGCTCAAGATCAATCTTACAAAAAAATTCTAAGCACATTAGAAGAAAGACATCTTTCCACCATCAAAGAATTAATACCTGTTATAGGGCAAAGTAAGGTTCTTAGCAAAGTAAAGAGTGAGTTCAATATTCTTGAAACTCTTTTAGAAGGCGCTTTTTTTATTGGAGAAATTACTCCAAAATTATCGGACAAAATAGTAAGCTACGGCGAGCTTCTTTCTTCTTATATTATTAGTGAATATTTGATAAGTGAAAAATTAGACGCTGAATTCAAAGATAGTAGAGAGCTGATTATCACACAAAAGCTTAATGGCAAGAATGTGGTGAATTTTACTAAAACTAATGCTAACTGTTCAGCCTATTTTAAGGCTTCAAAAAAGAAAGTAATTGTTTGTCCAGGTTTTATCGCTACTTCTGAAGAAGGGGTGTCAACTACGCTCGGTAGAGGCGGTTCTGATTATACCGCTGCAATATATGCAGCTGCAATTGATGCTAATATTTTAGAAATCTGGACCGATGTTAGTGGTATGTACACCGCTAATCCTAAAATGGTTAAACAGGCAAAAGCCATACCACATATTTCGTATGAAGAAGCTATGGAACTGTCTCATTTTGGCGCGAAAGTACTTTATCCACCAACTATTCAGCCGGTATTATCAAAAGGAATATCTATTGTCATTAAGAATACTTTTAGTCCGGATGAGGAAGGAACTTTAATTACCAAATCTAAAAACGAAAAAGGGAAGACCGTTCGTGGAATTAGCCATATTGGCAATATTGCATTACTTTCTTTAGAGGGACCAGGTATGGTAGGTATACCGGGAATTTCAAAACGCTTTTTCGAAGTTCTTTCTCAGGCAGATATTAGTGTAGTGCTAATTACTCAAGCTTCTTCTGAGCATTCTATTTGTGTTGGTATTTCTGCTAATGACGTTGATAAAGCCGTTTCAATTGTAAACGAAGCTTTTGAATATGAAATTGAAAGAGGTCGTATTAAACAAGTAATCCCTGAAAAAGATTTAGCTATTGTTGCCCTTGTAGGTGACAATATGAAAAGCCACCAAGGTTTGAGCGGTAAAATGTTCAGTACCCTTGGAAAGAATAATGTCAATATTAGAGTGATTGCCCAAGGTGCTTCTGAAAGAAATATTTCTTGTGTCATAAATGAAAATGATGTCAAAAAAGCACTGAATGCATTGCATGAAGAGTTTTTTGAAGAAAACATTAAGCAACTGAACCTG
Organism: Maribacter hydrothermalis; assembly: GCF_001913155.1. Taxonomy (GTDB): domain Bacteria; phylum Bacteroidota; class Bacteroidia; order Flavobacteriales; family Flavobacteriaceae; genus Maribacter; species Maribacter hydrothermalis. The sequence goes on from NZ_CP018760.1 coordinate 553,731, forward strand.
TTTGTTATGGGTGTTGGAAATGTTGGTGCAAAATTTCTAGAGCAAATTAAAGAGCAACGTAAATTCTTGAAAGAGAATTTAAAATTGAACATACGAGTAATAGGAATGTCCAACTCCAGAACCATGCTTTTTGATGAAAAAGGGATTGATTTAAACGATTGGTCTACAAAACTTGCCGTAGGGCAAAAAGCCGATAAAGTAAAATTCTTAGAGCTAGTAAATAGTTTGAATTTTAGAAATAGTATTTTTGTAGATAACACAGCTAGTGAAGAGGTTTCTAATACATACAGCGAATATTTAGGTAATAGTATTTCTGTTGTTACTTGTAATAAAATAGCCTGTTCTTCTGCCTTTGAGAATTATTCTCATTTAAAATCATTGGCAAGAACCTATAACGCTCCTTTCTTATTCGAAACTAATGTTGGTGCCGGTTTACCTATTATAGATACTTTAAAACATCTAATTGCATCTGGAGATAAAATCTTGAAAATTCAAGCTGTTCTTTCTGGAAGCCTAAACTTTGTTTTTAATAACTTTAATGATCAAACTACCTTTCATGATGTGGTAAAACAAGCTCAGGAGGAGGGATATACGGAACCTGATCCAAAAATTGATTTAAGTGGTGTTGACGTAATGCGCAAAATTCTAATCTTGGCTCGTGAGAGTGGAAATCAATTGGAAATTAGTGATATTACCAACAATCCATTCTTGCCTGAAGAAAGTTTAAATACAGCAAACAATGATGAATTCTTTGCTTCTTTAGTACAAAACGAAGCGCATTTTCAGTCTTTATATACAAGTGCAAAAAAATCTGATAGCAAATTGAAATATGTTGCTCAGTTTGATGATGGGAAAGCAAGTGTTGGTTTACAAGAAATACCAAAAGGGCATGATTTCTACAACTTAGAAGGTAGCGATAACATAGTTCTTTTTTACACAGAAAGATATCCTAACCAACCAATGATTATTAAAGGTGCCGGAGCTGGTGCAGCGGTAACAGCGTCTGGCATATTTGCAGATATTATACGAATTGGTAATTTCTAAATTTCATAACAACAGTATTCATTATGAGCCAAAACGAAATTAAAGTTTTTTGCCCTGCAACGGTTGCAAACGTTTCATGCGGATTTGATGTTCTTGGAGTTGCCTTAGATTCTGTCGGCGATGAAATGATAGTTAGAAAAGTACCGCAGAAGGGCATAAAAATTACCAAACTCACAGGACAAGATTTACCTAAAGAGACCTTGAATAATGTTGCCGGTGTTGCAGGTAATGCATTTTTATTGGCATCTGATTATGATGGCGGATTCGAGATTGAAATTGATAAAAGAATAAAACCTGGTAGTGGCATTGGTAGTAGCGCTGCTAGTTCTGCAGGTGCTGTTTGGGCAATGAACCATTTATTGGGTAACCCCTTCAGTAAAACCGAACTGGTAAAATTCGCCATGGAAGGCGAACGTTTAGCTAGTGACGTTGCTCATGCAGATAATGTTGCCCCTGCCCTATTTGGTGGTTTCACGTTGGTGCGTAGCTACAGTCCGTTAGACATTATTGATATTCCTGCTCCGTCAGAATTATATGTAACCATAATTCATCCGCAGATAGAAATAAAAACATCAGATTCCAGAAAGATTCTAAAAACTACTATTTCTATGGAAACCGGAATTAAACAATGGGGTAATGTAGGTGGCTTAGTTGCAGGCTTATTCAAACAAGATTATGATTTAATAGGCCGTTCTCTTGAAGACCACATTGTAGAACCTATTCGTTCCATTTTAATTCCTGGATTTGACGAAGTTAAAAAAGTGTCTTTAGAAGCAGGTGCCTTGGGGTCTGGAATTTCGGGGTCTGGACCATCAATTTTTGCATTTAGCAAATGGGAAGAAACGGCTATTAAGGTTGGCGATGCCATGAAAACCGTTTACGACAAAATCGGCATTGATTATGAAATTCATGTCTCTAAAATAAATATGGAGGGTGTTAAGCTTTTATAGGTTAAACGCCTTTGTATGAACAGTTAAAAAATTACATCTTGAAATTCTATAGTTTAAATAACACAGCTCCTAAAGTTTCTTTTGACACTGCCGTTATTAATGGCATTGCACCAGACAAGGGATTATATTTTCCAGAAGAAATTACTCCTTTACTTAGTTCTTTTTTCGATAAAATTGAAACACTTTCAAACGAAGAAATCGCATTTACCGCAATTCGTCAATTCGTTACAAAAGTGGTTCCCGACGACGTATTGAAAGATATTTTAAAAGAGGTATTAGATTTTGATTTTCCAGTAGCTGAAATTACCGACAACATTGGCACATTAGAGCTTTTTCATGGTCCTACAATGGCTTTTAAAGATGTTGGCGCTCGTTTTATGGCACATTGTTTAGGCTATTTTTCTAGGTCTACCAAAAATGAAGTTACCGTACTGGTAGCTACTTCCGGTGACACTGGTGGTGCCGTTGCTAATGGCTTCTTAGGTGTTGCAGGTGTGAACGTAGTTATACTTTACCCTAGCAGAAAAGTGAGCGATATTCAAGAACGACAACTTACCACCTTAGGAAAAAACATTACAGCTTTAGAAGTAGATGGAACTTTTGATGATTGCCAGGGCATGGTAAAGAATGCCTTTTTAGATAAAGAGCTTCTAGATTATATGAAATTGACTTCAGCGAATTCTATTAATGTTGCTCGGTGGTTGCCACAGTTATTTTACTTCTTGTTTGCTTACAAACAAGCAAAATCAAAAGGTAAAGAGATTGTATTCTCTGTTCCTTCAGGTAATTTCGGTAATATTTGCGCAGGATTAGTTGCTCAGCGATTAGGCATGCCTGTAAAGCACTTTATAGCTTCTACTAACGTAAACGATACTGTACCGCAGTTTATGCTTACAAAAGAATATACCCCTAAACCATCAACAGCTACCATTTCTAATGCTATGGATGTTGGTGACCCAAGTAACTTTATAAGAATAAGACATTTGTTTCAAGACGATTTCGAAGACCTTAAAAAAAATCTATCTTCTTATCCTTTTACAGATGATGAGACTAAAGAAGCCTTAAAGGAAATTTACAATATCAACGGATATATTGCTGATCCTCATGGTGCTGTTGGCTACTTGGGCTTAAAGAAATATCAAGAACAACACCCTGATACTTATGGTATTTTCTTAGAAACCGCCCACCCGGTAAAATTCTTGGATATCGTAGAAGGTACCCTGAATGAAAAATTAGAAATTCCAGCGCAAATTGAAAAAGTAATGGGTAAAACCAAGAAATCCATTAAGATTTCAACCTATGACGGACTCAAAGATTTTCTTTTAAAATCTTAAGCTTTAACTATAAGGCTAGAATATTTTCCCAATTCAAGGTTTAGCCACTTTTGCTTCTATTTATTTTCGATAAATTTGTATCGCTAATAAATTGTATAAGATGAAAAATACTGCGCTTACCACAACCCACGAATCTCTTGGTGCCAAAATGGTACCATTTGCAGGTTACAATATGCCCGTTTCTTACGAAGGTGTAAATGCCGAACATGAAACAGTTCGTAATGCTGTTGGAGTATTTGATGTATCTCACATGGGCGAGTTTTTAATTTCTGGCCCAAATGCGTTAGCCTTGATTCAAAAGGTATCTTCTAACGATGCATCAAAATTGACCATCGGTAGAGCTCAATACAGTTGCTTACCTAATGAAACCGGAGGTATTGTAGACGATCTTATTATTTATAAAATAAAAGATGAACAATATTTATTGGTGGTAAACGCCTCTAATATTGAAAAAGACTGGAACCATATTTCAGCTTATAATAAAGATTTCAAAGCAGATATGCGAAATATTTCCGACGGTTATTCGCTTTTAGCAATACAAGGACCAAAGGCTGTTGAAGCTATGCAAACGTTAACTTCTGTAAATTTAGCAGCTATTAAATTTTATCATTTTGAAGTAGCCGATTTTGCAGGCATTGAAAACGTGATTATTTCTGCAACAGGATATACCGGATCAGGCGGATTTGAAATTTACTGCAAAAATGAAGAGGTAAAACAAATTTGGGACAAGGTTTTTGAATCGGGAGCAGATTTTGGCATAAAACCAATAGGTTTAGCTGCTAGAGACACTTTACGTTTAGAAATGGGATATTGTCTTTACGGTAATGATATTGACGATAACACCTCCCCTTTTGAAGCTGGTTTAGGTTGGGTTACAAAATTCACTAAAGAGTTTGTAAACTCCGAAGCTTTAGAAAAAGAAAAACAACACGGACCAGAACGTAAATTGGTAGCATTTGAATTAGATGAACGTGGAATACCAAGACATGGTTATGATATTGTTGATGGCAATGGAAAAACATTAGGTGTTGTAACTTCAGGTACCATGTCACCTTCAATGGGTACAGGTATTGGCTTAGGTTATGTTCCTTCAATATTTTCTGATATCGGTAGTAAAATCAATATTCAAATAAGAAAGAATGCTATACCCGCAACTGTAGTTAAATTACCCTTTTACAAAAAGTAAATGATAGATTTTCAACGAATTCTTACCTCTATTAATGAAGCTGCATCAAAGGAAAAAGACAGGGGTAAGGTTGCAGATTATATTCCAGAATTAGCAAAAGTTGATGTAAATAACTTTGGTATTCATCTCATAGATAGCAAACAGCAAAGTTATTCTGCAGGTAGTTCTAATAAACCATTTTCTATACAGAGTATCTCTAAAGTTTTAAGTCTATCTATGGCATTAGGACTAATTGGAGATGAAGTTTGGAAACGTGTAGATGTTGAACCGTCTGGTGACCCGTTTAATCATTTGTCACTTTTAGAATTGGAAAATGGAATTCCTCGAAACCCTTTGATAAATCCTGGTGCAATTGTCATCGCGGATATTTTAGTTTCTCAATTAGAAAACCCAAAAGAAGAATTTTTATCATTTGTTCAAAACATTGCTAATGACCATACCATAGTATTTGATTTAGATGTAGCAAAGTCAGAAAAACGAACGGGTTTTCGAAATTTTGCTGCTGCAAACCTCTTAAAATCATATGGAAATTTAAACAATGATGTAGATGTGGTATTGGATTTTTACTTTCATCAATGTTCGCTTAGTATGTGTTGCGCTCAATTGACCAGTACTTTTTTCATGTTTATGAATCATGGCAAATGCATTAGAAATAACACATTCCTAACTATACCACAAGTAAAACGCATAAATGCTTTAATGCTTACCTGCGGATTTTATGATGAAGCCGGTGAATTTGCTTTTGAAGTAGGACTACCAGGTAAAAGTGGAGTTGGTGGCGGTATCGTTGCCTTGCTACCAAATAAATTCTGTGTGGCTACATGGTCACCAGGACTTAACCCTAAAGGCAATTCTAAATTAGGAATGCTTGCCCTAGAAAAATTAACCACAGAAACAGAACTTTCTATTTTTTGAAATTAAACACTAAAAAAATATTGATTCTTGGCGGAAGCGGATTCATAGGTAATGCTATTTACAAAGAGCTTTGTAATTATTTTGACACGTATGGCACCTATTGCCATGCTGCAAATTCATTCTCCTCAAATAAGCAATTTATACAGTACAATCTTGAGGAAGACGATATCGTTGAAGTTTTAGAAGAAGTTAAGCCACAAGTAATTGTTTCTGCATTACGGGGGAATTTTGCCGCTCTGGTTATTGCTCATAATCATATCGCTGAATACGTTTTAAAAAAAGACTGTAAAATATACTTTATATCCTCTGCTAATGTTTTTGATGCTTATAGTAAATTTCCATCTTATGAAATGGACAAAACATTATCTGAAAGTATATATGGCCGACTAAAAATCAAAATTGAAAATATGCTGCTTAGATTACCAAAAGATAAAATGGCTATCCTAAGAGTGCCAATGATTTTTGGAAACAACTCCCCAAGGGTAAAGGATATGAAAAAAGCTATCATAGAAAATGAACCAGTAGAAGTATTTCCTAATTTGATATTAAATGTTACTAATGATGATAAGTTAACCCAGCAAATACACTATCTTATTAATAGAAACAAAACAGGAATTTTTCATTTAGGAAGCAATGATTTAACGCATCACGAAGATTTTATCAAAGAAATTTTAGAACGTGTCGGGAACTTTAACCCTATTATAAAAAGGGTTTATACGACCAATGAAGATAGGTATTTGGCAGTATTACCTAAAACTAATAAATTGCCTAAAAATTTACAATTTACAATTCAAGATATTATAGAACATCATGTTTTAAATTAATTAAATTATGAAAGAGGTAGAAAAATTTACGGACGAACAAATAGCAGATTACTTAGGCCAACTAGATGGATGGGAATATGTAGACGGTGCTATCGAAACCACATTTGAATTCAAAGATTTTAAAGAAGCTTTTTCTGTTATGACACGAATTGCTTTTGAGTGTGAGGCACAAAGTCATCACCCAGACTGGAGCAACGTTTACAACACCTTGAATATTCGTTTAAATACTCACGACGCTAACGGTGTTACTGAAAAAGATTTTGTTCTAGCTAGAACTATAGAAGATATTATAGAAAGTGAATTTTAATAACCAATACTAATAATTAAAAATCGGATTCATGAAATTTATATAATGATTTCTGAACATTGACCGTTTTTGTACATTTGTTTAAAATAATTTACCATGGGAAGAGCTTTTGAGTTTAGAAAAGCACGTAAAATGAAAAGATGGTCAGCAATGTCCAAAGCCTTTACTCGTATAGGCAAAGATATTGTGATGGCCGTGAAAGAAGGCGGACCAGATCCAGATGCCAATTCTAGACTTAGAGCGGTAATTCAAAATGCCAAGGCCGTAAATATGCCTAAAGATAATGTAGAGCGGGCTATAAAAAGGGCTAGCGATAAATCTTTGGGTGATTACAAAGAAGTGCTTTTTGAAGGATATGCCTCGCACGGAATCGCAATACTGGTAGAAACTGCAACGGACAACAATACCCGTACAGTTGCTAATGTTCGAAGTTATTTTAATAAATGCAACGGTAACTTAGGAACATCAGGTTCCGTTGAATTTATGTTCGACCATACATGCAATTTTAGGATTCCTGCAGCGGGTTTGGACCCAGAAGAACTAGAATTAGAATTAATTGATTTTGGTGCCGAAGAAGTGTTCGTTGATGAAGACGGAATTTTAATCTACGGCCCTTTCGAAAGTTTCGGTGCGCTACAAAAAGAATTGGAAAATCGCGAAATAGAAATTCTATCATCAGGTTTTGAGCGAATACCTCAAGTAACAAAAGCACTTACAGAAGAAGAAGCTGTTGATGTCGAAAAACTTCTTGAAAAATTAGAAGAAGATGACGATGTACAGAACGTGTATCATTCTATGGAAGAATAAATATTAATTAAAGTATGAAAAAAAAGGAGACCAAATTGGTCTCCTTTTTTTATATGCATTAATACTATAATTGCTATTGCCGCTGAATCAACATCTGTTGTTGAAACTCAACTCCTGAGACGTCTATTGTTTTTACAAAATACACGCCTTGTGGCATTTCCTGAACATTTACGGGTGTACCTTTTTGGTCTATTGAACCACCCTTAATGGTTTGTACCAACCTACCCGTTACATCGAACACTTGTATGGTACCTACCGTTGTAGGTTGCTTGAAACTTAAGGTAGTTTCTATGTTCGCTGGATTTGGATATATCGTTAAATCATTTAATGGTTTAGTTTCTTGAATACTTCTTGCTGTTGCCGCAGTGCTCATATTAATAACCGTTAAGTTATCATAAATCGCCTTTCCTGCTGTCTGTTGCGTATAGTTACTAAAGAACCACAGGTCTATCGTTGTTAGTCCGCTTGGTATGACGAATGTGCTTTCAAATTTAGACCAATCGCTACCAAAAGTGTTTCTGGCCAGCGTAGCGTTAGGGGTGTCGTTTCGATTGATTTCAAACCTGGCCTGACCAGATAAACTTTTACCATCTACACTTATATACAACTCATCGCCGGCAGAAATACCCTGAGCCGATAAGTTCAACGAAATCTTATATCTACCCCATGGTTGGTTCGCATCCACATTTTCTACAACAAGTGCACAAGGACTACCATTTGTATCCGAATTTGTACCAATTGCACTGTCGACACCGCCGACCAATGTACCGGAGGGTAATACCATGAATGAGTCTTCGTTTGCCAAATCATTTGTACAGGCTATAGTTGAACAACTTTTACCTGCATCATTAATGGTCCAACCATTTATAGCTATAAGCTCTTGACGTGCTTGCTCTGAAGTACAATAGGTAAGATTTATAGCCCCTAAGGTTATTCCATTTATTGGTGCTCCGTTTTTCCACCCAATTAAGGTTGCATCATAATTTTCAATAGAAAGGTCAGTATCATCTAACATTCCATCCATGTTAGTTATACTATTCAATGACCACTCCCCTAGTGATTGATTAAAAACAATAGCTCCCCTAAACATCGAATTCATTCGTTCTACTTTAGAAACGTTCCAAGAAGAAACATCTTGATTAAAACCACTCTCCATAAACATCCCTATTGTTTCCAATACATTAGAAACGTTCCAATTACCTAAAGGCTGATTAAATTTTGTTGCCCCATGAAACATTCCCAACATTGTTGTTGCGCTAGATACGTTCCATGAATTAAAAGAATTGTTTCCAATTAAATTGCTGCATCCACTAAACATCTCTGTGAAGGAAGAAACATTGCTTAAATCTGGTATATCAGTTGCCACCACATCTAAGTTGGTACAACCTTTAAAAGCCCCATCAAATCTAGACCAAGTATTATCTCCCCATTTTATTACCTGTCGTAATTTTTCCTTATCTCCCGTGTCGTTAAAATGAATACCTGGAAAATCTCCTATTATAGAAACAGTATACGTACCGGCATTTGAATAGGTATGCGTTGCATCGCCAGTAAAGCCCGATTCTATTATACCATCTCCCCAATCAACACTATAGTCATAACTACCTACACTAGAAGTTGGTATGGTAATTTGATTATTTCCAGAAACGCCTGGGTTATCTGTTTTCCATGTAGTAACAAATGCATTGCTAAAATCTGCTAAACAACTTTTACCTGCATCATTAATAGTCCAACCATAATCATCAATCAATGTTTGACGAGCCTCTTCACTGAGACAGTATTGGTTATCAGGAGCATCGAACACTACATCGCTTTCTTTGGGTCTAGAGCCCCAACCAATCAAGGTCTTGTCGTAATTTTCGTTAGACATACCGCTATTTACCAACATCCCTGTCATATCACTTCCATGGCGAGGCATTAAACTTAGGTCTTGATCAAAAGACGTTGCATCTTTGAACATATTAATCATTGTTGGAGTTCTTTCTGAATAAGCCCAACTTACAGGTTGATTAAAAGATGTTGCCCCCTCAAACATACCGTTCATATTAAATAATGTTCCAAATGACCAATTACTAATATCTTGATTAAATAGTTCAGCCCCGGCGAACATATAGGCAACACCAAAAGCATCATGCATATCCCAGTCATTGAACTTAGAATTACCAACTAATGATTTACAATCCTTAAACATAGCTTTATAATCAATCGCTCTTGATGGTATATCAAGTGCTACAACATCTAAATTGGAACACCCTTCGAAGGCGGAAGTCATATTTACTAATTGTATATTACCCCATTGTGCAACCGACAGTATTTTATCCTTATCACCTGATGCATTAAAATAAATTTGCGGAAATTCTCCAATTATAGAAACAGTATACGTTCCTGGTACATCATATGTATGCGTTGCATCACCTGATACACCTAAATCAATATTACCATCACCCCAATCTACATCATAATTATAACTATAGTCAGTAGACCCATTTATACCAATTACTTCTCCCGGAAAAGTTGGTATCGTAATTTGATTATTTGCAGAAACGCCTGGGTTATCTGTTTTCCATGTCGTAACAAACGCATTGCTGAAATCCAACACCTCATCATTTACCTTACGTACCACTAGATTGTCATAAACCGCATTACCTGCGGTTTGTTGAGTATAATTACTAAAAAACCATAGGTCTATCGTAGAAAGGCCTTCAGGCACTACGAATGTAGATTCATACCTGCTCCATTCATTACCAAATGTATGTCTTGCTAACGCCGCGTTAGGCGTATTGTTTCGGTTCGCCTCAAATCGCGCAATTCCTGTTAAGCTCTTTCCATCTATACTTATAAATATTTCATCACCTGCGGTAATATCATTATCTATTAAATTTATAGAAATACGATATCTGCCCCATGGCTGCCCTGAATCATTGTTAGATACTACTAATGCACAATCACTAAAATTCGTATCAGCGGAAGTACCTATAGTACTATCTACGCCACCTACTGTTGTGCCAGAAAGTAAAACTATAGATGCATCTTCATTGGGTAGATCATTAGGGCAAGTGGTTTCACAATTCTTACCCCCATCATTAATTGTCCAGCCATATTCATTAATTAAGGTATGACGAGCCTCTTCACTGATACAGTATTGGTTATCAGGAGCGTCTAGTACTACATTGGGGTCAATTGATTTAGTGGCCCAACCAATCAAGGTCTTGTCATAATTTTCGTTAGACATGCCGCTATTTACCAACATCCCTGTCATATCACTACCGTGCCGCGGCATTAGACTTAGGTCTTGATCAAAAGACGTTGCTCCTTTCAACATATTCACCATAGTCGGAGTTCTTTCCATACCTTGAAAATTTAGAGGTTGATTAAAAGAAGTTGCTCCTTCAAACATACCGTCCATATTCATGGTTGTTCCTAAAATCCAATTACTGATATCTTGATTGAATAGTTCGGCCCCTGCAAACATGTATGCCATTCCAAGAGAATTACCTACATCCCAATTATTGAAAGAATAGTTTCCTATCAAGGATTTACAATCTTGAAACATAGCGGTATAAGAAAATACGTTAGCAGTATTAGGAATATCTGTAGCAATAACATCAAGATTTGTACACCCATTAAAGATGGAATCAAAACTACTTCCCCATACTATATTACCCCATTTTACTACTGTAAGAATCTTATCCTTATCGCCTACTCCATTAAAATATATGTTTGGAAAATCTCCTATTATAGAAACAGTATACGTACCCGCATTTGAATAGGTATGGGTTGCATCGCCAGTAAAGCCCGATTCTATTATACCATCTCCCCAATCAACACTATAGTCATAACTACCTACACTAGAAGTTGGTATGGTAATTTGATTATTTGCAGAAACACCTGGGTTATCTGTTTTCCATGTAGTAACAAATGCATTGCTGAAATCCAACACCTCCTCATTTACCTTACGTACCATTAGATTGTCATAAACCGCATTACCTGCGGTTTGTTGAGTATAATTACTAAAAAACCATAGGTCTATCGTAGAAAGGCCTTCGGGCACTACGAATGTAGATTCATACCTGCTCCATTCATTACCAAATGTATGTCTTGCTAACGCCGCGTTAGGTGTATTGTTTCGATTCGCCTCAAATCGTGCAATTCCTGTTAAGCTCTTTCCATCTATACTTATAAATATTTCATCACCTGCAGTAATATCATTATCTATTAAATTTATAGAAATACGATATCTGCCCCAGGGTTGACCTACATCCACATTCCCTACTACCAGAGCGCACGGGCTTCCATTTGTATCCGTATTTGTCCCAATTACATTGTCGACACCACCCACTAGTGTTCCAGAGGGTAAATTAATTAAAGGATGCTCATTAGAGATACTATTTTCGCATTGCTGAGCACTAACATTCGAAAAGCATAAAATAAAAAATAGTACACTACTAAATACTTTAATTTGGCTGGTCATTTTTTAAATTTATTTGGTCGTTGTAAGAAAAATAATACTCAATTTAAACACAGTATGTTTTAATTACCATTTATCGATAAAGCACTAAAATAATCGACGAATAGCCTTTTAACTAATAAAATTATTTTTAAAAAAATTCTCCGACTTATAAAATTTGCGTTAAAAAAATCTCAAAAACCGCACATTAATAATTATATAACCTAAAGCATTCAACCTAATAAAGGAGACCGTTTTGGCCTCCTTTATTATTATAAGTTAATACTATTTTGGCTATTGCCGTTCTATTAACATCTGTTGTTGAAACTCAACTCCGGTAGCATCTATTGTTTTTACAAAATACACGCCTTGTGGCATTTCCTGAACATTTACAGGAGTTCCTTTTTGGTCTATTAAACCTCCCTTAATGGTTTGTACCAACCTACCCGTTACATCGAACACTTGTATTGTACCTACCGTTGTCGGTTGCTTGAAACTTAAGGTAGTTTCTATGTTCGCTGGATTTGGATATATCGTTAAATCATTTAATGGTTTTGTCTTTTGCGTGCTTCTTGCTGTTCCTGTAGTACTCATATTAATAACCGTTAAGTTATCATAAATCGCCTTTCCTGCTGTCTGTTGCGTATAGTTACTAAAGAACCACAAGTCTATCGTTGTTAGTCCTGAAGGTATTGTAAATGTAGTCTCATAACTGCTCCAACTGTTTCCAAAAGTTGTGTATGCAAGTGCAGTATTAGGAGTATCATTCCTTGTAACCTCTACATGTGCAATTCCTGTTAGGCTCTTTCCGTCAACACCAAAGAATATTACATCCCCAGCTGATATCCCGTGTTCCGATAGGTTTAATGATATCTTGTACCTTCCCCATGGTTGGTTCGCATCCACATTTTCTACAACAAGTGCACAAAGACTACCATTTGTATCCGTTGAAGTTCCTGTGACAGCATCAATACCACCAACTAAACTACCGGATGGTAATATTATACCAGAATCCTCGTTATTTAGATCATCCGAACAGGCTACCGTATTAGGCTCTGTAATCGTTATACGTACCGAATCCATTGCAGTTGCACCTTGATCATCTGTAACCGTTAAAATGATATTATGCACCCCAACCGAAAATACTATAGTTGGTGTTGTTCCGGTACCGATTCCAGTTCCGTTCTCCGTCCAATCATATGAAACTATCGTACCGTCTAAATCAACGCTATTGCTACCGTTCAAGGTAACTGTCTCATTGCCGCTCAAGTCCGTATCTTCAATTGTGACATCTGTACCTGCGTTCGCAATTGGAACTAGGTTACCGCCCGTATCGCTTAGATTCCTAACGATAAGGTTGTCATATACCGTTTTACCCGGTGTACTTTGAGCATAGTTGCTAAAAAACCATAAGTCAATCGTAGTTAGTCCGGTAGGCACCGTAAATGTGTTTTCATACCTGCTCCAACTTGTGCCAAAATTGTTGAAACCAAGAGCGGTGTTGGGCGTATCGTTACGATTGATCTCTACCCTTGCCTGGCCCGTTAGACTTTTGCCATCAATACTAATGTATAGCTCGTCCCCTGCAGATATCCCATGTGCCGATAGGTTTAATGATATCTTGTACCTTCCCCATCGTTGGTTCGCATCCACATTTTCTACAACAAGTGCGCAAGGACTGCCATTTGTATCCGTTGAAGTTCCTGTGACAGCATCAATACCACCAACTAAACTACCGGATGGTAATATTATACCAGAATCCTCGTTATTTAGATCATCCGAACAGGCTACCGTATTAGGCTCTGTAATCGTTATACGTACCGAATCCATTGCAGTTGCACCTTGATCATCTGTAACCGTTAAAATGATATTATGCACCCCAACCGAAAATACTATAGTTGGTGTTGTTCCGGTACCGATTCCAGTTCCGTTCTCCGTCCAATCATATGAAACTATCGTACCGTCTAAATCAACGCTATTGCTACCGTTCAAGGTAACTGTCTCATTGCCGCTCAAGTCCGTATCTTCAATTGTGACATCTGTACCTGCGTTCGCAATTGGAACTAGGTTACCGCCCGTATCGCTTAGATTCCTAACGATAAGGTTGTCATATACCGTTTTACCCGGTGTACTTTGAGCATAGTTGCTAAAAAACCATAAGTCAATCGTAGTTAGTCCGGTAGGCACCGTAAATGTGTTTTCATACCTGCTCCAACTTGTGCCAAAATTGTTGAAACCAAGAGCGGTGTTGGGCGTATCGTTACGATTGATCTCTACCCTTGCCTGGCCCGTTAGACTCTTTCCATCAATACTAATGTATAGCTCGTCCCCTGCAGATATCCCATGTGCCGATAGGTTTAATGATATCTTGTACCTTCCCCATCGTTGGTTCGCATCCACATTTTCCACAACAAGTGCACAAGGACTACCATTTGTATCCGTTGAAGTTCCTACAGCACTGTCCACTCCTCCTATTAAACTACCAGGTGGCAATACTATACCAGTGTCCTCGTTTGCTAGATTATTACGACAAGTAACAATTGGTGCTGCCTCCACATTTACTGTTGCTGTACATTCATCAGTGTTTCCTGCCGCATCTGTTACTGTTAATGTCACTTGATTTACTCCAATATTTGTTTCATTAAAACTACTTGGTGATACCGTTAAGGATACTATTCCAATATTATCGGTAGAACCGCCATCCACATCTGCAGCGGTTATTGTTCCAAGCCCAGAAGCATCAAGTACCAAAATGAAGTCTTGGCAAACAGCTTCCGGATTAGTCGTATCTGGTGCCGCTACAACGGTTACCGTGGCCGTACAACTAGCACTATTTCCTGATGTATCTGTAACTGTTAATGTTACTTGGTTTTCACCAATATTTGACTCATTGAAGCTAGCTGGTGTTACAGATAAGGAAGCTATTGCCTCATTATCCGAAGATCCATTGTCAATATCTGTAGCTAAAATACTTCCTGATCCAAGTTCGCTAAGTACCAAGGTAAAGTTCTGGCAGACCGCTATTGGCGGAGTGGTATCAAGTTCTGGCTCTATGGTAATCAACTGAATACAAGTTGCACTGTTTCCATTAGTGTCTGTTGCCGTCCAGGTTCTATTGATTACTTGGCCTACCAAGACATCGGAGAATACTATTGCTGCAATCCCATCTGCATCCGTTGCTGTAGCTGTTCCAGTAGTTGATGGATCCGTTGACCCTCCGAAAGCTAAAGTAACATCTGCCGGGCAAGTTATTACTGGTGGAGTTACATCTGCACAGACACCTAGGGGATCTATGATTGTATAGGTTATATCATAAGGTGTTTCGTTGCCATTAATATCCCTAATGAAAATTGTTACAGGATTAACACCAAGATTTGCACAGGTGTACGTTTCCGGTCCTGATACGCCTACTGACCCCTCTACACCGCAATTATCATCCCTACTTACTACTGCTCCTGTAGCAAAAACGTTAGGTGTCACTTCCCCTAGTGCATCTAATTCAAGAATAACATCTTGGACTACCGCAGTTGGGCCTTCATCGTCATTTACCGTAATAATCTGTTCACAACTTTCTGAAGTATTTCCTGCCTCATCTGTCGCCGTCCATGTAATGATGGTTTCTCCTACTTGAAAAGGATCTGTTAAGGTTAATAAAGCTCCATCACTTCGCACAAAATCTATAATCATATTCGCTGGTAATGTTACGTTATCGGTTGCTGAAGCCGGTATAATTGGGAAGCTTGCTTCACACAGACCTAACTCATTCGATACCGTTATTGGAGCTGGGCAGCTAACTATAGGTGCTTGCACATCTATGGCATTAGGTATTCCGGGTGATCCAATATCGGTTCCAGAATTTCCATGTACTCCTATACTCAAATACCCTGTATTTAAAGGGGTTACCAAACCTACTACACTTAATTCCCAGTTTTCGGCTAACTTGTTATCCGCAGTTAAATCCGTTAGAAAAATGGAAGCAAAGCCATCATCGGTAGGCCAAGGGAGTTCATTTGAATAGTCAACTTTTTCTACTGTATTAAGTTGTGTTTGGTTATCACCGTTATAACTAGAAAAACTATTCCATATACCAATGGAATCCCCTCCATTATTTCCTAATGAAGGAAAGTCTAATACTGCTATCAGGTTTACGTCTCCCCATGCTTCTTCAAATTGAGCTTCAGTCAAGGTTGCATCAAATAAAACTGCTGATTCTTGGGGCGCGATACTACCTGAATTAATATTAGCAATCACTAAAGCCGTACCTTGATTGTCATCCAATACATACCCTGACAAATTGATAGGTTGGGTTCCTTTATTATACACCTCTATCCATTCCCATACCCCATCTGTTCCACTAGGATTGTACATTATTTCCGTTATTACCAAATCTGAAGCTATCTTAGTAACTGTGAAGATTTCAGAAATCCCTACACATCCATTTATATCAGTAACTTCAACTGTGTAATCCCCTTCTAAAACTGTAATGGTCTGCGTAGTTTCTCCTGTGGACCATAGGTAATTGGTGTAACCTGCTCCGGCATCTAATGTAACGCCTGTAGTACCTTCTATATAACTCGTTGGTCCTAAAATTACGGGTTCTGGTTTAGGGTTAACGGTTAATATGGCAGCATTACTAATTAAATTACAATCATCTGCTATGTCAACTGTTCCCTGATCATCTGTAATTACAACACGGTATTGAAGGCCGCTTGATTCTGGTTGAGCGGGTGCTGTTAATGTTAAAGTTGCGGTACCGTCTTGTTCCGCCACTGCAGTCCATTCCGTTAATCCATTACCCAAAGCTTGCCAGTTATAGCTTAAAACACCTGTACCCGATGCTACTACAGAAAATTCCAAGGTAGTCTCATCTTCACATATTGTTACATCTTGTGGTTGATCGGTGATGGCTAATGTGCAAGTTTGAATACCTAATAACACGACATCATTCCCATCACCGCCAACATAACTTATTGTTCCAGTAAAAGCACCAAATGAGACATCAGCTCCTTCATCTAAACCATTGAAGGTTCCTGAAATTGGATCTGCTCCATCATTGTCTATTAAAATAATTTCATCAGTAGCTGCATTAGCATAACCTCCCATTAAATTTAGATTTACACCATTTAAAGTAACAGTACCAGTTACCACGATTTGGTCGTGTTCCGTTCCAGCGGTTGCACCATTTACTTCAGCGGTAAAAACACTGTTATCTTGTATTAAGGTGCTATTACTTTGTAAAAACAAATCCCCTGTAGCCAGCGTACCTGGACTAAAACCTGGGCTAATATCTGAACGTAAAACCAACCAAACTCCACCAATAATTTCACCTTCCCCGTAAAATGAACTGTCATTACTAAAATTAACTGGGATATTTGAAACAATGGTTGCGCCATTTAAATTTAAAGACCCATTGTTTATTCCATTTAATGAAAGAAAATCCATAGCACCATTTGCAGCAGCTGTAACATCAAAACTATCAAAAACTATGGATTGGTTAGGCATACTTATACCGTCACTAAGTAGCACTGTATTATTCCCTAAAAGTCCATCAAAAATGATACTATTAGAAATATCAGCAAGTGGTATCTCTACGGTATTTGGATCTATCTGAACAATATTTGGCTCTAAAGAACCTATAGTTCCATTACTAACAATTCTAAGATTGTTGCCAATGGTTGATAAAATAAAAGCATCATCAGTGTCTCCGCCATTTATATCGGTAACAAAAATTCTATTAAACTCATTTACTGTTATTTCAGTTTCTGATGTTACTACTGGCGCTTCTTCAATACAAAACTTAGTTGTTTGGTAAAAGCCGAAAGTACCGCCAGTAAAAATTGTACGATCTGCACTTGCTATAGTATAAGAACCTACACCATAACCACTGTTCATACCATCTTGATATGGTGTATCATACATAACAAAGCGGTATTCACCTGGCGCTAAAGGCATTGGCGTAATTGGGCTCCCATTAACATCAAATTGTTCTTGTAGAGTTTCTATTAAATTGGTGGAGCTATTAGCTGAAGAGTAATTACGTCCATCTATTATATACCCTTCTGGTCCAAATAAACGCCATTGTGTTTCTTCACCATATTGATCAAAAGTAATATCTACTGTAATATCACCTGTATCACAAACTGCAGGGGTAGGAGCAACTCCAAACGGTTCTCCTACACCTACAGCATGCCAAGCATTGGTCACTGCTATTTCTTCTGCACTACCTGCCCCATATAAATCTATGGCAGCCAAAATTGATCCCATTCTTGCATCTTCAAAATCTGATAAAGACGTTAAATAGTTTGCTAAATTATTGTAGGCAATAGTTCCTGCTTTATCCATACCTATGGCGTTCACTCCATAAGCATCTCCGTTGTCATTAGTTCCCGAACCACCAACACTTAATAAGTAGAACCAGTAATTTTGAACTCCAGAATTAATGTGAACTCCACAAAGATCATTGTTATTTAATGGTTGACAATTTATTGTATTAATCCAATGCGTTCCACCATACGTGTCTGGATCTGAATAAGAGTTGGGATTGCTCATAGATCGTAATGCCCCTCCACTTCCGCCAAAACCTATAGCATCACCCATTAACCAGTCGTTTGTACCTTGGGCAAAAAATTCAATGGATTCACCAAAAATATCTGAAAACGATTCGTTCAAAGCTCCAGATTCATTCTGATAAACTAAACTTGCAGTATATTCGGTAACTCCATGGGCAATTTCATGACCTACTATATCTAATGCCACTAATGGCCCGAAATTGACACCATCTCCATCCCCATACGTCATTTTTGAACCGTCCCAAAAGGCATTTATATTACTAAAATACCCCATACCAATTAAATTGGCGCTTACATATGATCTTAATACAGAACCCGCATCATCAAAAGAATCTCTACCATGTTTTTGCATAAAATATTTATGGGTTTGTTCTGCGCCAAAATGTGCTTGAACGCCAATTTCACTTCCTGTAAACACATCTGTACTACTAGTAAAATCAGTAGCTAAAGCATAGTCCGTTCCACCATCCATATTATAGGTTTCAATACCATTACCATCTGCTACTTGACGCAAGGTGTAATCTCCTCCAGTTAAGTCTGCTGTAAAATTAACAGTCCCATTATACAAACTAGCACCAGAAGCAGGTGTATCCGCCGTATGTATTTTATTGTTCACAAAAAGTACTTGTCCATTTTTAGCATCTATATAAACATCAGCCCTTTGTATAGGATTAGTAGCATAGATATCGAATTTGTACGCTAATTTTGGTGATGTTAAACTCGCATTTATAGCAGGTAAAATCACCAATTCGCCTTTTGGTTTTCTATAACCATCTACCATAGCGGCCTCTGAAGGATTATCCCAAAGATATTGTTGCGCACCTATATGTGAAATGGCATTATTAAAAGCTGCTGATGCTGATAATGATGGGGCTATTGATAAATTATTAATTTCAAAAACACTGTTTGAAAGTGCCTGTGTTACACCAGCTTTTGAATGCACAATAGTTTGGCCGAATTCAACTTTAATACCATTATGGTATTGCTGAAATTTTTCGTGTGCAATTCCTTCTTTATCTATTTTTACAGCTACCTGCTGAAAATTATTACCGCTTGAAAGATTAAAACTTTCTATAATCGATTGACTGCTTGCTCTAGTATTTGCTTGAATACTAGGTGGAATAATTTGTATCCCTTGTAATTGTTTCTTTGGTATTTGTTGCGAAAAAACGGTACTAAAACATAATAGAAACAAAATGGCAATACAAGGTTTAAAAAGGGTTGGTTTGGTTTTCATGGTTGATAATTTAGTGTTAGAAATTGTGGAGTGTGTATTAGATATAGCGCATCTTGCAAACAAAGTTTTTGCATAGATGAAATCTCCCATTTTAAATCAATGGGTTTTTTAAAGAAGTTAAAACTAAAAATATGTGTAGAAATGTAATTTTTCCCCATACTCAATTGGTTTTGATTTAAAACCAAAGCATGCAAAGGTATTCTTGATAGACGTGGGGTCGATTGTAAACTTATTGTATGGGGGAACGCCGATAAGTATTTACGAACTATATCTAGCGGAATTGTAAGATAAAGGATTAATTACCACAATTGTTAAAACATTGCCGTTATATTTTAACATTTTCGATAATAATCCATTTAGATCGTTAAAATACATCAATTTAATACGACTACTTGAAGATCAATTCAAAAATACTAATGTAAATTCTAAAAATGACTGGTATTTAATTAACTAATGAAAATATCATAAATAAAAAGATCCGCATTTTTAAAATGCGGTATTTAACCAATTCAATCCATTTTTTATTTATCTCTATTTTAGGTAGAATGAATGTTCAAAAAACTAATTAACCACTATGTATGATAGTAATTATTAAACTATGTTTCAAAGAGTACAAGAAGACTGTATCGCAAGCTATTATTTATAGGTTTTGTAATCTAAAAACAATTGAATAAAACACAATAATCTATCTATATTTCCCTTCTACTCCTTTAAAAAAAGAATGATATTTTTTAAAATCAGCTTCTTGATTATCTGTCGGCATTAGAGGTTCTGAAACTTTAATTTCTTTCTTTCCATAATCAAAGGCCACAAGTACTATGGGAACATTAGCAGTTTTAGCGATAAAATAGAATCCTGTCTTCCATTTCTCTACTTTTTTTCTAGTTCCCTCTGGCGATAACGACAATCTAAACTTTTCACGTTCATGAAAAATTTGTGCCGTAGCTTGTACAGTATTATTTGTTTTCGATCGATCAATAGGGGCTCCACCAGTCCATCGAAAAAACCAGCCCAAAGGAGAATCAAATAGGCTCTTTTTACCGATATAATTGATTTCTTCATTCCAAACCTTGCGTATCAACAAGCCTAACAAAAAATCCCAATAGCTTGTATGAGGTACAACTATAGCCACAAACTTATTTAAATGAGAAGGAAATTCGCCTTTAAGTTTCCATCCAAGAATATTAAAATAAATAAATTTTGCTAATTTTTGCATGATGAAATTTTGTTAACTATAAAGTCAACTATTGAAGTAATGATGTGAAACTTTTCAGAATTAAATTTTCTGATAAATTGCTTTTAGTTTTTGAGCAGTAATTATTGATTTCCAATTTTCACCAAGAGCATTTTCCCATAACGGTTCCATACCTAAAGCTACCGTTATCATGGTATCCATTTCAGATTCTGTTAGGTTAGAGCAAACCCCTTTGGGCAGCACTATTTTGTGTTTTTTAAGCATATTATTAAATAGTACAACACCTTCTGGATAAAATTCCTCTAGAAACTGAAAAACTAGGCAATTACCTATTCCATGTTTAACTCCTAAAACATAACCTAAACCATAACTCATTGCGTGTGCTACACCCACTTGAGAATACGCTATACTCATTCCTCCATGCCATGATGCCATCATCAATTTTTCTCTACTTTCGGATTCGTCTATATCCTCAAGAAAAACTTCTTTACATAACTCTAGTGATTTTTCACCGTAGCTTTTACTAAAAGCGTTTAAAAAAGTACCGTTGAGTGATTCTACACAATGAATAAAACAATCCATACCTGTATAAAACCATTGTTCTTTAGGTACCCCTACGGTTAAATCTGGATCTAACAAAACTTGGTCGAAGGTGGTATAATCTGAATTAATCCCCAGCTTTTTTTCTGGGCCCATTAGCACCGTAGTTCTAGAAACTTCTGCACCAGTACCACTAATAGTAGGTATACCTACATGATAAATTGGTTGTTTCTTGACCAAGTCCCAACCTTGGTATTCTGCTGCACCACCCTTATTGGTAAGCATAATTGCGACAGCTTTAGCTAAATCTAATAATGTACCACCTCCTATTCCTATAATTCCTGATGGCAGTTCATTATAGTTTTCTTTAAGCATGCTTACTAGCGCATCTACTTGTTGCGTTTTTGGCTCATCTTCAGCAGAAATTAAGATAATTTGATCACAGAATATTTTCGGAATTCTATTTAATAAATCCGTATTTTCAAATACATCATCTACCAAATATATCATGGGCGCTTCCGAATGTTTTCTTTTAGACATTAAAATATCGCCAAGAGTATTAAAACTTCCTTTACCATATACTACTCTAGGTACCATAGGGAAATTTCGATATTCTTGAGAAGCTTTAGTAGGTATATTCTTCAATGTCATTTCTTTTCTTACTTCCATTTACATTATACGTATTCTAGAATATCTGTCAAATTGGACATTGTCATATATCCTTTATTCTCAATTGGACCTCTAACTTCTTCATGCTCCCAAGTCGTATGAAAGGGAACATGAAGCGCACGTGCGCCAATTTCAACCAATGGTAAAACATCTGATTTCAATGAATTACCTATCATTAAAAATTCACTTGGTTTTATCTGTAAATGCTCAAGCAAATCAATATAATTTTTTTCTTTTTTATCACTCAACACCTCTACATGATGAAAATATTCGGATAACCCGGATCGTTCTAATTTTCGTTCCTGATCTAAAAGATCTCCTTTCGTTAAAACTATTAATCGGTATTTATCTTTTAAATTTTTTAAAACCTCTTCTACTCCATTCAAAAGTTCTACAGGCTTTGTAATCATTTCTTTACCCAAGTCTAACAATGCTCCTATTGTTTTTGAAGAAACATTATTGTTTGATAAGTCTAAAGCACATTCAATCATGGAAAGGGTAAAGCCTTTTATCCCATATCCATATAAATCTAAATTCTTTATTTCTGTTCTAAACAGTTCTTGATCTATCTTATTTTTGGTTTCATATTTTTCTAATAGGTCCGCAAACTTGTCTTCGGTATCTCTAAAATAGGTTTCATTAACCCATAAGGTATCATCGGCATCAAACCCAATGACATTTATACCTTTAAAATCTATTTCCATGCGGCTTGTGCTTTCTTTAAATCTTCCGGTGTATCTATTTCAATTCCCTGAACATTAGTTTCTACCATTTTTATCTTTTTACCATATTCTAAATACCGTATAGCCTCAATTTTTTCTGTTGCCTCTAACTGCAACATTGGTAGCCTTTGAAAATCCATCAAAGCACTTTTTCTAAAGGCATAAATCCCTTTATGTTTATAATAGCATGTATTAGAATCTTTAGCTCTTGGATAAGGTATTGGCGATCTAGAAAAATACAAGGCAAAATTTCTATTATCAACTATTACCTTTACCGTATTAGGGTTATTAATTTCCTCTGCATCTGTAATTTTAACCATTAAGGATGCCAGATCAATTTCTTTTTGCGCATCATTTTCAAAAACATTTAAAACGGCTTCTAAACTTTCTCGTTCGGTAAAAGGTTCATCACCCTGAACATTTACAATAATATCAACATCCATTTGCATTACTGCTTCGGCAATTCTATCACTGCCACAGTCGTGCTCTTTTTTGCTCATAATAGCCAAACCGCCCTCTTTTACTATGGTTTCATAAATAATTTCACTATCCGTAACAACATATACATCATCGAATAATTTGGTTTGTACCGCCGCTTCATATGTCCTTAAAATCACTGGTTTACCCGCCAAATCTTGCATTAATTTTGCAGGAAATCTCGATGCCGCATAACGGGCAGGTATCATTGCTATTTTCTTCAACTAAATATTATTTAAGTTTTGCTTTTTGGTCGTAAGCTTCTATAAATCCTAAAAATTATAATCAAAATAATTATGACCAATACGGCCGCTAATATAGGGGCAAATATTGATGCGGCTGTTACTACTACTGCAGTTCCTGTTTCCACTGTTGCCAAAACCGGATTTGCCAAACCGCCCGTTGTTGCGGTTGATGCTAACCTACCTGTGGCTCCTGCCCCTTTTATAGCTGTTGCAGTTCCTCCACCGGCAATAATTGCTAAGGACCAGGTTATTACCGGATCTAAGTCCGCAACTGTTGAAACCATTACTGCAGTACCTGCGATTGCTGCTAAAGGGACAGCAATGCTATCCAACAAATTATCGAACCAAGGGATAAAATAAGCGAATATTTCTAATAATGTAGCTACGCCCAAGGTTAAAACAGCTACCAAACTCCCTATCCACTGCCAATTATCATTTAGTTCCCATACACCGAAATATGATGCCAGACTTAATGCAAATAGCGGTAAAAAGACTCTAAAACCTACAGAAGCTGCTAATCCCACTCCTAAAAATATACTTAAAATTGTATCGGTTGTCATGTTATATTCTCTTTTGAATAAGATGCTTTTGCCTATCCGTATTTACTAAAATAACCTTTTATTAATCAAGAAAAAAATCATCCTTAAATCCAATTAGGTATAATTTATTCTTTGCCCTTGTAACCGCAGTATATAACCATCTTAAATACTCTTTATCGGGACCATTCGGTAAATAAGGTTGCTCAACAAATACTGTATTCCATTGCCCCCCTTGGGATTTATGACAGGTTATAGCATATGAAAACTTAACTTGTAAGCCATTGAAATACTTATTATTCTTCACTCCCAAAAACTTCTTATATTTTGAACTCTCATGGGCATAGTCTTTCATTACCTCCTGATATAATCGATTACCGTCTTCATAAGAAAGTGAAGGGGATTCTGCTGTAATTGTATCCAGTAATAGTACCGTTTCAAACGGAGCCATATTTGGATAATCTACCATTTTCACTTTTACTTCCGCAAATTTAAAGGTGTAGATTTCTTTAATATCGAAAATTTCTAGAACCTCTATTATATCTCCGTTTGCAATAAACCCTGCCTCTGAACTTGGTTTTAACCAATAATAATTGTTCTTTACTACCATCATAAAATCACCTACAGCAATATCATTTTCTAAAAATAAAATTCGTTCACGTATATTTTGGTTATAAAGATTGGCCCGTTTATTAGAGCGCACAATAAATGCAGTTTCCTCTTTTCCGTTTTCTGAATACGAACTATCAATGGCCTCTTGTATTTCGTTACCATCAATTAATCTAACTATATCAGTGAACGGATCTACATCAAATTTAAAATCCTCAAAAAAATCACTTTGTAATTGCTCCCTTAATAAGGTTGCGTTAGCTAAAATACCAGAATCGCCTGCTTGCCTTACTACCTCATTCAATTCTAAGCGGACAACTTCTTTATTATAATTCAAAGAAATTTTATCCCCATCTAAAGCAGGACTCAATATTAAATGCACCGGTGGTAATTGCGCGGTATCTCCTATTAGTAAAAGTTTACATTTATGACCAGAATATACAAACATCATTAAATCATCTAACAACGAACCGTTTTCGAACAATTTAGAATCGGCAGCGGTATCGGGTATCATAGATGCTTCATCAACAATAAATAAAGTATCCCTATGTTTATTCGGTGCCAAAACAAATTGAACTCCACCTCCACTTTGTTTTTTTGGAAAATATATTTTTCGGTGAATAGTGTAGGCTTGTGTATTGGAGTAATTTGACATTACTTTTGCAGCTCTTCCTGTTGGTGCCATTAGCACAGCTTTTTTTTGTACTTTCCATAAACTGTTCACTAATGTTCCTATTAATGTGGTTTTTCCTGTACCGGCAAATCCTTTTAATAAAAAAACCTCATTCGTAACCGAAGACAATGTAAATTCGGCTAGTTTCTGTAAAGCTACTGATTGTGTGGCAGTTGGTGTATGTGGAAATTTAGATTCCAGTAAACTATAAAATGAAGCAGGAGTAGTTGATTTCATGAGCCTTCAAAGATAAAGATGATTTTTAGGCTAAAAACTTTTACGATTAAAAAAAAATTGTAGATTTGTGAAGACCACTAAATTAAAATAACACATACAAAATGAAAACCATTATACAAATTGTGCTTTGGGTTGGCTGTATCGCTTTAGGATACCTAATTTATAACTCTATTACTGGACCAATTAAATTTAACGAAGCAAAAGAGGAACGCTATGCCCAAGTTGTAGCAAAATTAAAAGACATTCGAAATGCTCAGGATGCCTACAAAACTGTAAATGGTAAATTCGCAAATGACTTTAATAGTCTAATTCGATTTATTGATACCGGTAAATATGTTATAACTCAGCAAAGAGATTCTTCTTTTATGGAATTCGATAAAGCATACGGTATCGATTTATTAAAAGAAGTAAAAATAATTGATACGCTAGGATTCGTTTCTGTAAAAGATTCTCTTTTCAAAAAAGACGCCAGATATAAAACCTTAATGGATGTTCCAGGAGCACCAAACGGGGAGAAATTTGAAATGAAGGCTGCTTTTGTAGAAAAAAGTGGCTATAAAGCTCCTGTTTTTCAGGCTAAAGTTGAGAAGGACGTAATTCTTTACGATCAACCTAAAGATCTACTTGCTCGTGAAAAAGCAGCACTAAGTGTTGAAGAAGTTAATGGTTCTTCAATTTATGTTGGATCGTTAGACGAAGTTAGCAATAGTGGTAACTGGCCTCCTATTTATGACAAAAAAGAAAAAAATTAATAGTTTTAACATAGCGGATAAAAATTTTAAGAAATTGTCCATTCAGGTTAGCTTGAATGGACTTTCTTTTTGTGTGGCAGACACTGTTTCACATAAAGTACTTATGTCTGATAGCGTTGAATTTTTAGAAGAAAAAAACCCAATAGCCGTTAAAGATGAATTGGAAAATCTTTTTCAAAATCATGAATTGACCAACTTACAGTTTGATGAAGTTGTAGTAGTTCATCGTAATATTCTTTTTGGACTTGTTCCAAAATCTCTATTTAACTCTAATAACTTACTCGAGTACCTTAAGTTTAATACCAAAGTTTTACCTACAGACGTTTTAGCTTTTGACGAAGTTGAAAACCACGAACTTGTAAATGTATATGTTCCCTATATGAACATTAATAACTACATCTACGAACTGTTCGGAGAGTTTACATATATGCACAATGGCACTGTATTATTACAATCTTTACTGAATAATGAAAATCATCATCAAGAAATTGTCTGTTATGTTCATGTAAACAAAAATCAATTAGACATTACTGTTCTAAATCAGCGCAAATTAATGCTTTACAATAGCTTTATTTACGCTACAAAAGAAGACTTTATTTATTACCTATTGTTTGTTTTAGAACAACTTGACTTAGACCCGAAAACAACAATTGTTAAGCTTTTTGGAGCTATAGAAGAAGATGATACTATTTTTCAAATTTGCTATTCGTACATTAAACATATCAGCATTTTTGCCCCTTCATCTCCTCAATTAATAAAACTAGGCGAACCAGCATCCAATTCAATTGACTTTACTTTAATCAATACTTTATAATGCGTATCATATCAGGAAAACATAAAGGCCGTCACTTAATGGCTCCTAAAAAATTACCTGTAAGGCCAACAAAGGATATGGCCAAAGAAAGTTTATTTAATATTTTAAATAACAGCTACTATTTCCCCGATTTAAAGGTACTTGACCTTTTTGCCGGAACAGGAAATATTAGCTATGAATTTTCATCGAGAGGTGTTGATGATGTTCTTGCTATAGATGCTCACTCTGGCTGCATAGAATTTATAGACAAAACGATTGAACTATTAGACATGAATATTCGCACTTTAAAAAGTGACGTATTTAGCTTTCTACAAAGAAATACCGAAAAATTCGATATCATATTTGCAGATCCTTTCTATGATATGGAATTAGCAGATTTCGAGAAATTACCCGAACTTATTTTTGATAATGACCTTCTATTGGAAGACGGTATATTAATTATTGAACATTCTAACCGAACTAGCTTAGCCGAATTTCCACACTTTAAAAATTCTAGAAAATACGGAGGAAGTGTTTTTAGCTTTTTTGAGAAGTAATTTTTAAAAGAATAGTTTTGATACATTCAAGTGCAAAAACCCTATGATTGCGCTCAAGGTTATTTCCATTATGCAAATTATA
Source organism: Maribacter hydrothermalis (assembly GCF_001913155.1). Taxonomy (GTDB): domain Bacteria; phylum Bacteroidota; class Bacteroidia; order Flavobacteriales; family Flavobacteriaceae; genus Maribacter; species Maribacter hydrothermalis. The sequence continues at coordinate 581,438 of NZ_CP018760.1, forward strand.
GATTTGCAATTTCAATAAAAAAAGCAGGCCATAAGCCGGATTCTGTATTCCAAAAAATCAGAATTCCTTATCATTTATCTAGGCAAAGGGTTACCCCAAAGCTCTAACCGCCTACCCTTCGGCTTGGGCGTGCAGCCCTCAAGCACCGATTTACATGACGTTTCACCGTATAGAGTTTACCTGGTTTCACTACAGCCGAACTGTACTTGCTTTCTGTTGCACTTGTCCTCACATCTCTGCGGACGGGCGTTACCCGCTATACTGCACTATGGTGTCCGGACTTTCCTCTCCCAATTACTTGGCAGCGATAAGGCGGCCTGCTGAGCGCAAATGTACTGCAATTGTTGATAACTAAAGATGATCTCTTTTCTTAATTCTCGTTAGAATTAAAGGCTATATTTATATTTGTATAAGTTTAATCAGAGATAAAATTTTGGAACCATTTATTGTATCGGCTAGAAAGTATAGACCCCAGACATTTAAAGATGTTGTGGGTCAGCAGTCTATAACCAATACGTTACAAAATGCAATAGACCAAAATCACCTTGCACAAGCTTTATTATTCTGCGGACCAAGAGGTGTTGGTAAAACTACCTGTGCCCGTATTTTGGCAAAACAGATAAATTCTGATGGTACCGAACAAGAAAATGAGGATTTTGCCTTCAATATCTTTGAATTGGATGCCGCTTCTAACAACTCGGTAGATGATATTCGTAACTTAATTGATCAAGTACGTATACCACCACAAGTTGGTAAATACAAAGTATATATCATAGATGAGGTGCACATGTTATCTCAATCGGCTTTCAATGCTTTTCTGAAAACTTTAGAAGAGCCACCAAAGCATGCCATTTTTATATTGGCAACAACAGAGAAGCATAAAATAATACCCACTATTCTTTCAAGGTGTCAAATTTTTGATTTCAAGAGAATTACGGTCAAAGATGCTGCTGAATATTTAAAATACATTGCAGAAAGCCAAGGTGTAAATGCCGAAGATGATGCGTTACATATTATTGCCCAAAAGGCAGATGGTGCCATGCGAGATGCCCTATCCATTTTTGATAGAGTAGTTAGTTTTTCCGGTTCTGAGCTTACACGTAAAGCGGTTACCGAAAATTTAAATGTCTTAGACTACGATACTTATTTTGAGGCTACAGACTTAATATTAGAACATAACATACCAGGATTATTATTGTTGTTCAACAAAACCTTATCACTTGGTTTTGACGGACACCACTTTATATCTGGACTTGCTTCTCATTTTAGAGATTTAATGGTATGCCAGCATCCTGATACGATTAACTTACTAGAAGTTGGCGAAGCAGCCCAACAATTATATAGAGATAAAAGTAAAAAGACCGCTCCCTCCTTTTTATTACAAGGTTTAGAAATTTCAAACGACTGCGATTTAAAATATAAAACAAGTAAAAATCAACGCTTACTTGTTGAATTAACGCTTATGAAACTTGCCTCTATCAATTTTGATGGAGAAAAAAAAAATCCTGAATCCGTAGCTCTTAACAATCAGACTATTGATTTCATTGCTCCCTCAGCATTTTATAATCAAGCACCAAAAAAAGAATCTGAGATTAAACCTGTAACAGGAAATCAACCGGCTACTACAAAAACTGAAGGTCCAAAAGAAACAATTTCGCCAAATAAGACTACCGAAACTGCAGTTGAATCTAAACAAGCTCTTACAACAGCAGAAACTCAAGTTGCACCGGTAAAAACCAAAGAACCTCAACAAATAATTGAAAAAGCACCTATAACAGAACCCGTTTCTGAAGCTAAAAAACCGATTATTAATCGCCCTACTAAAAGGGTTTCCGGACTTTCCATTTCTAGCTTAAACGCAAAGAAACAACACGAGCTGAACAAGATTGAAGTTGTAATTGATGAAAACAACTTACCTAAAGATAACTTTACGGAAGAAGAACTTCGTAAGCATTGGGCAGATTTTATAGAAATAATCGATAAGAAAGGTCAAAAGATTCTAGCTTCTAACCTTCATTCAGATATTCCAAAATTAAAAGACAACTTTGCTATTCATTTAGAGCTTCCTAACGGAACCATGAAAAAGGAAATTGAGCGCGAACAGTTCGAATTGATGGAATATCTACGTGCTAAACTGAACAATCACTTTGTGCATTTAGAGATTACCGTGAATGAAACAACCGTAACGAAATTTGCTTTTACCCCCGAAGAAAAATATGAGAAGTTAAGGGAAAAGAACCCAGTGATTGATTTATTAAGACAAGAATTCGATTTATTCTTATAGCTTTTTCTTACTCCGAAAAGCAAATATTACTAGTACTATTGAAATTATTAAAAGTCCGAAAGCTTCCCTTCCTAACTCTACGGTAACTATATCTCCATCATTTAAATCGAATCCTTGAAAATCTGAAGGATAAAGATAAACGAAACCAATAAAAGCAAGTACTCCTAAAATCAACGGTACAATATATCCTATCTTATTTAATGCGAATAATAGAGAGATTAAAGCCGCAACACCATAGATGATAATCCAATGTAACGAGTCTGGGTCATTGTATTGTAAAACGGCACCAACAGTAAACAACACTGCAAAAACATAGCCTAATATCTTAAATAATAGATTCATTTGAATTTAGTTTAATAGGTGATCTTCAATAAGATCACGCACTTGTACTGCACTAATTATCTGATCGTTATCACCAGTGATATGATTACTTATAAAGATTGGGAAATCTTCTTCGTCTTCTGTTAAACGACCGTGGGAACCTTTGATCAAAGTAGCATCAATCGGTATAATATTCATGACCGTTCTAAAGCCCATTTTCTTCTTAAGTAACTTGCCAACTACTTTTGCCATCACCAATTTATCTTTTGGGTCAGTCATCATTTCAACTGGATCGTAACCTGGTTTTTTATGAATATCTACCATTCTTGCGTAATCTGGTGCTTTTGAATCATCTAGCCAGAAATAATACGTAAACCATGAATCTTTATCAGCTACCACCACAATATCACCACAACGTTCATGGTTTATGTGATACGTTTTCAAATCATCTCCATAAAGTACTTTCTCGACTCCTTCTACAGCTTTTATAAATTCTGCAACACGTTCAATATCCTGCTCATTCTTGCAATATACATGTGCAATCTGATGATCTGCAACGGCAAATACATCGCTAGCACCTGCATCTAACAACTCCAAACCTCTTTCTTCACGTACGGCAATAAAACCTTCTTTTCGCAATAATCGATTAAGATGTATCGGTCTATTTACATTTGTAATTCCGTATTCAGAAAGCAGTATCACTCTGGTTTCTAATGCTTCATAGTGTTGTACCAATTCTTTTACTACAGCATCAATTTCGTTCAAGTCTTTTGAAATCACCTTAAAGTCAAGACCGTAACGTTGTAAATTATAATCTAAATGAGGAAGGTAAATGAAGGTTAAATCTGGATTATGCTTTTTATCAGTCAGCAAAGCGGCATCTGCAATCCATTTTGAAGAATTGATAGTTGTCTTAGGTCCCCAAAATTCAAATAACGGAAATGTTCCCAAAGCGGTTTGCATTTCATCACGCAACTGAGCAGGATAAGAATATATATCCGGAATTTTTCTTCCGTCTGCTAAATAATTTGGTCTCGGAGTTAGACTATAATCAACATTGCTGTACATGTTGTACCACCAAAAATGATTGGCACAAGTAAAATTAGGATGTTTCTCTTTTATATCATCCCATATTTTGGGTTGTTCTACCAACTTGTTTGACTGTCGCCAAAATTTAACCTCGCACTCATCTTTAAAATACCAGCCATTACCAACAATACCATGCTCTGACGGCCATTTTCCTGTTACATAGGTAGATTGTACTGCACAGGTAACACCGGGTAACAGAGGTTCTATGTATGAGGTTTGACCTTTTTCTAAAAACGATTTTATATACGGAGTGTGTTCACCTATCAATCGCTTCGTTAATCCAACGACATTTATGACTACCGTTTTCTTCATATTACATATGTGATTTAAACCATTCTATTTCGCGAATTATGGATATTGATAAATATTCTTTTAAATCTGCCGGAAGCACATCCCAAGTATAGGTTTCTATTTCTAGGTGTTCTGATATGGGATTCGATTTAATATAATCTATCGTTTTTAAAATATGGTCTTGTGTTGAAAATAACTTGCCATATTTCTCTAAAAAAATAGGAACGTGGTAATGAGCCCTTAGTTCTTTGTGATTTCTTTCGCTTTCTAAAACCAAAGGTAAATCGCTATAGGTTTTAACTTTTCCACTCACCTTTTCGGTTACCTGATGTAAATAAGTTGGTTCATTAAATTGGGATAATTCCTCCCAAATACGTTCGTCATCGGTACCATTAAAAAGAATTTTCAATGCTGCACTTACTTGAATTTTCCCTACCCTAATATTATTCGTCTTGAACTTTGTAAAGGTATCTGTAGGTTCTTCATAGGCCAATGCAAAATGGCAAACATCATAACAAACCGTAATGTACTTTTTAATTAAAGCTTCTGCCGCATCAGGATCTAAACCTAACTCCTGCTTAAAATAGGCGATTCCCAAAGGCACTAGATAATCGGAATAAAAAAGCAATACCTCATCACTATTTTCTAGTAATCCGTCTGGCTCTGGTTCAATATCTAGGTGTAAATAGGTCTCTGTAGTTTGTTCAATTTCGAATAACTGCTTGGCAACTTCAAGCATGTTTTTAGCACCAACCTCAAATGCGTTTTTAGTTTCACTATCTGTCTTATGCCAATATTTATAGGTGATTGGAGAAGTTGAAATTCCACCGTTCATTCCTTCAGGGATTAATTCGGATAATTGACGAAACAATCTTTCTGTATATTTCAATCGATCATCAGTAGTCCAATCTGGGGCATGCACCATATCTTTTACACGTTCATCATGAAAATTCCCATATGGAAATCCGTTCATAGTAAAGACATAAAGATTATTGTCACTTAACCACTTCTTGAAATCGGACAAATTATCACCTAAGTCAAGCTCTTCACTTGCTTTATTAGATAATCGCAATCCTAGACCAAATGGTTGTTCTTTTGAAACTTCTTGTTTTATTCCTGGAACGTATTTTTTTATACTCTCAAAAGTACTTTTCCAATCTTGACCTGGATGAATATTGGTACAATAGGTTAAATGAAGATTCTCTTTTAGCTGCATTGAACTTAATTTAATGCGAATTGATGATTTAACTTAGTAATTGCCTGTGACATTAACTCCATATCAATAGTATGAACGTCATGTTTAACGCCTAAATCAGAAATAAGGGTAATAGTTAACTGACCACCTAAATGCTCCCTAAACTCTTCTATACCGTCCAATAAAGATTGAACCTCTACAGGACTTTCAACCGGAAGAGAAAGATCAAACCCTATGGTATTCATTACATCTAAAATATGCTGTAGGTCTTCTTCTGAAATTAAGCCAGTTAATTGTGCATAGGTTACATCTAATGCGATGCCTTTTGCGACAGCTTCACCATGACGCAATTCATAATTGGTCATATATTCCATTTTGTGGGCTGCCCAGTGTCCGAAATCCAAAGGTCGTGAAGAGCCCGACTCAAAAGGATCACCACCTTGCGCAATATGGTGCATATGCATTTCTGCACATTTATAAATTACATATTGCATTGGTTCCATTTCCCTATTCTTCAACGTTGTGGCATTGTCTGCAATATATTTAAAGAAGGTTTTATCTTTAATTAAAGCTACTTTTATAGCTTCCGAAATTCCGGAAATCCAATCGCGTTGTTCTAGAGTTTCCAAGAAATTGCTATCGTTGATGATGGCAAATGGAGGTGCAAATGTACCTAAGAAATTTTTCTTTTTAAACGCATTTACACTATTCTTTACCCCTACGGCAGAATCGTTCTGAGATAAAACCGTGGTGGGAATTCTAATCAACTTCACTCCTCTGTGTGCAATTGCTGCTGCATAGCCGACCATATCTATAACGGCACCACCACCGATTACGACAACAAAAGAATGACGACAAATTTTGTTTTCGTTGACACCTTTCAATACAGATTCAATAGCTTCATCGCTATTTTTCACCTGCTCACCACCTGGCAATACCAAGGTGTTGGTATATTTTATAATTTGCTTGTGCTCCTTGCAATAGTCTTGAATTTGATTTACTAGCGCCGGATGATGTTTTTTTACTCCGTCATCCAATACAAACAAAAGTTTAACAGGTTCAAAATCTTTATAGGCCGCTATTAGGTTTACGAACAACGGATTTTCTAAAGTAAATAGCCCCGAAGTGAAATACAATTGATAATCGTATTGAACTTGAAAAGACTGTTTTATAGGTTGTAATTGCATATGTATTTTATGTTACTGCAAATAGTTTAGATAAAAGCACTGACAATGGTAATAGTAATAAAACTGCTAATGCCAAGTACCAGTTAGAAAAACCGGCTACCCAGCAAGCGTTCATAACCACTAGCGACAATACACCACCCATTACCGCCTTCTTAATATTCTTAGGTGAATTTTCTTTATAAGCTTTTAAAAGAGGTTTATAAATCAAATAACAAAACAAGACTAAGAACGGAATTATTGGTAGAATTTGAGATGTTTGTTGCATTACTATTAACGCCATTGAAGTTATAACTATTGCATATAAAAACCCAGCCCAGACAATGTGTTTTTTATTATTACCATGTACTTCACCTCTACTTATTAATGTAATTGCAAAAATGTAAACTACGGGTATTAATGACAGGTACCAATTAGAAACCAATCCTAATATAGACATTCCCATTAAAAGGTTTAATCCCCTACAAATACCCATATTCAAAGGTCCGGCGAAACCGAACTGCTTAAAATACCCATCATAGGCTAATATAGCAATCGTCAAAGCAACTGAAATGAACCCTGCAAGCATAGTACACTTAAATGCCAGGGTAATACCCGAAATCATTAGAATAGTTCCAAAATAAACAGCTTCGCGTTTTGGCACGAGTCCGCTTGGTATAGCTCTTTCAGGCCTTTCAACAGCATCTAATTCCGAATCGAAAACATCGTTAAAAACAACTCCCCCCGCATATAAAGCAACCGATGAGAAGACCAATAGAAGTACATCACCGATTTGCTCTGTTAGAAAGTCAAGCACGTCTATATTCTGCAGATATAATGCGATAGCAATACCTGCCAATATATCTGCTGCTGCAGTTGGCAAATTTGCAGGTCTTGCCAAACGAGCAAAACCCATTAACTTCTCTTTCATTTTAGGTAATTTGGTCTTCGTCTATTCTTGGCTTCTGACCTCTTAAAACACTATTATCATTAAATAGTTGCGATTGGTTAATGCTATCTGGCTGTAACCAATGTGCTTCTTTCATTTTACCATTCTTACTAAAAGCATCTAATGCATTTTGGTAACAGGTTTTTCTAACATCCTCCATAGAAATACCTCTTTTCAACATTAAAGATGCAGTTTTTGGCACTGCTAATGGATCACTAACCCCCCAATCTGCAGAGCTATCGACGATAATGTTAGAACTTCCAAATTTTCTAACCACCTCTACCATACGTTCATTACCCATTTTTGTTTTTGGGTAAATGGTAAATGCAGCAATAAATCCGCGGTCAAGTACTTCTTTTACCGTTTCCTCATTATTATGGTCAATAATTACATTAGCTGGATCTAAACCGTGTTCCAAACAAACTTCCATACTCTTAATGGTTCCTGCTTTTTTATCACGGTGCGGTGTATGTACCTGAACGGTCATATTCAACTCCTTAGCCAGATCCAATTGCATTCTAAAAAATTTGTCTTCCGCAGGTGTTTGGTCATCATAGCCAATTTCCCCTATGGCAACTACATTTTCCTTATGTAAGTACAATGGTAACAATTCAATTACTTGTTCCGCTAAAGCTTCATTGTTGGCTTCTTTAGAATTTAAACCAATAGTACAGTAATGTTTAATTCCAAATTGGCTAGCCCTAAAAGGCTCCCAACCCACTAGGCTACTAAAGTAATCTTGAAAAGAACCTACTTGAGTTCTAGGCTGACCAAGCCAAAACGAAGGTTCTATTACCGCCACAACGCCCGCTGCAGCCATTGCTTCATAATCATCTGTTGTTCTTGACGACATATGAACATGTGGGTCAATAATCATCATTTTATCTTCCATTCTATTGTTGTTTAATCGAATTCCAAGTTATTTCACCATCCGCTATTCTATGTTTTAACTCTGGCTTACTATTTAATAATGCCATTGCTTTATCATTTTCTGAGTGATAACAGCAAAGGGCTCCGGCATTAATTTCTGTTGCATCATCACTATTAAGCAGTGTTTTCATATCATTTAAGAGTTCCTCATTCAAAAATTTTGAAACAGGTCTCCAAAATAATGGGTCTATTTTTCTACCTGCGGCCCATCTTTCATGTGCGTAATCTGATATTATTCTAGTTAAATCTGCATTTGCCCTTTCATCTATTGATTCTATTTGGGAAAGGTCACGTTCCATAAATGCCGCTTTTAAAAACATTTGATTCCATTGCTGATCATTGAAGTATTTTGCAGGATACGGATTGTTCAATGTTATAGCATCAAAAATTGTAGCAATGTTGGTTCGTAAAGCCTCGACCGCAGTAATCTTGTATGCTTCAGGATTTGGTAATAACATCAAGTATTTCAAAAAAGTCTCTAATTCACCGGTATCAGCCACCTGAATGATATTAGCTACTTTTGGGGTATAAAACTCCAAATCTTGCACAAGCACTTCTGACAATAAATAAATACGTGCTACTTGTAAAATATTTGCTTTATGCTCGCTAAAATAATGGTCACTTTTAGATTCTAGCCTTTCAAATGAAATTGGTTTTACCCCATCAAACTTCACATTCAAAAGACTATAGGTCATAAATAAATCTTTTGAAGATTTATCTTTCGCCAACTTTTCAATTTTACCCTTTAACCAAACAACACTTTCTGCATTTCCATATTTGATTAATATATTCTGAATATCCTTTTGATAGTGCATTTTAAAATATAGTATTGTTGTTACTTCAAAAATAATTATTATTCAGCAGTATGCCGCTTAGGTTTTTGATTAAAATTGGTGTGGTCTTTAAAATCTTTCTAATTTTGAAAAAAAAGTAAACTATGTTAGGCTTAAAACTACCTACCGATCCAAGATGGGTGAATATTGTAGAAAAAAATATTGATGAAATACTAACAGATCATGCGTATTGCGAGCAAAAAGCTGCTAGTACTGCTATATCTTTAATAGTATCTTTTCCTGAGTATACTGAACTAGTTGAAGAAATGGTGGCTTTATCTAGAGAAGAAATGGGTCATTTTAAAATGGTACATGACCTTATTTTAAAACGTGGTAACACCTTAGGACGAGATCGCAAAGATGAATACGTAATTGAGCTCATTAAATTTTTTCCAAAAGGAGGAAGTAGAACTACTCAACTGGTACATAGATTGCTTTATGCCTCACTAATTGAAGCACGTAGTTGCGAACGTTTTAGGTTGTTGTCTGAAGAATTGGAAGATAAAAAACTTGCCGATTTTTATCACAAACTAATGATTAGCGAAGCTGGGCATTATACGATGTTCTTAAAGTTTGCCCGTAAGTATGGTGAATTGGAAGAAGTGAACAAAAAATGGAATAGTCTTTTGGAATATGAAGCCCAAATCATGAAAGATTTAGGAACCAAAGAATCTATTCACGGCTAAAGCTTAGATTACTTATTCTCAGAATTATACAAATCTTTTATTATACCATCTGAAAGTCCGATTTTAGGGACATGAATTTTCTTAGCTCCACTCCATTTAGCTGCTGAAAGAAATATTTTTGTTGCAGGAATGATAACATCGGCCCTATCTGGATTTAACCCTAATTCTGATATTCTATCATGATAACTAAGGCTATCTAAAAATTGATATTGGGCGTTTAACCAAATATATGACAATGGTTCACCTTCCTTTCTTCCCGATAGTTTATGCAACTTGTTGATATTTCCACCGGAACCTATGATGGACAATTTAGGTTTGTCCTTTAAAATTAATTTAATCCAATCTTCTAATTTATTCCAAGTTTCGGGTTTTACCATATTATTCAAAAGCCTGACCGTCCCTAATTTAAAAGACTTTGACACTTGAATTTTGCCTTGAGAAAACAAAGTAAATTCGGTACTACCACCACCAACATCAATGTATAAAAAAGATTGATCATCAGTTATTAGATTTTTTAAATCTGTTGAGGCTATTATGGCAGCTTCCTGCTTACCATCTATGAGATCTATTTGAATACCTGACTCTTGAGCTATTTTTTCTATTATTTCATTTCCATTATTGGCTTCTCTCATTGCAGATGTAGCGCAAGCTCTATACTTTTCAACTCCAACAACTTCCATTAAATGTTTAAAAGCTTTCATGGTTTTTATTAACCGCTTTTCATTTACTTCAGATATTTCACCAACTGTAAATGAATCTTCACCCAATCTTACAGGAACCCTAACCAGAGCGCTTTTTCTAAATTGGGTCTTTTTTCCCTTATCTTCAATAACATTATGGGTAAGCAACCTAATAGCGTTAGAGCCTATATCAATAGCTGCAAATTTTCTTACTTTCAAATGTTATCCCTTTTAAGATTCCTGTTTATTTGCATAATACTCATAAGTTGCAAATTGCGACCTAATTTTAGGGGTTGATGTTTTGCGATAGGCGTTATCTTGCTTTTCATTAAAAACTCTTGCCTTCATATTATCTTTCCAACAAATCTCAAACGTATCCATCAGTTCTTTCTTAATATCCTCATCATAAATTGGACAACCTACTTCAACTCTATAATCTAAGTTTCTAGTCATCCAATCTGCAGAAGAAATATAAACTTTAGGATTTCCACCATTTGCAAAAGCGAATAGCCTTGTATGCTCCAAAAACTTATCTACAACACTAATAGCCTCTATGTTTTCGCTCATACCCTTAACACCTGGTATTAAGCAACATATACCTCTTATAATCAACTGGATCTTTACCCCTGCCCTACTAGCTTCGTAAAGCTTATCTACCATTTTATATGAGGTAAAGCTGTTCATTTTTATTTTAATATAAGCCTCTTTTCCTAAGAGTGCATTTGCAATTTCAACATCTATTAATTTTATAAAAGCATTTTTTGTATAATGTGGAGATACTATTAAATGTTTGTATTTATTGATTTTATAGGTTGTTTCAAAAAAATCAAAAACCTTATTCAGCTCTTTTAAAATTGGAACATGAGCGGTAAATAGTGTATAGTCGGTATAGATCCTAGCGGTTGATTCATTAAAATTACCTGTACTTATAAAGCCATAGCGTCTTATTTCATTGCCTTCTTCCCTTTCAATTAAACAAATTTTACTATGGACTTTTAAACCTGGTACACCAAAAATTAATTTTACTCCCTCTGCTTGTAATTGTTCTGCATATTCAATATTCGCTTGTTCATCAAAACGTGCTTGTAACTCAATTTGTACGGTAACTTGCTTTCCGTTTTTTACAGCGTTTATTAATGATGCCGCAATTTGAGAATTACTTGCCAATCTATACACCGTAATTTTAATAGTACGTACTTTTGGATCTAAAGCAGCTTCTCGTAAAAACTTGAGAATATAGGTGAAGGTATGGTAAGGTGTATATTGCAAATAATCCTTTTTAGCGATACTTTCTAGAATACTCCCTTCTATTGTTAAACCTTTTACAGGCAAGGGCGTTATTTTGTTGTACAATAAATCCTTTCTACCTAAGCTAGGGAATCCCAAATAATCTCTACGATTATGGTATCTACCTCCTGGAATTACACTATCAGTATCCTCTATGTTCATTTTCTCTTTAAGAAAAGTTAAGGTATCCTTACCTATACTTTTATCATAAACAAAGCGAACAGGATCCCCTATTTTTCTATGCTCAACACTTGAAGATATTTTCTCGATAAAACTTTTACTTAAATCATTATCAATATCCAATTCAGCATCTCTAGTAATCTTGATCATATGAGCGGAAATAGACTCATAATCGAACATTGTAAATATATTATCCAAACAATATCTGATTAAATCATCTAAAATGATGATAAAACTTTTATCCCCTTCATCTGGCAAAACAACAAAACGGTCAATACCCTTGGGGATTTCAATTAACGCATATCGTTTCTCCTTTTTACTGTCAATGCTCCTAATCACTAATTTTACAGCCAAATAAGCCGCAGTATCTTTTAAAGTAGGGAACCTAGTAAGTTCATTTAAAATAATCGTCATTAGTTGTGGACTTACTTCCTTTAAGAAATAAGCTTTCGCATATTCTTTCTGACTTTCATTTAGCTCAGTTTCTTTAAGTATAAAAATATTTTTACTTTCTAGTTCGTGTTCTATCTTTCTAAGAATGGCCAAACTCTTTGTCTGTTGTTCTATTACAATATTAGTAATCTCTTCTAAAAGGTCTTTTGCCTTTTCACCTCCTAAAACACTTTTTCCAGTTTTACCAGCTTCAACAATTCGTTTAACCGTGGCATAGCGTACTTTAAAAAACTCATCTAAATTATTAGAAAATATACCTAAAAAACGTAGCCTTTCAATTAAAGGAACATTCTTATCCGCACTTTCTTGCAATACCCGTTCGTTGAACCACAACCAGCTTATTTCTCTATTTACGTATTGATTATTGTTTTTTACCATGCCTTTAGTTGCTTTGGAAATATAGTTTGTATAGTAGAGCCTTTTGAAATACTGGCCCATGAATTTTCTTTAAATTGTAAATGAACAAAACCACTAGTAGGAACATTATCTATATGCTTATTACCTAAAGCATTGGCTATATATGTAAATGCATGGTTATGTCCAAAAATTAAGACATTATCCAATTTATTATCTAAGCCTTTTATAAACTCGATAACTTTATCTCCTGAAAAGTCGTATAAATTGGTTTCAACAGAAAAGTTGTGTAAAGGATATTTTAAGGTTCTTAAACAAATGATAGCTGTATGTAATGCTCTGTTCGCTGGACTAGAAAAAGCATGGTCTATTTTAATTTTTTTACCTACCACCGCTTCACCAACCAACTGCGCGTCAGTAATACCTCTTTGCAGTAATGCTCTATCTTGGTCACTTACATTAAGTTCCCAAGAAGATTTGCCATGTCGCATTAAATATAAATTTTTCATCATGCTTTTTTTTAAGGTGCTAATCGTTCCATTTTCCAGTCAAAATCATCAGTTAACGAATACCGAATTCTATCATGCAATCTATTGGGCCTACCCTGCCAAAACTCCATTGAAACAGGCCTTACTAAATATCCTCCCCAATGATCTGGACGTTCAATCTCTTTTCCTTTATACTCTTTTTCTAGTTGAATTAGTTTGTCTTCTAATATAGTTCTAGATTCTATTACCGAACTCTGATCAGACACTAATGCCCCCAGTTTACTTCCATCTGGGCGAGATTCAAAATAACCATCAGACAGGTTTTTGGCAAGTTTTTCAGCTGTACCTTTAATAATTACTTGACGTTCTAGATTTGCCCAAAAAAAAGAAATGCAAATTTTAGGATTTTCACTTATTGCCTGCCCTTTCTCACTATTGTAATTCGTGTAAAAAATAAAGCCTTCATGAGTATATTTTTTAAGAAGTACAACCCTGCTTTTTGGAAACCCATCTAAACCTACTGTAGAAACAGTCATGGCATTTGGTTCGTCTACTCCATCAGATTTTTCAACTTCGTAGAACCATGTTTGAAAAAGTTGAATAGGATTGTCAGATATACTGTCCTCCATCAACGCACTTTTCTCGTAAGATTTTCTATAATCCCCTAAATCTTTTTGCATCATTTTCGTGTTAAAAACAAGATAAACAAAGTTCTAAAAAGAAAGGAAAATAAACGCTATAAAAACTGAATAATAGGTTTAAAAATCGAAAGTCTTACCATCATCGGCAAGAAGCACATTAGGGAAAATTAAAGCTGCTTCTTCTTTAAAAAGCGCTATTGATTTGTATCGTGTAGAATAATGACCTAAAACTAAGGTTTTTACATTTGCTTCTTTAGCTATTTTAGCTGCCTGTTGTGCCGTAGAATGTTTTGTTTTTGTTGCTAAATCTGCCTCTGACTCCAAAAAGGTAGATTCATGATATAAAACATCTACATCCTTAATTCTAGAAGCTAAAGTTTCATCGAACACTGTATCACTGCAAAAAGCGTATGATTTTGGCTTTGGAGGATCAAAAGTTAATTTACTATTAGAAATCACCTCCCCATTATCTAAGGTAATACTTTTACCGTTTTTTATATTATTGAAATAAGCTTTGTCAATACCGTAATCTTCAGCAGCCTCAATATTTAGCTTTCTTTTCCCTACTTTTTCCCTAAATAAATAGCCGTTAGTATAAATTCTATGATCTAATGGTATTGTGGTAACGGTAATTTTATTATCCTCAAAAATAAGCTCTGACTCTTTACTAGACAACTCATGAAACAACAATGGATAGTTTGTCCAAGAATCTCCTAGTTTTAATAATAATATTATTGCTTCTTTTATTCCTTTAGGACCATGTATATGAAGGGCTTTCTCCCTGCCTAACAAACGCATAGTAGAAATAAAACCTGGCAAGCCAAAGAAGTGATCACCATGTAGGTGAGAAATAAAAATATGGTTTATTCTTGAAAACTTAACCTTATGCCTTCTAAGTTCTACTTGTGTACCCTCTCCACAATCTATAAGAACAATATGATTATTGATTTCTAATATTTGTGCAGTAGGGTTTGTTAACGTTCTTGGTGTTGCCGCGTAACAACCCAATACAGTAAGGCGCATATGAATTAAGTTCTATTTTTTAAATTTTATCTATTTACAGTCCTAGATCACGTTCAATTTCTTCCATTTCAACAATGTCCCTAGCTTCTTTAATTGTCGGTACTAGATTTATTTCATCTGGCACATCATCATACGAAACCTTATTAGATACCAGTACAAACGATTGTCCGTTTTTTTTATACTTCTTGGCAATTTCTAAAAATGAAATAACATTATAGGGCGTTAATTTGGAGAACCCTAATAAATCTATGACTAGATTATCATTCTTTAATTTGGCATATTCGTTCTCCAAATTCTGTAAAAAATTTTCAATAGAAATTTCTTCTTGTGAGACGAGTATAAACGATTCTTCTTTATTAAAAATCATATCATTTAATTTTAGATGCTAACAAATATATTACTGCCATACGAATGGCAACTCCGTTTTCTACCTGATTCAAAATTATAGATTGTTTTGAATCGGCAACATCACTTGTAATTTCAACACCCCTGTTTATTGGCCCAGGGTGCATAATTACAATCTCCTTATCTAAACTATCAAGTAGCTTTTTATTTACGCCAAATTGTTGCGTGTACTCTCTTGTTGTCGGGAAATAACTAATATCTAATCTTTCGTTCTGTATGCGTAACATATTAGCCACGTCGCACCACTCTAACGCTCTTCTTAAATTTGTTTCTACCTCAACTCCTAAACTATCTATATATTTAGGCAACAAGGTTTTAGGTCCACACACCTTAACATTTGCTCCTTGTAACTTTAAAGCAAAAATATTAGATAATGCCACTCTAGAATGAAGAATATCCCCAACAATTACCACATTTTTCCCTGCTACATCTCCTAGCTTTTCTCGTATAGAATAAGAATCTAACAATGCTTGTGTCGGGTGCTCATGTGCTCCATCTCCTGCATTTACTATGGACGCTTTTACATGTTTTGAAAGAAATATACCAGCCCCAGGATTTGGATGACGCATAACAACCATATCTACTTTCATAGATAATATATTGTTTACGGTATCTATAAGCGTCTCCCCTTTTTTTACCGAAGATTGACTAGCAGAAAAATTAAGAACATCTGCAGACAATCTTTTCTCTGCAAGTTCAAAAGACAACTTGGTTCTAGTACTGTTTTCGAAAAATATATTCGCTATAGTAATATCTCGTAACGAAGGAACTTTCTTGATCGACCTATTAATTACTTCCTTAAAATGATCGGCGGTTTCAAAAATAAGCTGAATATCGGTTTCCTTAAGATATTTAATTCCCAATAAGTGTTTAACACTCAGTTCGCTCATTTTCTTATCTATTTACTAAATATATAATATCTTCCCCGTCATTTTCCTGCCACATTACCTTTACTTTCTCTTCATTAATGGCATCTACTTGGCGACCTCGATAATTAGGCTGAATAGGCAAATGCCTACTGAATCTACGATCTATTAAACACAATAATTCCACGTCTTTTGGTCTACCAAACGATTGTAACGCAGTCAACGCAGCATTTATGCTTCGGCCAGTATAGAGAACATCATCAATTAAAACCACGTTCTTGTCTTCTACCAAAAAATCTATTTTAGTTTTTGTAGCCTCTAAGGTTTTATCTCCCCTTCTAAAATCATCCCTATAAAAAGTAATATCTAAAAAACCTAAATCTATTTGTTTTACTTTATACTCTTCTTTTAAAATCTTGGTAAGTCTTTGTGCCAGGTATTTACCCCTAGGCTGAATTCCTATAAGTACCGTATTTTCAAAAGTTAAATGGTTTTCAAGTAGCTGACAAGCTAATCGATGCAAGATGATATTTATTTCTTTTGAAGAGAGTAAAACCTTTTGACTCATAATAGACACCCATGCATTTAGCTAAACAAAAATAGAAAATTCTATCTAAACTTTAACAGGTATTCGTAGTAAGTAAATATGAAAAAAAATATAATCCTCTTATATTATAAATTATAAGCCTAAAATAGAGAAAAACGCTTCTTTGTGACTGTCACCTATAGGTATGCGCATATCGTTAATTACAATTCTATTTCGTTGTACTGTTTTTATAAAATTAACGTTTACAATGTAAGATTTATGAACCCTAAGAAATTGATTAGATGGCAATTTGCTCATTATTTCTTTAAAACTCATTAATGTTAAAACTGTTTTATTCGTATTACAAATATGAATTTTAAGGTAGTCTTTTAATCCTTGAATATATTCAATTTGGTCCAAATCAATTTTAATACTTTCATATTCTGCCTTTACGAAAATAAACTTCTTTTCGACTGAATTATCACCGTTTGATGGAAAAACATTTGCTATCATAGTTGGCTTTTCTTTTTTAGAAATTAAATCTTGTACCCTTGAAACTGACTTTATAAATCGATGATATGGTATTGGTTTAACTAAATAATCAACTGCGTTTAATTCAAACCCATCTACAGCATACTGAGAATAGGCGGTTGTAAATATGAAAAATGGTTTATTATCCAAGGTTCCCATAAAATCAATCCCATTAATCTGAGGCATTTCTATATCGCAGAAAATTAAATCAATTTTTTTCTCCTTAATATCCGTTATAGCATCTAGTGGATTGGTGTATGTGTTTACTAAATCTATAAAATCCAACTTCTCGCAATATCCAGATAAGATTTCTATTGCAAGTGGCTCATCATCTATTATTATGCATCTCATAGGTTTGGCTTTTTTTGATATATGGTCAATAACACCTCATAATTTTCTCCATCATTGTGTACCTGAAGATCGTGTAATGATGGATAAATCAATTCTAACTGATTTCTAATATTCTCAAGACCTATCCCAGAATTACTTGTAGGCTCTCTAAAAACCCCTATTTTATTTTTAACATTTAAAACGATAGATTCATTAGTAATATCTAAGGTGATTTTTACGTAAGTCTTTCCCTTATAATCTGTCCCGTATTTAAAAGCATTTTCTATAAAAGAAATAAATAATAGTGGCGGCACTGCCCTACCTCTATCTTCACCTGTTATTTTCAACGACACATTTTCGCTATCCGATAATCTTAATCGTTGAAGTTGTATGTAACTCTTTATATAATCCAACTCTTTATTTAAGGGCACCAAATCTTTATCTGCTTCATAGAGCATATAACGCATAAGTTCCGAAAGGTCTACGATAGCTTCGGACGTATCTGGTGATTTTTTAACTGAAAGTGCATAAATTGTGTTTAGTGAATTAAATAAAAAGTGCGGATTTAGCTGTGCTTTTAAAAATTGCAATTCAGATTTTACACTTTCTTTCTCTACTGTTAATCGAAGAGTTTCATTTTGCTCCCACTCTACATACATTCTTAAAATTGTACTTATTACATAAGGTATGCCAAGGATAATAATGAACCTAATGTGCAACATATAACCAAAGTCTCTAGGGGGTGGTCTGTTTATAAACTGATTATTTGGAAATTTAGGCTCAAAAAAATAGTTTAATACTACTACCGAAACTATTAATAAAGTAAGTGAAACAAGTAAATAAATAAGTACATTTTTTCTTAATAAATAGACTGGAACTAAATAAAAATAATTGAAATAAAACAGTACGATAATTACAATCAATTTGGAAAAAAGACCTATAGAAACTGGTCTAGCTTCATTCAAAATAGGATAAGAAAGCCCATAAAGCAACACCCAAATACTAATATGAACAATAATCTGAATCCTATTCTTAATAATCAAATTCATATTTACATTAGTAACTGTCGTTTGTTGTAATCTTTAATTTTGATAAATCTGACTGTAATAAAATTGGTGATTGACCCTTCTCTAGTTTACTAAGCACCAAATTGGCCACAGAAAGAGCCTGTTTCTCTGTTCTAAATGTTTGCTTACCAGGTAAGCCTGGAATAAACTCTTGTAAAATCAATATTCTTTCTCCTTTTAAAATTTGATACCCATAGCCTTCTTTTAGACTGACAACCTCGCTACGAATTAATTGTTCATTTTGCTTTGAATTTTGACTACTATATATGTACCCAAAGCATATTGCCAAAAATAGGGTAATCACTATCATAAATTTTATTATAGAATTCATAATTAAATGTTTAAAAATGGGTCAATCCATACAGATTAACCCAAAAAATTAACAAACTCACTCATTATAAAAACTAATCTTCATCATCGTACTCGTCAAGTGGAAAAAACTCATCTAAATTATCCAAGTATAGACTACCTGTTCTTCCCATTCCAATAAAAGCACGAACACCATTAGAAAAAGCAATTGCATCTTGCCTTGTTGCTCCTTCAAAAGATGTTTTTTGTTCCCATTCATCGGTTGCGGGATCGTACTCCCAAACTGTATTGGTAGCCCCTCCTAATTCGCCACATGCGATGTACCCATAACCATTTAAAGTAAACCCAACAGCATTACTACGGGTAATAGCATATTCATCCTCCTCATCTAAATCTAGTTTTTTAGTCCAAGTTTCAGTAGATGGATCAAAAACCCAAAAATCATCTAAATAAACTCCGTTGGAAACACCTGTACCTAAATAAACCAAGCCATTAATAGTAAAACTAGTTGCCGCCCTACGTTTATTACCACCAAAACCTACTAGCTCTGTCCATGTATCTGTTGCAGGATTATATTTCCAAAAATCTTTTCGGTCATTCTCCCCGTCATAGCCTGTACCCACGTAACCAGAACCATTTACACCAAATGCTACTGCATTTCTCCTTGTTGTAGGGAAAGATGCAATCTCAGTCCATGTATTTGTAGCCGTACTATATGTGTAGAAATCGCTCAATTCATCAACTCCATCATAACCTGTACCTATATATCCCTTACCATCCAATTCGAAGCCTACCGCTGCATTACGAGCAACCCCCGGGAAATCAGCTTTTTGGGACCAATAATCCCCTTCCATATCATATGCCCAAAATGATGCTAAATAATCATCACCGTCATACCCTACACCCATGTAGCCAATATTATCTATTGTAAAACCCGACACGCTACTACGAGCACTACCGTCGAATACCGACTTATCTATCCAGTTACCTAAATCATCATCGTCATCATCACTAGAGCAGCTCGTAAATGCCATAGCCAATACCGCTATACCTGTTATCTTAAATAAAAAGGATTTACTTTTAATCATTGTTTTTTGTTTTAAAATTCTTCTTTTCAAAATCAAAACTACAGGAGAGGGTAGTGTTCTAAAAAACACAATATATCAAAGTTCAATTTTAACATACCAAACCCATGATTTAATCTACCAATACTATCATTTCATTAGTAGTTTAAATATCATAGTTCATCCTATAACATTACCAATTCGTCTATTCAGGTTTTTACAACCGCAACTGACATTTAGTTTTGAGAAAAATTAAATAATAAATGAAAATCCTTATCAGTAAAATCCGCTCCGGCCATGTGTTTGTCTACGGAATTATTTTGTTGTTCATCATGATTTCCTGTAGTGAAGAAAATTATAATAATTCTGAATTTATTGCCGGTGAAACCTTCACTAACAGTAATATTCGCCTTTTATTAATAGATAGCTTAACGGTTGACACCTCGACTATTAAATTTGATAACATTCCTACATCTGATGCAACTAGAATATTAACTGGAAGGTACAATGACCCTGTATTTGGCATTGTAACCACTTCAAGCCATATGCAATTATTGCCAACCACGTATACCATAGACACCGAGGCTGAATTTGACAGTATTGTTTTAGTGCTTGGATATGATAAGTATTATTACAATGATACCCTACAAAGAAATACGTTACATATTAAAAGAATTATTGAAAGTTTTAACCCCATAGAAGATGATTATTTCTACAATACCAGCTCCATTTCTTATGAGGAAGAAGATTTAGGCTTTTTAGAATATACCCCTAGACCGTTGGCGGGAGACTCCATCACTATTAAACTTATTGATAATTTAGGCGCTGATTTATTCTCCAAGTTGCAAGAGAAAACAATTGTCAATTCTGATGAGTTTAAGGACTATTTTAAAGGAATAGCAATACTCCCTGATGAGACAGATAATGGGTCAATAATAGGTTTCTCTAAATCTTCGGGAAACACCTATGCACGATTATACTTTAGCACCGCAACGTCAGACGAATCCATACAAGAATATTTAGATATTCAAATAAATACCTCTAACAGTCCAATTCCTTTTTTTAATAAAATTAAAGCTGAAAATGCTATTGAACCACTACAAACTTTAACGGATAGCAAAGTAAACTTAACGAGTTCAGACTCATACAACCAAAGTTTTATTCAAGCTGGTGTTGGTATCGCCATGAGAATTCAATTTCCAAACATTGCCTCACTTTACGACATTCCAGGCAATGGAACTATTTTAGATGGTATATTAAAGATTAAGCCTGCACCGCAGTTTTATGATGAAAACTTAAAACTAAGAGATACGCTTGCTGTATATGTGGTTGACCAAAATAATGACCTAACCGAACAGTTATCCACTAGTTCTTATGCCATTCTTAATAGAGACAATCAAGAATTTAACGACATCTATTACGAGATTCCCATTGCTACATATTTAGAGGAATTACAGCTAAAAACAAGAGACCTTGATGATGCTTTAATACTTCTACCATTGAATTACAATTCAACAATTGACAGGTTTATAATCAATGCCAACGGAAACGGAGAAAACGAAACTATTCTAGAACTAACTTACGCTATATACGATGAAGATTAACCATTTGATTTTTACTTTATTAGGATTATTATTAATTATCACACATGAAATTACCGCCCAATCGGAAGCTTTAACAAGTTCTCCTTACTCTTTATATGGCCTAGGCGTAATTAACCAAACAAGTATAGGTAAATTTAATAGTCTTGGTTACAGCGGTATTGGTATAAAATCACCCTATGAGCTAAACAATTTAAATCCCGCCAACTACGCCTTAATTCCACAGAACTCCTTTTTGTATGACATAGGGATAACAGGTGAAATTAACAACTATAGCAACTCTACTACATCAGAAGGAAAATCTAATATAAATTTTTCTAACCTAGCTTTTGGATTTAGAATAATGGAGAATTTAGGTGCTGGTATTACACTTGTTCCGTATAGTGATGTTGGCTATTCTATTCTTGGAATTAGCACCAATGTTGAAGGGTCTAACGAATCTTTTGAAAGTAGTATAACCGGTTTAGGTGGTTTAAACGATATCCGTTTTAATTTAGGTTATGCTATAATAAATAAATTAAGATTAGGACTTAGCACATCTTTTCTATTTGGTAGTATAGAAGAAAATGAAGCATTTATATACAATGCCGCTTCGTTTGAGTCCACTGAAAAAACCAATTACAGTGGTGTTAGATTGGGGTTTGGACTTCAATGGGACGTTACCGATAATATTACTCTAGGTAGTACTATACAATTACCTACCAGATTAAATGGCAACTTAAAAAGGTCTGTAGACAAGTCGCTCTATGGAACAGATATCACTGTCGAAGACGAAACCACCGATAACGTTTCTGATTTTAAATTACCGCTAGAGCTAGGGTTTGGACTTAGTTTAAAACCAATAGATGAGATTACCTTAAGCGCAGATTTCAAGAAAAACTTTTGGACAAACACAAATCAATCGGAGAATATAGGAAAATATGTAGATCAAGATATTTATGCATTTGGTCTAGAATACCTAAAAGACCCTAAAAGTTATAAATATGGGCAGAGAATTAGCTATCGACTAGGGTATAACTATGATAATGGATATTTAGCCATTGGCGATAATAAAGTCAGCGGATATAATATAACTACAGGTATTGGAATACCTACCAGTAGAGGCACACACTCTATGATAAACTTATCTTACAGTTACGGCTCTAAGGGCATTTTACAGAACATTTTAATTAAGGAAAATTATCATCTAATTACCTTAAACATGAGTCTGGAAGACTTATGGTTTGTAAAGCGAAAAGTGTATTAATACAATTACTGAAGTAAATTAAAACAAAGAATATTACTCTTAATATCTACAAAAATCTCCACTAGTAATTCATTTTATTAGAACCCTAATAGGAACTGATAATAATGGATAACAGAAAAGCCCGGATAATTATCCGGGCTTTTACTTATAATCCTCTTAAGGAATGTAATAAGAAATTACTTCTTCTTTTTAGAATCAGCTGCTTCCATTTTATCCTTCAACGCCTGTAAAGCATCGTTAGCATCACCTAATGTAGGCTTAGCTTCATCTGCACTAGCAGATTGTCTTTTGACTGCTGCCTTAACATTACGTTGCTCCTCTTCACGGAAAATAGCGGTATGACTAGCTACTACACGTTTGAAGTCTTTATTGAACTCAATAATCTTGAATTCTGCTTCATCGCCTTTACCTAGTTTTTTACCATCTTCTTTTTCTAAATGACGTTGCGGTATAAATGCAACAATATCCTCGTTAAATTCAATTGTAGCTCCTTTATCAACAACATCAGTAATTGTAGCGGTATGTACCGTATCTAAAGCAAATTCAGTTTCATACTTATCCCAAGGGTTTTCAGTTGTTTGCTTATGACCTAAGCTCAACTTACGACCGTCAACATCTAATTCCAATACTTCAACTTCTAAAGTATCACCTACATTTGTAAATTCAGATGGATGCTTGATTTTCTTAGTCCAAGAAAGATCAGAGATGTATATTAAACCGTCAATACCTTCTTCTAGCTCAACAAAAACACCAAAGTTCGTAAAGTTTCTTACAATACCTTTATGCTTAGAACCAACAGGATATTTCGTAGTAATATCTGTCCAAGGGTCTGGAGTCAATTGCTTGATACCAAGAGACATTTTACGATCTTCACGATCCAATGTCAATACAACCGCTTCAACCTCATCACCAACATTTACGAAATCTTGTGCTGAACGCAAGTGCGTAGACCAAGACATTTCAGATACGTGGATAAGACCTTCAACACCTTCAACAACTTCAATGAATGCGCCATAATCAGCTATTACAACTACTTTACCTTTTACTTTATCACCAATCTTAATTTCATCGGATAAAGCTTCCCAAGGGTGCTTCTCCAATTGCTTAAGACCTAATTGAATTCTAGATTTGTTTTCATCAAAATCAAGAATTACAACATTTAATTTCTGGTCAAGCTCAACAACCTCGTTCGGGTGGTTGATTCTACTCCAAGAAAGGTCAGTAATGTGTACTAAACCATCAACACCACCAAGATCAATAAACACACCGTAAGAAGTAATGTTTTTAACAACACCTTCTAATACTTGTCCTTTTTCTAATTGGCTAATGATTTCTTTTTTCTGTTCTTCAATATCTGCTTCAATAAGCGCTTTATGAGAAACAACAACGTTTTTAAATTCGTGGTTGATTTTTACAACCTTAAATTCCATTGTTTTGTTAACATACTGATCGTAGTCACGAATAGGCTTAACGTCAATTTGAGAACCTGGTAAGAAAGCTTCAATACCAAATACGTCAACGATCATACCACCTTTAGTTCTGCACTTAACAAAACCACTAACGATTTCTTCTTTGTCATGCGCCGCATTTACACGGTCCCAAGCCATAATAGTTCTCGCTTTTCTGTGAGATAATACCAATTGACCACTTTTATCCTCACGAATATCAATCAATACTTCTACCTTGTCACCAACTTTTAAACCTGGGTTGTAACGAAATTCGTTCAACGAAATTACACCTTCAGATTTTGCGTTGATATCAATAATAGCCTCTCTATCAGTAATATAAACTACCTTTCCTTCAACAACTTCAGCATCTGCAGTGTCAACGAAATTTTCTGCCACTAATTGTTCAAATTCTTTCAATTTAGAATCGTCAACACGCTCAATTCCTTGCTCGTATTTTTCCCAATTAAAATTCTCTAAAAATTCTTGTGGATCTTGCTGTGGAGTTTCTACAGCTTTTTGTGTTGCTTCAGTAGTTTCTTCTACCTCTGCGTTTGTTTTTTCTTCAGCCATTTGCTGATTAATAATTTGTATTTCATAACCTTATCAAGACTTAGGCAACGACTATGAAAGTAGTTACATTAATTTTTTAACCCCTTTTTCTCTTGACTTCCTTGCTAAAAAGGTGTGCAAAAATAATCATTTTATTTAAAATAGACAATACAACTTATTATGTTTCATTCAATTGTCAATTATGGCATAATTTTGGAATGAAATACTTTAAATATGTTTATCTTAGACACATTAAATTAACCATTAAAAAAATTAAAAGTATGAGTGTTAAAGCGAAATATCAAGGGGTTTTAGATCTTGGTGAGCAATTAGGTATAAAAGACGGTAATGTTACTGTTGAAGGAGATATTCTTAAAGTTAAGGGACAAGCAAAAACACCTTATGAAAAAGACCTTATTTGGGACAAAATTAAACAACTAGGCGGCGAAAGTCCTTCTGACATTAAAGCTAACATTACAGTTGAAGATGATTCTGTATATCACAGACACGTTGTCAAAGGCGGCGAGTCTTTAAGTAAAATAGCTAAACACTATTACGGTGATGCTATGAAATATAAAGCAATTTTTGAGGCTAACACTGGTATATTGAAAAATCCAGATGTTATTCACCCAGACCAAGTTTTGGTTATTCCAAACAAATAGTTTCCATACTATATAAATAAAAAGAGGTTAGCCGTGCTAACCTCTTTTTTTATGCTTGCTTCTCAATAACCCTAAGCGAATGTTCATAGATTCTTTGAAACTGATCTTCTAGTCCTAAATCACTATTATCAAATTCAATGGCATCATCAGCTCTTTTTAAAGGAGAAATTGCCCGGTTACTATCTATAAAGTCTCTTTTTTGTACGTTTTCTAAAATATCAACGTACTTAACATCCTCCCCCCTATCTAATAATTCTTTATATCTTCTTACTGCTCTTTTTTCAGGTGAAGCTGTCATAAAAATTTTAAGTTCAGCTTCAGGAAAAACTACAGTACCGATATCTCTACCATCCATAACAATTCCTTTTTCAACACCCATGGCCTGCTGCATGGACACCAATTTTTTTCTAACCGCCTCCAAAACAGCAACCTGACTCACATTTTTTGAAACGGACATGGTTCTAATTTCCTTCTCAACATTTTCATCATTTAAAAACATTTCGGCGAACCCTAAATCTTCATTAAAAATAAATTTCAATTCAATTTCTCCTAAGGATTCAGTCAATGAAATTTCATCAATTTCATCATCAGCTATAAAACCCTGTCTCATAGCAAACAATGTAATCGCGCGATACATAGCACCAGTATCTACGTAAACATAATGTAACTTTTTAGCTAATTGCTTAGCTAAAGTACTTTTACCAGTAGAGGAAAATCCGTCAATAGCGATTATAATCTTTTTCATTGTCCCAAAAATAAAAAGAATAAAGTAATTAAAGCGTTTTAGCGTTTTTCACCTTTGTACCTGTAATAGCAATATCAATTACTTCTGACATTTCTTTTACATAATGAAAAGTTAACCCTTTTAGATAAGACTCTTTTATTTCCTTAACATCACGCTCATTATCGGCACAAAGAATGATTTCTTTTATACGTGCTCTTTTAGCTGCAAGAATTTTCTCTTTTATGCCACCTACCGGTAAAACTTTACCACGCAAGGTAATTTCACCTGTCATAGCCAGACTCTTTTTAATACGCTTTTGTGTAAATAAAGAAACTAAAGATGTTAACATGGTAATACCTGCACTAGGACCATCTTTTGGAGTGGCACCTTCTGGTACATGAATATGCACATTATAATTTTCAAATACCGTAGAATCTATACTAAATCGTTCTGCATTAGATTTTATATATTCCATGGCAATGGTTGCGGACTCTTTCATTACTTTTCCCAAGTTTCCGGTAATTGTCATTGTCCCCTTACCTTTAGACAGTATTGACTCTATAAATAAAATATCACCGCCAACGCTTGTCCATGCTAGACCCGTAACAACGCCTGCTACTTCATTATTCTCATATTTGTCTCGTTCCATTTTTGGAGCTCCCAATACTTCTATAACAATTTCATTGTTAACCTTAACCTCATATTCTTCTTCAGTTGCAATAGATTTCGCAGCATAACGAACCATTTTTGCAATTTGCTTTTCTAAAGAACGTACACCAGATTCCCGAGTATACCCTTCAACAATTTTCTCTAATTGAGGTTTTCCTATTTTTAGATGACTTGAGTCTAAACCATGCTCCGTAAGCTGTTTTGGTAAAAGATGTTTCTTTGCAATTTCTACTTTTTCCTCAATGGTATAACCGCTTACATGTATAATTTCCATACGGTCTCTAAGCGCTGGTTGTATACTCCCTAAATTATTGGCCGTTGCAACAAACATAACCTTAGATAAATCATATCCCAATTCCAAAAAATTATCATGGAAATCACTATTCTGTTCAGGATCTAATACTTCTAACATGGCCGAAGAAGGATCACCCTGATTACTGTTTGATAATTTATCTATCTCATCCAATATAAAAACAGGGTTTGAAGTCCCCGCTTTTTTAAGACTTTGTATAATTCTACCTGGCATAGCACCAATATAAGTTTTACGATGCCCTCTAATCTCGGCCTCATCACGCAAACCTCCTAAAGACATACGCACATACTCTCTCCCTAAAGCTTCTGCAATGGATTTACCTAAAGATGTTTTACCAACACCCGGAGGTCCGTATAAACACAAAATAGGCGATTTCATATCATTTCGCAGCTTTAATACTGCTAGATATTCAATGATTCTTTTCTTTACATCTTCTAAACCATAATGATCCCTATCTAAAATTCTTTGGGCACGTTTTAAATCGAATTTATCTTTTGAAAATAATTTCCAAGGTAAATCCAGCATTAGGTCCAAGTAATTTCTTTGAATGGAATACTCAGCAACTTGTGGATTCATTCGTTGCATTTTAGCCAATTCTTTATTAAAATGTTCCTTAACCTTTTTGCCCCATTTTTTCTTTTTGGATTTAACTTTCATTTCCTCCAACTCTTCATCATAGGATACACCACCAAGCTCTTCTTGAATTGTTTTCATCTGTTGATGAAGAAAGTACTCCCGCTGTTGTTGGTCTAAGTCATTTCTAACTTTAGATTGAATATCATTCTTAAGCTCTAATTTTTGCATTTCAACATTCATATATTTTAATGTTGCCAACGCTCTATCTTGCAAACTACCAATTTCCAGTAATTCCTGTTTTGCCTTTACATCTAAGTTTAGATTAGAGGACACAAAATTTATAAGAAAGGAATCACTTTGAATATTCTTGATAGCAAATGAAGCCTCACTAGGTATATTAGGATTATCTCTTATTATTTTAAGAGCCAACTCTTTTATGGATTCTATGATGGCCAAAAATTCTTTATCATTTTTCTTTGGCCTTTCCTCTTTGGTTTCCCTAACCGTAGCTGTTATGTATGGTTTTTTAGTCAAAACCTCTGCAATCTCAAATCGTTTCTTTCCCTGTATAATAACTGTAGTATTACCATCAGGCATTTGAAGCACACGTAATATTCTTGCTACCGTACCCAAAGTGTTTATATCCTTAACATCTGGGTTTTCAGTTTCTTCATCTTTCTGAGAAACTACACCAATTACTTTAGAGCCATTATTGGCGTCTTTAATTAAGCGAATACTCTTATCCCTGCCCGCCGTAATAGGAATTACTACACCAGGGAAAAGCACTGTATTTCTTAAAGGCAAAATTGGTAACGTTTCTGGTAACGTTTCACTATTCATTTGCTCTTCGTCCTCAGGAGTTAATAGTGGTATCAACTCAGAATCCTGATCAATCCCTTGTAAAGACATATTGTCAAAATTTGAAAATTTAGAATCTCCCATACTCATATATCGGTCATTCTGTCATTAAAAAGACAGATTTTTATTTTAATTAATTATGTATAAATCCTATAAACGCAATAAAAACCAAGCGAATACAGCTTTTGCATCTTCATTTGCAACTAACTATTTCAATTCTTGTGCCAATTAACGAACGAAGCCGGCCCTATAAAATTATTTTATAGGGCCGGAAAACTTCTCTTTTAAACTTAAGAACTACGTCTTAACAACTTTCTTAACGCTTACGTTACCATTTTCAGAGGTAATTGAAATTAAATACACCCCTGGAGGATATGAAGATAAATCTAGCTCAAGGATATTATTGTGGTTCTTCTTATAGAAATCACTTACTAATAACACACTATTTGGACTTATAAGACTTAGTGTTAGTTCTTGTCCTAAAAAAGTAGATACATCTACATAAACTTTATTTGTAGTCGGATTTGGATATACACTTATAGGTACGTCCAATGGTTCTACATCAACAACATTACTTAAATTAATCCTAAGTGGGGTAAGCACTCTATTATCAATTTTTTGAACAGATAAATTTGCAAATTGAGCTAATCCTTCTCCTGAACTTACTCCGTAATTTGAGAATAACCAAATATCTAAAGTAGCCGTATTTGGACGTATAATTATACTTTGGGAATAATTGCTCCATTCAGTACTAAAATTATGCCCTAACTGCCATGCATTTGGTTTATCATTTTCTGCAACTTCTATTCTAGCACCACCTTCTATAGTTTTACCGTCTATACTAAATAACAGCTCGTCACCAACTTCTAAATTGTTTTCTAAAATATCAATGGTCATAGAATACCTAGCCCAAGGTTGATTTTGATCTTCATTTACAATTTGAAATACGCAGCCAATTTCAGAAACTAAACTATCTACTCCTTCCACTTTGTCAAGGCCTGCCTGTAGGCGTTCATTGGTAAGGATAATTTCATCGTTACTATTAACTAATGAATCTTCACAGCTTTCAATTGGCTCTTCTACTTCTCCAACTTTTTCAACAATTAAATTTCCAAATAAAGATGTACCGCCTTCATATTCTGCATAATTAGAAAACAACCAAATATCTAAAGTTGTAATATTATCCGGTACTATTATTTGTTTTGTACTTGTGGACCAATCGCTTGTAAAGGTGTTGCCCATTAGCCATGTATTTGGCTTATTGTCTTGAACAACTTCTATTCTAGCATTCCCATCTATAGCTTTAGCATCTATACTGATACTTAAAACATCACCAGGCTTTATGTTATTATTTTCAATATTTATAGAAATTGAATGCCTAGCCCAAGGCTGATTTTGATCATTATTTGTAATCTCTAAAACGCATCCATATTTCTCCTCACCACTTTCTAAACCTTTTAAATTGTCCAAACCAGATTCCAATCTATAGTTTTCAAGAATAATATCCTCACTTATATTACTAATTGTATTTGCGCATTCAGAAATAGGTGCATCGTCTTTCTTTAATTTCTCTACTATTAAATTATCATACAATACGGTTCCTCGTTCATTGAAACTGTAATTTGAAAACAACCAAATATCAAGAGTAACTATATCTTGAGGAACTACAATATTTTGAGAATATGTAGTCCATTCATCGGTAAAAGTATGTCCTAGTAACCACGTATTGGGTTTGTTATTTTGAACCACTTCTATTCTTGCATTACCATCAATATTTTTACCATCAAGGCTTATGTTCAATGTATCTCCTGGAGTTATCCCTAATTCCTCCAAATTCATACTAATCATATACTTTTCCCATGGTCTATTATCTGTCAGGGACGATATTAATAACGAACAGGTAGAGTTATTTACATCTAAATTATTACTTTCAACTAATAAATTGTCCCCGTAATTAATACCATTTGATAGGTCTAATAGGGTATTTTCATTTAACAACGCATTAGGGCATTCCTCATTTATAATTGCAATTACTTCTAAAGAAAATATAGATGAACAACCAGAATTTTCAGTAATAACATAATCACCTTCATCTTTTTTAGCTATTTCTTCTATATAAAAAATGCCATTATTTACTTCCCCGTTTGGAGTAGTAACCGTGTAAGTATTATTAGAATTCGGCATTCCTATTGAAAAAGAAACTCCTTCATCGACAACTGTTTTTGTTTCATCTGCAACCCATTCACCATCAGCTATTTTAAATTCTGGATTAATTGAAGCACTATCACAACCTTTTAAGACTATATTTTTTAAACAACCAGACTTAGTTTCAAATACATAAGTTCCTGCATCATTAGATGAGTAATTAGACACTGTTAATTCTCCTTGAACCAAAATACCATCAGGTTTTGTAATGGTATATTCTTCATCTGTACCCACTAATCTCAACTCAACTAAATCACCTTCAACGACAATTAATTCATTATTAATTAAAGGAATCCAGGCTACTTCATTTTTCCTATACTCGGTAATTAACAAATCTAAATTACATTCCACTTTTGGAACAACTTTTATGTCTAAAGTTGCAGAACAACCTTCCTCTGTTTCAAAAATGTATATCCCTGCCGAGGTTTCCGAAATATTCGGCAATTCTAAATCAACTTCTACTTCCGACCCATTCGGAAGGATTATCTTAAATTTTTTGTTGTTAGGTAATATGCTCAAAACTAAATCTGAACCATCATTAACTTCAATAGTATTTTCGCCACTTGACCAAACACCATCAATTTGATATTCTTGGATAACACTATCATCGGTACAAACAAAACTTTTTGACCAAGAGCCCATGAAATTAGAATTAACATCACCAACTTTAGTAAAATTACCACCTACATACAAAATATTGTCAGCTTCTGAAAACAGGATAGAATTAACCAAACCATTGGTTCCAATTTGTAATTCTTCACCTAATGGCTGCCATCCGTTTAAATCTGAAAACTGAGCAATATTGTTGACGATAATGGTTTTTGATTGTTCATTACTGGCAAAAACAAAACTACCCGCCGCATAAATTTCGTTATCATATATAGCAATAGATTTAACACTACCACTAAGCCCATTACCTAATTTTTCCCATTTATTTGAAGTTATATCCCATCTTGCAATACGGTTTACTGTTTCATTCGAAGCCAAATTGAAGTTCCCTCCAGCATAAACATAATTATCTTTTAAAGCGATTGATTCAACAAAACCACTTGTACCTTCTCCTAATGTTCCCCAGTTATTTCCATTCCAAGTAGCAATTCTTGCTGCGCTTTTTTCGCCAGCTGTATCAAAATTACCTCCTATATAAACTATTCCATTTTCTGAAAGTACTATTTCTCTAACTTCATTATTTAAACCTGCCACTAGTGAAGTCGACTCTTTAATAGCTGCCCAAGCATTATCCCAAATAGCAATATTATTTACCACAAGATTACCCGCTTTTACAAATGCTCCTCCTGCATAGATTTTAGAATCGGAGTCAATAGCAATTTTAGCTACAGGCCCATCAGTGCCTACTCCCAGCGCACTCCATGAAATACCATCCCACAACGCTATATTATTTGCATTTATACCATTTACGGTACTGAACGACCCTCCTATTACTACCTCGTTATTTGGACTTATAGCAATAGACTTGACTTCTCCATTTGGCCCGCCAATTGTTGTTTTCCAACCTGTTTGTTTATTATAAATTGCCAAATTACTCGCAGAAACAGCGCCAACTTTAGTAAATAAGCCCCCAATATAAATATCCTCACCATTTTCTACAATGCAGTTAATAACACCATCTGTGCTTTCTGTAAATGCATTCCAATATCCAATACCATTTATTTTTTCTGGCTCAGTAATCACAGGTTCGTCACCTCCATTTATTTTATAAATCTTTGCATTGGTACCATAACCACTAAAATACATTTCACCAGTTTCGTCCAATCCAAAACTTGATACATAATCTCCGTTTGTTCTAAATAATAGATTATTGGTGGATGTATTCAACTCTTCATTATAATCAAGCGCCCATACCCTTCCTGTAACATAATCAGCATATATATATTTACCTTTAATCAACGTATTAGTACTTTCACCATCGTATACATAACCTCCCGTTATAGAACGATCGCCTTTAGTATGGTCATATTCAAATATTGGTTTTATATCTGGTCTTGTGGATAAAAGGGTAGCGCTATTATAGCTATTATTACCTTCAAAACGATTCCAGCCATAATTACCTCCTATAATAATATGATTTATCTCCTCTGCTTGATCTTGGCCAACGTCTGCTCCCCAAAGTGTTTCATTTTCAAATGAAAATTTCCACGTATTTCGAATTCCCCAAGCATATAGTTCATCTAAACCAGCGATACCAACTCTTGGATTATCATTAGGGATTTCGTAATTACCATTTGGTAAATCTGGATTATTCTCTATTGGGTTATTATTATCTAAATCAATATCAATTCGTAGAATACTGCCAAAAATATTATCTAAATTCTGTGCATTGCCATTTGGGTCGCCGCCGCCGCCGCCATCACCTACTGATATGTATAAGTAACCATCTGGTCCAAACGCAATTTTACCACCATTGTGGTTTGAAGTATTTTGATTTTTGTCAAAACTAAAAATTTCTAATCGGCTATTAGCATCTGCCCTATTTTCATTAATTGGGTCAACAGTATACTTTGCTAATACAACTTCAACATCTACATTAGCCACCGTACTCTGCTTTGTATGATAAACGTAAAAGGTTTTATTAGCCTTAAAATTAGGGTGAAAAGCTAAACCTAACAGTCCTATCTCTTGCCCGGAAGAAAAACTAACCATATCTTTTATATCAAGAAAAACTTCTGCATTATTACTATTTTCAGTAGTATTAAAAACTTTTATTACCCCTTGTTGTTCAACAACAAACATTCTGTTAGAATCGTCTGAAGCATTTTGTATTTCTACTGGAAATTCAAATGTTAAATTAGGAAATGCATCTTGGTATGTTATCGCTTCCTGAGCGAAACTGCTAAATTTAAATACTAATATAAATAAAAGAGAAAGTAATTTTTTGTTCATAAATTATAGGTTAAAATTTGGTGGTAATAGTTTAAAATATGCGGTAAAGCACACTATAATTACGTTGTAATTTCAATTTTAGATCATATTATTACTAATTTGACTAATATATTCGATAAACTACAACTTTCTCATTTAACTATTCCAACAAAAATTAGAGTCATTTTCTTGTTATTTATTATAACAACGTTTCAAAATGAAAAAAAACATAAAAAAATTGTTTTT
Organism: Maribacter hydrothermalis; assembly: GCF_001913155.1. Classification (GTDB taxonomy): domain Bacteria; phylum Bacteroidota; class Bacteroidia; order Flavobacteriales; family Flavobacteriaceae; genus Maribacter; species Maribacter hydrothermalis. The sequence goes on from NZ_CP018760.1 coordinate 615,360, forward strand.
AATTATCTCATTCGATAAAAAAAATAACTTTCACTGTAACAAACCGTAAATTCAATCATCTTTCAATAAACCAATCACTTTTTGAGCCAACAAAAGGAACATATTGATGAGCTAGTGCAATTGTGCATGGCCGGTAAACAAAGTGCACAGCTAGAAGTGTATAACAGGTATTACAAGGCTATGTTCAATACAGCACTCAGAATCGTAAAGGATACTGCCTTAGCAGAAGATATTATGCAAGAATCGTTTTTAAGCGCATTTACTAAACTGCATACTTTTAAAGGGGAAGTAACTTTTGGATCTTGGTTAAAACGCATTGTTATTAACAACAGCATACATCAATATAGAAAGCAACAAAAAAAGAATGAAGTTGCTTTAGATGAAGTATTGTACAAGGTCGAAGATAATGACGGAATTGCATCTGATCATGTGTTTACAGAACTAAAGGCTCAAAAAGTGATGGAAACCATGAAAGATTTAAAAGACAATTACAGAATTTCTTTGACCTTACATCTAATTGAAGGATATGATTACGATGAAATTAGTGAGATCATGAACATTAGCTATGCCAATTGTAGAACTACTGTTTCACGCGCAAAGGAAAGTCTAAGAAAAAAATTAATACTAGCAATCTGATGAAAAAAGATACTATAGAAAACCTATTTAATAGATTACATGATAAAATAGATTTTGAAGAACCGAACGAAGGTCATCAAATGCGCTTTTTGGATAAACTAAACGCAGCCAATGGTGTTGCGACCCTTGCACCAAAAAAGAACTATTCTTGGTTGCGAATGGCTTTTGTAGCTGCTGCAATAACACTTTTGTTAACTGTTGGCGTATTTCAATTGAATACCGCTTACACCATTGATAAGCAAGTTGCAAAAATTTCTCCTGAAGCCTCTAAGACACAATTTCACTTTGCGAATCTGATCGAGGAACAAATAAAGGAGCTTAACGCTGAAAAATCACCAGAGACAGAAAAAATTATTAATGATACCATGTTACAATTGAAAAAATTACAATTGGATTATGACAAAATGGAACAAGACCTATTAAATGGTGGAAATAGTAAATTAATATTAAGCGCCATGATTACCAATTTCCAAACGAGGATAGACCTTTTAAATGAAGTTATGATTCAGATAGAAAATATTAAAACAATAAAAAATATAAATGATGCGAACTATACTATTTAAATATACCTGGCTATTGGTTATAGCGTTTTCCACTGGTGTTACGGCCCATGACAAAAATATGGACGGAAAACATACGAAAGAAAAAACCATTAAAAAAGAGTTTAACGTTAATACAAATGCCTTATTAAAAGTCAGTAACTCTTACGGAAATCTTAACATTACTTCTTGGAATGAAAATCGTTTAGTTATAGAAGTACACATTAAAACCAATGGAAATAATGAAGAGAAGGTTCAAAAAAAATTAGATGAAATTTCTGTTGATTTTGAAGCCAGTGCTGACCGTGTTTTTGCCGAAACAATTTTCAATAAAGACAATAAGGGCTGGGGATGGAGCTGGGGAAACAACAATAATGTAAATATGCAAATTAATTACACAATTAAAGTTCCAGTTAAAAACAACGTGGACTTAAATAATGATTATGGCAATATAATTCTAGATAGAGTTGATGGGCATGCTAAAATAAATTGTGATTATGGTAGCCTAGATATAGGAGAATTAAGAGGCCGTAACAATCGATTAAATTTTGATTATACCTCCAAGTCAAACATTGGCTATATTAATAGTGGGGAAATTAGGGCAGATTATTCTGGATTTACTATCGAAAAAGCTGGAAATCTTGCCATAAATGCCGACTATACCAATGCTAGTATAGGTATAATGGAAAATTTAGAATATACCAGCGACTATGGTAACATGGATGTGAAAGAACTAAATAACATTAACGGAAATGGCGATTATATTACGGTAAAACTAGGAATTGTTCATGGTGATGTTTCAATTAGTGCTGATTATGGTTCTCTACGAATTGAAGAATTAGCGGCCGATGCAGGAAATGTAAATATAAGAACCGATTATACTGGGATAAAAATTGGATATAACAGCGATTACCACTTTGATTTTGATATATCTACTAGTTATGCGGGAGTTAGCGGAAAGGATGACTTTACCATTAACATCAGTACAGAAAAATCTTCTGACAAACATTATGAAGGATTTTACGGATCTAAAGGAAGTGGCAATAAAATAACGCTGTCAAGTGATTATGGCGGAATAAGTTTTACCAAAAAATAAGTATCAATCAATTAAAAATGACAATCATGAAAAGATTAAGTGTATTACTATGTACGGGATTAATCTCCCTATCTTGTTCAGCCCAATGGGGAAAGACCATTAAAGGTGATGGCAATAATGTAACTATTGAAAGAAGTACAGCAGATTACGACGGTGTAGCCGTATCAGGCTGGTTTGATGTGGAATTAGTCTCAGGCAACGAAGGTGAAATAACTTTAAAAGGTGAAGCAAACCTATTAGAATATATTATCACTGAAGTCAAGGATGGAAAATTAGTCATAAAAACGGAAAAAGGCGTAAACCTAAAACCAAGTAGCTGGAAATCTGGCATTCATATTACGGTACCTATTGAGACTATTAGCCATGTTGCCATGTCAGGTTCTGGTGATATCGTTGGAAAAACGAAAATTAAAACCGACAAATTCAGCACGGCCATGTCGGGTTCTGGAGATATCTCTTTAGATATTGATACAAGTTCTTTATCGGCAACTATGTCGGGTTCTGGTGATATTTCGCTAAGTGGCAGAACTATTGATTTTGATGCAACCATTTCAGGAAGTGGTGATATTGAAGCCTACGACCTTGATGCCGACCATGTAGAAGCTACAATATCTGGTTCTGCAGACATACAAGTTACCGCAAATAAATCTATTAAAGCGCGCGTTTCTGGTTCAGGTGATATTTCTTACAGAGGAAATCCTGAAAAAGTAGACACAAAAACTTCTGGTTCAGGAGATATTTCCAGAGGTTAAGATATAAATCAAAATAGCGAACAATCAATTTAAGAAAGCCTCTATTATAGAGGCTTTTTTGCTTCTTTAACCCTAACGAGTAAAAACATGCCAATTAAAAAAAATAATCCTAAAAATATTATTGAACTGCGCATACTCCCAGTAAACTGTGCTACAAAGCCATATAAAAATGTTCCTATTACAATTCCAATTTTTTCGGCTACATCATAAAAGCTAAAGAAAGAAGTAGTGTCCTTAGTTTCTGGCAAAAACTTTGAATAAGTAGATCTTGACAAGGCTTGTATCCCTCCCATTACCAAACCTACGCAACCAGCAGCAATATAAAAATCTATTGGAGTAATTACGAAATATGCATAAACACAAATGCATACCCAAAGTGCATTCACAACAATTAATGTTTTAATATTTCCATATTTGTTAGATGCCCTCGCCGTTATGGTAGCTCCAAAAATGGCAACCAACTGTATTACCAAAATACTGATAATAAGTCCGGTTGTACGTTCGGAATCTGTTCCCCATGCTATTTCCTCTTCTCCAAAATAGGTGGCAATTAACATTACTGTCTGAACGGCCATACTATATACAAAAAAGGCTCCCAAGTACCTTTTAAGCTTTATTAAATTACTTAATTGTAACCATACCTGTTTAAGCTCTTTAAAACCGTTTAACACTATATTTGTACGTTTTCCAACTTTTTTGAACCCTTTTGGGAGATAATAAAAACTGTACTGAGCAAAAACTATCCACCAAATCCCTACGGTTACAAAAGAGTATTTCATTGCTTTAATTTCAGCTGCCCCAGCCTCATCCGTCGTAATTCCGAAAAAGTCTGGTTTCATAACCATAGCCAAGTTGAAAATCAGCAGAACTACACTACCTATGTAACCTAAAGAAAATCCTTTAGCACTAATAGCGTCTTGTTGTTTTGGAAAGGCTACATCGGGCAAATAGGAGTTATTAATAGCAAAACTTACCCAAAACCCAACTAGACCAAAGAAATAACATATAAGTCCAAAATAAATATTCTCAAGGGAAAACCAGTTTAACCCTATGCATGAAAGTCCGCCTAAATAGCAAAAGAATTTCATGAACATTTTTTTATTTCCTAAATAATCGGCTATACCAGATATTAAAGGCGTTATTATCGCAATAAAAACAAATGCTAAAGAAGTGGTATAGCTAATTAGTGGTGCTCTAGATATTTCACTACCAAATACAGTTACTTTTTCAATACCGGCAACCCTAAAAAGGGCGCCATAAAATATAGGAAATACTGCTGATGAGATTACCAGACTATATACTGAATTTGCCCAGTCATAAAAGGCCCATGCATTTAATAATTTTCTACTTCCTTTTAAGACCAGTGTTTTTCCCATATAAAAATTAAAAGCCGTTCATTTCTGAACGGCTTCAATATACAACAATCCTTAACTTTTTATTGAAATTTTGTTACTCCAAATTTTGCAGCTTCAGCTGCAGCATCTGGCGCCCAAGCTGTTAGGTTATTTATTCTAGTATCGTTTGATGGGTGCGTACTCATAAATTCTGGCGGTGCTTCGCCTCCGCTATTTGCTTTCATACGTTTCCACAATTCAGAAGCTTCATATGGATCATAACCGGCTATTGCCATTATCTGTAAACCAATACGGTCCGCCTCAGTCTCGTGGCCTCTACTAAATGGGAGCATTACACCTACTTGAGACCCAATGCCGTATGCTTGGTTAAATAAGTTACGTTTCTGCTCATCTTGTATAGCAATATTACCAGCCACGGCTCCCACTTGTTGTAGTGTACCAGCACTCATACGTTGTGCCCCATGGTCTGCCAATGCATGTGCCACCTCATGGCCCATAACTACCGCAACACCAGTCTCTGTTTGTGTAATTGGAAGAATACCCGTGTAAAAAACAATTTTACCTCCTGGCATGCACCATGCATTTACAGTTTCATCATTTACCAACTTATATTCCCACTTATAATCTTTTAAGTATCCTGGGTAACCATTTGCAGTTAACCATCGTTCTGCAGCTGATGAAATTCGCTGACCAACTCTTGTGATCATTTGAGATTCTGCCGTACCTGTAACTACCTTATTTTCTGTTAAAAATTGATCATACTGGGCAAATGCCGAAGGAAATACTTGACTGTTAGGGTAAAAATTCAACGTTTTCTGACCTGTAAACGGATTAACCTTACAGGCTGAAACCCCTATAAATAGGACAAATATCAATACTATTTTTTTCATTTTATAAAATTTAGTTAGTGTCAATAAAATACAAAGTTATTCTTTTCCGGTTATATGTAATAGCGAAAAATCTTTGTCTATTTGCAAAATATTATCCTGAATTTCACTTAAATTTCTTAATGATACTTCCTCATTATCTAACATTACGGTATCAATTGCAAAAGGTAATCCATGAAAATTAAGTCTAATTGTATCATACTGCGTTTCAAAACTACCATCTTTAAAAAGTTGAATTGTTAACGATTTTTCTTTACCGGTTAGTTTATAATTACTTAAAGCGTATCTTCCTTTCTTATAATCATACCCATTATTGGCATCTTCATATATCTCAGAGGACTCTGTCCCTTTTTTATAATAAACTTCTAACAAAAGTTCATCAATATCTTTTTCTTCAACATATTGTTGTACAGGATATTTAGGAATAATAGCCCCTGCTTTTACAAAAATTGGCAACATATCTAATTCAGCAGCTACCCATTTTTCCTTACCTCCTTCTACGGGTTCACTAGTCCAAAAATCATACCAATTTCCTTTAGGAATATACATTCTACGACCTTGTGCATTAGGCTCTTGAATTGGACATACTAATATTTTTTCGCCAAAAATAAATTCGTCTGTTCTAAAGTGAGTTTGTGTATCTTCTTGATCATAATAAACCAAAGCTTGTATCATTGGCATATTTTCTTTGGTATATTTATAAAACATGGTATATAAATAGGGTAATAACTGATAACGTAATTCTATAAACTTCCTTACAATGTCTGTAATTTCTGTCCCAAAAGACCAAGGCTCTTGATCTCCGTGATCACCGCTTGAGTGTACTCTACAAAATGGGTGAAAAATACCCAACTGCACCCATCTAGCAAATAGCTCTCCATCTGGTTGCTCTGCAAATCCACCTATATCAGAACCCACAAAAGAATATCCGCTTAAACACATTCGTTGCACTTGCACATTTGCAAGCCATAAATGCTCCCATGTCGCTACATTATCCCCTGTCCAAGTTGATGAATATCGTTGTGTACCTGCAAAAGCTGCTCTCGTAATTACAAATGGGCGTTTGGGATATACATATTTTTTTACACCATCAAAAGTTGCCCTAACCATTTGCATACCATAAATATTATGGGCTTTTCTATGGGTACATGGGTGGCCGTCATAATTATGTCTTGTATCTAAAGGTGCCGTTTTTGTTGGCACCTCCATTACAGCAGGTTCGTTCATGTCATTCCAAACGGCATGTACACCCAACTCCGTCATAAACTCCTTATATAATTCCGCCCACCACTCGCGTACAGCAGGGTTTGTAAAGTCTGGAAAATTACACTCGCCTGGCCAAACCTTTCCTTGCATTAAAGGGCCATCACCTCTTTTGCAGAAATAATCATTCTCTAACGCCTCATTATACACCCAATAATCACGATCCACTTTTATGCCTGGATCTATCATTATTACGGTTTTGAACCCGTCTTCCTCAAGTTCCGATATCATTCTCTTTGGGTCTGGAAAATGATTTTTATCCCATGTAAAACATCTAAAGCCATCCATATAGTCTATATCAAGATATATGGCGTCACATGGTATTCTTAAATCACGAAACTGCTTGGTAATTTCTTTTACATTATTCTCGGGATAATAACTCCATTTAGATTGATGAAAGCCCAAAGCCCACATAGGAGGCATTTCTGGAGTTCCTGTTAAACTTGAATATGAACTAACAACACCTGCCATATCTGGTCCAAAAATGAAATAATAATTCATTTCACCCCCATCTGCCCAAAAACTTGTTACATTTCTTCGCTCATGCGAAAAATCGAAACTTGTCTTAAAACTATTATCAAAAAAAACCCCGTATGCATTTCCTTTACTTAAGCCTATATAAAATGGAATTGCCTTATATAATGGATCTTGATCCTTTCCATAAGCGAATTGATCTGTTACCCAATTCTCTACCCTTTTTCCCTTTAAATTACTATGCATGGCTTTATCTCCCATACCGTAAAAACATTCGCCTGCTTGCGCAATCTTACTCATTTTAACGGTATTACCGCCGTATTCATAATTTTCCTCCCAGTGAAAGCCAAGCTCATCTTCGCATATTATATTTCCCGATAAATCTGAAATTTGGGTTCTAAGGGTTTTCTTATCTACCAATACACTTACCCTTGCTGTTGAAATAATATATTCCGTATCGTTCTCTTCAACTTCTAACTTGCTATACCCTATTGTACTTTTGGGATCAATAGCATATGAAAAATCTGGCTCAAAATTATAGTTTGTTGCGTATCTAAATCTAATTACACTTCCTCTAAGAATTGTAATCTGCAGAACAACACCGTTATTAGTGGTAAAATATAACTTATCGGTATCTTGGGTAAACTGTACTATCTGATTTGGATATAAATTACCTTTATACTCAAGCTCTGTATTTGTAATCATGAAAATATTTATTAATAAATAACATTACAACGGGAGTTATTTAAAGCTATTTTGATAACAGATTTTTATCTGAGTATTACAATACCTAAAGGTGGAATCGTAATTTCAATAGACTTTTTATGCCCGTGTGACGGCTTAGTGGTAGTTTTTATTGTCTTATTTAAATTTCCGCCGCCGCCGTATTTTTTATCATCACTATTTAATATTTCTTTAATTTTTCCTTTTTTTGGTATCCCAATTCTATAATTTTCTCGTGGTACCGGTGTAAAATTACAAGCAATAATTAAATCGTTCTCTTTATCATGCCCTTTACGAATATAGGTTAATATAGAATTTTCATGATCGCTGTAATCTATCCATTGAAAACCTTCGGGACTAAATTGCTTCTCGTATAACGCTGGCGAACCTTTATATAAATGATTTAAGTCTTTTACAAAATCTTGAATACCTTTATGACCTTCGTACTGCAATAAATGCCAGTCTAAACTTTGCTCAAAATTCCATTCTTCCGTTTGCCCAAATTCACCGCCCATAAACATCAGTTTTGTGCCTGGATGCGTGAACATATACCCAAATAATAGCCTTAAATTGGCAAATCGTTGCCATTCATCTCCTGGCATCCTATACACTAAAGACTGTTTACCATATACAACCTCATCGTGAGAAAAAGGCAACATAAAATTTTCTGTAAATGTATACGTCATACCAAAAGTAAGATCATTCATATGATGCTTTCTATATATGGCTTCTTTCTTAAAGAATTGTAATGTATCATGCATCCAACCCATCATCCATTTCATACCAAATCCTAAGCCACCAAACTCAACCGCTTTGGAAACCCCTGTAAACGCAGTTGATTCTTCTGCAATGGTCTGCACACCTTCAAAATTCGAATATACCGCCTCATTCAATTCCCTTAAAAATGATATCGCTTCTAAATTTTCATTATTGCCATACATATTTGGTTCCCATTCACCATCTTCTCTAGAATAATCTAAATATAGCATAGAGGCAACTGCATCTACACGCAAACCGTCTATATGGAACTGATCTAACCAGAATAAGGCATTACTAATTAAGAATGCCCTAACTTCATTTCTACCATAATTAAAGATTAGACTTTTCCAATCGGTATGGTAACCTTTTCTTCTATCTGGATGTTCATATAAATTAGAGCCATCGAAAAAACCAAGTCCATGCGCATCTTCTGGAAAATGCGAGGGTACCCAATCTAAAATTACACCAATATCATTTTGATGAAAAGTATCTACCAACAATTTAAAATCTTCTGGTGCACCAAATCTAGATGTAGGCGCAAAATATCCTGTTAGTTGATAACCCCAAGACGGATCATACGGGTACTCCATTACAGGCATAAACTCCACATGGGTATACCCCATTTCCTTTACATAAGACACCAAGTCTTTTGCAAACTCTTTATAGGTCAAAAACTTATTTTCAACATTTTTCTTCCATGATCCCAAATGTACTTCGTAAACGGAATAGGGCTTGTCCAATCCATTCTTATCTTTTCTATAGCCCATCCAGGCTTTATCTTTCCACGTATGTTCCGAAGTCCATATTATGGATGCCGTATTGGGCGGATGCTCACAATATTTAGCAAATGGATCAGCTTTTTCTGTCCATATATCGTTATTGTTAGATTGTATTTTGTACTTATACACCTCGCCTTTGCCAACATTGGGTATAAAACCTTCCCATATACCACTAGAATCCCATCGAACATTTAATTGATGCTCCTCAACATTCCAAGAATTAAAATTTCCAACAACTGAAACAGATTTTGCCGAAGGTGCCCATACCGCAAAATATGTTCCGGCCACACTATCAACTTCTATTAAGTGTGAGCCTAGCTTTTCATAAAGTCGATAGTGCTTACCACTTTTAAAAAGGTCTATGTCAAAATCTGTAAATAAAGTATGAACTATTACGTTAGGCATATAAAGGTTTCGTTTTTGGTAAAGCTAATCATCTTTTATAGATGGTCACCTTTGATTATTTTTTATTGAAAATATATCAAGTAATATCCGATTTATATCTTTAAATACCAAAAATGGAACGCTTTTTGAATCATCATCACAATATTCTATACATAAACCGAATAACAATATTATTATGAGAAAACTGAACTTATTATTAGGCGTATTAATAACTATATTTTTAATTTCCTGTGAAGGCCCACAGGGACCTGCTGGTTATGACGGATTTGATGGTCTTGACGGATTGAATGGTGCAGACGGTGCGGATGGAGTTAACATTTTAGGAAAGGTGATGGATATAGAAGGTACTTTTACCTTGGATAACGATTATTCAATCTTCTATGAATTTCCTCAAAGTGTTGAAGTATTTGAAACAGATGTAGTACTTGTGTATCTTTTATGGGACGAAACCGTTGATGGTAATGGCGATTTAGTAGATATTTGGAGATTAATGCCGCAAACAAGAATATTAGACCAAGGGCTTCTTCAATACAATTTTGATCATACTTTTTTTGATGTCAATATTTTCTTAGAATCTGATTTTGATTTAGCTACCCTGCCTGCCGGCGACACGAATAATCAAGTATTTAGAATTGCTGTTTTACCAGCTGAATCTACAACGGGTAAATTGGACACTTCAGATATTAATTCAGTAATGGCACATTTAGGTGTTACTGAAGAAAACGTTCAGAAAATAAAATTGGATTAACTTTTATATAAAAAGCACTTAAACTAAAGCCTTTGATTTTTTTCAAAGGCTTTTTTTAGTCACCTATTTTTAAAACCTTATATTAAAGATTACGTAAATAGCATACCTTGAAAGGACTTTAATAGAATACCGACAAATTAAAAAAATTGAAAAATGAAAATAAATATTGTAATTGTACTTTTAGTACTTTTTGTAAGCTGCAAAGGTACTTCTCAAGAAAAAGAAATAGTGACCGAAAATAAGGTTGAACAGAAAAAAGAATTTGTTGTTCAAAAAACAAATGCTGAATGGAAGAAAGAATTGACTGATGCTCAATATTATGTATTACGTGAAGCTGCCACTGAAAACCCTTTTACTAGTGAACTTTTAAAAAACAATAAAAAAGGCACTTATGTTTGCGCAGCATGTGCTACTCCATTATTTAAAAGTTATACAAAATTTGATTCTGGTACCGGATGGCCAAGTTTTTATGAAGAAATTGAAGGTAATGTAGCGTATGATGTGGATTATAAAATTGGTTACAAAAGAACTGAAGAACATTGTGCTACTTGTGGCGGGCACTTAGGCCATGTATTTGAAGATGGTCCAGAGCCAACCGGTTTACGCCATTGCATAAATGGTGTTGCCTTAAACTTTGTCCCTGCCGAATAATTTGTCCGATTATTAATAAGTACAGAGGCTTTTTGGGCCTCTGTTTTATTTTCATCTTTTCTTAATTACCTCTTTACATAGACAAGAAATTATCATAAATATCACAATATCAATTTAAAGGTCATATTTTAAAATCCTACTTAAAATTTGGATTTCGTTTCGTACTTTTACACCTCAATAAAAACTACAAAAATCAAAATATGAACACTTTCGACATTATTGTTCTAGGTAGTGGTCCTGGTGGATATGTAACCGCTATCAGGGCTTCTCAATTAGGTTTTAAGACCGCCATTATAGAAAAAGAAAATCTTGGAGGCGTTTGCTTAAATTGGGGTTGTATACCTACCAAAGCCTTATTGAAATCTGCACAAGTATTTGAGTACCTGAAACATGCAGATGATTACGGTATAAAAGTGGACAATGTCGATAAAGATTTTGATGCTGTTGTTAAAAGAAGTCGTAGTGTTGCAGACGGAATGAGCAAAGGTGTCCAGTTCTTAATGAAAAAGAATAAAATTGAAGTTATCAACGGCTATGGTACTTTAAAACCTGGCAAAAAAATATCGGTCAAAGCTGAAGATGGTACAGTTACCGAGTACAGTGCTAACAACATTATTATTGCAACTGGTGCTAGAAGTCGCGAGTTACCTAGCTTACCACAAGATGGTAAAAAAATTATAGGGTACAGAGAAGCAATGACCTTAGATAAGCAACCTAAGAAAATGATCGTTGTAGGTAGTGGAGCAATAGGTATTGAATTCGCTTATTTCTATAATTCTATGGGAACAGAAGTAACTGTTGTTGAATATTTACCAAATATTGTTCCTGTTGAAGACGAAGATGTATCCAAACAATTAGAAAGAAGCTTTAAAAAAGCCGGTGTTAAAATTATGACCTCGGCAGAAGTTACTTCCGTTGACACTTCTGGCTCTGGTGTTAAGGCCACAGTTAAGACTGCAAAAGGTGAAGAGATTTTAGAAGCCGATATTGTCCTTTCTGCTGTTGGTATTAAAACTAATATTGAAAACATAGGTTTAGAAGATGTTGGTATTGCTACTGACCGCGATAAAATTTTAGTAAACGATTATTACCAAACCAACATACCTGGTTATTATGCAATCGGTGATGTAACTCCAGGGCAGGCGCTAGCACATGTTGCTTCTGCTGAAGGCATATTATGTGTTGAAAAGTTAGCGGACATGCATGTTGAACCATTAGATTATGGCAATATCCCTGGATGTACGTATTGCTCTCCAGAAATTGCTTCAGTTGGTTTAACTGAAAAACAAGCAAGAGAAAAAGGTATTGAAATTAAAGTTGGTAAATTCCCATTTTCTGCTAGTGGAAAAGCAAAAGCTTCCGGCGCATCAGACGGGTTCGTTAAAGTTATTTTTGACGCCAAATATGGCGAATGGTTAGGTTGCCATATGATTGGAGCTGGTGTTACAGACATGATTGCTGAGGCAGTTTTAGGTCGTAAGCTAGAAACTACCGGTCATGAAGTATTAAAAGCTGTTCACCCACACCCTACTATGAGTGAGGCTGTTATGGAAGCAGTTGCGGCAGCGTATGATGAGGTTATCCATTTATAATATATCAATAAATTTAAAGCATGTTAAAATTATTTCGAGCAACGGCAATTTTAGAAGGAATCTCATATTTGGCGTTGTTCGGGGTAACCATGCCATTAAAATATTGGGCAGAAATTCCTGGTCCAAATAAATTGGTTGGTTACGCCCATGGTGTGCTATTTATTGCTTTTATTGTACTTACCTTAATAGTAGGTCTTAAGCACAAATGGAGCATTAAAAAGTTATTTATTTTCGGGATAGCATCACTATTGCCATTCGCTACTTTTTATGTTGAAGAAAAATATTTAAGAACTGAAGAAACTACTTAAAATTCTGCAGAAGCAGAAAACTTATTAATCTTTCCATCGAAACTACAAACGTACAATTCGTTATTGGCATCAATCCCGAAAGACGAAATACTTAATCCTGTTTCTAATAATAATTTGTTATTACCGGCTTGATCCAAAGCCCAAATTCTACCAGAAATAAAATCGCCGTAGATATAGTATCCTTTTAATTCTGGCAATTCATTGCCCCTATATACATAACCACCCGTAACAGATTTATCATTAGCACTGTGGCCGTATTCATAAAATGGTTCAATTAAACCGTCCGTATCACAATTAGTTTCCAGGTAACAAGAAGTACCTTCAAGAATATTCCAACCGTAATTACCACCTTTCGCTATCAAATTAATTTCCTCTTTCTCATCTTGGCCTACATCAGCGGTCCAAATTGTATTTGTTTGCAAATCAAAACTAAATCGCCATGGATTTCTTAATCCGTATGCATAAATCTCACCTCGCGCATTTTCATTTTCTACAAAGGGGTTATCCGTAGGTATAGCATAATTTAGATTAGCATCTTGACTGTCTACATCAATACGTAATATTTTTCCAAGTAAATTTTCTAAATTCTGAGCATTACCGTCCGGATCACCTGTTCCTCCGCCATCACCAGAGGCTATATATAAATAACCATCGGGACCAAAAGCCAATTGACCACCATTATGGTTTGTTGCCGGTTGAGGAATTTCTAATAAAATTGTTTCACTAGGCTCGTTTACCATATTAGCATCGGTTTCCGATACTTTAAAACGAGATACGACTGCTAAACCCTGGCTTGGGGTATAGGTAACATATAAAAAACCATTGGTCTTATAATCCGGATGAAATGCAAAACCTAAAAGCCCTAATTCACTTGCTGTTGCAATTCTTGAAGATATATCTAAAAATATTGAAGTTTCTTCCTCAGTGGTATCATTATTAAACACCTTAATTACACCACCTTTCTCAGCAACAAAAATTCTATTAGAGCCATCGAGAGGAGATTGCAAATCTAAAGGGTTTGAAAAAGTTAAATTTGGAAATGCACTTATTAAAGTGATGGAGTCATCAACTATAGGAGCTAGTGCAAGTTCATCTTTATCACTACACGATAGTATTAAAAGAGCACATATATTAAATAAAATGAAACTAATTTTTTTCATAGTTGATGAGATTTACAACTATGTACGTAATAGGCTTACTATGTAGATGTTAAGAAAATGTTGCAATTAAAATAAAAAACTCTCAATAGCTAAATCGTAGCTTTTTAATCCAAAACCAAGGATAACGCCACTAGCTGGTGCAGAAATGTAAGAGACATGTCTAAACTCTTCTCGCCTATGGGTATTGGAAATATGAACCTCAATCACCGGAGTTGTAACTGCTTTTACAGCATCACCAATACCAACTGAAGTATGGGTGTATGCCGCAGCATTTAAAACAATACCATCATATGTAAAACCTATTTCCTGAATTTTTGAAATTAGCTCACCTTCAATGTTAGATTGAAAATATTCTAGCTCAACATCTTTGAATTTAAATTGAAGTTTTGAAAAGTAATCTTCAAAAGTTTCGGCTCCATAGACCTCTGGCTCTCTTTTTCCTAAAAGATTTAAATTAGGGCCATTTATAATGATAATTCTCATATATCAAAAATAGCAATTGTTGACCTACAAAACATAAAAAAAATAATGGACCTTTCATGAAACTGGGTCCTCAGTGACTTTTTATATAAAAATGAACTTAATGAATTAAATATATTACGATTATTGTAGTAAATTAACGACGCGTTCTATACTTTGGTTCAAAATTATATACAATACCAAGGGTTAAAGTATTCCATGAGGATTCTTCTAATTCAATAGCTGTATAAGAAAGGTTGACTTCTACACTAGAACTCATTAAAAATGCAATAGTTGGTCTATAATATAAACCACCTTCAACATTATCACTTACCCCAAAAGCATAACCTACGTTACCACCAAATGAAAAATCGTTTGAAGTCCAAAAGCGCAAGCCTGCCGAAACTGGTGCAAATTGTACTGGTTTTAAATCACTACGTACTTCGAAAGACTGAAAAGTTTCTGCAAACCCATGAATAAAACCTACTGCAGGCCCAATGTCTACAATCTCCCCTAAAGGATACATATATGAGACATCTGCACCTACAACGACACTAACTGCATCATTAAAATCATTAAACGGAAGTCCCGCTTGTATTCCCATCTTAAACCCTTCTTGGGCAAAAATCTGGCTCGTAAAAGTGGTCAATACTATTAACAACAAGGTTTTTTTCATGCTTAATGTTATAAATTTCATTAGCATAGAACGCATTGAAACAGTAAATAGTATATAACAAAAGGGTATAAAAAAAGGGAACATAGTTCCCTTTTTACATTCAAAAGTATGTAACGCTTATTCAATTACATATCTAATACCAATACCAAAAGCACCTATTTCGTTAGTCAAATCTCCTAAACCAATAAAAGGTCTCCAATCAAAAGAAAATGCTAAAGGCACATTATTAATTTTATAATCAAGGCCTGCAACTGGTCTTAATGCAATTTCAGAACCTATACCGTCTCCAAATAATAAAATTGAAGGCCCCGCTCCAGCAAACCATTTAAGACCATCTGCACCAGAAATTGCACCATGGTACTCATAAAGCGCCGTAATCGTAGTTAATCCAGATTCGAACATTAGCTCTGCTTGCCCAGCATGCTCTTCTGCAAAAAAGTATTTGGCACTTGGCCCTACTAAAGTTGCGCCAGAAAATACATCTAATCCTAAACCTGCTGCAAAGGTGTAATCTGATTGGGCATTTGAAACATTTGCCCCTAAAACCACAGCTACTACTAAAAATAATAATTTTTTCATTTTGTTGTTTTTTAATGTTAAGTGTTATTCTAAAAAAGGATTGCTTTTTAAACTGACTTTAAGAAGTCGATTTAATGATTTGTAAATGTATTAATTTAACATTAAACCCAACATACCAGAAAACCAGTATTTAATACCATTTATACTTAATTATATAATAAATATAACAATTATCTTTAAACCATGAATTGGAAACATGCGCTAAAAGATTATACCGTATATCTTAAATTAGAAAGAGGTCTATCTAAAAACTCAATACAAAGTTACACACAGGATATTGAAAAATTAATGTTCTTTTTAAGTAGTAACTCTATAGCCGTGACGCCTCTTAAAATAGATAAAGAAATTGTTCAACAGTTTATTTATGATATTGCTAAAAATGTAAATCCAAGGTCACAAGCAAGAATAATATCAGGCCTTAAAAGTTTTTTTAATTATTTAATTTTTGAAGATTTACGAAACAACAATCCGTTAGATTTAATTGAATCCCCAAAAATAGGCAGAAAACTACCCGATACTCTTTCTGAAAATGAAATAGATAAATTGATTCAAGCAATTGATTTAAGTACCAATGAAGGAGAACGCAACCGTGCCATGCTTGAAACTTTGTATGGCTGTGGTCTTCGTGTATCTGAATTAATCGACCTTAAACTGTCTGACCTTTTTTTCGATGAAGATTTTATAAAAGTTACTGGTAAAGGTGACAAACAACGATTTGTACCCGTAAGTGATATTAACAAAAAATATATAAACATCTATAGAAACGAAATTAGGGTTCATTTAAAAATCAAAGAAGGATTTCAAGATATTTTATTCTTAAACAGAAGAGGTAAACAATTGACACGAGCCATGATTTTCACCATTGTAAAGAATTTGGCTGTTACAATTGGGTTACAGAAAAATATTAGCCCACATACTTTTAGACATTCTTTTGCTACTCATTTATTAGAAAATGGTGCCGACCTAAGAGCTATTCAACAAATGTTAGGGCATGAAAGCATTACGACCACAGAAATATATATGCATGTAGATCGGTCGCATTTAGCAGAAGTCATGAACAATTTTCATCCAAGAAAAAATCATTAGAATTTCCATTTACTACCAATAGTATACACTGCGGGCATTTGTAACTTAGTTTCACCAAAAGCGCCAATACTGGCATTGTTTAATTGAACATTGCTTCTTACCTCCAACATAAAATTTTCACTAACATCATACCCAGCACCTGCCACAAAACCAAGACGATACGGAACAGGGGCTTTCCCTTCATCTTCGGTGGCTACTTCAACTTCCATTCCCGTAAATAAGTATAGCTTATGGTTTAAATAAAATTTACTAACAAAGTTTGTTCTAAACCTTTCCGTCAATAAATAAGTATCATAAAACCCTTGCAATTCTAATTGAATTGATCTAGAAATTCCATATTGAATAGTAAATGACTTATGCACTTCTCCAATTGCACTAACTGGGTAAGCATGACCAGAAATATATAGTTCATTTACTGATGAATTTGAAGATTGCGGTGGTTCTTCAATTGTTTGTCCTATTAAATTAAAAAAACATAAAAGGGTTACACCAAGAACCAATATTTTCATAGGACAAATTCTAATTATAGAAAATAAAATCCTACAAAAGATATTTTAAAAATTATACATTCAGAAATAGTTCATTAAACTTTAACTCCATTTTAAAACTAATAGAATTATATTTAATCTTTAAATTGACTATAATCTCTTTTAAAGGGTCTTATAATTAATCGTGCCTCACGATCAAACCTTATATAATTATACACCCAATTGACAAAAACTACCATTCTATTTCTAAAACCGATAAGAAAGAACAAATGGACGAACATCCATACAAACCAAGCAAAAACACCTTGAAATCTATACCCTTTTATGTCGCAAACGGCTTTATTTCTACCAACTGTAGCCATACTACCTTTGTCATTATAAACAAACGGTTCCATGGGTTTATGTTCTAGTAATTTAGTTAAATTTTGACCTAAAAGTTTGCCTTGCTGAATTGCCGGTTGTGCTACCATTGGGTGCCCATATGGATTTTCTTTTGTAGTCATACACGCAATATCCCCAATAGCAAATATCTCAGGGTAGCCAATTACTTGGTTAAATTCATTAACATTAAGTCTGTTTCCACCTGCAATTACACCTTCGCCTTCCAAGCCTTTAATTCCTGCTCCTTTTACGCCTGCAGCCCAGACTACAGTGGCTGCTTCAAACTTTAATTCTGTTTTTGTGGTAACAGTTTTACCATTATAACCAGTAACACGAACTCCTTTCCAAACTTGAACTCCTAATTTTTCCAAAAAATCTTCTGCTTTTTTAGAAGCTTGAGCACTAAATCCTGGCAAAAGACAATCACCGCCTTGTACAATATTAATTTGTGCTCTTCTAGTATCTAAATCAGGATAATCTTTTGGTAATATACCCTTTTTAATTTCAGCCAATGCCCCAGCTAACTCCACTCCTGTTGGGCCTCCCCCAACAATTACAAAATTCATTAAAGCATCTCGTTCATGATAATCATCTGTCAATAATGCCTGCTCAAAATTTTCTAAGATCAGACTTCTAAGATTCAGAGATTGCGGTATAGACTTCATTGACATTGCATTTTGCTCAATTTCCTTATTTCCAAAAAAATTAGTTTCGGAACCTGTAGCAACAACTAAATAGTCATAATTTAATTCTCCAATACTAGTATTAATTTTTTTGGAAAAAGGGTCTATATTCTCAACTTCAGCTAATCTAAAATAAAAATTATCATACCCAATAAGAACCTTACGTAAAGGATAAGCAATAGAATCTGGCTCTAAACCACCTGTAGAAACTTGATATAGTAAAGGTTGAAAAGTGTGATAGTTATTCTTATCTATCAATACAACTTGTACTTCCTTCTTACTTAATTTTTTAGCTAAGGAAATTCCGCCAAAACCACCACCTATTATTACAATTCTAGGATAGCTTGAAAGTGGTATATTCATAATATTTTACTTGGGCGCAAAATTAAACAAATGTGTATCTACTTTAAAATAATATTCTGTTTTTAGTATATTTAAGGTCTAACTCAAACAACACCTAAAATGCAAAAAATCCTATCCCTATTTGTAGTAATGAGTATTTCCATTTCTACAATAAATGCACAAAAGAGCGAGAAAGATATTCTCAAAAATCTTGAACAAAAAAGCGAAGACTATGGAACTATAGCTCAAAATATTTGGGAATTAGCGGAAATGGGTTACCAAGAAGAAAAAAGCGCTGCTCTTTTGCAAGAAACATTACAAAATGCAGGTTTCACTATTAAAAAAGGTGTAGCTGGTATCCCCACAGCTTTTATTGCTGAATACGGTAGCGGTAGTCCTGTTATTGCCATTATGGGCGAGTATGATGCCCTACCCGGCCTTTCGCAAAAAGCGGTTGCCGAAAAAGAATCGGCTGGTAAAGCAGCAGGCCACGCGTGCGGACATCACTTGTTTGGAACAGCCTCTACAGCTGCGGCAATTTCAACGAAAGATTGGTTAGCAGCAAACAAAATGCAAGGTACCGTTCGTTTTTACGGAACTCCAGCTGAAGAGGGTGGATCCGGTAAAGTATATATGGTTCGTGAAGGACTTTTTAATGATGTAGATGTAGCTTTACATTGGCATCCTGGAGCGCAAAATGCAGCCAGTGCTGGTGCAGCTTTAGCTAATAAATCTGCAAAATTTAGATTTTATGGAGTTTCAGCCCATGCTGCTGCATCACCGGATAAAGGACGTTCTGCATTAGACGGTGTCGAAGCTATGAATATGATGATAAATATGATGCGTGAGCATATACCTCAAGAAGCGAGAATTCATTATGTAATTACAGATGGTGGAAAAGCGCCGAACGTTATTCCTGATTTTGCTGAGGTATATTATTACGCTCGTCACAACAGACGTGATGTAGTAATTGATATTTTTGACCGTATGGCAAAAGCCGCGGAAGGTGCTGCTTTAGGTACAGGCACAACTATGGATTATGAAATGATCGGTGGTACTCATGAGCTATTACCAAACCTTACATTACAAAAAATTATGCATGACAATTTATCTAAAGTTGGAGGAATGGAATATACTACGGAAGAAAAGGTCTTTGCCGATAATATAGCAAAATCTTTAGGTCAAGATAAAGCAGACCTTGATACCGCTAAAAATGTACAACCATATAAAACAGAGGCAAAAGCTTTTGGCTCCACGGATGTAGGTGATGTAAGTTTCACAGTACCAACTGTTGGTTTTAGTACTGCTACCTGGGTGCCTGGCACACCCGCGCATAGTTGGCAAGCTGTTGCTGCCGGCGGTACATCAATAGGTAACAAAGGAATGATGATAGCTGCAAAAACATTAACTATGACCGCCATAGATCTATTCAAGGATAAAAAACTAATTGAAGCCGCTAAAGCTGAATTTTTACAAAAAAGAGGCGCGGATTTCAAATATATTCCGCTCTTGGGCAATAGGGCGCCAGCCTTGGATTATAGAAAGTAAATTTACATCGTAATAGATTTAAAAAGTGCCAAGTTAAACTTGAGCACTTTTTTTATGTTATTCTAAAATTATTGTAACATATAAACCCTTTTAGAGACTAATCTTTTAGAACTACCAACCAAAAGTGAATAAAAAACTTGAACACAAATTTGTGACCGAGCTACAGGACAATCAAAACATTGTCCATAAGGTATGTACGTTATATACAAACGACCGTGACTCTCATAACGATCTGTTTCAAGAAATTACAATACAATTATGGAAAGCATATCCCAAATTTAGAGGAGATGCTAAATTTAGTACTTGGATGTATCGTGTTGCTTTAAATACAGCTATAACCTTATATCGCAAGAACAAAAAACGAATTGATACCGCTGATTATGAATCTATCATTTTTAAGGTAAAGGCAGATGAATATGATGAGACTGAAGAAATACAATTAAAACTAATGTATAAGGCCGTTAAACAATTAGGCGATGTTGATAAAGCTTTGGTCTTTTTATACTTAGAGGATAAAAATTATACCGAAATATCCGATACTTTGGGTATTTCCGAGGTAAATGCACGTGTGAAAATGAACCGTATTAAAACGAAATTAAGAACAATTTTGAATCCATAGGCGTATGACGGATGAGCTGGAATTATTAAAAAAAGATTGGCAAAAGAAGGAATTTAATGTTCCTAAACTTAGCTATGAAGATATTCATAAAATGATATGGAAGAAATCCTCCTCTATTGTAAGGTGGATACTAATCATTAGTATTCTAGAATTTCTGCTTCCACAACTTCTATATCTTTTACCTTCAATGAGAGAAGGTATGGAGATATATAAAAATATCGGAGTTGCTAATTATTTATTTGGACTTTCAATTTTAACTTATGGAGTTGCCATTTATTTTATATTTCAATTTTATCGAAGATTTAAAGAAATTTCTGTCTTAGACAACTCCAAAAATTTAATGCGTAAAATCATTAGAACAAGAAGAACAGTTAAACACTATGTTATTTTTTCACTATCTATGATCATGGTGACCATAATTATTATGATTATTGGAGTTTATTTGAACGATAATATTTCCCAAGCTTTTCCTGAGTTGAAAGATGGGTTAAAAAATGTGTCCAATGAAAAATTGAAAGTGACCGTTATGTTATCAATAGGTATTTTTGGAGTAATACTTACCGTTTTTATGGGCGGAATTTACTTTCTCCTATACGGATTACTACTTAGAAAATTAAAGAAAAACTATAGCGAACTTAAGCAGTTAGAAATTTAAGAATTTTTAAATTTACGTTGATTATTCTCTTCTTCATAGGCCAATAGATCTGCTTTAGAAATTACCTTTAAAAAAGAAGGGTGTTGTTCTATTGCGTATTCTAGCTTTTCAATAATTGACTCTGAAGATTCATTTTCATAATCTATTTGCAATGGTTCTTTTATAACCATAGATTGCAGAATTCCCTTTTTCTTTATACGTAATCCTTTTTTATCAAATGAACGCCTAAAACCATCAATTACAACAGGTACCACAACTGGCTTGTATTTCTTTATAATATGTGCGGTACCTTTTCTTAAAGGTTTCCAAGGCGTGGTTGTTCCTTGGGGAAAGGTTATAACCCATCCATCATTTAAAGCTTTACCTATATTAGAGATATCACTCATTTTAACCTGTCGCTTTACATCTTGCCCCTCTGCTCTCCATGTTCTTTCTACACTAACCGAACCAGCATAAGCCATAATTTTGGTCAGCAAACTTTTTTTCATAGTTTCGGCTGCCGCAACATAATACATGTTCAATTTTGGTTGCCATATATAACCTAAATTTTTAATGGAATCTTCACGTCCACTTAAACTTGCATTAAACACATGAAACATGGCAACCACATCTGCAAAATATGTTTGATGGTTACTTACAAATAAAACATTTTTATCAGGCAAGTTTCGTATAATATCCGATCCTTCAATTTCTAACGTATTAAAACGCTTATAACGCTGATGCGACAGCACGGCCAAAATACGAATTAGCCATTTTTTTATAAATAAATTATGCCCGAAAGGGTTTGTCTTAAATAATCCCATAGAATGCTAAAATAAATAAATATGCATTACAACACTTGCTTTAATAGCTCTTTAATCTCACTTAACATCATTGCTGTTGCTCCCCATACAATATAACCATTTAATTTAAAGGCCGGTACTTCAATATTCGATGCGTAAGACGTTGTCAATTTTTTAGTAACAATTTTATTTTCATCTAAAAAATCTATCAATGGTACTTCTAAGATTAATGCTACCTCGTGATCTTGCTTTACAAATGGTTTTGGATACTTATATAAACCAATAAAAGGTTGCACTATAAAATTACTTGGAGGTATAAATATTTCTGAAATCTCCTTAATTACTGTAACATCATTGGGCTCCACACCTACTTCTTCATGTGTTTCCCTTAATGCAGTAGAAAGTAATCCAGTATCTGCCTTTTCAACTTTACCACCAGGAAAGCCCACTTGATTAGAATGAATACCTTTATATGTTTTTCGAAGAATTAATAAAAGATTTGCTTTTTGACTTACTGATGGGTAAAACAAAGCCATTACTGCAGCTTGTCTCGGATTTTTAACAGATGAATTAATCAGCTTTAATTCATCTAATCTAAATTCTGGAGCCATTTTAAATTGAGATGCCTCGCCAGGTAGCGGTAGATCCTTTATTTTTGATATCTGTTGTTCAAAATACTTAAAATCCATGCGTGCACTTAAATTCTATATATTTTATTCTGCTTTACTATTAATTGTTACCAGTTGCAAAGATACTCCTAAGAAATCTGAAAGCATAACTACCGAACATACTCCTATAATAGATTCAGTACAAATAATTGAAAAAGCTGTAAAAGAAGAAATAGAAGATACTTTTGAACTTACCGAGGAAAATGCTATTGATTTCTTTTTTAATTATGAAAAAAACCTGAAATCAAACAAAGTAAAAATTACCACCAACTTAGGCAGTTTTATTGTAGAACTTTATGATGATGTACCCTATCACCGAGCAAATTTCATTTATCTAACGCGCAACGGATATTTTGACTATACCCAATTTCATAGGGTCGTGAAAAATTTCATAATACAAGGCGGGAATTCTGACGACAAAAAAACTGGTAAGAAAAGAGCTAGGTTAGGAAGGTATCTTTTACCGCCAGATACGCGTAAAGGGCATAAACATCACCGAGGAACAATATCAATGCCCAGTAGCGAAATGGACAACCCGCACATGCTTGCTTCTCCATTTGAATTTTTTATAGTGGTCACAGACCCTGGTTCCTATCATCTAGATGATGAATACACCCCTTTTGGCAGAGTCATTGAAGGTATGGAAGTGGTAGACAAAATTAATAGTCAACCTGTTGGCCAGGGAGATTGGCCAATGCAGAATATTTATATAGAAAAAGCCGAGGTTATTGAATAATTTGGTTGTCCGTTAAATTATTAAAAAACTAACTTAATTACTTTCTCTATAGATATTAGGAAGGCTAATTTTAAAACGAACCGCCAAAACACGCATGATAATTATGGTTAAGATAGCCATAGAATAGGCTACCGTATTTTGAATTGGAAATTGAATTAACAGAAAATACACTAAGCCACCTAGGATGCAGACTGTTGCATAAATTTCTTTTCTAAAAATTACCGGAATCTCATTACATAAAATATCGCGTATTACCCCGCCAAAACAAGCCGTTATGGTCCCCAATGCAATGCACATTACGGGCGAAAGTTGTGCAGCAAGACCTTTTTCTACACCTACCATTGTATACAGTCCAATACCTATTGTATCAAATAGAAACAGCGACCTTCTAATGTGCTTCAACTGTTTCACAAATATTATGGCCATTAAAACAGTAATTACAATAATGAGTAAATGTAATGGGGCATTTAGCCATCCTACGGGTTTAATCCCAATTAGTAAATCTCGTAAAGTACCACCACCGACTGCGGTTACAAATGCAATAATCAATACTCCAAAGACGTCTAACTTTTTATCCATAGCTACTAAAACACCCGATATAGCAAATGCTATAGTTCCTAATATATCAATGATGAAATAAAACATTGTTTATAGCTTTTGTGTAAAGTAATTATAATCTTTTAGTACTGTTTCTAAATAGTTTACATCGTACAATTCTGAATTCGACTGCAAGATACTATCTACCTTATTCCTAAGCGCCTTCATTGTCTTAAAATCATTACTATTTTTTGCTATTCCAAAAGTTTCTTTAATTAACCTTACATCTTTATCCGTCAAAATTGTAACATTGGTAAATTGTGGCACATAGGTATCTTCTACTTCTTCTAATATAGTATGGGATATTTTTGTTTTATTCTTTGTGCTAATTACTACCGTACCCGCTGCAGCATCACCTAAGCGCTGTCTTTTTTCTGAAAATAAAATGGTCAAAATTCCTATAGAACCAACAAATAACCAAATATCTACCAAACGGAGCATCCACCGAATTAGATAACTACTCCAATTAACCGGCGATCCATCTAATTTTACGACTCTAATTTTAAGTAGCATTTTACCCACCGTTCTTCCATTAAAAATAATATGCATTAAAAGGCTATAGAACATAGCTGGTAAGAATATTAATGCCACCAACCCTCTTTGTGTCCACCCATCATCGTAGATAAAGCCAATTGCATCACCAATTAAATTAACTAAAATAGAATAGAGATAAAGAATAAATGCATCTATAAAAAATGCCCCTATTCGTTCACCAATACTAACTATAGTATAATTAAGATTAACATTTTGCGTTGTATTGATTTGAAGGTTATTCATTAAGTCTTAAATTTAACATGGTAAATACTTTTTATGCGAGAAGCTGCTTTTGTAAGGCAAAATAAGGAAAAATGGATTGCTTTTGAAAAGGCCATTAACCTTGAGGCTAAAACAAATCCTGATGAACTTGCCAACGGATATATTCAATTGACGAACGATCTAGCTTATGCGCAAACTTATTACGCAGAAAGTAAGACTTTATTGTATTTAAATGAATTAGCCTCCCAAGCTCATCAAAAAATTTATAAGAACAAAAAAGAAAGTGGTAATAGAATTTTAAGTTTTTGGAAAACGGAATTTCCACTTTTTTTTAAACAATACCACCAAACCCTAAGTATAGCTTTTATTATTTTTAGTATTGCTACGGCTATTGGGTCTTTATCCGCCTTACATGATGCCACTTTTGTTCGTTTAATTTTAGGTGATGCCTATGTAAATGAAACGCTAAATAATATTGCTAATGGTGACCCCGCAGCTATCTACAAAGGTGGTAGTGAAATTGGTACTTTTTTGGGAATAACAATTAACAATATTAGAGTTGCTTTTTTAGCATTTGCTTTTGGTGTAATTACTAGTATAGGCACTGCATATATCCTATTCAGCAATGGTATTATGCTTGGTGCTTTTATCACCTTTTTCTATACTAAAGGAGTTTTCTTTGAAGCAAATAAACAAATTTGGTTGCATGGTACCATTGAAATTTCTGTAATAATAATTGCAGGTTGTGCAGGGTTAATTATGGGAAATAGTATACTTTTTCCAAAAACGTATTCTAGACGTGTATCGTTTATGAAAGGTGCCAAAGACGGATTAAAAGTAGTGGTAAGTACTATCCCCTTTTTTATTATTGCAGGATTTATTGAAGGTTTTATTACCCGTTACACCGGCATGCCTAATTGGATAGCTTTTTTAATTATTGGCGCTTCCTTATTTTTAATTCTATATTACTATATAGCATACCCTATATTACTTAATAAAAAATATGAAAGACAATTACATACCGTTACGGGTAAACCGTGATTTTGGAGGAATAATCTCTGTTTATTTTGACTTTTTTAAACAAAACATTAAAAACTTTACCAATGTTTTCATTAGCTATAATGGCATATTTTTAATTGGACTTTTAATTGCCAGCTACTTATTGGTTTCTGGTTTTATAGGTTTAATTGCCCAAGAATTTGATTTTATAGGCGATACAGATACTAGTGGGTTTGCTCAAGATTATTATCTGTATTTGGGAATTGGTGGTTTTATATTTTTTATCATATTTATTTGCGTTGCCATTTTAAACTATTCATTATCTAGTGGTTACATGATCAAATATGAAGAACACAAATCGAACAATGTAAATAAAAATGAAGTTTGGCAATTAGTCAAAGGTCAGTTTGGAAATATTGTACTATTTGTACTTTTATTAATTCCTATATACTTAGTGGTTCTTATAGCCGCTATTATTTTAGCCATTATACCTTTGTTAGGGTTATTTGCCCAGTATATTTTGCAATTCTTTTTAACAGCTTGGGTAGGTGTTTCATTTTTTGATATGTTGCAAAATAAAAAAAGTGTTACTGATGCTTTAGGTGAAGGTTGGCGTTTGGTTACCGGAAGCTTTTGGAAATCGGTGGGGGTTAACTTTATAATGGGCCTTTTACTAGGTATTTTATTACTATTAGCTTTAATAGTACCAGGTATTATTATTGGCGTATACACCTTTCATGTTATTGAGAATAATGTAGATTATTCTCAATCTATTGTAAGTACTATTGTATATACTTTAGGCACTTGTTTTATACTCATTATTGCAGTTTATGGTCAATGCTTATCTCAATTTGTAAATGGTATATTATATTATGCCTTACATGAAAAAACATATAATGAAAATGCACGAGCTTCCATAGAGCAAATAGGCCAAAACCATTAATTTGAAGAACACCATTTTTCTTTTATTCCTTCAATTAGTAACACTCCTAACATATTCACAAGGTGTGCAAGATTCTATTGTAGAAATAGATACGGCGTCCGCAATACAAATACGGCAGTTTAATGATGGCTTTTCTGATTCATATAACGGCGAAGAATTTAACTACACCACTAAAACGGGGGAATCTCAAAATTTATTGGCACGTTTTATAAATTGGATCGGCCAAGGACTTTATAACGTTTTTGGTATAGAACTATCGCCGCAAGTATTAGAGATTTTAGAATATCTAATTTATTTGTTATTGGGCCTTTTGGTTATTTATATTGTAGTAAAGCTGCTAATTAAAGAAAATTTTAATTCTTTTTTCCAAAAAAAGGCCCATGCTATTAATGATATAAATTTCACCGAAGAGCATATTGAAACTATTGACTTAAATAAACTTTTAAAAGAGGCGCTAGACAGTAATAATTATCGCTTAGCTATTAGATATCAATTTTTACTTACCCTACAACAACTATCCAAAAATGATATAATTGAATGGCATTTTGATAAAACCAATTCTGATTATTTAACCGAAATAACTGAGCCCCAACTAAAAAATAAATTCAAAAAGGTAGTATACCTCTACGATTATATTTGGTATGGTGAACAAGAAATAGCTATAGACAAGTACGAAAAATCTATTTCTGATTTTGAAACTATTAATAACCTATTAAAACAATAATTTGGGACGTCGTTCAAAAATAATTCTTGGTTTTTTAGTTGCGGTACTCATAGGTATAATCGTAACAGAAATTACGCGTCCAAGACCATTAAACTGGAGACCTTCTTATACCGCTGATTCAAAAATTCCTTTTGGATGCCATGTACTTTTTAACGAGCTTCCGTCTATATTCCCGAATAGTAAAATTGAATCGGTTGATGAAAGTGTTTATGATGTGCTAATCAATAGAGACTCTTCCCAACTATCGAATTTCTTATTCATAAATAACTTTATTTCGTTCGATGAGCAAGAAACCAATAAGTTGTTAAGCTATGTTTCTGCCGGTAACCATGTTTTTATTGCTACTAATGGTCTTCAAGGAAAACTTGCAGATACTTTAAATATTGAAATTGAACAGCATTATGAAATAAAGGAAGATTCGCTAAATGCTTCCTTTACAAACCAAAACCTACCTAAAATTAAATTTAAATTTGAAAGAGGTGCCGACCCAACTTATTTTACTAGTATAGATACGAGTAAAACGACAATTTTAGGTCATATTCAGTTTAAGGAAAGTACTTTTTTAGCTGATCAATCTATAACAATAAATGAACGCCCCAACTTCATTAAAACCGCTTTTGGAAAAGGTAGTTTTATTATTAACACCTTACCTGTAGCATTCACGAATTATTATGTACTAGGAGAAAATAAAGAATACGTAGAAAGTAGTTTTTCGTACCTAAATGACGCTACTATTTTTTGGGATGACTATAAAAAATCTGGAAGAACAGTCATAAACTCACCTTTACGTTTTATACTTGCTCAACCTTCTTTAAAATGGAGTTATTACTTACTAGTCTTTGGATTATTGCTTTTTGTAATCTTTAAGGCAAAGAGAGAACAACGAATTATTCCTGTTATAAAACCTTTAGAAAATTCATCGGTTGAATTTGCTAAAACAGTTGGCTCATTATATCATCAAAACAGAGATTTTACAAACTTAAACAACAAAAAGATTATCTACTTTTTAACCTATTTAAGAAATAGGCTTTATGTAAACACAACCAATTTAGACGAAAATTTAATTACACAAGTAGCCGCAAAAGCCGGAAAAACGATAGAAGAAACCAAAAGTTTGATAGATTTAATAGTAGGTCTTAAAAATAAACCTTTACATACAGAACAAGACACTATAAAGCTTACAAAAAAAATAAACACATTTAAACAGTCTTATGGAAGATCATACTCAAGATGAAAATAACTTAGAATTTAACTCCAGAATAGACCTTTCCAAATTGCAGGAATCTGTAGCTAAAGTAAAGTTCGAATTAGGAAAAGTTATCATTGGCCAACAAGAAATGATTGAATTATTAGTAGTTTCAATCTTAGCAAACGGTCATTCTTTAATAGAAGGTGTACCCGGTGTTGCAAAAACTGTCACCGCAAAATTATTGGCAAAGACCATGAATGTAGACTTTAGTAGAATACAGTTTACACCAGATTTAATGCCTAGCGATATTTTGGGAACATCTATTTTTAATGTAAAAAATTCTGAGTTCGAATTTAAAAAAGGTCCTATATTTTCTAATATTGTACTTATTGATGAGATAAACAGAGCACCGGCAAAAACACAAGCCGCACTTTTTGAAGCAATGGCAGAACGGCAAATAACTATTGATGGCAACGAATTTGAAATGCAACCACCATTCTTAGTTTTTGCAACTCAAAATCCCGTAGAACAAGAAGGTACTTATAGGCTTCCTGAAGCACAACTAGACCGTTTTCTTTTCAAAATTAAGGTGCACTACCCTACTCTTGAAGAAGAAATACAAATTCTAGAAAACAAGCACCAGCAAAAAAATACTGATGTTGAAGCCTTAATTGATTCTGTCTTATCAGCAGAACAAATAGCAACATACCAAAAGGTAATTAAAGATATTATTGTTGAAGATAATTTGCTAAAATACATTGCGGCGATAGTTAACAATACAAGAACAAATGCTAATCTTTATTTAGGAGCATCCCCTAGAGCATCAATTGCTATTTTAGACGCTTCTAAAGCTGTTGCGGCAATTAACGGTAGAGATTTTATTACCCCAGATGACATTAAAAAAGTGGTAAGCCCAATTTTATGCCACCGTATAATACTTACTCCGGAACGTGAGATGGAAGGGTATACCGCAGAAAAAATGGTTTCAGATTTAATACAGACTATAGAAATTCCAAGATAATAGATGTTGAAAAGAGTATTCGGAAATATATACTTTCAAAAGCGCATTTTTCTAGTTCTTACTGGAATAATTGTTTGCTTCCTCCTATCCTATATATTCGAGAATTTTACTTTCATAATAAAGCTGTTTTTCTATCTATTTGTAGTAATTACTCTTGTAGACATACTACTTCTATTTTTATCTAAAGGTACTATTACAGCCGATAGAATTGTTCCTGACAAACTTTCTAACGGTGATGAAAATAAGATTGAAGTTAAGGTAAGTAATCAATATTTATTTACCGGCAACATTACTATTATCGATGAACTCCCTTTTCAATTTCAAAAAAGAGATTTAAATTTTCAAAGCACCTTAAAAGCTGGGGAACAAAAATTATTCTCTTACACTGTAAGACCAGTTGAAAGAGGAGTTTATAGCTTTGGCAATTTAAATATTTTCGCAACTTCACCAATTGGATTCATAGCTCGTAAATATACTTTCAATAAAAATAAAGAAGTACCTGTTTATCCTTCATTCTTACAACTTAGAAAATATGACCTTTTAGCCTTTAACAATAGGCTTTTAGAACACGGTATTAAAAAAATACGTCGTATTGGTCATACCATGGAATTTGAGCAAATTAAAGAATATATACAAGGGGATGATATTAGGAACATCAACTGGAAAGCTACAGCGAAAAGAAGTCTGCTTATGGTTAATCAGTTTCAAGATGAAAAATCACAACCAATTTATTCGGTTATTGATAAAGGTCGTGTAATGAAAATGCCATTTAACGAACTTAGCCTTTTGGACTATGCCATAAATGCGTCATTAGTAATCAGTAACATAGCGCTTAAAAAAAATGATAAGGCCGGCATCTTTGCTTTTAGTAATAGAATAGAAAATAGAGTAGTTGCCGAGCGTAGAAGTTCGCAAATGAACCTAATTTTAGAAACACTATACAATCTTAAAACAAATTTTGTTGAAAGTGATTTTAGTAGATTGTACATTGACACTAAGAGAAACTTACCTCAACGCAGTCTACTCTTACTTTACACAAATTTCGAAACTTTAGATGCGCTTCACCGTCAATTACCTTACTTACAAGCAATTGCAAAACAACATTTGTTAGTAGTTATTTTCTTTGAAAATACAGAACTAATAACCTACACTAAAGAAAAACCGGAAACTACATTAGAAATTTTTGAACAAACTATTGCTGAAAAATTCATTTATGAAAAGCAATTGGTCGTAAATGAATTACGTAAGTATGGAATACAAACCATACTTACCAAACCAGAAGATTTGACCATAAATACAATTAATAAATATTTGGAAATTAAAGCTAAAGGACTCCTATAAATTCACCTTAATAAATAAGTTGCTTGTAATTCTGATGCAATATCACCTGAGCCATTTTCGGTAAAATTGGGTAATTCTAATTCTTCGTTTAAATTTAATTGGGTAACTAAGCAGCCACAATTTTTACCATAACCGCCATTTCTTCGTCTATTACCACTATTCCCTGTAAAGACCTCTAATGCCAAAGCCGAAACAACTCCACCTAAAGTAGTAAAAATGACATCACGGGTTTCCCAAGAAGCTCCTCTCGGCTGGTCATAGAGTGCTTCTTTTGCCAAGCCGGCTGCTAAGCTGCTTCCAACAGCGCCAGCCCAGGTCCAGCCACGTTGTCCTTTTGATATTTTATGTGCAGCATATCCCCCAACGCCACCAATAACCATACCTGCACCTAAATGCTTAACGGCATCTGAGCTATCTTGAGCATATAACGTAGCTACTGAAAAAAATAAATATAGAAGTGCCAAGAATTTCATTCTAAAGAGGGATTTTTTTTTGAATAACGTTAAATGATTGGTTATAGTATGTTGTTAATACTACAGATTACAACAATTGAAACCCAATTAACCCTACTTTTATGATATAAATCCACTCCCACCTCCATACGTTTAAACGATAAATTCTTTAAAACAAAAAATGGACTTATGGTTTATCTTAAATAATGATGAAAGCAGTATTACATAAATCAAATCCTCGAAGGCATGTTAACCATGGTTGACCTAATTCTTATCACAGTTTCAGTTTTGCTAACAATCATAATTAAAAATGAAAGAATTTTGAGGGATTAAGAGTCTTAAATGATGACATCGTAGAAGTTAGGCATGGCTTAGGAACCGACCCGCATAGTAATATGGAAATAATTTCTATACTTTTAGAAGATGACCTCCTGCATATAGATGACATGGGCAACTCTACTGTCATAAAAGCTGGTGATATACAGGTTATGAGTGCTGGTACCGGAGTTTCTCATAGTGAGTTTAATAAGAATCAAGACAAGGATGTTAAGTTTCTTCAAATTTGGATTATTCCCAATAAGAAAAATGTAGCACCTAGATATGATCAGGTTTCAATTAAGGATTTAGAAACAACCAATAGCCTTACTCAAATACTATCGCCAAACAAAAACGAAAAAAGAGTTAGGATTCACCAAATTGCCTGGTTTCATTTAGGTAATTACGAAGTTATCAAACAGATATTTACACATTAAAACTAAAAGGTAATGGTGTGTATATTTTTGTTTTAGAGAGTACTGTTGATAATACTGCCAGCACCAAGGCTAAATTTCTTTTATATGAAGTTCCTATGAATTAGTAATTGATTTAGTTTATATAAAAACATTTCATCGTATATAATCGACGCCTTTTTGGTGTCTTTTATCATTTAAAAACCAGGTTCTTAATTATATTTAGAAAATATTCTCCCAAGCGTTAGATTACATTTTTTTAATTTTAACTGATTCAAGGTACCATGACTGTCATTTATCAATAACTTAAGCTCTGCTTTAATTGTGACCTTGTTTAATAAACGGTGTCCATTATATAGATAATAAAGAACTTTCAGAAATTGAATACAAAACCAAAATATAACATATTCGAAAAAGGTAAATTATTAAATGATTTTGGAATCATAACCTTTATTTCAATGCTCTGTTCTACTATGGTATTTGTCGTAACGGCAATTATGTTTACCTACGTTGAACAGATAATAGCATTGCTTATTGCTGTTGGTTACGGATTTGGTTTTTTATTAAATAGATTAAGATTCAACAAAGCAACAAGGTTGTATATGACTATATATCCGCCTACTACTTTTATGGTAATTATACTATTAATAGGTGGTTTTTTTGGTCAAGCTTTAGGTTTTGCAACTATGGTGTTTTTAGCATTTATAGGATACAGGAATAACCCCAAATTAAGAATTTTATTTATTTCTTATGATATTTTGGCCTTTATTTTACCTACCATATATATATCATTTTATGGACCTCTTTTAGGAGTTATAGATGTGCCATACGATGAAATTCTTGTTTTTATTGCGTGTTTAGCATGGCTCTCCCTCACTTTTAGAATGTATGACGAAAACAAAACCCGTAACTACACCAACACTTTAGAAAAGAACAATACGGCTCTTATCGAAAGTGAATTTAACCTAAAGCAAACTCAACTTGTACTTCAAAATCAAAACAATAAACTTGCGGTCCTCAATAACGAATTAAATTTAAAAAACAAACATATTGAAGAATTCACCTTTATTGTTACACATGACCTTAGAGGCCCTTTAAACAACATTAATATTATTGCCAAGGAATTACAAACACAGCATTTATTAAACGATTACACAAATACTCCTAGTTTTTTATCACACTTAGAGAATAGTTCTACTCGATTAACCGATTTGGTTAATGGTCTTTTAAAATATGCTGAAATAGGAAATTCTAGCCAAATGGAAAGAATAAACGTAAATGACCTAATAGAAAACGTTTTAATTGATATGTCTGAACAAATAAAAACCAATAATGCAAGCATCTCTATCGGTGAAATGCCTAGTCTAATTGCTAGGGCGAATGACATTAGGATGCTTTTTCAGAATTTGATTCATAATGCTTTAAAATTTACTTCGTCAGACAAAAAACCGTCTATTCGTATCCATTCTGTTAAACTACCTTGCTTTTATGAATTTAGTGTAGAAGACAATGGTATAGGAATTCCCAAAGAGGAATTAAACAACGTTTTTAATGCCTTTCATAGATTACATAACCAATCTGAATTTGAAGGCTCGGGTATAGGGCTCTACGGTTGTAAAAAAATAATTGATCACCACCAAGGTAAAATATGGATTGAATCTACGGAAAACATAGGCAGTACATTTTTCTTTACAATTAGTACAGATTTAGTAGAACATAAAACGATTGCATCGCATACTTAAATAAAAAAACTACTCATGAAGCAGGCTTTTCTAATTCTTGTATTGACATTTTTATCTTTTATTGCCAAGGCTCAAGAAACTGCTGTAAAATTAGGGGTCGTTGGACTTACTCATGGTCATGTTGGATGGATTCTTGGTAGAGAATCTAAAACAGATATCAACATGGTAGGTATTGTTGAGCCCAACAAGGTATTAGCAAAAAAACTTTCAACCGAATTCGGCTTTTCTATGGATCTCGTTTTTGATACTATGGATGAAATGATAAAACATGTAAAACCAGATGCCGTTGCTGCATTCGGAAACATAAAAAATCATTTAAATGTTGTTGAAATATGTGCTCCCAAAGGAATTCATGTAATGGTAGAAAAGCCTTTAGCCACTACATTCGAAGATGCTTTAAAAATACAATCTTTGTCAGAGAAATATAAAATACATGTTTTAACTAATTATGAAACTTCTTGGTACCAAACTAATGTAAAAGCAAATGATTTATTAAATAATGGGGCTATTGGAGTATTAAGAAAGGTAATTATAAGAGATGGGCACAAAGGCCCAAAAAAGATAGGTGTATCCAACGAATTTTTAGAATGGCTAACAGACCCAGAATTAAATGGCGGCGGCGCCATTACCGATTTTGGTTGCTATGGTGCAAATTAGATGACATGGATAAACAAAGGAAAACGACCTAATAGCGTTACCGCAGTAACACAACAATTACAGCCTGAAAACAACCCTAACGTTGACGATGATGCCACTATTATACTAACTTATGATAATGAAATGGCAATTTTACAACCGTCTTGGAACTGGCCTATCGGGAGAAAAGATATGGAACTCTATGGTACAAAAGGAGCTATATATTCTGACAACCCTACACAATTAAGACTAAGAATTTCAAAAGGTTATAGCGACTATACAGAAGAAACATTTCTTTTAGGAGAACGTGAAGAACCATTCAATGATCCGTTTGCCGTTTTTGCAGCCGTAATTACCGGCAAATTGAAATTAGAGCCATTTAATGTATACGCATTAGAAAATAACATAATTACAATGGAAATACTGCAAGCAGCCATTATAAGTTCGAAAACAAAGAAGACTATTCTTCTTAAGTAAACTACCTCGGGGCAAGCCCACGAGGCATTCGCCCGAAACGAACTTTTAATTTCGAGGCAAGCCTCGGGGTATTATACCCTTTGGCGGTGCCAATAAAGTAACCATTTAGCAGTAAATAGAATAGTAATAATTTTTATTATCAACGTTTTAAAATACCCAAAAATGATACCTTTTCTCGAAAAAACTTTCCCGAGTTGATAAAATTTTAGCATTAATCAAACAATAAAATAATGGAAACGAAAACTAGCATAACCATTATTGCTGTTTCCTTACTTACTTTAGTTTATTTTGTAATTCCTTCATCGAGCAATGAAAGTCTTGATAACACCCAAAAAAGCTTCCTTTTATTCCTTTAAATGTACGGTAGCTAAATTTTTATTGAATGATGTTGATACTACTCAACAAATTACACCTTTGTTTGAAAACCTGGGTAATCTCAATTTCTCTATAAGTACAAAACAAAAACAGGAACAGACTTTCTTTAGTCCTGGAATATAGCTTTCCTATGCTTTTTATTCTGCAGCTGCACATCAATGATTTATAAAAACTTTCAGTTTAGTTCTAAGTATAACAATAACCTATTTAATAATGAGCTAATGTCCTAGAACCAGATAGTAATAACTTTACTATTCTAATAACAAATTTTAAAATGTAAAACACGGAGGTTTTCATGTAAAAAAACAGTAAATTCATAGTTAAAACCATCATCAAATGTTACGAAATATTTACGTGCTATTCTTTACAACATTTTTAATGTCATTGAATGCTCAAACCTCAATTATAGGTTTTACTCCAGAACAAACCAACAAACAATTACAACTTGAAAAGAGCTTTGAAGAAAAATTAAATGCAGCCAACTTAGATGAGTGGATGCAAAAAATGGCAGCTAAACCTCACTGGGTGGGTACGGAATTCGGAGAAGAAAATGCTAAATGGATAAAAAGTCAATTCGAATCTTGGGGCTATGATGCTAAAATAGAAACCTATCACATCCTTTTCCCTTATCCTACTGAACGAGTTTTAGAGCTAACTGGTCCTACTCAGTATAAAGCAAAACTTACCGCCGTACCTGTAGAAGGTGACCCTTTTACCGCTCAAGGTGACGCACTATTACCAAGTTATAACGCATTTTCAATTGACGGTGATGTTGAAGCTGAATTGGTATTTGTTAATTATGGTATTCCTAAAGATTATGAAGAATTAGAAAAATTAGGCATCAGCGTTGAAGGAAAAATAGTTATTGCTAAATACCAAGGTTCGTGGAGAGGTATTAAGCCAAAGTTGGCTGCTGAAAAAGGAGCTATTGGTTGTATTATATACTCTGACCCAGAAGATGACGGCTATGGTCCAGGCGATGTCTACCCTAAAGGAGCATATAAAAATAAAACGGGAGTACAAAGAGGTTCTGTTATGGATATGCCCACCTACCCAGGTGATGTTTTAACTCCTGGTTATGGTGCTACAAAAGATGCAAAAAGGTTAGATAGAAAAGATGCGCCTACTATTACTAAAATTCCCGTTCTACCAATATCCTATGAAGATGCGCTTCCCCTTTTATCAGCATTGGAAGGTACAGTTGCGCCAGATTCTTGGAGGGGAGGATTACCAATTACCTACCATATTGGCCCTGGTCCTGCAAAAGTACATTTAAAACTTGCTTTTGATTGGAAACTGGTACCTGCACATAATGTTATTGCCACTTTAAAAGGTTCTGAATTTCCAGACCAATGGGTTATGAGAGGTAATCATCACGATGCATGGGTTCATGGTGCTAATGACCCTATTAGTGGTATGGTTGCCCTTATGGAAGAAGCTCGTGCTATTGGTGAACTTGCCAAAAAAGGGCAGAAACCAAAACGAACATTGGTATTCTGCGCATGGGATGCTGAAGAACCAGGCCTTATTGGTTCTACAGAATGGGTAGAAGACCATAAAAAAGAATTACAAGAAAAAGTAGTAGCCTATATAAATACAGATGGCAACGGTCGTGGATTTTTAGGTGCCGGCGGATCTCATTCTTTACAAGCCATGGTTAGTGAAGTTGCTAATACCGTAGAAGATCCACAAACAAAAGTATCTGTAAAAGAGAGAAGAATTGCTGCAAATATGGTTAATGGTGGGGATGAATCTTTTGAATTGTACGCTTTAGGCTCAGGCTCAGATTACACCCCTTTTATTCAGCATGCCGGTATTGCGGCTTTGAATTTAGGCTTTGGTGGCGAAAATGGTGGTGGTGAATACCATACCATTTATGATACCTACCCACACTACAAAAGATTTAAAGACCCTGATTTTGCCTATGGTGTGGCATTGGCCAATACTGCAGGTCTTATAACTTTACGCTTAGCAAATGCTGATGTAATTCCATTAAATTTCTCGCAGTGGCACACTACGGTTTCTGGCTATTTAACTGAGATAATAAATGAGACCGAGCAAATGCGAAAAGATGTTCTTAAACACAACAAAATGGTCGCCAACAAATCTTTTCAATTAGCAGCAGACCCTACTAAAAATGTTAAGAGCCCTGTAAAAAAAGACCTTATACCTTATATTGATTTTTCTTCTTTACAGAATGAATTAGTTTTACTAAATGAAACTATTTCGGAATTTGAGAAAATAAATACGGCAACCTTAACTGGCAAAATGAAGATTGAATTGAACAAAAATCTAATGAAAGCCGAGCATATGCTTACTTCTGAAAAAGGTTTACCTAGAAGACCTTGGTTTAAGCATCAAATATATGCACCAGGTTTTTATACCGGTTATGGGGTTAAAACTTTACCTGGAGTTAGAGAAGCCATTGAGCAAAAAGATTGGAAAGAAGCACAAGAACAAATTGAAACATTAACTACTACATTCCATAATTTCAATACTTTTCTTATGGAAATGAACAATAGTATTAAATAAATACAAAGATGGATTCCACATATAAAAAAGTCTTCGGAGGTAATAGTATTGTAGCACGTAGAATTGAACTTTTATTAAAGGACAATTCTATTGAACCTATTCTTAAAGATGAAAGTGAATCTGCCAGGTTGGCTGGTTTTGGAACTCCGCTTCCCGATTTAATTCAAATATTCGTTCACAAAGACGAAGAGATTAAAGCGCTAGCCTTAATCAACCAGTTACATAAAAAATAATAAAAACAAAAAAAGCCTCCTTAATTGGAGGCTCTTTTGTAAAATCTATATCCTTATCCTTTAGACAAAGGTGTAATTTCTAATTTTCTAAATTCAACCGGACCATGATCCCCTTGAATCATAATTGGACCAGGTGCTGCCTCATTATTATCAAGGGCCCCGCCTGTCATTGCTTCTATATTTTGGTTTGATATAACCGTTTTACCATTGGCTACAATTGTAATTCTCCTACCTATTAAAGTAATATCATACGTTTGCCACTCACCCGCTTTTAAAGCGGCATTTTCATTAGGTGTCAGTAGCCCATATATTCCTCCAAAGTAAATAGACGACGCTTCCAATCCAATGTTATCTGCAATTTGTACTTCGTAACGTCCTCTTAAATAAAGGCCACTATTACTATCTTCTGGGTAGCGAAATTCGGCATGTAATTTAAAATCTTGAAACTTTTCTTCTGAAATTAAATTAACGCCCGACTTAGAACTTGTTAAAATACCATCTATTACCGCCCATTGATTACCCTCCTTCATTATCCAGCCATTTAAATTTTTACCATTAAAAAGCTTAACAGTCTTACCTTCTTTTTGGTTGTCATAATAAGGAAGCATTGGTGATTTTGTTGCTGTCCAATTATAGGTTTTCCCATCAACATAAATCATGGTTCCCTCTAGTCCGCCACCAACAATTTTACCCTCGAACTCCATATTTGCCGCTCCGGGCTCCCACTGTGGCGGAATTTCAAATGAAAACAAATCTCCATGTTTTTCTATTTCAGCTACTGGCCTAGCACTCCCAAATGCATAAGTAAATCTTCCTATTAAAGTATTGTTGCCAGAATGTCTTATTTCTAACCAAGACGGCAATTTTTCTCCTTCCTGGTCTATCGTTATATTCCATTTCCCTTCTAATGGATGACCTTCTTGTGCAACTAATATATTTGTATTAATGCACACAAAAAATAAAATAGTTAACGTTGTTTTTAAAATGCTCATAAGAATAAAAATTTGATGTGACCTCAAATATAAAGTAAGTTTTAAAATAGTGTTTTACCTACCCATATTAAATATATTTAAAATTAAAAAAAATACTATTTCTAAATAGGATGTTAATATTACCGTACGCTTTACTTTTGATTATTGTATGATTACAATAATTGTTACTTTTAATCTTTAATCCAACCTGAAATAACAATGACATCATTTAAAAAGTTTCTTTTAGGTATACTTCCTATCTGCATTTTGAACTTTTCTTGCGAACTAAAAAAACCTATTGAAGTACCTTTAACTATTCAACAAGACAGTACAGAACTTCTTGAAATGGCTAAATTGGCACGAGAAAGTATTTCTGCAAATGTAGCAGAAGGTTTAAAATTAAGTCTTTGGGCTTCTGACTCTCTTGCTCCCGACCCCATTGCAATGGATATTGACAATGAAGGTAATATATACATTACGCGTTCTAATAGAAATAAAAATTCCGAATTTGACATACGTGGTCACAGAGATTGGATGACAGAATCCATTGCCTTAGAATCTGTTGAAGATAGAAGGGCTTTTCTACATAAAACTTTTGCTCCCGAACTTAGTAAAGAAAATGAGTGGTTTCCTGATTTAAATAACGACAGTATACACGACTGGCATGATCTTACCGTAGAACAAGATGAAGTTTGGATGTTACAGGATACTGACAAGGACGGTATTGCAGATGTTTCTATCCAAATAATGAACGATTTTAACGATGAAATCAATGATCAAGCAGGGGCTCTTTTAGTAAGAGATGAGGATGTTTTTGTTGGTATAGGTCCTGGTATGTATCGTCTTACAGATACTAATGGAGATAAAATATTAGATAAAAAAACTAGTATAGCAACGGGTTTTGCTGTCCACATAGGTTTTAGCGGTCATGGGATGTCTGGTGCAATAGAAGGGCCCGATGGTAAAATATATTGGGGAATTGGAGATATTGGAGCTAATATTACCACTGTTGATGGGGAAAACCATAAATACCCAAATGAAGGCATTATCGTAAGAAGTAATCCAGACGGAACTGATTTTGAAGTATTTGCACACGGATTAAGAAATACACACGAATTTGTTTTTGATGCCTACGGTAATATAATTACTTCTGATAACGATGGTGACCACAGCGGTGAAAGCGAAAGATTAGTACACATTGTGGAAGGTTCCGATGCTGGGTGGCGTGCCAACTGGCAATATGGTAAATATACCGACCCTAAGAATAATGGTTATAATGTTTGGATGGATGAAAAGCTTTTTGTTCCTAGTTGGGAAGGACAAGCTGCCTACATTATGCCTCCAATCCAAAACTTCCATAATGGGCCTACAGGAATGAGATATAATCCTGGTACCGCCTTAGGTAAAAAATGGCTTGATAAATTCTTTTTAGTAGAATTTGTTGGAGACCCTAGTCGTTCGCATATTTGGTCATTTGATTTAAAACCTAAAGGTGCCTCATTTGAATTAAATACCGATGAATCTATTTTATCTGGCGTACTACCTACCGGTATTGATTTTGGACCAGATGGCGCTTTATACTTGGCAGATTGGGTAAATGGTTGGGGAAGCAAAAATTACGGAAGGGTTTGGAAACTAGATGTTACAGAAGAAACCAATGACCTTGCACAAGAGCGTTTGGAAACGCAACGCTTAATGACTCATAACTACAAAGATGACGATACCGAAAATTTAATAAAGTTATTAAGTTACGGTGATATGAGAATTCGCCAAAAAGCACAATTTGAACTTGCTAAAAGAACTTTTTGGGGTTATCGTGCTTTAGAAAAAGCCCTTACCCAAGAAGAAAATCAGTTGGCACGTATACATGCTATTTGGGGTATTGGACAAATAGCGGCTAAAGATCCGGGAGATGCTAAACCATTATTAAATTTATTAAGTGATACAGACCCAGAAATAATTGCACAGAGTGCAAAAGTTTTAGGTGATGTTAAATATAAAAAAGCAGCAGATAGTCTAATTAATTTAACAACACATGAGAATGACAGAGTTAAGTTTTTTGCTGCCCAGGCCCTAGGTAGATTAAAATCTGAAAAAGCAATCGAACCATTATTAGACATGATAGTAGCCAATAATGATGAAGACCTTTACCTAAGACATGCTGCAGTACTAGCGCTATCACGAATTGGTAAGGCCGAACCTATTTTAGCATTAGCAGATAATGAAAATAGAAGCTTACGTATTGCTGCAGTTCTTATTTTACGAAAACTACAAGACCCAAATATAGCTGTCTTTTTAAATGATAAAGACGAATTTATAGTAACAGAAACTGCAAGAGCTATTAACGATGACCTTTCTATTGAAGGAGCGTTACCAGCTTTAGCTTCCATATTAAACAATGAATCTTACTCTTCTGAGCCATTGTTAAGACGTGCAATTAATGCCGCTTTGCGTGTTGGAGGAGAAAAAGAATTAGATATGCTTATTCATTTTGCAAAAAGGTCTAGCGTTGCCAATAATTTACGAGGAGAGGCTTTAGCGGCATTAGGTACGTGGAACAACCCTTCTGTGTTAGACCGTGTTGATGGTAGATATAGAGGTGAGATACTTCGAGAGAACACACAACTACAAGATAAAATAACAAAAGATATTCCTGCATTATTAAGAGACCGCCGACCAGAGATTATTATCGGTGTTTCTAAAATGATTGGCTCTATCGGTATTAGTACATATAATGATATGCTGTACGATATATTTAGAAGAAGTAACTCTTCTGAGGTTAGAGCTACTATTTTAACCACATTAGGGCAGTTAGACTTTAACAGAATGGAAACTGCGATGACCATTGGCATGAAAGACTCAGATCAGGACGTTAGAACCGCTGCCGTTGGGCTTTTAGGCCAATTGAATCTTCCTAAAGAAAAACTACCGGCTATTGTAGAGCCCATTTTTAATAAAGGTTCAATTAACGAACAACAACGTATGTTGAATGTTTTAGGTGAATTACCTGTGGAAAACAGTAATACAATTTTAAATAGCCTTGTTTACAAAGCAAGTAAAAACCAACTAGATCAAGGTATACTTTTAGACCTTATTGAGTCGGTTAATGCTACTGAAAATCCTAAACTGATTGTTAAGTTAGACTTTCTTAAAAAAATAGGG
Source organism: Maribacter hydrothermalis (assembly GCF_001913155.1). Taxonomy (GTDB): domain Bacteria; phylum Bacteroidota; class Bacteroidia; order Flavobacteriales; family Flavobacteriaceae; genus Maribacter; species Maribacter hydrothermalis. The sequence continues at coordinate 658,067 of NZ_CP018760.1, forward strand.
TATTCCGCAGATTCTTTTGAAGAGACCCTGCATGGTGGTAGTTGGTATGCCGGCAGAAGTGTTTTTAACAACAACCCTACTGCACAATGTGTTCGTTGCCATGCCGTAGCTGGTGCAGGTGGCGTTGTAGGTCCCGCATTAGATAATATTGGAAATATTTTAAATAGAAAGCAGTTACTAGAAGCTTTAATAGAACCAAGCAAACGTTTGGCTCCGGGTTATGGTGTAGTTACGCTAACCTTAAAAGACGGACAAAAAGTACAAGGCACCTTAATTGAAAGACGCTACAATGAAATTTTATTAAAAACATCTGAGGCGGAACCATTAGAAATTCCATTGGCCAGGGTGGCTAAACAAGAAAATTCAATGTCTGCCATGCCTGCAATGGGCCGTATGATTACAAGAAGAGAATTACGAGATTTAATAGAGTATTTAGCGAGTTTGAAAAAGTAGGTTAATTATATTAAGAAAGAAGAAGTCTAACCTACCATTTGGTTACTTCTTCTTTTCTTTTAGTAAACTCACTCATTATTTCCGAAATAATTTCTCCTGCCGGTTTTATATTATGTATCAAAGCAGAAACTTGTCCTATTTCTAACTCGCCATCTTCTAAATCACCAAGGAACATGCCCTTCTTAGCACGACCTCTTCCTAAAAGAGTCTTTAATTCTTCGGTAGATGCTCCTTTAGTATATGCTTTTTGTACTTCGTAATAGAACTTGTTTTTAACTAAGCGAACAGGTGCTAATTCTTTTAATGTCAAATGGGTATCCCCTTCTTTAGCGTTAACGACAACCTCTTTAAAGTTCATGTGATTTGAAGCTTCTTTACTTGCCACAAAACGGCTACCAACTTGTACCCCGTCCGCACCTAAAACCATGGCTGCCAACATGGCCATGCCTGTTGCTATTCCACCGGCTGCTATTAAAGGTATATGTACTTGTTCCCTAACTGCGGGAATCAACACCAACGTTGTTGTTTCATCACGACCGTTATGCCCGCCTGCTTCAAAGCCTTCTGCTACAATAGCATCTACTCCGGCATCCTGTGCTTTCAACGCAAATTTTAAGCTACTGACTACATGTACAACAGTAATTCTATTTTCCTTTAAAAAGGATGTCCAAGTTTTAGGATTTCCTGCAGATGTAAAAACAATTTTCACACCCTCCTCTACTATAATATCCATTAACTTATCAATATCAGGATATAACATAGGAACATTGACTCCAAAAGGTTTGGAGGTCGCTTTCTTGCATTTTTGAATATGCTCTCGCAAAACATCTGGATACATACTCCCTGCACCTATTACGCCTAAACCTCCTGCATTAGATACAGCACTGGCTAGCCGCCACCCGCTGGTCCAAATCATTCCGCCTTGAACTATAGGAAATTCTATCTTAAAAAGTTCGGTAATTCTATTTTGCATATGCTAAGTAAAACAACTCGGGGCAATCACCCAAGGTTTTGTTTTGAAAATATAATTTAGATTTCGACATAAATGTCGGAACATTTAATTTTCGATTATCGAGCAAATAGGTACATTTTAAAAATGTTAATATACTCTTTACTTCATAATTTCTTAGTTAAGAAATAACTCCAGAACCTATTAAATCATCTTCTAAATACCACGCTACAAACTGACCTTCGGTAATTGCAGATTGCATTTCTTTGAAATCGACATACATACCCCCTTCAACTTTATAAATAATGGCTTCTTGTAATTCTTGACGGTATCTTATACGTGCTTTTACTTCTAAATTCTCATCAATACGCAATGCTAAATCTGTCCGAACCCAATGTATTTCTTTGTCCTTTACAAATAAAGTTCTTCTGTACAAGCCAGGGTGCGCTTTACCTTGACCCGTATATATGATATTTTCTTTAACATCCGTATCTATTACAAATAACGGTTCTTTTGTTCCACCAACATGCAGTCCTTTACGTTGCCCTTTGGTAAAATAATGCGCACCTTGGTGCTCTCCAACCACTTTTCCATCAGATAAATGATAAACTGGCTTCTCAGCAAAAAATTCTAATTCAGCGTTTTTATCATTAAAATTAGGCGTATTTCGGTCATATGCATTGAATCCGGCAGGCACCTCAACAATTTTACCTGTTTTAGGTTTTAACTGTTGCTGTAAAAATTCAGGTAGTCTAACCTTACCAATAAAACATAGACCTTGGGAGTCCTTTTTATCTGCAGTAATCAAATTCATTTTTTTTGCAATTTCCCTCACTTGTGGTTTGGTCAACTCCCCTATTGGAAATAATGTCTTCGATAATTGTTCTTGCGATAATTGACATAAGAAATACGATTGATCCTTATTACCATCTATACCGGCCAATAATTGATATGTTTCCGTACCATCTGTGTTATTTAAAGTTCCCTTTCTGCAATAGTGACCTGTTGCAACATAGTCGGCACCGAGCTGCATGGCTATTTTCATAAAGACATCAAACTTTATCTCTCTATTACAAAGCACATCAGGATTTGGGGTTCGCCCCATCTCGTATTCCTTGAACATATAATCAACAATACGTTCCTTATATTCCACACTTAAATCCACCGTTTGAAACGGGATACCTAATTTCTCAGCAACTATTAGAGCATCGTTACTATCTTCTAACCACGGACATTCTTCCGATATCGTCACCGAATCATCGTGCCAATTCTTCATAAACAAACCAATTACGTCATAACCTTGCTCTTTTAACAGGTATGCCGCCACGCTTGAATCTACTCCTCCAGAAAGTCCTATTACTACTTTTTTCATATCATCTTCTTGGTCGTTACAAAATTACAAAATTTCATTTCAGTAATACTTTTTTTGTCCCTCACATGATTCGTATTATCCCTCAAAAAGTACCTCATAAACTCTTAAAAAAATATTAATTTCATTTCAATTTATATTTAAAAATGTTAAACTTTTATAAATTTCAATTAAACAAAATAATTGTCTAAATTCAACAAACACCTTGCACTATATATACTTTTAAGCTTTTTAAAGGCGTTTAATTTAAAAATTTCAACAAGTTTTTAAAAAATCGATATAACCTTCTATATTATTTCTTGTTTAGCTTTGATTATAAACAATTAAACAAAAAATAATATCAAATGAAAAATCTAAGTAAAATTTTAAAATCGACAGTAATGGTAATGCTGTTAGTTTTTGCTACTTCTTGCAGCGATGATGACAATGATAATCCAGTAATTATCGTTGAAGAAGATAACATAGTAGAGACTGCACAAAAGACAAATTCATTAAGCTCTTTAGTATCAGCACTAGCAAAAGCCGATGAAAGCGCTAATAATGACTTAATAACGGCTTTAAGTGGCGAAGGTCCGTTTACGGTTTTGGCGCCGACCAATGATGCATTTGCAAACCTTTTAGCTCGATTAGATGGTTTTGACTCATTAGAAGATTTTAACAATGAACAATTACAAGATCTTTTGGCAACAATTTTAAAATATCATGTAGTATCGGGAGCTGCAGTAAGTTCTGGGGATTTAATAGAAGGGCAAACTATTACTACACTACAAGGAGAAACACTAACTGTTAGCATTGTTAACGGAGTTACATTTACAGATGCCGCAAACGAAGTAGCTACAGTAACGACAGCCAACGTAGAAACACAAAATGGTATCGTTCATTTAATCGATAAAGTTTTAATTCCTCAAGAAGCCTTAGATGCATTAAGTGGTGTCTTATTGACTTCTATTACCGATTTAGCTATATCAGTACCAAGTCTAAGTATATTAGTTGAGGCATTAGTTGCCGCTGATGGCGAATTACCGACAGTTTTGGCAGGTGAAGGTCCTTTTACCGTATTTGCCCCGACAAATGATGCCTTCGCTGCATTTTTGGAAGCAAACAATTTTGCAGCTCTTGGTGATATCCCAACAAATGTGCTTACGCAGGTTTTATTAAACCACGTTGTAGCGGGCACCAATTTATCAACTGATTTGAATACTGGATATGTTTCATCTCTTTCAACTTCAGGCCCTGACGGTGCAAATCTTAGTATGTTTATAAATACAGAAAATGGCGTTGTCATTAATGGAACTTCTACGGTTACCGCTGCGGACAATAAAGCGACAAACGGTGTAGTTCATATTGTAGACGCTGTAATAGGCTTACCTAATATAGTTGATCATGCAGTAGCCAATCCTAATTTGACATCTTTGGTAGGTGCGCTTACCGCAGACGGCAATACTACTTTTACAACATTATTATCAGATTCGGAAACTGACTTTACTGTTTTTGCTCCTTTAAATTCTGCTTTTGACAGTTTTACAAACCCTTCCGACAATGCCTTAAATACTATTTTGGCAAACCACGTAATTTCTGGTGCAGCAGCTAACGCAGCAAGTCTTTCTAATACGTACTTTAATACTGCCGCTACCAATATAGATGGTGATAATATAAGTATTTATGTGAATGTTGATGATGGCGTTACATTAAACGGAACAAGTACTGTTGCTGCAGCTGATATCGTCGCCACAAACGGAATAATTCATGCCGTTGATACGGTTATAGATTTACCAAGTGTAGTTACATTCGCAACAGCCGACCCCAACTTTAGTTCACTTGTAGGTGCTTTGACTGCCGAAGGTCAACCCGACTTTGTTAGTATTTTAAGTACCCCAACCGGTACCGACCCTGCACCTTTTACTGTATTCGCACCTACTAATGGAGCATTTGCAAACTTAGTAGCGGTACCAAGCGGAGATGTGTTAACTGCCGTTTTAAATCATCATGTTATTGCCGGCGCCAATATTGTTTCTGGCGATTTAAGCAATGGATTGGTATCTCCTGCTACTTTAGAAGGGGACACCTTAACTTTTACTATCGATGGTGATGGCAATGTTACTATCACTGACGGTTCGGGTAATGCAGAAATAGGCATTATTGCTGTTAATGTTCAGGCAAACAACGGTGTTATACATGCTATCGACACCGTAATGATACCAAACACAACAAACTAGGCAATACTTTTTTCAAAAACTTAAAGAGCCGCATAATGCGGCTCTTTTTTATTTACACAAGAAACATCTTTCTATTTAATTATTTTTTTTGTTAAACTTTTATAAAAATTCATTAAACAAAATAATTGTTTGCTATTTTTAGCAATATGTTATTTATCAATTATATATACCAATAATTTTTAAAATTATCGTTTATATGTTTCACAATTAAAACTTTTACTTAAACAATCTAAAAACATTATTATGAAAAAAATTCTACAACTAAAAAATCTTTTTTTTATTCTCACGGTCTCATTATTCATTTGGTCTTGTGATAAAGAAAATTCTGATGATGCAACAATGACTGAGATGATGACCATTGTTGAAACCGCTCAAGGTCAAGATGCTTTATCATCTTTAGTATCTGCATTAAGTACAGCTGATAATTCGGAAGGCACCGATTTAATTGGCACCTTAAGCTCAGATGGTCCATTTACCGTTTTTGCACCAACTAACGATGCCTTTACCGAACTACTGACTCAATTAGACGGTTTTGATACCTTGGCCGATTTTGATACTGATGAAGAAAGAGCAATTTTAACAACAATTTTAACTTACCATGTTGTTGCTGGTGTTGCCGCAAAATCTACAGATCTGACAAATGGAATAATCGTTGAAACAGTTCAAGGAGAAGATTTAGTGATTAATTTAGACGGTGGTGTTTTTATAAACGATGCTACAGAAATGAATGCTGAAGTACTAATTGCCGATGTAGCCGCAAGTAATGGTGTTGTTCATGTGATTAACAAGGTATTATTGCCACAGGCAATTATCGACGCTTTAAATGAAGGCGAAATGACCAACGAAAATGGAACTTTAGTAGATGTAGTTATAGCTACTGAACCACTTTCACTTTTAGAAGCTGCGGTAATAAAAGCCGATTTGGTCGCAACCCTTAGCTCAGACGGACCATTTACCGTTTTTGCACCAACCGATGATGCCTTTGTAGCATTATTGGATATTCTTGGTGATGATTATAACAATTTAGAAGACTTTGATACCGAGGCAGAAATTGCATTATTAAAAAATATTCTTTTATTCCATGTAATTACCCCAAAAGTTACCTCATCAGATTTAGCAGCAGGTAATATACAAACTGCATTTGAAGGGAATAATATAGAGGTAATAGCATCAGGCGATTCTTTTGTCATTGGTGATGCTTCCGATATAAACGCCAATATTACCAGTGTTGATATTTTAGCGTCTAATGGAGTTGCCCATACTATTGACAAGGTTTTGTTACCACAAGCAGCTATTGACTTCGTTTTAGGTTTACAATTAAAAACTATTGTTGATACTGCTGTCGCTACCGACGACCTAAGCTTATTGGTCGATGCCTTAGTTCAAGCCGATGCTGGTTTGGTAGCTACTTTAAATAGTGATGGTCCTTTCACCGTTTTTGCACCTACCAATGCTGCTTTTGTTGCCTTATTACAAACATTAGGAGATAATTTTAATAGTCTTGCCGATTTTGACACAGATGAAGAAAAGGCGCTTTTAACTAAAGTGTTGACGTATCATGTAGTTGCCGGAACGGCTGCTTTTTCTACAGATTTAAGTAATGGTCAAACTATTGAAACTGTACAAGGTGAAAATATAACTGTTGCTTTAACAGATAGTGGAGTACAAATAATCGATGCTACCAGCACAAACGCAAACGTAGCATTAGCAGATGTTGCCGCTAGCAACGGAGTTGTACATGTAATCGATAAAGTTCTTCTACCTCAAGAAGTTTTAGATATGTTAGCCGCTATGAGCTTAAAAACAATTGTAGATACTGCAATTGCTACAGACGACTTAAGCTTATTGGTAGATGCTTTAATTCAAGCTAATGCAGGTTTAGTTGAAACTTTAAGTAGTGATGGTCCTTTCACCGTTTTTGCACCTACCAATGCTGCTTTTATTGATTTATTAAACACATTAGGTGATGATTTCAATAGTCTTGCCGATTTTGATACTGACGAAGAAAAAGAATTACTTGTTACGATTTTAACCTACCACGTGGTAGCTGGTACGGCCGCTTTTTCAACTGACTTAAGTGATGGTCAAATTATTGACACCTTTGAAGGTGAAAATGTCCGTGTAACAATTAAAGACGGAACCGTTCACATTAGTGATGCTACAGATGTTAATGCCTCTGTTGTGTTAGCTGATGTAGCAGCAAGCAACGGTGTTGTTCATGTAATCAATAAAGTATTACTACCTCAAGCTGCTTTAGATGCACTGACGCCAGCGATGCCGAATATAGTAGAGACTGCTCAAAGTGTTGATGATTTAAGTTTATTGGTTGACGCTCTTATTCAAGCAGATGCTGGTTTGGTTACTACCCTCAGCAGCGAAGGACCCTTTACAGTTTTTGCACCTACCAATGCTGCTTTTGTAGCGTTTTTAAATGATTTAGGCGACAACTACAATAGTCTTGCAGATTTTGATACGGATGTAGAAAAAGCCTTATTGGCAAAATTACTAACATACCATGTCGTTTCTGGGGCAGCTGTAGCTTCTACAGATTTAACTGATCACCAAGAAATTAGTACGGTACAAGGCGAATCTTTATTTGCTATTTTGGGTCATGGTGTACAAATTAGAGATAAGTCTCATGTTGATGCAAACGTAACCACAGCAGATGTATTGACCGGTAATGGTATAGTACACATTATTGATAAAGTCTTACTTCCACAAGAAATAATTGACGCACTGCATTAACATTTAAACAATGCTATAGATTTAAAAAACCTTCCTATATATTAGGAAGGTTTTTTTATAGCTGATAATTGCTAACATCACCATACACCTCTTTAACATACAATATAACATCCTTGACAACTTACTTTTTATAGAACCTTAAAATAATTACATCTTTGACATCCCAAATCTTACCAAACCAACCCTTTATCAAAGGCAAAAGCCCTTTCAAATTAGAAAGGGCTTTTCATTTTATGTAAAAATAAATAGTTACTATTTCTTTTTCTGCGCTTCTGCTTGTTCCATCATTTCACGCATTTTCTTTTGGAACTTGTTCTCCTTTTTAGGTTTCTTTTTGTTCTCTTGAATCTGGGCATGAATTTTATCATTGTCCAGTATAAAGTTCTTGATTACCAGCATAATGCCAATAGTAATCATATTAGAAACAAAGTAGTACAAACTTAAGCCACTGGCGTAGTTGTTAAAGAAAAACAACATCATAAATGGCATTAGGTACATGATAAATTTCATGTTAGGCATTCCCGGTTGTGTTGGCATATTTTGGCCTGTGGTCATCATCATGTAAAAGAATATAGCAATAGACGCTAATATTGGAAACAAACTAACGTGATCTCCGTAAAATGGAATAGAGAATCCTTCTGGGAACTGATAAATTGTATCAAATGAAGAAAGGTCATCTGCCCATAAAAATGATTTCTGTCGCAGCGCAAAAGATGTTGGGAAAAACATGAACAGCGCATAGAAAATAGGCATTTGTATCACCGCAGGTATACAGCCACTCATGGGGCTTACGCCAGCCTTACCATATAATTTCATGGTTTCTTGCTGCTTTTTCATTGCATTGTCCTTATACTTTTCTCCTAACTCCGTGATTTCAGGTTTTAAAACTTTCATCTTCGCTTGAGATAAGTATGACTTATATGTTACGGGTGACATAGCCAAACGAACCAAAATGGTCATAATAACGATTGCGATTCCATATGGAAAATAAGAGCTGATTAATCCATAGAACGGTGTAAAAATATATCGGTTGATCCAACCAAAAATTCCCCATCCAAAAGGAATAGAATCATCTAAACCTAAATCCTTATACTTAGATAAGGTATCAACATCCGTAGGCCCAAAATACCAATGTAAATCTTTTGAAATCTCTCCGCCTTCCAGCTCAATAGGTAATGCTGATGCGTATTCCTTAGTAAAACCAAAAGTTCTACTTTCTTCCTCTACTAAATTTATAGAAGTTAGATCGCCACTTTTAAAAGGTTGGTCCGCAGCAAGAATACTGCTAAAGAAATGCTGTCTGTACGAAACCCATTTTATATCTTCCTCAGTTTCTTCATCATCACTACCTTCGGACAGCTTACTAATTTTATCATCTTCATGATTGTACGTTAATCGTGTATAACGATTTTCATATTCAATACTCTTTGAATGACGAATTCCCTTTAACTTCCAGTCTAATTGTACTGGTTTACTAGTACTTATTACATTATCCAAACCTTTAGATTTTATAGTAAAATCTACCAAATAATCATTTGGTTTCATTACATATCTATACTCCAGATATTGATTACTAGACGTCTTAGCTTTTAAGGATAAAACTTGATTACCATTATCAGTAGTCATCGAAGGCTCAAAATATAAATCTTGTGTATTTAATACCCTGTTATCAGAAGTAGAGAAATCCAATCCGAAAGAGGCATTACCATCTTTTACCAAATAAACCGGTATAGAATCATAGGTCACAAACTGTTTCATTTTTGCCTCTACAATCTGCCCACCTTTATTACTAATCCTCAAAAGAAGTACATCATTTTCTAACGTGGTAATATCATTAGAAGGTTTAGTAAAACCAAAAGCACCTAATTTACCTTGGTAATTAGCAACTGCGGTAGAATCTCGTAAATCTAGTTGCGGAACATCATTACTAACAGTTTCTGTTTTTGAGTTTTCTGATGCCTTTGTAGCTTCTACTTGTTCTTGCTTTGCCTTTTCTGCCTCCAACTCTTCAGGAGTAGGTTGATTTTGGTAAAACATGAAGACGAGTATTCCGAAAATAAGCACAAAGCCTATAATGGATTGTACGTCAAATTTCTTTTCTTCCATGTGGTATTTCTAATTAATTGGGATATTTTGAATTTTTAAGAAAGCAAATATATGTCCAAATATGGTGTTTATGCCAATGTGGCACTTGTTTATGCCTTTTTATGTTCTAAAGCTGCTTTAACCAAGCCAACAAATAATGGATGGGGATTAGCTACAGTACTTTTATATTCTGGGTGATATTGCACGCCTATAAACCATGGGTGGTTTTTTAGTTCAACAATTTCAACCAAATTTGTTTCCTTATTAAAACCTGTTGCATGCAAACCTGCTTTCTCTAATTTCTCTAAATATGCATTGTTGAATTCATACCTATGACGGTGACGCTCGGATATTTGCTTAACACCATTATACATTTTTTGTACTAAACTTCCCTCTTTCAATTCACAATCCCAAGCACCTAAACGCATAGTACCACCTTTATCCGTAATACTTTTTTGTTCTTCCATAATGCTAATTACAGGATCAGGAGTGTTTTCATCCATCTCGGTAGAATTTGCATTGGCAAGTCCTAATACATTACGCGCATATTCAATAACCGCCATTTGCATTCCCAAACAAATACCTAAAAATGGAATATGCATTACTCGGGCATATTCAACTGCTTTTACTTTACCTTCTATTCCACGTTCGCCAAAACCTGGGGCAACTAAAATAGCATCCAATCCTTTTAATTTACTTTCATAATTTTTGGCTGTAATGTATTCTGAATGTACAGATTTCACATTAACTTTTACCTCATTAGTAGCTCCTGCATGTATAAATGCTTCTAAAATAGATTTATAAGAATCTTGCAATTCCACATATTTACCTACTAAACCGATAGTAACTTCATCTTTGGGGTTCTTGTGTCTTGCCAAGAACTCGTTCCATCGACCTAAATCTGGCTCTACATCATTTGGTAACGCCAATTTCTGTAAGGTTACGCTATCCAAACCTTCTTCTTGCATTAATAACGGTACATCGTAAATGGTAGACGCATCTATACTTTGTATAACCGCCTCTCTTTTTACATTACAAAATAATGCCAATTTATCTTTTATCTCGTTAGAAATCTCATGCTCTGTTCTGCACACCAAAATATCGGCTTTAATACCGCTTTCCATCAATGTTTTTACAGAGTGTTGTGTAGGTTTCGTCTTTAACTCGCCCGCAGCCGACAAATAAGGCACCAAGGTTAAATGAATAACAATGGCATTGTTATCACCAAGCTCCCAAAGTAGTTGACGAACCGCTTCTATGTAAGGCAGTGATTCTATATCCCCTACTGTACCACCAATTTCGGTGATGATAATATCGTACTCGCCACTATTACCAAGCAATTGAACACGTTCTTTAATTTCGTTGGTAATGTGTGGTACTACCTGTACCGTCTTACCTAAAAATTCTCCTCTACGCTCTTTTTCAATAACGCTTTGGTAAATTCTACCGGTAGTAACATTGTTTGCTTGTGAAGTTCTAACATTTAGAAAACGTTCGTAGTGCCCTAAATCTAGATCTGTTTCCGCACCATCATCAGTTACGTAACATTCGCCATGCTCATAAGGATTTAAGGTTCCTGGATCTACATTAATGTATGGATCCAGCTTTTGAATAGTAGTTTTGTAGCCGCGAGATTGCAGTAATTTCGCCAAAGATGCAGCAATAATGCCTTTTCCTAATGATGAAGTAACGCCTCCCGTAACGAAGATGTATTTGGTTTGTGCCATGTATAGAATTCTATATTACGGGGCACAAAGTTACAAATTGAGGATTGAACTTAACGGGTTTCCTTAGGAAAATGTTTCTGTATTTTTCGAATTATCGATTCTAAGCCATTTGTTTTGATTTCAAGCATAGAACGTAATAATTCTCCTAATTTCCCATCAGGAAATCCTTTTTGCTGAAACCATACCAAATAGGGCTCTGGTAAATCTATTAAATACTTACCCTTATACTTACCAAATGGCATTCGGTAATGTGCTAATTCTATTAATTTTTCCTTATCAGGATTTATTTCCATTTTTAAATCTAAAAAAATTATCTTTAAGAAATCAACAAATCAAATAACATGAAACGAAGAAATTTTATTGGCACCTCAGCCGCTGCCTCTGTCGGATTCTTAACTACCTCTGCTGCAATGGCAAACAATAAAAATATCGACCCTAACGATAAATTAAAATACAATATAAACCATAGTGTATGTTATTGGTGCTATGGAACCATCCCTTTCGAAGATTTTCTTAAAAATTTAGTAGCGCTGGATATTCGTTCTATAGACCTAGTTGGTCCAGATGAATTTCCACTCTTAAAAAAATATAACATTCACGCTTCTATGTGTTGGGGTGCTGGCATGGGAATTGAAAAAGGCTGGAACGACCTTTCTTTACATGAAGAATTAATAAAAGATTACGAACGAGTAATTCCTTTAGTTGCAGAAGCAGGCTACACCAACCTCATTTGCTTTAGTGGCAATAGAAACGGAATGAACGATTTAGTTGGCTTACGCAACTGTGCCCTAGGTTTAAAAAAGTTAATGCCTTTGGCTGAAAAGCATGGAGTAGTTCTACAAATGGAACTCTTGAACAGTAAGGTAGACCATAAAGATTATATGTGCGATACTTCTGAATGGGGAGTTTCTCTTTGCCAGGCAATTGGTTCTGAAAACTTTAAACTTTTGTATGATATCTACCACATGCAAATAATGGAGGGTGATATTATTAGAAACATTGAAGACTACCATCAGTATTACGGACACTACCATACAGGCGGAAATCCTGGTAGACACGAAATTGATGAAACACAAGAAATTTTCTACCCCGCGGTAATGAAAGCCATTTTAAAAACTGGATACACAGGTCATGTAGCGCAAGAATTTATTCCTAGTTGGGATGATAAATTAGCTGCCTTAAAACAAGGAGTGACTATTTGTGATGTGTAATTCACATGAGTACTAAAAATTAAAAAGCACTTATTATTGAAGTGCTTTTTTTATACCCTAAACTTAAAGGCTTATTATTTTAAAGCAGCTTCAATTTCTTTCACCCATCTTTCTTGAACAGGTAAATTTCTAGAATAGTTAGTTTCCGAATCGTACTTATTTTGAAAATCGTTCAATTGACGAAGTGTAGCATGGTATATTTCACGAACTTCTTCTTTTACGTTATCGGAAAAAGTGGCATTGGCTAATTGTGCTCTAAATTTACGAGCGTACAGTTCTGTAATATCAAAATGTAATTGTTCATGCAACAAAGTAACATCAGTACATATTTTAGGTTTGTACCATGACTTTGTTGGATAAAAGTAAGCATAGACATTATATGTTATCTTAAGTTCATCGTGCTCGTAATATGTAAAAAAATTATAACTAAGACCGCTAGCTGTTGTTGCAGCAGCACCTGACGAAATTGGCACCTTGCCTTTAAAATCTGCCCAGGTAAATCTAAAATCTGAAGACCATTCCACTTCCTCTTGACCCTGAACAGTTAGCATACTAAACACGACCAATAAAACTACAACAAGATATGTTCTATTTATAAATCCCAATGATAGGTAATTACTTTTTCTATGTCTGGATGCAAACTATAGAGTACAGGACACGTATTTGCCGTATGCTCTAAAATTTTTCTATTCTTATCTGATATCTTTCCTGGTAAACGAACTTCTACTTCTATTTTAGAAATTCTTCTTGGTGAGGCTACCATGTGTTTGGTAACGGATGCCGTAGTACCTTTTATATCTACTTCTAATCCGTTTGCCTTAATACCCATCATGGTCAACATACAACTTGCTAAACCTGTTGCAACGGTATCGGTCGGTGAAAATGCCTGCCCTAATCCGTTGTTATCCACTGGCGCATCGGTTACAAAGGAATCGTTCGATTTTACATGAACACATTCCGTTCTTAACTCTCCGTTGTACGTTACTTTTGATGTCATTCTACTCTAATGTTTTAATTCTTAAATCGTCCATCATCATTATGTAAGATGACTGATTATAGTATCCTGAGACACCTTTACGCTCATAATTGAACTTATTACCATTGTATTCCGTTTCACCTATAAATCTAGAAACATCAATTAAATCGTTTTTATAAGCCAATTTCAATAACAAATCATACATAAGGTCAAATCCCCTTACGGCATATCTATCAGGTTCATCTCCAAAACGTTTTATGTAGCGGTCAACAAAAGAATTATTGGTAACCATACGATTAACCGAAGGATATGTAAACTTTAAATTCGATAAATGTGTGTTAGAAATAACATCATTCTCAAAAGCAGAATTCATATCAGTTGTAAACATACGCACACTAACTTTATCTTTACCAACTAAAGGATCAAAAGCGCTGTTATGAAATGAATTTAAAATAGAGACCACACTGGATATTAATTTGTAATTGTCCGATTCTACAAATACCCAATTAGGAACTTTATCCGAAAGTAAGGTCTGTAATTTATCTCTATTAATACCTATATTTTTTTCTTCTTCTTTTACTACTACAACTTTAGCAGAAGGAAATCTTTTTAAAATTGCTTCCTTTTCATTTTTGTTTTCTTCATCTGCAATAATCAATATAGTTTCTTCTAAATGGTTAGCGTCAACATAATCTAGCATATGTTTTAACAATATCGCATCGTCAGTATATGAAAAGAAAACATTATTTAAACTTATATCGCTTTTAGCACGAACTGGCGCAACCACAGGAACATTAAATTTAGAGGCCTGTACCGCAGTTTCTTTTAAAGAAGGGACGTCTAAAGGTCCAAAGACCGCACTATAAGCACCAAGCTGCTCATTTTGTAAAATTTGCTTAGTTTTTACTAAATCTAATTGATTGTCAAACGTTTTTACATCAATAGAAATACCCAAAGACTTTATGGAATCTATGGCTACTAAGGCACCGGAATAAAGGCCTAAACTAACCGTCATATCTTTTCTTAGGTCAATTGTTTTTTCCGAAACCTCCTTATCTGCTAAATTTACCTTATCTAATCTAAAAGGCAACAAGAATAACACTTTTGGAACAATTGCAACGTTAAGGCTATCTACTAAACTTATCTTATCTATTACAAGTGCATTTTTAACTTCAAAATCTCCAACTTTATCTTTTGGCAATTTTAAAACCATACCTGCTTTTAGACCCTCTTTTAAATCAGGATTCAATTGAACTATTTCAGCCCAGGTCATTCCAAATTTTCTAGTTAACCTAAACTCATTTTGCTTTGGTTTAACCTCATAGAAAATGTAATTATCCGTGTTAATTTCTCCAGTTTCTACTTTTTGTTCGGGAATACGAATAACCATACCTTCTTTAAGTCCGCCACGCTCCGTAATTTCTGGATTTAAACGAACAATTTCATCTGATTTTACTCCGAATTCTTGCTCTAATCGATAAAAATTCATCTTAGGTGGTACCGTGTAAGACGTGTATAACTGTGTAACTTGATTTTGAACACTACTACCGGCTATTTTAGGCATTAACAACTCAAAACCTTCGGAAAGGTAATTGGTAGTTTTAGATAAACTAGGATTTAAAACCAACATGCTATCTATAGTTATACCATATTTATGGGCAATACTCCACCTTGTTTCTTTTGCGGCAACAATATACTTCTCTAACTCATCTTCATTAAGTACCGTCTTTTGTATTAATGGAACTTTATATTTAGGAATACGCAATTCCATCTTCTTTTGCAATGAAGACGCGTATAACTGAGTATTATACTTCTTAAGTTCCTCTTCGGTAATTTTATATTGTTGGGTAATTCCGAAAATTGTTTCTCTTTTCTTTACCCTGTGTGTAGTAAAACCAAAAGGTTCTCTAGCTACAATTGAATCTTTATGATCACTTTTTTTAACATCAGAAGTAGGCTTAGTTGAACTATTAGCAGTCTTTTTACCCGGCACCACTAAAATGGTATTAACCCTTAATGCCTGTCCTTGCTTAATTTCCTTATTATACTGAAGAATATTTGCAGGCGTTACTCCATACATTTTAGAAATACTTTCTAACGTTTCTCCTTGTTTTACTTCGTGAGTATTAAACTTTTGGGCCAATGCCGTACACGAGACCAAAAGGCAAAATGAACCAATGATGTAAATTTTATTAAATATATATTTCATACTATTCCCATTCTATTGTTGCTGGCGGCTTTGAACTTATATCATATACGACACGATTTACCCCAGGGACTTTATTAATGATATCATTTGATGTTTTTTGTAAAAACTCGTATGGCAGATTCACCCAATCAGCAGTCATACCATCTGTACTTTCTACAGCTCTAAGCGCAACACATTTTTCGTAGGTACGCTCATCGCCCATAACACCAACACTATTTACAGGTAGTAACATGGCACCTGCTTGCCATACTTTATCGTATAAATCCCATTTTTTTAATCCGTCTATAAAAATAGCATCTACCTCTTGCAAAATAGCTACTTTCTCTGGTGTGATATCTCCAAGAATACGAATTGCCAAACCAGGACCTGGAAAAGGATGTCTACCCAATAATGCCTTGTCGATACCCAAGCTTGCTCCCACTCTTCTTACTTCATCCTTAAACAACATCTTCAAAGGCTCTACCACCTTCAATTTCATGAAATCTGGCAAACCGCCTACATTATGGTGACTTTTAATGGTTTGTGACGGACCCCCGGTTGCCGAAACAGACTCTATAACGTCTGGATAAATAGTACCCTGTGCCAGCCATTTTGCATTTTCTACCAAATGCGATTCATCATCAAAAACCTCTATAAATACGCGACCAATTGTTTTTCTTTTCGTTTCTGGATCACTTTCACCAGCTAGATCATCCAAAAAACGTGCCGAAGCATCTACACCTTTCACATTTAAGCCCATACCTTCGTATTGCTTCAATACATCTGTAAACTCGTTCTTTCTCAAAAGTCCGTTATTTACAAATATACAATGCAAGTTTTTACCTATTGCCTTATGCAATAATACCGCTGCAACAGAAGAGTCTACTCCGCCAGACAATCCTAAGATTACCTTTTCATCACCAATTTTTTCTTTTAGCTCCGCTACCGTTTTATCAACAAAAGCATCGGGTGTCCAAGTTTGTTCCATTCCGGCAATATTTACCAAAAAGTTCTCCAGAACCTGTTTTCCGTCTTTAGAGTGATATACTTCTGGGTGAAATTGTATTGCATACGTTTCTTCTCCTATAAACTTAAAGGCTGCATTTTCCACATCATGGGTGCTTGCCAATAGGGTTGTATTCTCAGGCAGATGCTTAATAGTATCAGCATGGCTCATCCATACTTGACTGCCTGTACTTACTTTATCAAAAAATGGTTCGTTTTCCTTAATAAAACTAAGGTTGGCACGGCCATATTCTCTAGTATTGGATTTTTCTACACTACCACCGTGAAAATGTGCTAAATATTGTGCACCATAACAAACACCCAATAATGGTTTTTTACCGCGAATTTCAGACAGGTCTGGATGCACTGCATCGTCTCCTCTAACTGACAATGGAGATCCCGAAAGTATCACCGCATTATACTCAGAAAGGTCTTGTGGTAGTTTATTATAAGGTTTAATTTCGGAGAAAATATTTAGCTCACGCACACGTCTACCAATCAATTGAGTGTATTGAGAACCAAAATCTAATATTAGGACTTTATTTTGCATGGGCAAAAATAGCAAATTGACAGTTCTTGAAAAGTATCTTTTAGTTATATTTAAATTGGATTTTAAAATTTTTTTATGAAACAAGTAAGTGCAATTATTTTTGGGGTAGCAATTGTTATCGCTGCCTATTTTTTAGGCAATGCCTATGTACAAAGAGCAAGTCCGCCTCAAATTATCTCTGTAACGGGTTTAGGGAATGAAAATTTCACCTCCGACCTCATTGTTTGGGATGGTCAATTTTCTACCAATAGTACAGTTTTAAAGACTGCTTTTGACCAATTAAATAATGATAAAGAAATTGTTCGTACCTATTTGATATCAAAAGGTATTGATGCAAATAGTATTATTTTTAATAGTGTACAGACTATTGAACAGCGCGATAACCAATATGAAAATGGAAATTATGTTGGCAGCATTTTCCGGGGATATCAATTAATACAAACTTTAAATATTGAATCTGAGAATGTTGCACTTATAGAAAATGTATCTCGAGAAATAACCGAACTATTAAATAAAGGTGTGCAATTTAACTCGTCTCCACCACGGTATTATTACACAAAATTAGCCGACCTAAAAATTGAAATGATATCTAAAGCAACTGAAGATGCAAGAATTCGTGCGGAAAAAATAGCTGAAAATGCCGGTAGCAATTTAGGTGACTTAGTATCTGCTAATATGGGAGTTTTTCAAATAACAGGTCAAAATTCTGGTGAAGACTACAGTTGGGGTGGTGCTTATAACACTTCTTCTAAAAATAAAACCGCATCAATTACCATGCGTCTAGAGTATAAAGTAAAGTAATAGTACTACTTTGATCAAATGTATTTATTGATCTGGGAAAGAAGAATTTATAACTAGCATACTTGGTTAAAAAAAATGTATTTAAATATAAAAGCCCGGTAATCACCCGGGCTTTCCAATCAACCAATCTTTAAACCGAATACATTAAAAAACTTTTTCATAACAATTTGTATTCAATGGCTAAGTCGGTTCTTTTTAACTAACCTTACATTTCATAAAAAAGAAAGCTCAGGAACCACCCTGAGCTTTCAACTAAATTAAAAACCAACTTTAAACCAAAAGCTTTAAATTGAACCTAATCAATTTCTTTTTAACAGCTGTTACTTATATAACAACCAACTTTCGTTTTACCCTACCCATAAATCGTATTATTTTTGCATTTATATAAATTATAGGTATGATCTATTCATTTTTTGAAGAATTAAGTACTGAAATACATAACGGAATAACCGAGAGAGGTCACCCGTTCAGGTTCATTACTATGGCTACGGTAGGCAATGAAACTATTGCCCGCTTACGTACCGTTGTACTTCGTGAGGTTAGCGAAGATTTGCGCCTAACTATATATACCGATAGCCGCACGCAGAAGATAAAACACATTACCGTAAATAATCAGGTTAGCTTTTTACTTTATCATCCTGAAAAAATGCTACAATTAAAAGTTGAAGGGACAACCCAAATAGTAACCGATACCGATAGATTATCTACGACTTGGCAAAATATTCAACCCAACAGCAGAAAAGATTACATTACAGAAACTAGCCCGGGCAGTGCAATTAAAAACCCTGATCATGTGGAATATATTGAAGAAGAAAACTACTTCGCCATACTAGATATTATTCCAACAAAAATTGAATACTTAAAACTACAACGGCCCAATCATATTAGGGCATTATTTACAAAGACCGATGATAATTGGAACGGCGAATTTTTAGTTCCTTAATTTACAAAGAAGTATAAATTTTCTTTTTCTTTCCCAAAACCAATAAGACTATCTACAGGTGTGGCCTGTTTTACGTTAGATGGATTAATCGTTATTTCAACTTCCCTCTCATGTTTCAATTCTAAAGCGGTTAACGAATAATCATCTGCTGAGAGTATGGTTCGCTCGGGATATAACAAACGCACATTACCTGCATAAGTTACATTAGGAAGCACCCATTGATATTCATCGTAATTCACTTTTAATTTATTAACAACTGGCTCAAAACCAAAATGGACAGATGATGGTATGTTCAATAATTTCTCTATTGGGGTTCTTATTGTTTGTATTCCTATTACCAGAATAAAAATCCAAAAACCAACAAGAACTAATTTCTGATTGTTTTTAAAACTATTAGACTCTATTAGCAGAACCATAAATGGAATAAAAAGCGGCATCAACCACCTTGTCTCTACTTTCTGACTTTGAAAAATGAGAAAAAACAAGCCTAACACCAATAATTGCACAAAGAACATCTTAGCAAACCAATGTAATTTTTGCTTATTGAAACTCAAATATTTCGTGAAATAACCTATACCGATTACCAAAAAAATAGGAAATATTA
Organism: Maribacter hydrothermalis; assembly: GCF_001913155.1. Lineage (GTDB taxonomy): Bacteria > Bacteroidota > Bacteroidia > Flavobacteriales > Flavobacteriaceae > Maribacter > Maribacter hydrothermalis. The sequence continues at coordinate 677,889 of NZ_CP018760.1, forward strand.
AAGCAAACAATCCTTTTGCATAAATTAAAATAGGTAATAATGTAAATCCAAAATCCGCTTCCTCTATTCCTATTTTCTCTTCTACACTAGATGCCAAAAAGGTTTGAAATTCGTCTGGACCTAATAACCAATAAATATGTGGCGCTACTAATAAAACCGAAAACAAAATTGATACTAGTATTTTCGGGTTAAAAACTATAGCTCTCATTTCCTTATCCCATAAAGTAACCAAAGCGAAGGTGACTAGAAAAAATACATAATTGTATTTAGACAAAATACCCACGCCCACTAGAAAACCAAGTAAAAGATAATTGGAAATAGATTTTCGCGCTTTTAATAGTTGTATGCTGTAATAAGAAGCAACAACGCATAAACAAAGTAAACTGGTATGTGAAAGTCTGCGAAAGGTAAAATCTATAAACACAGGTACTAATACCAATAGCAAGACTACCAATTTAGATTTGTCAGTGTCTTTAATTCTTAATACGGAAAATTGGTATAGTAAAAGTAATGTACCTGCAAACAATAGTCCTCTTAGCATAGAGAAAGCTATTTTACCTATACCAAACAAATAATTAAAACCATACTGCAACCACGTATAAAGTGGCGGTTGATCATCATAACCCCAACGAAGCCATTGCGAATAATACGCTTGCTCAGCGTCTTCTAACTCTAAAGCGCTTTTAAAAAAAGTAATAAATGTTACAGCTAATAATGATAATATGGCAAGTACCGTTATCTTATTTAGAGATACGTTCTTACCCATCGTTTATTATTGGGTAATAACAGTAAAACTTAAATCTAACGGATTTAAAGCCTTAAACAACATAGGAATTAAATCTTCGCCATATTCCAAATAAAATTCAGAAAAATTCGATTGTCGCTCTTGAAGTGATTGGGTAGGAAAAAGCTCATTCTGTAGCGCTGTCATGCGAACTACATGGTCTTTTAATTTTCTTTTCTGCGCTTGCAACAAACGTTTTTCTAGGGCATCCAATCCTTTCTTTTGCTTTACTTCTTGCGCTTTTACAGCACCTAAGAAAGACTTATCAGTTATTTCAGCAATAGCATACATTTCTTTAAACTGCTCCTCGAGCAATTTCTTCTGAGATGAAAAATCAATATCGATATTGGAAATTTCTCTAATCTTTTTATTGATAAGACTGTTCTGCTTCAAAAATATGTCGGTCTTAGAGATATTCATTTTCTCTAATTTATCCGCTTGTTTCTCGGTAATGATCAACGCTGAATTTCTTACCAATAAAATTGGGAAGGGAACTTCCATAGCTTCAAAAGCAGCCTTTAGTTCTAACCAATATGCAATTTCTCCGCCACCACCTATATAGCAAAGGTTGGGTAAAATAACTTCTTGATACAGAGGCCTAGCGATAACGTTTGGCGAGAACCGCTCTGGATGAACGTTCATCTCATTAATCAACTCCTCTTTAGTAAAAGAAATGGCCGTTTCGTTTACAATATACTTCCCTTTATTTTCAATAATTCTCTCTCGAATTCCGTCTTTTAAATAGAAATAATTAATTTCTCGCGGATTAACCTGTACGGGATAGTCTGATGATATTTGTTCTATTTCCTCTATGGTTTTCGATACGTTATAAAAAGCAGTTTGCTCAAAAATATCTTTCTTTATGTACGGTATTAGTGTCCTTTTTAAGTCGACATCATCCCCATCAACAATAACTAACCCATAGTCCTTAAAAATTTCGTTTGCTAAATACCGTGTGGCATCTGTTAAGTTATCATGCTTTAAATACGCATTCTCAAAAAGCACCTTTAACACTTTGGCATTTTTACTATCGCCAATGGTTTTGGAAAACAAGGTAAAAACCTCCTCTAATCCTTCCGTTGGTAAATGCCCTACAGCACCAGAAGCTTCTTTGTTCCATTGAAATTTTAATCCTTTGAAGTTAAAATAGTTGATTTCATCAAAATCATGATCTTCCGTAGCCACCCAATAAATAGGAACAAAATTGCTATTTGGAAATTCCGTTTTTAATTGCTTGGTTAAGTTGATGGTAGAGATAATTTTGTATAAAAAATACAAGGGACCTGTAAATAAATTTAACTGATGACCGGTAACCACAGTAAAGGTATTATTCTCTTTCAACAGCTCAATATTAGCAGCTGTATCCTTAGAAATATCTGTATTTTGATATTGATTTTTCATAGAACAGTACAGCACATCTCTTTGAGCTTGGGTAAAATGCCTTCCCTTTTCTTCTATCTGCCCTTTAAATCCTTCAATATCGGGAAACCGATTATATAATTGTTTTAAGTTAACATCTGCGATGCTGTAATCACAAATCAGTTTTGAGAAAAAACCCGTCTTTTCTAAAGGCAAACAGTCAATATCCATATAAATATAAAATACTTGGTAAATATAAAACCCTTTCTTCTTACATTTCCTAAATATAAGTTAATTACAACAAGTATAAAAAACCAAAATACTCGGCAAACTACGCCTAAATTGAAGTAAATTTTATTTTAATTTTAATAGATTTGGCTGATTCAGAACACAAACAACAATATGAAACTAATTCTACGCTACGCATTACTTTTTATTCCTCTATTAAGTTTAGCCCAGTTAAAATCTCCTTCAGAATTTTTGGGCTATGAACTGGGCACACAATTTACAAGACATCATGAAGTAGTAGACTACTACAAATATTTAGCAGAAGCTGAACCACAACGCATGAACCTTGTTGAATACGGTAAAACTAACGAACGCAGACCGCTGCTATTAGCTACCATTTCCAGCAAAGAGAATATGAAAAACCTTGAAAATATTAGGTTAGAACATATGAAGGGCTTAAATGGGGAAGGCTCGCCAAACAAGGCAATTGTATGGCTCAGCTATAACGTACATGGTAACGAAAGTGTAAGTACAGAAGCATCTATGCAAACCATTTACGATTTACTAACTGGCAAAAGCAGTTATCTAGAAGACATCGTAGTTATGATTGACCCATGCATTAATCCAGACGGGCGCGATCGTTATGTAAACTGGTACAATCAATTTAAGAATACACCCAACCAGGTTGACCCTAATAGTAAAGAGCATCATGAAAATTGGTGGAGTGGTAGAAGCAACCATTATATGTTCGATTTAAATCGTGATTGGGCATGGCTTACTCAAGTAGAAAGTCAACAGCGCCTAAAACAATTTAATAAATGGCTACCTCACGTACATGTAGATTTCCATGAACAAGGTGTAGATAACCCTTATTATTTTGCTCCTGCATCGGAACCTTTTCATGAAGTTATTACTGATTTTCAAAGAGAATTTCAAATAACCATTGGTAAAAATCACGCAAAATATTTTGACGAAAATGGCTGGTTTTACTTTACAAAGGAAGTGTTTGACCTTCTTTACCCAAGTTATGGTGATACCTACCCAACCTATAGTGGCGGAATTGGCATGACATACGAACAAGGTGGTAGTGGTCGTGCAGGTTTAGGGATTATAACTAGTATCGGCGATACGTTAACTTTAAAAGATAGAATTGCCCACCATCATACAACAGGGTTATCTACTGTAGAGGTTGCTGCTAACCATGTTTCGAAACTTAACGATGAGTTTAAAAAATTCTATCTAAAAAAGGATTACAAATACAAGAATTATGTTCTAAACGGTAATCCAGATAAATTAGAAGCACTAGCCAATTTATTGAGCAAACATGAAATTGAATATCAAGTTGGTGAAAATAACACCATTAAAGGGTATAAATATACCACAGGAAAATCTGGCACCTTAAATAGTACTAAAAATAGTTTGGTAATCTCTTCTGATCAACCCAAAAGTACTTTGGTAAAAGTTTTGTTTGAACCAATGGCCAAATTAAGTGATTCTGTCACTTATGATATTACGGCGTGGTCACTACCCTATGCGTACGGGCTAGATGCTGTAGCGACAGAGACTAGTCTAAGTAAAACTTACCCTCCTCAAAATGACACTAAGTATGGCGTATTCGAAAATGATAGCTATGCCTATTTAGCTGATTGGAATAGTATGAAAGATGCTCAATTCTTAGCAGAACTTCTACGTAATAAAGTACGCGTTCGCTATGCTCATAAGCCTTTTACTTTAGATGGTTTTGCTCATGAACGTGGTACACTTATTATTACTAAAAGTGATAACAAACATCTTAAAGATTTCAATGGTATTTTAAGAACAGCTTCAATTAAACATTCTAAAAATATACTTTCTACAAATACTGGTTTTGTTGAAAGTGGTAAAGATTTTGGCTCTAGCTATGTAGATGTTATACAAAGTTTAAATATCGCTGTATTATCTGGAGAACCTACTTCTACATTGCGTTTTGGAGAAATTTGGAACTTTTTTGAACAACAGCTAGACTATCCAGTTTCTGTGCTAGATGAAGATTATTTTGGGAGAGTAGATCTGAATACTTATGATATTTTAATTTTACCCGACGGCTGGGGTTATAACAGCTTCCTGTCTAAGCACATAAAAGCAAAAATTAAAGATTGGGTAAAACAAGGAGGAAAACTAATTGTTATGGGCGGTGCAATTGATGCCTTAACCGCATCAGATAAAGATTTTACTCTTAAAGAAAAAGAGATTAAAAAAGATTCAACCAATACTATCGAATCCTTTGATATATCTGAAAGAGAGCAAATTAAATCTGCTATTACGGGGGCTATATTTAAGGCTACGGTTGACAATACAAATCCGCTTGCTTATGGTTATGATGATACTTACTTTACCCTGAAATTGGGAGACAGAGCTTATAACTATCTAGAAAACGGCAGTGCAGTTTATTTAAGCGAAGGTGCTAATAAACCTGTATCTGGTTTTGCAGGTAGCGAGGCTCAGAAGAAAATTGCCGAAACCTTAATTTTTGGCACCGAAAATATGGGACGTGGTCAAATTATATATATGGTTGACAATCCTTTATTTAGAGGTTTCTGGGAAAATGGAAAACTATTTTTCGCCAATGCTCTTTTTATGGTTAAATAATGTATAATATGAAAGAATATAAAGTTGAAACTCTTATCTATTATTCGAAATTGACATTCGATAAATACCATATTGTTGACTCTTCTAAGAAAGAAATACAAGAAAAATTGGACATTTATGCGAAAGACGGATGGCGATTAGTTTCAACTGATGCTTCCAATTTTGGAGCTGCTATGTATATCTATTTATATTTTGAAAAGTAAAAAATTAGCTTAAAATTTTGATGAAATATCCTTCGAACTTTTTCTGGTTTCAAGGATATTTTTTTTTCAACTATACTAAATATTTTTCCAAGTTAATTTAAGCAATTCAAATTATTGTAAATCTTTCACAAATTGGAAGGTAAATGACCAAGATCAAATTGTAAAGCTCATGTAAAGGTTGGAGCTACTTTTGAATAATAAAAAACTTATTTAGAGGTAGTTAAACTTTGAAGGAATATACAAGTGTTAAAGCTCACCGAGGTGAAAAAATCTTATAAAAAACATTAACAAATATGAAGATTAGATATTATCATCGATTCTAAAAATACCTTTTATTAAAACAATTTTATAAATTTATGTTAATCAGAATATAACCGTTCTTATGAAACTAAAATTACACTTCACACTTCTGTTACTTCCATTTTTTACATTGGCGCAGTTAAAATCTCCTTCAGAGTTTTTGGGCTATGAATTAGGAACACAGTTTACAAGGCACCATCAAGTTGTAGATTATTACACATATTTATCTGAGGCCGAACCAGAGCGTATGAACTTAATAGAATATGGTAAAACCAATGAACGTAGGTCACTACTTTTAGCTACTATCTCAACAAAAGCTAATATGGACAACCTTGAGAACATTAGGTTAGAACATATGAAAAGTTTGACTGGCGAAGGCGCCCCAGACAAAGCAATAGTTTGGCTAGGTTATAATGTTCATGGTAATGAAAGCGTAAGTACAGAGGCCTCTATGCAGACCATATATGATCTTTTAACTACCAAAAGCAGTTACCTTGAAGAAACTGTTGTTTTAATAGACCCTTGTATTAACCCAGATGGACGAGACCGGTATGTAAATTGGTACAACCAATATAAAAACTCACCAAACCAAGTAGATTCTTTTAGCAAGGAACATAACGAAGGCTGGTGGAGCGGACGCAGTAACCATTATATGTTCGATCTAAACCGAGATTGGGCATGGTTGACTCAGGTTGAAAGTCAGCAACGTTCAGTAGAGTTCAATAAATGGCTGCCGCACGTACTTGCAGATTTTCACGAACAAGGTGTAGACAATCCATATTATTTTCCGCCAGCAGCTGAACCATCGCATGAAGTTCTCTCTGATTTTCAAAAAGAGTTTCAAGTAACCATAGGTAAAAACAATGCCAAGTATTTTGATGAGAACGGATGGTTCTATTTTACAAAAGAGATTTTTGATGGTCTTTATCCTAGTTACGGAGCCTCATACCCTACTTATAATGGTGCTATTGGTTTAACCTACGAGCAAGGTGGTAGCGGCAGAGCCGGTTTAGGAGTTATTACAGGCATTGGTGACACCCTTACCCTAAAAGATCGTATTGCACATCATCTTACTACCGGTTTATCAACTGTTGAGGTCGCTTCAAAAAACGCAACCAAATTGAATGATGAGTTTAAAAAATACTTCCAAAAAAAGAATTACAAGTACAAGAGCTATGTGCTCAATGGAAACCCTGATAAATTGGAGGCATTGGCTAATTTTTTAAGTAAACATGACATAGCATATCAAGTTGGTGAAAACGCTACAATAAAAGGTTACGATTACAACACAGGAAAATCTGGAAGTCTAAAGAGTACCGATAAAAGCTTGGTTATCTCTTCTGACCAGCCTAAAAGCACATTGATAAAAGTTTTATTTGAACCTAAAATGAAACTAGCTGATTCAGTCACCTATGATAATACTGCATGGTCACTACCATATGCCTATGGTCTGGATGCTGTTGCAAGTGAAAGCGCGGTAAGCAAAACGCGCATGCCACAGAACGATACCAAATACGGTGTAATCAAACCAGATAGCTATGCCTACCTTGCCGATTGGAACAGTATGAAAGACGCTAAATTCCTGGCTGAACTTTTGCGCAACAATATCCGTGTTCGCTATGCTCATAAACCGTTTACCCTAGACGGTATTTCTCATGGTCGAGGAACACTTATCATCACAAAAAGCGATAATAAGAATGTAAAGAACTTCAATTCAATTTTAGACAGCGCCTCTCGCAACAACCTGAAAGAGCTTACTGCTACCGATACTGGTTTTGTTGAAAGCGGTAAGGATTTTGGTTCTGGCTATGTTGACGTAATTCAAAAATTGAACATTGCGGTACTTTCCGGAGAACCCACCTCTACACTTCGTTTTGGTGAAATATGGAACTTTTTTGAACAACAATTAAATTATCCGGTTTCTATATTGGATGAAGATTATTTTAACAGGGTTGACCTGACCAAATATGACATATTAATTTTACCTGATGGTTGGGATTATAATAGTTTCCTTACAAAACACATTAATGAAAAGATAAAAGATTGGGTAATACAAGGAGGAAAACTAATTGCTATGGGTGGTGCTATTGACGGCTTATCTTCTGACAAAGATTATTCAATTAGGGAAAAAGAATTTAAAAAAGATTCAACTATACAATTAAATCCTTTTGAATCATCAAATCGAGAGCGAATAAAATCTGCCATAACAGGTGCTATTTTTAAAGCAACTGTAGACAACACCAATCCGTTGGCATATGGTTATGAAGACACATATTTCACCTTAAAATTAGGAGACCGTTCTTATAATTATCTAGAAAATGGAACCGCTGTTTATTTAAGCGAAGGCGCTAACCAACCAATTTCTGGCTTTGCGGGCAGTGAAGCAAAAAAGAAAATAGCGGAAACCTTAATCTACGGAACTGAATCAATGGGTCGAGGCCAAGTTATCTATATGGTTGATAATCCACTTTATAGAGCTTTTTGGGAAAATGGGAAACTACTTTTTGCCAACGCACTTTTTATGGTTAAATAATGTATAATATGAAAGAATATAAAGTTGAAACTCTTATCTATTATTCGAAATTGACATTCGATAAATACCATATTGTTGACTCTTCTAAGAAAGAAATACAAGAAAAATTGGACATTTATGCGAAAGACGGATGGCGATTAGTTTCAACCGATGCTTCCAATTTTGGAGCTGCTGTGTATATCTATTTATATTTTGAAAAATAATCTTCGGCAATTGTAGTTTGAAATTTATAAAATATCCCTGACACACTTTGGAGCGTTTAGGGATATTTTATTTTAAGAAGCTTATATAAGTAGCCAACATTCTTTCACCTTTTGCGTTTATATTAGGACACCCCATTTTTTAGGGTTAAAATCCAATACCTATGGCTAACGACCAAGAAGAAATTAACCACTTGTTGCAAAAGCTTGAACTTCTTCTAAAGAAACAACAAGACTTTAATATTGAAGTAAATGAAATTCGAAGAGATATTCAAATTCTTAGAAATACTCAGGCACTTAAATTCAATGAAACACTTATAGAAGAAACATCCATAGCTCAAGAAATAATCCCTGAAAAAGAACCTGTTGTCACCCCAGAAGCAGTAATTACCCAAACATCTATTTCAGCCGAAACAGCTGCTACTCCTGTTCAGAATGAACCAATAATCAGTTCTGAAAAGAAGATTTTAAAGCCTAAGGGCAAATCTAACCTCGAGAAATTCATAGGTGAAAACCTTATCAATAAAATTGGAATTTTAATTACCGTAATCGGTGTTGTTATCGGAGCTAAATATTCAATCGAAAATAATTTAATAAGTCCGCTGACTAGAATTATTTTAGGTTATTTAGTTGGTTTAGGTTTATTAGGATTTGGCTTTAAATTAAAGGCTAAATATAAAAGCTATAGTGCTGTACTTGTAAGTGGCGCTTTGGCCATTCTCTATTTCCTGACATTTATCGCTTATGACCTTTACGGGTTGTTTCCGCAGATGGTAGCTTTCGGTATTATGCTTGTATTCACCATTTTCGGTGTTGTAGCGGCAATTAATTACAATAAACAGATCATTGCTCATATTGGTCTCGTTGGTGCTTATGCCGTACCATTTTTATTAAGTAATGATTCTGGTAATGCTACCGCCCTATTTAGTTATATCGCTTTAATAAATATTGGTCTCTTGGTCATTTCATTTAAGAAATACTGGAAAGCACTATACTACGTTGCCTTTATATTTACTTGGCTTATTTACGGTTCTTGGTATGTATTTTCAAGCAACACTGAAGATTTCACTATGGGCTTTGCCTTTTTAGCCATATTCTTTTCCTTGTTCTATGCCACGTTTTTAGCGTTTAAATTGATAAAATCCGAAAAATTCCAAGTCGGCGATATTATCCTTATCATGCTGAATTCTTTTATATTTTATGGCTTCGGAATTGCATGTTTGTACAACTATGAAGGCGGTGAGTTTTATCTTGGTTTATTTACGTTATTCAATGCATTAATTCATTTTGCCATAACCGTACTTATTTTTAAAAGAAAATTAGCTGACCGAAAATTATTCTTTTTGACCTCTGGTTTTGTACTTACATTTATTACCATTGCTGTACCAGTGCAATTAGATGGCAATTGGGTAACAATGATCTGGGCTTTTGAAGCCGCACTTTTATTCTGGATAGGTCGCACTAAAAAAGTTTCTTTTTACGAGTACCTATCGTACCTATTAGCCGCACTTTCTATTTTTAGTTTGAGTATGGACTGGTCAGAAACATATTCATGGCTCAGCAGTACCAATGACGATGTAAGTTCCTTTTTAAATTCCACTTTCCTAACCTCTATATTGTGCGTTGCCGCTTATGGTATAATGCTATATTTTCAATCAAAACACACTTTGGAAAGAAAATCTCTATTCCATAAATTGATGGATTTAGGAATTCCTGCATTGTTCATTTTAACCCTTTATTTCGCCATCTATTTTGAAATTGAACATTATTGGAATAATGCCTTCCATGCATCTAAAATAGAGGTATCTGGTACTGCAGGTAATTATCCCGAATACAACTACAACCTTAATGACCTTAAAGCTATTTGGAAGCTATTGTATACCATGCTTTTTATTAGCATTGTAAGCTTCATTAATAGTAAGAAAGTTAACAACAAAACTTTAGGAATTGTTGCATTTGGTACCGCTCTTTTTACCACACTGACTTTTCTAACAAACGGACTTTATACGTTAAGCGAACTGCGTGAAAACTACTTGGCTCAAGAGCTTGCCGAATTTTATAATATTGGAGCATACAATATTTACATACGCTATATTTCATTTCTTTTCTTCGCCTTATTATTATTTACCATATACAAATTAGCCCAGCAACAGTATCTAAAATTCAACTTTAAAATTCCGTTTGAAATACTTTTACATACCGCTATTCTTTGGGTAACCAGTAGTGAATTATTGAATTGGATGGACTTATCGGGTTCTGAACAATCTTATAAATTAGCACTTAGCATACTCTGGGGAGTTTATGCTCTTTTATTGATCGGACTTGGTATATGGAAAAAGAAAAAACATTTGCGTATTGGTGCCATTGTGCTATTCTCAATAACCCTGGTTAAATTATTCTTTTATGATATTTCTTCCCTAAATACAATTTCTAAGACCATTGTATTTGTTTCACTAGGAGTATTATTATTGATTATTTCTTTTCTTTATAACAAATACAAACACATTATTTTTGATGAAACTAAACTATAGTTTTCTATTCTTAACTGCCTTTCTGACCATTTCATTTTGTTTTGGACAAATGGATTCCTATTCTAAAAAAATAGCATTGAAAGGAATAGACAGTCAATGGCATGCCATAGAAATACCAAACGATGTATTTGCAGATGTGAATACAAATATGAGTGATATACGTATTTATGGGGTCACTGCTACCGATACGATAGAAGCCCCATATCTACATAAAATATCTAAAGCTGAAAATGCAAATTCAGAAATATCGTTCAACTTATTAAATAGTGTCAATAATTCTAAAGGTTACTTCTTTACCTACGAACTGCCCCAAAAAGAAACTATCAATGAGATTCTATTAAACATACAAGACCTTAATTTTAATTGGGAAGTTACACTTGAAGGAACTCAAGATCAGAAACAATGGTTCACTATTCTAGAAGACTATCGTATACTGTCCATCAACAATGACCAAACAAATTATTCGTTTACATCCTTGAAGTTTCCTGATGCTAATTACAGGTATTATAGAGTACTGATTAAAAGTACAGAAAAGCCGAATTTAACATCAGTGAACATTCTTAAAAAGGCAAAAAAGGATGCGGAATATCGCGATTATGAAGTGGAATCTTTTAAAGTTTCACAAGAGAATAAAAAAACTATAATAGATATTGATTTAACCAAACGCGTTCCGTTAAACTTATTAAAACTAACTATTGATGACAAAATTGATTATTACCGCTCTATCTCAATTCAATATTTAGTAGATAGCGTACAAACAGAAAAAGGGTTTCATTATAATTATAGACCCATAGCTACTAGAACACTTTCTTCTATGGAAGATAATAGTTTTCAGTTACCTGGAACTTTAGCCAACAAAGTGCGTGTAATCGTTTTAAACAACGATAATCAACCATTAAAAATTTCTGGAACGAAATTAAAAGGATACGTTCATACCTTAACCACACGTTTTACAGAACCGGCTACATATTTCTTAGTCTACGGAAAGCAGAATGCAAATTTCCCGAACTACGATATCACAAAAACAACAGTTTCACTGCCAGATAAAATTACAAAACTTGGCTTCGGTAGTGTAGTTGAAATACCTAAACCAGAAACCGAAATAAGCAACCCTCTTTTTGAAAACAAATGGTGGTTGTGGGTTATCATCGGTGTTGTGATAGCCCTATTAGGCTATTTCACTATTGGCATGATGAAGAAGGAGCTTTAGTTTAATTACCTTCACCATTAAAATACTTTAGCGAATTTAACCCAACTTGGATATTCACATAAACGAGAACAACACAAAACCCTACAGGATATTTCATCGTAAATAGTGTGATGAAAAATTACATTCTAATTCTAATACTGCTGCCAACAGTTTTGTTATGTCAAAAAATAGATAACCTTGCCTCCTACAGAGATATGGGTAGTGCTTACTATTTTAGGTTTAATTATGATAATGATTTCTTTGCTGCATCAGACAAAAATTACACACAAGGTTATAGTTTTGAATATGCAAATAACGGCTTAAAAAAAAATCCAGTAAACCATATTTTCTTTAAACCAAAAGCTAATAATTTCACCTACGGATTAGCATTGGAACACATAGGTTTTACACCCAGTAATTTTGTAAGTTCAGATATACAAATTGATGATAGACCTTTTGCAGCAGCAATCTATTTAAAGAGCTTTGTGATTGCAGTAGATACGCTTCAAAAATCAAGATTCTCTCAATCTTTAACTTTAGGACTTATTGGCCCTGGTGCTTTTGGTAAAGAAATGCAAACAGAAATCCATAGACTTATAGAGAACAAAACTCCCGGTGGTTGGGATAATCAAATTCAGAACGATCTAGTACTGAACTATAGAATTGGTCATGAGAAACAACTTTTCAACTATAAAGACATAGCTATTTTAAATGCAGTAACTTCATTGCAATTAGGTACTTTATTTACAAATGCATCTATAGGATTTAATACAACTGTAGGACTATTAGATAATCCGTTTTCAAGAAACACAAAACCTTCAAAATTTAAATTTTATGCCTTTGTGCAGCCAACCTTTAATGTTGTTGGTTATGACGCCACTTTGCAAGGTGGCATATTTACCAATGACAATCCATATACTATATCTTCAAAAAATATGGAAAGGTTTACCGCACAAATCGACTACGGACTTATTCTAAAATACAGAAAACTATACTTAGAATATACACGCATCTCTATTACCAAAGAATTCTCTTCTGGTGCTACTGCCAATTGGGGCGGATTTAAGCTAGGGTTTCCATTTAGATAGATTAAGAAACGGGTTCACCGTAAAGGTCAAAATCAGCCGCTTCTATAATCTTTACATTTACGAATTCCCCTTGCTTTACGTAGTGCTTAGTAGCATCTATTAAAACCTCATTATCAACATCCGGAGAATCAAACTCTGTTCTACCTATAAAATAATTTCCTTCTTTACGATCTATAATACAACGAAAAGTCTCACCAACTTTCTTCTGGTTCAATTCCCAAGAAATTTGAGATTGTATTTCCATGATTATATTGGCACGCTCCTGTTTTACCTCTTCAGGAACATCATCTACCAAAGTATACGCGTGTGTATTTTCTTCGTGGCTATAGGTAAAACAGCCCAAACGCTCAAAACGCATAGCAATTACCCAGTTCTTAAGAATCTCGAAATCTTCTTCTGTTTCACCAGGGTAACCAACTATTAATGTTGTTCTAATAGTCATTTCCGGTACAGCAGCTCTAAACTCTTTAAGTAACTTAGTAGTTTTTGCCTCTGTAGTACCTCTGCGCATACTTTTAAGAATACGGTCAGATATATGCTGTAACGGTATATCTAAATAGTTACAAACCTTTGGTTCTCTGTTCATTACATCTAAAACATCCATTGGAAAACCTGCTGGAAATGCATAATGTAAACGTATCCACTCAATACCTTCAACCTTCACCAAAGCTTCTAAAAGCTCTGCAAGATTTCTCCTCTTATATATATCTAATCCGTAATACGTAAGATCTTGGGCAATTAAAATTAGTTCCTTTACACCTTTGGCCGCCAATTTTTCGGCCTCGGTCACCAAATATTCGATCGGTTTACTTTTATGTTTTCCTCTCATTAAAGGAATAGCGCAGAACGAACAGGGTCTATCGCAGCCTTCGGCTATCTTTAAATAAGCGTAATTTTTAGGCGTTGTTGTTAATCGTTCCCCTATTAACTCATGTTTGTAATCTGCTTCTAAAGCTTTCAGCAAACCTGGTAACTCACTGGTACCAAAGTACTCATCTACATTAGGTATCTCTTTTTGCAAGTCTGGCTTATAACGTTCGCTTAAACAACCAGTAACAAAAACCTTGTCAACAGCACCTTGCTCCTTCTTTTGAACATATTCTAAAATAGTATTGACACTCTCTTCCTTGGCATTTGCAATAAAGCCACAAGTGTTAATTACAACTATGTTTCCTTCTTCTTCATGCACAACATCTTTGTTGTTGGCCTTTAATTGACCCATGAGTACTTCTGAATCGTAAACATTCTTTGAACAACCAAGGGTTACTACATTGATTTTGTTCTTCTTAAGAGTTTTTGTCCTCATATTTTTAATTGGGGTGCAAAAATACGATTTGGCTAATTAAAAACGTTAGATATGGACAAAATTAGCCTAAACTTTAGGCGATTATTGAAAATCAGCCTATTATAATAAAATTGACCATGAAGTTTTCCCAAAATTTTGGCCTACTTATCTTATTGTTATTAAATTTTTCTTGTTCTAATGAATCGGATACTGAAACAGAAAAAATAGAAACACCTGCTGTTATAACGCCAATACCGTTAGAAACATATTTTCCTCCTATCTCCAGAACAGATGAATGGGAAACAATTTCAATGAAAACGCTAGGATGGAATGAAGATAAGGTAGCAGACTTATACACTTATTTAGATGACAATAATACCGATGCTTTTCTAGTCTTAAAAGATGGCCGAATTGTAATAGAAAAATATTTTGGTGATTTTAAACAAGATGATAATCATACATGGAATTCTGCAGGTAAACCATTGACTTCGATGCTAACCGGTATTGCACAACAAGAAGGTTTACTCGCTATTACGGACCCTACAACCCGCTATTTAGGCGAAGGATGGTCTAGCATGAATTCTGAAAAAGAATTAGCCATTACAATAGAAAATCAATTAACGATGACTACAGGTTTAGATTATACGGTTGATGATGATTTTTGTACCGACCCAGAATGTTTAAAATATTTAAATGCACCAAGTACCAAATGGTACTATCATAATGCGCCCTACACATTAATTGATGACGTAATAGCAAGTGCCACCAACAAAGATTTTAATTCATATTTCTCGGAAAAAATTAAAGAACCAATTGGTATGCAGGGTCTGTTTATAGAAGTTGGCTATAACAATGTATATTTTAGTACCGCTAGAAGCATGGCCCGTTTTGGAATCTTAAATTTAAATAAAGGAATATGGAAAGGTACCACCATACTTTCTGACCAAACCTATTTCAATGCCATGACTAATACATCTCAAGAATTAAATCTATCATACGGATATTTGTATTGGTTAAATGGAAAAAGTAGTTTTAGAGTACCTGGTTCTGAAGAAGAATTTACAGGTAGCCTAATACCAAATGCACCTGCTGACCTTTTTGCGGGATTAGGACTTAATGACCAAAAACTATATATGGTTCCTAGTCTAGATTTAATTGTAATACGTATGGGAGACGCTAGCAATGAAGAACTTCTAGGCCCTACAGGGTTTGACAATGACCTATGGGGCTTCATAAATGAAATTATAGAATAGTACCCAAACTCATAACGATAAAATTTTCGCTACTCCATAACAAAGGTTATTTCTACACAATACTCAACATTTCATATTTTTGCATAAAAATTGTAAGATGACTTTTAGAAGAATCGCTGAAGAACGGTATACCACAAAAATGTATAATGCTTCAAAGAAAATTTCAGATGGGGAAATTGAAGACTTAAAACATATCTTAAAACTAAGCCCTTCGTCCATTAACAGCCAACCTTGGTCATTTACATTTGTATCACATAAAGAAACTAAGGATAAATTAGCAGAGGCATCTTTCTTTAATGCTCCTAAAATTAAAAATGCAAGTCACCTTGTTGTTTTTAGCGTTCAAGATAATTTAGATGAATTTGAACGTCATGTAAACGAAAATTTAGCTGAGGGTTCAATAAATTATTATAAGCACTTTGTTAAAGGCCAACCTGCCGACAAGACTATTAATTGGCTTACAAATCAAGTTTATTTATCTCTTGGATTTTTCTTAGCGGCCTGCGCCGTAATGAAAATTGACTCGACACCTATGGAAGGTATTGAACCAGAAAAATATAAAGACATTCTACAAATTGAAAACCATAAAGTACTTTTTTCTGTAGCAATTGGGTATCGTGATGATGAAGATAACAATCAGCCTAGTGTAAAAAGTAAATCTCGATTAGCATTAAAAAATGTAATTACTTCAATTGACTAGTTAACGATTCTATACGGCCTTAGAAAGTTCAAAATTTGTAATCTCTGGCCTAACATTAAAGCGGACTTGAAGTAGACAACCGAGGGCTCTATTAACATAAAGTGTTCTTCCATCTTGTAAATCTATCTCCCCTGCAGTATATTTTCTATTTTTAACAGGTAAAAGTGGAGCTGGTAAAAATGGAGGTTTCACCTGTCCTCCATGGGTATGCCCTGAAAGTACCCATCCTTTAAAATTGTTCCATATCGGTAAATCACAGACATCGGGGTTATGACACAAGGCTATATTAGGTTTGTTTTCATCATATTTTTTTGTGGCTTCCTCTGGTCTAAAATTAATACCCCACAGGTCATCAATACCTAAAAAATTTAGTCCATTAAATTCCACCGCATCATTTCTTAGTATTGTAACACCAGCTTCCTCCATACACTTTGTAATACTCCTTGCCACCGGTGCTTCGGCATATTTTTTACCATAATCATGATTACCAAGAACACCAATTGTACCCAAAGTTCCAGTAACAACATTTTCTAAAACTTCTTGTAACTGCTGTATTTGTTTATGATTCTCATAATTTACATAATCACCCGTATAGACTACAAAATCAGGTTTTAACTCTTGAGCTTCTTTGAAGGAATCTATGATGTATTGGTAATCAAAACTATTACCTATATGTATATCACTTATTTGCATTAAAGTTTTTCCCACAAGTTCTTCTGGCAAATTCTTTAATGGCATTTTAACGTGCACAAATTCCATCCAAAACGGCTCAATTTGCCAACTGTATAATCCGGTAATTACACCTAAACCTGCTCCCCATTTAAAAGTCTTCTTTATAAACTTTCTCCTATTCATTTTTAAAGCAAAAAAAATTAATTTTGATAACCTTTAGGCATAACTCGAACTGGAAATTTCTGTTCATAAGCGCTCCCAATTCTTAATAAATTAGCTTCTGAAAACTGTTTCCCAATAAAGGTTAGACTAACTGGCTCACCTGTTTTTTTATATCCCATAGGCACTGTTAATGCGGGAAATTTGGCTACTGCAGCATAACCGGCATGGTAATTATTTATTGATAAAACGGCATCTAATTTATGCTGATCTAATGCCAAATTAAAAAAGCTACGACCATTTGTTTCCAGCTTAGCTTTTATTTTCTCTAGTTCTTGTTCCGAGGTTGAGTCGGCCAAAATACCCTGAAAAAGTGCTTGCCCGTAAGGAATTCTCATCAATGAATCGGCATTGTTAAATGCAACGGCATCTACAATAGATTCAATTTTAACAAACTCAGGATTCGAATATTTTTTCAAATAAACAGGTAGATCATTTCGCATATCAATATTAAGAATACTTAGAAAACCGTCCATAGAAACTTCTGGTGGAGTAAACTCTATAATTGTTGCACCTGCTTTTTTTAAACCTTCAATTGTTTGCCTATACATACTATCAGTTTTTACCAATTCTGCTATAGCTCCTAATTTCATTTCTGAAAATGGTTTAGGATGTAATCCTGCTGATAAAATACCAGAAAAATCATCTTCAATAGACGCAGGGTCCATCTTATCAAAACCTAGCATAGCCGATAATAAAATGGCATTATCTTTTACATTTTTAGTCATAGGACCAGGAGTATCTAAAGTGCTAGAAATTGGGACAATCCCAGACCTACTTAATAATCCAATTGTTGGTTTTAACCCCACTACTGAATTTTGACTACTTGGCGACAATATTGACCCAGAAGTCTCTGTGCCTACTGCAGCAACGGCATAATTTGCTGCAACGGCAGTACCACTACCCGAGCTAGACCCACCAGTTTCGAAAATTCTGCGTCCATATGGATTTAGAGTTTGTCCACCATATGCGCTATACCCTACCGGGCATCCAGAACATAAAAAATACGCCCATTCGCTTAAGTTTACTTTGCCTAAGATTAAGGCTCCATTATTCTTTAATTGTTGAACAATGAACGAATCTTCAACTTCATTATTCATTAGGGCTATGGTACCTGCCGTTGTTTTCATTTCAGCAGAATTAATGTTGTCCTTCAATAAAATTGGCATACCAAATATAGGATGTTGAATATCGGTTAGTTTACCTAGTCTTTTATCTTCATCTAATTTTCTTGCATCTTTTAAAACATCTTCATTAAGTGCAATTATAGTATTGAGGGTTGTAGTGTTGTCCAGTTCATATTTATAAATCCTATATAAATAATATAAAACCAACTTCTCATATGTTAATCTATTTTCTTTAATATGATGTTGAATAGTCAAGATATCTTGCTCCAAAATCAATATTGTAAGTGCATTATATTCCGTTTCGCTTAATTTAGAAACTTCATTGTACAATGGCCTAAATACGTCATTCTTATCTAAAACTTTAGACTGTATTAATTTGTATTGCATGCGAGGGATCTCATGATTTCTATTTGCCTGAACCTCTAAAGAATCATTATAAGGTATCCACAAAATCAACTCTACCTTTTCTACTTTTTGCTGATTATTACAAGCGATTAACAACAAAATTATTACTAATCCTAAATACTTTTTCATACCCATTATTTATTTTTTAATTCCGCTATTTTCCAAACTCTTATTTTATTGTCATTCAATCGTACGAACTCATCTTTACCTTCTTTGATAGCCAATTCTTTAGAAATTTCAGCCGCTTTTATAGCCTCTTCATATTCTTTTAAATCTGCCAAAATCAACGAACGTACACGGTGATAATAATAAGTGTTACCCCCAAGTTCTATAGAGTTATTGACATAGGTAAGTGCTTCAACAAAATGCATTCCTTGCTCTTGATAATATCTAGCTATTTCATAGTACGTTTGAGCTGAAGGGGAGTTCTTTAATTTTTGATTAATATGAGACACCATCATTTTTTGAGTATCTACATATATAGGAATAACTATTTTTGTATTACCCCACTGCCATATCATAACCATTTCATTATGGTCTATAGCATCAAAAAATATTAAAAAATTTTCGTGAAAATCTAATGTTTTTACAGGCGTTACTTTTATACGTAATGCATCTTCATTAGAGTTATAAGCCGTTCTACCATCACCCCAATGGGTAACATTTTTATGAAAAATAATTTGCCATTCATTTTCTCCGGGAAAGGCATAAAGAGCGTATGTACCTTTTAAAATAGTATTACCACCTATTTTAACGTCTGAACTGAAACTAATTTTGGTCGATTCATTAGCGCCAACACGCCATATTCGACCGTAAGGAACCAAAGCTGATTCTCCATTAGGTTGATTTCCAAAAAGAGTGCGTCCACGTGCTGCAGGTCTTGAGTATTCAATTGTAATTTTGGTGAGACCTAATTCTTGCTCAATCTTAGCAAAAGGACTTGCTTTTGGATGGTTAATTTGAGCCTTTATATGGCTACAAATTAATAATAAAACTAAAACCCAACCGTATCTCAATATTAAATTTTAAAGAAAGAATCTACGAACTCATGTTTATTAAATACTTGTAAATCTTCAATGCCCTCACCTACACCTATATATTTTACTGGAATTTTAAACTGGTCTGAAATACCGATAACCACTCCACCCTTTGCTGTACCATCTAATTTAGTAATCGCTAAAGATGTAACTTCTGTTGTCTTTGTAAATTGCTTTGCCTGTTCAAATGCATTTTGACCTGTAGAACCATCAAGAACTAATAAAACCTCGTGTGGCGTATTATCTACCACTTTTTGCATAACACGTTTAACCTTGGTTAATTCATTCATTAAATTAACTTTATTATGTAAGCGGCCAGCAGTATCTATTATGACTACATCAGCATCTTGTTTAACTGCGGAACTCAAAGTGTCAAAAGCAACAGAAGCAGGGTCACTACCCATTTGTTGTTTTACAATAGGCACCTCTACACGATCTGCCCAAACCTGCAGTTGATCTATAGCTGCTGCTCTAAATGTATCCGCAGCACCCAAAACTACTTTTAAGCCCTGTTTCTTAAACCGATGTGCAAGCTTTCCAATAGTCGTTGTTTTCCCAACACCATTGACACCAACTACCATTATCACATATGGTTTTTTATCTGTGGATATCTGCAATTCAAAAAAATCAGCATCATTAGTCTCGGACAGTAATCCTGCAATCTCTTCCCGTAAAATTGAATTTAGCTCATCAGTTCCAATATATTTATCGCGAGCAACTCTGGCTTCAATTCTTTTTATTATTTTCAAGGTGGTATCGACACCAACATCAGAAGAAACTAAAACTTCCTCTAAATTATCAAGTACATCATCATCTACTTTTGACTTACCCGCTACTGCTTTTCCAAGCTTTGAAAAAAAGCTTGTATTGGACTTTTCTAAACCCTTATCCAAGGTTTCTTTTTTCTGTGAAGAAAATATTTTTTTAAATAAACTCATTGTTAAAGCTAAAGTTATTCAAATATAAAAATTAAAAAGCCCCTTTCGTAGGAAAGGGGCTCAATAACTACTAAAAGTTAAATATCTTATTTCTTGTCCATCCAAGCATCTACCATTTCTGGTGCCATTACTTGCTCAACAAAAACGTAAGCACCAGATTTTGGCGACTTAACCATTTTTATAGCTTTGGTCAATCTTTTAGAACTTGTCTGTAAACTTGCTACGGTTTTCTTAGCCATGACTTATATTTTTTGTGATTTTCTTAAAACGAAAATCTATTTAATTTCTTTGTGAACGGTCATTCTCTTAAGAATAGGATTGAATTTTTTAATTTCCAATCTCTCAGGAGTGTTCTTTTTGTTTTTGGTAGTGATATATCTTGAAGTACCTGGCTGACCAGATTCTTTATGCTCAGTGCATTCTAATATAACTTGTATTCTATTACCTTTCTTTGCCATCGTACGCTCTATTTTCCAGATTATTTAATAACTAATCCTTTTGCTTTTGCTTCTTTTAAAACAGCAGATATACCTTTTTTATTGATACTTTTTAAACCTCTTGTAGAAACTTTAAGTGTTATCCAACGGTCTTCTTCTGGAATGTAAAAACGTTTCTTAGAAAGATTTACATCAAATCTTCTTCTTGTCTTATTAATTGAAAACGAAACATTGTTTCCAAACATCGCCTTCTTTCCCGTAATTTCACAAACTTTTGACATCGTGCTGACTTTTTCTTTTAAACAGGGTGCAAATTTATATCATTTTTATCGTTTCAACAACAATAAACATCACATTTTTAAAATTTCTTTTTGAAGCAGCTCAAAAGCCTTATTTACAGCCTTTTCTACTATGCGCTCCCTGGTACTACCCATTTTAAATTCTTGAACAAATTCTAAATCTGGACCAACAATTGCAATAAATGTGGTACCAACATCTGCATCGGAATCCCCTTTTGTAGGTCCGGCATTACCTGTTGTAGCAATTGAAAAATCTGTTTTCATCAATTCCTTTACTCCTTTTGCCATAGCCATTGCCACCTGCGCACTAACTACAGAATATTGTTCTACAATGTCTTTCGGCACCTTAAGTATATTTATCTTAGTTTCAGTGGCATAACTCACCACACTTCCCTTAAAATAGTTTGAAGCTCCAGGAATTGCCGTTATTCTTTCTGCTATTCTACCACCTGTAAAACTTTCAGCCGTAGCCAATGTTAAATTTTTATTTGTTAATAATCTGGCAACGATCTTTTCCAAATCTTCATCATCCTCCTCTCCAAACATTATATCCTTCACAAGTGGAAATAATTTTTTGCATTCCGCATCAATATCCGCCAACAAGCTATCATAATCAGGACCTTTACCCGACAACCTTAACCTTACCTTACCTAAATTAGGCAAGTATGCTAATTTTATATGTGAAGGAAGATTATCTTCCCATGACTCTATACGCTTTGCTATACTGCTTTCACCCAAACCGTAGGTTACAATTGTTCTATGTAGTATATGTGGCCTTTTATAAAAAGATATTAGTTTTGGAATTACACTTTCCACAATTAAGTGTTTCATTTCAAAAGGAACACCTGGTAAAGAAATAAATGTTACATTATTTTTACGCATCCACATTCCCGGGGCTGTCCCATTTGCATTATGCAACACTTCTGCCCTACTAGGTACCAAAGCTTGCATTCTATTAATATCCAAAATAGGTGTATTACTTATATACTTTGCAAACAAAGCTTCTACATGTGCCAGTACTTCGGTATTCTCTACAAGTGTATCATTTAAAAATTCGCAAAAAGTGTGTTTTGTAATATCATCTTTTGTTGGTCCCAAACCGCCAGTAACAATTACTATATCTACTCGCTCGGCGGCTTCTTTAAAAGCATTAAGCATATGATGTCGCTCATCTTGTACCGAGGTTATTTGATAGACCGATATCCCAATTTTATTTAGCTCTTTTGCTATAAAAGCGGAATTAGTATCTACAATTTGGCCTATGAGGATTTCATCACCAATTGTTATAATCTCTGCAAGCATTATAGTTGAAAATCTTTTTTCAATTCGGCGATAACCTGATTAATATCGGTTTTTAGCAAAGGAAATCTTTTTTCTATTTCTACAATACTTGCTTCTTGCTTTCCTAATGTTTCCATTTCCAAAGCAATTGCACGCGATTGCTCCATCCCCAACAAATCTACATTAGGCTTAATCTTATGAGCCAGTTTATAAACTTGCTCATGGTCTTTCGCCAACAAAGCCTTCTCTAAAGATTCCATATCTTCAGGAACTTCTTCCAAAAAAACAGCTATTACAGAATTTATAAAATCCTGATCTCCCTCTGCCATCTCATTAATCTTATCTAGGTTATAAATCATTATTTAATTTTTAAGGTAAAAAGTTCTTTGTCTTCCAAACTACCCGAAAGATAATCATTTGGACTTATTTTGCCAACACCGGCAGGAGTACCTGTAAAAATAATATCACCCTTTTTAAGCATAAAATAAGTAGAAACATAAGCAATTATTTCATCTATTTTCCATAACATTAAGCTAGTGTTCCCTTGTTGTACTACTTCCTCATTTTTTAACAACTTAAAATTTAGGTTATTAATGTCTTTAAAAACTGTTTTTGGCAACCACTCTCCTATTACGGCAGCACCATCAAAACCCTTAGCTTTCTCCCATGGCAATCCTTTTTCCTTTAATTTAGATTGTAAATCCCTTGCGGTAAAATCTATTCCTAATCCTATTTCGTCATAATACGATGGAGCAAATTCTTTACTAATATGCTTACCAACCTTTTTTATTTTTACTAAAACTTCCACCTCGTAATGAACATCATTTGAAAATTCAGGAATATAAAAATCCTGTTGTTTAGGTAAAACCGATGAATCTGGCTTTATAAATATAACAGGTTCTTCCGGGCGTTCATTTTTAAGTTCTGCTATATGAGCAGTATAATTTCGACCGATGCAAATAATTTTCATAACGACTTATTTTTTCTTTGACATTTTTAAACTTCTGGTGGGAATTAAATTTTCATTATTTCCAACTGCTTTAATAGCAAAATTATCACACTCACCCATACCTTACACCATAGTTTTAAAATTTTGATTTTTCTGATATTCCACTACAAAGGTAAGCTCAAAACGGACTTCCATTAATTTCTTTTTATTCATTCAATGCTTGTATGACTTTTTTCAACAATTATAGCGCATAAAACGCCGATTTAACCCCAATTATTTTACTTCATCTGGCATCATTCAAAAGCAGCGAAAATAGAGACTAAACACTTTTTACCTTGCAGTTTACACAAACATGTATGGTTTTTCTACGTACTTCTTAGCATTGATAATACTTAGAAATTATAACCCTAAAATTCATGGGGTTTCTGCCATTGAAAAATCACTTTTAATACTTAAAGAATTTTCTGAAAAAAAATTGACAGACATTATTTTGCATTAAAACCTAAAGCTGAAATATATACCTAGCGTTCTAATAAATTTTAGGAACATTAATACAAAAATATCCCACCTCATTACTTGATGTACCTCTTGGATATTTAAAAAATAATATTGGTTTACGGTACTGGAGTCTTATTTTTAGTATTTAAAACATGCCCGCAATACAACATTTCTTGAGCATTATCCCATATACTTAACACTTAAAAAAGTACTGAAAATAACTACATTTAACTTAACTTATTATTTAATTTACTTAATTTAATTTGCGTGAGTATTTTTTTGGTATACAATGGAAAATCTGCGTTTAACATCCACCCAAAATACCCAGGTTCTTTTTCTAATACATCATGGACTTTTTTACCCTTATGTTTACCAAAGGAAAATACTTCATCTCCTTCTTCATCCATTGCAATAAACCCTGCGAAATCTACCGATTGTTTTCTTCTAGAAAATTCTGAAAGTTTTTTAATATTATTTTCCAAATCTGGATACCTATCTAATTGAGAAAGCAACACCTCATATGTAGCATTAGTATCTGCAGCTGCACTATGGGCATCTGTCAACTCTTTATCACAATAAAACTTATAAGCAGCTTCTAATGTTCGCTTCTCCATTTTATGAAATATGGTTTGCACATCAACAGATACGGTGTTCTTCATATCAAAATCAATATCTGCACGTAATAATTCTTCAGCTAGTAAAGGAATATCAAATCGGTCAGAATTAAATCCGCCTAAATCACTATCCTTTATCATTTTATAAATTTCCTTAGAAAGTTCTTTAAAAACAGGCTCGTTGGCCACTTTCTCATTAGTAATACCATGCACGGCAATTACCTCATCGGGTATAACCATTTCTGGGTTCACTAGCCATGTTTTACTTTCTTTATTTCCATTAGGATATACTTTTAGTATTGCAATTTCAACAATCCGATCCTTTGCTACATTAATACCAGTTGTTTCTAAATCGAAAAAACAAATAGGCCTGGTAAGTTTTAATTCCATGAGAGTTTACGTTTTTACAAATATAGGTATTGGCCCGTTGGCAAGAATTTCAAAACAACTATTTAATCTAATTTTTAACTTTTAGGAGCTGTGATAAAAGCGGATGCATAAAAACTGCTTTACAATCTTAAGTTGATAATATTATTATAGGCCGATCCAAAGGTATAGCGTAAGCCTACGCGGAAACCTAGTTCAAAAGCAGTGGCAATCTGTTTTTGTTGGAGTAATACATCTTCAATTGTAGCATCACCAGCGGGTAATCCAATTTGATCTTTTACCAAATCATAATTTCCAGAGAACGATACCGCTAAACCTTTAAATACACGAATAGAAAAACGTCCATAAAACTCAAGACGGTTTCTTTCAAAATCCTCTAAAAATGTCGACCCTTGTAGCCGGGCATAAACGGTGCCCCAAGGCTGCCGGTAATTTAATTGGACATTTAAGGAGTGGTTAAAAATTCCTTCTGAATTTTTATTAAATATTGTAGTATTAATATAGTCATTAAAAAAATACCCTATTTTGTAGGCAAAAACAATTTCTCTACGTAATACTTCTTTATATGGAAAAATATTATATTCAATTGCAGGGTTTACATAAGTTGAAAAATCCAGATTAGTAAATGTGTTATGCCGCACACCACCAAAAAGACCTAATGACCAATGATCGGACAAACTACGTACAACACTGCCATTAAAAGAGTAGCGTTTTCGTGAACTAGTAAATATTTCCTGATTCTGCTCAAATTCACTTTGCTCCTGATTCATTTCAACATCAGTACGAATACGCCATTTTTCGGTTACCCTATCGCTTTCAAAACCAACTTCATATTCAAATTCTTTTCTACTGCTCTCCTTATCTAAGCGCGCCTCTCCATACACTTCAAATATCCAATTGTTCCAAGGGTCTTCAAAATCGATATCCTGCATTTCCTCAGCTCCTTCATTTTCTACGGTATAATCAATCTTATCTACAAGATCAGATTCTATTAAATATCTTAAAAGCCCTGTCTTAATATGCTTTAACAAACCTTGGCGCACCTCATCGGAGGTCATGTTTGGGCTGGTATCGTACGATAGTTTGTTGAAGATTCCTTCATAACCATCTACACCTTTAAACTCCAAAACATAGGTTCTACCCCCAGAACCATTGGTAACATCAAAAATAAATAATTGGATATTTGCAAGCGATTGGTCGCGTACATGATTCACAAACTTTATTTCTTGCTGAATATAGCTACGATCACAGTTACATTCTATAAATAATCTAGGAGCTTGATTGTTCTCTGGAACTGGAGGTCTCTGCCCTGCTATTTTTATAGAAAATACTATCAAAATAAAAAAAAGAACTCCTTGTTTTAAAAAATCTGCCACTTTCATTAGAACGATATATCGTAAATTAAACGGATAATATAGCGTGCAGTAACGCCTTAACCAGCATCTTTTAGCTGAACAACGTTTTTAAGTATATCAACACTAAATTTCCCTATTTACATCCCATGCTTCTAAATAATCTGCAATGGCTTTTGCAAACATACTACCTAAAGCTCCATTTACAACTCTATGATCATAACTGTGCGAAATATACATTTTACTTCGAATACCAATAAAATCGCCCTCTGGGGTTTCTATTACAGACGGCATTTTTCTAATAGCGCCCAATGCCAAGATACCTACTTGTGGTTGGTTAATAATAGGCGTTCCGAAAACACTACCAAAAGTGCCTACATTAGTTACCGTATACGTACCCCCTTGAACCTCATCTGGTTTTAATGTATTATTTCTTGAACGGGCGGCCAAGTCATTAATAACCTTTGCCATACCCACCAAATTCAACTGATCGGCATTTTTTATAACAGGAACAATCAAATTACCATCTGGCAAGGCGGCTGCCATACCTATATTAATATTCTTCTTTTTAATTACGGTATCGCCATCTACTGAAATATTCATCATTGGATATTTCTTTAGTGCCTTAGCAACCGCTTCCATAAAAATTGGCGTGAATGTTAACTTTTCACCTTCCCTTTTAAGGAATGCATCTTTCATCTTAAGCCTCCAATTAACAATATTAGTTACATCAACCTCTATAAAGCTTTGAACATGTGCAGAAGTAGTAACACTATCTGTCATATGCTTAGCAATTAATTTGCCCATTCTGGACATTGCAATCACCTCATCGCCATTAGATACCTGAACTTTTGACTTATCAGTAGCGGGCTCATTAACTTTGGTAGGTGTAGGCGTAGCTGCTTTATCTGCTGCGATAGCCGATGATTTTTGTTTTAAAGAAGATGCTACCGCCTCATGGTCAGTACCCTCTCCATTTTTTACAAAGTTTAAAATGTCATCTTTTGTTACTCTACCATCTTTTCCTGACCCTGTAATAGTTTCTAAAACTTCAAAAGAAATACCTTCCTCTTTTGCTATATTTTTAACCAGTGGAGAATAGAACCTGTCCGACTCTCCAATAGTCATTGTCGGTACCGTAGTTTCTTCCTTGGCCTTAACAACTACTTCCTCTACGGCAGACACCATCTCTTCTGAAGCTGGTACATCTGTTTTTGCTGTATTAGAGCTTGCTGTCTCCTCATTTATTTCCACATCACCATCAATTTCAATAATAGCTACCGTTTGGCCTACTTTAATAACATCATCTATATTAAAACATTTCTCAACCAATACACCATCTACTTCACTAGGCACCTCGCTATCAACTTTGTCTGTAGCAATTTCAAAAATGGCTTCATCCATCTCAATAGTATCGCCAACCTCTTTCAACCAAGACGTTAATGTTGCTTCTGCAACACTCTCTCCCATTCGTGGTAGCTTCAATTCAAATTTTGACATATCGATAATTTATAGCTTGTTTTGTATATATTTTTTGCAAAAATAATAAAATTAATACCTAATAATTGATATTCTAATGAAATTACAAGAACTAATCTTGTCTTAATGACCCTTCAAACGGGACTCTGTTTAATATGCTTCTACCTAACGTAACCTCATCTGCGTATTCCAGCTCATCGCCCACAGCAATACCTCTGGCAATAGTCGACGTTTTCACATTTAAACCTTCTATTTGTCGAAAGATGTAAAAGTTCGTAGTATCCCCTTCCATAGTAGAGCTCAACGCAAAAATTAATTCCTTTATTACGCCTTTTTTTACTTTATCTACAAGAGAACCAATTTTTAAATTTTGGGGGCCTATACCTTCCATTGGTGATATTTTACCGCCAAGCACATGATATTTTCCTCTAAACTGACCCGTATTTTCAATAGCCATTACATCTCTTATATCTTCAACTACACAAACCAAGGCGTCATCTCTTTTTGGGTTAGCACAAATTTCGCACGTTGTGGTATCGGAAATATTATGACAATTATCGCAAAATTGAATTTTACTTCTTAAATCTAACAATGAGTTAGATAAATTCTCGGTACGCTGTTCTGGCTGCTTTAATAAATGCAACACCAAACGTAATGCCGTTCTTTTACCTATACCTGGTAATTGCGAAACCTCATACACCGCATTTTCTAATAATTTTGACGAAAAATCCATATCCTTAATTGGGTATAAATTTACGATTAATGTTGAAAAATATACCGAACCACTAACACAAAATTATTTTTTAGGAAAAGACTTGACTCCAGTGAAAACTTTGGAAATTTGACCTATTATGAGACTACTAATTAAGAGATGGAACTTAAGTTATTTATCGAAACCTGCCTCTGCAACAGTTAACAATAACGCTAATTTAATTGCTTCTGCTCCATTTTCATTTATCCACCACTCGTTTAAAGAATGAGCTCCACCTCCTATGCCACCTCTACCAATTGTAACTGCAGGCACACCCAACGAAATTGGTATATTACTATTTGTAGAGCCTATGGTTAAGCTTGGTTCATAACCAAACAAATTCGTTGCACTAATTGCTCTCTGTACCAAAGGTGTGTCTATACCCAATTCTCCAGATGGCCTATCGCCAATCTTTATTAATTCTAATGAAATTTTATCCTTTATTCCAGTTTCATTATAAGCTGCTACACCTTTCTGCATAGACTCTTTAAAAATAACATCTATTTCACCGAGTCGTGTTTTGTCCACAGAACGCATATCTACTTCTATCCAAGACTCAAAAGGAATGGAATTAACCGATGTACCACCGCCAATTCTTCCAATGTTAAAACTTGTTTTAGGACCACTACTAGTATATTTTTGAGCATTTTCAGTAAACTCCTTTATTGCATACCCTAAAGCATGATGTGGATTTGCCAACCCAAAAGCACCCCATGAATGCCCTCCTTTGCCTGTAAATACTGCCTTATACCTTACCGAACCCAAACCTGCGTTATTTACCCTACCTATTTCGCCACCATCAATAGAAATCCAAGAATCTATTTTTTTTGCTCCATCTCTAAATAGATGCTTAACTCCCCTTAAATCCCCTAAGCCTTCTTCACCAACAGTACCTACAAACCATATATCTGCTTTGGTTTTAATATGAGAATTTTCCATGGCTTTAAATATGGCCACAAGCATAGAAAGTCCTCTAGTATCATCACCAATGCCGGGTGCAAAAAGTGTATCTCCTTTTTGCTGTACCATAACATTTGTTCCTTCCGGAAAAACGGTATCTAAATGCGCATCTAAAGCAACTATTTTTCCACCTTCGGTTCCTTTTCTAATGGCAATAAAGTTCCCAACTTCATCTATAGCTACATTATCGGCCCCAGCTTCTACAAACATTTTTTTTATTGCCATTGCTCGTTCAGTCTCCATAAATGGTGGTGCTGCAATTTCTGTTAATTCTATTAGGTTTTTTTTGGTGACTTTCTCATCAGATTCAATATAATTGAAGGCGCTTTCTATCCGTTTTTCTTTCATTAATTTAGAAAGTTCTTTTTCAACCTTTTTATCAATAATTTCATCTACTTGCGCATTTAATCCGTGGATACCAACAAAAAATAAAATAACCAAACCAAGCGTTACGCTATTTTTAAAAAAATTTACTTCTTTCATGTAATTAAAATTTTATTTGTAGTTCTAAAAGATATCAAAAAATAACTTGTGTTTAAAAAAACAGTGCACTTTTAACGAGTAATTTAAAGCCAAATAAGTTGATGTAAACCTTTTAACTTATAGCCAATCGTCATATAACTTTTCGTAATTTGCCCGAAATTCAATTTCATGAACGCATCCCACATTCTGCTATTAATATCTGGTTATTTCGTTTTACTATTAATTATTTCATATTTCACAGGTAAAAACGATTCTAATGAAGATTTTTTTAAAGCCGGAAAACAGTCTCCATGGTACCTCGTTGCCTTTGGTATGGTTGGAGCGTCATTATCTGGCGTTACATTTATTTCGGTTCCGGGCTGGGTAGAATCTTCTCAATTTAGCTACATGCAAGTTGTCTTTGGTTACTTTCTTGGCTATTTGATAACGGCCTTTGTTCTTCTTCCTGTGTATTACAAACAAAATGTAACTTCTATATATGAGTATTTAGATGAAAGATTTGGTTTTGTAAGTTATAAAGTTGGCGCAATATCCTTTTTTGTATCTAGAGTACTTGGTGCTGCATTTCGACTGTTCCTTGTAGCTATTGTTCTGCAACAATTTGTTTTCGATGCTTGGAATGTACCTTTTGAAATAACCGTAACCCTATCCATATTACTTATTTGGGTCTATACATTTAGAGGCGGAATAAAAACTATTGTTTGGACCGATACATTACAGACCCTTTTTATGTTGGTTTCTGTTGGCCTATCTATCTATTTTATATTAGACAAAATGGACTGGACCTTTATTGAGTTTTTAAACTCACAGGAATTAGGAAAATACAGTAAAACATTCTTTACAGATGACTTTTCTTCAAAAAACAATTTAGTAAAATCATTTTTAGGCGGTATGTTCATTACCATTTGTATGACCGGCCTTGACCAAGATATGATGCAAAAAAACTTGACATGTAGAAACTTAGGGGAGGCACAAAAAAACATGGTTAGTTTTAGTATTGTTCTAGTAGTAGTTACTTTTGTTTTCATGCTTCTTGGGGCATTGTTATTCATCTACGCAGATGCTCAAAATATAGCATTACCATTAATGGATGGCTCTCCTAAATCTGATTTATTATTTCCTGAAATTGCCTTGAATAGTGGTTTAGGCATTACAGTAGCTATAACCTTTATGTTGGGCTTAATTGCTGCAGCATATAGTAGTGCGGATAGTGCGCTTACTTCATTAACCACGTCATTTTGCGTAGACTTTCTTAATACAGGGAAGAAATCTGAGTCGGTTGCAAAAAGAACACGCAGAATTACACACATTGGCATGAGTGTTCTATTAATTGTAGTGGTAATTTCCTTTAAATATATTTTAGATAGAAATGTTATAGATGGCTTGCTAACAGTAGCATCTTACACATACGGACCTTTATTAGGATTATTTTCATTTGGTATTTTTACTAAACATCAAGTTAAAGACAAATATGTATGGATAGTTGCGATAGTTTGTGTCGCGATTATTCTAATACTAGCCAAACTACCCGTGGAATATTTAGGTGGCTATATCTTTGGATATGAACTTTTGCCATTAAATGGTATTTTAACTTTTATTGGCCTTTGGTTAATTCGAAAAAAACCCGCTGCAGCAACGACTAAGGACATTATGTAATTTAAAACTGACCAATAGTTAATAGCACTAATGTACAAGCCACTTCTACCTCTATTCCGTTTTTTTCGAGCATACTGTAAAACGTGGGATTTTCAGTACCCGGATTAAATATTACCCTACTTGGAGCTAAAGAAATTATCTTATCATAATATTCTTCTTGTCTTTTTGGATTTAAATAGAGGGTTATTGTATGAATATCATTAATTTTGCTTAATCTATTACTGATTTTGACTCCAGAAACCTCACCTTCCCCCAATCCGTAAGCGAAGGTTTCTATTCCTGAATCTACAAGTCGCCTTATAACTAAATTACTATAACGGTTTGGTTTTAAGGAGGCTCCAAATACGAGAGTCTTTTTCATAATATTTAAAGATGTTAAAATTTAGTTTATATGTAACTGATTGGACAATATTTCGTCTATTAGTAAAGTTAAATATTCTTTAAGTACTAAGAATTTTTTTGTTGATAACGCTATATGTTTATAGTTAATGGTTAGTGTTTAGTATAGCCTATCAGCATATGAAGCCCGGCTTCCAATTAATTTTGGAATGTCCGGGTTTCTTTTTTTGCTTCTTTAATTAAAAACTAGCTTTAGTGATAAACGATTAAGAAATTAATAATGCCAATTAATTTAGTAACAAATAGTTTATAATTACGTCTATTACTTTATATAGGGATACTTAATACTGAAGATTGGTTGGTTTTTTCTTATTAGGTAAAGCTATATAACACCCATAGTTAAACTATGGGTGTTTTATTTTACCAACGGATAATTACACTACCCCAAGTAAAACCACTACCAAAAGCAGCTAAAACAACTAAATCACCTTTATTTACCTTACCTTCTTCCCAAGCTTCTGTTAGTGCTATAGGAATAGATGCCGCTGTAGTATTACCATATTTCATGATATTATTAAACACCTGGTCATCGGTAAGCTTAAACTTCTTTTGAATAAATTGCGATATTCTGAGATTTGCTTGATGTGGCACCAACAAGTTAATATCGGTAGCATTTAATTTATTTTTCTCTAATCCTTCTATTATTACTTCACTAAAACGCACTACTGCATTTTTAAATACAAATTGGCCGTTCATATAAGGAAAATAAGACTCATCATTAGGGTCATTATCAGCAATAATATCATTTACCCATCTTTTTCCCATACCAGGTGCAATTAAGGATAATTCTTCTGCATGTAGCCCTTCTGAATGTAAATGTGTTGATAAAATACCTTTCGAAGTATCTTCTTCCCTGCTTAAAACAGCAGCCCCTGCACCATCACCAAAAATAACCGAAACTCCCCTACCGCGTGTAGTCATATCCAAACCATGAGAGTGAAGTTCAGAACCTATGACCAGTACGTTTTTATACATACCCGTCTTTATATACTGGTCTGCTATTGAAATCGCATAAACAAAACCTGAACATTGATTGCGAACATCTAACGCTCCTACGGTCTTTATTCCTAAATCTCTTTGCACCAATACACCTGGACCAGGGAAATAATAATCTGGACTTAAAGTAGCAAAAACAATAAAATCAATATCATCCTTATCAATGCCGGCTCTTTCAATGGCAATTTTAGCGGCTTTTACACCCATGGTAGTCGTTGTATCACCATCTCCACGAACTACATGTCTACGCTCCTTTATACCGGTACGTTCTTGAATCCAAGCATCATTGGTATCCATTACTTTTGACAAGTCATCGTTTGTCACTACGTTATCAGGCACATAATGACCTAAGCCAATTATTTTTGAATTATACATAGTATTGTTTTTAACCTGATGATTTTCAGGTAGAATTAGTGTTGCAAGATAAACAACTATTAAGAATTTTATTTAAAAATATAACAATGATCCTTTGTAAGAATAGGATTAAAATAATTAGCTCAAATATTTTTTGTAATCATTTACTTTAATATTTGACTTTAAATCATGTAAAAGATTATAAAGACCAAAAAATGTACGATTCATATATAAAAAGTGCTTTGACCCTCTATTACCATTCATTTTACGTATTTGCTTATCAGATGAAAACTGTTCGCCCAATGATGCAATTTTACCCCAAAACACTTCATCGCCAAAATCAAAATCGTTATCATGAAAAGGTGATGTGAATAAACTTAACAACTGGTGAAATATAGATTTAAAAAACAAAATTTCTTCCGCCTTATCCGCTGGCATCAAAATTTCAAGCTCGTATAGCTTTTCGGTAAATTTCTCATCGTCCGATATTACTTCTGGTCTGGCAAGTTCAAAATATGGCACGTAGAATGAATCCGGTACTTCTTTAATACAACCAAAATCTATAGCAATTAGTTCGTTGTCCCCATTTACCAAAAAATTACCTGGGTGGGGATCTGCATGTACTTTTCGCAACCCATGAATTTGAAACATATAGAAATCCCACAAAGCCTGACCTAATTTATCGCCGGTAGCCTGAGAAAAACTTGTTTTTGTAAATTCACTTAAGTGCATGCCCGTCATCCAGTCCATTGTTATAATGCGTTCACTTGACAATTGCGTATAATAAGTTGGAAAAATGACATTTGGAATCACTTTACACGCCTCTGTAATCTCTTTACTTTGTGCTACTTCTAAAATATAATCGGTTTCTTCGACCAGTTTATTTTCAACTTCTTTAAAATATTTATCTGAATCTTTTCCTTGAAGATTGAACATGCGTATTGCAATAGGTTTCACTATAGCCAAATCGCTACTTATACTTTGCGCTACACCCGGATACTGAATTTTTACCGCTAAGTTTTTTCCATCCTTGGTAGCCTTATGTACCTGCCCTATACTAGCGGCGTTTATAGAATCTTTATCAAAAGTATCAAAAACCTCTTCCGGATATTTATCCAAGTACTTTTTAAACGTTTTTCTAACTAATGGTGCCGATAAAGGGGGAACTGAAAATTGAGACAATGAAAACTTCTCTACATACGCATTTGGCAGTAGATTTTTTTCCATGCTTAACATTTGCGCTACTTTAAGCGCACTACCCTTTAGCGATTTTAGGCCATCATATATATCCGAGGCATTATCTTCGTTAAGCTCGTCTTTAGTTGTTTCTGGATTTATGATTTTCATACCAAAATACTTGGCATAGTTTCCCCCAATTTTAGCTCCAGTTCTTACCAACTTACTTGCGCGTTCTATTTTTCCAGTAGGTATTTTATCTAATGTTTTCATGCTCTGCGTATTACATTAGACAAAGGTTTCCTTATAAAGGAATTTCCCGAAGTCAATAATATTTTCCAAAGGTGTATTATCAAATACATCAAAAATGGTGTTCACTGATTTTTCAATAGCGACATCGGTTTTTTCAAATGATGCAGAATCATCTGATTTCCAAAAATTCATTAGAAACATAGTTTGCAACCATGCCCCTTCTGAAAACAATTGAGGATTGTGTTTTGTAATTTTCAAATTTTTGTTCGCATTCCCATCCTCAATCAAACCTTTAGAGAATTCTTTTATATTTTTTCTAAGACCTTTTAATTGTTTCATATTTTTTAACGGACCAGATGCGCTCTCCATAATAAATAGGATATAACTTCTATTCAATGTCAATACCTCGAAGAATGTGTAGAAAAAAGTGAGCATTTTATCTCTATTCGTAAATTCTTGATACTCTTTATTTTTATTAATTACACTAATGGTGTTCAAGTAAAATGTATCCCAAATACCTTTTTTTAGGGCATCGATGGAGCCGAAATGAAGATAAAAATCAGATTCTTCTATAGCATTTACTTTACAAAATTTATAAACAGTTTTAGGAACTTGCTCATTCTCCAAAACGTAATCCATAAACTTAGTGATAATCATCTCTTTAGTTACTTTCTTAGCTTTTGTAGCCATATCATAATATTTTTATATAAGGTACAATGTAGTTTTCATAGTTAGCTGTTTTCATGAAACATTAGCTTTTATTTAGCAAAAACGTGCTATTAAAAAATAGCACGTTTAAACAACCTAACCAATAAATAATTAACATGTGTATATGGTTAAAATTCTTTTTCATAGCGTTTTTTCCCATATCACATTACAAATATACATTATGTTTAACTTTTTTCAATATTTAATAAACAAAATTATTTGTTAAACTTTCATACGCTAATAACTGTCAGTTTGTCACAATAACCTATTGTGGTATTTTTTTTGACCATTAGCAACAAACAATTAGTATTAATAATGGCCGCACTAGCTGTGGCGTAAAAAATATAAAAAATGGCAACAGGTAAAATTAATGTGTCCGTAGACAACATTTTTCCACTAATTAAGAAGTTTTTATACAGTGATCATGAAATTTTTCTTAGAGAATTAATTTCCAATGCAACAGATGCAACCTTAAAAATGAAGCACTTGACCACAATTGGCGAGGCAAAGGTTGAATATGGCAATCCTATTATTGAGGTTAAAGCGGACAAAGAAGGAAAAAAACTACATATCATTGACCAAGGTCTTGGAATGACGGAAGATGAAGTGAAAAAATATATTAACGAGGTTGCATTTTCTGGAGCTGAAGAATTCTTGAACAAGTACGAAGATTCTGCTAAAGATGCTGGAATTATTGGCCACTTTGGTTTAGGTTTCTATTCTGCCTTTATGGTGGCGCACAAAGTAGAAATCATAACTAAAAGCTATAAAGACGAACCCGCTGTGCATTGGTCATGTGACGGTTCTCCTGAGTTTATCATGGAACCTGCCAATAAAGAAACTCGTGGTACAGAAATAATACTTCATATTGCCGATGATTCTACAGAATTTTTAGAAGATGGCAAAATTAAAAGCTTGTTAAGTAAGTATAACAAGTTTATGCCTATTCCAATTAAATTTGGAATGAGAACTGAAACTTTACCTAAGCCAGAGGGTGCCAAAGATGAGGATAAAGCACCTACTAAGGATGTAGACAATATCATCAATAATCCTAACCCAGCTTGGACAAAACAACCTGCCGATTTAAATGCAGATGATTACAAGAGCTTTTATAGAGAACTTTACCCAATGCAGTTCGAGGAGCCTTTATTTAATATTCACTTAAATGTTGATTATCCTTTTAACCTTACCGGTATTCTCTATTTTCCAAAGCTAACTAACGATTTAAATCAGCAGAAAGATAGAATTCAGTTGTACCAAAACCAAGTTTTTGTTACGGATAATGTAGAAGGTATTGTTCCAGAATTCTTGACCATGTTACGTGGTGTTATCGACTCTCCAGATATTCCATTAAACGTTTCTCGTTCCTATTTACAGGCTGATGGTGCGGTGAAGAAAATTTCATCTTACATTACTAGAAAGGTAGCTGATAAGTTGAATTCCTTATTTAAAAATAACCGTGAGGAATTTGAAGCAAAATGGAACGATATTAAAATTGTTATTGAATACGGAATGCTTTCTGAAGATAAATTCTTTGATAAGGCAGACAAGTTTGCACTTTACCCAACGGTAGATGGCTCGTACTTTACGTTTGAAGAATTACAGGAAAAAATAAAAGATACACAGACTGATAAAGACGGAAAAACGGTTATTCTTTACGCATCTGACAAAGAAGCGCAACACAGTTATATTGAAACTGCAAAGGCTAAAGGATACGAAGTATTATTATTAGACTCGCCAATTATTGGGCATCTAATGCAAAAGCTTGAAAGCTCAAAAGAAAATATTTCTTTTGCCCGCGTAGATGCTGACCATATTGACAAATTGATTCAGAAAGAAGAAACTCAAATCTCTAAATTATCTGACGAAGAAAAAGAGACCTTGAAAAAAGAATTGGAAGAGGCCATTACGGACAAAAGCTTTACAGTTCAATTAGAAGCTATGGACAGCGATTCTTCTCCGTTCACTATTACTGAGCCTGAGTTTATGCGTCGTATGAAGGAAATGCAACAGACCGGTGGTGGCGGTATGTTCGGTATGGGAGCTATGCCAGAAATGTACAACCTGATCGTGAATACGAATCACCCATTGGTAAGCGAGTTTTTAAATACCAAGACAACGAAGAAAAAAGAACGATTGATCAATCAATCACTAGACTTGGCGAAGTTATCTAAAGGCTTACTTAAAGGTAAAGCGTTAACCGAGTTTATTAAGCGTAGTTACGAGATGGTAAAATAAATTCCATTTTCCATAATTTTCAAAAGCCACTACATTTTTTGTAGTGGCTTTTTTGTTAAATGTTGTTATCTTTCGTATAAAGAAATAATTGATGGAATATAATTCGCCAAAGTTTAAAAAATGGTTAGATAAATTACAACAAGAGAGTTGGCAGTTAGAATTAATTATTTCTGGGTTTGCAATTTATGGATTGTTTGCTGCCTATGAACCTTTAGAATATAACGCTAGCCTTGCAATGAATTCTCAAAAAATGATTCATGGCATTCTTTGGAGTATAATTAACACAGCCATTGTAATATTAATTTTTAATTTAGTTATCCATGTGGTCTTAAGAGGACTTTGGATTGGAGCTATTGGCCTAAGATATGTATCTGGTGATATTGATTTTGATAGTTTAAATTATTCAGAAAGGTTCACCAATTATTTAAAAATCAAGGTTGGCTCATTTGATAAATTTATTTCAAAACTAGAAAACTTATGCAGCATAGTCTTTGCCCTGTCATTCTTAATGATATTTTATGTTATTGCTTTTTATGCTATTCTAAGTTTCCTTGGTATATTTATTTTCTTCTTAAAGGAAATGGTATTCATCCCAAAATTAGCTCTGAAAATATTGCTAATAGCAACATTACCAATT
Source organism: Maribacter hydrothermalis (assembly GCF_001913155.1). GTDB lineage: Bacteria > Bacteroidota > Bacteroidia > Flavobacteriales > Flavobacteriaceae > Maribacter > Maribacter hydrothermalis. The sequence continues at coordinate 716,474 of NZ_CP018760.1, forward strand.
ATTATTGTAGGGGTAATAATGGTTTTTATTGATTTTATTGGGCAAGGCATTTTGAAAAAAAAGAAATGGACATCCAAAATATACTTTCCATTTTATAAAATGTTCAGCTATTTAACTTTATCATTTTTATACAGACCTTTAGTTTATAATTTTTTAGACAATAAATTCTCAAGAAAATTAATTTTATTTATAATTCCGTTTTACCTTACAATTACAATTCTAACTTCATTTGATGATATAAAATCGAATTACCTTTCAAATGATTTAAAATCTTCTGAATTCTATAGTAATCTTCATAATTACGAGGATAAAATAATTGAAAAAAATAATTTTGTAAGAATTGCCTCGATTCCCTCGCAAGCTATCAGGACTCCCTATTTAAAAGTATTCTTATTGTTTAATGAAGATATGGAAAGCTATATTTTTGAGGCTAATAACAACTTAAAGCCAGAAAGTGATAAAAGAGGTCTTTCAATCACCTTTTTTGATCAATTTTTACAAGGTTTCAACGGCACCTACTATAATGGCTTAGAAAATAATTCTATCATACCTCAATATATTGAAACTTTTAATATTATTTACAATTTAGAAATTGATGGTAAAGCCTACAAAAGCGAATTCGTTATTTCTAATCATAATAAAGATTTACTCGGTTTTGAAACTTATTTAGATATTAATAATTTAGGAACAGGAAAGCACATCTTAACCATAAAAGGCCCAACTAAAGAAAATGAATTTGACGACAAAAGCCAAACCATTGAGAAAATTATGGCAACTATCCCCTTTTGGTACTTTCCAGAAAACAGTACACCCACAAATATTCGAAACACAAGTATGCAACTTGATTCTATAACCTCGAAATAAGAGATACGCAAACAGTTGATAAAATATGAATTTGACAAAATTCAGCATAATAAATAGGGTTAAAACAGTTTCAATACTCTATTTCATAAAAGTTAGTCAAAGTTTAGATATTCCTTTTGATAATAATACTAGTGCTTTTTTTATCTTCACCAGATGAAGGTGATTTCAACAAATATAGGAGACGCTGTATCTTTTGAATGGAACGGTGCAACAGAGCAAACTGGTATCTTTAAATATCCTACTTTCAAAGGATTATTCTTAACTAAAAATGATGTAAAAAATGACACTGTAATTGATCGTGTTCATCATGGGGGTACGCATAAAGCGTGTTATATCTTTTCTGCCGATTACTATAATTATTGGAAAAAACGATACCCAGAATTAAAATGGGACTGGGGCATGTTCGGTGAAAACCTAACGTTAGAAGGGCTAGACGAATCTAAAATACGAGTAGGCGATGTTTACAAAATTGGTGGTGCACTAGTTCAAGTATCCCAACCACGTGAGCCTTGTTACAAATTGGGCATCCGCTTTGGAACTCAAAATATTCTTAAGGAATTTATCGCGCATAATCACCCTGGTACTTACGTAAAAATTCTTGAGGAAGGTCATGTAAATACAGGTGATGAAATGATTTTAATTGAGCAGTCTACAAACACCTTAACATCCCAGCAATTTTATGAACTTATGTTTGCAAAGGATAAACCAAAAGATATCCTTGAATTGTTTATGAGCAACGAATCTGTACCACAATACAAAAAAGACAGATTTCAGAAATTCCTGTCTTAATTTTATAATATTAGGCTTAAATGAACAATTTAACTATACTTTTTGCGCTAACTATTGAGCTAAAAATTGTAGCGCAATCGAGTATCAAAATTTGTCAATTTAAACTAATGAAACTTAAGGCTGAAGCAAAGTTAGATACTGATTTTAATATTATAATAGTTCACGAAAAAATACTTGAAACCAGCTGTGTTTATTTAGCTCTTCTTGAAGATAAATTAATGAATTCTATTATCTTAAATAAAAAATCTTAAAACACTGTTTATGACATATCCTTGGCATTTATATGTAATGGGAATAATTTATATCATTGCCGGAATTATGCACTTTATTAAGCCTAAAGTCTACTTAAGAATTATGCCCAGGTACTTACCTTTTCATAAGCCCTTAGTGCTATTAAGTGGTTTGGCCGAAATTGCATTGGGTATTGGTCTTTTTTTTAGAGCTACAAAAAACTTATCTATCTATGGTATAATAGCAATGCTCATCATATTTTTACTCGTACATTTTTACATGCTTTCGAATGAAAAGGCTAGTGCAGGTTTACCTAGATGGCTACTTCTTTTAAGATTACCAATACAGTTTATATTAATGTACTGGGCTTTTAGTTACTTAAAATATTAAAAGCAAAAAGAGGACGCTCCCGTCCCCTTTTTTTTGAAATCAACTTAAATCAACTTAATTAACAACAAATTCTTCACTATAGGTTTTATTTGCAGATTTTACTGACACCGTATACGTACCAGGGAATGCATCAGCAAAATTGAAAGCTTTTTCAACAATCATCTCTTCTGCAACTACTTGAGTAAATACCGTTCTGCCTTCAGCATCAAAAATTTTAATAGATAATTTATCTTTTTCCAAGTTTAGGTAATTTAGAAAAATCATATTATTTGTCTTTTTAAAGAATGGCTTTACATCTTCAGCAGTTTCTAGAATATTCAACTCATTGTTTTTCAAAACAATTGTATACGAATAGCTTTTTAAGTTATCATCTGCTGTTAGAAAATAAACTCCATCAATTAAATCCTTAAGATTTAGTTTCTTACTAAACTGACCTTCAGACATTCTTTCCGTATAGATTACATTCAATTCTGAATCCATTAACTTTACCTGTACACCTATTGAAGTAGCATCCATAGTCAAAACCACGCTTTTGGCTTTTCCTTCAGATATTAAATTCAATTTTGGCTCTCTTGCCGTGCCTGCTACTGTAGCGAACATAAAGGCAACTACTGTTGTGAATTTTACTAGGTTTTTCATAATAAATTATTTTAAAGGGTTAATGATAATTTACACTACAAACATACAGCCGTTGTAAAGCACTCACTACATCATAATTTTCCAATTTATGTGTTATTTTAACCACTTTACCTAACCTTAACATTACTGATGGTAAGATTACACATGTTTAGGCTAATTTTGCAAAGATTAACCTGAAAAAGGTTATTTAATTTTATCATAACAAACTATATAACATGGTGAAACATAAACCTACTTTCGAAGCCATTGAGCCAGATTTTGGTAAATCTTTTACATATCAGAAGTTTGATGAGTATAGATTAAACAAAAACAACCTTTGGCATTATCACCCAGAATTAGAATTAGTATATGTTAATGGCGGCTCTGGCAAAAGACAAATAGGTAGTCATGTATCATATTATACAAATGGCGACCTTATATTAATAGGTAGTAATCTTCCGCACTGTGGTTTTACCGATGCACTTACTGGTAATACCAGCGAAACTGTAGTTCAAATGAAAACTGATTTCTTAGGTACAGATTTTTTTAAGATTCCTGAAATGAAGAAAATTGAAACCCTTTTCAGCAGTGCTAGCGGCGGAATTGCCTTTTCTGGAAAAACAAAAAGAAAAATAGGTGATAAAATGGAAGTTTTGGAATACCAAACAGATTTTCAACGACTACTATCTATCCTAAATATTTTAAATGAACTGGGCAACTCTGACGATATGCGCATGTTAAATGCTGAAGGGTTTTCATTTGCAACAGATGTTAAGGATAATGATCGCATTAATATTGTATTCAATCATGTAAAGAATAATTTTAAGGAAGAACTTACACTTGAAGAAATATCGTCAATGGTAAGCATGACCATACCGTCTTTTTGCAGATACTTTAAAAAAATCACAAACAAAACATTTATACAATTCGTAAACGAATACCGTTTAGTTCATGCATCGAAATTATTAGCAGAAAAACCAATGAGTATAACTGAAGTTTGTTTTGAATGTGGGTTTAATAACTTTTCTCATTTCAACAAATCATTTAAAGCATTTACGGGTCAAAATCCATCAGAGTATAGAAATGAACTTAAAAATGTATTGGTGTAAGTTTTATACTTTATATAAAGTATAAAATTTTAAGGATAGTATACTTATCTACTATTGATCATACTTTTTAGACAGTATGTAATAGTGTTAATAAAATATCCAAATTATAAATTATTATTTAAACATCTCATTTAAAACTGCAGCTAGGCGTATACCTCCCTTTTGCAATTGGTCGTTTACGGTACTCCACCAGTCATAACTATAACGGTAACTTAATTTTTCACCTGGTTCTACCGATGCGTATACTTTCTCTGCCAAAAGATGAGATTCTTCTACCCAATCTAACAAGCTGCCTTTTTGTAAAAATGCTATTTGTTGCTTTGACATTTTTGGATATTCAAGAGCAAGTTCGGTAAAACTCATACCATTATCATCAATCATATTGGAATCCCAAACTCGATGTAAATTAGTTCCCTTTCCAAACCATTGTAACTGAATATCATTACCCCCTTTGTCTTCTTCTTTACCTACATGCATTGGTTGGTGCAAATCGCCAATAAGATGCACTAAAAACTTTAGGTAAAATACTTTGTCTTCTCTACTGCTATCTTCGCTTTTTATTATTTCAATACATCTATTTATACCTTGCACTAAATCACCATATTTATTTGGCTCGATCTCCGTATAAGTTTTTCCAAAAGGTATATTTACATAATGCCATGCACTAAATTTACTATATGCCCTATCGGCTTTTATTTCATCACCAAAATTAGCTACTGCTGCTAAACTATTACCATCTAACAAATCCGCAATGGCGCGTTTAGCTTTTTTACTCAGGTATTGTTCTGCAACCTCACCAACAACTCTATGGCCTGTTTTGGACCAAACCATATCATTTGCATAAATAGAATTGGAAACTATTAATAACAAGAGTAAAATATTCTTCATGTTCAAAATTTTACCCAAAAATAGGATTTCGTATTTTAAGGTAATGTTAAAACTTCGGTAAGGTTAAATTTATATTAGAACTTGCAAGAATGAAAAAAAGGAGCGTCCAGTCAAAAAAACAAAAAAATTATATTTTAAAAAGTGTTGGTTACTCCTTAATAGGTGTGTTTGTGCTTTTTATACTTTTTATAGGTTCCATTAATATAGGGCTTTGGGGAGAAATTCCATCTAAAAAAGAATTATCTAATTTTCAATATCAAATGGCGTCTGAGGTATATACCGCCGATAGCGTTCTAATAGGCAAATACTACTTGTATGACAGGCAACCTGTTTCTTTCCAAGACTTTCCTGAGCATTTAAAACAGGCCTTAATTTCTATTGAGGATGAACGTTTCTACGAGCACCAGGGTATTGATTTCAAAAGCCTTCTTCGTGTTGGGTTTAAAACACTATTAATGGGAGATAATTCTTCGGGTGGCGGAAGCACAATAAGTCAGCAATTAGCAAAAAATCTTTATCCTAGAAAAGAACGAAATAAAACCAACATAGTAGTAGACAAAGTTAAGGAAATGATAATTGCTAAAAGACTAGAGAAAATTTTCACAAAAGACGAAATACTAACGAATTACCTCAACACCGTGTCTTTTGGTGATAATACTTTTGGTATAGAAAGTGCCGCCTTAAAGTTTTACAACTTACGTACTAAGGATATTTCAACAACGCAGGCCGCTACCCTAGTTGGCATGCTAAAAGCTACTTATAGTTATAACCCTAGATTGTTTCCCGAGAAAAGTCTTAGCAGACGAAATTTAGTTTTAAAAGCAATGAATGGCAATAATTTAATTTCTGAAGAGCAGTTAGCTCACTTTTCGCAAGAAGATCTTAATCTTGATTATCGTGAATTTGATTATAACGCCGGTATTGCTCCATATTTTAGAGAAGAGGTGAGAAAAGAAATGTTAGGTTGGATTGCTGAGCAAAACAAAGCGGGAATCGATTATAACATTTATACGTCTGGACTAAAAATCTATACTACATTAAATTATAAAATGCAAAAGATTGCTGAAGATGCCATGATTAAACACATGACAAAACTTCAAAACGATTTTGAAAAAAGTTACGGAAAAAATGCTCCATGGCTTAAAGACAAGAAACTAATACAAAAAATAGCCACTAGAACTTCTGTGTATAAATCGTTTAAAAAAATGGGGATGACCCATGATCAAATTATTGACAGTTTATCAAAGGATACTCGTAAAAGAAAATTCATTGATTGGCAAGGGGAAAAAGAAGTAACAGCAACGACTTTAGATAGTATTCAGCATTACACCAAGTTCTTAAACACAGGCTCTTTAACGGTTAACCCCAATAATGGCGATATCCTAGTTTGGATTGGTGGTATTAATTTTAAGCAATACAAATACGACCATATTTCTCAAAGTAAACGACAAGTGGGCTCAACATTTAAACCTATTGTTTATACGGCGGCTTTAGAACAAGGGGTTACGCCATGTACCTATTTTTCTGCAGAAGAAGTAGAATATGACAATTTAAAAGGATGGTCTCCTAGTAATGCCGGCAACAAGGATGAGGCTTATCTAAATTACTCAATGGAAGAAGGTTTAAGTAATTCTGTAAATACAATTGCGGTTAAAGTTTTAGAAAAAGCAGGTATTGCCAATGTTTTAACCATGGCAAAAGATATGGGAATATCAGAAAAATTACCCGATGAGGCATCTATTGCCTTAGGAACAGGTGAAATAAAAATAGTAGAAATGGCCGAGGCGTATACTAGTTTTAGTAATAATGGTAAACATATAAAACCAATTTTAATAAAATCTATTAGTAATAACAAAGATTCGGTTTTAACCAAATTCAAGTCAGAATTAAGTGGTAAAGCTGCATTTTCAAAGGAAACTGGGCAAATTATGATAGAAATGATGAAATCTACCGTTAATTCTGGTACAGCTTCTAGATTACGAAGTACATACGGACTAAAAAATGAAATTGCCGGTAAAACAGGTACTACTCAAAATAATAAAGATGCTTGGTTTGTTGCACTTACTCCAAATTTTGTTCACCTAACTTGGGTTGGCTTAGATCAACACGAAATAGGATTCAGTAATACCAGTATTGGCCAAGGAGCTAATGCTGCACTACCCCTATTTGGATTATGGTTGCAAGAACTTAATCAAAATAAGAAGTTTGATAAATATACTAAAACAAGTTTTCCAAAACCCTCACCATCCGTTTTAGAAGCTTTAAACTGCGACCCCATAAAACGCGATGGATTTTTTAAACGATTATTTAAAAACCCTAACAAAAAGAAGACTAAAAAATTTAATGGGTAAGGGTCTTCCATAAAATAATCTATAAAAAACATGTTCAATTAAATTAAATTAATTTGATATATTTATGATATCATTTTAATATCATAAATTATGAAAGAAGAAAAAACCCATAGTGCACAAAATGGCTATCTTATGCTTTTTGTTGTTTTAGCCTTATTCATTGGTGGAATTGCACTTCTTAGAATTTACATTGGTGCCTTTATGATTTTTGCGGCATTAGTAATGTGTGCAGGTTTTGTTTTGGTGAACCCAAATAGTTCACGTGTGTTACTCTTATTTGGTAAATATGTAGGCACCATTAAAGAGAACGGCCTTTTTTGGGTAAATCCTTTGTATACTAAAAAAAGAATCTCATTAAGAGCTAGTAATTTTGATAGCGAGCGTTTAAAAGTTAATGATAAACTGGGCAATCCAATAATGATAAGCACCATTTTGGTTTGGCGCGTAACAAATACCTATAAAGCTGCATTTGATGTTGATGACTATCAAAATTTTGTTCGAGTGCAGACAGATGCTGCCGTACGTAAATTGGCTAGTATGTATCCCTATGATAATTTTGCCGATGAAGGTTTAGACGAAGATATTACATTAAGGTCCAGTGTAAATGAAGTAAGTGAAGCTTTAGAACAAGAAGTACAAGAACGCTTATCAATGGCGGGTATAGAAGTTTTAGAAGCTCGCATTGGTTATTTGGCCTATGCACAAGAAATTGCTAATGCCATGCTAAAAAGACAACAAGCCACAGCCATTGTTGCGGCAAGACATAAAATTGTTGAAGGCGCTGTTAGTATGGTAGAAATGGCTTTGGAAGAATTGAGTAAAAAAGATTTGGTAGCTTTAGACGATGAGCGTAAATCTGCCATGGTGAGCAACCTAATGGTCGTTCTCTGTTCAGATAAAGATGTTTCACCCATTGTAAATGCAGGTACTTTGAACCATTAAAATGAGAGTATTTCAAGAAACACAACGATTTACCCAATGGTGGCTACAACTTATAAATTTAACTATAGTTGGATTGCTGTTTTACGGGTTCTATAAGTGGTTTTACTTAGGTGAATCAATGGGAAATATCACTGCCGATGATAGTGATAATCAAATCATATTTACATTAATCATTGTACTTTGTTTACCATTAATTTATATGTTTAAGTTAAAAACAACTATTGACGAAGTAGGAATCCATTATCAGTTTACTCCTATCAATCTCTCAAAAAAAACAATACGTTGGAGTGAGTTGAAAAATTGTTATGTTAGAACGTATAATCCATTGAAAGAATTTGGCGGATGGGGTTATCGTAATTCTTTTGGGAAATCTTCAGCCATTAACGTTAAAGGAAATATAGGCATCCAATTAATATTAATGGATGGTAAAAAATTATTGATTGGCACTCAAAAGGAAAATGATGCAAAAATTATAATTGAACGGTATTTTAAAACTAATAATGAGTAAAAAAAAACCTTTTGCATTGCGGGTAAATGAAGAAATGCTGCAGGCTATTGAAAAATGGGCTGCAGATGAATTTCGTAGCACCAATGGGCAAATTGAATGGATGTTGATGAAAAGCTTAAAAGAAGCCAAAAGAGAACCAAAAACAAATAAACCTAAATAAGTTTAGCATTTATTTAACAAAACAAAAACTTAAATTTGGTCATCCAACAAATTATGACCAAAATGTTTAAATTCTTAAGTACTCTTGTACTTATATTTTTAGGTTCCTTTTTAACCGCACAAGACACCAACAAATCTTTTACTGTAAATCATATTAATTCCGAAATAGTACCCGACGGTATTCTTGATGAACCCGCTTGGAAAACGGCCGATAGCGCTAATGACTTTTGGGAATACTTTCCTTTAGACTCGATACAAGCCAAAAAACAAACCGATATTAAAATGCTGTATGACAATGACAATCTTTATATTGGCATAACAGTGCATACTGCTGGTAAAAATTATTCTATAGAATCTTTAAAAAGAGATTTTAGAGCCGGCAACAGTGATAATATTACACTTTTATTTGACACCTTTAATGATGGTAACAACTCATTCCTTTTTGGCATAAACCCTTATGGTGTTAGACGTGAAGGTTTAGTTTCCGGTGGTGGACTAAACCTAGATGGTTTTACAATTTCTTGGGATGTAAAATGGAAAGGAGATTCAAAAATTTATGACGATTATTATACCGCAGAAATGGTGATTCCTTTAACAGCATTCAAGTTTAAAGAAGGTGAAACAAAATGGAGGTTCAACAGCTATAGATTTGATACCCAGTCTAACGAGAATAGTACTTGGATGAATATTCCTCAAAATCAAAATATATTCGGTCTTACCTTTATGGGAGATATGGTTTTTGAAAAACCATTAGGAAAATACAGGACTCCCCTTGCTTTTATTCCTTATATAAATATGATTTCTCAAAAAGACTTTGAACTAAATGAACCAAACACTACCATTAAGGTTGGTGGCGATGCAAAAGTTGCTATCGGCAATAGTATGAATTTGGATATCACCGTAAATCCAGATTTTTCACAAGTGGAAGTTGATGATCAAGTAACCAACTTAACGCGTTTTGAAGTTTCTCTCCCCGAAAAAAGGCAATTCTTTATAGACAATAGCGACCTTTTTGGAAGTTTTGGTGGCGGTAGAGATGCAAATCCGTTTTTCTCTAGAAGAATTGGTATCGCAAAAGATACCGCCGACAATACTCTAGAAAATAAAATTATTGGTGGTGTTCGGTTAAGCGGTAAATTAACCAAAAGCTTAAGACTAGGATTTTTAAACCTGCAAACAGGTGAAGATTTAGATAAGCAAATTGCATCCAACAATAATACCATGTTAGCCTTGCAACAATCTGTGTTCGGTCGTTCAAACATTAGTATGTTCTTCATTAATCGGCAAACCTTTGAAGATTATGAGTTTCAAGACCCAGAAGATCGTTATAATAGAGTTGCAGGAGTTGATTATAATCTTATTTCAGATAATAATATATGGAATGGAAAATTTTACCTCCATAAATCTTTTGCTCATAATTCTGGAAATAAAAATCTTTCATCCGGAGCCTTTTTACAATACAATTCTAGAAACTGGAACTTCTTTGAAGATATAGTTTATGTAGGGGAAGACTTTAGGTCTGATCTTGGTTTTATTCGTAGAACCGATATTTTTAAAACGGCAACTATGTTCGAGCGTATATTTTGGCCAGAGGATAGTGCCTTGCAATCCCATAGTTTTAATTTTTTTCCTATACTTACCTTCAGTCCAGATAATGATTTCTTAAATACCGACTATGAATTAATGGGTTCTTGGGAATCAAAATTCACAGATCAATCAGAAATCAACGTTGAATACAACAATACCTACACCTATCTCTTTGAGGAATTTGACCCGACCGATAAAGATGATGCTATTCCCTTACCTGGCGAAATAGGATACCATTACAATAGTATTTCACTAGAATATAAATCAGATAGTAGAAAAAGATTTGCTTATTCCATTCAACCAACTATTGGCACTTTTTTTAATGGGGACCGGTATTCTATTCAAGGTGAAATATTTTTAAGGTTTCAACCCAAGGTTTTTTTATCCTTAGCCATGAACTATGACAATATTTCATTGCCCGCGCCATATTCTAGTGCAGATATTTGGCTTATTAGCCCTAAAATAGACGTTACATTTAGTAAATCAGTTTTTTGGTCAACTTTGGTTCAATATAGCAATCAACGAGATAATCTTGGGTTTAACTCAAGATTACAATGGCGATTTGCTCCCTTATCTGATTTATTTGTAGTTTATAATGATAATTATTTTGTAAACTCTTTCGAACCAAAATATAGGTCTATAAATCTTAAATTTTCTTATTGGTTAAATATTTAAAATGATGTACAGAATATTATGTTCTGATTTAGACGGAACTTTACTTTCTACTAAAAGCGATGTATCGGATTATGCTATAAAACAAATTGGTAGAATTAAGAATAAAACAAGAATAATTCTAGTCTCTGCAAGAATGCCAAGTGGCATGTACTACATTCAAGAAAGTTTGGGTATTACCAATCAACCGATCATTTGCTATAATGGTGCTCTTGTGCTATCAGAAAATAAAGTCTTAAACTCCGTATGTATTCCTATTCATATTGTAAAGAATTTACTTAGTCTTTGCAATGGTTTACAAGCTGATCTAGGGCTTTATCATAGTAACGAATGGTATGTTCCACAAACTTCTGTAAGAGTAGAAAAGGAAATAAAATATACAAAATCTACTCCCACTATTGAAAAAACAACTGTAACAATAGCCAAATGGGAAGAGCAAGAAGTGGGTGCACACAAAATAATGCTCATGTGTTCTAAAGAAAGTGCGGATATATTAATGCCAATGCTTGAAAAAAAATTTAAAGAACAATTAAATCTTTACAGATCTAATGACACGTTAATAGAGATTGCACCAATAGCTGTTTCTAAACTTTCTGCAATTAAATTGTTAATGGATAAAAATGAAACATTAGAAGATATTATTGCTTTTGGAGATAACTACAATGACATAGAAATGCTTGAAAATGTTGGTTGCGGTGTAGCTGTAGAAAATGCCAGAACAGAGGTAAAAAAAATTTCTAAACATATAACTTCAAAAAACACAGAGGACGGTGTTGCTCGTTTTATTGAAGAACACTTGGTTATTTAACTATATTTGAAAATACCAACTTACCAAAAAAATATGCATTATCTACTTTCTCAACCTTTAATAAGTAACGACACCGTAGTCTTTGGCCTTTTAGCGCTCTGCTTAGGATTTATATTTTATACTTCTAGTCGTAATACAGGTTTTTGGAGCAAATTCTATTCCGTAGTACCAGCTGTACTTATGTGCTATTTACTACCTGCTATTCTAACAAGTACGGGTATTATCTCAGATGAAATATCTAGTTTATATTTTATGGCAAGTAGATACTTACTACCAGCTGCTTTGGTATTAATGACACTAAGTATTGACATTAAAGCTATCTCTAATTTAGGTTCCAAAGCGCTAATTATGTTTTTAACAGGTAGTGCCGGTATTATTATCGGAGGACCTATTGCCATATTAATAGTATCTATATTTTCTCCTGATACAGTCGGCGGTAATGATTTTGATGCTATATGGAGAGGACTTTCTACTATTGCCGGAAGTTGGATCGGGGGTGGTGCCAACCAGGCCGCTATGTTAGAAATATTTCAATATAACCCAGAAAAATATGGAGGAATGGTATTGATAGATATTGTCGTGGCAAATGTTTGGATGGCAATTGTTTTACTAGGTGTTGGCAAAACTAAACAAATTGACAAATGGTTAAAGGCAGATACTTCGGCAATTGAAAAATTAAGAATAAAAGTAACTGAGTTTACCGAAAAAATTACCCGTGTACCCACCTTAAATGATTACATGATACTTTTGGCATTAGCATTTACTGCAGTTGGAATTGCGCATTTCCTAGGTGATGAAATTAGCAACTATTTAACCAGTAATTTTGATGCTGTAAGTGATCAAAAAAGTTTTCTTTCTTTTCTAGGGTCTAGCTTTTTTTGGATGGTAGTACTAGCTACTAGTTTAGGTATAGCGCTTTCATTTACAAAAGCCAAGAATTATGAAGGAGCAGGCGCCAGCAAAATAGGCGGAATGTTCATTTATATTTTAGTAGCCACTATTGGTATGAAAATGGATTTGGGTAAAGTTCTAGAGAATCCTGGTTTAATTGCAGTTGGCTTTATTTGGATTGCCATACATGCGGGTCTACTAATTTTTGTTGCAAAATTGATTAAAGCACCCTACTTCTTTTTAGCGGTAGGTAGTCAGGCAAATGTGGGCGGAGCAGCTTCAGCGCCAGTTGTAGCCGCAGAGTTTCACCCATCATTAACTTCAGTTGGTGTATTATTAGCAGTTTTAGGTTACGTGGTTGGTACCGGTGGAGCATTACTATGCGCCTATTTAATGGAAGTAGCTTCGAATTTATAGATCCTATTTTTAATAACAAATTAAGCCTCACCCTATATATCTATTAAAATTTATAGATATTTGCGGCCTAAATTATACGAATGAAAAAAATAATATTTGTTTTAGTTGCAATGCTGGTTTTAAGCTCATGTGGCGATAACCCAGAAGAAACTTTAATTGTAAACGGAAAAATTAAAGGTCTAAAAAAAGGAACGCTTTATTTACAACATGTTCCCGATACTCTTTTAATTACCGTTGATTCTTTAGCAATAAATGGAGATGGTAATTTTTCTTTCAAAACAAAATTAGATAGTCCTGAAATATTTTATTTATACTTAGATAAGAAAGACAATAACGATATTAATGACCGGATTACTTTTTTTGCTGAACCTGGTACAATAACAATAAATACGGACTGGAATACTTTCGATACCACTGCAAAAATTTCAGGTTCAAAAAGTCAAGAAAAATTGGAAGAATATAGACAAACGATGTCCGGTATTAATAAAAGAAATATTGAAATAATGATGAAAGCCGCTCAACCAGAAAATGAGCTTAGCCAAGTAAGTATTGATTCATTAGAAAATATAAGTAATAGAAATTTACAAAGAGGCTATGCCTTTGCTATTAATTTTGCACTAAATAATAAGAATTCTTTTATAGCACCTTATATTGCTTTAAAAGAAATACCTGATGCCAACATTAAATATTTAGATTCAATTTATGGTGTTTTACCTAAAGAGGTAATGGAATCTAAATATGGGAAAGAACTAGCTGTATTATTGAAAAAATAATTAAGTTTTAACTCAACTGTTTTATTTAAAAAAAGCATCCTGTATTTATTAGGATGCTTTTTTTATAACTAAACTTTAGCTTAATGTATTAAGCTAATTTATTTAATGAATCAACTAATTTATTCGCTCTAGTTTCTAAATCATTTCTTACTTCATTGAAATGAGCTTTCTTATTTTCAACTTTGCTTTGGTTAACTTTAGCAATAAGTTCATCGAAATCTACAATAGCTTGATCTACGATAGCTGAACCCTCCTTTGAATTGTTTTTCCCGTTTGCAGCTTCAACAATGTAAACACCTTCTATAATGTCACCAAGAACATTATTAATATTCTTTTTTAACTCTTTTATACTTGCCATTACTAATTATTTTTTTTGCAAAAATACACTTTTTCAATTGCTGAGTGGTTAATTATCAATTAAATAGTAACCTCTAAAAGTTTAGCTCCCATAGATTTTAAATAAATAGTAATGGTATTCGCTGGTAATAAAGCTGTTTCACCTTTTTTTATGGTTACTTCCCCTTCTGCAGTATTAATTAAAACTTCGCCACCAACACACATAAATATGGTAAATGAGTCGCGTTTTGTAGTATCAATTTCAATATCCTTGGTTAATTCAATGAAATTTGTTTTAAAATAAGGACAGTCAACCATGGTACTAATTTCATTAATACCTGGAGTATATGAAATTTTAAAATCATCTTTCTTTTCATAATCCACGGCATCAAGTGCCAACTCCGTATGCAATTCACGAAGGTTACCTTCCTTGTCCTTTCTATTAAAATCAAATACACGATAGGTGATATCAGAAGTTTGCTGAATTTCTGCTAACATTACACCAGCACCTATTGCATGAATTTTTCCTGTATTAATAAAAAAGGTATCTCCTTCTTTAACTTGCTCATAATTAAGTAGATCCAGTAAGGAGTTATTAGCAACACTTTCAGCATATTCTTCCTTGGTTACATCTTTATTAAAACCTACAATAAGTTCTGCTTTTGGGTCAGCATCCATTATGTACCACATTTCTGTTTTACCAAAAGAATTGTGACGTTTTTTTGCCAACTCGTCATTAGGGTGCAATTGTATAGAAAGGTCTTGCTTAGCATCTATAAACTTTATTAAAATTGGAAATTCTTTTCCAAAGCGTTCTACAACACTTTTTCCTAAAAGTTCCTCTCCATTAGAATCTATTAGCTCCTGAAGTGATTTTCCTGCTAAACTTCCATTTTCAATTACTGAAACATCTCCTTTAACAGTTGAGAGCTCCCAACTCTCACCGGTAATATCACTTTCAATAGGTTTGCCTAGTACTTCTTTTAGCTTAGTGCCTCCCCAAAGTCTTTCTTTTAAAATTGGTCTAAATTTTAAAGGATGTATCAACATAGAATAAAAATTATTTAGAAGTAATAATATATTTAATTAATAACGGGCAAATAAGAGTTTTCTTAAATGATAACCCCTATTTAACCTGAAAAAGTCACAAAATTTCGAGGAGTTTCATATAATACTATTTCCAAATCGCTAGAAGGTAAAATATGTGGTCGTAATTTTTTCCATATAACAATGGCTATATTTTCAGCAGTAGGGTTCATATTCATAAATTCAACAACCTCAATATTTAAGTTTTTATGGTCAAGATAATCTTCAATTTCAACTTTGATCAAATCTTTTAACACTTTCATATCCATTACAAAACCGGTCTCAGAATCAATCTCGCCAGTAACACTTACTATAAGTTCATAGTTATGACCATGAAAATTTGGATTGTTACATTTTCCAAAAATTTGAGCATTTTTACTATCCGTCCAATCTTTTCTATATAACCTATGGGCGGCATTAAAATGCGCTTTTCTACTTACCTTTACTTTCATTTTTTTTTGGATTTATAAATAAGTGCTCGTAGAATTTATCGAAAATTATCTTAAACCATGCTGTATATGTTTTAGGATTGGTAGAAATATCCATCCTAATTAATTCAGGAGACATCCATTTCCATGCCTCTACTTCATCTGGATTAACTTTAGGTTCAGCATTATAAGTTCCCAACATCACATGATCAAACTCATGCTCAGTTAATCCATTATCAAATGGAGCTTTATAAATAAAGGAAAACAATTCTTTTAACTCTGTCTGAAATCCCATTTCTTCTTGAAGTCGTCGTTTACCGGCTTCGATATTAGACTCCCCTACTCGTTGATGACTGCAACAGGTATTGGTCCATAATAATGGTGAGTGATACTTAGAGGCAGAACGTTGCTGTAACATTATTTCGCCTTCATCATTAATTATAAAAACCGAAAATGCCCTATGTAAAATAGCCTTTTCATGGGCTTCCATTTTTGGCATTGTTCCAATTTGTTCGTTTTCTTGATTTACAAGAATTACTTCTTCTTCCTTCATTTCGTAAAAATAAGACGTTTAGCTTATTCTACGAAAAGCATAGCAGATAATAATATGTTAATTGAAATTGACTAGAAGAATCGAGGTGATTTCAGATTATCCTTAGTGGAAATAAAATCATACCTAAATATTACTTCAAAAGAACCATCATTAAATGCCGCATTTCCAAGTTCTGTGGTTTCTTTATCATAGGCAATACCGATTAGGAATTTATTAGATACATTAAACCCAGCCATACCACTAAACGCGGCATCCCATCTATAGGCTCCTCCAAGAATAAATTTATCGTTTAACATGAAGTTCACAGATAAATCTACTTGTAACGGTGCGCCTTTTACAACTTTGGTAAGTAAAGCTGGCTTAAATTTTACAAACTCATTTAAATCCCATACATAACCTGTAATAAGGTAAAGATTCATTTGCTCTTTTGCTGTTGACAAGTTTGACTCTTGAAAATGAGTAGTTTCTAAAAATCTTGGTATTGATAATCCTAAATAATATTTATTAGTATGATAATAGACTCCTGCTCCAATATTTGGAGATAATCTATTATCAATATCTTGCTGTAATGTAGGATCTGTTGTGTATTGATTTAATTCTGAAAATCTAATATCCAATAAGTTAGCACTTGTCTTTAAACCAAAACTTAGCCTACCTTCCGTTGAAGTCCAAACCGTATACGAGAAATCAATATCAAAGTTAGTTTCAGAAGTAGGTCCTATTTCATCATTTACTATTGACAAACCTAAACCTACACCTCTATAACCGATTGGCGAATGAGCATTGAATGTTTGTGTTGTTGGTGCACCATCTAAACCTACCCATTGAGAACGATGCAAAGCGCCTATACTAATGTGTCCTCTAGAACCGGCATAAGCAGGGTTGACACTTATAGTATTATACATATACTGCGTATACTGTGCATCTTGCTGACCATAAGAAAACACTCCAAAGCAAAGTGCCGCAATAGCGGCAAACTGCTTAAGAAACTGCATTTTATTATTGTATATATATTTTGCAAACATTAATCTTATCTATTTATATATATGTAACCTGAAAGGGATTTTGTCTCTCCATTTGGTAATTCATAATCTAGTATATAGAAATACGTTCCTACTGGTAACTTACGATCTACATCTACTGTAACCCTACCTTCCGATGTACCATCAAAAACATTTCCTTCGGTATTATAAGCTTTTGTCATGTAAACAGACACGCCCCATCTATTATAAATTTTTAAAGAATTGTTAGGGTAATTCTGTAAACCATCTATTCTTAGAACATCATGAATACCATCACCGTTAGGTGTAATAACGTTGAAAACTTCAATTTCTTCTTCTAATTCTCCTAAATCTGAATCTAAATAATTAGGTATACCATCTTCATCAGAATCGTCATCTGCATAATTTCCGTTAAGATTGATATCTTCATCACGAGTTTCTATACCATCATCGTCATCATCGGTATCCCTATAATCTGACTCTTCATCACTATCCGTATTAGGAAGCTGACCGTAAGGATCATCAATTTCATCATTGACATCGATATCAACAGAAATACTACCTTCATACCCGTCATCTAGTCCATCGTTATCCTTATCAGATCCTATTCTTACGACATCTGCGATACCATTATGATCATAGTCATGACCTTCAACTGAGTCTAATACGTTATCGTTATCACTATCCTCATCTAAATAATCAGGAAGGTTATCGCTATCAGTATCAACTGGGAATATTCCAGTTAAACCATTAGCTTCATAGGCATCATCTAAACCATTGGTATTCGCATCGATCCCTGAAGGCGGAATGTAATCTGCCGTAGCCTGAGCTTCAACATTATCCGGTATACCATCACCGTCAGCATCTATATCTAGATAATCTGGGAAGCCGTCACCATCAGTGTCCGTAGAATCTGTAGAAGGATCATTATCGCCATCTAAATTCAAATCTTCAAAACTATCAACAATACCATCATCATCGCTATCTATATCAACACCTAAAGGATTAATAAGAATTGTTATGGTAGATGTACTACAATTACCTACTGCATCACAAACCGTATAATCAAAAGCATCTGTGCCTATGTAATTATTATTCGGAAAATAGGTAGGAATATCATCTGATGGGTCATTTGGAGTGCCATTATCATCAACAGTTACCGAACCATTAGTTGGCTGGGATACACTAAATGTCCCATCCGTAGGTAAATCATTATCGTTTAATTGCCAAGTATTAATTGCCCTAATTTCATTGATATCTATGGCAATTGAATCATCATTGGTATCCAATATTGGTAAAACCTCTATGGTTACTGTTGCTGTACTACAATCTCCATAAGCATTGCAAATAGTGTAGTCGAAACTATCAGTACCATTAAAATCTACATTTGGTGTATAGGTTACAATATCATCTAATGGATTATTTGGTGTACCACCATCATCAATGGATACAGTTCCATTTGACGGATTTGTAGTAGTTAAATCACCTATAATAGGTAAATCTTCATCATTTGCATATATATCAATAACAACAGAAACTTCCTCGTCTGTGGTAACTAAATCATCTTCTAAATTGGCCGCTTCTGGTAAGCATACTACCGTAAAATTAGGCAGACTGAAAGTATTACCAGCTTTTGTTACCATTGCGGTATATCTCACCACTTCGTCTGTCGCTACAACCATAGGTCTTAGTTGATCCCCAATGATGGCCGGATTCCAATTAACTGATGCACTACTTGGGACATTAGAAGTAATATCCATCGTTACTTCATTGTTTGGATTATTACAATCTGTAACAATGAAATATCCAGTTGCGTTTGATCCACATAAAGTACCATCATAAGTAGCAAAATAAATACCTGGTTGTGTTACTTCATAAAAAGAATCGGTACCGAGTACCGTTGCCGTATCTGAAGCTTCATACCAGCGAAAATTATTTTGATCACTATCCGTAGGTGCCTGAAGTAAAAACTGGGCGTTAGATACCAACATTCCCAGTATCGTTAAAACGATACTGAGAAACATGGTTTTATATATATGAGTTTTTTTCAAATCGATTTGGAATCTTAGCTTTAATCAGTTATTTATTGTGCTACAAAAACTACGTTAATTAATGTGTTATAATCCGTTGGTGTTGAAATAACATCATAAGTCATAACGCCAACATTATTAACAACTACATTAGCAAAAACAGTTGTGTCATAATAAGTAACATAATAGTATAATTCATTATTTGCATACGTTGGTATTGTCGCTGGAGCACCTGCGCTTACTACTGCTGGCGTACCATATTGAGCTAAATACTCCGCATGTAAATTAATTGTTCTACCTGTACCGGTTGTTGCTACATCTACTTCTATGGAAGGTGGATAAAATATATCTGGTCTTGTATTGGCAATCAAATATGGATCAGCCGAAGTACCAGTACCCGTAACACTAATATCAGTATTTGGAGCAGCCTCAACTACAGTTTCAGCACCATTTGCTGTTGGTACGGAAAGGTTGTAATTAATCCCACTTTGAGTAACAGTTACCGAACCATTGGTTGATGTTATTGTCTGTATTTCGTTAGTTGAATTATTATCATTATCTGCGATTGACACTGTTCCACCACCGTTGGACAATATAACATTGGTTCCAGATCTATTTATTGTTTGAAGTTCATTAGTTGTACTTGAATCGGCGTCATTAACATTTAAAGTTATTGCATTTCCGCCAGAGATTGAAATTTGCCCTGCTGAACCTGTAGTTGCCAAAGTTTGATCGTCTGTTGCCGGATTACCTGCTGGACCAGTTGCTCCTGTTGCTCCCGCTGGACCTTGTGGACCTACAGGACCCTGTGCTCCCGTTGCGCCCGTTGGACCTACCGGACCTTGTGCTCCCGTTGCTCCATCATTACCATCCGCTCCCGCTGGGCCTACCGGACCTGCTGGACCTTGTGCTCCCGTTGCTCCGTCATTGCCATCCGCTCCCGCTGGACCTACAGGACCTGCTGGACCCTGTGCTCCTGTTGCTCCATCATTACCATCTGCTCCCGCTGGGCCTACTGGACCTGCTGGGCCCTGTGGACCTACCGGACCTTGTGCTCCCGTTGCTCCGTCATTACCATCCGCTCCCGCTGGGCCTACCGGACCTGCCGGACCTTGTGCTCCCGTTGCTCCGTCATTGCCATCCGCTCCCGCTGGTCCCTGTGGACCTGCTGGGCCCTGTGGACCTTGTGCTCCTGTTGCTCCTTGTGGACCTGCTGGACCTTGTGCTCCCGTTGCTCCGTCATTGCCATCTGCTCCTGCTGGGCCTACCGGACCTGCTGGACCTTGTGCTCCCGTTGCTCCGTCATTGCCATCCGCTCCTGCTGGGCCTACCGGACCTGCTGGACCTTGTGCTCCGTCATTGCCATCCGCTCCTGCTGGGCCTACCGGACCTGCTGGACCTTGTGCTCCCGTTGCTCCTGTTGCACCGTCATTGCCATCCGCTCCCGCTGGGCCTACCGGACCTGCTGGACCTTGTGCTCCCGTTGCTCCGTCATTGCCATCCGCTCCTACTGGGCCTACCGGACCTGCTGGACCTTGTGCTCCCGTTGCTCCGTCATTGCCATCCGCTCCCGCTGGACCTACAGGACCTGCTGGACCCTGTGCTCCTGTTGCTCCGTCATTGCCATCTGCTCCCGCTGGGCCTACTGGACCTGCTGGACCTTGTGCTCCTGTTGCTCCGTCATTGCCATCCGCTCCCGCTGGTCCCTGTGGACCTGCTGGGCCCTGTGGACCTACCGGACCTTGTGCTCCCGTTGCTCCGTCATTACCATCCGCTCCCGCTGGGCCTACCGGACCTGCCGGACCTTGTGCTCCCGTTGCTCCGTCATTGCCATCCGCTCCCGCTGGTCCCTGTGGACCTGCTGGGCCCTGTGGACCTTGTGCTCCTGTTGCTCCTTGTGGACCTGCTGGACCTTGTGCTCCCGTTGCTCCGTCATTGCCATCTGCTCCTGCTGGGCCTACTGGACCTGCTGGACCTTGTGCTCCCGTTGCTCCGTCATTGCCATCCGCTCCTGCTGGGCCTACCGGACCTGCTGGACCTTGTGCTCCGTCATTGCCATCCGCTCCTGCTGGGCCTACCGGACCTGCTGGACCTTGTGCTCCCGTTGCTCCGTCATTGCCATCCGCTCCTACTGGGCCTACCGGACCTGCTGGACCTGCTGGACCTTGCGCTCCCGTTGCTCCTGTTGCTCCGTCATTGCCATCCGCTCCCGCTGGTCCCTGTGGACCGGCTGGACCTTGTGCTCCTGTTGCTCCTTGTGGACCGGCTGGACCTTGTGCTCCCGTTGCTCCTGTTGCTCCTGTTGCTCCTGTTGCTCCGTCATTGCCATCCGCTCCCGCTGGTCCCTGTGGACCCGCTGGACCTTGAGGACCAGAATCTGGATCAACCCACGTATATATTCCTGAACCATCAGTAGAAAGTACCTGTCCATTATTACCACCTGTTGGTAATTCTATTTCATTTTGGTCGTCCTTATCACCGTCTATATAATCAACTGTGTAATTACCGTTAGAATCATTAGTAACGATAATATCGTTTATACCCACTACTGTTTCTCTATAGTCAGATAAATCTATTGCTGTAGCTGTTGGGTCATTCGTTAAGGAAAGATCATCTCCAATTAACTGTAAATCTTGAATTTCATTTGTATCATCATTAACATATGAACTTAAATCTATTGCATTTGAAGCTACTCCATTTAAAGTGCTTACTAATTCATCACTGCTATTTAAACTAAGTACATTGCTATTTATTATCGAAACTCCTGCCCCGGTAACTCCATCAACTGTTGTAGTCAAGGTGTTTACCGTACTTGTGTTAGAAACCGTAGTCGCTGGAATTAACGAACTTGGCGCTATATATTCCCAATCTGTTCCATTCCATTGTATTAAATCACCTGAGTTATTGCCTGCCGCTAATTTACCTAAGGTAACCGCATCATCTGACAAATCTGTAGTTTCTACTGCTCCAGGTGCTATCTCATTAGTTGTAATACCATTATCAGAAACTCTTAATCTTAATGGATTAACTGTACTTCCTGCTCCAGATAAAGTCAATGTTCCATTTGATGAACCAACCACTTCGTTGCCGATGATTCCGTCATTTTCTGTAACAGTTACTGAACCTAAATCCACTAAAGTCCACTCACTTCCGTCCCATTGCATTACTTGACCTGTGGCAGTTCCATTGGCTAACTTTTCTAAAGCAACAGCATCATCTGCTAGGTCTGAAGTACCTACTGCACCTGGGGCTATTTTATCCGTTGTGATGGCATTGTCCGATACATCCAAGGTGACATCCTTGAATACCGAATCGTCCCCACCTGTAATATCTATCGTACTGTTCGTTGACGAAATCGTTCCGTCCGCAATGGCCGATTCGTCAACTTCCAATGCTCCCGTGGTCGCATTCTGTATTAATCCCGATCCGGCTACATCACTGTTTATCGTGGCCGCATTTACCGCATCCGCTGCGATATCCGCACTCGCTATCGTACCGTCCAATATTTCCGCTGTCGTGATAGCATTATCCGCCATCTTTGCATTGGTTATTGCATTGTCCGATACATCCAAGGTGACATCCTTGAATACCGAATCGTCCCCGCCTGTAATATCTATCGTACTGTTCGTAGATGAAATCGTTCCGTCCGCAATGGCCGATTCATCAACTTCCAATGCTCCCGTGGTCGCATTCTGTATTAATCCCGATCCGGCTACATCACTGTTAATGGTCGCTGCATTCACTGCATCCGCTGCGATATCCGCACTCGCTATTGTACCGTCCAATATTTCCGCTGTCGTGATAGCATTATCCGCCATCTTTGCATTGGTTATTGCATTGTCCGATACATCCAAGGTGACATCCTTGAATACCGAATCGTCCCCGCCTGTAATATCTATGGTACTGTTCGTAGATGAAATCGTTCCGTCCGCAATGGCCGATTCGTCAACTTCCAATGCTCCCGTGGTCGCATTCTGTGCTAATCCCGCTCCGGCTACATCACTGTTTATCGTGGCCGCATTCACTGCATCCGCTGCGATATCCGCACTCGCTATTGTACCGTCCAATATTTCCGCTGTCGTGATAGCATTATCCGCCATCTTTGCATTGGTTATTGCATTGTCCGATACATCTAAAGTGACATCCTTGAATACCGAATCGTCCCCACCTGTAATATCTATGGTACTATTCGTTGACGAAATCGTTCCGTCCGCAATGGCCGATTCATCAACTTCTAATGCTCCTGTAGTTGCATTCTGTATTAATCCCGCTCCGGCTACATCACTGTTTATCGTGGCCGCATTCACTGCATCCGCTGCGATATCCGCACTCGCTATCGTACCGTCCAATATTTCCGCTGTCGTGATAGCATTATCCGCCATCTTTGCATTGGTTATTGCATTGTCCGATACATCCAAGGTGACATCCTTGAATACCGAATCGTCCCCGCCTGTAATATCTATCGTACTGTTCGTAGATGAAATCGTTCCGTCCGCAATGGCCGATTCATCAACTTCCAATGCTCCCGTGGTCGCATTCTGTGTTAATCCCGCTCCGGCTACATCACTGTTAATGGTCGCTGCATTTACAGCATCCGCCGCGATATCCGCACTGGCTATCGTACCGTCCAATATTTCCGCTGTCGTGATAGCATTATCCGCCATCTTTGAATTGGTTATTGCATTGTCAGCAATAGTAAGTGTTACATCGTTTAATGTGGAATTAGCTCCTCCTGTAACATCAATATCACTAGAGGTAATGCTTCCATCACCAATTATATCAGTAGGATCTACCGAAATAGTATATTCCGTATTATTTCCTGTTACCGAGGGTGTAACATTTACTCCTGTTCCTTCGACAACTGTCGTAGTTGTTTGGTTTGCCTGTATTGCCGGTGTTAAATCCAATGCTGTTGAAGCTTCTCCGTTTACCGTACTTACCAATTCATCACTGCCATTTAAACCAAGTACATTGCTATTTACTATCGAAACTCCTGCTCCGGTAACTCCATCAACTGTTGTAGTCAAGGTGTTTACCGTACTTGTGTTAGAAACCGTAGTCGCTGGAATTAAAGAACTTGGTGCTATATATTCCCAATCTGTTCCATTCCATTGTATTAAATCACCAGCATTATTTCCGTCTGCCAAATCAGCTGTTCCTACAGCTCCGTCTACAATATTTTCTGTATTTACTGAATTATCTGCTAATTCTGCATTTGTAATGGCATCTGCTGCAACATCTAAAGTAAATGGACTTACTGTTGTACCTGCACCCGAACGTATTAAAGTACCATCAGTTCCATTTACTACTTCATTCCCTATCACACCATCGTTTTCAGTTACTGTTACTGAACCTAAATCAACTAAGGCCCAATCAGTTCCGTCCCATTGCATTACTTGACCGGTGGCAGTTCCATTTGCTATCTTTTCTAATGCAACGGCATCATCTGCCAGGTCTGAAGTACCTACTGCACCTGGGGCTATTTTATCCGTTGTGATGGCATTATCCGATACATCTAAAGTAACATCCTTGAATACCGAATCGTCTCCGCCTGTAATATCTATTGTACTATTTGTAGATGAAATCGTTCCGTCCGCAATGGCCGATTCGTCAACTTCCAATGCTCCCGTGGTCGCATTCTGTGCTAATCCCGCCCCGGCTACATCACTATTAATGGTCACCGCATTTACTGCATCTGCTGCGATATCCGAAGATTCTACTGCACCTGTTGCTATTTTATCTGTAGTTATTGCATTATCTGAAACATCCAAGGTAACATCCTTGAATACCGAATCGTCCCCGC
This sequence comes from Maribacter hydrothermalis, assembly GCF_001913155.1. GTDB lineage: Bacteria > Bacteroidota > Bacteroidia > Flavobacteriales > Flavobacteriaceae > Maribacter > Maribacter hydrothermalis. The sequence continues at coordinate 741,708 of NZ_CP018760.1, forward strand.
CTGTAATATCTATGGTACTGTTCGTAGATGAAATCGTTCCGTCCGCAATGGCCGATTCATCAACTTCCAATGCTCCCGTGGTCGCATTCTGTGCTAATCCCGCTCCGGCTACATCGCCATTTATTGTCGCTGCATTTACTGCATCTGCTGCGATATCTGCACTGGCTATTGTACCGTCTAAAATTTCTGTTGTTGTGATAGCATTATCCGCCATCTTTGCATTGGTTATTGCATTGTCCGAAACATCTAAAGTAACATCCTTGAATACCGAATCGTCTCCGCCTGTAATATCTATTGTACTATTTGTAGATGAAATTGTTCCGTCCGCAATGGCCGATTCGTCAACTTCCAATGCTCCCGTGGTCGCATTCTGTGCTAATCCCGCTCCGGCTACATCACTGTTTATCGTGGCCGCATTCACTGCATCCGCTGCGATATCCGCACTCGCTATGGTACCGTCCAATATTTCCGCTGTCGTGATAGCATTATCCGCCATCTTTGCATTGGTTATTGCATTGTCCGATACATCCAAGGTGACATCCTTGAATACCGAATCGTCCCCACCTGTAATATCTATGGTACTATTCGTTGACGAAATCGTTCCGTCCGCAATGGCCGATTCGTCAACTTCCAATGCTCCCGTGGTCGCATTCTGTGCTAATCCCGCTCCGGCTACATCACTGTTTATCGTGGCCGCATTCACTGCATCCGCTGCGATATCCGCACTCGCTATGGTACCGTCCAATATTTCCGCTGTCGTGATAGCATTATCCGCCATCTTTGCATTGGTTATTGCATTGTCCGATACATCCAAGGTGACATCCTTGAATACCGAATCGTCCCCACCTGTAATATCTATGGTACTATTCGTTGACGAAATCGTTCCATCCGCAATGGCCGACTCATCAACTTCCAATGCTCCCGTGGTCGCATTTTGTGCTAATCCCGCTCCGGCTACATCGCTGTTTATTGTTGCCGCATTTACTGCATCTGCTGCAATATCTGCACTGGCTATTGTACCGTCTAATATTTCCGCTGTAGTGATCGCATTATCCGCCATCTTTGCATTGGTTATTGCATTATCAGCAATAGTAAGTGTTACATCGTTTAATGTTGAATTCGCTCCTCCTGTAACATCAATATCACTAGAGGTAATGTTTCCATCACCAATTATATCAGTAGGATCTACCGAAATAGTATATTCCGTATTATTTCCTGTTACCGAGGGTGTAACATTTACTCCTGTTCCTTCGACAACTGTGGTGGTTGTTTGGTTTGCCTGTATTGCCGGTGTTAAATCCAATGCTGTTGAAGCTTCTCCGTTTACCGTACTTATCAATTCATCACTGCCATTTAAACCAAGTACATTGCTATTTACTATCGAAACTCCTGCCCCGGTAACTCCATCAACTGTTGTAGTCAAGGTGTTTACCGTACTTGTGTTAGAAACCGTAGTCGCTGGAATTAAAGAACTTGGTGCTATATATTCCCAATCTGTTCCATTCCATTGTATTAAATCACCAGAGTTATTACCAGCCGCTAATTTACCTAAGGTAACTGCGTCATCTGACAAATCTGTAGTTTCTACTGCTCCCGGTTCTATCTCATTCGTTGTAATCCCGTCATCCGAAACTCTTAATCTTAATGGATCACCTGTAGAACCTATTCCAGATAAAGTCAATGTTCCATTTGAAGAACCAACTACTTCGTTACCAATGATTCCGTCATTTTCTGTAACTGTTACTGAACCTAAATCTATTAGAGTCCACTCAGTTCCGTCCCATTGCATTACTTGACCGGTGGCACTACCATTTGCTAACTTTTCTAATGCAACAGCATCATCTGCCAGGTCTGAAGTACCTACTGCACCTGGGGCTATTTTATCCGTTGTGATGGCATTATCCGATACATCTAAAGTAACATCCTTGAATACCGAATCGTCTCCGCCTGTAATATCTATTGTACTATTTGTAGATGAAATCGTTCCGTCCGCAATGGCCGATTCGTCAACTTCCAATGCTCCCGTGGTCGCATTCTGTGTTAATCCTGCTCCGGCTACATCACTGTTTATCGTGGCCGCATTCACTGCATCCGCTGCGATATCCGCACTCGCAATTGTACCGTCCAATATTTCCACTGTCGTGATAGCATTATCCGCCATCTTTGCATTGGTTATTGCATTATCTGAAACATCTAAAGTAACATCCTTAAATACCGAATCGTCTCCGCCTGTAATATCTATGGTACTGTTCGTAGATGAAATCGTTCCATCCGCAATGGCCGATTCATCAACTTCCAATGCTCCCGTGGTCGCATTTTGCGTTAATCCCGCTCCGGCTACATCACTATTAATGGTCACCGCATTTACTGCATCTGCTGCGATATCCGAAGATTCTACTGCACCTGTTGCTATTTTATCTGTAGTTATTGCATTATCTGAAACATCCAAGGTGACATCCTTGAATACCGAATCGTCTCCGCCTGTAATATCTATTGTACTATTTGTAGATGAAATTGTTCCGTCCGCAATGGCCGACTCATCAACTTCCAATGCTCCCGTGGTCGCATTCTGTGTTAATCCCGCTCCGGCTACATCGCTGTTTATTGTTGCCGCATTTACTGCATCCGCCGCGATATCCGCACTCGCTATTGTACCGTCCAATATTTCCGCTGTCGTGATAGCATTATCCGCCATCTTTGCATTGGTTATTGCATTGTCCGATACATCTAAAGTGACATCCTTGAATACCGAATCGTCCCCACCTGTAATATCTATCGTACTGTTCGTTGACGAAATCGTTCCGTCCGCAATGGCCGATTCGTCAACTTCCAATGCTCCCGTGGTCGCATTCTGTGTTAATCCCGCTCCGGCTACATCGCCATTTATTGTGGCCGCATTCACTGCATCCGCTGCGATATCCGCACTCGCTATCGTACCGTCCAATATTTCCGCTGTCGTGATAGCATTATCCGCCATCTTTGCATTGGTTATTGCATTGTCCGATACATCCAAGGTGACATCCTTGAATACCGAATCGTCCCCGCCTGTAATATCTATCGTACTGTTCGTAGATGAAATCGTTCCGTCCGCAATGACTGATTCATCAACTTCCAATGCTCCCGTGGTCGCATTCTGTGTTAATCCCGCTCCGGCTACATCACTGTTAATGGTCGCTGCATTTACAGCATCCGCCGCGATATCCGCACTGGCTATCGTACCGTCCAATATTTCCGCTGTCGTGATAGCATTATCCGCCATCTTTGAATTGGTTATTGCATTGTCCGATACATCCAAGGTGACATCCTTGAACACTGAATCGTCCCCACCTGTAATATCTATCGTACTGTTCGTTGACGAAATCGTTCCGTCCGCAATGGCCGATTCGTCAACTTCCAATGCTCCCGTGGTCGCATTCTGTGTTAATCCCGCTCCGGCTACATCACTGTTTATCGTGGCCGCATTCACTGCATCCGCTGCGATATCCGCACTCGCTATTGTACCGTCCAATATTTCCGCTGTCGTGATAGCATTATCCGCCATCTTTGCATTGGTTATTGCATTGTCCGATACATCCAAGGTGACATCCTTGAACACTGAATCGTCCCCACCTGTAATATCTATCGTACTGTTCGTTGACGAAATCGTTCCGTCCGCAATGGCCGATTCGTCAACTTCCAATGCTCCCGTGGTCGCATTCTGTGTTAATCCCGCTCCGGCTACATCGCCGTTTATTGTGGCTGCATTTACCGCATCCGCCGCGATATCCGCACTGGCTATCGTACCGTCCAATATTTCCGCTGTCGTGATAGCATTATCCGCCATCTTTGAATTGGTTATTGCATTGTCAGCAATAGTAAGTGTTACATCGTTTAATGTTGAATTAGCTCCTCCTGTAACATCAATATCACTAGAGGTAATGCTTCCATCACCAATAATATCAGTAGGATCTACCGAAATAGTATATTCCGTATTATTTCCTGTTACCGAGGGTGTAACGTTTACTCCTGTTCCTTCGACAACTGTGGTGGTAAGTTCACTAGACGTGATAATACCGTCTAATTCTTCTAATGCAGATTGTACATTAGTTGTTGTAATATTTCCTGCCGGTGTAACCTCAACTTCACCTGCAATTTGATTATCGGTAACCATTGTCCAGATTGTACCATCATATACATACAACTCATTTGTTACAGTATCTAAATAGGTTACTCCCGGATTATCATTTGCCGGTACACCTACTGGTACTCCATTTCCACTGGTAGTAAGTTCGTTGGTTGGGTCAATATCTAAATCTAATGCATTGTTCGCAGCTAAATTTGCTATTGCTTCCTCTACAGTTGTTTCATTTACCGTATCACCATCTACATCTAACGGTGTAGTTAACAATACTTCGGTACCTTCTTGATTATCGGTAACCATTGTCCAATTTGTACCATCATATACATACAACTCATTTGTTGCAGTATCTAAATAGGTTACTCCCGGATTATCATTTGCCGGTGCAGCTACTGGTGCTCCATTTCCACTAGTTGTAAGTTCGTTGGTTGGGTCAATATCTAAATCTAATGCATTGTTCGCAGCTAAATTTGCTATTGCTTCCTCTACAGTTGTTTCATTTACCGTATCACCATCTACATCTAACGGTGTAGTTAACAATACTTCGGTACCTTCTTGATTATCGGTAACCATTGTCCAATTTGTACCATCATATACATACAACTCATTTGTTGCAGTATCTAAATAGGTTACTCCCGGATTATCATTTGCCGGTGCACCTACTGGTACTCCATTTCCACTAGTTGTAAGTTCGTTGGTTGGGTCAATATCTAAATCTAATGCATTGTTCGCAGCTAAATTTGCTATTGCTTCCTCTACAGTTGTTTCATTTACCGTATCACCATCTACATCTAACGGTGTAGTTAACAATACTTCGGTACCTTCTTGATTATCTGTGTTTACCAATGCAGCAATATCTGCTAATGGAACAGAAACAATATTATTTTCAGAATCGATTATGTCTAACGTACCATTTGTACTATTAACCGTAAAAGTAACATTTGTGGTATTGGTATCAACTACCGCAGCAATATCAACCAAAGGAATTGAAACTGTATTTAAATCGCTATCTGTTAAAATAAGACTAATACCATCTTCTGTTAATGAAGCATTGGTGGTATTAGCATCCGTAGATGTCAACTCCCATGAATTACCATCCCAGAAATAAATAGTTCCAGAATCAGTATTCACATATAAATCTCCTAAATCAGCACCAGTTGGTGTTACTGCTCCTGGTGCAGAAACATCAGTACCCTGTAACACTTCGCAATTACATTGATCCTCTAACGTAACTGTGGTTTGAGCTATAGAAATGCCTGACAACAGTAAAGCAAATATTACCATTAGGCCTTTAATGGATTTACCTAGGGTTATAGTAGTTTGACTCTTCATACTTTTAATATTCAATTCCACCTTCAAAAATTCTTTGGTCATATAGGTTTTTCAATATGTTCATTCCAAAAAGATCTATTCTGTTTTTTTACAATATGGATCTATGGTATTCACATTACACAAATATTAATTATAAGTAGTGCACCTTAAAATAAATGTTGTGTAGAGAGATATTTACACAGTATACATAGATAAACATGAGGTTTGAATTCATAATTGTTACTGTAAATGAGAATGTTGTTTATCGAGAATACACTGTATTTTCAGTACTTAGGAAAGCAAAAACAAGCTAATGGTCCTTTAGCTTTTACTTATAAAATCAGGTAAAAAAATCTGGGAAGATCATTATTAAAAACATAAATTCAGTCCTAAAATTTTTGCTCATGGACTATTTCTTTGTTAGCAAATTATTAAAATTTAGCCTCTAAATAAGAGACATAAAAAACAATAATGTTGTCTTTAATTAGACTTGATTCGATATGTGATTCTTCTATTCGTAATTACAGTATATGCTGAAATCACAACCATTGGTGAAAATTCAGAAGTAGAATTTGACCTTGTCCCTGTGGTTGTAATTTGATCTCCCAAAACAGTACCAGAAGGCAATGGAAATACAAATTTGTATTTGTTGGTATTGTCTGTATTACCATCATCATCTAAATAAGACGAGATAGATCCATCTTGATCAGCGGCACTACCTTCAACAGCCGAACCTATATAAGTTTGCCCCTCACCATAATCTTGAGATAAACCTAATTGATTATCTCCTAATAGTGCGGAACCTTCATTAATATCAGTAAAAAATACTTCTACAGTAGTTCCTGAAGCCGCCCAACCTGTTACTACTAAATTAGTACCAGAAATATACGCTCCTGAAATGACAGGAAAATTCTCTCGATTATTTGGACCTGAATCAGAATCAGAACTATCGTTTAAAGTAACCCCATCATTATTTAAATCTATACCTAGAGCATCACTAACAGTACCATTTGCATATATAGAATTCTGACTAATTCGGTTAGATACTCCACCAATTATACTAATACCAGCACCTCCATTTGAATATATCTTATTGCTTATTATCTCCGAACCATCACCTGCTAACCTAATAGCCATTTGTTGAGGGCTACCCGTACAATTTCCCCCATTCTGCCCTGAACTAGTTAAGGAATTTTCAGATATAATTACGCCACCAGAAATAGCTTCACCATCTATAGCTGTTGATGCAGATGTATCAATAAGGTTTTGTAGAATCTGTATCCCTGATCCACCAGTGAGTAAAATTGCATCATCACAAGCTGCATTACCATTATTAGCAAGATGATTGTTTTGGATAATGCTAGATGTTCCTCCGTTAACTAAAATTGCGTTGTCTCCAGAATTTGCAATATAATTGCCATCGGCAGTTAAATTACCCGATAAATTCTCTATGCCTATATTTAAATCGTTTGTAGTTATTCCGGTAGCATCTAAACCAATTATATTATTTGATACGGATAAAGAACCGCCATCAACCCTAATTCCTGAATTACTGCTCGCAAAAATTGATAAATTCCTTATTCCTACATTCGTTCCAGAAGTTCTAAAAACATCACCATTATCCCGATGAACTTGTATTTCTGGTCTATTAAAGTTTGGCAATACCGAATTGGAAACACCGACGGTATTTCCTCCAGAACCCAAAACTCCTACATTTGTATCTCCTGAATATGCGGTTTGGGTGCGCCCATCAATTATAGTATTATCTCCGGTAACAATTGATAAAGGATTGCCATTTGATAATAAAATATCAAAATAGCCATTTGAAAAATTGGAGTCAGCTGTTCTGCCAAAACTATCTCCAGAAGGTGGTATCATAAAAATAGAAACATCGTCACCTAAGGCTGGATTAAACATACTATTAGCTTCTATATTTAACGTACTCTCATCTAAAGCATTAGAATTTAGGATAAACTGCTCCAAGGAACCTTGTCCATTTTCATTAGTATTTACTATAGTATTAAAATTAAAGCCAAAATCAATGCCTGTTACCCCGTTACTTGCAACGGTTACTTCGGAAATTGATTGTGCATTGTTTAGTATTCCCAAAGCAGCATCTATTGAAGCAGCAGGATTTGCACCTCCTATCTCTGTAGTCACTTCCGTAACTGTAGTTGCATTTCCATAACTTCTAAAGGTTTGAATAGGAAAACATGTACCACAATTTAGACCTCCTGTTCTATTAGAGCTTACGGTATTATTTACAACTTTTACGAAGTAATCGCCATCTTCCATTCCACCAAATGAATAATCACCATTTATATTGGTGGTTTTTCGTTCTACGAAAGTTCCATTATCTTCAAAAAGTTCAACTATTGCACCTGAAACTCCAGTGCCAGATGACAGTGTTTGATTTCTACCATTGCCGCCTGGATAATTCATATCCTCGAATACGGTACCAGCAATTAAGTTAGATGGTACTTTAATTACCACTACATTATTTATAACAAAATCTTGAGCCATATCTACATTGGCCGTAACTTGTGAATCACCTGGTGATATGTATGTTGAGATATCATAAGTATCCAAATCAACACCATATATATTGGGGGTGTTGTATACAGGTGATATGGTGTTATCATATATAGTTGAATTATAAGCGTTATTACCTGGATTGCCCCCATCACCTGTTAAATTAAAAGTGTTAGCGCTTTCATTGGTAATAGAAAGAGCCTCAGGGTTGGTACCAGTGTTCCCATCCAAAGACGCATCTCCTTCCCAAGATAAAAATGTTGCCTTGGCTCCAACACCCGCAATAGCGTAAAATGAATCTAGCGTAAAAGAAGTTCCTTCATTTGACAGCCCATCGAAACCCTGATAGAGGTTAATATTTACTGCTGGCAAGGACTGGTCCTCATAGAAAACCATTAATGACCATCCTCCCAATGTGGTAGCCCTAGTATAATAGCTTCCCGTGTTGTCTATACTTAAATTTGAAAAATCAAAAACATTGGTGTTTAAATTTCCTATACCACTTATAATATTGGTAACATCACTAACATAGCCATAAAAACTCATATCCTCCAATACCGTTTGATATACAAAATTAGCCGATACTGTTTGACCCTCAAATGTTACGTTTTCATCTCTAGTACCACCAGAATGTGCCCAATACAAATAAGCTTTTTCTACTACGCCAGTATTGGGTATAATAGATGTCAACTGATTAGAGGAATTAGTGGTTATTGCAGCAGATGTTGCCCTCGAATCATTATTTCCAGTTCTTAAAGTACCCCCTGTGGTTGCATAGTCGTATCTACCATCAAATTGGTTAAAGAGGGTCAATGGAACATTTGCCAAAATCTGTGAATTAATTGTTCCTTCACCCGTATCACTAAAATTAACTTGACCGTTTGGTGCATTGGCACTTGTAAATTCAATGAAGAAATTTTCATCTAATTCAGGTATTCCATCATTTGTAATGGGTACAGAAATTGTCCTTTGATTCCCAATTGCTCCGCTAAATGTAAGTGTTCCTGTAGTTGTTGTAAAATCACTACCTCCAATAGCAGAGCCATTAACAGTAGTATAATTAACCGTAAATTGTGTATTTACAAAACCAAATAAGAAAATATTTATTCCGTGCGCTGCCCTTGTTGAAGTTACGGTAAAAACCATATTACCTCCATCTTCTGCCAACGATACATCGTTTATAACTAATAAAGGCCCCTCTTCAAAGCAGTTAATTTCTGCTTCAAAACCTGTTCCCGTATTAGAATTGTTAGATACAAACCTAAAAGTTAAGCACCCCGTACCTCCATTTGATGCATTTATAATTGATGGAATATTATTATTGTCATATTGCCCTATTAAAGAAGCACTTGTTGAACTACCATCATAAATAAACAAGGAATCACCTGAGCGTACATCAAAACTTGTAAATGTAACAGAAACATAATCAGTACCAGGCTCTGGGCAAAGTGTATGTATAACATTTTCATTATTACCATAGTCTCCAAAACTACCGGGATCTAAAAAAACCAAACCACAATCATTAGATGTAGTTCCGTTGGTCATTGAAATAGAATCATCATCAGTAATAGTTGCAGTACCAAAATCTGAAATATCAACAGCGGGATCCGTAGATGAAATCAATTGCAAGAAAAAAGTTTCTGAATTTTCCAATAATGTATCATCTAATATACTGATAGTTACAGTCCTGGATCTACCAGTTTGCCCATTAAAATTAAGGGTATTTGTATCCGAAGTATAATCAGAACCAAAATCAGCTGAACCATTAGCAGTTTGATATGTAACAACATATGGCCCTGATGCAGCAATATTATTATGTGTTACGGTAAAAGTAACGCTACCGCCATCTTCATTAACAATTACATCATTAATTTCAAGAGCTGGTGTTGGCGGTATAGTTGTAGTAGTAATTTGAAAATTGTCTATATATGCATATTGATTGCTATTCCAGTTAGTATTTGTTTTTGCAAATCTTACGGTTGTATTTGCAGAAATAAAAGATGTAATATCTTGATTGAATGTACCAGTTGTATTACCCGTTATTGTACCTACCGAGGTGTAACTAGCTCCGCCATTACTTGACACTTGGACATCCAAAGCCCTACTTCCAGACAGGTTTACCGATTGCCAATTAAAAGATAGTGTCGCTGATGAAGCACTAGATAAATTAGCTGATCTACGAATATTTTCATTATATAAATAATATAATTCTAATCTATTACTATTAATTCTTAAGTATTGAGCCGTTGGTCCAGCATTTGAATCACCGGTTTCTATCCAATCAGTAGAAAAATTTTGAGTACCATTATTATTAGAATAAGACACGTTACTAAAATTATCTAAATATGTTTCTTGACTATAGAAACTAATTGTAGAGAATAACATTAAGAAACAATAAATATGTTTTAAGCTCATAATCATGTAAATGGAATATTGATTATTAGAATACTATTTTCTAATCAATAACAACCATAAAAATAACTAGGTAATTTGCCTAAGCCTAAAAATTGTTGTGAAGCTAGAATATTACCAAGTGAATGAGTAGAATACCGCTGTCAACACAAAACTTATTTATTAAAATACTTATAATGTACAGGAGTATTTCATCTATTAGGTACTAAAAACTATAGACTTTTATAAAAATATTCTTATTATAAATGATATTAATAATTGTTTTACTCACTTATTTAAAACGAAAAAGCATCCAAATATTTGAATGCTTTTAATTATAAAAATTTATTAGAATTTATTCAAGAATTATGAACTCTGACCTTCTGTTTATATCGTGTTTAACTGCACTACATTTAACCCCGTCAGTACATTCATTTAGTAATTTGGTTTCACCGAAGCCTTCACTTACTAGTCGATCTGAAGAAATACCTTTTTTTATCATATAATTTACTGTAGACTCTGCCCTTTTTTGAGATAACCATAGGTTATATGCTGCTGGCCCTCTACTATCGGTATGAGAATTTACTTTTAATTTTAAACTTGGATATTTTTCCATAGCCGCAATTACTTTTTCAATCTCCACTTCAGAATCCTTTCTAATGTTATATTTATCAAAATCGAAATATATAGTACTTAACTGTAATAGTTTGGCCAAATCATCACCGAAACCAGCTGTAATTTGATCTCTTTCTAGATAAAAATCAATGATTTTAGGTTTACCATCAGAAACGCCTAAATATTCTTCAAACGGAATGTATCCTTCCATTAATGCTCTAACAAAATTACCCTTATTACAGTCTAATTCTAGACTATATGTTCCGTCAGAATCCGTAATCGTTGATAATAGTTCTTCATTATTCTCATCAATTACTTTTATTGTTGCACCTACCAATACTTCATTTGTAATTTTATCTCTTACTGTACCCGTAACTTGTTGGATACAATCAAAAACCAAAGGTCTAGTTTCTGTTAAACTATAAATATCATCGTATCCTAAACCTTCTTCTCTATTTGATGCTACATAACCTGTTCTTAATTCTTCATTAAATATGAAGGTGAAATCATCACTATTACTGTTTACTGGTTTACCTACATTTAAAACTTTACCTGTAAAATCTTGTCTTTTTATTTTTGTTGCAAAAACATCTAAACCACCAAGACCTGGATGCCCATCTGAAGAAAAATATAAAATCTCCTCACTTGTTATATAAGGAAAAGTTTCTCTTGCTTCGGTATTAATGTTTGGTCCTAAATTTTGTGGTGATCCAAATGTATTATCCTGATTGATGGTCACAAAAAATAAATCGGACTCCCCAACTGTACCTGGCATATCCGAAACAAAATATAATGTTTTCTCATCAGCACTTAAAGCTGGGTTAGCAACAGAATAAGAATCACTATTAAATGGCAATTCTTCGATTTCATCCCAGGCTCCCTCCTCATTTAATTTTGCTCGGAAAATTTTTAATCGAACAATTCCTTTATCATCTTTTATAGTTTTCTTCTTTTCAGAATTATTTCTAGTAAAGTATAACGTTTTACCATCTTTGGTTACTACTGAAGTTGACTCATGATACCGAGTATTTACGTTTTCATCTAATTTCTTTGCTTTGTTTATTGATGAACTATCTGCATTTACCTCATATAAGTCTAAAAAATCCTTAGCATTCCAAGTATGACGATATCTAGCAAAATTACCTGTATCCCTATCCGACGAAAAGATCAAACCTTCTTTATAAAAGGAAGGAGCAAATTCTGAATAGGGGGAATTAAATTCAAATGGTCCAAGAATATATCTTCCTGAATTATCTTCTATTTCTTTTTTAAAATTACGATCATTACTAAATGCGGTTGCACGAACGTCACTTTTGGTCATTTCCTTAAACTTGCTCATTATCATACCAGAAGTATCATAATCTCCTAATGTTTTTAATGTTTGCGCATATTTAAAATAATCTTCGGCTGTTGTTTCGTCGGGAAATTCAGACATTAATTTCATATACGTATCACCTGCATCTTTATATTCTGCATTGTAATAATAAGAATCCCCTAATTTTCTTAATAAATCTGCAGATGAATAGCCCTTTTCCAATACTTTTTTATAAATATCAATTGCTGGCCTAAACGAATATGCTTCGAATTTTTCATTTCCTTTTTCTATTAACCGTTCTTGAGCCTCGGCTAATCCATGAAATAAAAATAAGATTACTATAATATACTTTACTTTATGTTTCATATATAATATTACCATTTAGAAAAAACGAGGTGAAACCAATTTTTGAAAAGATTTAACCAATTCATACCTTAAAAGAACCTCAAATGAACCATCATTAAACTGTGTTCCTCCCAAATCTGTAGTCTCCCTATCATAAGCTAAACCAATCATAAACTGGTCAGAAATTTGGAAACCTGCCATTGCACTTACTGCAGCATCCCATCTATAAGCTGCACCAAAGGTAAATTTATCATTGAACATGAAGCTAGCAGACATATCAACCTGCAACGGTGCACCACCAACCACTTTTGTAAGCAAGGCCGGCTTAAATTTTAGATTACCGTTCAAATCAAAAACATATCCCGTAATCAGATAAAAATTTATTCTCTCTTTAGAAAGAAATTGAACACTTCCGGCATCTCGTTGAGAATTATCAAAATGTTCAGTTTGAAAAAGATTTGGTGCCGAAAGCCCTGCATAAAATTTACTTGAATGGTAATACATACCTACGCCAACATTTGGCGAAAATCTATTCTCAATATTATCAGCGTTAACGGGTTCTTGATCAAAATTTCGTAATTGGTTAAAATCAAGATTCAATAAATTTCCCCCAGCTTTTAAACCAAATGATAATTTCCCTTCTGAAGAAACATCAATAGTGTATGAAACTACTGCATCAAAGTAAGTTTCTTGTACTACACCATCCCCTATTTCATCATTTACGATAGAAAAACCATAACCAAGTTTACTATTTCTTATTGGAGATTGAATGTTCAAAGTTTGCGTCTTTGGAGCTCCTTCTAAACCAACCCACTGAGACCTATACAAAGCCGCTATACTTAATGCTCCACGAGATCCAGCATACGCTGGGTTAACACTCATGGTATTAAACATATATTGCGTGTATTGAGCATCTTGTTGAGCAAAAATGGTTCCACAAATGAGTAAAAAAACACTTGATAGAATTAAAACTTTATTTCTAATATTCATATTTTATAAACTATTATCTACTTATATAAAGATATTCACTATCAATTTTATTTTCACCATCAAATGTGGTATAATCAAATATATAGAAATATATACCCGCAGGAAGATACTCGTCTACACTTAAAGTAGATCTTCCTCTTGATCTACCGTCAAATACATTATTTTGATTATTATAATTTACACCTTCAAAAACTGCAACTCCCCACCTATTAAAAATCTTTAAAGTGCTACGCTGTATTTGGTCTACACCTCTAATAAATAAGAATTCATTTCTACCATCACCATTTGGAGTAATCATTTGGTTTACCTCTATAATAAACTCTTCAGGAGGTAAAGGATTGTCGTTGGTAATAGTTATGTCGACTGTTGCTGTGTCACAATTGCCTAGGCCCAAGGTATCGCAAACGGTATAGGTAAAACTATCCGTTCCTTCGAAACCATCATTTGGAGTATACGTTACGGTATCGTCTGAAATATCATCAGGTGTTCCACCGTCGTTAACCTCTATTGTACCGTTGGTCGGTTCAGTGAAGGCTAAATCACCATCTGACGGAATGCCTAAATCATTTTCCAAGATTAAAATCTCTATTGGCGTATCCATTGGAGTACTTGCCGTATCGTCAATTACATCTAACGTTATTGGCTCGCCTACGGTAATAGAAACTGTTGCTGTGTCACAATTACCTAAGGTATCGCAAACGGTATAATCAAAACTATCCGCTCCTTCGAAACCATCATTTGGAGTATACGTTACGGTATCGTCTGAAATATCATCAGGTGTTCCACCGTCGTTAACCTCTATTGTACCGTTGGTCGGTTCAGTGAAGGCTAAATCACCATCTGACGGAATGCCTAAATCATTTTCCAAGATTAAAATCTCTATTGGCGTATCCATTGGAGTACTTGCCGTATCGTCAATTACATCTAACGTTATTGGCTCGCCAACGGTAATAGAAACTGTTGCTGTGTCACAATTACCTAAGGTATCGCAAACGGTATAAGTAAAACTATCCGTTCCTTCGAAACCATCATTTGGAGTGTAAATTATTGTATCATCGGAAATATCATCCGGTGTTCCACCGTCGTTAACCACTATTGTACCGTTGGTCGGTTCAGTGAAGGCTAAATCACCATCTGACGGAATGCCTAAATCATTTTCCAAGATTAAAATCTCTATTGGCGTATCCATCGGAGTACTTGCCGTATCGTCAATTACATCTAACGTTATTGGTTCGCCTACGGTAATAGAAACTGTTGCTGTGTCACAATTACCCAAGGTATCGCAAACGGTATAAGTAAAACTATCCGCTCCTTCGAAACCATCATTTGGAGTATACGTTATGGAATCGTCTGAAATATCATCAGGTGTTCCACCATCATTGACCACGATCGTACCGTTGGTCGGTTCCGTGATTGTCAGTGTACCATCCGTTGGAATTCCAAAATCATTCTCCAAGATAGAAATCTCTATTGGCGTATCCATCGGAGTACTTGCCGTATCATCAATTACATCTAACGTTATTGGCTCGCCAACGGTAATAGAAACTGTTGCTGTGTCACAATTACCTAAGGTATCGCAAACGGTATAAGTAAAACTATCCGTTCCTTCGAAACCATCATTTGGAGTGTAAATTATTGTATCATCGGAAATATCATCCGGTGTACCGCCGTCGTTAACCACTATTGTACCGTTGGTCGGTTCAGTGATTGTCAGCGTACCATCCGTCGGAATTCCAGAATCGTTATCCAAAATTGATACATCAACAGATGTATCCATTGGTGTTGACACCGCATCATCTACGACATCTAATTCTTCATTATTACCATTGTCCGGATCTAGGTAATCCGGGGTGCCATCGTTATCGGAATCATCGTTGGTTGGATCGCCATCATTGTTCGCATCCTCATCCGGCGTATCTATTCCGTCCCCATCATCATCCAAATCCCTATAGTTCACATCTTCCGTGCCATCCGTATCGGGTAAGTCCGTGGAAGGATTGTCTATCTCATCGTTTACATCAAATCCATCGTTTATATCACTGCCTTCATATCCGTCATCCAAACCATCGTTATCGGTATCTATACCCGTATATGCCTGATCCGGGATACCGTCGTAATTAAAATCGTTACCCTCATTATTATCGGGCACCAAATCATTATCACTATCATTGTCAAGGTAATCCAAAGCATCTACACCATCCGTATTTACCGGTGACAAACCAGTTGGGTACGCACTATTTACCCCATTGTTAACAGCATATGTAGCTGCATCGTCATCATTTGGCGCTATATAGCCTGAAGTAGTTTGAGCCTCCACGTTATCGGGAATACCATCATTATCACTGTCGATATCAAGATGATTAGGTTTCCCATCGTTATCCGTATCAATAGGATCCGTCAATGGATTATCATCTGCATCCATATTTGGATCCTCTGTAGAATCAAGAATACCATCGTTATCATCATCTAAATCAACACTATCAGGAACGCCATCCCCATCGGTATCTATTACCTGGTCCGGATCTAGGTAATCCGGGGTGCCATCATTATCCGTATCATCGTTGGTCGGGTCGCCATCATTGTTCGCATCCTCATCCGGCGTATCTATTCCGTCCCCATCATCATCCAAATCCCTATAGTTCACATCTTCCGTACCATCCGTATCCGGCAAGTCCGTGGAAGGATTGTCTATCTCATCGTTTACATCAAATCCATCATTTATATCACTGCCTTCATATCCGTCATCCAAACCATCGTTATCGGTATCTATACCCGTATATGCCTGATCCGGGATACCGTCGTAATTAAAATCGTTACCCTCATTATTATCGGGCACCAAATCATTATCACTATCATTGTCAAGGTAATCCAAAGCATCTACACCATCCGTATTTACCGGTGACAAACCAGTTGGGTACGCACTATTTACCCCATTGTTAACAGCATATGTAGCTGCATCGTCATCATTTGGCGCTATATAGCCTGAAGTAGTTTGAGCCTCCACGTTATCGGGAATACCATCATTATCACTGTCGATATCAAGATGATTAGGTTTCCCATCGTTATCCGTATCAATAGGATCCGTCAATGGATTATCATCTGCATCCATATTTGGATCCTCTGTAGAATCAAGAATACCATCGTTATCATCATCTAAATCAACACTATCAGGAACGCCATCCCCATCGGTATCTATTACCTGGTCCGGATCTAGGTAATCCGGGGTGCCATCATTATCCGTATCATCGTTGGTCGGGTCGCCATCATTGTTCGCATCCTCATCCGGCGTATCTATTCCGTCCCCATCATCATCCAAATCCCTATAGTTCACATCTTCCGTACCATCCGTATCCGGCAAGTCCGTGGAAGGATTGTCTATCTCATCGTTTACATCAAATCCATCATTTATATCACTGCCTTCATATCCGTCATCCAAACCATCGTTATCGGTATCTATACCCGTATATGCCTGATCCGGGATACCGTCGTAATTAAAATCGTTACCCTCATTATTATCGGGCACCAAATCATTATCACTATCATTATCAAGGTAATCCAAAGCATCTACACCATCCGTATTTACTGGTGCCAGACCACTTGGGTACGCACTATTTACCCCATTGTTAACAGCATATGTAGCTGCATCGTCATCATTTGGCGCTATATAGCCTGAAGTAGTTTGAGCCTCCACGTTATCGGGAATACCATCATTATCGCTATCAATATCTCTAAAATCTGGTTGGCTATCCGAATCTGAATTAATAGGAGTTATACCGCTTGGAGTATAAACATCATCCATCCCATTGTTGTTGTTATCAATCCCCGTTGGAGCTATATAACCATCAATTTCCTGACTTTCTCTATTATCAATTATTCCATCATTATCTGAATCTATATCTCGGTAATCAGGAATTAAATCCTCATCTGTATCGATGGGATTTAAACCATCTTCATATGCATCATCAATATCATTACAGTTCAAATCTCCTAATGGGCGCAGATAACCTGCCGTTGTTTGAGCTTCAACTTTATCTTTAATTCCATCTGAGTCCGAATCAAAATCACGATAGTCCGGATACTGATCATCATCAGTATTTATAGGATTTATACCGAAACCATAACTGCCTTCATAAGCATCGTCTAACCCATTTAAATTTAAATCAATATTAGATAGCGGAATAAATCCAAGGTAAGATTGTGCTTCAATATTATCTCTAATTCCATCAATATCAGAATCTATATCCAAATAATCTGGAATTGAAGTGCAGGTACCACGTATTCCATCAGTATTTATTGGAGTTAAACCCAACATACCAAACTGTTCAAAAGCATCATCTAATCCATTCCCATTTACGTCTTGTCCAAATTTTACAATAAACCCAACATTAGACTGAGCTTCAACAGTATCAAGAATACCATCATTATCAGAATCGAGATCCAAATAATTTGGAATACCATCGCCATCTTTATCTGAAGGATTGGTTAAATAATTACCATCGCCATCTTCATCTTGATCTTCGACACTATCCAAAATACCGTCATCATCCTCATCTATATCCCAATCGTTTGAATTTAATTCGAATTGGATATTAAACTTACCGTAATCAACTGTCTCAACTCCTGAAACTTGATTTACAGTAAATAAGGCAATTGAACAAAAAAATAAAAAGAAAGGCTTAACGGTTTTTATTCCGTTAATTCTTATACAAGTAATTTTCCCCATAAGTGTTAGTATTTTACTAAGCACCATGGCAATGTAAAAGTTAATTCTGTTAAGAAAGTGGGGCAGTCTTAAAGAAAACTATGCTAAGATATAGCATAAATTATTCAACTCAAATTGTTTTTCCACGAACCGTCAAATTCCAGTGATAAAAAGCATTTT
This sequence comes from Maribacter hydrothermalis, assembly GCF_001913155.1. Classification (GTDB taxonomy): domain Bacteria; phylum Bacteroidota; class Bacteroidia; order Flavobacteriales; family Flavobacteriaceae; genus Maribacter; species Maribacter hydrothermalis. Next base: position 760,206 of record NZ_CP018760.1, read on the forward strand.
TACTGGTTGAATTACTTAAAATATAAATTAACAATTACCATATCTACGAAAATTACATAGAATTAGACTATTTAATAAAATAATAATTAGGAAATAAAAACTCACATCTTTATTAAATATTATTTTATAAATATTAAAACACCATAAAAGTCAATAAAATTTTGATTATTAAAAGCTGAACATTAAGTAGTCTATTTATCTTATTTTTGCACAAATTTTTCACATGACCTATAAGCAAGAAATAGCCCGTAGAAGAACTTTTGGTATAATTTCTCACCCTGATGCCGGTAAAACGACATTAACTGAAAAATTATTACTTTTTGGTGGAGCCATTCAAGAAGCAGGAGCAGTTAAAAACAATAAAATTAAAAAAACTGCAACTAGTGACTTTATGGAAATCGAAAGGCAAAGAGGTATCTCGGTTGCCACTTCTGTACTTGCCTTTATCTATAAAGACAAAAAAATCAATATTCTAGATACTCCTGGCCATAAAGATTTTGCAGAGGACACTTTTAGAACATTAACTGCCGTAGACAGTGTAATAGTAGTAATTGACGTAGCAAAAGGTGTTGAGGAACAAACTGTTAAACTAGTAGAAGTTTGCAGAATGCGAAAAATACCGATGCTGGTATTTATCAATAAAATGGATAGGGAAGGTCAAGATGCCTTTGATTTACTAGATGAGTTAGAACAAAAATTAGGCTTATCAGTTACCCCTCTAAGTTTTCCTATAGGTATGGGTTATGATTTTAAAGGCATATACAACATATATGAAAAAAACATAAACTTATTTAGCGGCGATAGTAAAAAAAATATTGAACAAACTATAGCTTTCGATGATGTTACCAATCCTGAATTGGATAGAATAATAGGTAATAAAGCAGCTATAGAACTAAGAGATAATTTAGAGTTGGTCTGGGGAGTATACCCTGAATTTGACAAAGATCTATATTTAAAAGGGGATCAACAACCTGTATTTTTTGGTTCTGCCCTTAATAATTTTGGTGTTAGAGAATTATTAGACTGTTTTATACAAATTGCGCCTACTCCGCGTTCTAAAAATGCCGAAGAAAGACTTGTTGAAGCGAACGAGAAAGAAATGACGGGATTTGTATTTAAAATTCATGCTAATATGGACCCTAAACATCGTGACCGTCTAGCATTTATCAAAATAGTTTCTGGCACATTTGAGCGAAACAAACCGTACTTACACGTTAGACAAGGCAAAAATTTAAAATTCTCTAGTCCTAATGCGTTTTTCGCTGAAAAAAAGGAAATTGTAGATATATCTTACCCTGGAGATATTGTTGGCCTACACGACACGGGTAATTTCAAAATTGGCGATACCTTAACCGAAGGTGAAACTTTACATTATAAGGGAATCCCTAGCTTTTCACCAGAGCATTTTAGATATATTAATAATGCCGACCCAATGAAATCCAAACAACTAAATAAAGGAATTGACCAACTTATGGATGAGGGAGTGGCTCAATTATTTACCTTAGAATTAAATGGTAGAAAAGTGATAGGTACTGTAGGTGCCTTACAATTTGAAGTTATACAATATAGGCTGGAACATGAATATGGAGCAAAATGTAGTTATGAAAATTTTAATGTCTACAAAGCGTGCTGGGTTGGTACTGAAAACAGAAAAAGTGATGAATTCAAAGAATTTGAACGGGTTAAACAAAAGTTCTTAGCTAAGGATAAAAGAGGGCAATTAGTGTTTTTGGCCGATTCCCAATTTTCTTTACAAATGACACAACAAAAATATCCTTCCGTAAAACTTCATTTTACATCAGAATTTGAATAAAAAAATCCCAACTTTATAAAGTTGGGATTTTTTTAAGCTTCTCCTGTAGGACCAAAATTCATTGGAATAGAGGGTTGCTCATAATCTTTAATGGTACCATGCGCTTTCTCGAAACGCTGAACATTATCATTAAGTGCTTTTAAAAATTTTTTCGCATGCTGTGGAGTCAAAATAATTCTACTCTTCACCTTTGCCTTTGGAGCACCTGGCATCATACTTATAAAATCAACCACAAACTCTGAAACAGAATGATTTATAATAGCTAAATTAGAATAAATCCCTTCCGCCATTTTTTCATCCAACTCTATATTAATTTGCTTTTGATTTGGATTCTTATTGTCTGCCATATTATATTGTTTATTAAAATAAATAACCCTCAAATAAAATTTGAGGGTTATAATCATATTAGAATCTTAAGGCCTCTTTTCTGGCCATTATCTCATCATATTCTTCTTTGGATCCAACAATAATACTATCGTAGTCTCTCATACCTGTACCTGCCGGAATCTTATGACCAACAATTACATTCTCTTTAAGGCCTTCTAAGGTATCAATTTTACCACTTACAGCGGCTTCGTTCAATACTTTAGTCGTCTCTTGGAACGATGCAGCAGAAATAAATGATTTCGTCTGTAAAGATGCTCTTGTAATCCCCTGTAATATAGGGGTTGCTGTTGCGGAAACTGCATCACGCGCATCTACTAAAGCTTTATCCCCACGTCTTAATAAAGAATTTTCATCTCTTAATTCACGAGGAGTAACTATTTGACCTGGTTTAAGATTACTAGAATCACCGGCGTCCATAACTACTTTTTTTCCAAAAATATCATCATTTTCTTTGATGAAATCGTCCTTGTGAATCAATTGATTTTCAAGGAAAATAGTATCTCCTGGATCTACTATTCTAACCTTTCTCATCATCTGTCTAACTACAACTTCAAAGTGCTTATCATTAATCTTAACCCCTTGTAGCCTGTATACCTCCTGCACTTCATTTACTAAATATTGTTGTACTGCAGATGGTCCTTTGATAGATAATATATCTTCAGGTGTAATTGACCCGTCAGACAATGGCATTCCTGCTCTAACATAATCATTTTCCTGAACTAAAATTTGGTTAGAAAGTTTAACCAAGTATTTCTTCACCTCACCTAATTTAGATTCAATGATGATTTCCCTATTTCCTCTCTTAATTTTACCAAAAGAAACAACACCATCAATTTCAGATACCACTGCTGGATTAGAAGGATTTCTTGCTTCAAACAATTCAGTTACTCTAGGTAGACCTCCTGTAATATCACCAGCCTTAGCGGACTTACGTGGTATTTTCACCAAGATTTTACCTTCTTTGATCTTATCGCCATCATCAACCATAATATGTGACCCTACCGGTAAGTTATAAGAACGTAATGTTTCACCCTTAGCATCTTGAATCAATAAAGTAGGAATTAACTTTTTGTTTCTAGATTCAGAGATTACTTTTTCTTGGAAACCTGTTTGTTCATCAATTTCAACTTGATAAGTTATTCCCTGTTCAATATTCTCATAAGCAATTTTCCCTGGAAATTCAGAAACAATTACACCGTTATATGGGTCCCAAGAACAAATTACATCTCCTTTTTCTACTTTAGCACCATTCTTCACATATAATTGAGAACCATAAGGAATGTTACCTGTGCTTAACGTTATACCTGTTTTAGCATCGACAACTTTAATTTCACTAGTTCTGGAAATAACTATTTCGGCAGGTTTACCATCTGCACCCTCACCTGTAATTGTTCTTAAATCTTCTATTTCAGCAATTCCTGAAAACTTAACTTCTAATTTATTATCTTCAGATATGTTACCTGCAATACCACCTACGTGGAAAGTTCTCAATGTCAACTGAGTACCTGGCTCACCAATAGATTGTGCTGCAACAACACCTACGGCTTCACCTCTTTGAACCATTTTATTGGTTGAAAGATTTCTACCATAACATTTAGCACAAATTCCTTTATCTGCCTCACATGTAAGAGCTGAACGCACTTCAACCTTTTCTATAGGAGAAGCTTCAATTTTCTTAACATCGGCTTCCATAATTTGTTGACCTGACTTAAGAATTAATTCCTCTGTCATTGGGTTGTACACATCATGTAATGATACCCTGCCTAAAATTCTTTCACCAAGACTTTCAACAACCTCTTCATTCTTCTTAAGTGCCTCTACTTCAACACCTCTAAGTGTTTCACAATCTTCTGTGTTAATAATTACATCTTGAGAAACATCAACCAATCTTCTAGTCAAGTACCCTGCATCTGCCGTTTTCAAAGCCGTATCTGCAAGTCCTTTACGAGCACCGTGAGTTGAAATAAAGTACTCCAAAATGGATAAACCTTCCTTAAAGTTAGAAAGAATCGGGTTTTCAATAATCTCACCACCACCTGCAGTAGATTTCTTCGGCTTAGCCATTAAACCACGCATACCTGTTAACTGGCGAATTTGCTCTTTAGAACCCCTTGCACCAGAATCAAGCATCATATACACCGAGTTGAATCCTTGTTGATCCTCACGTATACGCTTCATTGCCAATTCAGTCAATTGCGCGTTTGTAGAAGTCCAAACATCAATTACTTGATTATAACGCTCATTGTTAGTAATTAGACCCATGTTATAGTTGGCCTTAATTCCATCAACTTGTACGTTAGCTTCAGCAATCATTTCATGCTTCTCTTGTGGAATAATAATATCTCCTAAACTAAAGGATAGTCCGCCTCTAAATGCGAAATCATACCCCATTGTTTTAATTTTGTCTAAGAAATCAGCTGTTGTTGGCACATCGGTTACACTTAAAATACCTCCAATAATATCTCGAAGAGATTTTTTGTTCAATACATCATTTATGTAACCAGCAGCTTCTGGCACCTCCATGTTAAACAATACTCTTCCAACTGTAGTAGGAATTATCTTGTATACTAACTCTCCTTCTTCATTAAAATCCTTTGCTCTTACTTTAATTCCAGCGTTCAAATCAACCATTCCTTCATTGAAAGCTATCTCTACCTCTTCATATGAATAAAATGTAATTCCTTCTCCTTTAACTATAAGTTCCGGAGTCGATTTTCTTTCCTTGGTCATATAATATAGACCCAAAACCATATCCTGAGAAGGCACAGTAATCGGTGAACCATTAGCAGGGTTCAAAATATTATGCGAGGCCAACATTAATAACTGACACTCTAAAATAGCTTCAGGTCCTAATGGAAGGTGAACCGCCATTTGGTCACCATCGAAATCCGCATTAAATGCAGTACATACTAAGGGATGTAAACGTATTGCTTTACCTTCAATTAGTTTAGGCTGGAACGCTTGAATTCCTAAACGGTGTAATGTAGGAGCTCTGTTCAACATTACCGGATGTCCTTTCAATACATTCTCTAAAATATCCCAAACTACAGGCTCTTTCTTATCTATTATTTTCTTGGCTGATTTTACGGTCTTAACAATTCCTCTTTCAATCAGTTTTCTGATTACAAAAGGCTTGTATAATTCCGCTGCCATATCTTTTGGAAGTCCACATTCGAACAACTTCATTTCAGGACCCACAACAATTACAGAACGCGCAGAATAATCAACACGTTTACCTAATAAATTTTGACGGAAACGACCTTGCTTACCTTTAAGCGAATCTGAAAGAGATTTTAGTGGTCTGTTAGATTCTGTCTTAACAGCAGAAGCTTTTCTTGTATTATCAAATAAAGAATCTACAGCTTCTTGAAGCATACGTTTTTCATTACGTAAAATTACTTCTGGAGCTTTTATTTCTACTAATCTCTTTAAACGGTTATTTCTAATAATTACCCTTCTGTAAAGATCATTTAAATCTGATGTTGCAAAACGACCACCATCTAAAGGCACTAATGGACGTAATTCTGGTGGTATAACCGGAATTACTTTCATTATCATCCATTCTGGCTCGTTCTCCCTATTCTCTTGAGATTCACGAAGCGCTTCAACAACCTGAAGTCTTTTTAATGCTTCAGTTTTTCTTTGCTTTGAAGTTTCTGTATTTGCTTTATGTCTAAGCTCAAAAGAAAGTTCCTTTAGATTGATTCTACCCAATAAATCAATTAAACATTCAGCACCCATTTTAGCTATGAACTTATTTGGGTCAGAATCTTCTAAATACTGATTTTCTTGGGGAATAGTTTCTAAAATATTTAAGTACTCCTCTTCAGTTAAGAAATCCATTTTTTGAATTTCCTCACCTTCAGGACCTTTAGCTATACCTGCTTGTATTACTACATAACGTTCGTAGTAAATAATCATATCTAATTTCTTAGACGGTAAACCTAAAAGATAACCTATTTTATTAGGTAACGAACGGAAATACCAAATATGAGCTACCGGCACAACCAAATTAATGTGCCCTACGCGGTCTCTTCTTACTTTTTTCTCAGTAACCTCTACACCACAACGATCACAAACGATACCTCGGTAACGAATACGTTTATATTTTCCACAGGCACATTCGTAATCCTTAACAGGACCAAAAATACGCTCACAGAACAAACCATCACGTTCTGGTTTGTGAGTTCTATAATTTATTGTTTCAGGTTTTAAAACTTCACCTCTTGACTCTGCCAAAATTGATTCTGGCGAAGCTAATCCTATTGAAATTTTATCGAACCTTTTTACTGGGTTATTATCTTTTATTCTTGCCATAATAGCGTGCTGATAATGTTTTAATTTGTTTTACTTAATAGTCTTCAATAGCAACTATTGAACTATTCCTCAAGTCTAATATCCAAACCTAATCCCTTAAGTTCGTGCATTAAAACGTTGAAAGATTCTGGTAAACCAGGCTCTGGCATTGTTTCACCTTTAACAATTGATTCATAGGTTTTTGCTCTTCCAATAACATCATCAGATTTAACCGTTAAAATCTCTCTTAAAGTTGCAGAAGCACCATATGCTTCAAGTGCCCAAACTTCCATTTCTCCAAAACGTTGACCACCAAACTGTGCTTTACCACCTAATGGCTGTTGCGTAATTAAAGAATACGGTCCAATAGAACGTGCATGCATCTTATCATCTACCATATGACCAAGTTTCAACATATAGATTACACCTACAGTTGCAGGCTGATCGAAACGCTGTCCTGTTCCACCATCATATAAGTATGTATGTCCAAATCTAGGTATACCGGCCTCGTCAGTATAGGTATTTATTTCATCTAAAGTTGCACCATCAAAAATTGGTGTTGCATACTTTCTACCAAGCTTAAGACCTGCCCAACCTAATACAGTTTCATAAATTTGACCGATGTTCATACGAGACGGTACACCTAATGGGTTAAGAACAATATCAACAGGAGTACCATCCTCTAAGAATGGCATATCTTCATGACGTACAATTCTAGAAACAATACCTTTGTTACCGTGTCTACCGGCCATTTTATCACCAACTTTAAGTTTACGTTTTTTAGCAACATATACTTTAGCAAGTTTCATTATACCTGCAGGTAATTCATCTCCTACAGATATGGTAAACTTATCTCTTCTTAAGTTACCTTGTAAATCGTTAAGCTTTATCTTATAATTATGAAGTAAATCAGCAACCAAAGTATTTGTTTCTGTATCCGTTGTCCAGCTTCCACCTACTAAGTGAGCAAAATCATCAACAGAGTTTAACATTTTCATGGTATACTTTTTACCCTTAGGCAAAACTTCTTCTCCTAGATCATTAAGTACACCTTGTGATGTTTTACCATTAACTATAGTAAATAATTTTTCAACAAGTACATCTTTTAATTCTTGGAATTTTACTTCATACTCCAATTCAAGCTTAGAAAGCTCTTCTTTATCCTCAGAACGTTTTCTCTTATCTTTTACTGATCTTGAAAATAATTTCTTATCTATGACAACACCTCTTAAAGAAGGTGAAGCTTTTAATGAAGCGTCTTTTACATCACCGGCTTTGTCACCAAAAATAGCACGTAACAATTTCTCTTCAGGAGTTGGATCAGACTCACCTTTTGGCGTAATCTTACCAATTAAGATATCACCAGGCTTCACTTCGGCACCAATCCTGATCATACCATTCTCATCAAGGTCTTTTGTAGCCTCTTCAGAAACATTTGGTATATCATGAGTTAGTTCTTCAGCTCCTAATTTTGTATCTCTAACTTCTAAGGAGTACTCATCAACATGTATTGAAGTAAAAATATCTTCACGAACAACTTTTTCAGATATTACAATTGCATCCTCGAAGTTGTATCCTTTCCATGGCATAAACGCCACGGTTAAGTTTCTTCCTAATGCTAATTCCCCTTTTTCAGTTGCATAACCTTCACAAAGTACTTGTCCTTTTTTAACTCTATCACCTACTTGTACAATAGGCTTTAAGTTAATGTTGGTTCCTTGGTTGGTTTTTCTAAATTTAACTAAGAAGTACGTTTTCTCATCCTCTTCGAAACTGATTAATCTTTCTTCATCAGTCCTATCATATTTAATGGTAATTTTTTGAGCATCTACATACTCTATTACACCATCACCTTCCGCATTAATCAATACTCTAGAATCTGAAGCTACTTGACGCTCTAAACCTGTACCAACAATTGGTGATTGTGGTTTTAACAAAGGTACGGCCTGACGCATCATGTTAGATCCCATCAAGGCCCTGTTAGCATCATCATGTTCCAAGAATGGAATTAAAGATGCCGAAATAGAAGCAATTTGATTAGGTGCGACATCTGTATATTGAATTTCAGATGGATCTACAACCGGGAAATCCCCTTCTTCTCTAGCAATAACCTTGTCTGTATCTATAGTGCCATCTTCTTTCATTGGAATGTTAGCTTGCGCAATTTTCATTCCTTCTTCTTCTTCAGCACTTAAATAAGCAAAATTATTTATATCAACTACTGAATCTGTTACCTTTCTATATGGAGTTTCTAAGAATCCCATTGAATTCACTTTCGCAAAAACAGATAAAGAAGATATCAAACCAATATTTGGTCCTTCTGGTGTTTCAATAGGACATAAACGACCGTAGTGTGTATAGTGAACATCACGCACTTCGAAACCGGCACGTTCTCTTGATAAACCACCAGGTCCTAATGCTGACAATCTTCTCTTGTGCGTAATCTCTGCTAATGGATTAGTTTGATCCATAAACTGAGATAACTGATTTGTACCAAAGAAAGAATTTATTACAGAAGACAAAGTCTTCGCATTAATTAAATCTATAGGCGTAAATACTTCGTTATCACGAACGTTCATACGCTCACGAATTGTTCTTGCCATACGTGCAAGACCAACACCGAACTGAGAAGATAATTGCTCACCTACAGTTCTAACACGACGGTTAGATAAGTGATCAATATCATCGATTTCAGCTTTTGAGTTAATTAACTCGATTAAATATTTTATAATAGTTATGATATCTTCCTTGGTTAAGACTTGCTTATCCATTCCAATATCCAACTGTAACTTTTTATTCATTCTATAACGACCAACTTCACCTAAATTGTAACGTTGATCAGAAAAGAATAATTTATCAATAATACCACGTGCAGTTTCCTCATCTGGCGGTTCTGCATTACGTAATTGACGGTAAATATGTTCAACGGCTTCTTTTTCAGAATTCGTTGGATCCTTTTGTAATGTATTATGAATAATAGCGTAATCAGATTGCGCATTATTTTCTTTATGTAACAAAACTGTCTTTACATCTGCATCTATAATTTCAGCAATATGCTCTTTCTCAAGAATCGTATCACGATCTAAAACTATTTCATTTCGTTCTATCGAAACAACTTCGCCAGTATCCTCATCAACAAAATCCTCGTGCCAAGTATTCAATACTCTTGCCGCTAATTTTCGCCCAAGAACTTTGGTAAGTCCGGCTTTAGAAACTTTTACTTCCTCAGAAAGATCAAATATTTCTAAAATATCCTTGTCACGTTCAAAGCCAATGGCTCTAAATAAGGTAGTAACCGGTAATTTTTTCTTTCTATCGATATAGGCATACATTACACCATTAATATCGGTAGCAAACTCTATCCAAGAACCTTTAAAAGGAATTACCCTAGCAGAATATAATTTGGTTCCATTTGCATGGAAAGACTGACCAAAGAAAACCCCTGGCGATCTATGCAACTGAGAAACAACAACCCTTTCTGCACCATTGATTACAAATGTACCGCTCGGAGTCATATAAGGTATAGTACCCAAATACACATCTTGTACTATCGTTTCAAAATCCTCATGTTCTGGATCTGTACAGTACAACTTTAAACGCGCTTTTAATGGTACGCTATAAGTAAGACCACGCTCAATACATTCTTGAATTGAATATCTTGGCGGATCTATAAAATAATCTAAGAATTCCAATACAAACTGATTTCGAGTATCAGTTATTGGGAAATTTTCCATGAAGGTATTATAAAGACCTTCATTACCTCTTTCATCTGATTTAGTCTCTAGTTGAAAAAAGTCTTGAAAAGATTTAATCTGAATATCCAAGAAATCCGGGTAATCCGGTGTGTTTCTTGCGGAAGCAAAGCTTATTCTTTCAGTCTGATTTGTGAACATCTACGGACAGTGTTTTGATCGTGAGTACTAAATGGGTTGTATACTTCTAAATATACCTAATTCTATAAAAAGGCTTAGGTCTAACCGCAAAAAGCGAAAAGACCTAAACCAAAAGTAATATGGTTGTTGCTATTATTTAAGCTCAACTTCTGCTCCAGCTTCTTCCAATGATTTTTTGATACCTTCTGCTTCGTCTTTAGAAACACCTTCCTTAACAGGCTTTGGTGCACTATCAACAATATCCTTTGCATCTTTCAAGCCTAAACCAGTTAATTCCTTAACCAATTTAACTACTGCTAATTTAGAAGCTCCTGCTGCTTTCAAAATTACATCGAATTCAGTTTTCTCTTCTGCCGCTTCACCAGCTTCAGCACCACCACCAGCAGCTACTGCTACTGCTGCCGCTGCAGGCTCAATACCATACTCATCTTTTAATATACCAGCTAACTCGTTTACTTCTTTTACAGTAAGGTTAACTAATTGTTCTGCGAAATCTTTTAAATCTGCCATTTTCTATCGTTTAATAAAATTTTAAAATATACTTAGTTTATAGTGCGTACTTATCTTTCAGATAATGTTTTTAGAATTCCGGCTAGCTTACCACCACCAGATTTAAGTCCAGAAATAACATTCTTGGCTGGAGATTGTAATAATCCAATTACCTCACCGATCATTTCTTCTTTAGACTTAATGCTAACTAAAGCATCTAAATTATCATCACCTATGTAAACTGCTTCTTCAATAAAAGCTCCTTTTAATAAAGGTTTTTTAGATTTTTTTCTAAAATTCTTTATCAATTTAGCAGGAGCATTGGCTACTTCCGAAAACATTAAAGAGGTACTCCCCTTTAATACTTCAGGTAACTCACCAAAATCTTTCTCAGAAGCATTCATTGCTTTTGCAAGCAATGTATTCTTAACTACAGCTAGTCTAATATTAGCTTTGAAACAAGCCCTTCTTAAATCAGAAGTTGTACCTGCATCTAAACCTGAAATATCTGCCAAATAGATAGTTGTACTATCTGCCAACTGCGTAGTCAAATCTTTTATAACCGTTGCTTTTTCTTCTCTTGTCATACTTTTAATTTTTAACTAGCAGTTTGTTAAATTGACTTTGGATCTAATTGCAAACTTGGGCTCATTGTGCTAGACATGAATATAGTTTTCATATAAACACCTTTTGCCGCAGTTGGCTTTAATTTATTCAAAGTATCTAACAACTCCTTAGCGTTATCTGCAATCTTATCTGCAGAAAAAGAAGCTTTACCTATCGCAGCGTGTACGATACCGGTTTTATCAACTTTAAAATCTATTTTACCTGCTTTTACTTCAGATACAGCTTTAGCTACATCCATAGTAACAGTTCCTGTTTTTGGATTTGGCATTAAACCTCTAGGTCCTAAAACACGACCTAATGGACCTAATTTACCCATAACGCTTGGCATTGTGATAATTACATCAACATCTGTCCAACCATTTTTTATCTTCTCCAAATACTCATCTAACCCAACATAATCTGCACCAGCTTCTTGAGCCTCTGCTTCTTTATCTGGGGTTACCAAAGCCAAAACCTTTACATCTTTACCAGTACCGTGAGGTAGTGTAACTACACCACGTACCATTTGATTTGCCTTTCTTGGATCCACACCCAAACGAACTGCTAAATCTACAGATGCGTCAAATTTTGTATTGGTTATTTCTTTTATTAAAGCCGAAGCATCCGCAACAGAGTATAATTTATCTTTCTCTATTTTGGAGTGCGCTTCCTTTTGCTTCTTAGTTAACTTTGCCATTTAATTACTTTTAAGATTTTAAAAAGGTTTCTTTCCTGCTACCTTCATACCCATAGAACGTGCAGTACCAGCAATCATACTCATTGCAGATTCTACTGTAAATGCGTTAAGATCAACCATTTTATCTTCGGCTATTGCCTTGATTTGATCCCAGGTAACACTACCTAATTTTACTCTGTTAGGTTCGCCAGATCCTTTTTTAATCTTAGCCGCTTCCAATAGCTGAATCGCCGCCGGTGGAGTTTTTACAACGAAGTCGAAAGACTTATCTTTGTAAACGGTGATAACAACTGGTAATATTTTACCTGGTTTATCCTGTGTACGCGCATTAAATTGCTTACAGAATTCCATAATGTTAACACCAGCAGCTCCTAAGGCAGGTCCAACCGGTGGCGATGGATTCGCTGCACCTCCCTTAACTTGTAGTTTAACTACTTTACCTATTTCTTTTGCCATTGTTTAAAATTAAATTGAAAGTGTGTTTACGGAAGCAACACTACTTTAATTATATGTATGTAACACTTATTCTTATACTTTCTCTACTTGCATGTAACTAAGCTCTAAAGGAGTCTTTCTTCCGAAAATCTTCACCATAACCTCAAGCTTACGTTTTTCCTCATTAATTTTCTCAACAGTTCCATTAAATCCATTAAACGGACCGTCAATCACCTTAACTGTTTCTCCAAAAACAAATGGAATTGCTACGCTATCAGTATTAACTGCAAGCTCATCCACCTTACCTAGCATTCTATTTACTTCATTCTTCCTTAAAGGAACTGGATCACCACCTTTTGTTTCACCTAAAAATCCAATTACATTTGTAATTGACCTTATGATGTGAACCATCTCACCCCCCAAATTAGCTTTAATCATAATATAGCCAGGAAAATAAACTCTTTCTTTGTTTATTTTCTTACCATTTCTAATCTGAATTACTTTTTCGGTTGGAACAAGAACATCCTCTAAATAGTCAGAAAAACCATGACGTTCTACCTCACTTTCAATATAGCCTTTGATTTTATTCTCTTGACCACTGACAGCCCTAACAACGTACCATTTTTTCTCTAATACTTCTGACATAAGACTTACTAGTTTAAAACAGTGTTGAAATACAACTTAATCACCTTACTAAAGACCGTATCTACACCCCAAGTTGCCAACGCAAAAAGGATAGAAAACACAGCTACAACAACCATCAAGTTTGATGACTCTGCACGTGAAGGAAGAGTAACATTATTCCTTAACTCTTCAACGGATTCTTTTATATATGTGAACATTTAAATTTCTGTTTTACAATTTCAACTAAAGGACGTATCATCCAAATTCTATTGTGCACGGGAGGAGAGACTCGAACTCCCGACACCTGGTTTTGGAGACCAGTGCTCTACCAACTGAGCTACACCCGTATGAATAACGGCACTAAAGCCACCTATTCTTTTATTTGCATGTAAAGGTGTCCCGCTTGAGCAAGACACCCTTATATACACAATACTCTTTAGATTAAATTAATCTATAATCTTAGTTACCTGACCAGCACCTACGGTTCTACCACCTTCACGGATAGCGAAACGAAGACCTACACTTAATGCAATTGGCTGAATTAACTCAACTGTTATCGTAAGGTTATCACCTGGCATAACCATTTCAACTCCTGAAGGAAGTGCAATGTTACCAGTAACATCTGTAGTTCTTACATAGAACTGTGGACGGTAGTTGTTATGGAATGGTGTATGACGACCACCTTCTTCTTTTTTCAATACATAAACTTCAGCTTCAAATTTAGCATGTGGCTTAACTGAACCTGGCTTACAGATTACCATCCCACGACTAATTTGAGATTTTTCAATACCTCTCAACAAGATACCTACGTTATCTCCAGCTTCACCTCTATCCAAAATTTTACGGAACATTTCAACCCCAGTAATCGTAGAGTTCAATTTTTCAGCACCCATACCAATAATCTCAACAGCATCACCAGTATTTGCAATTCCAGTCTCTATACGACCTGTTGCAACAGTACCACGACCAGTAATAGTAAATACATCTTCAACAGGCATTAAGAAAGGCTTCTCAACATCTCTTACAGGAAGTTCAATCCAGTTATCAACAGCTTCCATTAGTTCCATAACTGTATCAACCCATTTCTGCTCACCATTTAATGCACCTAATGCAGAACCAGCGATTACAGGACCATTATCACCATCGTACTCATAAAAAGAAAGCAATTCTCTTACTTCCATTTCAACAAGCTCGATTAACTCCTCATCATCAACCATATCCACTTTATTCATGAATACAACCATTCTTGGAATACCAACCTGGCGACCTAAAAGGATATGCTCACGAGTTTGAGGCATAGGACCATCTGTAGCAGCAACAACTAATATAGCACCATCCATTTGAGCAGCACCAGTAACCATGTTCTTAACATAATCCGCGTGACCAGGACAGTCAACGTGTGCATAGTGACGGTTAGCGGTAGAATACTCTACGTGTGAAGTGTTAATTGTAATACCTCTTTCTTTTTCCTCAGGAGCATTATCGATAGAATCGAAACTTCTCATTTCAGAAAGACCTGCATTTGCCAAAACAGTTGTAATAGCTGCAGTTAATGTAGTTTTACCGTGATCAACGTGTCCAATAGTACCTATATTTAAGTGCGGTTTGGAACGATCGAAAGTTGCCTTTGCCATGTTTAATGAATTTTAATCTTAGTTTATATTAGTGTACAAATTTATACCTTAATTGAGCCAATGACGAGAATTGAACTCGTGACCTCTTCCTTACCAAGGAAACGCTCTACCCCTGAGCTACACCGGCGTAAAGTGTTGAACCCACCTAAACAGTAGGTTCCTGCCTTCGCAGGAATTGACATTTCTGTCAAAATTATAGAGCGGGAGACCGGGTTCGAACCGGCGACATTCAGCTTGGAAGGCTGACGCTCTACCAACTGAGCTACTCCCGCTTATAAAATTACAATATTTCAATTTTAAAATTTCTTTATAAAAGTTTTGTGGGGAGAGCAGGATTCGAACCTGCGAAGACGTAGTCAGCAGATTTACAGTCTGCCCTCGTTGGCCGCTTGAGTATCTCCCCTCAAACTAATATTTTAAAGAACTTTAGAGCCGATGGAGGGACTCGAACCCACGACCTGCTGATTACAAATCAGCTGCTCTAGCCAGCTGAGCTACATCGGCTTATTTACAACTTTTAAAGCTATAAAAAAGTCCGCTATTTCTAACGGACTGCAAATGTATAGTATTTTTTGTTTATTCAAAACAAATTTTGAAATATTTTTATGAAGCTTGTAATCTTATTTTTTGTTTTTGTTTTATTAACCTGCGTTCCAAGGAACTACAAGCTGAGTCAACTGCCTCTTCGAAAGACTTACATTGTTTTTTAACAACAAATTTATCTTTAGGAACTGTAATTTTTATTTCTACTATTTTGTTCTCTTTAGAACTCGTATTCTCAACTTTCATATACACATCTGAGCTAATTACCTTAGAATAAAAGGTTTCCACCTTATTAAGTCTGTTTTGAAGGAAATTAATCAACTCACTGTTTGCATTAAAATTTACCGATTGCGTATTTACTTTCATAGTCAGAAAATTTATGGGCTTAAAAATTTAGCCAGATTATACAATAATTATTTATTTCCTCGCGGATGAGCTTTTGCATGAACCTTTTTCAACTCAGCTATGCTATTATGCGTATAGACTTGTGTCGAGGCCAAACTAGAATGCCCAAGTAACTCCTTAACCGCATTTAAATCAGCCCCTTTATTCAACAAGTGTGTAGCAAAGGTATGCCTTAGAATATGCGGGCTTATTTTAACCTTTGAGGAAACTACTCTAAAATACTTGTTTATTAATCTATAAACAAGAGTTTCATACATTTTATTGCCCGATTGCGTAAGAAACAAATAATCATCATCTTTTATCTCTTTAAGCTCCAATCTTTTAATGAAATATGACTTAAACTTATGCTTGCTTTCTAATAACATTGGTATATATCGTTCTTTATTGCGCTTACCCAATACCTTGATTGTCATGTTTTCAAAATCTACATCAGAATCCTTTAAATGTAACAACTCTGACCTTCGCATACCAGTAGCATACAATACATGTATAAGCAACTCATCCCTAACACCTTCAAAATCATTCGTGTACTCAATAACAGATAACACGTTTTGCATTTCTTGTTCCGAAAACGGTATCTCTATTTTCTTTGATGTTTTTAAGGCTTTATGCTTTATAAGCGGATTCACATCTAATAAGCCAATTTTTTGAAGAAATCTATAATAAGACTTAAGCGAAGATATTTTTCTATTTATGGAACGATTATCAATTTCCTTTTCTGACAAACTGACAATCCAAAAGCGAATTAAACTATAATCTACATTATTAATGCAAGCAACATCATACTTGGTATTACAAAAATCCCTAAATTCAAGAATATCATTTTCATATGCCTTTGCCGTATGTTTAGAATAATTTTTCTCTAATGAGAGATAAGAGTTAAATTCTGATAATACCATATTCTAAAGATATTAAAGTTTAAACAAAAAAAATCCCGCAAATTGCGGGATTTATATATCTATCGTACAAAGTCTAAATTTCTTCCTGATCTCTTAGACCTTGAATATATTCTGCTTTTTGTATCTGTGCTCTACGAACAACTGACGGTTTATTAAACTGTTGACGCTTACGTAACTGTCTCATTGTACCTGTCTTATCGAACTTACGTTTGAAACGCTTTAAAGCTCTATCGATGTTTTCTCCTTCTTTTACTGGTATTATTAACATGGGCTATAACCTCCTCTCTTTATGATTAAGGCTGCAAATATAATAACTATATTCATTTAGACAACCTATTTTCTAATTTTTAAAAACTTTAGCTATCTTTTCTTAAACCTTTACCGGTTTATATTCTTTTTTATCGATTACTATCTTAGCAATAATCTCTCTCAAAATCTCAGAGGTCCCTCCTCCTATTGGACCTAATCTACTGTCTCTAAAATTACGAGCCATTGGATAATCCTCAATATAACCATAACCTCCTAAGAATTGTAAACATTCGTATGCAACCTTATCAGCAACTTTGGTTGATTTTAATTTTGAAATTGTAGCTTCTTTGACAACATACTGGCCTTTGTCTAACCTATTTGCTACTGAATAATTATATTCTTTACACATATCGATATCTCCATACAAATCTGCAACTCTATGACGTAAAGCTTGAAACTTATTAATTGATTTACCAAAAGCTTCTCTTTCTGACATATATTGTAAAGCGTATTCCAAAACATGCTCTGCTCTTGCATGCGCATTAATACCCATTATTAATCTTTCTAAAGAAAAATGTTCCATTATATAAGAAAAGCCCATATTCTCATCACCCATAAGATTCTCAACAGGAATCTTTACATTATCAAAAGCCAATTCCGCCGTATCGGATGCTCGCCAACCTAATTTATTCAACTTATTTGCAGTAACTCCTTTACTTTGCCTATCCACTACAAATATGCTAATTCCTTTATTACCCAATTCAGGTGCTGTTTTTGCAGCTACTATCATATAGTCCGCATATACACCATTAGTTATAAAGGTTTTTGAACCATTTAATGTATAAAAATCACCTTCTTTTACAGCAGTAGTACGCATTGCTGCTACATCACTACCTCCAAATGGTTCTGATACACAAAGGCAACCAATTTTATCGCCATCCACACTTGGCCGTAAATATTTCTCTTTTACAAAAGAGTCCGCTTCTTTGTTTAAGTGCGTCATTGCCAAATAAGCATGCGCCCATATTGCAGCGGCAAAGCCCCCAGAATTAATTTTTTGTAGCTCTTCTAGCAAAACCACTGTATAGAACAAGTCTAGGCCCAAGCCACCATCTTGTTCAGGTGTTGCAAGACCAAAATAGCCCATATCTCCGAACTTCTTCCATATAAATCTTTCAATTGTACCTGTTTCCTCCCATTTATCTATATGAGGAACAACTTCTTTTTGTAAAAAATCTTTTAGGCTCGCCCTAAATAATTGATGTTCTTCTGTGAAGTACATACTTTGCATAGCGTTTTTTTTAGAGTGACAAATATAAACCAATTCTATCAATTCGCTCAAAAGGAAATTCCTCTATTTTTTTTAATTCGTTCAATGAATTGATACTTCCGTTGAGATTACGATAATTTACTATGCCCTCAGCTACGTGTTTTTGAAGATATATCAATTTAGAGAGCTCAGCAGCAGTAGCTGTATTGACATTTATTTTTACAATATTTGGCTTGGTTATCACCTTAAACTGATTCAATGTTCTATAAACCACATCTTCTTCCAATCCATAAACATCGTACAATTGCTCATCTACTAAAAACCCGCCCAACCTATCTCTAAATTTTATTATTCTTGCTGACAACTTTACCCCTATTCCACTAATCTGTTGTAACTCCTCTGCAGTTGTAGCATTTAAATCTTTCCATGTAACTTTCTCTGCAACATCTTTATTAAGGAATGAATTCTTTTTAAAAGCAAAATTATTCTTCTTGTTCTGTGTCCACTCTGGAAATTTAAAATAAGGGGAAATAATACTAAGTAACGAGTCTGAAACTTTTGTAATCTTCTGAAATTCTTCAGCAGAATTCACAAACTCATTGTTATTTCTAAAATTGTGCAACCTATCAATTTCATCAATAGACATTCCTAATGTATACCCTTTAAAATCTGTTATGAAATTTGGATTAAATGGAAATACACGAATAGTATCCATTGTAGAAACCTCACTTTTTAAAGAATCTATCATAGCTTGAGTCTCGCTATCAAAAACTAATGAAGAGGGTTGATTATTTAAGTTAGGTTGATAAATATAATATCCTATTTGAACTATTATTAGAAAAAAACACAAAAAGAAAATCCCACTTCGTTCTTGTTTATTGAACTTAAAGTGGGATTTAAAATTTTTCAAATTCTTATTTTAATGATAAACTTCTTTAATAGCTGATAAATATCTTCCCAAGCTTTTCTTTACTTTAGGAAATAAGATAAGTAAACCAATCATATTTGGAAATACTAACGCCAAAATCATAGCATCAGAAAATTTAATAACCGCATCTAAAGTTGCAGCTGCACCGATAACTACAAATACTAAGAACAATACTTTATATAAAATATCTGCTGTTTTACCTCTTCCAAATAAATACTTCCATGACTGTAAACCATAATATGACCAAGAAATCATAGTTGAAAAAGCAAATAGTATTATTGCAATTGTTAGTACATATCTAAATCCTGGTATTACAGAGTCATACGCCATCGAAGTTAAATCCACACCACCAACATAAGCACCTGTGTCATTCAATAGAACCGTACTCCCTATACCATTACCATATTCAAAGGCACCAGCATCCATGTTAAAGAATATAATTACCAAGGCAGTCATTGTACAAATAACAACAGTATCTATAAAAGGCTCTAATAATGCAACAATACCTTCACTTGCCGGGTATCTTGTTTTAACAGCAGAATGCGCAATTGCAGCAGAACCTGCACCTGCTTCATTTGAGAAAGCCGCTCTTTGAAAACCAACTATAATAACCCCTATTATACCGCCTAGTGCAGCATCTGGCGAAAAAGCTCCAGAAAATATCATTCCAAAGGCATCACCTATATAGTTTATATTAGCAAAAATAATTACTAAAGACGCCAAAACATAAATACCTGCCATAAATGGAACAATCTTCTCAGTAACACTTGCTATTTTTTTAATACCTCCGATAATTACTATACCTACTAAAACAGCAAGTATAACACCGATTATTACACCGGTAGCACCACCCTCTAAATTTAACATTGAGGTTAGTTGCACTGCTGCTTGGTTAGATTGAAATGCATTACCGCCACCAAACGATGCCCCAACACATAATATCGCAAATATACCAGCAAGAATTTTACCTAAAATTTTAAAATTACTTTCGCTTAGACCTTTTGACAAATAATACATTGGCCCACCATAAACTGTCCCGTCTGGACCAACATCTCTATATTTTACACCTAATGTACATTCAACGAATTTTGTAGACATACCTATTAACCCACAAATAATCATCCAAAAAGTAGCTCCAGGACCACCTAAAGCTATTGCAACAGCTACACCAGCAATATTTCCTAAACCCACTGTACCAGAAACTGCAGTTGCTAATGCTTGAAAATGACTTACCTCACCTTCTTCACTTTCATCACGTATGGTATCAGGAATATCACCATCATCAGTCATGTGTAATTGAACCTTCTCTAAACCATACTTTTCAATTTCTTCGTATTTACCGCGAACTACATTAATTGCCAAAGGAAATTTGGAAATACCTGGAAATTTAAAATAGACAGTAAAAAAAGTTGCACCGACAATTAATAATATTAAAACTATTGGAATATTGTATCCTGCAATAGTTACGGGCGTTAAAACCGTTGCTTCCCACCATGTAGCAAATGGCATAAATGCGTCATTTACTTTTTCATCCAATCCTTTTTCTTGTGCAATAGTCAAGAAAGGTATTAACATCGTTAACAGTGTTAGAAGTTTATACTTCATAAGTTTAAAATTTATTTTGAATTAGTTAGTCTAGCAATATCATAAAAATAATGGATGCAATCAAATATAAATGCTATAAAGATGATTATTCTATGTTGAACATTTTATTCAATTTCTTAATTTGCTCAGGTCTGCCTAAAACAATCACCTTACTTTTAGGCTGAAGTTTCATGTCTGCTTCCGGATTTATTATATAATCTCCATTAGGAGAAATGTATCCTATTATTGTACAGCCAGTTTTTCTTCTTAAATCTAAATCTCGTAACGAATTACATTCAATTTGATTGGAAAAATCTTCTATGGCCACTTCTTCAAGATTGGTTGTATTCTCGCCTTCAGTAGAAAGCTTGTCCATAAAAGTTATTAGATCCGGCATTACTACTAATGAGGCCATATGATCACCACCTATTTTATCTGGCATGATCACTTTATTCGCTCCTGCCAAGATTAATTTCTTTTGAGAGTTAACTAATGATGCCCTACTTATAATAAAAAGATTCTTTTTCATTTGCCTGGCGGACAACACAACAAAAAGATTGGCCGCATCATCTGGCAAAGTCGCTATTAAATATAATGCTTTATCAATACCAGCTTCTAACAATACATCATCATCGTTGGCATCGCCTTCAATAAATAAAACATCTTCTTCATAACGTTCTATTACCTCTTTATCTTTCTCTATCACTACGAAAGGTCTTTTATATGCTCTTAGCCTTTCAGCAGCTTGCATACCATTTCGTCCAAAACCACATACAATAACATGCTGATTTAAATTTGCGATTGCATTCTTCATTTTTTTCTTTTTAAGCAGTTCTACGGAATTTCTAGAGAGTAAATATTCGGTTACTATTGATATTGCGAAACCAACTATAAAAACACTAGTTACAATAAGTACAATTGTAAATATTTTACCTTCTGGCCCCATTGGCCTAACCTCTGAAAAACCAACAGTGGTTACTGTAATTATCGTCATATAAAAAGCATCGACCCAAGAATAGTCGGCAACAATTCTATAACCGAGCACACCAAAAGCCAAAACCATTAGCATTAAAGTCAATGCCAAATAAATTTTAGACCTAAATAATTGCATCATATGTTAAAGATCAAAAACTGAATTTCGTTTTGTATAAATCAAATCTTTTATTTTAAGCCAAAAAGCCAAGAACAAATAGAGCGCAAATCCGAAACCTACAGTAACAAAAGTGAGGTAAATGAACGATGTCCTTACCACCCTTGCTCGTATTCCTAATCGCTCTGCTATTCTACCACATACCTCATATCCCCTCTTTTGAAAATAATGTAGTAATTTATAAAATACATTCATAGAGTATAAAATTAGCCTTTTATATTCATTAATGCCCCACCAATTACACAATCTAAACATTTGTCTTTTACACAATATTCATTATACAATTGTATATATGATTGTGAATCTTTTGCATCCTTAATAGAAGCATTCAATTTTCTGAAATTTAATATTATACTGTTATCTTCCTTCTTAACATAACTTAAATCTTGAAATAGCTTTTCGTGATCAAAAGTGCCTTTATAGCTTTGAAAACAGAATTTTAGCGGTATGATCGTATTAATTATTATTAAATCTAAAAAGGAATTTGAAATCCTCTTAATGCTTTTTTTCGATGTTTTCCCAAAGTTAAAATGAGTCTCCCAATATTCACTTGTTCCGACATTAAAAACCTCAGCCATATTAGGATGGTCCTCTTCAATTAGTAAATGAAACAAATTACTATTTGAAGAATAAATTGCACTTAATTGCGCAAGCCGTATTGTAGGGAAATTATGCGGTCTAAGTTTAAAAAAATCAGGTGCTTTAAAAGGTGTATTAAGGCTAAACTTATTTTTTAAAAAAATATACTCTTTTAACAAGCTATCTTGGTAGGCGTCTTTAACTTGGTCGTTTTCCAATAATCTTGCTTGTCCCATAAATAAACTCTCTAAAGCAAGAGGCTTATTTTGTAGCTTCCTAATTATGGGAAAATCTATAGTTTTACCTAATTCTATAAAGTTATCGCCATTTATTTTTGAGCCAAAATTTTTCAAAAGCATTAAAAACAAAACATGCTCCCAATCATTATTTGTATACGACAATAACTGGTTTATAAGTAAAGATTTTTGTTCTAATCTTTCTATAAACAAACGATCTAACCAATTGTTTTTCACAAATTCATTAATCGTATGAAACTCCTTTTCGCAATTTATAAACTTATAGTTTTTTGAATCTAAAAGGGTTTTATAAGTTTTTAAAAGTTCTTCTGAAATATATTCTTTTAATGATAAGGTAGGTATTTGACTGCCGTCTTTTCTAAAAACCGATATATCATCTTCCCAAACGACATGTAATATTACATTGTCATAATTACAATCGTCTTGATGCTTATGAGCATACCAGTCTGAAGATTTTATATGAATTTCAACATTACCCGCCCATAATTGTCCGTTTAATCTAAGCTTTGCATTAAAGAAATCTGGCCCACTTAAATGATTATGAATACCGGTACTTTCTACTTCTATGGTATCGCCTGTCTCCGTTACCAGACCATTAATTGGATATTTTCTATACATCCACATAAAATGAAGTAAATCTTCCCTCATGCTATAAAAGTAAAAAACCCGCTACAAAGCGGGTGTACTTTTTTAAAGAAAATGAATTAAGCAGTTTCTCCCTCCCAATTCATAAAGCCACCTTGAAGGTTAAAAGCATTATCAATTCCCAAGCTATTCATAATTTCGCAAGCTTGGCCACTTCTATTTCCAGACCTGCAATAAACATAATAATTTTTTGACTTGTCTAGTTTTTTAAGTTCTTCAACGAACTCCGTCCCTTTATAAATATCTAAATTAATAGAATTAGGTATTATACCTTCTTCAACTTCTTCTTCTGTTCTTACATCAAGTATTACTGCATTGGAATCTTTTTCTAATTGCTCTTCCCAATCTTGTTGTGATAAATCTGCCATAGTACGCTATATTATTTTGTAAAAATAATCGAATTTTCCTAAATCAGTAAGACATCAAATTTTTAACAAAAAATTAATCATCAAATGTTAGAAGATTGCAATAAATCAAATTACATTTGTATATACAAATATTGTACATACATGAATGTTGAAGAAGTTATAAAAACTAATTTTGAAATACCTATTTATAAGCGTACAATTATTCATATGTCATTGGTTAAAAATAAGATTGACGAAGAAGTAACCTTAAGTCTTAAACCGTATGATATTACTATCCAACAATTTAACGTTCTTAGCATTTTAAGAGGTCAAAAGGGAAATCCTGCAAATCTTTCAACTATTAATGAAAGAATGGTGTCAAAAATGAGTAATACCACACGACTGGTCGATAAATTAATTCTAAAAGGTTTTGTAATTAGAAGTGTATGTAAGCAAAATAGGCGTAAAGTAGAAATATTAATTACTAAAGAAGGTCTACAGATATTAGAAAAAATTGATGGTATACTTTTTGAAACGGAAAAGACAATACTTAAAAATTTTAATGAAACTGAATTGCATGAATTAAATAGATTACTCAATAAATTTTAAATTAAATAACAAATTAAATTAACATTATACAACCCAGCAATTTGATAGTAATAATAAAGTAGGAGTAAAAGATATAGAAACCCATATAAATCAAAATTTTACAAAAGTTATATTTTCAAAAGAACAAATTATCACACATATTTAAATATATACACTAACAATTAAAAATTAAGAAACATGAAAAAATCATTATTAAGTTTAGCATTCGTTGCTATTTTTGGATTTAATGCAACAGCATCGACGCCTATTGATGGGGATAAAAAAGAAATTAAGGCTAGTGAAAGCACCATAACTTGGAAGGGTTATAAAGTTACAGGGTCACACCATGGCTCTATAAATTTAAAATCTGGTCATTTAGAAATGAACGGTAAAAAATTAACTGGTGGTGAATTTGTCGTTGACATGACTTCAATCACCGTTAATGACCTAGAAGCGGGACAAGGAAAAGAAAAATTAGAAGGTCACTTGCAGTCTGCGGATTTTTTTGGTATTGAGAGCAACCCTATTTCTAAATTGGTTTTTACATCGGTAAAGCCTATGAATGAAAATTCATATACCGTTACTGGAGATTTAACTATTAAAGGAATTACCAAACCGGTTACCTTGGTAGTTTCTATGTTTGAAAACAAAGCAACGGCCACTATTAAAATCGATAGAACAAAATTTGATATTAAATATGGTTCTGGAAGCTTCTTTGACAATTTAGGCGATAAAGCTATTTATGATGATTTTGATTTGGTAGTAGATTTAGCACTATAAATTTTTGAGGTTACCTGAACAGGTAAATACACACAATTTTAAATCCCTTTGATATTTTTCTTAGGGATTTTTATTTTTAAAGAACTAAAGTTTGATAGTTTAAATTTCCTTTTTATATTTGAAGCTCAATGAAAAATTTAATCGCAAAAACTTGGTGGTGGAACAACTTACGAAAAACATCGTGAGCAAAGCATCATTGTAGTAAAACTATATAAAGGCTTGTCATCACGACAAGCCTTCTTTATTTTTTAAAAGTAGCTATGACCTATCCATTTAAAACATATCATAAAAAAATTCTTGCCGATACCATAACCCCGGTAAGTGTTTATTTGAAAATAAGAGATCGTTTTCCTAATAGTATTTTATTAGAAAGTAGCGATTATCACGCTAACGATAACAGCTTCTCCTATATATGTTGCAATCCCATTGCCTCTATTAAGGCTGAAAACGAAATTATTATAAAACAATTTCCAGATGGCGTTACCGAAGAAATTCAAATTACTCCAAAAACAGATGTTGTAGCTATTATAGATGCTTTCAGTAAAACCTTTAAGGCAGATACGAATGATTATAAATTCATTAACAACGGGTTGTTCGGCTATATGGCTTACGACGCCGTTCGTTATTTTGAAGATGTTGATCTATCTGTTAAGGATGACTCTATTCATATTCCAGATATTTACTATGCCGTGTATCAAAATATCATAGCCATAAATCACTTTAAGAATGAGGCCTACCTTTTTGCACATTGTCATGAAACAGAAAATAACATTCCGGAGTTAGAACAACTTTTAAATATTAGAAATTTTGCCACCTATAATTTTAAAATAGAAGGTGAAAGACAATCTAATTTAGAAGATGAAGAATATAGAGCGCACGTTGCTTTAGCTAAAAAGCATTGTCAACGTGGCGATGTATTTCAGCTAGTTTTAAGCCGTCGCTTTTCTCAAGGTTTTAAAGGTGATGAGTTTAATGTGTATAGAGCTTTACGTTCTGTAAATCCATCTCCATATTTATTCTATTTCGATTATGGCGATTTTAAGATTTTTGGTAGTTCTCCAGAAGCACAACTGATCGTTAGCGAAGGTAAGGCTGAAATTCACCCTATTGCCGGTACGTTCAAAAGAACCGGAAACGATGAACAAGATGCGCAACTTGCCAAAGAATTAAAGACCGACGATAAGGAAAACAGTGAGCACGTAATGTTAGTAGATCTTGCCCGTAACGACCTTAGTAGAAATGGTAATGTGGTCAAAGTTGAAAACTATAGAGAAGTACAATTTTTCTCTCATGTAATTCACCTCGTATCTAAGGTTACCGGAATGAAAAAAAGTGATATACCTACCATGAAAGTGGTAGCTGATACTTTTCCTGCCGGTACATTAAGTGGCGCGCCTAAACATATGGCAATGCAGCTTATTGAAAAATATGAAAAAACGAGTCGCGGATATTACGGTGGTGCCATCGGGTTCATGGATTTCTCAGGAAATTTTAACCATGCTATCATGATCAGAACTTTTTTAAGTAAAAATCATAAACTACATTATCAGGCTGGCGCCGGATTGGTCGCCGCATCAAACCCTGAAAGCGAACTACAAGAAACATATAACAAACTAGGCGCTTTGACCAAGGCTTTGGAAATAGCTGAAGACATATAAAAAGCCTCCCCAACCCCTCCAAAGGAGGGGCTTTAAAATGATATTATGAGTAAAAATATAAAAATTAAAGAGCAACAAAATTCCTCCCCTTTGGGGAGGTTAGGTGGAGCTACCGTTTTAGTTATAGATAATTACGATAGTTTCACTTATAATCTAGTGCATTATTTAGAGGAATTAGGTTGTGAGGTTATTGTAAAACGTAATGACCAACTTACGCTAGAAGAGGTTGATGCTTTCGATAAAATTGTACTTTCTCCAGGTCCTGGTATTCCTGATGAAGCGGGATTATTGAAACAAATCATCGAAAAATACGCACCTACCAAAAGTGTATTCGGTGTATGTTTAGGGCAACAGGCTATTGCCGAAGTTTTTGGTGGCTCGCTAATTAACTTAGATGAAGTGTACCACGGTATTGCAACTAAAATAAAAATTACAAAAGAGGATGTTATTTTTGAAGGATTACCTAAAGAAATTGAAGTAGGCAGATACCATTCTTGGGTAGTGAATCCTGATTTACCAGAAGTTTTAGAAGCTACTTCTTTAGATGAAAACGGACAAATTATGTCGCTTCGTCATAAAACTTACGATGTTCGAGCAGTACAATTTCACCCAGAATCAGTGCTTACTCCACAAGGAAAAAAGATGCTAGAGAATTGGTTACGCCCCCTAGCCCCCAAAGGGGGAAACTAAATGAAAAGATGAAAATTAAAACGAATAAAAATAAATAAGGAGACCTTTATTCCTCCCCTTTGAGGAGGTTAGGTGGGGCCTATGAAAGAGACATTAAATAAACTTATAAATCACGAAATACTTTCCAAAGAAGATGCAAAACGCATTTTGGTAAATATTGCAAAAGGTGATTACAATACAAGTCAGATTGCGGCATTTTTAACCGTTTATATGATGCGTAGTATTACTATTGAAGAACTTGAAGGATTTAGAGATGCCCTGCTGGATTTGTGTTTAGCAGTAGATTTATCAGCTTATAACCCTATTGATCTTTGCGGTACTGGTGGTGATGGCAAAGATACATTCAATATTTCTACCCTAGCTTCTTTTGTTACCGCTGGTGCGGGAGTAAAAGTTACAAAACATGGTAACTACGGAGTATCTTCTAAATGTGGTAGTAGCAATGTCATGGAATTTCTAGGGATAAAGTTCAGTAACGACGCTGGCTTCCTAGAAAAATGTATTGATGAAGCAGGTATTTGTGTTTTACACGCTCCCCTATTTCACCCTGCTATGAAAAATGTGGCTCCTATTCGTAAAGATTTGGCGGTTAAAACTTTCTTTAACATGTTAGGTCCTATGGTGAATCCTGCTTTTCCAAAAAACCAAATGGTGGGTGTTTTCAATTTAGAATTAGCTCGTATGTATGGCTATCTTTATCAGAAAACCGATAAGAATTTTACCGTGCTACATGCTTTAGATGGTTATGATGAGATTTCTTTAACCGGAAGCACTAAAACTATTTCTAACTACACGGAAAGCATGCTAAAACCATCTGATTTTGGTGTGAAGCAAATTAAACAAAGTGATATTGTTGGTGGAGATTCTATTGATACTTCTGCTCAAATTTTCCTTAATGTTTTACAAGGTAGAGGTACCGAACCACAGAATAATGTGGTTTGTGCTAATGCAGGTATTGCAATTGCAACAGTAAATAACCTAACACCTCTAGAAGGTTTTGAAAAAGCCAAAGAGTCTTTGTTAGGCGGACACGGATTAGCTGCTTTAAAGAAAATACAGGAACTAAGTAGAAATTAAAAAGATTGCTTTTTACCTTGTAAAGACGAGGGTATAAAGAATAAATGATGTATGAATATTCTAGATAAAATAGTAGCCGATAAACGTAAAGAGGTGGAGTTGAAAAAATCGATTATTCCGGTTTCTCAATATGAGACTTCTGTACTTTTCGAGAGAGAAACGAACTCTTTGGCTCAGGCACTTAAACTTAGTGATACAGGCATTATAGCTGAATTTAAACGTAGGTCTCCGTCCAAAGAAAGTATTAACCAAAATGCAAATGTTGGGCAGGTTGCTAAAGGTTATGAGAATGCCGGAGTTTGTGGTATGAGTGTACTTACCGATATTAAATATTTTGGCGGGTCAATTGAAGATTTAGTTTTAGCACGTGCATCGGTAAAACTTCCGTTGCTACGTAAAGAGTTTATCATTAGTGAATATCAAATAATAGAGGCTAAAGCACATGGTGCCGATGTTATTTTGCTCATCGCAGCAATACTAACAAAGCAAGAAATCAAAACATTTTCTGAATTTGCCAAAAGCCTAGGCTTAGACGTATTGTTAGAGGTACATAATGAAGCTGAACTTCACAAATCTATTATGCCAAGTTTAGATATGCTAGGTGTAAACAATAGAAACTTAAAGACTTTTGAGGTTAGTTTAGACACTAGTAAATCTTTATCAAAACTGATTCCAGATGATTTTGTAAAGGTATCTGAAAGCGGAATAAGTTCTGTTGATGCTATCAAAGAATTAAAGCCTTTTGGATACCAAGGTTTCTTAATCGGAGAGAATTTTATGAAGACTGATAACCCTGGTAAAAGTGCTATTGAATTCATTAAAAATTTGAAGAACTAATGAAACTAAAGATTTGTGGAATGAAACTGAATACTGCTGAAGTTGCACAATTGCGACCAGACTATTTAGGCTTTATTTTCTGGGAACCTTCTTCTCGTTTTTTTGAAGGTGAAATTCCCGAACTTCCACATACGATAAATAAAGTCGGAGTTTTTGTTGATGCTGAGCTTGATTATGTTATTGATTTGGTAAGCAAACATCAATTACAAGGCTTACAATTACATGGTCATGAAACGCCGGAATACTGCATTAAAATTGCAGCTGAATTAAAGAAATTGAATCAGAAAGTAGATATTATTAAAGTCTTTTCCATAAAAGAAGAATTTGACTTTGAAGAATTGAAACCTTATGAAAATGTATGCGACTATTTTCTTTTTGATACTAAGGGAAAATTACCTGGTGGTAATGGTTACACCTTTAATTGGCCCGTTTTAAAAAATTACCCTTCTACCAAACCTTTCTTTTTAAGCGGAGGTATTGGCCTTAACAATCTTGATAAAATTAACGAATTTGCAAAAACACCTGAGTCTAAATACTGCTATGCCATTGACGTTAACAGTAAGTTTGAAGTAGAACCAGGTTTAAAAAATATTGAA
The DNA here is from genome assembly GCF_001913155.1 of Maribacter hydrothermalis. Classification (GTDB taxonomy): domain Bacteria; phylum Bacteroidota; class Bacteroidia; order Flavobacteriales; family Flavobacteriaceae; genus Maribacter; species Maribacter hydrothermalis. Next base: position 790,162 of record NZ_CP018760.1, read on the forward strand.
GAATTACAAAAGTTTAAAGAAGCGCTATGAATTATAATGCTGACGAAAAAGGTTACTACGGTGAATTTGGCGGTGCCTTTATACCCGAAATGTTGTACCCAAATGTAGAAGAACTACGACAAAACTATATAAAACTAATGTATGAAGATTCTTTTCAGAAAGAATTCAATCAGCTTTTAAAAGACTACGTAGGTCGACCTTCTCCCCTATATTTTGCCAAACGCCTTTCTGAAAAGCACGGCTGTAAAATATATCTAAAAAGAGAAGACCTTAACCATACAGGTGCACACAAAGTAAATAACACCATTGGTCAAATTCTAATGGCTCGAAAACTAGGTAAGACTAGAATTATTGCCGAAACCGGTGCTGGTCAGCATGGTGTGGCTACTGCTACCGTTTGTGCATTAATGGGCATGGAATGTATCGTTTACATGGGTGAAATTGATATTGCACGTCAAGCTCCGAATGTTGCCCGTATGAAAATGTTAGGTGCTGAAGTACGACCGGCAAAATCTGGTAGTAGAACACTAAAAGATGCTACCAATGAAGCCATAAGAGATTGGATCAATAACCCCGTAGACACCCATTACATTATTGGTTCTGCTATTGGTCCGCATCCTTATCCAGATATGGTAACACGTTTTCAATCTGTAATTTCCGAAGAAATAAAATGGCAGTTAAAAGAGAAAGAAGGTCGTGAAAATCCTGATTATGTGGTGGCTTGTATTGGTGGCGGTAGTAATGCCGCTGGTACTTATTATCATTTCTTAGACCAACCTGAAGTTGGTATTATTGCCGTTGAAGCAGCTGGTAAAGGAGTAAATTCCGGTGAGAGTGCCGCAACATCTGCACTTGGTAAAGTTGGTATTATTCACGGTTGTAAAACCATGTTGATGCAAACTTCTGACGGTCAAATTACTGAACCGTACTCCATTTCTGCTGGTTTAGATTATCCTGGCGTAGGTCCTATGCATTCGCATCTCTACAAATCTGGTCGTGCCGAATTTTATTCTGCTACCGACGATGAAGCTATGGCTGCAGGTTTAGAACTATCACAACTAGAAGGTATTATACCCGCGATTGAAACAGGACATGCTTTTGCAATTTTTGAGCATAAAAAATTCAAGAAAGATGATATAGTAGTCATTAGCCTTTCTGGTCGCGGAGATAAAGATTTGAATACATATATTGATTATTTTAAGCTAGCATAGTACTATTATGAGCAATAGAATTATAACAAGATTACAAGAAGATAAAAAGCTTCTTTCTATATATTTTACAGCTGGATATCCTGCATTGAACGATACCGTTCAAATCATACAAGATTTGGAAAAGAACGGTGTCGATATGATTGAAATAGGATTACCATTTAGTGACCCTCTTGCTGACGGACCAACAATTCAAGTGAGTTCTACCGCTGCTTTAAAAAATGGAATGACGACCGAAATACTTTTTAACCAATTAAAAGATATTCGCAAAACAGTTTCTATTCCATTGATTATCATGGGATATTTCAACCCAATGCTACAATATGGTGTTGAGTCTTTCTGTAAAAAATGTCAAGAAATTGGTATTGACGGACTCATTTTACCTGATCTTCCGTTAGATGTATACCAGGAAGAGTACGAGGCTATTTTTAAGAAATACGGGCTCTTGAATGTATTTTTAATTACGCCGCAAACTAGCGATGCACGTATTCGTCAAATTGACGATGCTTCTAATGGATTTATCTATATGGTGAGTTCCGCTAGTGTAACCGGTTCAAAATCGGGCTTTGGTCAAGAACAAGAAAGTTATTTTGAACGTATAGCCGCAATGAATTTGAACACTCCACAAATAGTAGGTTTCGGTATCAAAGACGAAGAGACTTTTAAACAGGCAACAAAAACAGCTAAAGGCGCTATAATAGGCTCTGCTTTTATTAAGTATTTAACAAGCGAAGGAACTACCAAAACTGCTGATTTCATTAAGCAAATACGTTAATATGAAAGAATTCATAAATAATTGGAAACTAACACTCCTGTTATGCCTAACCATAGGAATGGCTCCATTTTTCCCTGAGCCTCATATTTGGGGTAAATTAAAATGGATTTTAGGTGGAGGTAAAGGAATGCAATTTATGGATTGGTTTGATGTATTACTACACGGCTTCCCTTTTATTCTCCTTATTAGAATAATTTTGATAAAATTATTTAAAAACAAAAACCATTAATAACTTTTACTTTTATAAACTTATTTCTTTATTTACATACTTTCATGTAATAATTAGTTTTAATAAAAACTGTCTTGAAAGTTAACTACAAAATCACACATTATCAGATATTTAGCTGTAGGATTTTATACACATAATTAGGTTCTGAAGCTTCATCACCAATTAAATTGGATGTTAATCGAGTAAATATTTGCCATTACAACTACAATTTTATTTTTATCAGGTTAAACCTAGCCAAGAATGAAAATAAAACTACCACTAATTAACTCAAAAAAAATTGCTTTAGCTATTATCTCTTTATCACTTTTAAGTGCCATACCCTATTTTGCAGGTTCAGGGCTAGATAATCCAGAACCTATAGGTGCATTTTTAAATGGTTCATTTCCTGATAAATCTAATGCTAGCGACCCATACATAAGTGTTTTTCCGAACATTAAGTTTAATTCTCCTTTAACATTTACTCCAATTCCCAATACAAATACTTTAGTTGTTGGGCAACGCGATGGTAAAATATATTGGTTTGAAAATAACAACAATGTTACAAGCAAAAATTTGTTGGTAGATTTATCCAGTGAAGTAGGAGTTGTTTGGGATGGCGGTTTTTTAGGCCTTTCAATTCATCCTGAATTTGGTACTCCTGGTAAAAACTACATCTATCTATATTACACCACAAAAGATGGTCAAGGGCGTGATTACCCGAATAGTTTTTTAAGTGGGTTTGGCTGTGCCAGAGAAGATTATTGGGGAGGATTTTTAAAACTAAAAAGAATTGAAGTAAACCCAAACAACCTTACTGTTGTACCGAATAGCGATTTAGAAATGATTAAAATGCGCATGTTCAGTTCAACTCATAGAGGTGGTGGCATGGCTTTTGGAAATGATGGCTTTTTGTATATTCCAACAGGAGATCAATCTGCATACAGTAAACCTCAAATAACAACCACCAATTTAGATGGCGGTGTTCTTAGAATAGATGTAGATCAAAACCCTGCTAAAAGCCATTCTCCAATACGTAAAATGCCACAAGGTGGCCGTTTCTCAGATGAAATTTCTGGTGTTGGTTATGGCATTCCTAATGACAATCCATTTTTAAGTCCAAATGGAAGTCGCTTTGAAGAATACTATACGGTTGGTCATAGAAATCCGCATCGAATGACGAAAGACCGACTTACAGGCACTTTTTATATAGGTGAAATTGGAGAAGGTACCCATGAAGAAATAAATGTCATAAAGCCTGGTAAAAATTATGGTTGGCCTGTTTATGAAGGCTACAATAACAGAGGAACTTCATGCGTAAATTTATTAGATGGCATGCCTCACGAAGGTCCTTTAGTGGCATTTCCAAGGTCGGACGCAAATGCGCTTATTGGCGGATATGTTTATAGAGGTACAGCGATGCCAGATTATTATGGAAAATATATATGTGCAGATTATGGTGTAGGTGAAGAAATTTGGGCTGTAGACACCGTTACTGGTGAATATGAAACTATAACCCAATTTTCACCAACAAATATTATATCTTTTGGTGAAGACAATAACGGCGAGCTTTTTCTATTAAGCCAAGGAAATAATGTCTCACTTTATAAATTAAGACAAGAAGGAGAACTTGAAGGAAGTTTGCCTTCACTCTTATCTGAAACTGGCGCATTTTCAGATCTACAAACATTAGAACCAAACCAAGGTGTTCTTCCTTACGAATTAATTGAATCTTTTTGGTCAGATGGTGCAGAAAAAAAACGTTGGATGTCGATTCCCAATAATGGAACTCACAATACTTCATCTGAGCAAATTTTATTTTCAGAAGATGGAGATTGGCAATTCCCTACAGGGTCCGTATTGATTAAACATTTTGAACTTCCTATTAATGAAAACAACCCAGCAATAACCAAACGTTTAGAAACCAGGTTTTCCATAAAAGCAAGTACAGGATCATTTTATTTTGCAACTTACAAATGGAACGATGCACAGACTGATGCCGTTTTATTAGCTTCGGGTTTAGATGAAAATATTACAATAACTAAAGCAGATGGTAGCACAACCATACAAAAATGGAACTACCCATCTAATCAAGATTGTATCTCATGTCATAATCCAGAAACAGGTGGCGCATTAGGCACGAACACCCGTTATTTAAATAGCGATTATACGTATGAGAAAACAGGAAGAACCGCTAACCAATTAGTTACGCTAAGTCATTTAGGTGTTTTAAATGAAACTATTAGCGATGCAGCTACAAATAATTTTCAAACGTATAAAGTAATAAATGATCCTTCTGCAACAATTGAAGAAAAAGCAAGATCTTATATGGATTTAAATTGTGCCTACTGCCACAGACCAGGTGCTACAGGAGACCGTGCTCAATTTGACCTTAGACTGTTTAATAGCTTACAACAAACCGGACTATTAGATGCGGGTACAAACACCCCAATTGGTATTCCTGGCGAAAAAATTCTTGAACCCGGCCATGCTGATAAATCTATTTTATATCATAGAACTAGTTCGACAGACCCTAGTATTATGATGCCTCCAATCTCTAAAAACAAGGTTGATGAAAAAGCTGTAAAGCTAATTGAAGATTGGATAAACCAAATGGATCCGGATCCATGTGCCAACCGCATTATTATGGAAACGTTCAATAATGTAACCGGAACAACGATTGCTGAATTAAAAAATAATGGAAATTATCCTGAAAATCCTAGTAACAGTAAACAATTAAATAGTTTTAGTATTCCTGTAAATGTTGCGGATAATTATGGGGCACGGGTAAAAGGAATTCTCCAAGCACCAGAAACAGGAACGTACTATTTTTGGGTTAGTGGTGATGATAACGTAGAATTAAACTTAAGCACCGACGACAACTTTGAAAATAAAACAAGAATTGCATATCATAATAATTGGTCAAACTTTTCTGAATGGAACAAGTATGCTACGCAAAAATCATCGGGAATTAATTTAGTGGCAGGAGAAAATTACTATATAGAAGCTTTAATGAATGAAGCAGGTGGTGGTGATAATCTTTCAGTGGCATGGCGAAAACCAAGTAACGGTAATGGTGCAAGTCCAGTAGAAATTCTTCCTTGCTCAGCTTTTGTTGATATAAATACGCCAAATCTAATAGCTGTTACCAACGTTTCCGTTTCGCCTAATACTGCGGTATTAACTGAAGGTGAAACTATTAATCTTACTAAAACCATTACTCCTATAAACGCAAGTGATATCAGCGTTACTTGGCAATCAACTAATGTAAATATTGCTACAGTAAGTTCTGAAGGACTGGTAACTGCAAATAGTGAAGGTGTTGCTACAATAAACGTAATTACCAATGATGGCCAATTTACTGCCACCTCAACTATAACTGTGGAAAGGGCTCTAATTCCTGTTACTGGAATTTCGCTTTCTGAGGAAACACTAAACCTTAATGAAGGAGAATCAAGAATTGTAACGGCTACCGTTACTCCCCAAAATGCAGATAACAAAGCAATAAATTGGACTTCAAGCAATATAAATATTGTACAAGTAGATACTAACGGGAATGTAACGGCAATATCATCTGGCGACGCTATAGTTACAGCAACAACCGTTGATGGAAGCTTTACCGCATCGGTATTTATATCCGTAATTGTAGCTCCCGAGGTTGAAGTGCTAATTGCACCTAACCCTGCAGATTACGTTGTATATGTTTATTTCGGTTCTACTACTTCTTTGAATATTACAACCTTAAATATTTACAATAGCAATAACAGTATCGTTAAAACATTTAATAACCCCAACGCCGTTTTAGATGGGGAAAATTATAGATTAGTAATAAGCGACTTACCTGTAGGCGATTATGTTGTTGAAGGTATTAGTGACTTTGGTAGCCATCAAATTGATTTTACTATTCAAAGAGAAGTTGTAGCTGTTACAGGTTTAAATCTTGATGTTTCAGAAGCTTCCGTACAAATAGCTACAATTAAAACTCTAAATGCTTCAATAATTCCAAGTAACGCCAGCAACCAAACATTGTTTTGGAACTCTAGCAATAATTCTATTGCCACCGTTGATGTATTTGGTAATGTAAGCGGTATTTCTGAAGGGACCGCCCTTATTACTGCAACCACTGAAGATGGTGGTTTTACTGCAAGTGCTACGATAACGGTAGGCACCGAGCCAATATCTGACGTTGTTATGTTAATGGCTCCCAACCCAGCAGATTATGTTGTTTATGTTTTCTTTGATTCTCCAAGTCAATTAAATATCAACACCTTAAACATTTATAACGCGAGTAATACCTTAGTAAAAACTTTTAATAACCCTTCATCTGTTTTGGTCGAAGGTGATAATTACAGATTACTAATTAATGACCTACCGGTAGGTGTTTATACTGTTGAAGGGGTTAGTGATACGGGTACATACCAAAAACAACTAATTATAAGTAGAAATATTATTTCGGTAACAGGCATGTCGCTAGATATTTCTTCTGCTTCGATGATTGTAGGAGAACAGTTGACTATTCCTGTTTCTATAACTCCTAATGATGCTACAAATAAAACTATTAATTGGGTTAGCAGTGATCCTACAATTGCAACTGTTAATTCTTCTGGAACTGTTACTGCTGTTTCCACAGGTGAAGTACTTATAACAGCTACCACTGTAGATGGGAATTACGAAGACACGGCTACTATTTCAGTTGATTCAATTATTATGCTTATTGCTCCTAACCCGGCAACATTTGTATTTTATGTGTACTTCTATTCGCCTAACCCAATGAATGTAACCACTATAAATATTTATGACACTATGGGTAGGTTAGTTAAAACTTTTGCTAACCCGTCTAATTACTTGGTAGAAGGAAATAATTATAGATTGCTTGTTAATGACTTGCCTTCTGGATACTATTTTATTGAAGGTATAACTACTATTGGAAGTTTCCAAAAACAGGTAATTATCGAATAAAAAAATGTAAAATTTATAGGTAAAAAGGTTGCTAATTATAGCAGCCTTTTTTTGTGTATAATTACTCCAAATTCTAGGTAACTAACTGACTTTGTTTCATTAACAAAATTTCAAATTAGGCAGCGTTACAATTAAAGATCTCTATAAATTAATAATGCCTTAAACCTTAACAAAGGTAGAACGCTTATTAAGATTTAATTCACATCATTTTACTTACTTTTAAAGAATATATCTATGAGAACATTTATGAAAAAATTACTTTCCTACCTGTTATTTTTAACTTTCTTTTCTAGCTACGCCCAAGACTCTATTCTTGTAAAATCTAAAGTAGCTAATGCCATTACAGAATTAAGAGATTTTGTTGCACTACCAAACGATGCATTAAATGCAGATGATATTGACACAAATCTTTATTGGCTAAGAAAAAAATTTACTGAACGTGGTTTTAATAGCTCCATACTAGATACCGAAGGTTTACCATTATTCTTCGCGGCATTACCAATGGATGACAGTAAGCCAACTATTTTATTCTATATGCATTTAGATGGACAATCTGTTGATGCCAGCAAATGGGACCAACCAGATCCCTATAAAATTACGCTTAAATCTAAAACCGAAGATGGTTGGAAAACAGAGTCTTTTTCTGATTTAACCGATGACATCAATTATGATTGGCGCCTTTTTGGTCGCTCCACTTCAGATGACAAGGGCCCAATTGTAATGTTTTTAAATGCTATTGATGTTTTAAGAAAAGAGAATATTGACATACCATATAACGTAAAAGTAATTTTAGATAGTGAGGAAGAACGTAGCAGTGCACCCTTACCAAAAGCCGTACGTACCTACAAAGATTTGCTAAAAGCAGATTTTTTGGTAATTAATGACGGACCCGTTCATGTTTCCGGTAAGCCAACCATAATTTATGGTTGCAGAGGAATTACAACTCTTTCAATAACTACATACGGACCAATTAAACCTCAACATAGTGGGCATTATGGAAATTATGCACCTAATCCTGGTTTTCAATTGGCACAATTATTGGCAACAATGAAAGATACCGAAGGCAAGGTTTTGATTAAAGGATATTATGATGGCATTACTTTAGATGAAGCCACTCTTAACATTCTAAAAAGCGTACCGGATAATACCGAAGAAATCAATACTAGTTTAGCCATAGCCAATCCAGAGAAAGTAGGTAGCTTTTATCAAGAAGCATTGCAATATCCGTCTTTAAATATCAGAGGACTAGGCTCCGCTTGGATTGGAGACCAAGCTAGAACAATTGTACCTGCTACCGCCACAGCTGAATTGGATTTAAGATTAGTGCCTGAATCTGATGGTAATCGCTTAAAGAAATTAGTTATTGACCATATTAAAAACCAGGGCTACCATGTTATGAATTCTGAACCTACTATGGCAGACCGTTTAAAATACAATAAAATTGTAACTGTATTAGAAGGCTCCGTTACTAACGCTTTTAGAACAGATTTAAATAACCCATACGGCAATTTTATTGTAAAAACAATGGAAAAGAAATTTGGAGAAAAACCTATTCAAATACGAATTATGGGTGGTACTGTTCCTATTTCGCCGTTCATCAATGAACTAAAAATACCAGCGTTTATAGTACCTATGGTAAACCCGGACAATAACCAACATAGCCCTAATGAAAATTTAAAAATTAGCCAGATTGCTTATGGAATTGAAACTTTTTATGCACTACTCAGTAATAGAATAAACAATTAAAAAAGTTTAACATTCTATAACAAAGCTTTATTAACCTATTAACGGAGTTTCCGTATTCTATTAAGTATCTTATACATGAACCTAAAAAAATAGAAAATATGGGAATTATAAAAGATAATAAAAAGTTTAAAAGAAAAGTAGAACAGAACAACCCTACCAACCCTACGGGCAATACCGATATAGATACAAATAAATTTGATATAGAAAAAGCTACTATTAAAAAGCAGCAGAATAAGAGATAATAATCTATACTATAGAAAAAAGGCTCGATCTTTAATTAGGATCGAGCCTTTTTTTATGGGTAAACTTTTATTAGATTCTATGCTGAATTTCTACTAGCATTAATATTTCCGTAAAGAGACCTGGTTACAATTTTCTCATATAACTCTTTATACTCGGTACCCTCACCTATTCTTTGTAACGCGTATTGCTGTATTACCAATAATGGCAATACTATATTCTCACGAATTTTAATGGATTCTCTAGAAATAGCTTCTTTCTGCATTAAAATTTCCATACCAGATAATTTTAACAACATTGCTTTTGAAAGTTTATACTCAGCATGGAGTATTTCCCAAAATGCGCCATATTCTTTATTCTCCTTCATGTAACTTGTCAATTCAAAATAACATTTGGATAAACTCATCATACTATTCATCATTAATGCTTGAAAAAATGGTACTTCTTTATAAAGTCTTTGCACTTCACTAAATCTACCATCATCTTCTAAGTTTTTTAATGCTGTACCAATACCATAATATCCAGGTACATTTTGTTTTAACTGGCTCCAAGAACCTACAAAAGAAATGGCACGTAGATCTGACAACTCCAACTTGGCCTTGTTTCCTCTTTTTCCGGGTCTACTACCAATATTGGCTTTTGTATAATACTTAAGTGTGCTCATATTTTCCAAATATGGCATAAACTTATCATGATGCTTTAAGTCATCATATTTTTTAAAACTCATATCAGAAAGTTCTTCTATCAACTTCCTATCCGAATCTGAAATTACAATTTCCTTACCTAAAATGGTATTAGATAAACCAGCAGTTAACAATTGTTCACTGTTATAAATAAATTGCTCTTTTGTACCATACGTACTCGTTATTGTTTGCCCTTGTATGGTTAATTGAATTTCGTTATTGGCAACTTTATTTGTTTGGGCAGCATAGAACCGGTGTGTTTTACCTCCACCTCTTGCTGGCGGTCCTCCCCTACCATCAAAAAATATAGCAGCTATGCCATGTTCATCACAAACTTCTGACAATTCTTCTTTAGTCTTTAAAATTGACCAGTTTGCTTTTAAATAGCCACCATCTTTTGTACCATCAGAAAAACCAAGCATTATCGTTTGCTTATTATTTCTATTTTTTATATGTGCTTTATACTCAGGTAAATTAAACAAAAACTGCATGGTTTCTTGTGCACTATCCATACCAATCATTGTCTCAAACAACGGAACTATATCAAAAGTTATTTCTTTATTTGCCCAACCACACCATCTAAATAATCCATACACAAAAAGTATAGAGAAAATATCCTCAGAATTACTAATGATATATCTATTACATCCTTCCTGCCCATTTTTGGCCTGTATAGTTTGTAATTGTAGAATATTTTTAATGGTATCTTTTACAATGTCTTCTTCATAGTCATCCGCTACTAATTCTAAATTCTCATGTAAAAGAATATCGATAAGTTTATCGTCGGACAACTCGCTAAGCTCTTTTTTTATAAAACCATTCTTTTTAAGCACTTCTACCATTACTTTGGTGTGCATACTGTGGTCTTGACGAATGTCAATAGTAGCAAAATGTACTTTAAAAATCTTTACCTTATCAATAAAGCGCTCTAAGTCATTTAAGTATAGACCTTGATATTTTTCAATGAGTATTAATCTAATTTCTTCTAAAGGCAAAATTAAGTCGTCATAGCCAATATCTTTAGAACTATCGAACATGGCGATGTATAAATTAGAACGTAACTTTTGTAAAGGCTCTTGTACATCTTTAAACGTAAGCTTATGGACAAGTCCTTTTAAATCATTATAATAACACTTCATTAAGGTTAAACGAAGCTCATTCATTACATCTCTTGTAATATCTGCTGTAACAAAAGGGTTACCATCGCGATCACCTCCTGGCCAAAATCCTAATTTTACTATATCGTGATTCTCAAAAATTTTTGACCCTACACTACCTTTTATATATGCATACATGTCTCCAATAGCATCATAATATACATGTCTTAATGTATAAATAATATTCTTGGCCTCATCTAAAGGTGTTGGCTTCTTCGCATTTATTAAAGAGGTAAGCCCTAATTGTTGTAACCCAACGTCTATTTCATCAATTTTATCTTCCAAAATCAAAGTTCTTAGATTGGTGATAATATCTAAAACAGCAGGAGTGTAAAATTGTGTTGGGTGAGCTGTTAATACTATTCTTGCACTAAAGTTGCTTAGCTTATCCCAAATGGTGTCCCATGAATTATTTTTTTCTACCAATTGAAAATAATCTTTCAACGACAAGGAACTAGAATGCTTTTGCAACTTAGGAAACGCTGCATCTTCCACACTATCATAAAGTACAACTTGACGTTCCACATATTGTATAATGCGAAACATAAAATCTATCTGTTCTTTTTCAGATTTTATTTCTACAAAATTCTCGAAAAAATTTTCAAGAATTTCCTTCGGATTAAGACCGTTACTTAACCCTTTTTCTGATTGATTTAGTAATAACGGTATTAACATACCCACGTCATCAATGTCTTTGTAAGGTAGATTTAAAAAAAGACTATTATAAACATTAAACTTATTCTGGACAGATTTTTTAAACTCTGCCAACCTTTCTTTTTGCTGCATATTTCAAATACTTATGGCCATACCATTATGGCAAACTTGCTAAAATTCGCATATAAATATCGCTATTCCAAGAGAATTTACAGCATCATTTTACTGAAATATCATAATCCCTTATGTATACCACAAAAAAGTGCATATTGACAACAAATATTGCTAAAAACTGAGAAAGCAACATACTTTTATAATGTAATTAAGCTAATAAAATTTTCATTTTCATATAGTGTTCTCGTAAAAGAGTCTTGTTTTAAAACAAGACTCTTTTTAGTTTAATAAAGATTATGAAACACCCTTTTTTATTAAAAATACTCTTGATATTGCATAACCCTAAAATCGAGAGTATTAAATGTAGAATTTTTACGCTTCAGTATTTTATAACTTTCAAGACCTCCGACTGCCCTATTTGCTGCTCCTGACGGGGCTATTAATGAAACAGTTTTAATTTTTTTGTTTGTTACAGGCAGTAAAAACTCATGAATTCTTGGTATATTATTTGAAATTATCCATAAGGGTATATTATTATCTTTCAAATGTTTTCTGAAAAAATATTCAGGCCCATTTTTGCTATTGCCACCTGTAAAGAGAAGTGTATTTATATTTGGATACTTTTCTAAATAACCTATTACGTTTCTTAAAACAATATTCTTCATACCAATATCTGAAGCATCAATTTTTTCTCGCTCTGCAGATGCTACAATATCACATACTCCTATTCTTTGTTGTTTTAAAAATGCTTTTCGTTGATCTATTGCTTCTTTTGTAGTTTCAAACTTTAAGTGTAAACCAAAAATTCTATCTAAAATTGGCCAAAGTAGTCCATCTCTACTGCCATAACAGAAATCTACATCTCCCTCTTTTAATTTTCCCGTAGTAAACCTTGGAGGTGGTAATGTACCTACTATTAATTTAGTGGTGTTACTATCTATAAAGGGCTCATAAGGGTGAGTATGATGAAATACTTTTTGCATTACAGTTATTTACCTTCTTAGTCTAAACTAGCTTTAGTCAATTTCTAAATTACTAACTTTAAATGAAATAAAATAAGTTATGGGAAAAGGAGATAAAAAATCTAGAAAAGGAAAAATATCAAATAATTCGTATGGAGCAAGAAGACCTCGAAAAATTAAAAAGAGGCCCACAATTGAAGAGAAAATAAAAATCAATAAAAAGAAATAGACCTTAATCGTCTATTCTAAAATTTAGTCCTACTTGGTTTTCTTCATCTAAAGTTATTTCGTAGGTATAAAACCCAATTGGTAAAGAGTCCATTATTGACTCCGCCGGAAAATAATTTAAACTTGTTGAATCTGTAAGTATTGTAATTGCAGCATTAGCATATGCGTTTTCAAACTCTAAATATTTTGAAAACTTACCAGCTTCAATATTTTCATAAATGGTATCATTTTGAGCAATACGTACTTCACTAAAAAACAATGAAGTGCTATTTTGAATTCGAATATTCACCAGGTTGACTTCATCGTCGCGATCAGTACATGAGAATACTAAAACCAAGGTAATTAGAGAAAATAAGAAAACCCTTTTCATGAGTGTATTTTATATATATTAATGAACGAAAAAGAGTGTATTATATTTTATCTTACAAATACAGGTTCATTTTCTTTTAGGGTATGCTCTTGACTAAATTCATAATCATCTAAATTAAAACACTTTATATCCTCTAGCGTTTTTGCGCTAGAATCCAAAATATAGCGCACCATTGAGCCTCTGGCCTTTTTAGCAAAAAAACTAATAATCTTTAATTTGTCATTTTTCCAATCTTTAAAAATTGGTGTAACAATAGTGGCTTTTATTTTTTTGGGCTGTAATACACTATAATACTCATTACTAGCTAAGTTTACCAGTAATTCATTTTCTTGCATTTCATTATTCAATGCATTTGTTAGTCGTTCTCCCCAAAACTCATATAAGTTCTTTTTTCTGCCAATTTTTAATGATGTACCCATTTCTAAACGATAAGGCTGCATTAAATCCAACGGTTTTAATATTCCATATTGTCCTGAAAGGATTCTTAGCGTACGCTGTAAACTTTTAATTTTCTCTTCGGATAAAGTATACGCATCCAGACCCTGGTACACATCTCCACTAAAAGTATAAACTGCCTGTCTTGCATTTTCCAGTGTAAACGGAATTTCAAATTCTTGATTCCGTTCCCAATTTAACTGGGCCAAATTATCTGAAATCGACATTAATTCAGAAAGTGCTTTAGGTTTCTTTTTTCTTAATATCTTATTCAACTTTTCAGCATCTTCAATAAAAGCGGGATACGAATATTCATCCGTTGGCAATTCTTTTTCATAATTCAAGGACTTAGCCGGTGAAATAACAATTTTCATAATGCAATTTTAAGAGTCTAAAAATAAAGAGGAATATTTGTAAGACCTACGAAAGACAAAAAAGAGTTTATATAGTGCTATTGAAGAAACTTATTCTGTACTGTTTTTACTGTAACTACGCCACTTATCAATGGCATTGGTCATATCTTCTGGCACCACAGAATCAAAGCTCATTTTTTCACCAGTTACAGGATGAATGAACCCAAGTGTCTTAGCATGTAGGGCCTGTCTTGGCAGCAATTTAAAGGTATTATCTACAAATTGTTTATACTTTGTAAATGTGGTTCCTTTTAAAATTTTATCACCGCCATAACGCTCATCATTAAACAAGGTATGCCCAATATATTTCATATGAACACGAATTTGATGCGTTCTACCTGTCTCTAATTTACATGAAACAAGCGTTACATACCCTAAGCGTTCGATTACTTTAAAATGTGTCACTGCTTCTTTACCATCTTCCCCTTCAGGAAAAACGTGCATTTGCAAACGGTTTTTAGGATTTCTACCTACGTTACCAATAACTGTACCCTCATCTTCCTCAATATTACCCCAAACCAAAGCAATATATTCTCGCTCAGAAGTTTTATCAAAAAATTGTTTAGCTAAATGAGTCATTGCTGCCTCGGTTTTAGCGACCACTAATAAACCAGATGTGTCTTTATCTATACGATGTACCAATCCTGGTCTTTCATTGCTATTAGCCGGCAAATTATCTGTATGGTAAATAAGTGCATTTATTAAGGTACCTGTATAGTTGCCATGCCCTGGGTGTACAACCATACCTGCAGGTTTATTGACAATTAGTAAAACATCGTCTTCATAAACGATATCCAAAGGAATGTCTTCAGGAACCAAAAGAAACTCATGTGGCGGATGCTCAAACAACACCTTAACCTCATCACCGGCTTTTACTTTATAATTCGATTTTACAATTTCATCGTTTACCCAAACATGACCATCTTTGGCAGATTGCTGTATTTTGTTTCTTGTGGCATTTTCAATAAAATTCATTAAAAATTTATCTACTCTAAGTGGCACCTGGCCTTTAGATGCTACAAAACGGTAATGTTCAAAAAGTTCACCATCTTCATTCTCAGGTTGCTCTATATGCTCCATTTATTGTTCTGACTCAGCTTTAATTATTGCGCTCTCCGGGATGGTACCATTACCACAAATCAATTCTATTTTTGATGTCTTAGGAAGTTTATCACCTGGTTTAATATATTTTCCCTTATACTTAATTTGGTATACCATGTCTTTTCCTAGTTCATCTACATAAGTAACCCTTTCCACATCTAAACCAACAGCTTTTAGCATTGACGACGCATTACGTTTCGTTACCTGTATAATTTTGGGAACCGTAACTTTTTTGTATCCAGATGGGTTAACCGTTAAATATATTTTTCTATTGGCTTTTACTTTAGCACCTGCAGATGGGTTCTGGTCTATTATGGAAAATCTTGGAAAATCTGGATTATAATTTGCCGAATCTAACACCTCATATCTTAGCCCTGCTTCTTCTATTGATTTTCTCATATCCATAACAGATTTTTTTGAAAAATCAGGTACCTCAACAAACTCACCATGGTTGGTGGTGCTACTTAGATATCTTAAAACAAGAAAAATAAGAATTACCAAAACCAATAATGCAAGACCTAATTGAATAAAAAAAGTCTTACTTTTTAAAAAATTGAAAAAATTTCTCATACGTATTATTTGACCCGACAAATATAGTAAATGCTCACATACCTTTTAACAGCTTCGGTTTATAGTCATGGTTATGCTCAAAATCCTTTTTGTTTGTATGAATGCGCTATGTTTTCTTTTTTATTTTCTTGCAATGCTTCATCTTTGCTTTAACTATTTTAATAGATCATACGTATGAAAAAAAATATTGCAATTATAATGGGCGGTTATTCTAGCGAATTTAAAATATCGCTTATAAGCGGTAATGTGGTCTATAATTTTCTTGATAAGGAAAAATTCAACTTATTTAGAATTCATATTTTCAAAAACAAATGGGTTTATGTAGACGATAATGATAATGAAATACCCATAGATCGCAATGACTTTTCTATTCCCTTAAATGATAGCATCATAAAGTTTCATTGTATATTTAACGCTATACATGGTTCGCCTGGTGAAGACGGATTAATGCAAGCTTATTTCGAATTGTTAGGAATTAAGCACACATCATGCAATTTTTATCAGGCAGCACTCACATTCAATAAAAGAGATCTCTTAAGTGTACTTAAACCATATGGTATAAAATCAGCTCCATCATACTATTTAAATTTGGGTGATGAATTAAACGAAACAGAAATAATTAACAAGGTAAAACTACCCTGCTTTGTAAAAGCAAATAAATCGGGTAGTAGCTACGGGATCACTAAGGTTTATAAGGCTGAAGATTTAAAGAGTGCCATTGAAACAGCTTACAAGGAAGATGATGAAATTATTATTGAAGGTTATCTTGAAGGCACGGAGGTTTCTGTTGGAGTTCTAAAAATAAAAGGCGAAACAACCGTTTTTCCCATAACTGAAATAGTTTCAGAAAATGATTTTTTTGATTATCAGGCTAAATACGAAGGAAAATCGCAAGAAATTACGCCTGCACGTATCAATGCTGAACAATTAGAAAAAGTAACAATCGCTTCTAAGAAAATATATGATGTTCTAAAAATGACTGGTTTCTCTAGAAGTGAATTTATCTTCATTGGTAATGAACCCTATTTATTAGAAATGAACACAACCCCTGGTTTAACTACGGAAAGTATTTTACCACAACAAGCTAAAGCTGCTGGCATTGAACTAGGTATGCTTTTTGAGCTTGCAATTGATGAGGCATTATCTTAAAATACCTATATTTAAAGAGTAAACGACCTCGGGGAAAGCCCGCGAGGCATTCAATTGAAAATATAATTAAGATTTCGACGCAAGCCTTCCATACCGCTAGGCAGGCTTAGGAGCACTTAAATCTCGATTATCGAGTAAAAACGTACTATGAGACGAGCAATTTTTCCCGGTTCTTTTGATCCTTTAACCCTAGGTCATCATGATATTATTATGAGAGGCGTCACCCTTTTTGATGAAATTATTATTGCAATAGGTAAAAATGCGGATAAAAAATATATGTTTAGTTTAGAAAAACGATTGCATTTTATAGAAGAAGCGTTTAAAGATGTGCCCTCTATTAAAGTAAAAACTTACCAAGGCCTCACCGTTGATTTTTGTAGGAAAGAAGACGCTAGTTTTATTTTAAGAGGATTAAGAAATCCTGCAGATTTCGAATTTGAGAAAGCTATTGCCCATACAAACAGAAAATTATCTGAGATAGAAACCGTGTTTTTATTGACTTCTTCGGGTAAATCTTATATAAGTTCTTCTATTGTAAGAGATGTAATACGAAATAATGGGGACTATACTGGACTTGTACCTATTTCTGTAAGAAAATAGAAGCAAGTCTTAGAACTCACAACAGAAAACAACCTTTCAACAACACATAATCGCAAAAACACAACAATTACTACTTAAAAAATGGAAAGTTCCTATAAATTAGTAGGAAAATTCTTTCCGTATATGAGTACACCAAAAAATAATTCATCTTTTTCGTTAGATTGGATCAAACAAATACCTTCGTCAATTGTAATAATAGATACCAATTTTAAAATTATTAGTGCATCCCCAAAATGGCAGACAAACTTTCAGTTAAATTTATCTCAAATTGAAGGTAATAATATAACCAGTTTTTTCCCAGAATTAGCTACTCAATTAAAAACGCGACTTCAATATAGCTTAGATGGGCTAAGGGACATTAAATTTAAATACAACGCAAATGATTCTAAATATTCATCAAAAGATTCCATTTGGCATTTTAACCCTTGGAAAGATGGTTACGGTAATATTATTGGTGTTATCATTAAAATAAAGCCAATTACCAAAAACCAAGAACTTAAAATTGAGCTTAATAAAACCAAGTTGATTTTAAATCAAAAATGTGATGTCGCTAAAATTGGAAGTTGGGAAATCGATATTATAAAAAACGTACTCCTTTGGACACCTATTGTAAATAAAATACATGGCTTACCCGTAAATTACAAACCAACCTTAGAAGAAGCTATAAATTTTTACCATGGAGAATCACAAGACGTTATAAGGAAAGCTGTCAATGATGCTATTAATTTTGGTACACCATGGAATGAAAAAGCACAACTGAAACAAAAAGATGGAACCTTAATTACAGTAAATACTATTGGTAGACCAAAATTTAAAGATGGAAAATGTAATAGAATAATAGGTACAATTCAAAATATTAAGAGTACCGCACCTACAAAAATCAATAATTTAAAAACAGTAATAGAAGAATATCCTCTATTTGAAAAAGTCCCTTTTGGATTAGCAATTATAGATTTAAATTCTGGAACATTTTTGAATGTAAACAACCAATTTTCTAAACTATCGGGTTTCGAAAAAGAGCACTTTTTACAACATAATGTTATGGATTATGTACCTACTAATTTTAAAAATAAAAATGCTGATTTATTTAAACAACTAAAAGAAAAAGGATTTTTTGAACCCGTAAAATTTATATTTTCTACAAAACAAAAACATCAATTAAATATAAAAGTTTCAGGGACAATCGTCAAAAATTCTTTAGGCGTAAAGAGCATTTTATGCACTATTGAAAATATAACTACGCAAACCAAACTAGAAAATAAACTTAAAAGCACTATCTCGGTTGTAAGAGAACGGAATGAGCAACTTTTAAATTTTGCACATATGGTATCTCATAATCTTAAAACACATGCAACCAACTTTTCTTTATTATTAAATTTCCTAAATGATGAAACAAATAAGATTCAGCGCAATAAGTTCATGAAGATGCTATTTAGCGCTTCTGACAACTTATCTGAAACCATTAAAGGACTGCGTGAAGTAGTTGCTGTAAACACAAGTGTAAATGAAGAAAAGAAAAATATTTCTTTAATTGATAGTGTTTTTGTTGTTGAACAAAATGTAGCAGGGTTACTGAAAGAGACCAATGGTAAAATAATTAATGAAATCCCCGAAGATACTATGGTTAAAGCCCTACCTGCTTACCTTAATAGTATTTTAACAAATTGTATTACCAATTCAATAAAATATAGAAATCCAGATAAAAATCCCATAATCATTTTAAGTATAGAAGATGAAAAGAACTACACAGTTCTTAGTATAGAAGACAACGGCCTAGGTATAGATTTAGAAAAATATGGCAATAAAATTTTTGGCCTATATAAAACTTTTCATAGAAATAAAGAATCTGTAGGTATAGGTCTTTATATTACTAAAAATCAAATTGAAGCTCTAAATGGAAAAATTTCTGTTAAGAGCACGCCTAACCAAGGTAGTACTTTTAAAGTATATTTTAATAAAATATAAGAATTGTACTACTTTTATAGTAAGATAATAACTTACACAACTAATAAATACTCTTTCACAACAATTGTTCAGTAAAATACAGTAATCCCATTATTTTCGTAAGAAATTACTTAACATGATTAAAGTTCCCCATATCACTAGCAGTACATATTTAATTAAGCAATTACCAACGCCAACTGCGTTCATTGATTCTAATTATAATATTGTACTTACATCTAACAAGTGGTCAACTACTTTTGATAGGAATTTAGAACGTAGTAGTTCCAAAAATTTATTTTCTGTTTTTCCAAAATTAAACCAAAAATGGAAAACTGTATTAGAAAGTTGCTTAAAAGGACAACCTCAATTAATGGGTGTTCACCAGGCTAGTGATAAAAACGACAACGAATTGTGGTTTGAGTGGACTACCGCACCATGGTATGATACCCATGAAACTATTATAGGTGTAATAATTCAATTAAATAATGTGACCGATACCATTAATAATGAATTAGAACTTAAAAAGAAAGATGTACTGTTGCAACAGCAGGCAGAAATTACTAAAATTGGTCGTTGGGAATATGATATTATTAACAACCAACTTACTTGGTGTGCTACCACCAAAGCAATACATGAGGTACCTCCACACTTTACTCCAAATATCGAAAATGCACTTTTCCATTATAAAGAAGGTCATAGTAGAAACGCAATATCTATGGCTCTTTTTGAAGCTCAAAGCAAAGGCAAAGCATGGAACAATTTAAAATTACAAATTATAACCGCAAACGGCAATGAAAAATGGGTTAAGGCCGGCGGTAAACCTATTTATAATAAAGGTGAACTTGTTGGGTTAATAGGTACATTTCAAGACATACACGATCAAGTTGAAGCTGATACAAAGTTTTTAGATAACGAAAAATTATTGAGAACTCTTATTGACAACTTACCTGTAAACGTTTACATAAAGGACACGGAATCTAGAAAAATTTTAGTAAATAAAGCAGAATGCGATTACTTAGGTATAACAGACCCTAATGAAATTTTAGGTAAAAATGATTTTGAACTTTATTCTTTTGCATCAGCAGAAAAATCTAGAGAGGAAGATTTACAGGTAATGCGTTCTTTAAAATCCATAATTAGCAAAGAAAAAGTGAACGTTAAAAAAGATGGTAAAGAAACAACTTTTCTAAGTTCAAAAATACCATTAATTGATAATAAAGGTATTGCTTATGGTATTGTAGGTATAAGTCTCGACATTTCTCAATTAAAAGAAAAAGAAGATGAATTAAGAAATATCATAAACATTGTATCAATTCAAAACAAAAAATTATTAAATTTTGCACATATTGTTTCGCATAACCTACGCTCACATTCAGCAAATTTTTCCATGTTATTGAATTTTTTAGAAACAGAAAAAGATGTAGAAGAAAAAAATAAAATAATGGTGATGCTTAATGAAGCTTCTAATAATCTTTTAGAAACTTTAGACAATTTAAATAATGTTATATCAATTAATACAAATACTAATATTGAAAAAAAAGAGGTTAATTTAAATGATAAAATTATTGATTGCAATCGAAATTTTGCCACCTATCTTTTGAACAATAATGCACAAATAAAAAACAATGTGCCACCTAATTTCATGGTGAAATCGGTTCCAACTTACTTAGAAAATATTTTATCAAATTTTATAACTAATGCTGTAAAATATAAAGATCCCAGTAGAAACTCAGTTATAACCCTAAGTGCAATTAAAAATAATAACCATTCTATTTTAACAATTTCAGATAATGGTATTGGAATTGACTTAAAAAAGTATGGAAAAAAATTATTTGGTATGTACAAAACCTTTCATACGAATAAAGATGCTAAAGGAATTGGGCTATATATTACTAAAAATCAGATTGATGCAATGAATGGAAAAATAGAAGTAAAAAGTGAAATAGGAAAAGGAACAGAATTTAAAATATTCTTTAATGACAAAAATTAACGATATCGCTATAATTGACGACGACGCCATAACGGTATTTGGATTAAGAAAATTAATTACTATGTATGTTGAGTGCAATTCAATACAGTCATATGCCAATGGTAAAGTTGCCTTAGACGGGTTCATTGAAAAAATTAATCAAAAGCAACAAATTCCTGAAATTCTATTCTTAGATATAAATATGCCAATTATGGATGGATGGGAATTTTTAGAAGCTTTTCTAAAACTTAACATTTCTACAAAAATAAAAATCAATATAGTTACTTCTTCAATTGACCCCTATGATAAAAAACAATGGGAATTTTACAAAACCAAAACCCATCATTTAATTACATTTAATTTAAAACCAATTGACAAAAATATAATCACCGAAATTACCAAGGTTGCCTAAAGCAATGAAGTATTGTTTATTTTTGCCAATCAATATGGAGCCAATTTTCCATAATATTTTATTGGCAATGAGAATTCTACGAGCAATTTCCTTTATTTTTCTATTTATCTCTTGTGAGAAAAAAAACGATTCAATCGAAACTGATTTTCTTACGCCTTATGAAATCTCTAACAAGACTGAAACCGCCACTTATGAACAAGTGATAGAATTCTATTTAAACCTCTCTAAAGAATTCTCTAGTATAAACATACAAACAATAGGAGAAACCGATAGTGGCCAACCTTTACACTTAGTTACCTATAGTGCCGAAGCAGACTTTAACTTTAAGAAATTAGAGAAAGACAAAGCCATAATGCTAATTAATAACGGAATACACCCTGGCGAAAGCGATGGAGTAGATGCAACCATGTTATTATTTCGCGATTTAGCACGAAGAAAAATTAAAACCCCTAAAAAAACCCTCATTGCTACTATACCAATTTATAATATTGGCGGCGCACTAAATAGAAATAGCACTTCTAGGGCAAATCAAAATGGGCCCAAGGAATATGGATTTAGAGGGAATGCCAAAAATTATGATTTAAATAGAGATTTCATTAAAACTGACACGAAAAACGCCGAAACTTTTTCAAAAATTTTTCATTTAGTTAATCCAGATGTATTTATTGACAACCACGTAAGTAATGGTGCAGATTACCAATATACGCTTACCCATTTATTTACACAACATAATAAGCTAGGCGGGAAATTAGGTGACTATGTTCATAACAAGCTAATGCCACAATTAAAAGATTCACTATTAAATTCTGAGTTAGAAATAACACCGTATGTAAATGTTTTTAATAAACCCCCGGAAATTGGATTTCAACAATTTATGGATTATCCAAGGTATTCAACTGGTTACACTACGCTATGGAATTCCGTGGGTATGATGGTTGAAACCCACATGTTAAAATCCTATGACAAAAGAGTTGAAGGCACCTACCAGCTAATGCGTAAAATGATATTAATTACCGAAAAAGATGGCAATGATATTAAGGCTTTACGCGCCAATGCAACAAAAAATGTCCTATCTAATAACCATTACCCTATTTCTTGGCAATTAGACACCAGTAAGGTTTCAAAGTTTATTTTTAAAGGATTTAAGGCAGACACCGTAATTAGTAAAGTAACAGGGTTACCGCGTTTAAAATATAATCGAAATTTACCCATTGAAAATGAAATTGAATATCGAGACTATTATAAACCTTCAGATTCAGTTAAGATTCCTAGCGCTTACATTATTAAGAAACAATGGAAGAATGTATTACAAAGATTAGATAACAATAATATTACTTATACACCTCTTAAAAATGATACGGTTATACGTGTTGAATCATATAAAATAGCCGAATATAAAACAGTATCCTCACCTTATGAAGGCCATTATTTACATTATAATACGACGATAAATTCAACTGAAATGGATTTAGGCTTTATTACCGGGGATATTATCGTATACTTGGACCAACCCGGTGCAAGATATCTATTGGAAACCCTAGAACCCGCCGCTGTAGATTCCTTTTTTAATTGGAATTTTTTCGACACCATACTTCAACAAAAAGAAGGCTTCTCTCCTTACGTATTTGAAGACACCGCCTTAAAAATGCTTGAAAATGATTCTGTATTAAAACAAAATTTTGAAAATAAAAAGAACCTAGAACCAGAATTTAAAGCAAATTGGTATACACAGTTAAGCTGGCTCTTTAAGCAAAGTAACTTATATGAAAATGCACATATGCAATATCCTATTTACAGAATTCCAAATACTAACTAGTCACCTTCAAATAAAATTTTAATGTTCACATATGAATTTTGAAGTGCTTTTTGAATCTTAACTGGACCTTTCCATTTAACTTTTACAATACCTTCTTTTTTTTCAGGCTTTAATTTGCCCTTATAATCGGTCTTCATTGCGTACCAGTGAACTTGTTTTAAGGTATAAACACCGCTATTTTTAAAAATATGATAGGTAGTACGCAAGAAATTTTCAATTCTAAGACCTTTCACACCAGTTTCCTCCTCAACTTCTCTTATGGCACAATCTTCAATTGATTCACCTTTATCCAGCTTACCTTTTGGCAAGTCCCACTTATCATTTCTGTATATAAACAACACTTTACCCTCATCATTTGTAACCACACCACCAGCTGCAACAACCAAAGGAATTTCTTTTGTGAACTTTTTTAAAATCTCCTCATGATTAGGATGATATATGTACGCTTCTTGAAGCTTTCCTTTCTTCAAAGACTTGATTGCCCCTTGTATAGAAGTCTGATTTAGTAAAAAATACTCTCCATTTGCTGTTTCGGAGAGTTTATTTGTCAAAATCAAAGGCAATTCATTAACAAAAACTTTATACATTTGCGTCATGGTTTTAGACAAAGACACGGCAAAAAAAACTGCAGAGCTTCTGCTGCAAATTAATGCAATAAAATTGAAACCCGAAAATCCTTTTACTTGGGCTTCTGGTTGGAAATCTCCTATCTATTGCGACAATAGAATTTTGCTATCATACCCAGCTATCAGAAATTACATTCGAGATGAAATGGCCAAGCAAGTTGAACTACTATATGGTAAGCCAGACTGCATTGTTGGTGTAGCTACGGGAGCTATAGGAATTGGTGCTTTAGTTGCTGACAAACTAAATCTTCCTTTTGTATATGTAAGACCTGAGCCTAAATCTCATGGCAGACAAAATCAAATTGAAGGGCATTTAGAAGCCTACCAAACTGTTGTAGTAATAGAAGACTTAATTAGTACTGGTAAAAGTAGTTTAAATGCTGTTGATGCATTAAGAGCTGTTGACGCCAATGTAAAAGGAATGCTAGCTATATTTACGTACGGTTTTGAAACTGCGCTCAACAACTTTAAAGAAAAAAACACCGAATTGCACACTTTAAGTAGTTATCAATATCTTATAGAACAAGCATCTGATACTGGTTATGTTAAAGAAGCACAGTTAAATACATTAATGGAATGGAGGAAGGACCCCTCGCAATGGACAAATAAATAATTTATGTTTATAGAAACACCTAAAGCTCTAGTTTTAAAAAGTAAAGAAGATACTTTCAACTTTTTAAATGAGCTATCGAACTTTAGACAATTAATGCCTGATAACATTGATAAATTTGAGGTTTTAAATGAAAATAGATTTCTTTTCGCTTTAAAGGGAATGCCAGAAATAGTTTTGGAAAAAAAAGAACAAACGCAATTTAACAAACTTGTTCTTGGTGCGGCAAGCGATAAACTTCCATTTACTTTAACAGCCGATATTTTAGAAGTTAATAATGAAAAAAGCGAAGTTACCTTAAGTTTTACAGGTGAATTCAACGCAATGATGGCTATGATGATAAAAAAGCCAATAACTAACTTTATAAACACGTTGGCCACCAATTTGGAAAAAATCTAATACTGAAGTTGTATTTTTTTTAATCCAAATTCTTGAAAATCGCCGTTTTCTAGCTTTAGATTTAACGTTCCATTTATTGTTACGCCAACTATTACACCTTTTAGTTGGCTATTATCTTGCGTTGTAAATGTACAGGCCTCTCCTTTTTTAAATAAGTGAGAATGGTACCGAGCAAATAATTCGCTCTCAACAGCAAGAATTGGTTTTTGCAATTGATAATGTAATTTTTCAATTAATAAATAAAAAACCTTATCCAAATCATAATTCCGTCCAACTATTGTATTTAATGATGCAGCATGTGGCGCATTTTTAAACACTTTTTGGTTCACATTCAGCCCAAAACCAATAATACTTCTTTTTATTTGTGAGCCAGAAATAATATTTTCAATTAATATACCTCCAATTTTAGAATTACCTGACAGAATGTCGTTAGGCCATTTTATCTTTAAGTCAGGAACTCCTAACTCCTTTAAACCTTCTAAAATGGCTAAAGAAACACTCATACTTATTAAAAACGCCTTATTTATAGATACATCTATTTCTTTCTTCAATATACTGAAAGCTAGATTTTTACCTGCATCCGACTCCCATTTTGCATTTAATTGCCCCCTACCTAAAGTTTGATTTTGGGTAGTTATTATAGTGAAATCTTTAAGTACTTTTTGTGTCGATAATTCTTTCAAATAACTATTAGTGGACGGCGTGGCATCAAGTTTGATTATTTGCATTTGCAGTACTTATTGATATTCTTTAATGTATTGTTAAAAACTAGACCTAAAAGAACAAAAAAATAATAACTTTGTAAAAAATAAAATTTTTGAATGCAGGAAAGTAAAACTAGCGCAGATGAGTTAATTGCATTAATAATACAAGGAGTTGACGAAGTAAAAGGTCAAAACATTAATCTATTAGATTTAAGAGACATTGAGAACACCGTTTGTGATTACTTCATCATTTGTAACGGTACATCAAATACGCATGTAAATGCAATCGTAGGATCTATCCAAAAAACAGTAAGCAAAGCAATTCAAGATAAACCTTGGCACGTAGAAGGTGAAGATAACGCTGAATGGGTGTTAATGGACTATGTAAATGTAGTAGTTCATGTATTCCAAAAGCAAATACGAGAATACTACGACATAGAAGGTTTATGGGGTGATGCAAAATTCACCACAATTGAAAGCAGCATTAATTAATATAAAAATATAATGGCAAAAGAAAACAAAGCAAATCCCAAAAAACCAAAATTTAGTTCTTGGTGGATTTACGGATTGGTAGCAGTATTACTTATAGGATTTCAATTATTCAATAGTGATGAATTAGCTAGCACAAAAAAAACAACTACCTCTGAATTGCAAGAGTATTTAAGAAATGGTGATGTACAAAAGATTTTAATCATTACGAATACCAATCAGGCAAAAGTATTCTTAACAGATGAGGCTATTGCAAAAGAAGTGCATAAAGATGTTAACGAAAAATCCTTTCTTCCTACATCGGGCAATGTACCTCAATATACTTTAGACTATGGTGATCTTCAAATTTTTCAGAATGAGATTACTGACATTAAAAAGGAAAATAATTTAGATACTATTATTGAATTTGGTAAAGAATCTACAGCCATTTTAGATTTCTTATTGTCCTTACTACCATTTGTTTTAATCATTGGTATTTGGATTTACTTAATGCGTAGAATGTCTGGCGGCGGCGGCGGCGGCGCTGGAGGTCAAATTTTCAATATTGGTAAATCTAAGGCGAAGCTTTTCGACGAAAAGACCGACACTAGAACATCTTTTAAAGATGTAGCTGGTTTAGAAGGAGCAAAAGAGGAAGTAGAGGAAATTGTGGACTTTTTAAGAAACCCGGACAAATACACTTCATTAGGAGGTAAAATCCCTAAAGGTGCTTTATTAGTAGGACCTCCTGGAACAGGTAAAACACTTTTAGCAAAAGCCGTTGCAGGTGAGGCAAAAGTTCCTTTCTTTTCACTTTCAGGCTCAGATTTCGTTGAAATGTTCGTAGGAGTTGGTGCTTCAAGGGTAAGAGATTTATTTAAACAAGCAAAAGATAAATCTCCAGCCATTATCTTTATTGATGAAATCGATGCCATCGGTAGAGCTAGAGGTAAAAATAATTTCACCGGTTCTAATGACGAACGTGAAAATACACTCAACCAATTATTAACAGAAATGGATGGTTTTGGCACCAATACCAATGTAATTGTATTGGCAGCTACCAACCGTGCAGACGTACTTGATAAAGCATTAATGCGTGCTGGTAGATTTGACAGACAAATTTATGTTGACTTACCGGATATTCGTGAGCGTAAAGAAATTTTTGAAGTACACTTAAGACCTATTAAAACATCTGAAGCCTTGGATCTTGAATTTTTAGCAAGACAAACTCCCGGTTTCTCTGGTGCAGATATAGCAAATGTATGTAATGAAGCTGCATTAATTGCCGCCAGAAAAGAGAAAAAAGCCGTTTCTAAACAAGATTTCTTAGATGCTGTTGACCGAATAGTTGGCGGACTTGAAAAGAAAAATAAAATAATTACTCCTGGAGAAAAAGAAACTATTGCTTATCATGAAGCTGGACATGCAACAACAAGTTGGATGCTAGAACATGCAGCACCATTAGTAAAAGTAACAATTGTGCCAAGAGGACAATCTTTAGGTGCAGCTTGGTATTTACCAGAAGAACGCTTAATTGTTAGACCTGAACAAATGCTAGATGAGATGTGTGCAACAATGGGCGGTAGAGCTGCAGAGAAAGTTATATTCAACAAAATATCTACCGGTGCTTTAAGTGACCTAGAAAAAGTCACTAAGCAAGCAAGAGCAATGGTTACGATCTATGGTCTTAACGATGAAATAGGAAACATTACCTATTATGATTCTGCAGGACAAGATTCATATGGTTTCTCAAAGCCTTACAGTGAAGATACTGCAAGAAAAATAGATGCTGAAATATCTAAAATTATTGAAGAACAGTATCAAAGAGCAATTAAAGTACTTACAGATAATAAAGACAAATTAACAACCTTAGCTGAAAGATTATTAGAGAAAGAAGTTATCTTTAAGGAGGATTTGGAAAAAATATTTGGAGAACGGAATTTTGAAAAAGATATACTGGCTCTAGAAAATAAAAAAAAACTTGAAAAGGTAGAAAATACAGATTCCGAAACAGAAGAGGAAGAAATTACAGAGAATAAATAATATTGCAGTACTTTAGATCTGCAATTATTTTAAAATTATAGATGGGGCTTTTAGATATTTTATTTGGTGGTGGCAAGAAGAAGGTTTCAAAAGAAACTGCAGAGACACGAGGCGACCACATGCCGGATCTAAATATTCCGGTAGATGAAAAATTTACAATCCATTTTAAACAAAACGGAGGAAAATTCATTTACTGTATTTCGGATTCTGAAATATCTGGAGCCCTACAAAGCATTATTGAAGAGAATAATTGGCAAAAAGAACCTTTCTATGTTTTAAACAAAAGGTTGGCAGAAAAATTTTCGAAGGAGGGTATAGTATTTACAGAAAAAATAAGGCAAAGTGAGGTCTTCTTTACTACATGTGAGCATTTAATTGCTCAAAATGGTAGCATTTTGGTTTGTTCTAATCAATTACATGAGAAAAAGGTAAATGAACTACCTAGCAACGTAGTTGTTTTTGCTACAACTAGCCAACTTGTAGAATCTATTGGGGAAGGTCTAAAGACCATTAAGAAAAAGTACGGTCAAAAAATTCCTGCCAATATTACGACGTTAAAACATTTTAAAGCTACCAAAGAAAACAGCGATGATTTTCTAACCTATGGTAGTAGTACTAAAAATCTTTATCTTTTACTTTTGGAAGATTTATAGTATGAAAGAAATTTTAAGAAGGTCATTAACCGGGGCTGTATACATAATTTTATTGTTGTCCGCAGTCTTTTTGAGTTCTGATGCTTTCGATTTTTTATTTATGACCTTTGGACTTGCATGCTTGTATGAATACAAAAAACTTGTAAGACTAAGAGGTTACTATATATTCGCCGCCTATTTAGCGCTATGGTGGACTTTTATTTATTTAGTCAAAGACCAACAAATTGTCAATATTTTAATGCTGATAACCATAGTTGTTGATGTTTATTTATTAGTTAATCTTTTCACTAAAAAACCAATAAAATTCAATACCGCAATGAAGTTTATAGTTGGTCTTTTTTATATCGGGGGCGGATGTATTTTTCTAACGATGATACCTTATAAAAACGATGCATTTGCCAAATTATTAATAATGGGAATTTTTATATTAATATGGGTAAATGATTCCTTCGCTTATTTAGTAGGAAAAAGTATTGGTAGAACAAAATTATTCCCATCGGTTTCTCCAAAAAAAACTTTTGAAGGTACTATAGGTGGATTTATATTTGCACTTGCAGCAGCATACTTAATGGCTACCTTTGAAGAATTAATAAGTCCAATACAATGGATGATTTTAGCAACGGTAATTGTAGTATCAGGCAGTTTAGGGGATTTAATAGAATCTAAACTTAAAAGAGCAGCAGGCGTAAAAG
This sequence comes from Maribacter hydrothermalis, assembly GCF_001913155.1. Classification (GTDB taxonomy): domain Bacteria; phylum Bacteroidota; class Bacteroidia; order Flavobacteriales; family Flavobacteriaceae; genus Maribacter; species Maribacter hydrothermalis. Next base: position 820,067 of record NZ_CP018760.1, read on the forward strand.
ATAGTGGAGCTATATTACCAGGACATGGTGGTATGCTAGACCGCTTAGATAGCTTGGTATTTGCTGCACCATTTGCTTATTTAACATTAAATATTTTTAGTTATGTTTCATAGAGAGGGACAAAAAATAATCTTGTTTTCTTTTTGCTTTGTAGGCATAAGTGTAATATTGGCCCATTATTTTATTGATATATCTTGGTTAAAACTACTTATTCAATTAACGGGGCTAGCTATATTGATTATAATTCTTCAATTCTTTAGAAATCCAAAAAGAATAGCCGTAAAAGATTTTAATGAAATTTTGTCCCCTGTTGATGGCAAGGTCGTAGTAATTGAAGAGGTATTTGAAAAAGAATATTTCAAAGATAAAAGAAAGCAAGTGTCTATATTCATGTCTCCAATTAATGTACATGTTACTAGATACCCCGCAAGTGGAAGTATTACATTTTCCAAATATCACCCAGGAAAATTTTTGGTAGCATGGCATCCAAAATCTAGTGAGGAGAACGAGAGAACTACCGTTGTCATAAAAACACCAAAATTTGGTGAAATACTATATAGGCAAATAGCGGGAGCATTGGCAAAACGAATTGTTAATTACGCCGAAAAAGGTGAAAGTGTTCAACAAGGTGATGACGCAGGTTTTATAAAATTTGGTTCAAGGGTAGACTTATTCTTACCTTTAGACTGCCAAATAAATGTGCAACTGAACCAAAAAGTAAAAGGCGCAGGAACATGTATAGCCACTTTTGTTGACCCAAATGAAAAAGAAGAAACCTCACATTGAATTTGAAGAAGCCGTAGCTTATGTTAATAGCTTTACAGAACCAATACCTGCAGATGTACTTCTAAAGCTTTATGCATATTTTAAAATTGCTAATTCAAATTTCGACAACCCTGGCAGTAAAACACCCTTAATAAATGCGTTTAAAGCTAATGCGTTATTCCAAGCTAAGAATATGAGCAAAAAACAGGCTATGAAATCATATATAGAATTAGTTGGCAAAGAATTAAAATAACAAAATTTTAATTACCTGTTCGCAAGATAAAACCTTGACCGTGAATATTATCTATACAAATTTCTGGATCTTGTCCTAAATATTTTCTAAGCCTTGTTATAAACACATTTAAACTTTTTCTATTAAAGTAATCGTTATTACCCCAAAGTTTCAACAAAATATCTTTATGACTGCACAACTCATTTGTCCTCATGGCCAAAAAATGAAGTAATTCACTCTCTTTATTCGTCATGTAAATTACCTGTGAACCTATACAAAGTTCTTGATTGAGTGAATTGAAATTATAAGCACCTAATTTAAATTGGGTTGTTGTTGAAACCTCTTGTTTTGTACCCGCTATTCTAGCAAGTAAATTCTCAATCCTGATTACTAATTCCTCTTCATCAATCGGTTTTTTTAAATAATCTACCGCCCCTAAATGAAAGCCCTTTAACACATCAACCTTTAATGAACGTGCCGTTAAAAATATAAAAGGCAATTCAGGAAATTGAGTTTTTATCTGTTTTGCCAATTCAAAACCATCCATTTCGGGCATAGTAACATCCAAAATTGCCATATCATAAGCAATATTTTGTAAATGTTTTAGTGCCTCTTGAGCCCTTTTTAACCATTTTACCTCAAAATTTTTAATACGAAGATATTCGGTCAATAAATACCCAAGATCCTGACTGTCTTCGACCAACAGTAACTTATATTTCTCATTATTCATGACACAACGGTATTCTTATTAGTACGCTTGTACCCACTCCTTTTTCACTCTCTACTACAACTTTGCCATGATGTTTTTCTACTACCTTTTTCACATAACTAAGCCCCAGTCCATAACCCTCTACAGCTTCATTCTCCATATTCTTCACCCTAAAATATTTTAAGAATATTTTATCTTGATCTTCGCTATCTATTCCACTCCCATTATCACATATCTTAATCGATAATTTTCTATTCTCTACATATGCAGAAAGCGTTATCACTGGATCTTTAGCATATTTTTTTGCGTTATCAAGAATGTTGTTCAACGCATTTTCAAGATGAAACACTTCTGCTTTAATCGTATAATTACCAGTTTCTAAGTGATAGCTAAATTGCACCTTCTCCATAGAAACCAACGTTTTAAATTCATGACATATTTTTTCCACATAAGGTTTAAAATCAACATTGTTAAGTTTCAACACATTAAAGTTCGACTCCAAGCTGCCTAATTCCAATACTTTTTCTATCTGTACAGTAAGGCGATTTACTTGTTGTTTAATAATTTTCAAAAGTGGTACTTGATTTTCATTAGCTTTGTCCTCCAAAATTTTTGTAGCAAGACCTATTGAGAAAACAGGGGTCTTCAATTCATGGGTTAGGTTATTTATAAATTCATTTGTAGTTGTAATTACATTTTGTTGCCAATAATACGTTCGCAAAACCCAAATGACCGCTATACAAATACCCATAATAAACAATAAACTAGGTACGGTTAGTCCATTCAATTTAGCTAAAAAATAAGTATTTAAATTTTTGAACTGCATTTGTAGCACTACTTTAGCTCCAAATTCTTTTGGCAAATAACCGCTTAATTCTATAGGATAACTTACCATTTCCTCATCTTCATCGAACCTATTAGCTGATTGAAGGTAATACAAGGAATCCTTTGTTTGCAGCGTATAAGTAAATTCGGTTTCTATACCCGCCCTCACCAACTTTTCGGTTAAAAAATCATTTAAAAAATACTTAGACGCATCTTGAACACTCCCAACACTATCGTTAAAGTAAGATGTATCTTCCTTTAAAGCACTTACAATCAAAAACGTCAATTGATTTTTTGTTTCCAGTCCATCGGCTATCTCTTTACTTACTTCACCAAGCTGGGTGTTGAACTGAACTTTGGCCAAACTCAACCCTATTCGTAAATATTGGTATTGCACAATAGCCAAACCAATGATAGAAACTAAAAATATCGTTATGTAAATATTTCTTTTTTTCACAATGCTCCCTTAAAGAAACAGAATTATGGCGTTAAATTAACAAATCTTAATCTTTCATTAACTGCATTAACCTTTCATTAATCTTTATTGATATATGCTTAGTTATCACCTTTACTAGATTTCTATAATTTTGCGGTAGTTGAGTAATTTATTTTAATTGGAAACTATGCATTTGCATTTTTTTCAGAGTGGTCAATCCTTTGAAATGTAGGATTGACCATTTTTTATCAATAGCCAAAAACCGACCATCATGATTATCAAACTTTACCACATTACCCTATTATTTTTTTTATTTACAACATCATTTCTCACTGCGCAAGGCTGTGTAGCCATCCGTCACTTTTCTTCTTGCGTTGGCAGTAGTCTTGAAAATAATGTTTTAAACAAAGGCGATATACAATTAGGGTTAAATTACCGATATTTTAAATCTTACAGACATTTTAGAGGCACCCATGAAGAGCCGGATCGTATAACCAACAATACCGAAGTAATTAATTTTTCGCATAGCACTGATTTTTTTCTAACCTATGGTATCAGTGATCGCGTTTATACCAGTATTACCATACCTACTGTTTTCAACTCGAGATCTTCACTTTATGAACATGGTAGAAACGAACGAAATACCACTTTTTCCAGAGGTTTGGGAGACGTTCGCCTTGGCGTGGGATGGTGGTTATTACCGTTGGAAACTAACCCGAAGGGTAATATTGCCATAGGACTTGGGGTAAAATTGCCGACGGGTAATTACAATGCGTCCGATATTTTTTATAATGTTGGACTAAATAATGAACCACAGACCCGACCAGTAGACCAATCGATACAACCTGGAGACGGTGGTTTTGGATTCACGGCCGATTTTCAGTGGTATCAAAAACTTACCAACGGACTATTTTCATATGCAAGTGGTTTTTATCTCTTAAACCCAAGGGAAATAAATGGTATTAGAACATTTAGAGAAACATTAAGTCCACTTTTAGAAAATGAATCCATTATGGCAGTCCCTGACCAATATTCTGTAAGAACCGGGTTGAGCTATTCCCTAAGTCCAACCATATCCAGCTCTTTAGGAGCGCGTTTTGACTGTGTACCCGTAAAAGATTTGATAGGCGGTAACGAAGGGTTTAGAAGACCCGGAAATGTTCTCTCCATTGATCCTGGTATTGGTTTTAATAAAAGTAATTTTTCTTTAAACCTTAATGTACCATTTGCAATTCGTCGTGAACGTCCACAAAGCATTACGGATATTCAGACAGAAATACAAACCGGAAACCCAAGACACGGCGATGCAGCTTTTGCTGATTATGTTATCAATTTTGCTGTTTCTTACCGGTTTTCCTCTAATAAGGTTCCTGTTCCACCAGAATTCATGAACGAATTCAAAACTAAATAAAAACCCAAAATCCTAATTAAATGCAAAACGAAGTATTTAAAAATTTTATATTATCTAGAAGTATAGGAATAGTGTACCTACTTTTTGGAGTGGTAAAATTTGTACCACATTGGAGTCCGGCCGAACAATTGGCCGGTGAAACGATAACCATATTGACCATGGGGCTTATTCCTACTCAATTATGCCTATTACTTTTGGCATTATTTGAAACAGTTATTGGAATTTGTCTACTATTTAATTTGCAAAAAACAATCATTCTAAATTTGGCAATCTTTCATGTTTTATTCACTTTTTCGCCTTTATTCATTCTATCGAATCAAATTTTTGGAAACGAAGAAGCCGCCTTTACCTTAACAGGACAATATATATTTAAAAACATCATCCTTTTAAGTGTCTTAGTTTCCTTAAGATTAGAAGCTCCCGTTACCTCCCCGACTCATACAGTTTTAAAAACTATAAGGAAAAAAATAACCATTTGAAAATAGTTAAAAATAAATCGTTGCTATTTTATTCATATAGATCATCAATATCTGCATCACATAAATCACATAATAATTCATCCAATTTATAGCAAACATCATGGAAAAAACGTTCTCCCTTTTCTGCCGTAGCAAATTCTGGATTACCAATACCGGTGTCGCTACTTACTTTTGACCATTGTCTTTCTGCCCAAGCCCAACCTTCATTAATCGCTTGTATTTTAAAAGATTTAGAACTTCCACTACCCCATTTTTCTTTTGGCAATACCAAATCTGGTCTTAGGTATAGCATTAAACTAGTTTCCATCTCATCGGCATGGTCGCCTTTTTCTTTGAAATATAACGATTTATCGAGCATGGGTGGAAAAAAGCAAAAGCTGATGAACATTTTAGGAAACAACAGACCTAATTCTCTAACGATCGGTTTAAAATTGTTGCCACCATGACCATTAAACAATAACAATTTGTAAATACCTTGCCTATTTAAAACTGTCACTAAATCTTTTAGAATGGCCAGTTGTGTAGATGGATTAAGATTCATATCCAAATAAATATCTTTCTGTCCTGTATTCACTCCATAAGGGATTGTAGGCAGAACAATAACTTTTTTACCTTTTTCCCAAGATAATTTAGCAGCTGATTCTATCATACTCTGCGCTTGATAATTATCGGTGCCATAGGGTAAGTGATAATTATGAGCCTCTGTAGCTCCCCAAGGCAAAATTGCCAAATCTATTTGTTCATCTTTTAAGTGCTCCCAATTGGTTTCTGCAAGTATGTAAGGTCTTATCATAGTAATAAAGATACTATTTAACCATAAAAAAACCCTTGAAATTAATCAAGGGTTCATATAACTTTTGATAAAATGATTTCTACAAATTACCTTATAATACCTTTTTACCTGATATAATATTGTAAAGAATAACAATAACCGCAATTACCAATAAAATGTGTACCAAACTACCCGTTGCAAGACCAGGCACAATACCTAACATTCCCAATAACCATATAATTATACAAATAACTGCTACTAACCATAATAGACTTCTCATAATGTGTGTTTTTTAGATTGTTTATACTACAAAACTAAAAAGATTAACGCTGTAAGCTTAACTCAAATCAATTGATTACTAGCTCTAAATCAGAAGCTTCACGAAAATAAACATATTTACAAGTTTTCAAAATCAGTCCTTTACACTAACTTTTCTTTAAAAAATTCAATGGTACGTGACCAAGCCAATTCCGCTGCAGGTTCATCATACCTAGGTGTAGACGTATTGTGGAAACCATGATTTACATCTGGGTAGAAGTATGCCACATTTTCTTTTCCATGTTCATTTAACGCTTTTTCATAAGCTGGCCATCCGGCGTTTACACGTTCGTCTAGACCTGCAAATTGCAACATTAACGGGGCATTAATATTTTCTATGCCTTCCGTTGGCTGGCCTCCGTAAAATGGCACAGCAGCTGCCAAATCTGGCACTTTTACTGCCATCATGTTTGAAATCCATCCACCGAAACAAAAACCTACTACACCAATTTTTCCATTGCAACCCTCGTGATTCTTTAAATACTCAAATGCTGCTATAAAATCTTCTAGCATTTCATCTCTATCCCGTTTTCTTTGCATTTCCCTACCTTCGTCATCATTACCAGGGTAGCCACCCAAAGGGCTTAATGCATCTGGAGCAATAGTTATAAAACCTGCCAATGCCGCTCTTCTTGCAGTATCTTCTATATACGGATTTAACCCTCTGTTTTCATGAACAACTACGATACCTGGCAACTTATCTTCTGCTGATTTTGGCTTAGAAAGCAATGCCTTTATCTCGCCACAACCTTTAGCCGAATTATAGGTGATAAACCCTGAATCTAAATCCGGATTATTTTTATCTACTAAAAATGTATTCTCATAATCGGGCATTAAAAAACTCATTAACGAAGGCACCGTAATACCACCTACGGCGTACATGGATAGTTTTTGCACAAAGTCCCGTCGTTCTAGTTTATTATGCGCATACGCGTCATAGAGGTCAAATACCTCTTGCTTGATATCTTCTTTTTTTAGTGGTTTCATCTTCTCAGCTTTTTTATGTTCTATTTAAAAGTACGAAAACAACATGATTAGCTACATACTTTTAACAATTGAAAAAGCCTCATTCCCAATTAAGTAGGAAAGAGGCTTTGTTTATTTATGAGATTAAAGTATTACCCCAAACTCGCTAAACTTTTTTCTAAAGTTTCAATTTTAGCCTCAGCATCTGCCATTTTTTGACGCTCTATCGCTATTACTTTTTCAGGTGCATTGCTTACAAATCGTTCATTAGAAAGTTTCTTCTGAACAGATACCAAGAATCCTTTAGTATATTTTAACTCTTCGTTGATCTTAACGATTTCTGCTTCAATATCAATAGCTCCTTCCATTGGCACAAAGTATTCGTTACTTTTTACACGGAAGGTCAAAGCGCCTTCTAACTGCGCGTCTAAATAACTAATATCAGATACATTAGTCAGTTTAGAAATGACAACATCCCAACGTTTGCTAGCTTCCTCAGAATTTAAAACTGACAACTCCAATGCTTCTTTCATTGGAATGTTCTTGTTTTTTCTGATGGTTCTTACTCCAGCAATGACCTCAGCAGCGAAATCGAATTGAGCTATTAATTCTTCATCAATTTTACCTACCGTTGGCCATTTTGCTATTACTAATGCCTCACTCTCTTCTCTCTTTGCAATATGCTGCCAAACTTCTTCTGTCAAAAATGGCATAAAAGGATGCAATAATTTTAGGTTCTGCTCAAACAACTGAATCACCTTATCAAAAGTGGTTCTATCTATTGGTTGTTGGTAAGCTGGTTTTATAATCTCTAATAAGGAAGAACTATAATCGTCCCAAACCAATTTATAGATAGACATTAAAGCATCTGAAATACGGAACTTACTAAAATGATCTTCGATTTCTAATAATGTTTTATTCAGCTTAGACTCATACCACTCCAAACCAAGCTTTGAAGCTTCTGGTTGGGGTATATCAGCAATTTCCCAACCTTTTATTAATCGGAAACCATTCCATATTTTATTGGCAAAGTTTTTTCCTTGTTGACATAAATCTTCATCGAACATTAAATCGTTACCTGCAGCAGAACTTAATAATAGACCTACACGGACTCCGTCTGCACCATAATCTTCTATTAGCTTTAAGGCATCGGGCGAATTACCTAAAGACTTAGACATTTTTCTACGTTGCTTATCCCTCACCAATCCGGTGAAATAAACATTTTCAAAAGGTTTTTCACCTCTAAACTCATACCCGGCAACAATCATTCTAGCAACCCAGAAAAATAAAATATCCGGACCTGTTACTAAATCATTTGTTGGGTAGTAATAGTTTATCTCTTCATTATCTGGCTCCATTATACCACCAAATACACTCATTGGCCATAACCACGACGAAAACCACGTATCCAAAACATCTGCATCTTGTCGCAAGTCACTTTCTTGTAATTCTGATTTGCCAGATTTTTCTTTTGCCAGTTTTAGTGCATCTTCTAAATTAGCAGCAACAACAAAATCCTCTTGTCCGTCGCCAAAATAGAACGCTGGTATTTGCTGACCCCACCATAATTGTCTAGAAATATTCCAATCGCGAACATTCTCCATCCAATGACGATAGGTATTATCAAATTTCTTTGGGTGTAGCTTTACATCGCCACTTTCCATTACAGCCTCTAAAGCGGGCTTTGCCAAATCTTCCATTTTCAGGAACCATTGATCAGATAGTTTTGGTTCAATAACCGCCTTAGTTCTTTCTGAAGTACCTACTTTATTGATATGGGTTTCTGTTTTTACCAAAAATCCTTTTTCCTCCAGTTCTTTAGAAATTTCTTTTCGCACTATAAAACGATCTTTACCTTCATAATGCATACCAAAACTATTGAGGCTGGCATTGTCATTAAAGATGTCAATAGTTTCCAAATTATGCTTTTCTCCTAGTGCTTTGTCATTTATGTCATGCGCAGGTGTTACTTTTAAACAACCTGTACCAAATTCAACATCAACATACTCATCTTCAATAATTGGAATAACCCTATTGCAAATTGGCACAATAACCTTTTTACCTTTTAAATGTCTAAAACGTTCATCATTAGGATTTATACAAATAGCTGTATCGCCTAATATTGTTTCCGGTCTCGTGGTTGCAATAGTCACTTTCTCGTTAGAACCTTCTATAGCATAGGCTAAATAATAAAGTAACCCTTGCTTTTCTTCATAAATAACCTCTTCATCTGACAATGTAGTTTGGGCCTCCGGGTCCCAGTTTACCATGCGATACCCACGGTATATAAGTCCTTTATTGTACAGATCAACAAATACTTTTATAACACTGTCATAGCGTTCTTTATCCATTGTAAAGGCTGTACGGTCCCAATCACAAGAACAACCTAATTTTTTTAACTGTTCTAAAATTATACCACCATACTGGTGTGTCCATTCCCAAGCATGTTCTAAAAACTCTTCTCTAGAAAGTTCATTCTTATGAATGCCTTGCTCCTTAAGTTTTGCAACAACTTTTGCTTCTGTCGCTATAGATGCATGATCTGTACCGGGTACCCAACATGCATTTTTACCTAGAAGGCGAGCTCGCCTTATTAATACATCTTGTATTGTATTGTTTAACATATGACCCATATGTAAAATACCAGTTACGTTTGGTGGCGGTATTACAATACTATAAGGTTCTCTTTCATCTGGTGTAGAATGAAAGTATCCATTTTTCATCCAGTAATCATACCAATGTGATTCTGTGGCCTGCGGATTATATTTTGAAGGAATTTCCATATTTGGAACAGTTTTTGAATAATAATAAATTGGATTATTAAAAATAAAGCCGAATTGACATTCTAACGGTCATTTCAGCTGAATTTTACCCAAAGTTAAATACGAAACAAAAATAAGTAACGTTAGAGTATAACAAAAGGATTTTGAGGTTGATCTGAAAAGATTTAATTTTGACGTCCACTCAAAATTAAAAATGATGAAAAAAATAGTACTTGTATTATTTATTGGTTTGCTTGGATTTAGCCTTACAGCTCAAGAATCTGCTGCCAAAATAGAGTTTAAATCAGAGACTGTTGATTATGGTGAAATTGCAAAAGGTTCTGACGGAGTTAGGGTTTTTGAATTCACAAATACCGGAACAGCACCACTTATTGTGAGTAAAGTAAGTTCTAGTTGTGGATGTACCATACCAAAAAAACCAGAAGATCCAATTTTACCAGGCAAAACAGGTGAGATTCAAGTAAAATACGATACCAATAGAGTTGGACCAATTCGTAAAGCAATTACGGTAATTTCTAATGCTGATACCCCTACAAAGGTTTTAAAGATTAAAGGGGAAGTACAAGCGCCTAATGGAACAAAATAAGAACTAAATTTTAAAAATATTAAAGTCCAACTTTACGGTTGGACTTTTTTTTATGCCTACTTTTTATTCGAACAATGGTTTTAAAACAAAACTAAATAACAAATCATTATTATACCGTTCTACTAAAACCTTTACTCTTTTATCTTTATTATTATTCAACAAATGCATAATTTCTTGCAATTTATATCGGTGAATTCGTTTTCCGTTTACAGCTAAAATAACATCTCCTTCTTGCAAACCCGCCGAGTGTGCCGGGCTACCCGCACGAATACCGGACACAACAATTTCCGGAACCAAACTTAACCTAGTAGCACCTTGCAAAACAATTTGAACATCCCCGTAGGTTTTTTCGTTATTATAAACCACACCATTAGAATTGGCTATTCTTTCAGATACATAACGAACACCCGCATGCTGCAAGTCAATACCGCTAATATTATATTGAAATAATTTGTCAAAATTAGAATTCTTTTTAAGTATCATTCTCCTATTTTGATAATCAAATACAATATTAAATCGTTTAAACACCTCTCCACCTAGACTACCGTTTCGTCCACCAAAATCCTTAATGGTGTTAAAGGTTTCCATATCTGGAAATGCAGCCTTAGCATTGCTCAAAACAAAGTCGGCTATTTTTAAATGATGTATTTTAGTTCTCTTACCATATATATCCCCTGCAAGTCCTTTACCTAAAAAATCATCATAATGTTTCTCTGGTAATCGTATTTGTTCATCCTCAAAAAGCCATATAGCGTCACTACTACCCGTATCCATTAACATTTTAACCGGTATTTCCTGGGTTTTATTAATCATAACGCTAGCATCCAAATATGCCTTTTTTCCTATTATTGACAAATTAATTTCACGAGAATTTTTTGGCAACTTATAAGAATACATATTCGGGTCATAAAATTTAATTGATTTATTTATATAATTAATATCTACAACAAAATCTCTAAATAGATCATAGCCAATTATTCCATGTACTGGGATTCCCAAGCTTGGCGAAAAATTAATACCTGCATCCATGACCACATAAATATCTTGCGAAACATTTTTAACATCCCCTAATCTCACAAAATTACTTGTAGATTTCAATGCATTTATAGCATCCCCTTCCCCTAAACCATTAATTGTAATTTCCGTTACATTATTAAGTTGAATTGAATCTTGATCTGCTAAATTGAATAATATTGGAGTACCTACACCAGAATCTAAAACAAACGAGAGTTCCGTTCCATTAACCTCTACCGGTATAATCATTAAGTTATTAATTAATTGAAATTTCATTTTATGAAATTTCTTCCCTTTAGGCAAATGATACGATTGTGCTATACCAGAAAAAATAAAACACAATAATATAACAGGAAACAGGATTCTACTTTTATGTAACATAATCGATATGAATTAGTTAACATCTATTAAGATACATAAAATCTACATACAAAACCTATTTTTAACAGGATCCATAAATCTCAAATAAAACCTAATTAAATTGTAAGAATCATTATCATTTATCACTTTTGTGTAAAATATTATAATATGCCATCTGTTTCTAATAAAGGGCTTTCTATGCCTCAATCACCTATAAGAAAACTAGTTCCGTTTGCAGAGAACGCAAAGAAAAAAGGAGTTAAAGTAATTCATTTAAACATAGGTCAGCCAGATATTAAAACCCCCCAACAAGCATTAGATGCGGTTAAAAACAACAACATCAACGTACTTGAATATAGCCGTACCGAAGGCTCTGAAGAGTTTAGAAATAAAATTGCAGGGTATTATATTAAAAACAACATAAATGTCAGTGCATCTGAAATTATTGTAACTACCGGAGGTTCTGAAGCATTAGCTTTCGCAATGAATACCATTGCCGACTCTAATGATGAAATCATTATACCAGAACCCTTTTATGCAAACTATAATGGATTTGCTACTGCTTGTGGGGTAAAAGTAGTCCCTGTTGTATCAAAATTAGAAGATAATTTTGCCCTCCCCCCTATCGAGGATTTTGAAAAACTAATTACACCAAGAACGAAAGCTATATTAATTTGTAATCCAGGAAACCCAACAGGGTATTTGTATAGCAAAGAAGAAATACAAAAATTAGCTGCATTAGTAAAAAAACATAATATTTTTCTAGTCGCTGATGAAGTGTACAGAGAATTTACTTATGATAACAAGGTACATGCATCAATTTTAAAAGAAGAAGGACTGGATGAACATGCAATAATCATAGATTCTGTTTCTAAAAGATATAGTATGTGCGGTGCTAGAATTGGATATCTAGTTTCAAAAAACAAAGAGTTTATAGCCACCGCTTTAAAATTTGCCCAAGCAAGACTTTCACCACCCACCTACGCACAAATAGCAAGCGAAGCCGCTTTAGACACACCAGATAGCTACTTTGCGGAAGTAAAAACAGAATATGTTGCGAGAAGAAATTTATTAATTGCAGAACTCGGAAAAATAAAAGGAATAAAGATTGCTAGGCCTCAAGGAGCTTTTTACTGTATCGCCGAATTACCGATTGAAGATGCTGATCATTTTGCGCAGTGGTTATTAGAGGATTTTAGAGTGGATAATGAAACTGTAATGGTAGCACCTGCTGCTGGTTTTTACGCTACGGAAGGTTTAGGTAAAAACCAAATTAGAATTGCTTATGTTTTGGACCAAGCTAGTTTAAAAAGAGCTGTTCGTATTATTGGTGAAGCACTTAAAAGTTATAAAGGATAATGACAATTCTTGAGCACTTTTCATTAAAAAATTACAATACATTCGGTATAGATTCAATCGCTAGATATTTTGTAGAAATAGTTTCTATTGAGGAGTTGCGAGATATTCTTAGCAATAAAGAGTATACTCGTAAAATTCTTTTGGGAGGTGGTAGCAACATGCTTTTGACCGATTCTATAGATGCTCTTTTTATTCACGTAAACATTAAAGGCAAACATATTATTTCAGAATCTAACGATACTGTTCAAATACAGATAATGGCCGGTGAAAATTGGCACGATATGGTCATGTGGACCATTGAAAATGGGTTTGGCGGTCTAGAGAACATGTCATTAATTCCTGGAAACACTGGCACTGCACCCATACAAAATATAGGTGCTTATGGTGTTGAATTAAAAGATTGTTTTGTTAGTTGTAATGCCATAAGGATTGAAGATCAAAAATTAATTACGCTAACAAAGGAAGATTGTGAATTTGGGTATAGGGACTCTTACTTTAAAAACGAAGGCAAAGATAAATATGTAATTACTTCTGTTACTTTCTCTTTAATCAAGGAAAACCATACTATTAATGCCAAATATGGTTCTATTGAAGAGCAATTAAAGAATGACTGCGTTACCAACCCAACGATAAAAGATATTTCTAATGCAGTAATCGCTATTCGACAAAGCAAATTACCCGACCCAAAAGTATTAGGCAACAGTGGTAGTTTTTTTAAAAACCCTATAGTTTCTAAAGAAATATTTGATACGTTTATCGCAAAAAATCCCCAAGCACCATATTATAAAATTTCAGAATTAGAATATAAAATACCTGCAGGATGGTTAATTGAGCAATGTGGATTTAAAGGAAAACGTTTTGGTGATGCCGGTGTACATAAAAACCAAGCCTTAGTCCTTGTTAATTACAATAACGCAACAGGAAAAGATATTCTAGACCTCGCAAAAAAGATAATTGAAGAAGTTAAACATCAGTTCCAAATAACAATTAGCCCAGAGGTGAATTTAATAAAATAACCCCTGTAAAAAATTACAAGGGTTATTACCAAACCAAACCAACCAAAACAAAGTGGGCAGTTACCAGCCGACCACTTATTTTATATATATTTTCATAAAACGCTTCATTAACAATCAATTTTATAATTTAGCGTTAACACATATACGGTTCAATCTTAGCATTTGGATGTCTATTTTTAAAAAATAATGTACATCATTTAAATTATGAGCACTTTATTAGAAAACCATATTGTTGAATTGTTACAGGAGCGAAACGAAAAAGCAATTTCACTCTTGTACGATAATTATGCAGATACCTTATTTGGTGTTGCAAACAAAGTTGTACGTGATCCTGACCTTGCACAAGATGTTGTACAGGAATCATTCGTTAAAATTTGGAAGAAAGCTGACACATACGACCCAAAGAAAGCCAAGCTTTTTACATGGCTTTTTAGAATTACAAGAAATACGGCAATTGATAAGTTAAGAAGTGTTAACACAAAATCTGATAAGGAAATCCAAATAGATGTTTCTGACGTATATACTTTAGGCGTAGAAAGTACAAGGCCAGATTTAATGGATGTTAAAGAACATTTAAGCAAGATTGAAGATAAATATCAAATTGTTTTAGAAGCTCTATTCTTTCAAGGCATGACCCAACAAGAAGCAAGCGACGAGTTGGACATACCTTTAGGAACTATTAAATCTCGATTAAAAATAGGTTTACGCGAATTAGGTAAAATCTATGGTCCTGCCCTTTTGGCTTTGATGTTAAATATTGTATTATGAAAGACAAAATTAAAATTTTTCTAGATTCTGATTTATTAGAAAAATACCTTTTAGGCACCACTACAGATATGGAAGCTATGCAGGTTGAAAGATACATTGCCATGTACCCTGAGGTAAGAGAAACCTATGCCGAATTACAAGAAAACCTTGAGGTTTTCGCTAAACAGTATGCTATTGAAGCTCCACAAGGCCTAAAAGATAAGATTCACTCAAGAATAAAAGCTGAGCGAAAAGGAAGAAAAAGATTTGTTAGCTATGCAATTGCCGCAAGTATTGCTGCGATAATGTTTGCTGGAATTTCTACTTTTTTCTGGAATCAAAATCAGAGTTTACAAGAGGAAAATAGTGTAGTTAGCAACAAAATAAAATTGCTTGAAGAAAACATGAAAGAGCAGTTGGAAGATGTGCGCAACCAGTTTATAGTCTTGAACAACCCACAAACAAAAAAGTACAACGTAAAAGGAAATCAAAAAGCAAAAGATCTTAAAGCGGTGGCGTATATAAACCCAGTTAAAAAATTATCTTATATAAATGTGAGCAAATTACCTCATATCCCAGAAAGCCAATGTTTTCAAATGTGGGCAGAGGTTAACGGTAAAATGATTAACCTAGGTATAATTGAAGAAGCTGGAGACCAACAAAAACTTTTGGCACTTCCATATGCTGAAAATGCTGTTGGGTACATCACTATTGAACAGAAAGGTGGCAACCATACGCCAAGCGTAGAAAATATAGTAGCGAATATCGCTTATTAATATTTACCATATAAAGTATTCTTAAAGCCCCTTTTATGGGGCTTTATTTTTTTATCTTTGTAAAAAATTTACTTATGAAACTAGTACTTTTAACCATCGGTTTGTTAGCATTGGCCTTTGCCGGTATAGCCATTAAAATTTGGGGCAAAAAAAATGGAGCGTTTGCAGGAACTTGTGCAAGCCAAAGTCCCTTTTTGAATCAAGATGGCCAAGCTTGTGGCATGTGTGGTAAATTACCAAGCGAACAAGATTGTAAAAAAGATAAAATATCTGAATAAGATAAGTATCCATATTAAATAATTCCTTTTCCATAAATCCAATTTTTGAATAACATAGACAATTTAGAAGAAACAATAAGTAAAGCGAAAGAAGGCAATCAAATTGCATTTAGTCGATTAGTAGATATGTTTTGGAACGATGTTTATGGATTTCAACTTAAACGTACAGAAAATGAAAATGATAGTGAAGATATCACCATTCAAACATTTTCAAAGGCGTTCGATAAAATACATACCTATGACGATACGTATGTATTTAAGACATGGTTAATTGCTATTTCAAAGAACATTCATATTGATCTTGTTCGTAAACGCAAAAGAAATCTTTTAGATTCAAGAAGTAGTGTTGATGCAATTTCAAGTGCCTTAGATGTAACACCCTCTATGGAAGACCAATTAATACATGAACAAAATTTAGCAGATTTATTAAGAGATATCAAGAAGTTAAAACCTCACTACCAATCAGTTATCAATCTCAGATATTTTAATGAATTAAGTTATGCGGAAATTGCAGCAAAGCTAAATGAACCCATTAACAATGTAAAAGTAAAGCTATTAAGAGCTAAAAAATTGCTCGCTGAAATCATAAAGGAAAGAAAATAGGATTGTATCAAAACTAATTCATTTTCACATTTTAAATCATGATTGTTTCAAGGGTCATTCTTCTTTATTGACACCTTTTTAGTTTGTATCTTTGTCTTAAAATATTAGCATGTCTACAGTCCTTAATAAAAATGTTGCTCCACCAAAAGGTAAGCCTAAGTGGCTTAGGGTTAAATTACCAACAGGTAAAAAATACACTCAATTAAGAGGTTTGGTTGACAAGTATGACTTACATACCATATGCACCAGTGGTAGTTGCCCAAATATGGGCGAATGCTGGGGAGAAGGAACCGCAACATTTATGATTTTAGGCAATGTATGTACTAGATCATGTGGATTTTGTGGTGTAAAAACCGGTAGACCTGAAAATGTTGATTGGGCCGAACCTGAAAAAGTGGCAAGATCAATTAAAATTATGGGTATTACGCATGCCGTAATAACTTCCGTTGATAGAGATGACCTAAAAGATATGGGTTCTATTATTTGGGCGGAAACCGTAAAGGCTATTCGTAGAATGAACCCTACTACTACTTTAGAAACCTTAATTCCAGATTTTCAAGGAATTGAGAAACATTTAGATCGAATTATTGCTGTTTCACCAGAAGTCGTATCTCATAATATGGAGACTGTTAAAAGACTTACTAGAGAAGTACGCATACAGGCCAAATACGAACGTAGTCTTGAGGCTTTAAATTATCTTAAAAAGCAAGGCATAAATAGAACCAAATCTGGAATAATGTTGGGTCTTGGCGAACATGAAGATGAAGTAATCACTACTTTAGCAGACCTAAGGAGTGTTAATGTAGATGTGGTTACCATTGGTCAATATCTTCAACCATCTAAGAAACACCTACCTGTAAAGGAATTTATTACCCCAGATCAATTCAAAAAATACGAAGATATAGGTTTAGAAATGGGCTTTAGACATGTAGAAAGTGGTGCTTTAGTTCGATCATCTTACAAAGCACACAAGCACATTCTTTAAAAATAGATTCATTTCTTCATTACATTTAAGAAATGAATTTTATCCTTTTTAAAGGTACTCAGCAATATTCACCTCCAACTACAAACAATGCAAAAACTGAATATAGGCATTAATGGTTTTGGAAGAATAGGAAGAACCCTATTCCGCCTATTACAGCAACACGAACATTTAAATGTAGTTGCCATAAATGATTTAGCTGATAGTAGAACGCTTTCGCATTTGTTAAAATACGATAGTATTCATGGTACATCGCCCCATTCAATCACCTATTTTGAAAATAATATCATTGTCAATGACAAACCCATTGTATTATTAAACGAATCTCACCCATCTACTATAAATTGGTCAACTACTAATGTTGATTTGGTGGTGGAATGTACAGGTAAATTTAAGGATAGGGAAACACTTTCTTTCCATATTAAGAATGGCGCCAAGAAAGTTATTCTATCCGTACCACCTTCGGAAGATGATATAAAAATGATTGTCCTTGGTATAAATGAAAATACACTGTTAGCTACCGATGATATTATATCCAACGCATCCTGTACCACAAATAATGCCGCCCCAATGATTAAAGTGGTCAATGATCTATGTGGTATTGAACAAGCTTATATTACCACTATACATTCTTACACCACAGATCAAAGTTTACATGATCAACCACATCGAGATTTAAGACGCGCACGTGCGGCATCCCAGTCGATCGTACCTACCACAACTGGAGCAGCGAAAGCACTAACAAGAATTTTTCCAGAATTATCCGACGCCATAGGTGGTTGTGGTATTAGAGTGCCCGTACCCAACGGGTCCTTAACAGATATAACTTTAAATGTGAAAAGGACTACAACTATTGAAGAAATAAACTCTACATTTGAAAAAGCATCACAAAATCAATTCAAAAATATATTGTATTACACCAAAGACCCAATAGTTTCTATAGATATAAACAATAGTTACTACTCTTGTACGTTTGATTCTTTAATGACTTCGGTAATAGGAAAAATGGTGAAAATTATTGGCTGGTATGATAATGAAACTGGCTATAGTAGTCGTATTGTTGATTTGATTAATTATTTAAATAATAAAAAATATATTTGAAGATTTTATTTTTAAATAAAGTACTACAAATTTTAATAGTTCCCATTTTATTTTTGGTGGCTACCACCAATTTATTTTCCCAAAATAAAGTTTTATCAGAAGATACCCAGTCTTATTTTGATCAGGCTAGAATTTATAGAAACCAAGACAAAATTGATTTAGCTCTTGAGACGTTAAATGCTGCGGCCAGTTCTGCTGAAAAAAATGAAGACGTAAAAGCTTTAATTGATAGTCTACATGAGCTAGCCTTACTTTACTTAAAAATAAATAAGGAGGGCGATACAGAATTTTACTGGGATCGTGCTAGCGTATTAATGAAAGATATTGCACATCCATACGGTGATGCAATGCATAAATATATTGAAGCAATACTCTTACATAGAAGTAATAGAAATTTTCAGGCATTATTTATGCTTAACGAGGCCAAGCAACTTAATAACGACCGAAATTTTTACAACAACTTATTGTTAACTGAAGCGAAAGTTTACATCAGTTTAGAAAAATATGATAGTGCTGTTAAAAATTTAAATTCACTAGTTATTAATACGGATATTTACGAAAAAGAATATTTATCCAGTCAGGCTTATTTAACCCTAGCAAAATTAAATTTGACTACAGATAACTTATCCGAATCAGTTAAAAATGGCGAAAATGCATTAAAAATAGCTAACCAAAATGGTTTTTTAAAAGATATTGAAGAGGCAAACACCCTATTGACCTCTACTTACGAAAAGCTAGGTTTATATCAAAAATCGTTAGTCAATAGCCAAAATTTAATTCGATTAAAAGATTCAATATTTAATATTGATAAGGTAAAAATAGAAGCCAAAACGGCTGATATAATTAGGGATGATTATAAAACAGAAGTTATTGCAAAACAAAATGTTGAAATTGAAGACTTAAAAGAATCACAAAACAGGTCTGAACTTACCGCAATATTAACTTCTGCCTTTTTAATTATAATTTCACTACTAGCGGTTACCCTATACCGAAACAATCAAATTAAATTAAAAACCAACGATTTACTTCAGACTAAAAACAAAGAATTACAAATTGCGCGAGACGGGGCAGTACAAGCTATGGAAGCAAAAACAAATTTTCTTTCTACCGTTAGTCACGAACTTAGAACACCTCTTTACGCCGTAACAGGCCTTACTCATCTTCTTTTAGAAGAAAACCCTGAAGAACATCAAAAAGAACATTTAAAGGCCTTGAAATTTTCAGGCGACTATTTACTGAATTTTATTAATGACATTTTACACATTAATAAAATTGATGCAAATAAACTAGAGCCTTTAAATATGGAGTTCAACCTAAATAAGGTTATAAACGAAGTTATTAATTCTTTAGGTCAAAGCGCTAAAGCAAATAATACAAAATTAATTTTAGAATACGACTCAAATATACCAGGCCATTTATTAAGTGATCCATTGAAACTTTCTCAAGTTTTCATGAACTTAATTGGTAATTCTATCAAGTTTACAAAGGGTGGCGAAGTAAAAGTAATTACAAAATTACTTAACAAAAAAGATGATGATGTAACTATTTATTTTGAAGTTAGCGATAACGGTATTGGTATATCCAAAGAAAAACAAAAAAGTATTTTTGAAGGGTTCGAGCAAGGTTCAATTCAAATTAATAGAGAATATGGAGGTACTGGTTTAGGCTTAACCATTGTAAAAAGCTTATTAGGTCTATTTAATAGTAAAATAGAATTAGAGAGCGAATTAGGCCAAGGAAGTTCTTTCTTTTTTGAAATTGAAATGAAAAGTATGGATGCTATTCCAGAAGATTTTTCTTTCGAAATTACATCGCGAGAATACGATTTTAAAAACCTGCATTTGTTAATTGTAGAAGACAACAAAATAAACCAAGTCATAACTAAAAAGATGCTTTCTAAAAAAGAAATGACAAGTGATATTGCAAACAATGGTCATGAGGCAATAACCTTAGCACAAGAAAATGTTTATGATGCCATATTAATGGATATTCATATGCCTGGCATAAGTGGTGAAGAAGCTACAATAGAAATTAGAAAATTTAACCAAGACACCCCTATTATAGC
This sequence comes from Maribacter hydrothermalis, assembly GCF_001913155.1. GTDB lineage: Bacteria > Bacteroidota > Bacteroidia > Flavobacteriales > Flavobacteriaceae > Maribacter > Maribacter hydrothermalis. Next base: position 840,650 of record NZ_CP018760.1, read on the forward strand.
TTTAACGGCAATATCCTTAGATGATAGCTTAGAGAGTTTTTATGCAGCAGGCTGTAATGACGTTGTAACCAAACCTTTTAAACCTGAAGTCTTTTATCAAAAAATTGGAGAGAATATTTTTGATAAAAACCCTAAGAATTCGCTGTCATAAATTGTTTTAAAGTTTGTTCAAACACCAACCTATCTTCTTTATTGAACTCGTGAGATACTTCAATATAATGCAGATTAGAAATTTTTGATTTTAAACGAACGTAATCTTTCTCTGTAGTAAGTATACACTCCTTTTTTTGCAATAATTGAATTTCTTGCTCAGTAAAAAAATGATGATCATTAAATTTTAAATGGTTAAAAGTCACTCCTTCCAACTGTAAGAAATTCTCTAAAGGAACCGAATTGGCAATACCCGTAACTAAAGTAACTTCTTTGTTGATGAGCTCACTTAAGTCTATTTCCTTTCCTTTCAACTTTTTATTATAGGATAAATAACTAAACAAAACCTTTTGATGCCTCTTTGGATTTATTTTCGATCTAATACTACTTTTTTTAGATTCTGGTAAATCTTCCGGACATTTTGTAACGATTATAATATTCGCTCTTTTTGCTTCGCTTTTTGCATCTCGTAAATTACCTGTGGGTAAATACCAATCATTAACATACAAGTTATTGTATGCGCTTAATAATATGGAATAATCAGGTTTTACTTTTCGGTGTTGAAAGGCATCATCTAGGAGAATGATATCTGGATTTGCCATTTTCTCAAGTTCTGATATACCATTTCTTCTATTAGCATCAACAGCAACATGTATTCCTTTAAATTTAGATTTTAATTGAAAGGGTTCGTCCCCTAAATCTTCAACAATAGTATTATCATCTGATAATAAAAACCCTTTTGATTTACGTTTATACCCTCTACTTAAAATAGCAATACTATAATTATCTTGTAATAATCTAACTAGCCACTCTATCATTGGCGTCTTCCCAGTTCCGCCCACACTTAAATTACCTACACAAATTATTTTAGTTGCATACGTTTTAGATTTAAACACACCTAAATCATAACAGCGATTTCTTAAAAATACTATTAAACCGTAAATTATTGAAATCGGGAAAAGAAGTTTTCGTAACACCTGCATTAGTACAAAATTATAATAATTTATCTTTGATAACCTTATTTTTAATTAAAATGACCATAAACGATATTACCAACATCATAGAAGAGCTTGCCCCATTAAGCTATGCCGAAGATTTTGACAACGTAGGATTATTAGTCGGTGATGTTTCTACCGAAGTAACCGGCGTACTGGTTACCTTAGATACTTTAGAAAATGTAGTCGACGAAGCTATTGCTAAAAAGTGTAACTTAATTGTTAGTTTTCATCCTATTATTTTTAGTGGATTAAAAAAACTTACTGGTAAAACTTATGTAGAACGTGTAGTTATTAAAGCTATAAAAAATGACATTGCCATTTACACTAACCATACTGCACTGGATAACGCAAGACACGGTGTAAACAATAAAATTTGTGAAGTATTAGGCCTTACAAATACAAAAATCCTTATACCACAAAAACAAACCTTAAAAAAGCTAACCACTTTTGTGCCTGTTGACCATGTTGAAGAAGTAAAAGTGGCGATATTCAAAGCCGGAGCTGGTAAAATAGGTAATTATTCTAATTGTAGTTTTTCTACTGAAGGCCAAGGAACATATTTAGCAAATGAAAAAGCTAACCCAACAAAAGGTACTATTGGTGAAATACACACCGAAAAAGAAGTCTTGTTAACGTGCGTTTTTAATAGGAATGACGAACGGGCTATTATTAAAGATTTAATTTCGAGCCACCCTTACGAAGAGGTTGCCTACGATATTCATACCCTAGATAATACGAACCCATATATTGGTATGGGAATGGTTGGCGAATTAGAAAAAGAAGTGACTGAAATAGAATTTTTTAAGGATTTGAAGGTGAAAATGAAGGCACATACCATTAGACATTCAAAATTTTCAAAAAAACCAATTAGAAAAATTGCAGTATTAGGAGGTAGTGGTTCATTTGCCATAGGAGCTGCAAAAGCAGCAGGAGTCGATGTTTTCATTACTGCAGACCTAAAATACCATCAATTTTATGAGGCTGAAAATCAATTAGTATTAGCCGATATTGGACACTTTGAAACTGAGCAGTTTACAAAAAACCTTTTAGTTGATTATCTTACGAAAAAAATTCCTAATTTTGCAGTCCATTTATCGGAAAGTATAACAAATCCCATCAATTATTTTTAATATGGCAAAAAAAGAAGATTCCTCTGTAGAAGCAAAGTTAAGAGCATTATATGATTTGCAATTAATTGATTCTAGAGTTGATGAAATAAGGAATGTTCGTGGAGAACTACCTTTAGAAGTAGAAGATTTGGAAGATGAAGTCCTTGGCCTAAAAACGAGAATGGACAAACTTAAATCTGACCTAGAAAATATTAATTTTGAAATCGGTGCCAAGAAAAATCTTATTGAAGAGGCAAAGGCTTTAATTAAAAAATACGGCGAGCAGCAAAAAAATGTTCGTAACAGTAGAGAATTTAATTCTATCAGCAAAGAATTAGAATTTCAAGAATTAGAAATACAATTAGCTGAAAAGAACATTAAAGAGTTTAAAGCTCAAATAGACCAAAAGAAAGCGGTTATTTCTGAAACGAAAGAGCGTTTATCTGAGCGCGATTCGCATTTGAAACACAAAAAAAGTGAATTAAACGCAATTCTTGCGGAAACTGAGAAAGAGGAGAAAGCATTACTAGAGGAATCAATCAAATTTCAAGATAAAATTGAAGAACGTTTGGTTAAAGCATATGCTCGTATTCGCAACAATGTAAAGAATGGCTTAGCTGTTGTTCCAATTGAAAGAGGTGCATCTGGTGGTTCTTTCTTTACTATTCCACCTCAAGTACAGGTAGAAATTGCTTCTAGAAAGAAAATTATCACCGATGAACATAGTGGTCGTATTTTGGTAGACCCAACGTTAGCTGAAGAAGAAAGTGAAAAAATGAAAAAAATGTTCGCTAAATTATAATAGCATACATGCTACATATTTAAAAAAGCCATCCTTAAAAGATGGCTTTTTTTGTTTAAATTCATTATTATGAATTTATTAAAGATCAGCTTAATTTTTATTATGATGTTAAGCATAAATGCAGGAGCCCAAAATTTATCTGATTTCCAATGGAAGAATAGAATAGTAATTCTTTATAAAAGTGATGCTAATATTACCGATGTAAAATCTGCCTTGGAAATTGTTAAAAACAACTCTTCTGGAATAAACGAAAGAGATATACATGTTTTTGTCTACAAAGACAATGTATTTTATACCACCAACGGTAAAGCCACAAATATCAAGAAATCTAATTGGCTACCAAAATCCTATGATGGCTATGCTTTAATTGGAAAAGATGGCGGCATAAAATCAAATAGCCCTTATCCTTTTAAAATACAACAACTCTTTGACTTAATTGACAGTATGCCAATGCGCAAAAGTGAAATGAAGTCTAACAGGTAGTTAACCCAAGAGTTTAAGCATAAGCTCTTCTACTTCCTTACTATTCCATTTTTCTGCAATACCAGTTGTTTTCATGACTTCTTGCATAATCTCTTCTTGAGCATCACCCTCTGCAAGTGCTTCCGCATAAGGTCTATTGGAAAAAGTAACCCTACTATATGCCGGAACCCATTTCTCCGGATGCTTGGCAGCAAAGTGTTTTTCAATTTTCTTTTGAAGTAAGAAATTGGCATCTGCGGTTTTACTACTCATTTCTACAAAATTTCGATAGCTCAACTCTGCAATGGCATCGGCATTTGGTTTGCGTCTTTCTTGATAGGTGGTAAAAATACGTTCCCAATCGTTACCCAATTCTTGAATTATTTCATCTAATACAAAAATATCTTCAAAGCCAGCATTCATTCCCTGGCCGTAAAACGGTACTATAGCATGGGCAGAGTCACCGACAAGAGCAACTTTGTCCCAATAAGTCCATGGGTAGCATTTCATTGTTACCATGGCGCTGGTAGGGTTTTTAAAAAAATCTTCAGTAAGGTTCTCTATTTCATCTTTTACATTCGGGAAATAAGTTTTGAAAAAATGAACTGCATCTTTTTTAGTCTTTATACTATCAAAAGAAACGTTTCCCTCAAAGGGCATAAACAAGGTACACGTAAAACTACCATCTAGGTTTGGCATTGCAATAAACATAAACTTGCCCCGTGGCCAAATATGAAAAGAATTTTTATCTAATTTATGCGTACCATCACTGTTGGCAGGAATCGTTAATTCTTTATAACCTACATCAATAAAGTCTTGTGAATAATCAAACCTACTGCGGCGCTGCATTTTATGCCGTACTCTTGAGAATGCACCGTCACAGCCAAAAACCAAATCAAATGGATACTCTGTCCACTCTCCCTTTTCACTGTCCCCGGTAAATACTTTGGCCTCTGGCAAATCTATATCCCAAACTTTTTCTTCAAAACGAAAATCTACACCGTTTTTTTCTGCAAGATCTATCATTCGTTTATTAAGAACTCCTCTAGAAATTGACCAAATAGCTTCTCCATCCTTACCATATTTTTGATAATATTCTGGCTGGCCAATTACATGCATTGCTCTTTTATATAGCGGTATGGCTATTTTTTTTATTTCCTCTTCTATTCCAACTGTTTTCAGTGCATTCCAACCTCTATTGCTCATCGCAAGATTAATAGATCTACCCGAAAATTCAATATTTCTAATATCCGGTCTTCTATCAAAAACAGTAATTTGATGTCCGTATCTTTTTAAGTAGATCGCGAGTAAAGAACCTACGAGTCCCGAGCCAATAATGGCAATGTTTTTTATATTTTGGGTCATGCTTGTGGCCTTACGCCAACATTAAGTGAATGTTAAAAATATGAAATAATGACCTATTTACACCATTTAACAAACAAACAAAATAATTCATTTTTAAAACTTAAAGTAAAATTTTATTAAAAAAAAAGCTATTCATCACTACTAATTCTCTAATTAAATAGTATTCAAAATCATAATTATGTTACCCAAAAACGGAGTATTCCACAGTAAATTTTCTAACAATTTAGTTAGAGCACTAATATGAAAATAGCACCTTTTAATACCTATTAAAGGGTGTTTTTAACTATACTTTAATTTGTTAAAATTACGGTAAAACATCATTCCATGTTTTTCATATAATTACGTCCTTAACCCCCTGTATTCAGTCGATTAACCCTAGTAATTAACTGTACTTTTTTCAATTGTTTAACAACTATTTTAACACTCTACAACAAAACAATTAAAAGTATAAAATCTACTATTAATTCAAATATTATAATAAAATCAAAAATCAACACATATTAATATGCTGATTTTCAGTTATTTATAAGACTTAACTAATTAGTATCATACTTTTAAAAAAATAAAGAAAGAATTGGACTACAAATTAAAAACCACAAATTTCAAGAGCTTCACAACAACAATTAAATTTTAACGAACATTCATCGTTATTTAGCCACTGTACGCTCATCGATGAACAACACATCAAAAGCTCGTGTAGATTACTAAAATATTTATTCTTGTAATAGCAGAATACTGTTTTCCATATCTACTTTGAAATATGAATTAGTTACACCTAGACTTTAGGATAATGTTAAAACCATTTATAACATTTTCCTAAATGTTAAGGTTTAAGAGATTATAGTTTCTGAATCGAAATTTATGACCAAAAAATTAACCGCAGTTATTTTCTGCATGCTATTTTGTTTATTTAGTACTTTTTTAAGGGCCCAATGTGAGAATGACAATGGTGGTTTTGAAGACGGCACTAATAATTATGTATTTCAATCTGGTTCATTGGTAGATACTAATCCTGCTAATGCTTTAGCTGGTACTTCATCAGCTTCCTTACCAACTACAGGGGCTTTAGTGGCAACTTCAAGCTACGTCATAAATCCAGGCGATGTTCTACATTTTAGCCTTTACGAAAAAACATTAGGAAACACAGGAGACATAGAAATTGCTATAGCCTATTTTAACGGTGGCTCCAATTTACAAGGCGTTGATAATTTCTTAATTGCGGCAGATGGTCTTAATAATTACAAACAAAGCAATTATACCTCAACAGCTCCTGCAGGCACAGCGTTTTTTCAAGTTCAAATAGTGAACAATACTGATGGCACGGTTTTTCTTGACAACCTTTGTTTAGGTTTTGTTACAGAAATTTGTGGTAATGGCATTGATGATGATGGTGATGGTTCAATTGATGAATACTGTTATAATATTTCTGATGCTAGCGCTACGGAAGGTGGCAATATGACTTTTACCTTAACAACAACAACGCCTTTATTTTTTACAAGTAGAACCTTTAACCTAACATACGTAAATTTAAGTACTACAAATGCAGATTTTACAGGCCCAACAACAGTAACCATTCCACCACTAGCAACTTCTGTAAACTTTACAGTAGTTGCGGAAGATGATGATTGGGTAGAAACTACTCAGCAGCAATTTGCAGTATACTTTTCAAGAAATACAAACGATGTAAATTTTGGAGATAGACAAGGTATTGGTACAATTATAGATACCGATGTTGCTCATGTTATTGGTGGTAATTATGATATTACCGAGGGTGGTACTATAGCTTACGGACTGTCTTTATCTACAGGCACAAACTCTGGAGGTAGACAATATGTTGGTATAGAAGATACATATACTGTAAATTTTGAAGTTCAAGACCACGCAGCTTCTGTGAGTGCAGCTATAGATGGGTCTGATTTTAATATATTTAATACCACTGTAACATTCCCTGCTGGGTCTATAGCTGGTAGTCAAGTTTTTATTGATGTACCTACTATGGATGATACCATTGTAGAACCATCTGAAGAGTTCCATGGTGTAAAATCTCAAAACGCTACAGAAGCTACTAAATATGGATCCGGACCTTCTAGAGTAACTATCAATACAGAAAGATCATCATTAAGAATACATGATAACGATACGGCTATAATAAATTTAACAGATGCCAGTATATTAGAAAATAGTGGTAATACCGATATTTCATTTACTTTAATTGGTGATGTTCAAAATGCATTCAACATAGATTTTACAACGAATGACAACACCGCCATTTCTGCTTCTGATTACACAACAAAGTCTGGAACCATTGCATTTATAGGTACAGATGGCGAAAATTTCACTGAATCATTTACTATTCTAGATGATACTGTTACTGAGCCACAGGAGAACTTTGTGATAACACCTGCGTATAACCCAGCAATTCTTTCTTTGGCAAACTATGTACCGCAACAAATTTCATTTTTACCTGCTTCTTCTACTATTACAATTAATGATGATGATTTAGATTCAGATAATGATGGGGTAAGGGATGCTGTAGATTTAGATGATGATAATGATGGTATTTTAGATTCAGAAGAGGCTGTAGAATGTATAGATGATGACTACCTGGCATGGGAGTTTAATTCTCCAATTGGTACAATACAGGTTGATTATGTTCAAAATCCGGCCATAACAAATTGGCTAATTTCTTCCGCTTCAGATATAATCGTAGGTAGTGGATTAACAGATGCCTCACCAGGAGCAGAATTACAGATTAATGATTTAGAAGGAAATAATTACCCTGAAGCCCTAGCCAACAACGATTACATTGAAATTAGTTTTACAACTGGTACTGATTTAACTTATCCGGTTATAGAGCGTATGGGCTTAAATTGGTTTCAAAATTCTGATGGAACCACTATTGGTAATGCCTATGATGCGGCTATTGCAATTTCTAAGGATAACTTTGTAACGTCTTCCCTACTAAACTCAGATGTACGTATTAACTATCCAACGAACGGAGTTTCTGAATTTTTCGATTTAACCCAAAACGGGGTAAAATATTACTTAGAAGAAAGTACTACATATACCGTACGTATCTATGCCTATAACCAACAAAGTGATGGCAATGTTGCCTATTCGGTATTTGATGATCTAACCTTAAGATTATCATCTTGCTTAGAACAAGATACTGATACTGACAACCTTCCTGATCATTTGGATGCTGATAGTGATGGTGACGGATGTAATGATGCCATTGAAGCCGGCCATACAGACCCTGATGGTGACGGCTATTTAGGTAATTCCCCAATAGTCGTAGACAATGTAACTGGCCAAGTAACCGGTCAAGGAGGTTATACAGGTACTGATAGCAAAGTTACGAATGCAAATCAAACTGTTTCCGTAAATACGCAACCTATAGATCAAATTGCTAATATTGGAGACAATGTAACCTTTAATACTGCGATCACCGGTACCGCTTTAACATACCAGTGGGAATTGAGTACTGATGATGGATCCTCATGGACACCCATTGCAGATAGCGGAATTTATTCAGGTGCTACTACTACCACACTTACGTTAACTGCCATTACTAGTACAGAACATTCTAATCAATATAGATTAATAGCAACAGATAGCGAGAATTTATGTACTCCAGATACAATTACAAATGAAGTAATTCTTTTTATAAAACCAGTTATTACTATTGCCGATGCAACTATTGCCGAAGGCAACAATCTTGACTTTATAGTTACTCTTTCGCATGCAGTAAATGAAGTGATAACATTTGATTTATCGTATTCAAATATTACAACAACAGGTTTAGATTATACTTCTGTTGCTAATTTTTCGATACCTATTAACACAGTAAGTACAAGTTTGCTAGTACCCGCAATTGACGATGCTCTTATTGAAAACGATGAGACTTTTACATTGGGTATGACTAATGCTTCAACAAATGCTGGTAATATTACAGATACGGCAAGCGGTACAATTACAAATGTTAATACTCCATTGGCGGGCGAAGGTATATCTATTACAGACTTTTCAATTAATGAAAATGTCGGCACTGTAGATTTCTTAGTTACCTACACCGGTCCTAATGTTCAAGATTCTTTTACAGTAGATTATGCCATTACAGATGCAACTACAACAGCTGGAACGGACTATAATGTAAATCTTACTGGTCAAGTTACTTTTCCTGCAGGTACAGTTAATGGCGACATACAACCTATACTTTTAGCTATTACCGATGATACGGTTATAGAAGGTAATGAAAGTTTAAATATTCTTTTATCAAATAGTTCCAATAGTCAAATTGCTATTGCTGATGCCAATGCCACAGGTACGATCATTGATAATGATACTACCCCTACTACCGGTTTATCTGTTTCTGATTTTAGTGTTAACGAGTCACTAGCCTCGGCAAACTTTGTAGTAACTTATAACGGTAGTAATGTAAAAAATGCATTTACGGCTGATTATATCATTACAAATGGCACCGCAATTTCTGGGTCGGATTACACCGCTTTGTTAACGGGTCAAATTTCTTTTCCGGCCGGCACAACAAATGGTGCTACACAGTCTATTAATGTTATTATAATTGATGATCTTGTAATAGAAGGAAGTGAGAACATCAATTTTGAACTTACAAATATTTCTACTAGCCTATTAAATTTAGTTGATGCGACTGCTATTGGAACAATACTAGATAATGATACAAAAACCACTACAACAGGTTTATCCGTAGCTGACCTTAACGTAAATGAAGCCGCAGGAAACAGCAATTTTGTTATCACCTATAATGGTCCGGAAATTCAAAATGCATTCTCTGTAGATTATACGATTACAGATGTAACCACAGCTTCAGGTACAGATTATAGCGCAGTATCAACTGGAGTAATAAATTTCCCTGCGGGGACTATTAATGGTGACCAACAAACGGTAAGTGTAACTATTATTGAAGATTTGATTATTGAAAACAATGAGACATTTAATTTTAACCTATCAAATCTTTCTACGACTTTAATAAACCTGGTAGATGCTAATGGCATTGGTACCATAACTGATAATGATATAAAAACACCTACCACAGGCTTATCGACTTCAGATTTCTCAGTAGCCGAATCTGCAGGTAGTTCTAATTTTATAATTACCTATAATGGAAATACGGTACAAAATGGTTTTACCGTAGACTATACAATTTCAAATGGTACCGCTACTTCTGGAAAAGATTACAATGCAGTTTTAAATGGTCAAATTTTATTTCCGGCCGGTACAGCAAACGGTGACCAACAATTAGTTGCAGTTACTATTTTAGAAGATACTTTTATTGAAGCAAATGAGGAACTGAACATACAACTATCAAATTTGTCAACTACATTAATAAATATTGTTGATGCAAATGGCACAGGTACAATTACAGATAATGACAATACCCCAACAAGTGGAATTGATTTTCAAAATCTTACTGTTACCGTTGTAGAGGGTGATCCGGGTGATTCAGTTTCCGCAACCTTCGTTGTTGAATTTAAAGGTGATATTGATACTGGAGAATCTATACAAGTAGACTATTTTGTAAATAATGGTACAGCTGCAAATGCTACAGATTTTACACCTAACCCTACCGTTCAAACCTTAACTTTTACGAATGTAAATAAATTAAGAAATATTGTTGTCCCTATTATAAGTGACAATACTGTGGAGAATGAAGAAAACTATTTTGTAAACCTGATTGCTATTCGTTCTAATGTAAATATTGGATTATTGAATAATAGTGCTACTGGTATTATTACAGATGACGATGGTGGTGTACTGTCAGTCTCAGGGTTTAGTATTATTGAACAGACTAATGGTGCTAATTTTGATGTCATTTATCTAGGTGATAGAGTTACAGGAGGTTTCACCGTTAATTACACCATTACCGATATATCTACCACTTCTAATGTAGATTACAATGTAACAGCCCCTACCGGTACTTTAACCTTTAGTGGTATAGATAACGAAATACGGTCTGTCGTAGTAAATGTTATTGGGGATAATTTTATTGAAAATAATGAAGATTTAAGAATAGTTATTTCTAACCCATCTGTTAGTCAGGTGGCTATTTCGCCTACCGGTTCACAGGCAATAGGTACAATTGTTAACGATGATAATGGTAGTATTGCGGTGTCTGGTTTCTCTGTCAATGAGTACAACTCAACCGCTAATTTTAATTTTACCTATACTGGAAAACCTATTCAGGGTGGGTTTACGGTAAATTATCAAATTTCAAATGGCACAGCCACATCGGGATCAGATTACACTGTTTCATCGCCAACAGGTACTTTAAGTTTTAGCGGGACTACTGGCCAAGTTGTTCAAGTACCAGTTAATATAGTACAAGATGCCATTTTAGAAGGTAATGAAAACTTGAGTGCTACAATTACTCAAGTAACTCCTTCATTAATTTCAATAAGCAATGCAACTGCAACAGGTACCATAATAGATATTAATCACCAACCTAATGCTGTTGATGATGCATTTGTGGTATTTGGCACAACTGATATGCCCATTTTAGCAAACGATGATTATGGTTTTGATGGCCCTGCGGCGGTAAATCCATTACAAATTGTTGCTAGCCCAATAAACGGAACCGTTGTAATTAGAGATAATGGTACACCTAGTAATAGTACGGATGATTATTTTGAATATCAACCAAGTCCTTCTTTTAATGGAAATGATTCTTTTACCTACAGAATTACGGATTCCAATGGTTCTACAGATACAGCTGTAGTAAATATATATGTTAATGATACAAATTTAAAAAAGGAGTTCGAAATTCGCTATCAAGGTAGTATTAATGGAGATTTCACCATGATTGCCAATAATGTTCTTTCTAGAACCGCTACTGGTAATTATAACGGTGAAGATGGCAATCACAATTTCAATAATAACGTTTTTGTTGATATAGATTCGGACCCAACCACATTCAACTCAACTAACGCAAACTTAGTAAATCCTGAGCCATCACTAAGTTGTTTAAATATTAAAAAAGCATATATCTATTGGGCTGCTGCAGACAAAGAATATGATGGTACTACTGGTGGTGGAGCAACGGAACCATCTTGGAACTATAACCAAATTAAGTTAATGTTGCCAGGACAATCTGCCTATACTACTATATCTGCCGATGAAGTAATTTATAGAGGTCGCAATGATCATTTCCAAAACGACCCATATGTATGTATTAAAGATATAACCGATGATATAAACGCACTTGCCTCTCCTTTTGGTTCGTATCAAGTAGGTAACGTAAAAGCAACAGAAAGAGATTTACGCTCTCATGGTATTGCAAATGTAACTGGCACATCTGGTGGTTGGCAAATTGTATTTGTATATGAAAACGTGTCTTTAGACCCTAAAAACATTACACTTTACGATGGTTATGTACACACTTTTGCATCTAACGGTGCTGGTGAAACAGAATTTAATTTCAGTGGTTTTGAAACAATTCCGAATGGAAATGTAAATGCAGACGTTATGTTAGGCGCTTTAGAAGGTGACCGTGACTTATCTGGTGATCAATTATTGATTTATGATTCTAGCAACAACTGGTCTAAACTTTCAACAGCGTTAAGAGATGAAGATAACTTCTTCAATAGCCGAATTACTTTAGACGGACTAAATTATGTAAATAGAAATGCTGCAAGTACAAACACCTTAGGTTTTGATGCTACTGTATTTCCTTTAGACAATGTTGGAAATAGGTACATTGATAATGACCAAACATTTGCAAGATTTAAAATTACTACTGACCAAGAATCATATGGTCTATATTTAATGGGAATGAGTGTTGATGTGTATCAACCAAGTTTAGGTGCATTAAGTTTAAATACCAATGCAACTGGTCCTTTTAATGCAGGTGATATTATTCCATTAACACTTAATGTTACAAATACAGGAAACGACGATATTCAAAATTTAGAAATTTCCTCTATTTTACCTATAGAAGCTGACTTTTCTGGCGTAGGTGTTTTACCAGCAGGCGTTACGCATTCTTATGACCCAACTACAAGGACATTAACCTTTAATGTACAGAACGGTTTCACTGATATGGGTGATAATTATGATCTCAATTTTGATATTGAGATACGTGAGCAGTGTTATTTCCTGGAAACGGCATGTACAGCTAGTTTTGAATTACAAGCAACGGCTACTTATAGCGGAGTAACAAATTCAAATCCTATTACTACAAATAGTTCATATACAACGGACTCTTGTGGTATAGGTTCACATGACCCTACAATAATTGATGTACAGCAACCTGCCCAAGTAAATTGGTCAACAGCTCCAAATGCCTTAAACAGAACTGTATCTTGCGATAATATAACAGGCTATAATAATGCCAATACACTAGAGCCAGATACCGCTATTTGTGACTTTACTTTAGATAAAATTGCTGGGCCATTTGTACCATCGGGCTCATGCCCTACAGAAGGTACATTTACTAATACTTGGACTTTTACAGATGCTTGTGGTAGAGTAAGTTCAACATTTACCCAGGTAATTACTATAGAAGACAATACTGCTCCTACGTTCAATGAATCTTTACCACAAGATTCGTACGCAGCACATAATAACATACCGGTAGCACCAGTATTATCTGCCAACGACAATTGCGATTCGAATGCCACAGTTAACTTTAATGAATCTTATATTGGTGATAATAACAGTACTACTTACACCATCATAAGAACTTGGACTATTAATGACTGTGCAGGAAATAGCGCTAGTCATACTCAACAAATTTTCGTAAGTGAAAATGGTGATCCAATTGGACTTAAAATTTCTGATGTTTCAGTAAATGAAAATGCAGGAACGGCTACCTTACAAATTACGCATACCGGTTCTGTATCAGGTGGTTTCACAGTAAACTATACTACTTTAGATGATTCTGCTATTCAACCAGGAGATTATATTGCCCAGTCAAATTCCATTTCATTTGCAGGTACAAACAATGAAGTAAAGACGATTTCTTTTACAATCAATGACGATACTCTTATTGAAGTTACAGAGCAATTTTTTGCTCAATTATCTAATGGTACGAACACGCCTCCTATTAATGACGACCAAGGAGTAATATCTATTACGGATAATGATAATATACCAGGAACTATAGGTGTTTCCTTCTCTGATAATAATATAATAGTTACTGAAGGTATACATACTTTTGCACGCTTTACGGTTACTTTTACAGGAAACATTGCTCCTGGTCAAAACGTTACTGTAAACTATGCAACGACCAATGGAACAGCTATTCAACCTAATGATTACACGTTATCTACAGGTACAATTACATTTAACAGTGCTACAAACAGTATTAATATAGATGTACCCATTATCGATGACAACATCATTGAAGCTGCTGAAAATTTCACTTTAACACTTTCAAATATTCAGTCTAATTTGGGTGTTGGTTTTGTTGATCAACAACCAACCAATACTGCTAATGGTACTATAAATGATAATGATAATATCCCAGGTACAACTGGTATATCATTCCAAAATGATAATATCACGGTTAATGAAGCGGACGGTACGGCAACAATAAATGTGCTATTAACCGGTAACGTTCAAGGCGGATTTACCCTTGACTATGCTACTGCCGACGATTCTGCAGTTCAACCTGGTGATTATACCACTAGTACTGGTCAGTTGACTTTCGCAGGTAACAATGGAGAAATACATCCTATAACAGTTGCTATTATAGATGATAATATTATTGAAGCTACGGAAAGACTATTCGTTAACCTTTCTAACCTTTCCACTACTTTGATTTCCATAAACGATAATCAGGGCAATATTAATATTACGGACAATGACAACATCCCTGGTACAACTGGTATATCGTTCCAAAATGATAATATCACCGTTAATGAGGCGGACGGTACGGCAACAATAAATGTGCTATTAACCGGTAACGTTCAAGGTGGATTTACGCTTGACTATGCTACTGCCGACGATTCTGCAGTTCAACCTGGTGATTACACCACTAGTACTGGTCAGTTGACTTTCGCAGGTAACAATGGAGAAATACAACCGATAACAGTTGCTATTATTGATGATAATAGTATTGAGATTACCGAAAGACTATTCGTTAACCTTTCTAACCTTTCTACTACTTTGATCGCCATAAACGATAATCAGGGCAATATTAATATTACGGACAATGACAATATCCCTGGTACAACGGGTATATCATTCCAAAATGATAATATCACCGTTAATGAAGCGGACGGTACGGCAACAATAAATGTGCTATTAACTGGTAACGTTCAAGGTGGATTTACCCTTGACTATGCTACTGCCGACGATTCTGCAGTTCAACCAGGTGATTACACCACTAGTACTGGTCAGTTGACTTTCGCAGGTAACAATGGAGAAATACATCCAATAACTGTTGCTATTATTGACGATAATGTTATTGAAGCTACGGAAAGACTATTCGTTAACCTTTCTAACCTTTCTACTACTTTGATCGCCATAAACGATAATCAGGGCAATATTAATATTACGGACAATGACAACATCCCTGGTACAACGGGTATATCATTCCAAAATGATAATATCACCGTTAATGAAGCGGACGGTACGGCAACAATAAATGTGCTATTAACTGGTAACGTTCAAGGTGGATTTACGCTTGACTATGCTACTGCCGACGATTCTGCAGTTCAACCAGGTGATTATACCACTAGTACTGGTCAGTTGACTTTCGCAGGTAACAATGGAGAAATACAACCGATAACAGTTGCTATTATTGACGATAATGTTATTGAAGCTACGGAAAGACTATTCGTTAACCTTTCTAACCTTTCTACTACTTTGATCGCCATAAACGATAATCAGGGCAATATTAATATTACGGACAATGACAATATCCCTGGTACAACGGGTATATCATTCCAAAATGATAATATCACCGTTAATGAAGCGGACGGTACGGCAACAATAAATGTGCTATTAACCGGTAACGTTCAAGGTGGATTTACGCTTGACTATGCTACTGCCGACGATTCTGCAGTTCAACCAGGTGATTACACCACTAGTACTGGTCAGTTGACTTTCGCAGGTAACAATGGAGAAATACAACCGATAACAGTTGCTATTATTGACGATAATGTTATTGAAGCTACGGAAAGACTATTTGTTAACCTTTCTAACCTTTCTACTACTTTGATTGCCATAAACGATAATCAGGGCAATATTAATATTACGGACAATGACAACATCCCTGGTACAACGGGTATATCATTCCAAAATGATAATATCACCGTTAATGAAGCGGACGGTACGGCAACAATAAATGTGCTATTAACTGGTAACGTTCAAGGTGGATTTACCCTTGACTATGCTACTGCCGACGATTCTGCAGTTCAACCAGGTGATTATACCACTAGTACTGGTCAGTTGACTTTCGCAGGTAACAATGGAGAAATACATCCAATAACTGTTGCTATTATTGATGATAGTTTATTAGAATCTACAGAGAATTTTTATGTAAACCTTTCTAATTTATCAACTTCATTAATTGCTATAAATGATAACCAAGGAACTATTAACATTATTGACAACGATAGTGACCCATCTACTATTGGTGTCCAGTTCGATGTTACTTCAATTGATGTCAACGAAGATGCGGGTACGGTTTCTCTTGATGTGGTGCTTAATGCACAAGTGCAAGATGAGTTTACCGTGGAATACTACACTGTTGATGGCACTACAATTGAAGGTAGTGACTATTCCGGGGTACCTCGTAACACCCAGACATTAACTTTTGGGGGTACCAACTCTAATACACAGACCATCGTAATTCCTATTATTGATGATACGCTTATTGAGTACACCGAGAACTTCCAAGTATTGCTTGAGAATATATCAACACCTTTGTTGGGTATTCTTGCTAATGATACCGCTACGGTGAACATCATTGATAACGATAGCGACCCATCCACTTTAGGTGTTCAGTTCGATGTCACCTCTATCGATGTCAACGAAGATGCGGGTACGGTTTCTCTTGATGTGGTGCTTAATGCACAAGTGCAAGATGAGTTTACCGTGGAATACTATACTGTCGATGGTACTACCATTGAAGGTAATGATTATACCGGGGTACCTCGTAACACACAAACATTGACCTTTGGTGGTACCAACTCCAATACGCAGACCATCGTAATCCCTATTATTGATGATACGTTTATTGAGTACACCGAGAACTTCCAGGTTATTCTGGAGAACATCTCTACACCGCTTGTAGGTATTCTTGCCAATGATACCGCTACGGTGAACATTATCGATAACGATAGCGACCCTTCTACTTTAGGGGTTCAGTTCGATGTTACCTCTATCGATGTCAACGAAGATGCGGGTACGGTTTCTCTTGATGTGGTGCTTAATGCACAAGTGCAAGATGAGTTTACCGTGGAATACTATTCCGTGGACGGTACTGCCGTACAGCCCGGTGATTATACAGAGGCTATTCGTAACACACAAACATTGACCTTTGGTGGTACCAACTCCAATACGCAGACCATCGTAATCCCTATTATTGATGATACGTTTATTGAGTACACCGAGAACTTCCAGGTTATTCTGGAAAATATCTCTACGCCGCTTGTAGGTATTCTTGCCAATGATACCGCTACGGTGAACATCATCGATAACGATAGCGACCCTTCTACTTTAGGGGTTCAGTTCGATGTTACCTCTATCGATGTCAACGAAGATGCGGGTACGGTTTCTCTTGATGTGGTGCTTAATGCACAAGTGCAAGATGAGTTTACCGTGGAATACTATTCCGTGGACGGTACTGCCGTACAGCCCGGTGATTATACAGAGGCTATTCGTAACACCCAAACATTGACTTTTGGGGGTACCAACTCCAATACGCAGACCATCGTAATCCCTATTATTGATGATATCCTTATAGAGTACACCGAGAACTTCCAGGTTATATTGGAAAACATCTCTACACCGCTTGTAGGTATTCTTGCCAATGATACCGCTACGGTGAACATTATCGATAACGATAGCGACCCTTCTACTTTAGGTGTTCAGTTCGATGTTACCTCGATCGATGTCAACGAAGATGCGGGTACGGTTTCTCTTGATGTGGTGCTTAATGCCCAGGTACAAGATGAGTTTACCGTGGAATACTATTCCGTGGACGGTACTGCCGTACAGCCCGGTGATTATACAGAGGTTATTCGTAACACCCAAACATTGACCTTTGGTGGTACCAACTCCAATACGCAGACCATCGTAATTCCGATTATTGATGATATCCTTATAGAGTACACCGAGAACTTCCAGGTTATTCTGGAAAATATCTCTACGCCGCTTGTAGGTATTCTTGCAAATGATACCGCTACGGTGAACATCATCGATAACGATAGCGACCCATCCACTTTAGGGGTTCAGTTCGATGTTACCTCGATCGATGTCAACGAAGATGCGGGTACGGTTTCTCTTGATGTGGTGCTTAACGCCCAGGTACAAGATGAGTTTACCGTGGAATACTATTCCGTGGACGGTACAGCCGTACAGCCCGGTGATTATACAGAGGCTATTCGTAACACCCAGACATTGACCTTTGGTGGTACCAACTCCAATACGCAGACCATCGTAATCCCTATTATTGATGACACGCTTATTGAGTACACCGAGAACTTCCAGGTTATTCTGGAAAACATCTCTACGCCGCTTGTAGGTATTCTTGCAAATGATACCGCTACGGTGAACATCATCGATAACGATAGCGACCCATCTACTTTAGGTGTTCAGTTCGATGTTACCTCTATCGATGTCAACGAAGATGCGGGTACGGTTTCTCTTGATGTGGTGCTTAACGCCCAGGTACAAGATGAGTTTACCGTGGAATACTATTCCGTGGACGGTACAGCCGTACAGCCCGGTGATTATACAGAGGCTATTCGTAACACCCAAACATTGACCTTTGGTGGTACCAACTCCAATACGCAGACCATCGTAATTCCGATTATTGATGATATCCTTATAGAGTACACCGAGAACTTCCAGGTTATTCTGGAAAATATCTCTACGCCGCTTGTAGGTATTCTTGCCAATGATACCGCTACGGTGAACATTATCGATAACGATAGCGACCCATCCACTTTAGGTGTTCAGTTCGATGTTACCTCTATCGATGTCAACGAAGATGCGGGTACGGTTTCTCTTGATGTGGTGCTTAATGCACAAGTGCAAGATGAGTTTACCGTGGAATACTATTCCGTGGACGGTACTGCCGTACAGCCCGGTGATTATACAGAGGCTATTCGTAACACCCAAACATTGACTTTTGGGGGTACCAACTCCAATACGCAGACCATCGTAATCCCTATTATTGATGATATCCTTATAGAGTACACCGAGAACTTCCAGGTTATATTGGAAAACATCTCTACACCGCTTGTAGGTATTCTTGCCAATGATACCGCTACGGTGAACATTATCGATAACGATAGCGACCCATCTACTTTAGGTGTCCAGTTCGATGTTACCTCTATCGATGTCAACGAAGATGCGGGTACGGTTTCTCTTGATGTGGTGCTTAATGCACAAGTGCAAGATGAGTTTACCGTGGAATACTATTCCGTGGACGGTACAGCCGTACAGCCCGGTGATTATACAGAGGCTATTCGTAACACCCAAACATTGACTTTTGGTGGTACCAACTCCAATACGCAGACCATCGTAATCCCTATTATTGATGATACGCTTATTGAGTACACCGAGAACTTCCAGGTTATTCTGGAAAACATCTCTACACCGCTTGTAGGTATTCTTGCTAATGATACCGCTACGGTGAACATTATCGATAACGATAGCGACCCATCTACTTTAGGTGTCCAGTTCGATGTTACCTCTATCGATGTCAACGAAGATGCGGGTACGGTTTCTCTTGATGTGGTGCTTAACGCCCAGGTACAAGATGAGTTTACCGTGGAATACTATTCCGTGGACGGTACAGCCGTACAGCCCGGTGATTATACAGAGGCTATTCGTAACACCCAGACATTGACCTTTGGTGGTACCAACTCCAATACGCAGACCATCGTAATCCCTATTATTGATGACACGCTTATTGAGTACACCGAGAACTTCCAGGTTATTCTGGAAAACATCTCTACGCCGCTTGTAGGTATTCTTGCAAATGATACCGCTACGGTGAACATCATCGATAACGATAGCGACCCATCTACTTTAGGTGTTCAGTTCGATGTTACCTCTATCGATGTCAACGAAGATGCGGGTACGGTTTCTCTTGATGTGGTGCTTAACGCCCAGGTACAAGATGAGTTTACCGTGGAATACTATTCCGTGGACGGTACAGCCGTACAGCCCGGTGATTATACAGAGGCTATTCGTAACACCCAGACATTGACCTTTGGTGGTACCAACTCCAATACGCAGACCATCGTAATCCCTATTATTGATGATATAATCATAGAAAACACAGAAAATTTCAGGGTAATTCTTGAAAATATATCTTCACCATTAGTTGGTATCCTTGCTAATAATATTTCAACCGTGAATATCATAGATAACGACGGTAATGAAGGCTGGCCAACCGATGAAACAATTGAAGCTTGTGATACTATCCCTGATGCATTCGTAATTACAACAAATAGTACTTGTGCTATTACTGTTGATTATGTGGAATTAATTGAAGGCCAAGATGATGAATGCGCAACAGAATTTACCATAACAAGAACTTGGACAATTACAGATTGTGCTGGTAATGTACGTACACATTCACAGGTAATTACTATTGAAGATACCATAGCGCCTACATTCAATGAAACACTACCACAAAGTATGACAGTTGAATGTAACATGGTACCAGATGCAGCAGTCCTTACGGCATCTGATACATGTGATGCAAATGTTGTTGTTACGTTTGAAGAAACTACAACTAACAATGCCAATTGTGCTCTCGGGTATACGGTAACAAGAACTTGGAGTGTAAGTGATTGTGCTGGTAATACCGAAGAACATACACAAGTAATAACGATAGAACCTACTGGGCCAATTGTAAGTTCGCCTTTTGAAGAAGAAATTACCATTATATGTGGTGATGATATACCTGAGGTTCCGCAATTAGTATTTAGTGGTGGATGTGATAATTATGATGTTGTTTTCAATGAAGAAATACAATCGGCTACTGATTCTGATGATTATATGATTATCAGAACATGGAATGTAACCGACTCTTGTAACAACACCGCTTCTTTTGAACAAATAATCTTTGTTCTTCAGCCAAAATTAGAAGAAGTAACTATTAACATATGTATTGAAGAACAGGTTATTGACCTATTAAATTACTTACCATCAGATTTTGACCGTAATGGTACATTTATGATTCTCGAAGGCGATGTTATTTTAGAAGAAAATTATTTCGACCCTATGAAGCATGAGCCTGGTGAATACAAAATAGCCTATAGCTCTATTGAAGGTACGTGTAAGTATTATGTAGACTTCACAATTATTGTAGATACAGAATGTGTACCATGTGGCAGAGGAGAAATTGTATTATCTAAAGCCGTAACCGCCAATGGTGATGGTGTAAATGATTACTTCGAAATTACTGGTGTAGAATATTGCACGTTTACTTTTGACATTATGATCTTCAACCGTTGGGGAACTAAAGTCGCAGAGATAAAAGATTATCAAAATACCTGGGGTGGTGAAGCACCTGACGGATCATTTGGAAAATCGGGAGTATTACCTACTGGTACGTACTACTATATCATTTCTGCTACAGATAAAGAAACAGGTAAAATTCTAGAACCTTTTAATGGATACATTTATTTAGGCACATCAGAATAAAATTTAAAAAAACGTCATGCTGTGCCCTTTCTAAAAAGTTAGGGCACAACATTTTAGAAGCAAAGTTTAATTAGTGGAATTCTATTCTACAATACATTTTAAAATAAACTACTAAATAAATTAAGTACATCTGATAAAAGCATCAAGTAATCGAAAATAAAGAAGTAAAACCAATAATTAAAGGCCATAACCGTTATAAAAACGCATAACCAAATAAGAAATTAATTTGTTGATAAAATGGTTAACCTACTTATTTCTAAACATATAGCAACAAAATGCTAAACCCTAAACAGACCATGAAAAAAGCTAATCTATTATTAGCCGTACTACTTTTTGCAGGGGCCTTTGCAAGTGCGCAACAGCTACCTCAGTTTACGCAATATATGTATAACACGATTTCTGTAAACCCTGCCTATGCTGGCAGTAGAGAAACGTTAAATGCAACAATTTTGCATAGAAATCAGTGGGCCGGATTAGAAGGTAATCCAAGAACTAGTACGTTCTCCGTACATTCTCCTTTAAAAAATGAAAAAATAGGATTAGGAGTTTCATATATTAACGACCGTTTGGGTTTTGAAAGTACAAATTATTTTTATGGAGATTTCTCCTATACCGTACCTGTAAGTGCAGAAGTTAATATGCGATTTGGCCTAAAGGGAGGGGTTACCAGTTACAGTCTGGAAAATCCAGATCCTAATGATCAATTTTTCAATGCAAATTTTAATAGTTTAAATCCTAATTTCGGCGCAGGTTTTTATATTGGTTCCAATAGGTGGTATGCAGGTATTTCATCTCCAAGAATACTAAATACAGATTTAAATGAAGGTGAGTTCCAAGCATTAGAAAGAAATAGTTATTATGCTATTGGAGGACTAGTTTTAGACTTATCAGCGACAACCATTTTTAAACCTACTATTATCACCAAGTTCACAAACGGAGCTCCTGCCACCTATGATTTCACTATAAACTTTTTGTTCAATGAAAAATTTTGGA
Organism: Maribacter hydrothermalis; assembly: GCF_001913155.1. Classification (GTDB taxonomy): domain Bacteria; phylum Bacteroidota; class Bacteroidia; order Flavobacteriales; family Flavobacteriaceae; genus Maribacter; species Maribacter hydrothermalis. The sequence goes on from NZ_CP018760.1 coordinate 863,398, forward strand.
TAGGCACTTCTTACCGGGTTAACGATGCCTCAAATTTTGGAGCAATGATGGATTATCAAGTTTCTAAGGATATTAGAATTGGATATGCTTATGATTTACCAACTTCTACCGTTAGACCATATACAGGAGGAACACATGAAATAATATTAATCTATGAGCTTGCTAAAAAGGTTTTAGGACCAATTAAATCTCCTAGATATTTCTAAATATTAAAATCGATACAATGAAAAATTTTAAAAATTCTGTGCTATTGATTCTACTTTTTCTAGTAGGCCAAGTAACTATGGCTCAATTTGCATCACAAAAAAAAGCGGATTATTATTTCAGTAAATTTTCATATTCTTTAGCAATCCCAGAATATGAAAGAATGGTAAAATCAGATGTTAATGCTGAATACGCCCATCAACAATTAGCAGAATGTTTTTTGCTTATACGTGAATACAAAAAATCAATTCCGCATTTTAAGGAAGTTATCAATAATGCAACCTTACCTACAGATTACTATTTTAAATATGCAATGGCATTATATGCTAACGGAGATTTAGAAGAATCAGAAGAGTGGTTAAAAAAGTATAAAAAGTATAATAAAAACGATTCCAGAGTAAAACGTTTTTTAAAGGACGGTAACTTAGCATCTGTTGTTTTTAATAGTAGACAAAGATATGAGGTTGAACCTGTATCGTTCAATTCTTCTGATAGTGATTTTGGCACGTTTAGATTTATGGGTAACATCTACTTTGGCTCATCTAGAAGAGAAGTTGTAGATGGAGATAGTTATGGTTGGAATAATGAACCATGGTTAGATATTTTTGCCGTGCAGGAAGATAATCCCTTGTCTATTCCTAAACGTATAAATGGAAATATAAATACCAAGTTTCATGAAAGCTCTGTAGCATTTTCTACGGACTATAAAAATGACACGATAATGTATTTCACACGAAATAACTTCTATGACAAAAAAGAAGGGTATGGTGTGCTTAATGAAATAAATCTTAAAATATATTCAGCTAAACTTGTTGATGGCGAATGGAAAGAAAATAGTAATCTAAGAATAAATAGCGATTACTACTCTACGGGTCATCCTTCTGTAAATCTTGCAAGAACACGTATCTATTTCACTTCTGATCGACCAGGAGGTTACGGTGGTACAGATATATATTATGCTGAAATACATGAAAGAGGTGGTATTCAAACACCCGTAAATGCTGGTCCTGTAGTTAACACTGAAGGGAATGAAATGTTTCCTTTCATTAATGAAGAAGGAAAATTATTCTTCAGCTCTGATGGTCATGTTGGTTTTGGTCAATTAGATGTATTCTCGACTATTTCTGACGAAGATGGTAAAGTCATAGATATTATAAACTTAGGAACACCAATTAATAGTTCTAGTGATGATTTTGCTTATTATGGCCTACCAAGTGGTCTTGATGGATATGTAAGCTCTAACCGCGAAGGTGGCATGGGTAGTGATGATATTTATAAATTTAAATTTACGCCCTCTTTAGATGTTGAAGGTTACGTTGTAGATGGTGTAAACAATAAAATGCTAGATAGCGTAAACATAAAATTGTTTGACCAAATTACCAACACCTTGGTTGCACAAACAATGACCGATGAACATGGTTATTATAGATTTCCTGTTAATAGAAAAACAACTTACATGATTGAGGCGGTTAGAAAAACGCACCCTCATAAGAATATTTATTTCAATACAAGTACTACAGCCAAATCACAAAAAATATTACGACAAGATATTGTTTTAGAACCTGTTCTTGACCTCAAGCTTTTAGCAGGATTAAATCAAATTTATTTCGATTTTAACAAAAGTAACATAAGGCCTGATGCTGCCAAAGAACTAGATAAAGTAATTAAGGTTATGAACGTTACTTATCCAGATATGATAATAAAACTAGAAGCACATACCGACCCTGTGGGTAGTCATGAGTACAACGACAACCTGTCAGAAGGAAGAGCTAAATCTACTTATGAATACCTTATTGAAAACGGGGTATCAAAAGATAGAATTGTTTCTTATAAAGGTTATGGAAAACGAATGCCAATTAACAAATGTACTAGTAAATTAGACTGTACTCCAGAAGATTTAGAACTAAATAGAAGAACTGAATTTCCAATTCTACAAATTAAAAAAGGAATTTCAACATCAAAATAAAATTTACCAATCAACCATTAAAAAGGCCTTTACTATTTATAGTAAAGGCCTTTTATTATTTTAGGATATAAAAAATCTATTTCATGATACCGTCAACTATTCCGTATTTTATAGATTCTTCGGCATTCATCCAATAATCCCTATCGAAATCTCTTAACACCTTATCGAAATCTTGACCACAGTTATCAGCTAATATCTGCGCGCTTAATTCTTTAGTTTTAATAATTTCTCTGGCTTGGATTTCAATATTCGAAGCTTGTCCTCTAGCACCACCACTTGGCTGATGAATCATTACTTGTGCATGTGGCTGTATAAATCTTCTACCCTTTTTACCTACCGATAACAAAATAGAACCCATTGATGCCGCTAAACCTGTACATATAGTAGAAACCGGACTTTTCAATGATTTAATAGTATCGTACATGGCAAAACCTGAAGTAACATAACCACCCGGACTATTAATGTAAAGTTGAATTTCTTTATTGTTCTGCATATCTAAATACAGTAACCTATCAATCACATGTTTTGCAGAATCGTCATCAACCATACCCCATAGGAATACTTTTCTTTCATCCAACATTTTTTCATCTATGGCTTCCTGAATTTTTCCTTTTTTAGCACTCATATTTTACGTTTAATTATCTCTAACAAAATTAATGAATTAATTTATAAACAAATGCGGCAATAGACATGGGAATTAACATCCTATTTCAACATTCATAAATGAAAACGAAATTTATCTCTTAGGATTGTTCTTCAACTATAACTGTTTTTTCAACTACCTTTTTTATAGGTATTACAACTTTACCTGTTTTGGTTTTAAGAATCATAGAAATATTATCAATACCTACGACGGTACCTTCCAATTTCCCTACTTTAACCTTATCCCCAACTACATATATTTTTCTTGAATAAAATGTTCTTAACAAGTCACCCACCACTTCTCTGGCACCTAGACCAAGAGCTAGGGAAATTGCTAACAAGAAAGCTCCTAAAATAATAGTAAAGTTATTGGTGATTATTTCTGTATCTACACCTGCTTGGTTTAAAGCAGTTATACTTACAAAAATGATGATTAAATAAAATAAAGCATTACCTAAGACTTTACCTCCCCCAAGACCAATTGAATCGAAAATTTTGACAATAGTTTCCTTAATTACTTTAGCCAAATACAGGCCAATCATAAAAATTACTAATGCCGAAAGTAATATGGGTAAATAACGTAATAGGTTCGCTATTTCTGAAGATATAATAGTAAGGCCCATGATATCCGATGCTACTATTATAAATACTAGCCAAAGCAAAACTTTTACGAAAGTGATTAAGACTTTACCTAAATCAATCTTTATATCGGCATCACCAAATAATTTTGCCTCGTTAACTTTTTCCGAAAACTTATCTATTTTAATTATCCTAAAAAGGCGTTTAAGAACGAATTTTACAATTTTAATAATAATCCAGCCAAATATAAGAACCACAAAAGCACCAAATATACCTGGCAAGGCAGCCGCTATATCTTTAAATATAGTACTCAAAGATTCAAAAGCCAGATCTTTCCACTTATCTACTGTTTCCATTAATTTATTTTTACTCTAATTATAATTTATTTATTTTTTGTCTTTAACATGCCTTCTATAATTGAGGCGTAATTACCTGTAAACAAATTGGCTAATTCCATTAGTAACTTCGCAGCAGCAACGTCATCCATAACTTTTTTACGTAGCTCTGGTGGGACATCTTTTAAATCTCCTTCTAAGTTTTTAAACGGATTGCTGTTCTGTTCTGACATTACGGTATGGTTTTATACATTTCCACAACTTTGGCCTTAGCTCGCTTTAGCCTCATTTTAATGGCACTTGATTTAATTTCTAAAACATCTTCTAATTCTTTAATTGTAGCACCATCTTGGTACTTTAATAATAAAAGCGATTTATCTTCTGGTGCTATAAGTTCTAAAGCTTTTTTAAGCTTATCAACTTGCATTTCTAATAACAAATTGTCGGTGACCTCTATAGAAACATCTTCTTGATTATCAAAATTTACCGAGTTATCATTAATCTTTCGTTCCTTATTTCTATTTACATAATTAACACAAAAATTATAAGTAAAGGAATATAACCAAGTAGAGAATTTAGAATTCCCCTTAAAAGAACCCAGTTTTACAAAAATCATCAAAAATATATCTTGTGTTAAATCTTCTGCCTCTTTATTAGATTTTGAAAATCCTAAGCACTTGTTATAAACCAACCTTGAGTACCTATCATACAACTCACCAAATAACATAGCGTCTTTATTAACTACAATTCGCTCTATTAATTCAGCATCGGTATATTTATGATGTGCAGATTTGGTAGATGAACTCCTTTTGAATTCATTCCCAATAATTATTAAACATAGCTTTCTAAGAAATGTCACTTTGTTAATTTGTTTACAAAAAATAAAAGTAGGTTAAAGATACCGTAATTGATATATTTGAGCTAAAATGTGTTAAAAATGAAAAAAATAATTGTTCTTTCTATAATACTATCAAGTATATTAACTGCTTGTAAAACTGACAATAATAAGGTTAAAACTGAAGTTGCCGAAGATACACAATTGACAGTTCTTGAAAAAATAGCAAATGCAAATGGCTTTGCACATTGGAAAGATGTTGCTAGTATTAAATTCACTTTTAACGTAGACCGAGATTCAACGCATTTTGAGCGTACTTGGCTATGGGAAACGGCATCCAACGAGGTTACTATGATGACAAGACAAGATACCATCACCTTTAATAGAAAAGCAGTAGATAGTACCATGACAGCAACAGATGGCGGATTTGTTAATGATAAATTCTGGTTGTTGGCTCCTTTCCAATTAGTTTGGGACCAAAAGAATTTCACTTATAAGCATAAGGAAAATACAGAAGCCCCAATCAGCAAAACCAAAATGCACAAACTAACTACAGTTTATGGTAATGATGGCGGCTACACCCCTGGCGATGCATACGATTATTACTTTGGTGATGATTATATTATTAAGGAGTGGGCATATAGAAAAGAAAACCAAGAAGAACCTAATATGGTTACAAGTTGGGAAGATTACAAAACCTTAAATAAATTGAATATTAGCATGATGCACAAAAGACCAGATGCTGATTTTTCACTTTATTTTACCGAGGTTGAGGTCAAATAATTTGGTACAGCGTTTGATACTAAACAGAAACATCAAACCCGCTATGAAATTTTCATTACTTCCGCTTCTCTTCTTTACTTTGTGTAGTTATTCTCAGCATAGCATCAGTGCTATTGTTTTGGATAGTGCGGACAATTCTCCATTAGAATTTGTTGGTATTTACAATAGTAAAGACCATACGATGACCAACGCCGACGGGCGTTTTCAGTTCTCTTCTAGTTCCGATTCTATTATCATTTACAGAGTTGGTTATGACAAACAAATAACCACTTTTCAAAAAGTAAAGGATACCATCTATCTCAACAAAAGTGTGTTAGAACTAAATGAAGTAACCGTAACTAATGAAAGAACATTATGGCAAAAAGTAGGGGATTCTGTAAGATCCAACTACCCCACCTACCCCTACAAAGAGAAATTTTTATTGAGAGGTGTATTAAGATATAATGGTAAAATAACCCGCATACAGGACCTTCAAGGAAAACTAGAAAGAAGAACGCTTTTATACACTAAAGAAATTGATCCTGACAAAAAAGACTTTATTGTAGAGTTAACCAATATGCGTAAAGTAGGATTGGTACGTGATGAAAACGACGTGTATTTTATTTTTCAATCGTTTTACGGTTTGTTTATGGATTTAATTCCTGTGAATGCCACGGGAGATGATTTTATTTTAAGTGAAGCTATTTTTGACAATGGTAAAAAAGTTAATCTAAACTTTCAATCCAAACCTTCAATTGAAAATGAGAATTTTTCGGGTCATTACACTATTAATACTGAAAACAATGCTATGGAACATTTTAAAATGCATGTAGCATTAGAAAACAAACCCTTTTCTGAAAATGCAAATACTAAATACAGAACAATTTCGTACGATAAAGAAATAATACTTTCAAAATCTTCTAAAACAAACAAGTACTATATTTCCTCTGCCAAGTACGATGTAAGAGTTGAGCAGACAGACAAACAAAATTCATATACTTCATACTACGATGTATCGTTTATTTTAACTACTTCAGATAATGAAGGAGACTTTGAGGTTAAGAAAAATGTAAGTACATCAAAAGACCTTTTCAAAATAAATTATCCATACGACCAGAGCTATTGGAATTCACAAAATCAATTGTTATTAACTAACGAAATGTTAGATTTTATTGAAAAAGTGAAAGACTCCAGTAATGAGTTTAAAGTAAGAAGTAATATCAAAAATTAAGAATTCAATAGCGCTAATTTCTTTTACGTTTTAATAACAGTGTAAATAATAAAATCAAGAATCCGCAAACAAGTAGCACCATAAAGCTTCTTGTTAGACTATAATTCTCCGCTAAAAATCCTAAAATTGGTGGCGCACATAAAAACCCCGCATACCCAGAACCAGCTATAAATGCTATTCCTTTTGAGGAATCTATTCCCTTTACATTTCCGCCAATTCTAAAAACTTCGGGTACCATAACCGAAAATCCTAAGCCATTTAAGGCAAAACCAATGATACTTAATGGTGTGTTTGTTGTCAATACTAAAAAGTATCCTATAATTGCCAAAATAGCCCCAATGGAAACTATTCTAACTGAACCTATTTTATCGCTAATACCATCCCCCAAAAATCGACCTAAAGTCATAGTGATTTGAAATCCTAAAAAACCTAAACCCCATAATGCTTCTGGTGCCAAGGCTATTTCTTTAAGATATAATCCACTCCAATCCACTATGGCGCCTTCACTTCCCATAGCAATAAAAGAAATAAGCCCCAAGAGCAAAAGTGGTTTCAATAAACCCAAACTAAATGGCTCGTTTTCTATTTCTTCTGCTATTTCAGAAAAGTATTGTTTTCGGAACCTAAAATTTACTACTAAAACCAATACTACTGCAATGGACATGTGCAAAACAGGATTTGATAACGGACCAATTAAAAAACTACCTAAACCTGCCAAAACTCCACCAAGGCTAAAAAAACCATGTGAAGCCGCCATAAACTTAACTTTATCTTTTTTCTCAATTTCTGTCACCAAGGTATTCATAGAAATATCTGTGATACCATTAGCGGCCCCAAAAAGAAATAAAGCACCCATCAAAACATAATAATTTGGTGCCATAAGTGGCAACATAGCGGCTATGCAACTTAAAATAACGCTATAAAAGGTAGATTTGCCAACTCCTACTTTATTTATTATTGTTGATGCAAATGGAAAAACTGTAAAGACGCCTAGGGCCAAAAAGAAAATTGCAATTCCTAACTCAGACTTACTAATCCCTAAAGATTCTTTTACCGTAGGGATGTAAATTGCCCAAGTACCAAAAAGTATATTGATACTGGCAAATACCCATGATGGTCCAAAGTATCGAGCATTTCCTAAAATTAATCTTAATGATTTCACTTGGTTGTTGGTTGTTGGTTGTTGGTTGTTGGTTGTTGGTTGTTGGTTGTTGGTTAAAATTTTAAAAAATAGTATTCTCTTTTCAATATTCTATTCTCTATAAACTCAATTTGCTAATACTCCTGATTTCAAAATTTGCCCAAAACGGTACATGTCTTCATACGAGCAATAGAAAGGTGCTGGGGCCAAACGAATTACATTTGGCTCGCGCCAATCTGTCACCACCCCGTTTTCCATTAAATAATTAAACAAAGATTTTCCTTGGCCGTGCAAAAATACGGACAACTGGCAGCCTCTATCTTTGGGGGTTATAATTTCAAAAGAACTATCAACTTCTTTATCTATTTCATGTAATATAAATTCTAAATAGGATACGATTAAATTTCTTTTTTCAATCAATTTTGCCATTCCTACTTCTTCAAACATGGTCAGCGATGCTAAATATGGTGCTACCGATAGTACAGGTACATTACTAATTTGCCATGCATCGGCATTTTCCATAGGTTCAAACTCCGGTTTCATTAAAAAACGGGTTTCCTTTTTGGTTCCCCACCAACCTTCAAACCGCTGAATGTCTTTTTTATTTAGATGTCTCTTGTTTACGAATATACCCGAAGCATTACCTGGACCACTATTCATATACTTGTAACTACACCACGAGGCAAAATCTGCATCCCAGTCATGTAGTTTTAATTCTACATTACCCACGGCATGGGCTAAATCCCAACCCACATTGGCACCTACAGCTTTCCCCGTCTTTGTAATGGCTTTCATATCCATCACTTGACCGTTATAATAGTTAACGCCCCCAATTAAGACTAGGGCTAATTCATCTCCTAATTCCTCAATGGTTTCAAGAATATCTTCCGTACGCCAGTGATTTTCACCATCTCGTTTTTTAAGTTCTACTATAGTTTCGTCTGGATCTAAGCCATGAAACCGCACTTGACTTTGAAACATATATTGATCGCTAGGAAATGCTTTTTCTTCACATAAAATTTTAAATCGTGTTTTTGTAGGGTTGTAAAAAGAAACCATTAATAAATGAAGATTAACCGTTAAGGTATTCATCACAGATACTTCTTCTGGCAATGCGCCTACTACTTTTGCTAAAGGTTTTGCAAGTCGCTCATGATAATCCCACCAAGGTTTTTCAGCATAAAAATGACCTTCCACGGCTAGTTCTCCCCAATCCTTCATCACCTCATCAACGAATGCCTTGGTACGTTTTGGCTGTAGACCTAATGAATTTCCTGTAAAATAAATGACTTCCTTCCCTTTGATTTTAGGAAAAAAAAATTCATCTCTATATGATTTTAAGTTATCCTTAGCATCTAAAGATTGAGCAAATTCCAACGTATTCTTAAATTCCATAGCTAATTTTGTATAAAAGTAATCATAAGCCTATAATTTAATAAGCTCTATTCAATAATAGCTTATTAATATTCTGTTCTTAAACGCATTTCTATCATATGCTTTTTAAAACCCCCTTTTTCATAGGCTCTTATGGCAGGTTCATTGTCGCTATATACATGTAGCCTTATCTCTATCAATCCCATTTCTGAAGCCCAATCTTGTAAACCGTTCACAATCATTCCGTTAATTCCTTTGCCTCTATATGTAGGGTCAGTATACATAAATCCTAAATAAGCAAAGGTTTCATGATCTAAATAGTGTCTTGCTGGCTTTTCTAGGCCGTAACCAGATGCCACTATTTTATCTTCATCACAAGCTACCAAAACTGTGGCTCTAGGATTATCCATTAGCCCATTTAAATCATAATAATTAACATTGCTTTCCCTAATTGTTGGGTCAAATGGACGTTCAGCTATTACCACTTCTTGTTCAAAACCCAATAAAATGGGCAAATCACTTTTTACAGCCTCCCTAATTCTTATTTCACTATTCATTTATTCGCTATTTTGAAACCCTTAAATTAAGGCTTAAAACCCTATTTTTGCAAAAAGAAACGCATGCATTTTCTATCCCCACTTTTAGAAAACTATTTAGCTGATAATTCACAAGCAGAACCTAAATTATTACGGGAGCTTACCCGTGAAACTCATTTAAAAGTAATTCAGCCACGTATGCTTACAGGCCATTTTCAGGGTCGTGTTTTAAGCTTACTTTCTAAATTGATGCATCCTACCAATATTCTTGAAATTGGCACTTACACAGGATATTCTGCCTTATGCCTGGCCGAAGGTTTACAGAAAAACGGACAATTACATACTATTGATGTTAATGCTGAACTAGAACAAATACAGCGTACTTTTTTTGATAAAAGCGACTATGGCTCTCAAATTGTACAACATGTGGGAAACGCACTGGATATTATCCCAAAAATGGATATAACTTTTGACCTCATTTTTATAGATGCGGAGAAAAAACAATACGATAACTATTTGGAAGCAGTTTTACCCAAAACCAAATCCGGATCTGTAATACTTTCTGACAATGTGTTGTGGTCTGGTAAAGTGGTTGAACCTTTAGACCCTAAGGATATTACTACAAAAACATTGTTAGATTATAATAAAAAGCTCAGTGAGCATCCGCTTTTAGAAACTGTTTTATTGCCTATAAGGGATGGCTTGACTTTAAGTAGGGTAAAATAAGTAAACCGTACAACCTATAAAATAACCAAGCGGAAAATATACCCACTAACGCCCCTACTATTATATCAATAGGAAAATGCACTCCAACATACACTCTACTTAGAGCAAATAAAATTGGCCATATGTAAAACAAATACACCCATTTAAATTTTTGTCTTAAAAAAAGTACGGTCAAAGTAATAATTGAGAAAGATGATGATGCATGCCCAGAGAAGAAACTAAACCCAGAAGGACTTCTTAAAATGCGAATCAATGTATTTAATTCCTCATCATTATTAGGCCTTAACCTTTCCACTACATTCTTGGTTAAATCGGTTAAGGTAGCTACAAAAGCAGCCATAACCAATATGGTAAATAGCATGGATATGCCTTCGCGCTTTGGGAATTTAACAAATAGAAGGATGATGATTAAAACAAATAGCGGAATCCAAGGAGGGAATTTGGTTACGGTTGACCAAAAAACATCATACTGTTCAATACCAAGACTGTTAAGATAAACAAAGGTATCTCGATCCCATTGTAAAATCTTATCCAGCATAAAAATTACTTTCTTTTTATGCTACCAGTTACTTCATTGATATTTTTGCTGACATCGCTAATTTGCTTTTTAACATCATTTCCTAAACCAGAACTAATATCGCTTTTCATATCGTCGATATCTTTCTTGATATCTTTTACAAAACTGGTATCGATACCTTGCTTGTCGGCACTCTTCTGGATTTCTTGTTTAATATCCTCGGTAGCATCTTTTAGTTGACGCATACCTTTCCCCAATCCCTTGGCAATACCTGGAATTTTATCTGCACCAAAAACCATCACTACGATAAACATAATGAAGAAAATTTCCGCGCCACTAATAAATAATGAATACATAGCAATCATACTACAAATATAAACAAGTTTAGTATCGAAATTAAAAAAGCCCCGTATATCTACGGAGCTTTTTAGAAATTATTTTTCAACAATTATTTTCCTTTAACTTCCTCTTTCATTTTATCGAATTCACTCGATTGTTCTTTCTTAGGCCAGCTATTGTTTGTGGTATCAATATCAGCTGTTTCCATTTTAGGATCAATGTTTATTCCAGTTAATTCAGAAGCAGATGAAAGTACCATACTTACTTCTTTACTGTTCTTTCTCCAAATTTCTGGTGGGTAGGTTACATTTTTAACTGTACCGTCAGCATAGGTGTACTCTACAATTAATGGCATTGGTATACCTCCTGGACTATTATAAGTTACCTCATAAAAATATTTTGGTTCCTTCACAGCCGCTCTTTCTGCTTCTGTCATGTTATCCATCATAAACTCTTTTAAAGTTTTTGAAGATTCGGACGGTAAATTATTTTTAAGTTCTGGTGCAATAATGTCTGTATCCCCATATTCTTCTAAATATACCAAAGGCATTAAATCTGCTTCCGTCATATTTCTTTCAGATAAATAAGCTTGCATTTTTTTATTTGGCTTATCACTTACATAATACTTTTTAATGCCCTTTACGCCCATATCAACATAATCGGTAGTATAGAACCACCCTCTCCAATACCAATCTAAATCTACGGCAGATGCATCTTCCATTGTTCTAAAGAAATCTTCTGGAGTTGGGTGCTTAAATTTCCAACGGTGAGAGTAGGTTTTAAAAGCGTGATCAAATAACTCGCGCCCCATAACGGTTTCTCTCAATATATTTAATGCCGTCGCCGGCTTGCCATATGCATTTGGCCCTAATTGAAATACATTTTCAGGATTAGACATTATTGGCGAAATTGTACTTTGATCTCCACTCATATAAGGCACAATTTTAGCAGGATCACCTCTTCTTGAAGGATATTTATCATTTGGAGCAATTGCCTCGGGATAGGCTTCACCAAATTCTTGTTCTGCCATAAACTGCATAAAAGTATCTAAACCTTCATCCATCCACCCCCATTGACGCTCGTCGGAGTTTACGATCATTGGAAAAAAGTTATGGCCTACTTCGTGAATAATTACACTGATCATACCATATTTAGTTCTATCAGAGTAGCTACCATCTGCATTTGGCCTACCATAGTTCCAACAAATCATTGGGTATTCCATTCCCTGATTCTTCGCATGTACCGATATTGCTTTAGGATACGGATAATCGAAGGTATGTGATGAATATGATTTAAGTGTATGTGCTACTGCTTTTGTAGAATATTCTTCCCATAGTGGGTTACCTTCTTTTGGATACATGGAGACAGCCATAATATCCTTACCACCCAATTTTACCGCTTGCATATCCCAAATGAATTTTCTTGAAGTTGCAAAACCAAAATCACGTACATTTTCAGCTTTTAGTTTCCATGTTTTTGTTTTATCGGAAAACCCTTTTTCAGCTGCTTCAGCTTCTGCCTGTGTTACTATAATAACAGGTTTGTCATAAGATTTCTTGGCTAACTCGTAACGACGCATCATTTCTGAAGTATATACTTCTTTTCTGTTTTGAAGCACACCAGTACCATCTAAAACATGATCCGCAGGTACCGTAATATTTACTTCATAGTTTCCAAAAGGCAGTGCAAACTCGCCACTACCCCAAAACTGATGGTTCTGCCATCCTTCTACATCATTGTATACTGCCATTCTTGGGAAGAATTGAGCAATAACATAAGCTCTGTTACCATCTTCCTTAAAATACTCATACCCTGATCTAGCTCTATTTACGGTATGATCAGGAATATTATAATTCCATTTTATATTAAAAGAATACTTTTCGCCACTTTTTAAAGGTGTAGGTAGATCTACACGCATCATTGTAAAGTTGATCGTATATGGCAATGCTTTACCAGAATCATCCTTTACATAATCTATATTAAAACCACCATCAAAAGATTCGGTCATATAAGTACTTACAAAAGTACTTGGCTGATCCGCAACAGGAACACCGCTACCATCTTTTAATTTTGCTTTGGAATCTTTTGTTCTAACATTCTGATCTAATTGCACCCATAAATACTCAAGATCATCTGGCGAGTTATTGGTATAAGTAATTGTTTCTTCTCCGTAAATTTTGGCATTTTTATCATCAAGACGAATGTCCATAACATAGTCAGCTTGCTGCTGGTAATAATCTGGCCCAGGAGCACCAGATGCCGACCTGTAAGTATTAGGAGTTGCAAATTCCTCGTATAACTGTTTAAACTTACTCTGGTTCAAATGCCCAGGCTCCTTTTCTTTTGTTACTTCGTCTTGTGCAAAAGTAACAGCTACAAAAAGGAATAAAATGGAGGCTAATGCGTACTTTACTCTTATCATTATTTAGTTATTTAGTATTGCGAAAATTAAAGTTTTTATAGATATTTTTTAACATATGTTACAAATTTAACATTCCTTTAGTATCTGATTTCACTAAAACATGGCTCTTTTTCTTTCCGTTTATTTTAAAATGAACCACATTTTGTTGATCATCATAAATATCAGTTAGCACTTCATTTTGAATGCCTATTTGTTTTAATGTGTTTAAAGGAATATTTGGTACTTCTAGATAGCAAATGACCATATCAGAATCGTACTTTTTGCCAATGAAATCGTACTTCACTGTTTCACCATTTATTTCAACCATAAACTTAGTACGTAAATATTTTTCCAGATATTCCCGATCTACTGAAGATTCTCTATCTGATCCAAGTTTAGCAGGTATTCCATATCGCTCTTTTAGTACCGTATTTAAATCATCAATAAAAACACGGGTGATTATTTGAACCGATTGATCCTTTTCTGAATAATCAACATTGGTAACACTAATATAGAATTTATGCGCAGTGGTAAACGCAACTAGTGGTACTATCAACACTATAAATACTAATCTAAAATATTTCATTTTACGGTGTTTTATTAACTTTATAATCGAGATATAAATGCTCTGAACCTTGTCTACCGGCCCGGCAGGCTTATGTCGAAATCTTGACTAAATTTACAATTCAACGCCCCGTGGACTTGTCCCGAGATTATTTACTTTCTAACAAACCATATGCCAAATACATAAAATACTAATCTAGAGAATTGTTTTCTCTATATAGTACGCTCCTGTTTCTCATATACTCCCAAATTTCAATTTGATCATGGGTATCGACAATACGCTGAAACTTGGCGTCCACTTCACAGAAATATAAAAAATCATCTATTTTTTCAATGGGTATTTTTAATTGTTTTTGAAAAATACTATCTGCATAAAAATTGCGTATACGCTCTGTTCTATCATATAGTTTATTTCTTTCTACACGTTTTTTAAGCATTTTAGTTCTACCCGATAGTGCATTTAATAAGGGGTCAAAACTCATTATAGGATTAGCAGTGGCAGCACTCAGCTCCCTCTCTGCTTTGGTCGGAATTTTTACATAAGCGTTTGGCAAACCCAAGGTAGATGCAGTAACAATTGGGTCTAATTCTAAAGTAGGTAAATCCTTTAATAAATTTCCACTAAGGTTATATGGCGTTACGGTAACCTCGTCCAATTCGTTCAACGCATCTTCTAAACCAACAGAAATGAATTTACTTTCTAAAATAGCTGTTGACACCACTACAATTTTTTTCTTGTATTGAATTGCGGAAAACTCTAAGGTATCCAACATATTCACCGTAATAGTAAAAAAACCATTTACATCGGTAATTGTCGCTCGTTTGGTTGTTAAATTAAGTACATGTGTTGCAGCGACATCACCATCATCACTATATACTTTACCTTCTAAATTTTTAGATTTACCAATTTGAGCTACCGAAACAGCACTCATTAATAAAAAAATTAGTAGGAAACTACTCCTCATCTATTCCTTTAAGAAATGTTTTACTGTTATTTACCAGCGCATCAATGAGTTGAAATTCATTTTCTTTCCTCAACAATGACTGGGTAGGCATTCTAGTATCACAATATATTAAAAACTCGTCTATTCTATCTTGTGGAATATTAAGATCAAGAACAAAAAACGAATCATCGTATACTTGTCTTAAAACATCACTTACTTTTAACTTGGGACCAGATTCGTCGGCTTCATTTTGAGATTTAAATATTGCCCTGAATATATTTACAAAATTCAACCCATCTTGCATTCCCCTTTCCGATTGGGATAACGCTATGTTTTCTACCTCTGTACTACGATCAATCTCGTAATCATAAGTTTTAAATTCTTCGTTTTTTAATTTCAAAAAACGCTCTTGCTGTTCTGGTGTTATCACCACTTCATCTAACTCGGTTACTTTTTCCTTAACCTCTACCACCAAACGGTTATTTGCCAAAATTTCTTCGGTTATGGTTACCACTTTTATATTGTAATTAACTGCAGTAAATACTAATTCATCTCCCACTTTTACATTAATCTTAAACCTACCTTGGTCGTTTGTAATTGTTGCTCTTTCAGAAGTAGAGTTAATAACATTCTCGTTAGGCACAGCAACATTCATGTAAATAACAGATCCCATTAAGGGTCTTCTATCATCATCTTGAGAAACTCCTGTAAATACAGTAAATAGGGCTATTAAATAAAATACTATTTTGGTCATTTATTTTGTATTGAGTTATGAAAACCCATTTTACCGAGTCTTCAGAATATAAAGTAAAGATATGTTTAAACGATAAAAAAAAACGTGTCAATAAACTTTTGTTAATTTCTTAGGACAAAGTTCATTCTCCATAAACACTATTTTGCTTCAATAAAATGGCCATTCAGCGAAGTTTAATGTTCTTTAACCTAATACCATACTATTTCAACTTATAAATAAAGCTAGATTAGAAGATAATACTATTTTTGTTTTCCATCATTTTAAATGGTGTTAAAACGCTTAGTATGAAAGCCATAATTTTATTTATTCTGTTTGCCATGCTCACCATTTCATCGGTTTTTGGGCAAATTAAAATAGGTGACAATCCACAAAACATAGATGCTGCCTCAATTTTAGAATTAGAAAGCAATACAAAGGTTTTTGTCATTACACGTGTTACTACCCTTGAAATGGAAGCCATTACCCCACAGCGCGGTGGTATGGTTTACAATATTGATACTGAGTGTATAAATTATTATGACGGTACACAATGGGTAAATCTTTGTGACGCGGTTGACTTCAATATTACTAACGATCCTATCGTTAATAATAGAGTAACTATTGAAATTACGCCAACTGCAGCAGGCTATAATTTAGAAATTGCGAAAAATGGTATTCTAGGCGATAATATTGTTGATGGTGGTATTGGCCCAGATGACATTCAAGATAACTCCATCGGTCAAAGTAAATTAGCTGCTGAATCTGTAGGTTCTAGTGAAATTAGGTCCAATGCAGTAGGTTCCGATGAAATTAGAGATGGTAGTATTGCCCCTTCGGATATGGCCAATTTTATACCCGGACAGGTTTTAACAACGGATGAAAATGGCATTGTTCAATGGGAAGCTACCGGAAATCTACAAGGTGCATTAGGGGATGAATTTACTATATCCGGTAACGGCACACCAGCAAGCCCCTTACAAATAAGCGAAGGGGTGCAACAAAATATATCCAATAACAACTCTTTAATTACAGCACACATTGTTGCGGACGAAGATACTGACGACACTAACGAACTAATAGACTTAAGTTTTACTAAGTTAACCAACACATTAAGTATTAGTAAATCGGCTAATCCTATAGGTGCTTCGGTTGATTTAAGTGGATTAATAGGATCAGACGACCAGCAACTAACTTTGAACAATAATATACTTAGTCTAGAAGAAGGCGGTACTCCTATTGATTTAAGTATTTATGCCAATTCTGGGTCCGACAACCAAAATTTAGAAACAGCTACGTTAGCAAATGAACAACTAACCATTACTATTGAAGGAGGAAATCCAACAACGGCAGACCTTGGTGTTTTTGCTACCGACGCAGCCTTAACAACAGGGTTAGCGTTAAAAGAAGACCTAGCCAACAAATCTAACAATGTTACTTTAGGAAATTCTACAGTGCTTTATCCAACCCAGAACGCCGTTAAAGTTTATGTGGACAATGTGGTAGGGGGTTCGGCCCAAACCATTGTAAGTGCAGATCCAAACAACGCTATTATTCAAAGCGCCAATGATGGTGGTGCATATTATAATGATGGGGACAGAAACAGCCAAAACGAGTTACAAGATTTAGCTTTTAATAATGCCACAAACATTTTAACACTTACGACCCCTGGCACCCCTAACAACCAAGCGGATTTAAGTGGATTAGCAGGAATTACTACATTAAACAATGGATTTATACTGGTGGGAAATGCAGCAAATGCGCCTGCAGAAGTTTCGGTTAGCGGGGATGCTACCATGAACAATCTTGGTGAGGTTACCATTGAAAATGCTGCAGTTACCCCTATTAAAATTGAACCCGGACTTGACGGACAATTTTTGAGTACAGTAGCTGGGGCTGTAACTTGGGTAGCAGAACCAACTGGCACTGGTGGCTCTACAGAACTTGTCGACGGAATTACTATTACTGGTGATGGAACAAATTTAGATCGTTTTAAAATTGAGCCAAGTGCCACATTGGGACAATACTTAAGAACCAATGCAGCTGGAAATGTCGTTTGGGACAATCTACCGACAGGTACGGCAGGCACTGTAACTTCAGATGGAATTACAATTGTAGGTGATGGATTGGCAACAGCCCTACAAGTACCAACTGGAGGAATTACATCGTTACAAATTTTTGATGAAACCATTGCAACGGCTGATATTGCCGATGATAATGTTACGCCAGATAAAATTGAACAAGGAGCTGCCGGCGAAGTTTTAACCACTGATATTAATGGGGATGTTATTTGGGCGCCTAACAATAATTTAGATAACCAAAATGCATCGGAAGTACCTTTTACACCAGCCGGTAACACTGTTAGCACCAACGTACAAGCGGCCATTACAGAGTTACAGACCGAAATTGACGGAATTACTATTACGGGTGAAGCCAATACAGCTTCAAACCAAGGTACTGCTGGCGTGGGAACTTTTATTCAGAAAAATGGTGTTGACCTTGAATTTAGAAGTGTAAATGCAGGTTCTAATAAAATAACTATTTCAGAGGATGCTGTCAACAATGAAATTCTTGTTGATATTGATGATACTAACTTAACCATTATAGAAAGTCAAATCTCCGATTTAACACACACTATTGATACAGATGACCAAAATGCAGCCGATGTACCCTTTACACCAGCCGGAAACACCATTAGCACTGATGTACAAGCTGCTATTACAGAATTACAAACAGAAATTGATGGTATGACGGCAGGAAATAATTTTTCGAATGCTGATTTAACTTTAGATGCTAATAGAACACATCAATTAGCTGGATTTGATTTGAATTTTGATGGTTCTGGGAATATAGGAATCGGAAATAACAATCCACAGAATAAGTTGCATGTATCAGGAGAAATACGATCTGAAGGCTATAACTCGTCACAAGGTACAGCACTATTACCTGCTTATTCCTTTAGCACAGGTGATGACATTAATACAGGAATGTATCGCCCAGCAGCGGATGAAATTGGTTTTTCAGTTGGTGGGATTGAAGCACTCAGGGTAGAAGAAGACGGTGGCAATACAAATGTCATAGTTTACCAGAGTCTACAATTAAACAACTTATTGCTAGATAAAGACGGTGAAGCAGGTACTACTGGTCAAATCTTGTCTTCAACGGGGGCACAAACGGATTGGATTGATGCGCCAACTAATACCTCCGCAGACTGGAATACACTTTCCAACATCCCTGTAGGATTTCAGGACGGAATAGATAATGACACAAATCTTGATGAAACAGCTGTTGATGCTTTTGTTTCTAACAATGGATTTTTAACCACCGAAATAGACGGGAGTATTACCAATGAAATTCAAAATCTTAACTTGGTTGGCAACGACTTATCTATTAGCGGTGGCAACACGGTTACACTTCCCGCTCCTAGTTCCGCAGACTGGAACACACTTTCCAACATCCCTGTAGGATTTCAGGACGGAATAGATAATGACACAAATCTTGATGAAACAGCTGTTGATGCTTTTGTTTCTAACAATGGATTTTTAACCACCGAAATAGACGGGAGTATTACCAATGAAATTCAAAATCTTAACTTGGTTGGCAACGACTTATCTATTAGCGGTGGCAACACGGTTACACTTCCCGCTCCTAGTTCCGCAGACTGGAACACACTTTCCAACATCCCTGTAGGATTTCAGGACGGAATAGATAATGACACAAATCTTGATGAAACAGCTGTTGATGCTTTTGTTTCTAACAATGGATTTTTAACCACCGAAATAGACGGGAGTATTACCAATGAAATTCAAAATCTTAACTTGATTGGCAACGACTTATCTATTAGCGGTGGCAACACGGTTACACTACCAGGAAACACCTACACTGGAACTAATGGAATTAATATTACTGGAACTATTATAAGCCTAGATCCAGGTACAATCCCCACAGGAAGTATACCTGCAAGTTTAATTGAACCCAATCCAATTTTTAATGGAATAGTAACTGCAGCTAGTTTTACTTCTGCTACAGCAAATTACCCTGATTATGTCTTCCAAAAATACTTCTTAGGCAAGTCTACTTTAAAATCTGATTATGAATTTTTATCATTAGAAAGTATTGAGACATATTTAAAAACTAATCACCATTTACCTGGCGTCAAATCAGCAGAAGAAGTTGCTAATAACAATGGTAATTGGAATCTTACTGAAGGTGCGTTAATCAACCTCGAAAAAATAGAAGAATTATTTCTTCATACTATAGCGCAAGAAAAAAAGATAAAAGAGCTGCAATCTTCAAATAACACCATGTCAACAGAAATAAAAGCCCTTAAAGCTCAAATGGAAGAAATTAAAACCATTTTACTAGAAAAATCGAATAACTAATGAAGAACTATTCATTTTTATTTTTCTTTACATTCGTGGCATTTGTTTCCGCGCAATCTGCGCTTTACAACAATGGTAACTTACGAATTCATGAAAGTGGCGCCATTGGTTTTCATACTAACCTTATTAATGAAGCCCCTTTAGACAATAACCTTGGTTTAGTCGGTTTTTATGGCTCACAGCCATTAGCTGTTTCCGGTACTAGTGTACCTCAATTCTATGATTTAGAAATTGCAACAGATAATAATTTGGAATTGTTTTTAGGTATCGATAATACCAACAATACCAATTTTATAGTAGGCAATATTTACGCGCCTTTAACGCAATCTAGTGTTTATTATAATTTTTTAAGTAATGCGTTCTACACAGGCGAAAATGATTTTTCTAAAATTGAAGGCTACGCCGCTATTACTAATCAGCAAAATTTTGGTTTTCCTATAGGCGATAGTGAATTTATGCGTCCGCTGATACTTAATTCTGAAAGCACGAACCTTTTTGCCAAGTGTGCTTATTTCTTTGAAAATGCAAATAATCCAATTTCGTTCAATACTACTTTTGACACTACCGAAAAATCTATCGATGTTGAAAATATTAGCGTAAAGGAATTCTGGAAACTAGAAGGTAACATTGCTTCGAACGTTACCCTTAGCTGGAATCAACGTAGTGCTATGGCAAATGTAACTGAAGATGCATCTACCATTATTCCCGTGGGCTGGAATAAAAATTCCCAACGTTGGACTAGCCTTGCCAACGGAGCTCCCGTAGGTACTTTAAACGAGGGTTTTGTAAGTACAATTTCTTTTGTGCCAGATGATTATGAAATAATTACCCTTGGTGCATCAAAGACACCTTATGAACCTTTATCCAAAGAGGTTTTAATACTAGATAATTATATAGTTTCTGCTAATGATGACGGTATAAATGATTCCTTTTTCATTCCTGAATTGGAAGAATACACTAGCCATTCCGTACAAATATATGATCGATATGGCTTAAAAGTATTTGAAATGGAAAATTATACAAACCAATTTACAGGATTTTCTAATTTGAATAATATTCCATTGAATCAAGAAGATGGTCTGCCTGCCGGTGTTTATTTCTACATCATATACATACCTGAAGAAGATTTAAATTTTCAGGGCTTTTTATATTTGGCTCGATAATTAATTTTGGTTTTTTGCTATTCTTTATCAATTCGTATTCTTACATAAACAAAGTGTATTTGTAAACGATGAAATTCCTATTTCATCGTTATAAATATCATACTTCAAGCATTCCCAACACTTTACCTTAGCTTCACAACATAATCTTTAATTCCTACAATTACCTTCCTAATTTTATAGACATCAACATATTCCCCTAAATTTATATGTCTAACAAAATAAAATTTGTTCTTTTCTTTTTACTAACCTCTTTTTGCATAAATGCACAAGTTAAAATAGGGCAAAATCCTAACAATATTGATTCCGCTTCTATTGTAGAATTAGAAAGTACAGACAAAGCTTTTGTACTGACCAGGCTTACTACTATACAAATGCTAGCTATTGCTCCACTTAACGGAGCAGTCATCTATAATACCGACACCCAGTGTATTCATTATTACAATGGTTTAATTTGGTCTAACCTTTGTGAAGGAAATAATACCAGCTCTTTTTCTTTTTTTGATAATGGCGATGGCACCATTACGCTTTCTGATGGTAATGGAAACAATATAACATTTAACGGTGCTTCACAAACCATATCTACTCTTGACGATAATGGTGATGGGACCTATACGTACACTAATGAAAATGGTATAGAAACAATTATTTCAATAGTAAGTACCGACAACCAAAATTTACAGACAGATAATTCCCCAGGAAATATTAGTATTGATAATGGTAATACAATTACAATCAATGTTGACGATGCAGATGCAGATGACCAAAATGAAATTCAGACTTTAGATTATTCTTCAGGAGTACTTACCTTATCTAATGACCCAAATTCAACAATTATCGATTTATCTGGTTTTGATGCTAATGTAAGTGATGATTTCGATGGCGAATGGACAAGTTTAACCAATAGACCTTCAGGATTGGATGACGGTGATGATGACACGCAACTTTCCGAAGCGGAAGTGGACGCTTTTGTAGCCAACAATAATTACAGTACCGGTGCACACACTACCGATGCGACGGACTTGACCTCCGGGGTTCTTGATGATGCCCGTGTACAGGAATCGAACGTCACGCAACATGAAGCTGCTTTGACCATTACAGAATCTCAGATCTCGGATTTGACCCACACCGTGGATACCAACACGCAACTTTCCGAAGCGGAAGTAGATGCTTTTGTCGCCAATAACAACTATAGTACCGGTGCACACACTACCGACGCGGCGGACTTGACCTCCGGCGTTCTTGATGATGCCCGTGTACAGGAATCGAACGTTACACAGCATCAAACAGCTTTAACTATTACGGAATCTCAGATCTCGGATTTGACCCATACCGTTGATACGAACACACAACTTTCCGAAGCGGAAGTGGACGCTTTTGTAGCAAACAATAATTACAGTACCGGTGCACACACTACCGATGCGACGGACTTGACCTCCGGGGTTCTTGATGATGCCCGTGTACAGGAATCGAACGTTACCCAACATGAAGCTGCTTTGACCATTACAGAATCTCAGATCTCGGATTTGACCCACACCGTGGATACCAACACGCAACTTTCCGAAGCGGAAGTAGATGCTTTTGTCGCCAATAACAACTATAGTACCGGTGCACACACTACCGACGCGGCGGACTTGACCTCCGGCGTTCTTGATGATGCCCGTGTACAGGAATCAAATGTTACACAGCATCAAACGGCTTTAACTATTACGGAATCGCAAATCTCGGATTTGAACCATACCGTGGATACGAATTTGACCGAAGCGGAAGTGGACGCTTTTGTCGCGAACAACAATTACAGCACAGGTGCACACACTACCGATGCGGCAGATTTAACCTCGGGTGTCTTAGCTGATTCTCGTGTGCAAGAATCGAACGTTACCCAACATCAAGCTGCTTTGACCATTACGGAATCGCAGATCTCGGATTTGGCCCATACCGTGGATACGAACACGCAACTTTCCGAAGCGGAAGTGGACGCTTTTGTCGCGAACAACAACTATAGTACCGGCGCGCATACCACCGATGCGACGGACTTGACCTCCGGTGTTCTTGATGATGCCCGTGTACAGGAATCGAACGTTACACAGCATCAAACAGCTTTAACTATTACGGAATCTCAGATCTCGGATTTGACCCATACCGTTGATACGAACACACAACTTTCCGAAGCGGAAGTGGACGCTTTTGTCGCCAATAACAACTACAGTACCGGTGCGCATACCACCGATGCGGCGGACTTGACCTCCGGTGTTCTTGATAATGCCCGTGTACAGGAATCGAACGTTACCCAACATCAATCTGCCTTGACCATTACCGAATGGCAGATTTCGGATTTAACTCACACCGTAGATACCAACACACAACTTTCCGAAGCGGAAGTGGACGCTTTTGTCGCGAACAATAACTATAGTACCGGTGCGCATACCACCGATGCGGCGGACTTGACCTCCGGCGTTCTTGATGATGCCCGTGTACAGGAATCGAACGTTACCCAACATCAAACGGCATTAACTATTACGGAATCGCAGATCTCGGATTTAACACATACCGTGGATACCAACACACAATTGTCCGAAGCGGAAGTGGATGCTTTTGTCGCGAACAACAACTATAGTACCGGAGCGCATACCACCGATGCGGCGGACTTGACCTCCGGTGTTCTTGATGATGCCCGTGTACAGGAATCGAACATTACGCAACATGAAGCTGCTTTGACCATTACCGAATCGCAGATCTCGGATTTAACACATACCGTGGATACCAACACACAACTTTCCGAAGCGGAAGTGGACGCTTTTGTCGCGAACAACAACTATAGTACCGGTGCGCATACCACCGATGCGGCGGACCTGACCTCCGGCGTTCTTGATGATGCCCGTGTACAGGAATCGAACATTACGCAACATGAAGCTGCCTTGACCATTACCGAATCGCAAATCTCGGATTTAACACATACCGTGGATACCAACACGCAACTTTCCGAAGCGGAAGTGGACGCTTTTGTCGCGAACAATAACTATAGTACCGGTGCGCATACCACCGATACCGATACTCAATATACTGCCGGAACAGGACTTACATTAAGTGCAACCATATTCTCTGTCAATAATTTAGCTGGTGATGTTACCGGACCTATTAACGCAACTATCATAGCTGATGGCGCTATAATTGGTGGTGCAGGAGGTAAAATTGCAGATAATTCAATTACAGCATCCGACCTTGCTCCGAATTCTGTAAATGCTTCAGAAATTAATTCAAATGCAGTTGGCACATCCGAACTTCAAGTTGACGCGGTGGAAACAGAAAATTTATTAAATGGCAATGTAACACCTATAAAAATTCAGCCTGGAAGCATTAACCAAGTATTGACAACTAATAGTTCTGGAAGCGTTGTTTGGGAGAACAAATCTGCTGATATAACTACGAACTTAACTCAAAATACTACAACTGGACTTATTACCTATACAAATGAAATTAGTGCTAACCAAACTGCAAATACCGTAGGGACCGAAACTAACAATAATATTTCTGTAGGTGCCAATGGAGGTGCTTTTTATATTAGTCCCATAAAAGCTATAGGTAAAATTAGTTCAACTGGCACCGTAACAAAAGCAACATCAGGAGTTTCCGTAATAAGAATTAGCGTAGGGTATTATAGAGTAACACTACCTACAGGAGCCGTTTCAGATGCAAATTATATTATTCAGCTAACCCAACCTGGTAGAGGTGGTGCCGGTAATGATGATCCGGGTATCTCCTACTCCAACCAAACTGCAACAAGTTTTGAGGTAATAATTGGTGACAATGACAATGGTGGTACTGATAGAAGTCGTTTTGATTCTGAATTTATGTTCACCGTTTTAGATTTATAGAAAATGAATTATATAAAAATAGCACTTACAATATCATTTTTAGTAGTAACTACAGTTAGCAATGCACAGTTAGAACCTGGGTTATTATTTGGACTTACCAATGCTACCACATCAGAAATCAATGCGGTAACTACTGCTGAAATTGGGACTATGGTATATAATACAGATGTAAAAGAAATTTATGTCTTTGATGGAACTTCATGGGCATCCAATAGTCAACCAAATGTTTATATGGGAGTTTTAACCATTACATCGACTGGCATTATAAACGTAACCGGAATACCATTTCAACCTTCCCAAATTAGTTTTACGGCACATGCAAATATTGAGGCGCTGAATATAGATTCTGACAATGGTACTAGAAATAATGATTCAGGTATTGCAAATACATATGGCTCTATGAACGGTTTTGCTAGAAATGATAATGGCACCACTACACAACAAGTTATTTACGTTGGCGGTAGTGGAAATTCCATTAATGATATATCTAGATTCTCCTCTAGTAATGCGTGTATTGCGATTCGGTACAGTAATCAAAATGGAGATAAACTAGGAATTACATCCGCATCATTAAATAGCTTTAACACCAATGGGTTCACCTTAACCGTAGGAAGTCATGCCGATAATTTAGTAGTACTTTATCAAGCTTATAAATAATGTTAAAAACAACACGTATTTTTTTCTTGGTACTAATTTTATTGATTGGTAAAAATATGACCGCACAAGATGCGGTACATAATTACGGCAATATACAAGTTCACAATTCGGGTATTGTTGGTTTTCATATGGATGTCATTAATAACGGTGCATTTAATCAGAATAGAGGTTTAGTAGGTTTTTATTCTATAGACAAGCCAATAACAATTTCCGGAAAATCTAACCCAGTCTTTTATGACTTTGAGGTAGCTGTAGATAATGACTTTTACGTAGATAATACAGTTGGTGTTTTAAATAATGCCAATTTAATATCT
Organism: Maribacter hydrothermalis; assembly: GCF_001913155.1. GTDB lineage: Bacteria > Bacteroidota > Bacteroidia > Flavobacteriales > Flavobacteriaceae > Maribacter > Maribacter hydrothermalis. The sequence goes on from NZ_CP018760.1 coordinate 889,612, forward strand.
GGCAATATAGTTACGTCTAGAGCTTCATCCGAAGTAAACATCAATTTCTTAAATGATTCTTTTTACATTGGCGAAGGCGATAATACAAAAGTAGATGGTTATGCAGCAATAAGTAAAAAAACAGAGTTTACATTTCCAATTGGGCAAAATGGCAAAATACGTCCTTTGAGTATAGCATCTGTACGCTCTAACGATTATGCAAAATCTGCATACTATTTTGAAGATCCTTCCACCCCTAGTGTATTTAGAGCTAGTTTTAATACGGCCATAAAAGAAAATGAATTTTTGTCAGTTAGTGAATATGAATTTTGGCATTTAGAAAGCAGCATTCCTTCTAAGGTTACCTTAACATGGAACGAACAAAGTAACACCAATCTTTTAGGAGACTTTATTACAGATTTAAAGGTTGTTGGTTGGAATGTAATTAATAAAGAATGGGTGAATTTAGGAAGTACGAATATTGAAGGAGATTTCAGCAATGGCGCAATTACATCTGAAGAATTTATTCCCAATGATTATGAAATTATAACCATTGGCGGAAATTCTGATATTCTTGAAACTTTAGAGAATATTACGTTAGCGAATTATTACATGACGCCCAATGGTGATGGAATTAATGATTTCCTAGTGATTGAAGGTGTTGAAAATTCACTAAATAATACCTTACAAATTTTTAACAGGTATGGAATAATGGTGTTCTCCAAGAAAAATTACTATAACGAGTTTAATGGAATTTCTAACGTTAGCGGGGTAATATCCAAAAACACAGGACTTTCCTCTGGTATTTATTACTACATAATTACCCTGAACGACTTAGACATTAAACATCAGGGATATTTATACCTTACTACTTACGATAAAAATTGATTTATAACTTTTAAGAGTAAGATTTATTACTTTTACTAGACATAGAATGATGTCCCATTTTTCAACAACATGTTTGTTTATAAAAAGGCATCATATTTGTAATCACCATAGCAAAACAATTATGCAAAGAAGAACCTTTATAAATAAAAGTAGTGCAGCAGCCATAGCTATAGGCCTTACCCCTTCAATCTTTTTTCAAGAAGATAATGATTATACCATTACAGAACTAATGGGCAAAGAAGATATCGAACTGTTTGGAAAAGATATTAATTTAAGAAAAGAAGCTCATGATGCATTCTTAGAGATGAAAAAGGCAGCATATAATGATGGTATTGATCTTAAAATTGTTTCTAGTTTTAGAAATTACGATCGGCAAAGAGCAATTTTTGAACGTAAATATCTAACTTATACCGTAGACGATGAAATGAACCCTTTAGATGCTATTGATAAAATTATTGAATATTCTACCATACCGGGCACAAGCAGACATCATTGGGGTACGGATATTGATGTCGTTGATGGTTATAGAAAAGTAGATGGCGATGTTCTAGTCCCCCATAAATATGAAGGCGAAGGACCCTATGTGGATTTTAAAAATTGGATGGACGAAAATTCAGAAACTTATGGTTTTTATTTAGTGTATACCAACGACTCAAAAAGAAGAGGTTTTAAATATGAACCTTGGCATTACAGCTATGCCCCACTTTCAATACCCATGTTAGAGCAATTTCGAAGTAAAAATATTGCATCACTCTTACTTCGTGAAGATTATGAAGGGGCTGAACATTTCACAATGGGTTTTTTAAGGTCATATATTCAAAATAATATTTTAGATATAAACCGAAACCTATTATAAGCAATTTGTACCTTAGAAACTCGTATTAGAACACATTACCATGAGAAGAGGAAGTTGGAAAATTAGAATATTTATAGGCTTAGCCATAGTTGCTTTTGCATTTATACAAAAATGTAATAATACGGAAGTAAACCCATACACAGGTCGTTCTCAACATATTACAATGTCGTCTGAACAAGAAATTGCCATTGGATTACAAAGTGCACCTGAAATGGCTCAACAACATGGCGGTCTATATCCGGATCAACGCTTACAAGCTTTTGTTGAATCTGTAGGTAACAAATTAGTCCAAAATAGTATTGCTCGCGAAACCCCTTATAAATATGATTTTCATTTACTTGCAGATGACCAAACAATAAATGCATTTGCGCTACCTGGAGGACAATGTTTTATAACATATGCACTTTTTTCTCAATTAAATGAAGCACAATTAGCAGGTGTTCTAGGTCATGAAATTGGCCATGTAATCGGAAGACATTCCGCGGAAAGAATTGCAGATAGCCAAACATGGCAAACAGCGACAATGGGAGCTACCGTTGGCGCAGGAGACATGGGAAGTATAGTTGGTAGCATTGGCCAAAGTACGCTGCTCACTAACGGTAGAGGCGATGAATTAGAAAGTGACGAATTAGGCGTCCTTTTTATGATACAATCGGGATATGACCCTTATGAAATGATAAAGGTAATGGAAATCTTAAAAGCCGCAGGCGGACCTAACCGACAACCAGAGTTTCAAAGCACTCATCCTGACCCAGAAAACAGAATTGAAAAAATAAAAGAAGCCATACAGAAGTATAAAAATCAAGGTTAATCGAATTTTTAGGTCTTTTAACCCAAAGATGTCTATTACCAAACCTATATTTTTGTAACTTTGAAGAAGTCCCAAACTTATTTTACCATTTATGATTTAACCTTTATAGCTATGATTTAACCATAGAAGAACACTATAATGGGAACAATTACGAACATAAGAAATATATATGAGCAGGCGTTCGAAAATTGCAAACCAGTAATTTTGGTTACAATTTTAAAAGCTTACTCTGTGTTTTGTGCACTAATGTTATTTTCGGCACTATATGCGTTTGTATATAGAGCTTTAAATGGATTTGATTTTTAACGCGTTTTACTCTTTTACTTGAACACTATTTGGGGTAGAATCAATAGTAATAAAAAAGGCTCATCGAAATTTCAATGAGCCTTTTTTATTTTTAAAAATGCAAAACTAAGAATCTCGTTCAATGACACCTAACACATCTTTAGCATTAGACATTTTAGCATAATCCTTAGCAGTATAACCTTGGTCGCTCTTAATATTTAAATTAGCACCATTTAATAATAACACCTTTAGTACTTCTGACTTATTATATCTAGCCGCATACATTGCAGGTGTTAACCCTAAAGACTTTTCATTTAACTCTTCCCCTAAAGCTATAAGGCTTCTAACCTGATCAATATCACCTTTTATAACTGCCTTGCACAATAAGCTTATTTCGTCATTGACAGTGACAGTACTATTTTCATTTGAATAAGGTTGATCAACTGGACTTGCGTAAGAATTGGAAAGTGCAAATACACTTACACAAAACAAAAGTGCGATTGTTTTTTTCATAATTTTTATATTTATTTTCTGATTATAATTATTGATTAATTAAAATTAAACATATTTTAATATGAATTAAATAGCTTTAAGAAAGAAATAATAAATATTTAACAATTTAAAAACATTAAAAAAAACCCTGTAGTCGAATTTATTTCAAAATTCGACTACAGGGTTAAAATATTAAGAGTAGAAATCTTCTAAAATGAACCTAGCTTCCCACCGCGGATTCAATTAATTCAAGAGCCTCTGTTGCATTAGATAGTTCTGCATAACGTTTTGCTGTATGCCCTTGACTACTCTGTACCTTTAAATCAGCTCCATTTTCAATTAACACCTGTAATATTTCAACCTTATTATAACGCGCGGCATACATTGCAGGAGTCATACCTAAAGATTTTTGATTTACATCTTCCCCTAAAGCTATTAAACTACTTACGGTTTCCAAATCGCCCTTTATTACCGCTTTGCAAAATGAGCTGATTTCAATTCTTGAAACAACATTAATTTCTGGTGTTGTTGTTGAAAGATTTGCTTTTTCCGCAGCCATTACGGTCGTGCCCATGGTAAGAGCTACCATAGATAATGTTAGAATTACTTTTTTCATGATGAATGATTTAATTGATGAATAATACAATATTGTATATTTTAATAGACGCATGACTTCTTTATTTGTTTCATCCTTTAACAGTGTTATAACGAAACTTTAACGAACAAATCTTTTAAAAAACTTAAATATTGTTGCGATACTACCTCTAATGAAAAAAGGTAAGTCATCTTGTAGAATAACTTAATAGATCATAGTATTTTTGTGATCTAAAACCTAAGCATAGATGAACAAGAAAGTAATTCTAATGATATTAGATGGATGGGGTAAATCTCCAAACCCTGAAGTATCAGCAGTAGATAAAGCGAATACTCCATTTATTGATAGCCTTTATACCAAATATGCCAATTCCAACCTTCTTACAGATGGTATGAATGTAGGTTTACCAGAAGGCCAAATGGGAAATAGCGAGGTTGGTCATATGAACCTAGGTGCCGGAAGAATTGTATATCAAGATCTCGCTAAAATAAATAAAGCAGTAAGTGAGCATACCTTAAGCTTAGAACCTGTTTTAAAAAGTGCATTTGATTATGCGAAGAAAAACAATAAAAATGTTCACTTCTTAGGTCTTTTAAGTGATGGTGGCGTACATAGTCATACAGATCATATAAAAGGATTAATTACCGCTGGTAAAGAATTTGGTGTACAGAATATGTTTTTACACGCCTTTACAGATGGTAGAGATGTTGACCCCAAAAGTGGTAAGGGTTTTTTAGAAGACCTAGTGCATTTTGGCGCAGACAAGAACACAAAATTAGCAACTGTGATAGGCCGATACTATGCAATGGACCGTGACAAACGCTGGGAACGTGTTAAAGAAGCCTATGACGTTATCGTCAATGCTGAAGGTGAAAAATCAACAGACATCGGCAAAACTATTCAAAAAAGTTATGACAACGATATTACAGATGAGTTTATAAAACCTATCGTCATGACCACTATAGACGGCACACCAATTGCCTCTGTAAAAGAAGATGATGTTGTTATCTTTTTTAATTTTAGAACGGATCGCGGTAGAGAGTTAACCCAGGTTTTAACTCAGGTTGATATGCATGAACAAAACATGCACAAGCTTAATTTGTATTATGTCACATTGACTAATTACGATGAGTCTTACAATAATGTTCACGTTGTATACAATAAAGATAATATTGTTCAAACATTAGGAGAGGTTTTGGCAAGTGCAGGTAAAAAGCAAATACGTATTGCAGAAACAGAAAAGTACCCTCATGTTACTTTCTTTTTCAACGGTGGCAGAGAAATTCCTTTTGAAGGCGAATCTCGTATATTGTGCCCATCTCCAAAAGTTGCAACTTATGATTTACAACCAGAAATGAGTGCTTATGAAATTAGGGATAAAATAATTCCAGAAATCAATGAAGGTGATGTAGATTTTGTTTGTTTAAATTTTGCTAATCCAGATATGGTTGGACATACCGGTGTTATGGAAGCGGCAATTAAGGCTTGCGAAACTGTAGATGAATGTGCAAAAGATGTCATAACTGCTGCAATTGAAAATGACTACTCAGTACTAGTTATTGCAGATCATGGGAATTGTGAAACTATGGTAAATGAAGACGGTAGTCCAAATACAGCACACACTACCAACCCAGTTCCATTAATTTTGGTCGATAAAGATATTCACCATATAAAAGATGGTGTTCTTGGGGATATTGCGCCAACAATTTTGAAATTAATGGGTGTTGAAAAGTCAAAATTTATGACCCAAAACTCGTTGGTGTAAATTTAGACTCATTACAAAGGATTAAATTTTATGATAAAAATAAAAACAGCCGAAGAAATTGAATTAATGCGTGAAAGCGCATTAATCGTTTCTAAAACATTAGGAATGATTGCCTCTGAGGTAAAACCTGGGGTTACTACACTTCAGCTAGATACTTTGGCCGAAACTTTTATTCGTGACCACGGAGCAGTGCCCGGATTTTTAGGTCTATATGATTTTCCAAATTCACTCTGCATGAGCCCAAACGCTCAAATAGTGCATGGTATACCCAATAACACTCCTTTACAAGAAGGAGATATTATATCAATAGATTGTGGTGCCTTAAAGAATGATTTTTATGGTGATCATGCCTATACTTTTGAAGTTGGTGAGGTTTCGCCTGAAGTGAAAAAATTATTAGAGGTAACTAAAAAGTCTCTTTATATTGGAATTCGAGAATTTAAAGTAGGAAATCGAGTCGGGGATGTTGGTTATGCCATTCAGAAATACACCGAAGATCATGGATATGGTGTTGTACGTGAATTAGTAGGCCATGGCTTAGGCAGAAAAATGCATGAAGGCCCAGAAATGCCTAATTATGGCAGACGTGGTCGTGGCAAAAAGTTTGCTGAAGGCATGACCGTAGCTATTGAGCCAATGACCAATATGGGAACAAAAAACATTAAACAATTAAAAGATGGTTGGACCATTCTTACAGCTGATGGTTTACCAAGTGCTCATTTTGAACATGATGTTGCCATTGTAAATGGTAAACCAGAATTACTTTCTACTTTTAAATATATCTATGATGCCTTAGGTATTGTTAGTGATGAGGAAGATGAATTTACTTCATCGACCGTAAAAAGTTAAAGCATACAGATGAAGAAAATTTTTAAATTTTTTCTTAACCTTGTTCCAAGGCCTGTATTAATTTCACTTAGTTATTTGATAAAACCATTTTTTAAGGCATATTATCGAGGCAAAACTTATGAAGACCCGATTGACGGAAATACTTTTCGAAGCTTTTTACCTTACGGATATGAAAGTCCTAGAGAAAATGTTCTTTCGCCTTCTACCCTATCTCTAGAACGACATAGGTTGCTCTGGCTTTTTTTAAAGAGCGAAACTAATTTTTTCACTGCACCATTACAGGTTTTACATTTTGCGCCAGAACAGGCATTTTACAAACGGTTTAAAAAGTTAAAAAATATTAAGTACACCACAACAGATTTAAATTCACCATTAGCCGATGTAAAGGCTGATATTTGTAATCTTCCGTTTAAGGATAACACTTTTGATGTTATTCTATGTAATCATGTTTTAGAACATATTCCTGACGACAATAAGGCAATGAGCGAATTATATCGCATTTTAAAACCTGACGGATGGGGCATTTTCCAGGTTCCACAGGATCTTTCAAGAGCAACAACTTTTGAGGATGATTCTATTACCGATAAAGTAGAAAGGGCTAAAATTTTTGGTCAATATGACCATGTACGCATTTACGGAAGAGATTATTTTGACATATTAAGAACTATTGGATTTAGAGTTGAGGAAATAGATTTCACCAAACAACTTACACCTTTAGAAATAGACCGGTACAGACTTGCCACTGGTGAAATAATACCTTTTGTCAAAAAATAATTATTTAACTACTAAACTCTTAAATCCTTTTGTAAGAAACTCATGAGTTTCTCCATTCGAATCCAAATAAACGATATACGCCTCTAATGTTTTATTCTTGTTTATCAATTTAAAAGCTTCATCTAAATCCATCGCCATAAAAGCTGTAGCATAGGCGTCAGCGGTTGCACAATTATCTGCCAAAATTGTAACTGCAAGCGTATTTGAAATTTGTGTAAACCCTGTCTTGGGGTTTACAGTATGAACATATTTTTTTCCTGTAACTTCGTCAATCCTGAATTTTCTATAATTTCCGGAAGAAGCCAAAGCCCTATTATTTAAATTAATTAAAATCTTTGTGGATCTATCTAATTCTGTTTCCGGGTCATCAATACCAACCACCCATTCTTTTTGTTTTATTACATTACTCCCTTTAGCAATTAACTCCCCACCTACTTCTACTAGGTAATTTTCTACCCCTTTAGCATCAAGCATAGCAGCAATCCGGTCAATTGAATAACCTTTTGCAATTGCATTAAAATCTAAATAAATATTTGGGTTAGATTTTATTACTAGATTTTGGTCATTAATAAATACCTTATCAAGACCTACAAAATTTAATAAACTATCCACTTTTAAGCTATCCAAAGCTATTTCTATTTCTGGTCCAAAACCCCAAGCGTTTACTAAAGTACCTACTGTAGGATCAAAAAAACCTTTTGTATCTGTATAAATAGTCTTGGAAAGTTCAAATACATCTTTAAACATTCTATCTACCACTACAGTCGAATCTCCTTTATTTATTCGAGAAATATCAGATTCTGGTATATAGGTAGATAGTGATTTATTTATAACCGCAAATACCGAATCTATATCTTTTTGTAATTCAATATCTTCAGAATCAATAGCAATAATATTATAAGAGGTACCTAATGCAGCACCTCTAAATTCATTACGATACTTCTTTGAATCACCAAGAGTACAGGAATAAAATAACCCTATAATTATACCATAAATTAAAAACCTATTCATCATATCTCAACTAAACCATCATAATCAACTATATACTCTTCATCTAAATAAACTGGCAAATTATGGTCCGCAGCATTTACCAAACCTACACCGGCATAAAATGTTGTAGCGTCAAACTTTAAGGCATGCTCTTTCATTTTATTTAGGTCGGACATAAAGAAATCCATATCCTTTGGATCACCTGGGTATTCAATAGCTTTTACCACAATAAAGCGCATTTTCTTATCCTTGGTACAAACAAATTGTGGATTCTTCCGCAACTCACTGTTTACCGCTAAAAATTCGAATCCGGCTTCTTCCAATTGTTTGCCGACTATATTCATAGCTAAATTATGAAGCTCTTGTTCTGTTAATACATGCATTTAAATAAATTTGATAAAAAAGCCGATACATATAGTATCGGCTATTATATTGTTTTTCAATGTATTAAATATTATCCACCAAAATCATCAAAACGGATATGCTCATCTGGGATACCAAAATCTTCGCCCATTTTCTGAACTGCTTTGTTCATTAACGGAGGTCCACAGAAATAAAGTTCAATATCTTCTGGCGACTCATGATGATTTAAATAGTTTTCAATCACACAATTGTGAATAAAACCTACAAAACCATCGCCTGGAGCGTCTATATTTTCTTTTACTTTCCAATTATCAACTTCCATTGGCTCTGAAAGTGCCAAATAGAATTTAAAATTAGGAAACTCCTCCTCTAACTTATAAAAATGATCTAAATAAAACAACTCTCGTTTAGAACGACCACCATACCAATAACTAACTTTTCTATCGGTCTTTAATGTTTTAAATAGATGATATAAATGCGAACGCATTGGCGCCATACCTGCACCACCACCTACATAAAGCATCTCAGAATTAGATTCATTAATAAAGAACTCTCCATAAGGTCCTGAAATAGTTACTTCATCGCCTTTTTTAAGATTAAAGATATATGAAGATGCCACACCAGGGTTTACATCCATCCAACCGTTTTTAGCACGGTCCCAAGGTGGAGTTGCAATACGCACATTCAACATTATTTCTCTTCCTTCTGCAGGGAAAGAAGCCATAGAATATGCTCTTTCTACTGTTTCAGGATTCTTCATAACTAAAGGCCATAGGTTAAACTTATCCCATTCTGCCTGAAATTTATCTGGAGTTTCATGCTCCTCTGGGTGAGCCGTGATATCCATATCCGCAAATTTAACTTCACATTGAGGAATCTCAATTTGAATATAGCCACCAGCTTTGTAGCCCATATCTTCAGGGATTTCAACTACGAACTCCTTAATAAATGATGCTACGTTATAATTACGAACTACCTTCCCAGGCCATTTTTTAATACCAAAAACCTCTTCTGGTATAGTAATTTCCATATCTTGTTTTACCTTAACCTGACAAGCTAAACGTGCACCATGGTTTAATTCTTTCTTTGAAAAGTGAGGTGTTTCAGTAGGTAGCGCTTCACCGCCTCCTGAAAGTACATGGCACTCGCACTGAATACAAGTTCCACCACCACCACAAGCTGATGGTAAAAATACTTTTTGATTTCCTAAAGTTGATAATAAAGAACCTCCAGAGGCGACTTCAATTTTCTTTTCCCCGTTAATTGTTATAGTAACAGGACCAGAAGGAGAAAGCTTTTGCTTAGTAAACAGAAGCAATGCCACTAATGCCATTAATAATATTAGAAATGCGACAACGGTTATTAGAATAGTTCCGCCTGTACTTGCAGCTAAAATCATAATTATTTATTTACGTCGTTATAAGAAATAACTTTTTCGTCTATTTCTTTGTTCTTATCTACTATTACTTCTTCCTCAACAGGGGTTACAACCTCTGGCTGAATTAGTTGATTTACTTGCTCCGTAGTTTCTTCAGCTTCATCACCGCCACCAGTTAGCATACCTCCAAAACTTTGAAAACCAATACCCATTAAACCAGTAATAATAAATGTAATACCTAAGCCTCGTAAAGGAGCAGGAACATTACTATATCTAATTTTTTCACGAATGGCCGCAATTGCCAAAATCGCTAAAAACCATCCAATACCAGAACTAACTCCATAATTAAATGCTAATCCCAATGTTTCAATTTCTCTTGCCTGCATGAATAAAGACCCACCAAGAATTGCACAGTTTACTGCTATTAATGGCAAGAATATACCCAATGAGTTATATAATGAAGGTGAAAATTTCTCCACAACTATCTCTACTAATTGTACCATTGTTGCAATGGTTGCTATAAATAAGATAAATGACAAAAAGCTAAGGTTGTAATCCGCATATTCAGGTCCCAACCAAACTAAGGCTCCGTCTTGTAATAAATATTTATCTAACAACCAGTTCATTGGTACCGTAACCGCCAATACAAATATAACAGCAGCACCTAAACCTACAGCAGTAGCCACTTTTTTGGATACCGCCAAATAAGAACACATCCCCAAAAACACGGCAAATACCATGTTATCGATAAAGATGGACTTAAAAAATAATTCTACATGTTCTAACATAATTTCTACTTAAATATCCGTTTAATTTTCTTCTACAAGTGCTGGATTTCTTGAACGTTGTACCCAAATAATGATACCAACTACTATCAGCGCTGCTGGAGGAATAATCATAAAACCATTATTCTCATAGCCAGTAGCATACAACCCTGTTTTCTCAATTGGATCTCCCAAAACCGGAATCCCAAATAAAGTTCCTGACCCTAACAACTCTCTAAAGAAACCCACGATTATCAAAATAACGCCGTAACCTAAAGAGTTTCCTATTCCGTCCAAAAATGAACGCCATGGTCCGTTGGCTAAAGCAAATGCTTCAAATCGCCCCATAATAATACAGTTAGTTATAATTAGACCAACAAATACTGCTAATGTTTTACTTAACTCATATTGATAGGCCTTAAGAACTTGATCTACGATAATTACCAATGTCGCAACTACGATTAGCTGAACAATGATTCTAATTTTAGATGGAATAATATTTCTCATTAATGAGATTACTACGTTACCAGCACCTAAAACGAAAATTACGGAAACGGCCATCACTAAAGATGCCTTCAATTCTGCCGTAATAGCCAAAGCTGAACATATACCTAGAACTTGTATAGTAATCGGGTTATTATCCGCAAGCGGATCCATAATTAGATTTGTATCTTTTTTTGATAGTAGTGCCATATTACTTTGCTCTAATTGTTTCTAAATAAGGTTTATATAATTTGACAGTTTCGCTTATCATAGCAGAAACACCGTTGCCGGTAATTGTAGCACCCGCCAAGGCATCTACTTCATTATCATCTTTTGTTTTGTTTAATGGATCATTGTTCCCTTTAGCAACAGCAATGCCTGCGTACTGAGTACCATTTAAAATAGTTTCTCCTTTAAAATCATCCATGAAATAGCGCATTTTAATGTTTGCTCCTAAACCAGGGGTTTCCCCTTTATGGTCAAAATAAACACCTTGTACGGTCATAGTATCATCTAAAGCAATGAAACCCCAAATTGCATCCCAAAGTCCTTTGCCATACATAGGGATGATATAGAATTTCTTCCCATCTTTTTCCCCTATAAAAACTGGCAACTTATAATCTTCACCTTTTTTGATGTTTGCTAATTGCTTTTTTAAATCGATTAAATATGCCTCGTTATCTTCGGTGATTTTATCGCCTTGAATAACCAACTGCTCTTTAATATAACTTGCGAACTCATTTTCTACTACATCTGTAGGAATAAAGTTTACACTACCCGTATCATCACCATTTTCATTTACACCCATTGCATAAAGAATATTCTGCTGTTTTTCAAAACGCTCGTTTTCTTTAATATTAGGACGTAATGCTGAAGCCAAAAACGCAAGTATTGACCCAACTACTACAACCATAATTGCTGCAAAAATTACTGTATAAACGTTGCTATCTGTTTTTAGTGCCATAATTAAACTGTTTCCGCTTTAAGTTCTTCTGCCTTACCATCTGCATCTTTAGGATAGATAGTAGCATTCTTTAATCTGTTCATTCTTTTCTTAATGTTACCCCTAACAACATAATGATCAATTGTTGGTGCAAATACGTTCATTAAAAGGATTGCCAAGAAAACACCTTCTGGGTATGCTGGGTTAAATACACGAATTAATACAGAAATGAAACCTATAAAGAAACCGTAATACCATTTACCTTTATTTGTTTGTGATCCGGTAACAGGATCAGTAGCCATATAGACAATACCGAAAGCCAAACCACCGACTATTAAATGCTTCCAAAAATCGAAACTCATTAATCCGTAAAACTTACTAGATTCACCTACCCATCCAAACTCAACTACCTGGTTGAATATTAAGCCCATTACTAAAGAACCTATAACAGCACTTAGCATTATTCTCCAGCTAGCGATTTTTGTAAAAATCAAGAACAACCCTCCTAAAAGAATAAGTAATGCCGAGGTTTCACCAACAGAACCAGGAATAAATCCGAAGAACATATCTGACACAGAATAGGTTATTTCCGCTCCTTTATTCTGAGCTAAATATCCTAATATCGTTTCCCCAGATATGGCATCTACGTTGGCACCTGCTAAAATTTCTTCTGAACGCTCACGAGCACCATAAACCCAAACTTTATCACCACTCATCCACGTAGGGTAAGCGAAGAACAAGAATGCTCTAATAGTTAATGCAGGATTAAGAATATTCATTCCTGTACCTCCAAAAACTTCTTTACCAATAACAACACCGAATACTACGGCTACGGCCAACATCCAAAGAGGCGTATCAATTGGAACAATTAATGGAACCAACATACCGGTAACCAAATATCCCTCTTCTACTTCATGACCTTTTATAACGGCAAAAATAAATTCTACTATTAGTCCAACACCATAAGAAACAACCACTAATGGCAAAACCTTAATAATACCGATCCAAAAATTATCCCAAGTAAGGAAATCGTTCATTAAAGAAAAATCTGCCGGAAAACCGTTTATTGCAGAATAGTGTTGGTAACCCGCGTTGAACATAGAAAATATTAACACTGGTACCAGTGCCATTATCACTGTGTTCATTGTTCGTTTTAAATCGTCGGCTGATTTAACATGTGTTCCACCTGAATGGGTGGTCTCATCTGGCGAAAACAAAAAAGTATGAAAGGCATTAAAGGCAGGAGCCATTTTCTTACCCTGATACTTCAGTTTAAGTTCGTGTAATTTGCTTTTTAAACTCATTTCTTATCCTATTTCTTTTTGCAATAAATCTAACCCTTCACGAATAATTTTCTGGTGTGGTTGTTTAGAAATACATATAAATTCAGTTAACGAAAAATCCTCAGGAGCCACTTCATACAAACCTAATTGCTCCATTTCATCCAAATCTTTTACCATACAAGCTTTTAAAAGTTGCATTGGAAAAATATCCATTGGAAAAACTTTTTCATATTGTCCTGTCACCACAAAAGCTCTATGCTCACCGTTAGTATTAGTGTTTAAGTCATATTTCTTATTTGGCTGCATCCAAGAAAAAGTTAAAGCCCTGGTAGCCGATATTTTATTGAAAACAGGTTTGTTCCATCCAAATAACTCATAATCGTTGCCTTCCGGAATAACCGTAACCGTATTATTATAGTAACCTAAAAACCCAGCTGGTTTACTTTTGGAACCCGTAAGAACATCACCATTGATAACTCTAATATTCTCCTCCTTAACACCGCTAGCATATAGGAAAGTAGAAATCTCCGCACCTATTTTGGTACTATAATATTTTGGCGCTTTTACAGAAGATCCCGCAAGAGCAACCATTCTTTCGGCATTAAATTTACCTGTAATTAAATACTCACCTATTATTATTAAATCTTGAGGAGTAACTGTCCAAACTAACTCACCTTTATTAATAGGGTCTAATTTGTTAATTTGAGTACCAACCAAACCTGCAGGATGCGGACCAGAAACATTATGCAACTCTACCCCGTTCATTGAAGATAATGGCGAATTACCAGAACCAACAGACACATGTACTTTCCCAGGTGTTAATTTACCCAGCGCAGTTACCGCCGCCTGTAATTCCCTTTCTTTACCCTGTAAAACATAATCTAAATCTGCTTGTAATGGCGCACTTGAATATCCAGAAATAAATATAGATTTAGGTGTAGTCTCAGGATCAGCAATAACATCATAAGGACGCTGTCTGATAAATGGCCAACAACCACTTTTCAACAATGCAGCTTTTAATTCTCCTTTCGATGATTTTTCAACATTTAAAACTGATCCTTCTAATACTTCTTGAGTTTTATCGGCTAAAATCTTTAAGGTCAAAATACGTCTTCTCGCCCCTCTTTCAATTTCTATTAACTCACCGCTTACAGGCGATACAAAGAGCATATCCTCTATGTTTTTGTTATAGAACAAAGGTTCACCGGCTTTCACCTGCTCGCCTTGCTTTACCATCATTTTAGGGGTAATGCCGTGAAAATCACTCAATTGTATTGCGTAAACATTACTCAAAACAGCTTTCGAAGTCGTCTGTTCTGCGGCGCCCACAAGGTTAATGTTGAGCCCTTTTTTTATTCGTATGTCTTTGGACATTTGCGTGTAGACCTTTAGGTTAACAAAATTTGAGCAAATTTAAGTACAAAAACATCGTTTTCATAATAATTACCCTATAATTTAATCATTACATCGAGGTATATTTTTTAGGCATCGTTTTTGTTTACCTTTACCTTTAAAATTGCTATACAATGCGTGTTTTTATTAAATATTTATTTTTCTTTTTTATTCTACAAAACATAGTAGCACAGGTTCAAGTGGAGGTAAATCCACCAGAAAACATAAAATCTATTATATTCAAAGGCCCTACTGATGATCAATTTCCTATCATTAAGATAGGTGAACCTATTTATTTAGAATTCGATGATATTTTAGCAAACGAGCAGGACTACTATTATAAGGTTACCCATTGTGATTACGACTGGACGAAATCATCCTTATTAAAATCTCAATACATAGAGGGGGTAGATAATCAAAGAATAACCCAATACGAAAATAGCTATACCACCTTAGAAACCTACTCTAACTACCAACTTACTATACCAAATGACAATGTTAGATTAAAAGTTAGCGGTAATTATCTTATAGAAATATATAATAACTATGACGAGCTTCAATTCTCTCGTAGATTCTTAGTTTACAAAGATCTTGTTAACGTAGCTGCTACTATAAAACGCTCAAGGGATTTTAATTACATAAACGAAAAACAGGTAGTACAATTTAGCATTCAATCCTCTGGCTACAAGCTTGTAAATCCAAAAAAAGAAGTTAAGGTTGCTATATTACAAAACTACTATTGGCCCACTGCCCTTTACGATATTAAACCACAATATACAATTGGTACAGAACTAGTTTACAAATACGACCAAGAAACCGCTTTTTATGCTGGCAATGAATATTTGTTATTCGACACTAGTGACTTAAGAGCTCCAAGCTCTCAAATTTCTAGAATAGAATTAACTGACCTTTATAATCACATTCTATTTTCTGATGGATTTAGAAATGATAAGCCTTACACTTATTTTCCCGATATAAATGGTGATTTTGTAGTAAGAACTTTACAAGGCGACAATGCATCTAGAGAAGCTGAATATACCAATGTATATTTTAGCCTACCTTACAATGAATTTATTGCTTTAGACGAAGTTTACATTTTTGGAAAATTCAACAATTACGCCCTAACTGATGAGAACAAAATGACCTATAATGAAACAAATGGTATGATGGAGGCAACCATAAAAATGAAACAAGGTTTTTACAATTATAAATACGTTCTTAAAGATGGCGGCGAAATGAAACCAAATGTTGTAAGTGGAAATTTTCACTTCACTGAAAACAATTATATTATTCTAGTTTATTATAGAAACTTTGGCGATATGTACGATAGCCTTATCGGTATTGGCTCCGCAAATTCTAGAGATATCACTAACTAACTGTATATTTACGTTTTTCATAATCGATGAAAAACAAACCAACCATAAAAACTACTGGACGTTATCGCATGCAATACCGTGGTGTTGACTGCCTTAATTGCGGACACCCTCTTGACTTAAGCGACAAATACTGCCCCAATTGTTCTCAGGCAAATAGCACAAAAAAACTCACCCTTGTTGATTTTTTTGAAGAGTTTTTTGCTAATTATTTTTCTTACGATTCTAAACTGTGGCTGACCCTAACTGCTTTACTTTTAAAGCCGGGCAAAATCACAAAAGAATATATTGCCGGCAAACGCTTGTCTTACACCAATCCATTTCGTTTTCTTTTAAGTTTATCTATTGTTTATTTCTTAATTATTAGTCTCAATAGTGAGTTTGAAACGCTAAATAAATTTGGCTCGGACAATCCAACTCAATTCTTTGATTTACAAACTCAGTTTAACAACCTAGAATTTGAAAATGAGGAAGATAAAAAACTAGCTCTTTCCCAGTTAGATTCGTTAAATATTAAGGGTTTAAATAACTTAAAGCTCAGCTCACAAGATTCCTTAATACTTAGTAGGCCTAAAGGATATTTTAAAGGCATTAACCAGGAAAATTTTTTTGAAAGATTATTTGAAAAAATTCAATTTTACAATACTGTAATAAAAAACGATACTATCTATAATTTTAACCAAAGCGTTATTAAATACGAAGTACCAGAGCTTACCGAAAATAAAATGGCATATAATCTTTCCAGTAGTTTAATTGACATTGAAAAGCGACCTGGCACCTTTATCAATTCTTTAATTTCAAAACTACCGATAGCAACATTTTTCTTTCTTCCATTCTTTTCTGTTTTCGTTTGGTTGGTCTATATCAGAAAAAAACACACTTACACCGATCATTTAATCTTTAGTTTCCACAATCAATCGTTATTATTTATCTTGCTCATTGTTAGCAATTTAATCAACGCTACTTTTAGTGTTAACAGCGAAGGATTGTTTTTTTTAGTATTCGCTATTTACCTATATAAAGCAATGCGAAATTTCTATCAGCAAGGAAGAGTTAAAACGATTATAAAATATATGTTCCTAAACACTATTTTTTTTATTTTAGGAGGCATTGCAATGACAATATTAATAGCTGCAAGCGTATTTACATATTAAATATGATGATAACACAAGTTACCAAAGGCATTAAAATATCAGTACAAACTAGTTTTGAAGGCACATTCTTTAAGAACTATAAAATGCATTATGCGTTTGGCTATACTATTACTATTGAAAATCAAAGTAAGGATGCTGTTCAACTAACTTCTCGTCACTGGAAAATATATGACTCCCTAAATGATATGGAGACCTTAGACGGTGAAGGAGTAATAGGTAAAAAACCAGTAATTAAACCTGGTAATTCTCATACCTATAATTCTGGATGTTTACTTACTTCTCCAATTGGCGCAATGAAAGGACATTATAATATGGTACTCATAAGTAATTCCGATAAATTTAGAGTTTACATACCTACATTTAAGTTTAGTGCACCGTTTGCTTTAAACTAAACCCTTTTAACCTTCTTTTAATTTTAAGTCCAACACTGTTTTAGTACCTTTGATCAACTTTTTAATTTAAAAAATTTGACAATGGGTAAAGGTTTTTTCCAAGTTCCTACCGCTATTAATGAACCAATTAAAAGCTACGCTCCTGGATCTCCTGAAAGAGAAGCAGTTTTGGAACAATACAAAGCATATTTCAATGGTAATGTTGATGTTCCTATGTATATAGGAAAAGAAGAGATACGAACAGGTAATACAAAGCCTATGTCTCCTCCGCACGACCATAAGCATATTGTGGGCACATACCACACTGCAGATAAAAAAAATATACAATCAGCAATTGACAATTGTTTAGAATCCAGAAATGACTGGGCTAATTTAACATGGGAACAACGCGCCGCTATTTTCTTGAAAGCAGCCGAATTAATAGCTGGACCTTACCGCGCAAAAATTAACGCAGCCACCATGATTGCGCAATCAAAGAATATTCACCAAGCAGAAATTGATGCAGCTTGCGAATTAATTGACTTTTTGCGTTTCAACGTAGAATATATGTCTCAGATTTACGCGGAACAACCTGATTCTGCAGAAGGAATTTGGAACCGAGTAGAGTATAGACCATTAGAAGGGTTTGTTTACGCCATTACACCGTTCAATTTTACAGCTATAGCAGGGAATTTACCTGCTAGTGCAGCAATGATGGGTAACGTAGTTGTTTGGAAACCTAGTGATAGTCAAATTTTTTCGGCAAAAGTTATTGTGGACGTATTTAAAGAAGCAGGTTTACCGGATGGCGTAATAAACGTTGTTTATGGTGACCCTGTTATGATTACTAATACAATTTTAGCAAGTCCTGATTTTGCCGGAATCCACTTTACTGGCTCCACTCATGTATTCAAAGAACTTTGGAAACAAATAGGTAATAATATACATACCTATAAAACATACCCAAAAATAGTTGGAGAAACTGGAGGTAAAGATTTTATTTTAGCGCACCCAACTGCTAATACTAAGCAAGTAGCTACAGCAATTTCTAGAGGCGCATTTGAGTTTCAAGGTCAAAAATGTAGCGCAGCGTCAAGAGTGTACCTACCAAAATCAACGTCAACAGAAATTTTAGAATTTGTAAAAGCTGATATCAAATCATTCAACAAACCTGGTTCACCAGAAGACATGAGTAATTTTATTACTGCCGTAATTCATGAAGGTTCCTTTGATAAATTAGCAAAATATATTACCCAAGCTAAGGAAGACAAGAATGCGGAGATATATGCAGGTGGCAGTTTTGACAAGTCTAAAGGGTATTTTATTGAACCAACAGTTATTGTAACTACAGACCCTAAATACACCACAATGGAAACGGAACTTTTTGGCCCTGTAGTGACAATCTATGTATACGAAGACAAAGATTGGAGCAAAACATTACAATTAATTGATGGTACTTCTGAATACGCATTAACTGGTGCCGTACTTTCTCAAGATAGATATGCTATTGACGAGGCGACAAAAGCATTGCAAAATTGCGCGGGCAACTTCTATATTAACGACAAACCAACTGGTGCAGTTGTTGGCCAACAACCTTTTGGTGGCGCAAGGGCCTCTGGAACAAATGATAAAGCTGGTTCTGCACAAAATTTATTAAGATGGGTTTCCCCCAGATTAATAAAAGAGACTTTTGTGACCCCAGTAGATTATAGATATCCATTTTTAGGTTAAAAGATTTAAAAGGCTGAATTAAAATTCAGCCTTTTTTTTGATTTATAGTTTAAATAACGGTAATATTATACCAACTTAAATTTCACTCTATTAACCATAAAACACTAATTATGAAAAAGTTACTATTTATTGTATTGCTTATTTCTGGAGCATTTTCTATGGCACAAGAAGAACTAACACAGAATACTATTAAGGCCGTTTTAACTGGGAATCAAGCTCAAGTTATTCAACTTGCAGAAGCGTTCTCAGAAGAACTGTATGATTGGAGACCAACAGAAGGTGTCGTTTCTGTTGGTGAAGCCCTTTTACATGTTGCAGGTGGAAACTACTTTCTAGCATCTAAATTAGGTTTTGCGCCACCAGAAGATGTTGACGTAATGGCCTTAGGCAAAATTACCGGTAAAGAAAATATCATTGCCGCTCTAAAAAAATCTAATGAATTTGCACTGGATATAATTACAAAAGTAGAAGATGGAGCATTAAATGAAGAAGTTGATTTTGGTTTTATGAAAGCAAACAAATTAGGAGGTCTTTTGGCTATTATGGAACATAATGGAGAACACAAAGGACAACTAATTGCCTATGCTAGATCGAATGGAGTTGTACCACCGTGGAGTAAATAAGTGATTAAATTTACTGCAAAAGCCCGTTAATTATCTAAGTTAACGGGCTTTTGCATTGTATTAATCTAATATATCAAAAACAATAACAATGTAAATTTAACGTTAACTAATTGTAAATTAAATGTATTTTAATTAAATTAATAAATATTTTAAACTTAAAAACTTATGAAATCTACCGCATCAAAAATTCCTAATAGTAGTATTATAGTTAAAACAAGGGACGCTATTAAGTTATTCGTACAAAAATATAGAAGAGCGTATTACCAGGCGTACTCCTTATAATTACCCTTTATATTTTAATGGAAGGTATACCATTTTTTTAGTTTCAAAAAAATCCTCCTTAAAATAAGTAGCTAATTGGTATACTTCGGCTGTTCTATAGTCCTTTAATTCCTCTCCTAAATCACCTCCTTTTAGGTATAATATTCCATTTCGAATATCGTGGGCAGATTCTTTTTTAATCTTTCCTTTGACCCAATGTACAAATGTTGGCATAGCCGCAACGGCCCTACTAACAATAAAATCGAACTGACCCGGTATTTCTTCTACACGTGCATTAATTGTTTTTACATTAGTTAATTGTAACCCATAAACCACCTCATCCACAACTTTAATTTTTTTACCAATAGAATCGACCAGTGTAAAATTGACTTCTGGAAATAATATTGCCAAAGGAATACCAGGAAATCCGCCACCAGTACCAACGTCTAGAATAGTAGAACCGTCTTTAAAAGTTATGAATTTGGCTATGCCTAAAGAATGTAAAACATGTCTTAAATAGAGTTCATCAATATCTTTTCTGGAAACCACATTAATCTTTTGGTTCCAATCTTTATATAATTCCTCTAACTTTATAAAGTGTTGTTTCTGTATTTCAGATAAATTGGGAAAATTTTCAAATATGATTTCAGCAGTCATCCGTATATTTGTAAATAGATATTATTAATATATTCATTATTGCAAAGATTTAGCTTTTAATTAAGCTATCAAACTATTATAGATTCAATTACAAAATATTAAGTAAAAGATTATTCGATTATGGAAAAAAATACTATACGCTTTCCTAGAACAGACTCTGCAAAATTCTTTAAAACTTTAAACAACAGAGTTAATGATTATTTTAAAGTTAATAAATTAAAGAAAACAGGAAACTGGAAACTCCATCTTAAAACTTTGGTTATGTTTTCATTATTTCTTGCACCTTATTTTCTAATATTAACTTTAGGTTTACCTAATTGGGCCAATTTTCTCTTAACCATTGTAATGGGTATTGGAATGGCCGGTGTTGGGATGAATGTTATGCATGATGGCAATCATGGCGCATACTCAAACAAAAAATGGGTAAACAAATTAATGGGTAGTAGTATTTACATTCTTGCCGGTAATGTATATAATTGGCAAGTTCAACACAATGTACTTCACCATACCTACACCAATATTCACGAGCACGATGAAGATATGGAAGCAGGAAGAATTTTACGTTTTTCTAAACATGCCGAATGGAAAAAATACCATAAATTCCAACATTTTTATTCCGTTTTCTTATACGGTTTACTAACTTTTAACTGGGCAATAACGACAGATTTTCAGCAAATGTATAGATACATGAAAAGAAAATTAGCTTATGGTAAACTACCTAGTGCCACTATGAACTGGAGTACTTTGATTGTAACGAAATTACTATACATTACTATTTGGATAGTTTTACCAATGCTTATTTTAGACATTGCTTGGTGGAAAATTTTAATAGGATTCTTTTTAATGCATTATGTCGCCGGGGTTATCTTAAGTGTAGTATTTCAATTGGCACATATTGTCGATGACGCCGATACCCCTTTACCAGACGAATCTGGTACTATGAAAAATACTTGGGCCATTCATCAATTGTTTACAACAGTTAATTTTGGCACCAAAAATAAAATTGTAAACTGGTTTACTGGTGGGTTAAATCATCAAGTAGAGCACCATATTTTTCCTAATATTAGCCATGTTCATTACACAAATATTTCAAAAATTGTGAAACAAACAGCTCAGGAATTTAATTTGCCTTATTACGAGTATAAAACTACTAGAAAAGCTATAATTTCGCACTTTAAACATTTAAAAGAATTAGGCAAGGAGCCTACATTACAATACTAGAAATTAACAGCAACTATGAGCAACCAACTTTCGGATAGAATAAATAGTGTTACACCGTCAGCTACTTTGGAAATGGCCGCTAAGGCTCGTGAATTAAGAGCGGAAGGAAAAGATATTATCGGTTTAAGTTTAGGAGAACCAGATTTCAATACGCCTGACTACATAAAAGAAGCCGCCATACAGGCAATTAACGATGATTACAATGCGTATTCACCAGTTGATGGTTATGTAGAATTAAAAAATGCTATTATCACCAAGTTTAAAAGAGATAATAACATTAGTTATGAAGCTTCTCAAATTGTAGTTTCTACTGGTGCTAAACAATCATTATATAATGTAGCACAAGTGATACTTAACAAAGGCGACGAAGTTATTTTGCCATGCCCTTACTGGGTAAGTTATAGTGATATCGTAAAATTGGCTGATGGCGTACCCGTAGAAGTTGCCACTTCTTTAGATAATGACTTTAAAATGACGCCGGCACAGTTAGAAGCCGCTATAACACCAAAAACAAAAATGCTTTGGTATAGCTCCCCCTGTAACCCAAGTGGCTCTATTTATAGTAAAAAAGAATTACGTGCTTTAGCTGATGTTTTACAAAAGCATCCGCAAATAATTGTTGTAAGCGATGAAATTTACGAACATATTAATTATGGCGTAACCAAACATGCCTCCATGGCAGAATTTGAAGATATGTATAACCGTACCGTTACCGTAAATGGAGTTGCGAAAGCATTTGCTATGACCGGTTGGAGAATTGGTTATATTGGTGCACCTGCATATATTGCACGCGCTACCAATAAATTACAAGGTCAAGTTACTAGTGGTGCTAACTGTATAGCACAACGTGCCGTTATAACTGCTTTAGAAGAATCACCAGACCGTATTAAGTTTATGGTTGATGAATTTAAAGAACGTCGAAAATTAATTTTAGGTTTGTTAAATGAAATTGACGGATTTAAATGCAATGAGCCCGAAGGTGCTTTTTATGTATACCCAGACGTAACAGCCTATTTTGGAAAAACGCTAAATGGCACTAAAATTAATAACGCTTCAGACTTATCAATGTATATCCTAGAAGCTGCAAATGTAGCTACTGTTACTGGAGATGCTTTTGGAAACGGAAATTGTATTCGTATTTCTTACGCTGCATCTGTAAAAGATATAAAAGAAGCTATTTCAAGAATAAAAGAAGCTTTGAAATAAAGAGTAACCTATGACATAAAAAAAGTCTCTTCAAATGAAGGGACTTTTTATTCTTAATATTTTTTTTACTTCTTACGTTCGTTTCCAGAAATATGGTGTTAGTAATATGAGTACGGTAAACAGCTCTAGCCTACCAGCCAACATTAAAAATCCGCACCACCATTTTGCTAAATCTGGCAAACTATTAAAATTACTGACCGGATTTAAACTACCCAATGCCGGACCTACATTACCTAATGATGACGCTGCGCCACCTATAGCAGACTCAAAATCCAGCCCTAAAAATCCTAACACTAAGGCCCCTATAATAAAGAGTAGCATATACAGTACAAAGAAGCCTATAATATTATATACAATTTTTTCCTTTACCGTTTTATTATTATAACGAACCGGTATAATAGCATTTGTATGTAGTGTTCTTTTAAACTCCAGAACCCCATTTTTAATAATTATTAAGTGGCGCATAACTTTTATACCACCAGATGTAGATCCGGCAGACCCTCCTAGGAAAAACAGCCCAAAAAAGAAAACCGTTAAAAAAGGTGTCCACTGTGTAAAATCCGCACTAACAAAACCCGTAGTGGTAATTACCGAAATTATCTGAAACAATGCATGCCTAAATGAACTTTCACCTTTCCCAAATATCATAGGATACCCTGGAGTTACGTCTGTTATATTTGCTTTAAAATAAATAACCAAGGTTACTATAATTGTAAATACAATAATGAAACCGGCATAGTACCTAAATTCTTCATCTTTTATTACCTTTTGCACTTTTCCTTTAAATGCAAAATAACTTAACACAAAATTGCTACCCGCTAAAAACATAAAGAAGATAATTATATACTGAATTAATGGCTGGTCGTTCCAGTACGCAACGCTTGCATTTTTTGTTGAAAATCCACCAGTAGACAAAGTTGCCATTGCATGGTTTATAGCATCAAAAAAAGACATACCTGCAATTTGCAACAAAATGGTTTCCGCAACCGTATATCCAAAATAAATAAGCCATAGTCGTTTTGCGGTATCGGTAATTCTTGGATGCAACTTATCCCCTGTTGGTCCAGGTGCTTCGGCAGAAAACAATTGCATCCCACCTATTCCCAATAACGGCAAAATAGCTATTGCTAGAACTATAATACCCATTCCGCCGATCCAATGCGTGAGACTACGCCAAAAAAGAATACCCTCGGGCATGGATTCAATATCATCCATTATTGATGCACCTGTAGTTGTATATCCAGATACGGTTTCGAAAAATGCATTGGTAATATCGGGTATTGCCCCGGAAAACAAATAAGGCAACATACCAGATACAGACATAACTATCCAGCCAAAGGTCACAATAATATAACCTTCTTTTTGTTTTACTTCCTTCTTATGACCTCTTGTATAGTACATCATAAAAACCCCAACGAACATAGTGGTTATAGACGCAAGTGCAATACTTAATGTAACCCCATCTTTGTATATACCACTGACAACAGCCGCTAAAAGCATAAAGCCTCCGTTGCATAACAATAGAAGCCCCATTAAATGAAAAATAATTCTTAAGTTAAGCCGCATTTTATTGGAACATTCGTTCAATTTTGGAAATCTCAGATGGCAAACAACAAACTACAACTCGATCACCTTCTTGTATTCTAAAGCCTCCAAGAGCAATATGCCCTACACCATCCCTAACAACACCTCCAATAGTCGCCGCTTTTGGGAAATCCAATTCTCTAATTGTTGCATCTGTAACTTTAGAATTTCTTTTTACAATAAACTCCAAGATTTCTGCATTTAAATTGTTTAAACGCATTAATGCAACAACCTCTCCTTTTCTAATATGCCTAAAAATATTATTAGCAGCAAGTAACTTTTTATTTATTAAAGTGTCAATACCAATAGAATGAGAAAGTTGAAAGTAATCCATATTCTCAACCAAAGCTATAGTTTTTTTAATATACTTTGACTTTGCCACCAAACACGACATAATGTTAGTTTCTGAATTACCTGTAACCGCAATGAAGGCATCCATAGATTCTAAACTTTCTTCATCTAGTAACTCTACATTTCTACCGTCACCATTAATTACCAAAGCATTGGGCAAGTCATCTGCAAGATCAAAGGCCTTTTCTTTATTTTTCTCAATAAGCTTTACATTAAAATTATTTGCACAAAGGTCGCGAGCAGTTTTATAACCAACTTTACTACCACCCAAAATCATTACATTCTTAATTTCAGCTTTCTTTTTACCTGTAAGCTTATAAAGCTCATCTACACCTTCTTTAACAGTAATAAAATAAACCTGGTCGCCCTCTTTAAACAACGTATCTCCACGTGGTATTACCGTATATTGTGTTCCCGTTCTTTGTAAGGCAATTGGCATAAAATGCAAAGTAGGGAATATTTTAGCCGCTTCTTTCACCATCTTCCCCACAAAAGGAGCAGATTTTAAAAGAGACACACCAACCATTATCAACTCACCATCTTCAAATTCGTAGGTATCATTGAATGCAGACTTGTTCAGCAACATTTGTATCTCAGTAGCAGCTAGCGCTTCTGGTGAAATTAATTCATCGATTCCCAATTCCGAAAACCTCAACACTTCTTTATGATTTATAAATTCAGTATTCGAAATCCTAGCGATAGTTCGTTTACAACCCAATTGTTTTGCCAACATACATAAGGTAATATTTGTTGTTTCAGAAGAAGTTACCGCAATAACTAGATCGGAATTTTGAACCTGAGCATCTTTCAATACAGAAATAGAAGTAGCATCACCTTTTAAAACACGTATATCTAAATGATTGTCTGCGTAAGCAAGACTTTCTTTTTGACTATCTATTAAAGTAATATCCTGTGATTCATAAGAAAGCAACTTAGCTAAATGAAAGCCTACTTCCCCTGCACCAGCAATTATAATCTTCATTTATTTTATTAGACCGCTAACAATCATTCAATATTCTTCTTACATTTTTTATAAAAGATTACTGGAAGGGATAGCAATTATTAAGAGGCAAAATTACATAATTAAATTAGTTTATTATTTATTTTCAAGTCTTTAACCTATCAATGACCATCCTATCTAGTTAAAATGGAATTAAGCATTTGCTATATTGTATATTTGCAAAAAAAATGCACAAATGTCTCGCAAAGTAACGCCTTATAAAGATTCTAACTTGGGAAAAAAAGAACAGGTAACAAAAATGTTCGATACTATTTCTAAGAATTATGATGGATTAAATAGAGTCATCTCATTTGGCATTGATATTAAATGGCGAAAAAAAGTTGTTAAACTCCTAAAAAAAGAACATCCATCTTCAATTTTAGACATTGCTACGGGCACTGGTGATCTTGCCATAGCTCTTGTAGATACTGGTGCCAAAAAAATAGTAGGTTTGGATATTTCTCCTGGAATGCTCGCAATTGGGAAAGAGAAAGTAAAATCTAAAAATTTAGACCAAAACATAGAAATGGTTGTTGGCGATAGTGAAAACCTTAGTTTTGATGATAACACATTTGATGCAGTTACGGTCTCCTTTGGTGTTCGAAATTTTGAAACATTAGAAGTAGGCATGGCAGAAATACTCCGTGTCTTAAAACCTAATGGTTCTTTGGTAGTCCTAGAAACTTCTGTACCAACAAGAACACCTTACAAACAAGGTTATAAATTTTACACTAAAAATATTCTTCCGCTAATTGGCAAACTATTTTCTAAAGACGATTCTGCTTACGGCTATTTAAGTGAATCAGCCTCCGTTTTTCCACATGGCGAAAACTTCAACAATATTTTACGCGAAATTGGGTTTATAGATGTAACGAATAAACCTCAAACATTTGGGGTAGCATCTATATATATTGCAAAAAAAGCAAAACCATTGCACTAAAAAGCTTGCAATTTATTGGTGATTAACAATCGTAAAGCAGAATGTATGAAGAAATGGTTGTTTATTAGCCTTATACTTTTATTGATGGCGAATACGTTGAATGCTCAATTCAATGAAAACCCAATATTGAATAAACAAAACGAAGATAAAAAACTCCTAAACTGGGGATATTTTTTAGGTTTAAACCAATATGATTTTAAATTTGAGTACAAAGAGAATGCACCCGAAATATTGGTTAGCAAAAGTTTTGGCTTCAATGTAGGCCTTATTGGAGAAGTACGATTAAATGAATTTTTAGATGTACGATTTGAACCTGGCTTACATTATGGATCAAGACTTATGGGATTTCCTGGTTTTGACGACCAAAGAGATGCGCTAAGAGAAGTAAAATCTACCTATATTAATTTTCCTATTTTACTTAAAGCCAGCACTAGAAGATTTGGAAATTTTAAGCCTTTTATTCTAGGGGGCGGATCGCGAAGTCTTAATTTAGGAAGTAATGAAGAAAGTTTAGACGACAACAGCTCTGGTACATTTAGAATGAAAAAATGGGTGTACAACTACGAACTTGGCTTTGGTATAGATTTTTATTTGGAATATTTCAAATTTACACCTTCTATACGCGGCGTTTTTGCCATTACTGACGAATTAGTGCCCGATATAGACCCAAATAGTCCATGGACAGGAAATATAGAATCCCTAAAGACCAGAGGAATCTTTATAAACTTTACGTTCGAATAAATAGTAGCAATTAGCAAAAGTTAAAAATTTCGATAAACAATTTCTAGTTACTTTCTAATTTCGTGAAGTAAGATTGCGGTTGCAGAGGCTACATTTAAACTCTCTGTGGTAACACCACCAAATTGAGGAATCGTTAATTTATAAGAACATAGTTTAGTAACCGTATCAGAAATTCCTTTTCCTTCATTACCCATTACCATAATTCCTTTATCGGGTAATTTTGACTTATTTATAGTAACGCCATCCATAAACGTGCCATACACAGGTAGTTTTGTGGCATTTAAATAACTCTCAAGATCTAAATAATGAATATTCACCCGAGTTATTGAACCCATAGTTGCCTGCAATACTTTTGGGTTATAACAATCTACAGTATCTTTGGAACATACTAAATCAGTAATCCCAAACCAATCGCATAAACGTATTATTGTACCTAAATTTCCAGGGTCCTGTACACCGTCAAGGACTAAAATCCAATTTGAATATATTTGATCTAGTTTTTCTGGAATATAAAAAACCCCTAAATATCCATTAGGATTTTTTAGACTACTTATTTGGTTTAATTCTTTAGTAGTAATTTTATCAACCTTTACCCCTTTTAATACTAACCCATTTGAATCTACTGCAAATATCTTATGCAGCTTTATAGTTGAATTAACAACCTCCTCTATGGTCTTTTTCCCCTCAACAACAAAAAGTCCATGTTCAATTCGGCACTTTTTTTGCTGTAGACTTTTGATAAGTTTCAATTCACTTTTGACAACCATTCAAATAATGTATTTTTGATTTCTATGAGGATGGGATTCTGCTCCAAAAACAACATGGCTAAATTAAGCTTATTATCGTTACTAGCAATAGTCTTGCTATCCTGTAACTCACTTAAAAAAGTTGAGGATGATGAATATTTGGTGATTAAAAACACTATTTACGCAGATTCTATAAAAGTTAACAACGAAGAACTCCAAAGTTTAATATACCAAAAACCTAATTCAACTGTACTTGGATACCCCTTAAGACTTAACCTTTACAATTTAGCCAAAGAAAATCCAGACTCCTCTTTTAACGCTTGGTTGTACAAAAAAGAAAATAGAAAAAATAGATTGACAAAACTATTATCCGCCAAACAGGTTAATCGTTTAGGTGAATCTTTTGCAGTTAAAGGCCTAAGCAATTGGCTAAAGGATATTGGCGAAGCCCCAACTGTTTTAGATACTACACGAACACGCTTAAGCTTAGCAAGGTTAAGTGCCTTCTATCAAGGTATGGGCTACTTCACAAACAATACAACCTATGAAATCGACACTACCAAACAGAACAAAAAGGCAAAAATCAATTATCATATAAAACTTGGAGACCCTTATATGATAGACTCTCTTGGAAATAATATTTTATCTACAGCAATTGATTCTTTATATTTTCTAAACTCCGCCAATTCTTTAGTAAAAGAAGGGCAGCAGTTCAATCTTTCCAACTTTAATAAAGAGCGCGAAAGACTTACAGGAATTTTTAGAAATAATGGAATTAGAAACTTTCAAGAAAGCTCAATTACTTTTGATATTCTAAGAGATACCACCAAATCTGCAGATGATCAAAAAATGAATATCACACTTAATATTGGTGATTTAAAAACAAGAGGTGAAAATGAAGTAACAACATCGGCATATAAAGTTGAAAAAATCAATAAAATTAATATTTACACTGATTATCTCTCTACGCATATAAACGATTCCATTTACACTATAGACTACCGAAACTACACCATACATTATTCAAAAAACTTTGACATTAAGCCAAAAACACTTGCAAATGCCATTTTTTTTAAGAAAGACAGTATTTATAGAGATGTAGATAAAATAAGAACTTCAAGACAATTGAATGCACTTAATATTTTTAAATACCCCAATATTATATTTGAGGCAGATAGCACTAGTAATAATGTAAATACTAATATTTACCTAGCACCTAAATCTAAATATTCATTAGGCACTAATTTTGAAGTTAGCCGATCCAATCTACGAAGATTAGGTGTTGGTATCGGCACTACCCTGCTTATTAGAAATATTTTCAAGGGAGCCGAGAATTTAAGCATCTCCGCAGATGGAGCTTATGGCCTTTTAAGTAACAATACTTTTGAAGCAAATTATTTTTCAGAGTTTGGAGGCGATATAACTTTAGATTTTCCTCGTATTTGGTTTCCGTTTATCAATACTTCTAGAATAATACCCAACTACACATTACCTAAAACTAGAGTAGCCATAGGTACAAGTTTTCAAAATAATATTGGGCTAGATAAACAAACATTCAATACCGTTTTAGGTTACAACTGGGTACCTAGCGATTTTGTAAATCATAATGTAGAACTTTTAAATATACAATTTGTTAGAAATGTTAACAGTAATCGCTTTTTCAATGTATACAATAATACCTATGAAAGATTAGATGATATTGCCGACAACTATGAAAATGAACCTTCATTGTCTGAGTTTTTTGAAAGTAATACTGATGCAACTAATCCAAAATTAATTATTCCCGTTGGTACTACGGGTTTTATAGATGCTATCCAAAACAGAACCATTTCATCCACAACGGAAGACTTCAACAATGTGGTTTTAATTGAAGAAAGACGAAAGCGACTCACAGAGAATAATTTAATATTCACAACCAACTACACCTTCAACAAAACCAACAGAACCGGAATTATAGATAATACTTTTTATCAATTTCGTTGGAAAATTGAAAGTGCCGGCAATCTATTATCTGCTTTTTCATCCGTTGTACCCTTTAATAAAAATGACCAAGAACAATTATTAGTTTTTGGAGTGCCCTTTTCTCAATATATAAAGAACGAATTTGAATACGTGAAATATTGGGATTTATCCCGTTCAAATGTCTTAGCAGCCAGGGTATTTTTAGGCATAGCAATACCCTATGGGAATTCTGACAACATACCATTTGTACGAAGTTATTTTGCAGGTGGCTCCAATGACAACAGAGCCTGGTTTCCATATTCATTAGGCCCCGGGAGTGTATCGGCAGTCAATGACTTTAATGAAGCTAATTTAAAAATAGCAGCAAACTTAGAATATAGATTTCCTATAGTTGGCGACATTAAAGGGGCTATCTTTGCCGATGTAGGCAATATCTGGAATGTTCTGGATAATGTTGAAGACTCAGCTGCTACTTTTGATAGTATAGATTCATTAAAAGATATTGCATTAGGAACTGGTTTAGGCCTAAGATATGACTTTACCTATTTTCTTTTTAGATTAGATTTAGGCTTTAAAACATATAACCCAGCTGAAATACAATCAGAAAGATGGTTTAGAGATTATAATTTTGCTAATTCCGTATTACAAATAGGTATCAACTATCCTTTTTAAATATAATTGTTTTATTACTTTTGTTTTTCACTTTTTTAAGAAACTAAAAGACCACTAAGTTATGGCTCATAATATTAAACCGGGCGTTGCAACCGGAGACGAAGTTCAAGCAATATTCAACTACGCTAAAGAAAAGGGTTTTGCATTACCCGCAGTAAACGTTATTGGATCAGATACTATTAACGGTGTTCTAGAAACGGCTGCAAGCTTAAATGCTCCTGTAATTATACAATTCTCTAATGGTGGCGCTCAGTTTAACGCGGGTAAAGGCCTTTCTAACGATGGTCAAAAAGCCGCTATACTAGGTGCTGTTGCTGGTGCAAAACATGTTCATCAATTAGCAGAAGCTTATGGTGCAACTGTTATTTTACACACGGATCACTGTGCTAAAAAATTATTACCTTGGATTGATGGACTTTTAGATGCTAGTGAAAAACACTTTGCAGATACTGGCAAATCTCTATTCAGCTCGCATATGATCGACCTATCTGAAGAGCCTTTAGAAGAAAACATTGAAATTTGTAAAGAATACTTGAAGCGCATGAGTAAAATGAACATGACGCTAGAAATTGAATTAGGTATTACTGGCGGTGAAGAAGACGGTGTTGATAATTCTGACGTAGATGATTCTAAATTATATACCCAACCAGAAGAAGTTGCTTACGCTTACGAAGAACTTTCTAAAGTAAGCCCTAGATTTACAATCGCCGCAGCATTTGGTAATGTACACGGTGTTTATAAGCCAGGTAATGTGAAATTAACTCCAAAAATTCTTAAAAACTCACAAGAGCATATTTCTAAAAAATACAATGTTGAGCATAATCATATCGATTTTGTATTCCATGGTGGTTCTGGATCTACTGTAGAAGAAATCAGAGAAGGCATCAGTTACGGTGTTATAAAAATGAATATTGATACTGATTTACAATATGCTTTCCTAGCTGGTGTTCGTGACTATGTACAGGATAATAAAGACTATTTACAATCACAAATTGGCAACCCTAAAGGAGCTGACGAACCTAATAAAAAATATTACGACCCAAGAGTTTGGTTAAGAAAAGGAGAAACAGCTTTTATTGAGCGTTTAAAAAAAGCTTTCGAAGATTTAAACAACGTGAATACGCTATAAAACTTTAGGATAACCAGAAAATGGACGATATGACGGCTTGGTTTAAAAGAAAAGAAAAAGGAATACAAACCTCTACCCAAGAGAAGAAAGACACACCAAAAGGCCTTTGGTATAAATCACCTACCGGTAAAATTGTTGAGTCAGATGATCTTGCTAAAAACTTTTACGTAAGCCCAGAAGATGATTACCATGTAAGGATTGGCAGTAAAGAATATTTTGAAATTTTGTTCGACAACAATAAGTTTACCGAACTTGATGAAAAACTTTCTTCTAAAGACCCTTTAAAATTTGAGGATACAAAAAAATATGGTGAACGCTTAAAAGCTGCCCAGAAAAAAACAGGACTTAAAGATGCTGTTAGAACAGGGTACGGAAAATCTTTTGGAAAAGATATCGTAATATGCTGTATGGATTTTAAATTCATTGGCGGATCTATGGGAAGTGTTGTTGGTGAAAAGATAGCACGTGGTATTGATTACGCCATTAAAAAGAAAACTCCTTTTATGATGATTTCCAAGTCTGGTGGAGCACGTATGATGGAAGCTGCTCTTTCGCTTATGCAACTTGCAAAAACCTCTGCTAAACTTGCTCAATTATCTGAAGCAGGTTTACCATATATTTCTCTTTGTACCGACCCAACTACTGGTGGTACTACAGCGTCATATGCAATGCTTGGCGATATAAATATTGCTGAGCCAGGTGCTCTTATAGGTTTTGCAGGCCCACGTATTGTAAAAGACACTACAGGTAAGGATTTACCAGAAGGCTTTCAGTCTTCAGAATTTTTATTGGAGCATGGCTTCTTAGATTTTATATCACATCGAAGAGACCTAAAGAAGAAAGTAAACTTATATATTGACTTAATTCAGAATAACCCAGTAAGGTCATAATTAAGTTCTCCATTTTTCTTTTTTTGAAATACAAAACTATTTCAAAAAAAGAGTATCTTTGCGCCCTGATTGAAAATCAATCATGTACATAAAAATCATTTAAATTAATATTGGAATGTATTTAACAAAAGAAGTAAAAGCCGAAATTTTCAAGAAACACGGCGGTAAAGCAGAGAATACTGGTTCTACAGAAGGCCAAATTGCTTTATTCACACACCGAATCAATCACTTGACCGGTCACTTGAAAAAAAATCATAAAGACTATAACACTGAACGTTCATTAGTAAAACTGGTAGGTAAAAGAAGAAGTCTTCTTGATTATATGATAAAGAAAGATATTGTAAAATACAGAGAGCTTATTAAAGAGCTTGGTATTAGAAAATAATATTGCAAAAAAGGGGATAGTTAACTATCCCCTTTTTTATAATTACTCCGTGCCTTAGGAGATATAGCCAAAATATGGTAAAGGTGAACAAAAAGCTACACACGGTTTTTCATTGGTCCACACAACAACACAACAACAACTCCGACCAGAGAAATTTTGTCGGAAAGACCATTGTTTAACAAATTTGCAGCACGCAGATTTTAATCAAAATTTATGATTCCAAAAGTATTTAAAGAGGTCATTGACCTTGGGGACGGTAGAGAAATTTCTATCGAAACCGGAAAATTGGCAAAACAGGCCCACGGTTCTGTTGTAGTTCAATCAGGAAAATGTATGTTATTATGTACAGTTGTTTCCAATTACAAACAAAGCGATGTGGACTTTCTTCCACTAACGGTAGATTACCGCGAAAAATTTGCAGCTGCTGGTCGTTACCCAGGTGGTTTCTTTAAAAGAGAAGCAAGACCAAGTGATGGTGAAGTATTGACTATGCGTTTGGTAGATCGTGTTTTACGTCCATTATTTCCAAAAGATTACCATGCAGAAACACAAGTTATGATTCAATTAATGTCTCATGACCCAGAAGTTATGCCAGATGCTATGGCAGGTTTAGCCGCATCTGCAGCTATTCAACTTTCAGACTTTCCTTTTGAGTGTGCTATCTCTGAAGTAAGAGTAGGTCGACTTAACGGTGAGTTTATTATCAACCCTTCATTTGCTCAATTAGCAGAATGTGATATTGACATGGTCATTGGCGCATCTGCCGATTCTGTAATGATGGTTGAAGGTGAAATGAATGAAATTTCTGAAGAAGAAATGACAGAAGCAATTAAATTTGCTCATGAAGCCATTAAAGTTCAATGTGCCGCTCAGTTAAAATTAGCTGAAGCTTTTGGTAAAAAAGAAGTACGTGAGTACGCTCCAGAAAGAGAAGATGCCGATTTAGCTAAGAAAATTCACAATTTAGCTTATGATAAAGTTTATGCTGTGGCAAAAGCCGGTTCAGCTAAGCACGAAAGAAGTGCTTCTTTCGACGATATTAAAGAAGAAATTAAAGCTTCTTTTTCAGAAGAAGAACAAGCAGATTTTGGTTCTCTTATATCTAAGTATTACTATAAAGCAGAAAAAGCTGCTGTACGTGACCTTACTTTAAACGAAGGTTTACGTTTAGATGGTAGGAAAACAACAGACATTAGACCTATCTGGTGCGAAGTTGATTACTTGCCTTCTACTCATGGTTCAGCAATTTTCACAAGAGGAGAAACTCAGGCTTTGGCAACAGTTACCTTAGGTACTTCTAGAGATGCCAACCAAATAGACATGCCTTCTCAAGAAGGTGAGGAGCGTTTTTATTTACATTACAACTTCCCTCCTTTCTCTACAGGTGAAGCAAGACCTATTCGTGGAACATCTCGTAGAGAGGTTGGTCATGGTAACTTAGCGCAACGTGCCCTTAAAGGTATGGTGCCAGCTGATTGTCCTTATACGGTACGTGTTGTTTCCGAGGTATTGGAATCTAACGGCTCTTCTTCTATGGCAACAGTATGTTCTGGCACAATGGCATTAATGGATGCTGGTGTTCAATTAAAAAAACCAGTTTCTGGGATTGCAATGGGATTAATTTCTGATGCAGAATCTGGTAAATATGCTGTTCTTTCAGATATTCTTGGTGATGAAGATCACTTAGGAGATATGGACTTTAAAGTTACTGGTACTGCTGATGGTATCACTGCATGTCAAATGGACATTAAAGTAAAAGGTTTGTCTTACGAGATTTTAGTAAATGCACTAAAACAAGCAAGAGACGGTCGTTTACACATTTTAGAGAAATTGACCGATACTATCGCTAAACCAAATGCTGATGTAAAAGAACATTCTCCTAAAATGATTACCAGACGTATTCCTAACGAATTCATAGGTGCATTAATAGGACCAGGTGGTAAAGTAATTCAGGAAATGCAAAAAGAAACTGGAACCACTATCGTTATAAACGAGGACCCAGTTACGGAAGAAGGTATCGTAGAAATTTTAGGTGTTGGTAATGAAGGCATCAATGCGGTTATGGCGAAAATAGATTCTATTTTGTTTAAACCTGCTGTTGGTAGTGTATACGAAGTAAAAGTTATCAAAATGCTAGATTTTGGAGCTGTTGTTGAATATATGGATGCCCCAGGAAATGAAGTATTACTTCACGTTTCTGAATTAGCTTGGGAAAGAACAGAAAATGTAACCGATGTTGTAAACATGGGCGATGTTTTTGATGTTAAATATTTTGGTCTTGACCCAAGAACAAGAAAAGAGAAAGTATCTCGTAAAGCACTTTTACCTAAACCCGAAGGTTTTAAGGAAAGACCGCCACGTGATGACAAAAAAAGAGATGACCGTCGTGGAAACGATCGTAATCGCGATAGAAAACCAAGAAGAGATTAACTTTTTGTAAGTTTTAAAAGAAAGCCTCGACATATATGTTGGGGCTTTTTTTATGCAGTTCATCGGAAAAATGAACTTTTTTTTACCCAATTGTAACATTCGGAAGATTTTTACGTATAAGTATATGCAGTCTATGCAAATTGAACTTAATTTATTTTAATGAGACAGCTTAAGATTACAAAACAGGTTACCAATAGGGAAACCGCATCTTTGGACAAGTACTTACAAGAAATTGGAAAAGTGGACTTGATTACCGCTGATGAAGAAGTAGAGTTGGCACAACGTATCAAGGCAGGCGACCAGATCGCTCTTGAAAAACTAACAAAAGCCAACCTCCGATTCGTGGTTTCAGTTGCCAAGCAGTACCAAAACCAAGGCCTTACTTTACCGGATTTAATTAACGAGGGTAACCTTGGTTTAATTAAAGCAGCACAGCGTTTTGACGAAACGCGGGGATTTAAATTTATCTCCTACGCCGTATGGTGGATCCGTCAATCTATATTACAAGCTTTGGCAGAACAATCGCGTATCGTTCGTTTGCCATTGAACAAAATTGGTTCTATCAACAAAATCAACAAAACTTTTGCTTTTCTAGAGCAAGCGCACGAAAGAATGCCTTCTCCAGAAGAAATTGCAAAAGAATTGGATATGACTGTTGATGACGTAAAGCAATCATTAAAAAACTCAGGTAGACACGTATCTATGGATGCACCTCTTATTGATGGTGAAGATTCTAACCTTTATGATGTACTTCGTAGTGGTGAGTCTCCAAATCCGGACAGAGAATTATTACATGAGTCTTTACGTACAGAAATTGAGCGTGCCTTAGAAACACTAACTCCGCGTGAAGCAGATGTTATTCGTTTATATTTTGGCCTTGCCGGTCAACATTCTATGACCTTAGAAGAAATTGGTGAAACTTTTGATCTTACCAGAGAAAGAGTTCGTCAAATTAAAGAAAAAGCGATTAGAAGATTAAAGCACACCTCTAGAAGTAAAATATTAAAAACGTATTTGGGTTAATAATCCTTTGCGATTAAGGTATAAAAATTACACGTTAAATATTCCCTAAATTGGTAATATGGCATATTAATTGTAATTTTAACGGTAACAACAGTTTATCATGACTGTTCGTTTTTTGATTGATGAATAGACTCCGGCTGATTACCGGAGTTTTTCATTTATAATAGTTTCTTTTTTTATCTATCTTTCTTCTACTATACATTGATTTTTACTTCTTAATATTCTTTCCTTATATTAGAGCATCACTACTCTTTTAATGAAATATTTAGTACTAACTCTAATAGGTTTTATGTTGTTAAACTCTTGCGATAGTAACCATAAAACAATTACCGACTATAATAGCTATCCCACGCCTGTACAGGAAAATCTTTGGCCGCAGTACAGTACAGATTCTACATTGTTTAAACTTTGGTCTCCTAATGCACAGGAGGTTGTTTTAAGATTATTTAGAACGGGCAATGACTCCGAATCATTTGCAATATATTCTCTTATAAAATCAAATCAAGGTATTTGGCAAATAACTGTAAACGAAGATTTAAACAGAATTTACTATTCTTTTCAAGTTAAGGAATCTAACAATTGGCTAAATGAAACTCCTGGAATTTATGCAAAAGCAGTAGGCGTAAACGGCAATAGAGCTATGATTCTAGATATGGAGACCACTAATCCAAATTTTTGGGAATATGACACATCCCCTACACTGAAAAAATTAAATGAAGCGGTCATTTATGAGTTGCATATACGTGATATGACAATTCACCCTCAGTCCGGAACTAAATTCCCTGGTAAATATTTGGGTTTAGTAGAAACTGGCACTAAAGGACCTAATGAAATTAACACAGGAATTGACCACCTTAAAGAGTTAGGCATTACTCATGTACATCTTTTACCCACTTTTGACCATTATTCCATAGATGAGGTAAACCTTGATACACCCCAATTTAATTGGGGCTATGACCCAAAAAATTATAATGTTCCTGAAGGTTCTTTTTCCTCAGACCCTTTTAATGCTAAAGTACGCATAAAGGAATTTAAGCAAATGGTGAAGGCTTTTCACGACAATGGCATAGGAGTTATCATGGATGTTGTCTATAACCACACAGGGAAAACTGAGGAATCTAATTTTAATCAAGAAGTTCCCGGTTATTATTACCGTCATTGGGAAGATGGCTCATATTCAGATGCAGCAGCGTGTGGCAACGAAACTGCTTCTGAACGCCACATGATGCGGAAGTTCATTTTTGAATCTGTTTTATATTGGATCAAAGAATATCACATAGACGGATTTAGATTTGACCTAATGGGTATTCATGATATTGAAACCATGAATAAAATAGCCGATGCTGTTCGTGAAATAAATCCTGATGCTTTACTTTATGGAGAAGGATGGACCGCTAACGATTCACCGTTACCCGAAGAAAAACGAGCGCTTAAAAAACATATGCAACAGTTACCAAAAATTGCAGCATTTAGCGATGATTTGCGAGACGGACTTAAAGGTTCCGTTTTCGAAGATGAAAGTTTAGGTTTTATAAGTGGTGCTAAAAACAAGCAAGAATCAATTAAATTCGGTATAGTCGGTGCTATTTCACATCCTGAAGTTAATTATAACAACGTTAATTACTCAGATGCTCCATGGACCACAGAGCCCTGGCAATCTATAAATTATGTGTCTTGCCATGATAATCACACCCTTTTTGATAAACTTAAAATTTCAAGACCAGATGCTCAATTAGAAAAATTAATAGCAATGGATAAATTGGCAAATGCAATTGTTTTAACATCGCAAGGAACTCCTTTGCTACACGCAGGCTCAGAAATACTAAGAACTAAAAATGGCGAACATAATTCTTATAACCTACCAGATAGCATCAACCAAATAAACTGGAATTGGAAAAGTGAACATAAAGACGTTTTCACATACTATAAAAACCTAATTCGACTACGGAAAGAACATCCAGCTTTTTACATGGCTAATGCTTCAGAAGTTCGTGAACATTTAAAATTTCAAAAATCCAATGATAGCCTTGTTTCCTTTACCTTAGAAGGTAATGCAAATAATGATAGTTGGAAAAAAATTTTAATCATTTATAATGCATCCAACGAAAAAGTAAATTATAAAATTGATGGTATTTGGCAAGAAGCTGTTTCTGGCAGTACCTTTGATTTTAAAGGTACGCGGTTTATAAAAAATACAATTATAGTACCAGCACTTTCTATGTACGTTGCATTTCAAAAATAAACAAAGCCTCCACTAAATAAAAAAAATATCATGAGTTCAGATTCTCAACCTAACAATCCCCTGCACGGTGTAAAACTAGTGACTATTCTAGAAGAACTTACCGAAAAATATTCATGGGAAGACTTAGCCGGTCAGGTTAACATCAATTGTTTCAAGAGTAATCCTTCAATAAAATCTAGCTTAAAATTTTTACGCAGAACACCATGGGCGCGTGAAAAAGTGGAACATTTATACCTTCAATCCTTTAAAAAATAATGAGCTTTAACATTGTACTTATTGAGCCGGAAATTCCCAATAATACGGGAAATATTGGTAGATTAGCCCTAGCCACAGGTTCTACTCTGCATTTAGTAAAGCCATTTGGTTTTGAACTTACCGATAAACGTTTAAAACGGGCAGGACTAGATTATTGGCAACACCTTAATGTAATTATGTACGAAAATGTTGATGCATTTTTCAAAGAACATGATGACAAAAAAATGATTTTCTTCTCAGCTACCGCAACCAAAAATCATTGGGAAATTGATTTTGAAGATAATATGTTCTTAGTTTTCGGAAAAGAATCGGTAGGGCTATCCAAACCCATATTAGAAGAAAATGCAGACAAGGCGGTAAAAATTCCTTTATACAGCGAACACATACGTAGTCTTAATTTAGCCAATGCGGTTGCAATTTCAATTTACGAAGGATTACGACAACTAAATTAATTTTACTTAAGGTTACTTTGTATCTTTAAAAGACCAATACAGAGAACCTATGTTAACCACCAACCGCTTCATATTATTATTATTTATGTTACTTCTTCTATTTTCATGTGAAGAAGAAAAAAAAGAAACAGTAAAAGTAATTCCTGTAGAATTTAATACTCCCCAAAATTTTGAGCTGGAGGAAATTTATCACCCTAGCAACTTTGACCAAGGCTCGTGGGTGGCTTTAGCACAAGGTGATGGTAACACCATGTATTCTTGTGACCAATATGGTAAGCTTTATCAATTTAAAATACCAGCAATAGGATCTGCGCTTTCTCAAAAAGATGTTGTACCAATAGATGTAGAAATTGGCGAAGCTCACGGTTTGCTTTGGGCTTTTAATAGCTTGTATGTTGCAGTTAATAAAAACTGGGATGATGATATACCCGATGATCAAGAGAATGGTAGTGGAATTTATAGAATTACAGACACTAATAATGACGGCCAGTTAGATGCTGTAAAAATGCTACTAAAATTAGAAGGTAGCGGGGAACACGGCCCACATAGTTTTGCTTTGTCCCCAGACGGCAAGGAAGTATATTTTATTGCTGGCAATCACACTTTAATTCCGGATAGGGTAAAAGAAAATAGCCGAATACCTACCAACTGGGGAGAAGACAATTTACTTAAACCCTTTTTAGATGCTAGAGGCCATGCTAATGATGTAAAAGCCCCTGGCGGATGGATAACTAAGTTTAACCCGGATGGGTCTTCCTTTGAATTAATTTCTGTCGGATTTAGAAATCCGTTCGATATGGCTTTCAATTCCGACGGTGAGCTTTTTGCTTACGATGCGGACATGGAATGGGATATTGGAATGCCATGGTATAGGCCCACTAGAATTTGCCACGTTACCAGTGGCAGTGAATTTGGGTGGAGAACCGGCTCTGGAAAATGGCCTGCATATTATCCAGATAATCTACCCGCTGTTCATAATCTAGAACAAGGTTCACCTACGGCTGTTTTATCAACGGCAAATTTAAATCTTCCCATAAAATATAAAAACGGATTACTTGCAATGGACTGGAGTTTTGGCACAGTTTATTTTATCGATTTAATACCAGATGGAAGTTCTTACAAAGCCAATAGAGAAGAGTTTTTATCAGGAACTCCTTTACCTTTAACTGATATGGTCGCTGGCAACGATGGTCATATTTATTTTGCCACTGGGGGTCGCAGGTTAGATTCACATCTGTATCGACTAAGATACACCGGTACAAAAAACACGGATATAAACTCAACAAATTCTAAAGAGAACGAAGCTCGAAATCTTCGTAAAAAATTAGAAGAGTATCACAAAATAGTTTCTGAAAGGGGTACCGAACTAGCCTGGGAACATTTAGCCAATAATGATCGGTTTATAAGATACGCGGCAAGGTTAGTTCTAGAACATCAACCAATAGAATCATGGATAAACCGGTATAAAAGTGAAACAGATAGTAGAAAAATTATTGAAAGTAGTATAGCCTTAAACCACCAAGCATCTTCTAATTTACAAGATCTCATATTAAATAAACTCTTAGGAATTACCTTTAACAATTTAGACCAATCTTTAAAAATGGAACTATTAAGGGCCTATTCTTTAAATTTCATTAGAATGGGAATGCCTTCGGCCGTAACGAAGAAAAAAATCGTTCAATTACTAAATCCAACCTTCCCGGCGAAGGAAAGTGCCATCAGTAAAGAAACCGCCCAGCTATTATTATTCTTAGATGCCGATGGAATAACTAAAAAAATAGTAGAACAATTAGAGTACCATACGGAACAAAACACCGTAACCGAAGGTGTTGAAATGTTATCTGAAGAAGCAACTTTACGTAGTGAACAATACGGACCGTTAATTAGAGATGTGATTTCAAAAATGCCGCCTAGTGAAGCCATTTTTTATGGAATGCTTTTAAGTAACGTAGAAAATGGTTGGAACGAAGATTTAAGAAAACGCTATTTTCTATGGTATTTTGATGTCCTAGGATCTAAGGGAGGTATGAGCTTTAAAGCATATATGGAAAATGTTAGACAGAGAGCATTAACGCATGTTCCCGAAAATAGAAGAGATTATTTTCAAGAAATTTCGGGTATTTATTCTCCATCAAGTGCCGTAGCAGAACTACCGCAACCAATAGGTCCCGGTAAAAACTATTCTGGGAATGATATACAGAACGCGGTTTGGAGCGGATTAGATAATTATAAGGGCTCTATTGAAAATGGCAAACGCGCTTTTGCCGCAGCAACCTGTATTCTTTGCCATAGAATGCGCGGTGAGGGTGGTGCCGCAGGACCAGATTTAACACAAGCGCATTCGAAGTTTAGCACTTACGATTTAATTTTTTCTATTTATAGTCCTAACGACGAAATATCCGATCAATATGCTAATACCTTATTTCATTTAGGCGAGGATGAGAAAATAGCTGGTCGAATTAAATCAGAAGCAGGTGATAGCATCGTAATAATGCCCAATCCTTTTAACGAAAGTTACACTGTAAATATCGCCAAAAATGCCATTTCTAAAAGAGAGCTTTCCCCTGTCTCTCCAATGCCTCCTGGCCTTTTGAACAGATTAAACGAACAAGAAATAGCCGACCTTTTCGCTTACATTATTACTGGGGCAGATGAAAATCATAAGCTCTATACAGGTATAGAAAAAGAGTAGATTTATTTCCTAATTTAAAATTAAACATCAATTTATAATCTTTGTTTTATCAATTAAACCCTAACCATAAAAACAAGTCGTTAAAATTAACAAATCGCACACAATTGCATAATTAAATTATTAATTTCAGGCTTATAATTATTTAAAATATCCACCAAAAAAT
Source organism: Maribacter hydrothermalis (assembly GCF_001913155.1). GTDB lineage: Bacteria > Bacteroidota > Bacteroidia > Flavobacteriales > Flavobacteriaceae > Maribacter > Maribacter hydrothermalis. Next base: position 932,756 of record NZ_CP018760.1, read on the forward strand.
TACCACATGAAATCAAAATTTCTTCTCCTTTTTACTTTTCTATGTTCTGCTACCTGCAGTATAACTTTGGCACAAAAAGAGCAAACGAAAACTATTTCTGAAAACGCAACACTCAACAAGGCTTTTTACGAAAATTTAGTATGGCGAAATATTGGTCCAATTCGTGGCGGACGCTCTTTAGGTTCTGCCGGTAGCCCTAGTAGACCTAACGAATATTATTTTGGCGCAACAGGTGGCGGACTTTGGAAAACTACCGATGGTGGCAATGAATGGGAAGCGGTTACCGATGGTCAAATTACCAGTTCTTCGGTAGGTGCCGTTGCGGTTTCAGAAACCAATCCAGATATTGTATATATTGGTATGGGTGAGGTTCAATTACGAGGTAGTATTACCCAAGGTGATGGAGTATACAAAACCACCGATGCCGGTAAAACCTGGACTCACTTAGGCCTTAAAGAAACGCAAGCGGTTTCAAGAATACGAATACATCCTACAAATCCTGATATTGTTTATGTCGCTGCACTAGGCCATCCTTACGGAAATAATGAAGAACGCGGTGTTTTTAAAAGTACAAATGGCGGAAAAACTTGGGATAAAACATTGTATGTAAGTGATAAAGCAGGTGCCGTAGATTTAATAATTGACAGTAACAATCCTAATGTATTATATGCTAGTACCTGGGAAGTTCAACGAAAAGCTTGGAAAATGTGGGGCGGTGGTCCAGATTGTAAATTGTGGAAGTCTACCGATGCTGGCGAAACTTGGACAGATCTATCAAAGAATCCCGGTATGCCAGAAGGTCCTTTAGGTAAAATTGGGGTTACGGTTTCCCCTGCGGACTCTAATCGTGTTTGGGCAATTGTAGAAGCAAATGAAGGTGGAGTTTTCCGTTCGGACGATGCAGGCAAAACTTGGGAAAGAACCAATGATGAACGTAAACTAAGACAACGAGCCTTTTACTATTCAAGGATTTATGCAGACCCTTTAAATAAAGATATCGTCTACGGACTTAATGTCGACTTCTGGAAATCTACAGATGGTGGAAAAACTTTTGATACTGAAATTAAAGTTCCTCATGGCGATAACCATGATTTATGGATAGACCCGAACAATCCAGAACGCATGATTTCTTCTAATGATGGCGGTGGTGTCGTGAGTATCAATGGTGGAAAAACATGGACAGAAGAAGATTATATTACCACGCAGCTATATCATGTAATGGCAACTAACGATATTCCTTACCATGTAGCGGGTGCACAACAAGATAATAGTACTATAGCTATACCAAGCGATGGCTGGGAACATATGCAGGCTAGAGGACAAGGAGATGGTTGGGCGTACGCTGTTGGTGGTGGTGAAAGTGGATGGATAACTCAACACCCTGATAATCTAGACATCTTTTATGCTGGTAGCCAAGGTGCATTATTAACTAGATACGATAGAAGTAATGGACAATCTAGAGATATTCAAGTATATCCTAGGTTTTTCTCCGGGGAACCCGCAAGTGCCTTACCAGAACGCTGGCAATGGACATTCCCCATAATGTTTGCCCCACAAGATTCAAATGTAATGTATACCTGTTCCCAACACGTTTGGAAAACTACGGATGATGGTCAATCTTGGGAAAAAATTAGTCCAGATTTAACATACGCTGACCCCACTACTTTAGGAAAAACAGGTGGCATAATAACTATGGATATGAACGGACCTGAAATTTACGCTACGGTCTTTGCTCTTGCTCCTTCTAACCATGATATTAATACCATATGGGCTGGTTCCGATGATGGAAAAATACATATAACAAGAGATGGTGGAAAAAATTGGTTGGACATCACTCCAAAAGATCTACCAAAATTTTCAAGAGTTAGTATCATTGACGAGTCTGTTCACAATCCAGGCACCCTCTATGTTGCTGCAAATAGATACCAGGTAGATGATAGAAAACCATATGTTTTTAAAACACATGATTATGGAAAAACTTGGACGAAAATAATTAACGGTATCGAGGATGGTCATTTTGCACGAGCAGTTCGTGAAGACCCTGTACGTAAAGGTCTTTTATTTTTAGCTACAGAACACGGAGTTTATTTTTCAATGAACGATGGAGAATTATGGCAAAGCCTACAATTAAAACTACCAGATACCCCTGTTAGGGATTTAGTCATTAAGGATAATGATGTTGTTCTAGGTACACACGGTAGAGGGTTTTGGATTTTAGATGACATACAACCACTTAGACAGTTTACCCCCGAAATGGAAAAACAAGAAGCTGTTCTTTTTAAGCCGACAGATGCCTTAAGAGGATTAACCAACGCTTCTATCCAATATTATTTAAAGGAAGAAAAAGACACCATTACATTTGAAATATACGATGCTAATGATAAATTGATTAACACTTTTACGGGAAGCAAACCAAAATATGAAGTAGACCCTAACCTACCCTATTGGTTAAAAGGTGGATCTACGAAACCTACTACTGCCAAGGGAATAAATAATTTTACTTGGGACATGAGATATAAAGGCGCCACAACTTTTGATGGTATGATTATTTGGAGTGCAAGACCAGCAAGAGGACCTAAAGCTCCATTAGGTACATATAAAGTTAAAATGAAGACAGGTGATTATGAGAAATCATATTCCTTCGATATAAAAATGGACCCGAATTTAAAGGGAATAACCAAAGAAGATTTGGATGAACAGTTTCAACTTGCTAATAAGATAATGAGTAAAACAACTGCTGCGAATGATGCTGTTATTAGAATCCGTGAGTTTAAAAAAGCCTTTACCGATTCTAAAAATACCATAGACACGGACGACTTTACTACGGTAATAACCCCATTTTTAAATGAATTATCTGAAGTTGAAGAAGCACTGTATCAAGTAAAAAATCAATCTGGTCAGGACCCTTTAAACTTTCCAATAAAGCTTAATAACAGATTAGCATCGTTACGTAGAAGTATAGAAGATGGCGATGCCAAACCTACTAATGGAGCATATAAAGTTTATGAAGAACTATCCGCGGAGCTTGATATTGAACTTAGTAAATTGAAAAGTATTATGGAAAGACACAAGTCTGAAATAAATCCATTTCTACTTAAAATTAAAGCCGATACAATTGACTAAAACGTTTAATTAAAATCTAAGACAAACGAATTTCAAATACTTATTTTTACAGTAAATACAAAGAGTAGTACATCATGAAAAAAACAAGTATTGCACCATCACTTTTAGCCGCCGATTTCGGAAATCTTCAGCGCGATGTTGAAATGGTAAATTCTAGTGAGGCGGCATACCATCATATCGATGTTATGGACGGAGTTTTTGTTCCAAATATATCTTACGGTATGCCCGTAGTCAAAGCAATTCAAAAGAATGCTACCAAACCGTTAGATGTGCATTTAATGATTGTAGATCCAGATAGATATCTAGAGGAATTTGCAAATCTTGGAGCTCATATCTTAACGGTTCACTACGAAGCATGTACTCATTTAAACAGAACTATACAAGCTATAAAAGCTTTGGGTATGAAAGCGGGTGTTGCTTTAAACCCACATACTAATGTTATACTTTTAGAGGATAGTATTCAAGATATTGATGTCGTCCTAATAATGAGTGTTAATCCTGGGTTTGGAGGGCAATCTTTTATAGAAAACACATACGACAAGGTAAGAGCAACCAAAGCACTGATCAATAGAAAAAATTCTTCGGCCCTAATAGAAATTGATGGTGGTGTTACCACTGCAAACGCATATAAACTAGTTGAAGCTGGTGCAGACATTTTAGTTGCTGGTAGTTTTGTATTTAAAAGTTCAGATCCAGTTGCTACGATAATGGAACTAAAGGGATGAAAACTGAATTGGATGTTGTTATTATAGGTGGTGGACCAATTGGAATTGCATGCGGCTTAGAAGCAAAGAAAAACGGACTTAACTATCTTATTTTAGAAAAAGGGCCAATTGTAAATTCACTTTTCAATTACCCATCAAACATGCAATTCTTTTCTTCTTCTGAAAAACTAGAAATTGACGAAATCCCGTTCATCAGTAAAGAAGCAAAACCTAAACGTGATGAAGCTTTAGAATATTACCGACGCATTGTTACATCAAATAAATTGAATATTAATTTATTTGAAAAAGTAGAGAACGTTCAAAAAAATAAAGATTTATTCACGATAGTTTCAGAGAAAGGAAGTTATACGTCCAAACATGTTATAGTTGCCACTGGTTTTTATGATTTACCTAATTTATTAAATGTACCTGGTGAAAAATTAGAAAAAGTAGTTCACTATTATGACAACCCTCATTACTATTCTGGACAAAAAGTCGCTGTAATTGGTGCAAGTAATTCTGCCATAGATGCAGCCCTTGAGTGCTGGCGAAAAGGAGCGGAAGTAACCTTAATAATTCGTGGAACAGAGGTAGGACAACGTGTAAAGTATTGGGTTAGGCCAGATATTATCAATAGAATTGAAGAAGGTAGTATCAAGGCTTTTTTCAACACTACCGTAAAAGAAATTAAAAAAGATAGTATTTTACTTTCTACAAATAAGAAAGATGTAGTTTTAGCTAATGACTTTGTACTTGCGTTAACAGGTTACAAGCCCAACTTTAAATTTTTAGAAATGCTGGGTGTACGTACCAGCAACGATGAAAAGAAACTTCCAGAATATAACCCAGATACCATGGAAACCAATGTAAAAGGACTGTATTTAGCTGGTGTAATTTGTGGTGGTATGGAAACTCACAAATGGTTCATTGAAAATTCTAGAATTCATGCTAAAATGATTATCAAGAATATTGTTTCTAATTCCATTTTACTATAGCACTTACAAAGCCCATTGTTTCCAAAACTCAATAAGTAAACAAAGAAATAGCTACAAACAATAGAGCTTATATAAATTCGTTATTTACTAACTAAATAACCTAACCATTTATATATGATTTTTTTCGGAACCGGCTCAGCCAATCTTGGCGCTGTTAAAACCAGAAATATTACCTGTCAGCATTGTAACAATCAAAACACAGTATTTATTAATATTTATAGAAGACACGCCCACATATTTTGGATACCAGTTTTTCCTATTAATAAAAGCGGTAGTTCTTATTGTACACATTGTAAAGAAGTATTATCTCCTAAGGAAATGCCCGAGGGACTTAAAATGCAATACAAAAACATAAAAGGAAATGCAAAAGGGCCTCTATGGCAGTTTTCCGGACTCGCAATTTTAGCATGCTTAATTGGTTTTGCAATTTTCTCTAGTGGTAAGGATAAAGAAAATACGCAGGTTTATTTATCTGATCCTGTAGTTGGTGATATATATGAGTACAAGGCAGATAATGGTAATTACTCTACCATGAAACTTAAAAAAGTTACTGAAGATAGTTTGTACTTATCATTAAACGATTTTGAGATTTCAAAAAAATCTAGACTTTATAAGATAGATAAAGATGAAAACTACCCTGAAATTACCTATGGTTATTCTAAAACCGAAATGTTACAAATGCAGAAACAAGGGGTTATCTTAGATATCAATAGAGATTAATACTAGTATTCAAATAAAATAGAAAAAGCCACATCTTTTTAGATGTGGCTTTTTGCTTGTGATCAAGACAGGACAGAATTCGAACTATTTGAACCAGGATATAAAACCAATTATCTTCAATTCAGGTAGAATTAGTATGTGAGTTATTGAGGCAATGGAACAAATTCTGTTTCTCCAGGTACTTTTGGAAAACGTTGCGCTATCCAATCTTTACGAGCTTTGTCAATAAGGGCTTTATCTGACGATACGAAGTTCCAATTTATTGTTCTTCCTTCTGGGAAAGGTGTTCCTCCAAAAATATAGATGGTAGAGTTTGCTTCCATTTCAAAAGCACAAAGGGTAGCTTCTTTGGCTACTAATAATTGCTTTGGCTCATAGGTATGTCCTTCACTATACACCGCACCTTCTAATATATAAAGACCGCTTTCGCCAAATAACGCTCCACCACAATCGACCACTTGTCTTTTACTACTATTTATTTCGATGTAAAACAAGTCACTATGAACAGGAACTGGCGATTCTTTGCCAAATGCTTTTCCTGCTATCAGTTTATAAATTAAACCATCTTCTTCCCAAGTTGGTAATTTATCTGCTTCGGTATGGTGAAAAGAAGGTTCCATTTGTTCCAGCTCTTTGGGTAAGGCAACCCAAATTTGTAATCCGTGAAGCGATTTTTTAGTTCCTCGTAGCCGCTCTGGTGTACGTTCAGAATGTACTACGCCTTTTCCTGCGGTCATCCAGTTTACTGCGCCAGGATTAATTTCAATTTCCGTACCTATACTGTCCTTATGCACAATGCTCCCTTTAAAAAGAAAAGTCAATGTGGAAAGTCCGATGTGTGGATGTGGTGCAACATCAAGGTTTTCATCTTCATCCAATTCTGCTGGACCCATATGATCTATGAAAACAAAAGGACCAACCATTCTTTTCTTTCTAAAAGGTAAAAGTCGGCCTACTTGAAAGTTGCCAATATTGGCAGCTCTTTCTGGTATTATGGTACTTATGTTTGACATCTGTTGAATGTTTTAAAAATTATTTTATAACTTATAAAGTTAAAATTAAATTTCTCAATGAAAACCAAAGTTTATTTTTGTCCTTGTAAAATAGTAAGACAACAAGACTACCTATGAAGACAAACAGACTAGAAGCATTTAGTGACGGAGTTCTTGCCATCATAATTACTATTATGGTCTTAGAGCTTCAAGCTCCGGAAGAAGCCACTTTAAATGCTCTTCTTGAACGAGTTCCAGTGTTTATAAGTTATGTTTTTAGTTTTATATACTTGGGAATTTACTGGAATAATCACCACCATTTATTTCAAATAACTCAAAAAGTAAACGGTAAGGTACTTTGGGTAAATCTACATCTCCTTTTTTGGCTATCACTAATTCCCTTTACCACGGCGTGGATAGGAAATAATTATGAGGCTATCTTGCCCGTAGTTGCATATGGTGTAGTATTGCTCCTGTGTGCTATTGCCTATTTTATCTTACAGAATGTTATCATTAAGTCTCACGATATGGAATTTCCACTTCGCAAAGTGATAGGCTCAGATAGAAAGGGGAAAATTTCTATTGTATGTTATATTTTAGGAATTGGGTTTGCCCTTTTAAATACTTGGATTGCTATTGTTTTATACAGTGTTGTTGCAATAATGTGGCTTGTTCCAGATAAAAGGATTGAGAATAATTTATAATGTGTTTGAGCAAATAAATAATATAAGAATCAATGAATCCCGTTAAAACGTATCAAAAAGTAAATGCCCAGCAAGAAAGTGCCACTTTTGCCATATCTCGTATGGAAGATATTTATGATAAACACAATGGGAAAGTAGATGAACCACATAGGCATAATTACTTTACAGTCTTAATTATTAAAAATGCATCCGGACATCATAAAATAGATTTCAACAGCTATGAGCTTGGTGGTTATCAGGTATATTTCGTTGCGCCTGGACAAGTACATCAGGTTATAGAAACTGAAAAATCGTTTGGATATGTGATGACATTTTCTAACCAATTTTTGGTAGAAAGTACTATTCCCTTATCTTTTATAGATAGTTTAAACCTTTTTCAAAATTATGGGCAAAGTCCGCCACTGTTGCCTAAAGAACAGCAATTTAGGACCATTGCACACTTTGCCAAAAATATCTTTGACCTATTTCATAGTGACGCTACTATGAAAAATTTGTCTATCGGTGCTTTCTTAAAATTGTTGCTTATAGAGTGCAATAATATTTGTTCTATCAATCCAATTGCATCGGAAATGGAAACTTCTGGAAACAATCTTATTCGAGATTTTAAGACGGTGGTAAATACCCATTACAGACAGGAACATTCTACAACATTTTATGCCGGCGAGCTTAATATTACTCCAGACCACCTTAACAGAACGGTAAAATCTAAAATAGGAAAAACGGCCAAGGATTATATACAGACCAGAATTATCACCGAAGCAAAAAGACTGCTCTATTTTACAGATGGGTCGGCCAAAGAAATTGCCTACGAGCTGGGTTTTAACGAGCCCGCAAATTTTAGTGCATTCTTTAAAAAACACACAAAAATATCGCCTTCACATTTCAAAAAAAGTCAATTACAGGCTTAAAAATAGAGCCAATATCGGATTTTCATAAGTTTCTCTCATTTTTTCATATTCCACACACTATTAATGAGTTGCATCTTTGCACTGTAATTAATACAAAACCTATGAAAGGATTGGATTTTTTAAAAACAACTGGGCTAATAGTTTTGCAAGTGTTGTTGGAGTTTCCGCTTTCACAAAACCTGAGTTGGGCGCAGCCGAAGTAGCGGGTACAGAAAAATTAAACACAATCACAAAAGAACAAATCGTGGGTTACAATCATTTACTAATTTAAGAAACAAGAACTATGAATACAATACTTCATAAAGCAGACACAAGAGGCGATGCAAATCACGGTTGGTTGCACTCAAAACATACCTTCAGTTTTGCTAATTACCACAACCCAGAGCGAATGAATTTTGGGGTATTAAGAGTACTAAACGACGATAAAGTTTCAGAAAGTAGAGGTTTTGGAACACATCCTCACAAGGATATGGAAATTATTTCGATCCCACTCGAAGGTGATTTAAAGCATATGGATGATATGGGTAACTCAACAATTATTAAATCAGGAGATATACAAGTAATGAGCGCAGGAACTGGTGTAATGCATTCTGAATTCAACAATAATCCAGACAAACCAGTAAAGTTCTTACAAATCTGGATTATTCCTAATAAACAACGAGTAAAGCCGCGCTATGATCAGATAACATTAGACACGGCAGACCGTAAGAACAAATTGCAACAAGTACTGTCGCCTAATGAAGATGATGCTGGCGTTTGGATTCATCAAAACGCTTGGTTCAACATAACCAATCTTGATAAAGGTAAAGTAGTTAAATATAATCTCAATGACGCAAAGAACAACGGTGTTTATGCCTTTATTTTGAAAGGGGATGCAACTATCAATGGCCAAGAACTTAATGAAAGAGATGGCTTTGGTGTCTGGGATGTTAAATCCTTGGATATTAAAGGAGATAGCGATACCGAAATCTTATTAATGGAAGTTCCCATGTCACTGAATTAATAAACAATTAATTAAAAATCACAAATAAGTATAAACGTCAAAAAAGACAAAAAATTAAAAACAATGAATACAGCAACGAAAACAACTTGGACAATAGACGCAGATCATTCAGAAATAGGCTTTAAAGTAAAGCATATGATGATTTCTACCGTAAAGGGAGCTTTTGAAGATTTCAATGCAACCGCGGAAACAGAAAACGATGATTTTAAAGATGCAAATTTTAATTTCACAGCAAAGATCGATTCAATAAATACGAAAAATAACGATAGAGATACGCACTTAAAGTCTGAAGACTTCTTTAACGCAACAGCCTATCCTGAAATGAAATTTCAATCAAAATCTTTTGACGGAGATACTATAGTTGGAGATTTAACAATTAAAGATATTACTAAAGAAGTAAAGTTGAATACAGACTTTAACGGTGTAGCTGTAGACCCTTATGGGCAAACTAAGGCTGGTTTTGAAATTACGGGGAAAATAAACCGTAAAGATTTCGGACTTACCTGGAACGCCGTTACAGAAGCTGGTAGTATTGTCGTAAGTGATACTATTAATCTTGTCGTAGACATGCAGTTTGTCAAACAATAACTAAGCGAAATTTCAAGTGAATGGGGTTGGTCATCTAGTATGACCAACCCCATTTTTTAGGTATATAATACCTATTTAAATTCATTATCGATATTCACAACAAATCCCTAATACGGAATACGGAATACGGAATACTATGATAAAAATTATGTTTTCTTAATAGAAGTGAAAAATTCTCCTAGAGCCTTAGCTACGGTATATTTTTTCAAGGAAGGGTAAAGGAACTGAAAATGGTATTTATCCTTCATATTATTATGTTTTTGGTTTAAATAGCACTAAAATATATAAAACTATCTGAAAAATTAAAATGGGCTTATAACACAGAAAGTAAATGGTTGCAAACTAAGTTTAGACTTTTACTAGGTGCCAATCTGTTATTTGCAGGAATAAGCTATCTTACCTTTAACAGCGTTAATTTTGTAGCGCAGGTGCTCAACTAGGGTTCTATTATCTACAGATCACGTTGTAGTTTTATCCGAAATTGCAGGTATAAGGGTAAAACCAAAAAAGCTCCTTAAACGACAAGTTTAAAGAGCTTTATACACAATAGTGACCTCGAAGGGATTCAAACCCCCAACCCTCAGAGCCGAAATCTGATGCGCTATTCAGTTGCGCCACGAGGCCATTTTTGACATTCAGTTAGCAGTTGGCAAAACTACAACTTTAAACTTATGCTAGTTTCTTTTTTACAATTGTAGAAATTAATTTCCCATCTGCCTGACCAGCTAATTCCTTAGAAACGATTCCCATAACTTTACCCATATCTTTCATTCCTGAAGCTCCAATAGAATCTATAGTCTGTACTACCACTTTTTCTACTTCTTCTTCTGTTAATTGCTCTGGTAAAAATTGCTCAATTACAGCAATTTGCGCTAATTCTGGATCAGCAAGATCTTGTCTTCCTTGTTCTATAAAAATTGCAGCGCTATCTTTTCTTTGCTTTACTAATTTCTGCACCAATTGTATTTCATCATCCTCGGTAATTTCACCATTACCACTGGTACTTGCCATTAATAGGGCCGATTTTATAGCTCTAAGCGATTCAAGTGCTACTGAATCTTTTGCTTTCATAGCTAATTTCAATTGCTCCATTACCCTTTGCTGTAAACTCATTTTTTCCTTATTTTGGTATGCGAAGATAAAAAAATAAACCCAAAAACTATCTTAGTTTTTGGGTTTATACAACTTGCTTTTAGTTAGGTCTAATCTACATTATCATGTAAAAAGGAGTTATTTGAACGCAACTGGATATCATCATTACTATCATCGCTAAGCGATGTTCTTGAGATTTTACTTTCTCTAGGATTATCATTTAAATTCACTCCCTGCCTTTGGTAAGCGGGCTTCTTGTCATCATAACTACTAGGTGTACTAGTTTTAAACTTATAATTGAAATCTTTAAGTTTTCTTCTACGCTCGTCAGCTCTATCTCTTAGCAACTCTTCTATCGGAGTTTCCATAGGATCTAACTGCTCATCTGGATTGACTTCCCTTCTTGGAGCTACCGTTTTTTTCTCAAATATAAGTTCATCTTGAATAATCTTAGGCTCGAACTCTTCTGCCTTTGATTTAGCACCCGTTAATTTATTTTCAAATTTCATGTAATCATCTAAGCTATAACGCTTTTCGCCCTGCTTGTTGTACTCTAAAACAGGAATGACCTCAATACTGTCATTAACATCCAAGTCTTTAACCTCATCATGTAAGTCAAACATAATGACATTCTCTGATTCCTCTTCTTGAGATTTAAAATCAAAACTTAAAGCGAAATTATCATCTTCATCTTTAATCTTTAAAACCTCTGGGTCAACTACTTCAATATCTCTTATGGACTTTGGAGCATCAATTATTACAAATTCATCCTCTGAAATATTTGAAGCTAAAACTTCTTCATAAAATACATTGAAATTTTTGATGTAGTTCGTTGTAGGAATCAAATCAAAATCAGACTCCTCAACGAACTCATACTTTTTTACAGGATTTACCTTTACAACCTCCTCCTCTACTTCATCCATTTCTAAAGTATGCACCGTTTTAGAATTGGATAGCAACATGGCTTCAGCACGCTGCCCGTCTTCTAAGGTATGAATGATTTTTTTTGATTCAGTATTTACAATATCATCTTGTTGTTCGATATTAAAACCCGTGGCAATTACAGTTACGGCAATGGCTTCTCCTAAGCTTTCATCTTCACCAACACCCATAATAATGTTTGCACCATAACCTGCTTCTATCTGAATATGATCATTGATTTCTCCTATTTCATCAATAGTAATTTCTTGTGCTCCTGAAACAATTAATAGCAATACATTTTTTGCTCCTTGAATTTTATTGTCATTTAACAACGGGGAATCTAACGCTTTCATGATCGCTTCATTTGCTCTTGCAGAACCAGATGAAATAGCAGAACCCATAATAGCCGTACCACTATTAGATAAAACGGTTTTAGCGTCACGTAAATCTATGTTTTGGGTGTAATGGTGCGTAATTACTTCCGCAATACCTCTTGCGGCAGTTGCCAATACTTCATCTGCTTTAGAAAAACCAGCTTTAAAACCTAAATTTCCGTATACCTCTCTTAATTTGTTGTTATTAATGACAATCAGCGAATCGACATTTTTACGTAATTTTTCAATACCTCTTTGCGCTTGTTCAACACGCATTTTACCTTCAAATTGAAAAGGCATCGTAACGATACCTACGGTAAGAACATCCATTTCTTTTGCAAACTTGGCAATAACGGGAGCAGCACCAGTTCCTGTTCCCCCACCCATACCTGCAGTAATGAAAATCATCTTTGTAGTGGAATCTAACATTGTTTTGATTTCCTCCATACTTTCCATTGCAGCCTGTTCTCCTACTTCAGGATTGGCACCAGCACCCAAACCTTCTGTTAACGAAACACCTAACTGTATTTTGTTAGGTACAGGACTATTGTCCAATGCCTGTGAATCTGTATTACAGATTACAAAATCAACTCCGTTAATTCCCGCCTGAAACATGTGATTAATGGCATTACTACCACCACCACCTACACCAATGACTTTTATTACGTTACTTTGATTTTTTGGTAGATCAAATGAGATATTGTCAAATTCGCTGTTCTTACTCATATTCTAATTATTACTGGTTATGTTTTTTTAATCTATGTTAATTACTCCGCGTTATCTAAAAACTCTTTCAATTTTTCAGACCACTTATCAAAAACAGACTTACGCTCCTTATGGATATTTGGGCGTGTTACCGCTTCGGTTTCAGTATCGGCATAAACTAACTCCTCTTCTGCTTCTTCTAGTTCTTGTTCTATTTCCTGTTGTATTATCTTTTTTTTCTCTTGGTTCTTAACTGCATTCATTAAAAGACCAACAGCTGTGGCATACAAAGGACTAGCTACCTCTTCATCAGAATCGCCAGCTAAATGCTCGTTTGGATATCCAATACGCGTATCCATACCTGTTATATACTCTACTAATTGCTTTAAATGCTTTAGTTGACTACCGCCACCCGTTAATACAATACCCGCAATTAGTTTTTTCTTTTGCTCTTCGTGACCGTAATTTTTGATCTCTACGTACACTTGCTCAACAATCTCCACTACACGTGCATGAATTATTTTAGATAGGTTCTTTAAAGAAATTTCTTTTGGTTCCCTACCACGTAATCCTGGTATGGATACTATTTCATTATCTTTATTTTCACCTGGCCATGCAGAACCAAACCTGGTTTTTAATAACTCGGCCTGTTTCTCTATAATAGAACAACCTTCTTTTATATCTTCGGTAATTACGCCCCCACCAAAAGGAATAACCGCTGTATGTCTTATAATACCGTCTTTAAAAATGGCTAAATCGGTTGTACCACCTCCTATATCTATTAATGCAACACCCGCCTCTTTTTCTTCTTGACTTAATACGGCGTCCGATGATGCCAATGGCTCTAAGGTAATATTACCTAAATCTAGACCTGCACTTTTAATACAGCGACCTACATTTTTTATAGAAACAACTTGACCAACTACTACATGAAAATTAGCTTCTAGTCTACCGCCGTACATTCCAATAGGCTCACGTATTTCAGCTTGCCCATCAACTTTATATTCTTGTGGTAATACATGAATAATTTCTTCGCCCGGTAGCATAATCAATTTGTGCACTTGATTACATAAGATATCTACATCATCCTCGTTAATAACTTCTTCAGAATCCTTACGGGTAATGTAATCGCTATGTTGCAAACTTCTAATATGTTGACCGGCGATACCTACTACAACAGACCCGATTTTAAGTCCAGAATTTGCTTCTGCTTCTTCTACTGCTTGTTGTATAGATTTAATGGTCTGCGTAATATTATTTACCACACCTCTATGTACACCTAAACTTTTGGCTTTACCAATACCCAAAATTTCAATCTTACCGTATTCATTTTGTTTACCAATAATTGCAACGATTTTTGTTGTTCCAATATCTAGACCAACTGAATATTTAGTTTGTTCCATTTTAATTATATTTTAGTGCACACCACCTGGTTATTGAATTCTAAACTTACTACGGCGTAATCTTTTAAGGTTTCATCCTTATTTGCCTTGGCATAAAATGCCTTGAAATTGCTAAACTTCTCCTCTAAATCTCCTGCATCGCCTAAGTTCACTACAAAATTATTAAGCCTTAATCGTAATTGATAATCTTTATCACCCTTAATGTGTATTCCGATTACCGATTTTCGAAAAAAATCATCTTTGTTTATATGCTCCAATATGACATAGACATCCTCAAGGCTTTTACCACTGATATTGCCTGTTATTATGGGAACTCTTGCTGAATGATTGTTAGAAAGTGGCATTCTCTTTCCTTCATCATCCAAATAATATTTAGTATCCCCCTCTATGCGTCCGATTGGTTTCCGTTGAATAATTTTCGACGTAAGCTCACCATCAATAGTTAGATAGACTTGGGCACTTTTCACCATTTCATTGGCCTCAATGGCCTTTTCTACAGTATTCAAAACTATATTTTCTTTGGGGACATTTTCAAGACTACCATAATTTTGTATTAACAATTTATTAACCGTCCCTTCAGTTAGGTATAAATTATCATCGCCAATGAACTCAACTTTCATTGATGCTACATTTTTAGCACTACTTCGACCATTCGAAAATGCATATAACCCCATGATTACCAGAATCAAAGCGGTCAACTTCAAAAAATTCCAATTAATCTGCATACGATAACACTTTTTTTATTTTTACAACTTCTAAACCAATATCTCCTGCTCCCATCGTTACTAAAACTTCTGGATTTTGATTATTAATTTCAGAAATGATTTGTTCCTTTGAAATTAATTTTTTACCACTACTTGTAATCTTTTTAAGTAACCACTCGGAATCCACTCCTTGTATAGGCTCCTCTCTTGCCGGATAAATATCTAGTAACAAAATATTTTCGAATTGTGATAAGCTTTTTGCAAAATCATCAGCAAAATCCCTTGTCCTTGAAAATAAATGTGGTTGAAAAATAGCCAACACTTTTTTATTTGGATGCATCTCCGATACTGCATCATAGACTGCATTTATTTCCGTTGGGTGATGCGCATAATCGTCAATAAAAATAAAATCATCTGTTTTAATCTTATATGAGAAACGCCTTTGCACTCCTTTAAAAGTCGCAAGTGCCTCAGCAAGGCGATCTGGGGGGGAACCAGATTGCATCGCCATTGCAAAAGCTACTAGACCATTGAGCAAATTATGCCTTCCTGGTTTGTTAAATTCAACCCTTTCAATTTTAAAATCGGGGGTCTCCAAATCGAATATGTAGGTGCCATGTTCTATTTTTATGTTTCGGATACAATAATCCGAATCGTCTTCAATACCATAGGTCAGCCCCTCTAAAGGCAACCCTTTTCTAACAAATAACTTACCTCCTGGTTTTAACCGTTTGGTAAAGTCTACAAATGTTCTTTCCAATTCTTGCGCATCTCCATAAATATCCAAGTGATCCGCATCCATTGAGGTTACACAAGCTACATTTGGTGTTAATTGCATAAACGAACGGTCAAACTCATCGGCCTCTACTACCGAATAGTCTGTGCCTTCTAGCAAGAAATTACTATTGAAATCTTCTGAAATACCTCCTAAAAACGCTGTCATTTCTACACCTGTTTCTTTTAACAAATGGGCCAAAATACTTGAGGTGGTCGTTTTACCATGTGTACCGGCTACCGCAAAACAGAAACTATCTTTTGTTATAAGCCCCAATACCTCTGAACGCTTTTTTATGACAAAACCATTGTTTAAAAAGTATTGGTATTCTGAATGGCTTGGTGGTACTGCAGGCGTATACACTACTAGTGTATTCTTAGTATTCTTATATTCCGTAGGTACAATATTTAAATCATCACTATAGTGAATATCAATACCTGTACTTGCCAATTCTTGTGTTAACGGGCTCTCTGTTTTATCATATCCAGCAACCTTTTTATTTATAAAAGCAAAATAGCGCGCCAAGGCCGACATACCAATGCCGCCTATGCCTATAAAATACACTCTATGTATTTGCTCTATATTCATTTTACTTTAATAATTTTTCTATTTCATTACAGATATCTGCCGTAGCATTTGGTAACGCCAAGGCTTTACTGTTCCTTGATAATTCTGCTTGCTTTTCTGGTGAGGCAAAAACTGCTTCAAACTCACTTTTAAAATTCTCGTTCAACTCTTTTTCCCTAATCATAATTGCTGCATTATGACCTACTAGCGATAGTGCATTCATGGTCTGATGGTCTTCTGCAACCACTGGTGACGGTATGTAAAATGTTGGTTTACCCACCAAACATAACTCTGATACCGCTCCTGCTCCTGCTCTTGAAATAATAAAATCTGCAGCTACATAAGCCTTGTCCATCGTATTCAAAAATGCATGCACTTTTATATTGTTAGATTGATGCAATTTGTAGGTTTCATAATATCCTTTTCCACATTGCCAGATTACTTGCAACCCTAATTCTTCAAAATAGGCTAGGTGCTCTGCTATAAGTTCATTTATACGTCTTGCACCTAAGCTACCACCCAATACCAATAAGGTTTTCTTATTCTCCTTTAATTCAAAATAATCCAGAGCTTCACTTTTAGTAGCTTTCAATTCCACCAAATCTGAACGTACAGGATTTCCTGTTTTTACTATTTTATCTTTTGGGAAAAACTTTTCCATGCCATCATATGCCACACAAATTTTTGCCACTTTGTCTTTTAATAATTTATTGGTAATACCCGCAAAAGAATTCTGTTCTTGTAACACACATGGTATTCCTTTTACAGTAGCCATTTTCAACAACGGACCACTAGCAAAACCACCTGTGCCAATTACGGCATGGGGCTTAAACTTCGATACGATGCTGTTTGCTTTCATTAAACTACTTATCAATTTTATAGGAAACAGTACATTTTTAAGGGTTAGTTTCCGTTGTATCCCTGTAATCCACAATCCTTCTATTTTGTACCCTGCTTGTGGTACTTTCTCCATTTCCATTCGATCCTTTGCGCCTACGAACAAAAATTCGGCATCAGGATACCTTCTTTTTAATTCGTTCGCTATGGCAATCGCCGGATAAATATGTCCGCCCGTTCCACCACCAGATAAGATGAATCTATAACTGCCCACTTAAAATCTCTAAAGGGTTTGTTTCATCTATATCATCAGCAGAACTCTCCTGAACTATACTTTTATTACTTGCACTTAATATGATTCCTATTGCTAAACAGGTCATCCAGCTTGATGTTCCTCCACTACTGATTAATGGTAAATTCTGTCCCGTTACCGGAAACAGCTCTACCGCTACCGCCATATTTATTAAAGCCTGAAATACAATGGGCAAACCAACCCCCAACACTAGCAACTTGCTAAAAACCGTAGCCGTACCATTAGCTACAACCACAATACGGAACAACAAAAACAGGTAAAAAAACATTAACCCGAAACCACCAATTAATCCATACTCTTCAACGATAATTGCATAGATAAAATCTGATGAACTCTGTGGCAAAAAGTTCTTTTGCACACTCTTGCCTGCACCTTTACCTACAATACCACCCGTTGCAATTGCAATTTTGGCTCTTTCTATTTGATAATTTGCCTCGGTATCTTCTGGATTTGAAAAGCTATCTATCCTGCTCATCCAAGTATCTACCCTATTTGGGAATAAATCTGGAAATGCTTTAGCTGTTAAGACAAATAGTGTTAAAAACAGGACTCCTGCCCCTACAATTCCCAACAAGTATTTCATAGGATATCCGCCTAAGAAACACAATATCATTACCATAGAAAATACAATACCGGCTGTTGAAAAGTTTGCAGGTAAAATAAGCGCAACTACTAAGAAAACAGGAAGCCACAATGGCAATATGCTTTCTTTAAAAGTTATTTTAATATCTCTGACCTTAGAGAAATACCGCGCTACATAGATCATTAATACGACCGATGCCAAGTTTGAGGGTTGAAAACCAAACCCCACTAACGGAATACGAATCCAACGGCTATCATTAGTACCGCCCCCAGATGTACCTTGTGCCAATACAAAAACAAGCAACACCAGTACAATTGGAAGCGCAATCATAGACAGCCCTTTAAAGAAATGCGTAGGTATTTTATGTATACCATAAATAATTCCAAAACCTAAAACCAACAGTATAGCATGTTTTACCAAATGACCAACGGTTGTACCATTACCAACTACATATACCAAATTACTACTGGCACTATATACTGGTAAAAATGAAAACAATGCCAAAAGTGCCGCAATGGCCCAAATGGCTTTATCTCCTTTTATATTTTGTAATATGTTCAACACCTTATAGGTTTTTTACACAGTTCTTAAATTGATCTCCGCGATCTTCATAATTCTTAAACAAATCGAAACTTGCACATGCTGGTGATAACAAAACAGTATCTCCACGTTCTGCAATTTTATACGCAACTTTTACAGCTTCTTCCATTGCAAATGTTTCTACCAAAAGATCTACTGCATTACCAAATACATGCTTAATCTTTTCATTATCCTCACCTAAGCAAATTATTGCTTTAACTTTTTCACGAACTAAAGGCATTAGCTCCATATATTCATTGCCTTTATCTACTCCACCTACAATCCAAACTGTTGGCGATTTCATACTATCTAAAGCGTAATAAGCCGCGTTTACGTTTGTTGCTTTAGAATCATTGATATATTCCACATGATGAATTTTCAACACCTTCTCCAAACGGTGGGGAGCCCCTTGAAAATTAGAAACACAAGCTCTTATCGTTTCCTTACGGATACCAACTAATTTTGCAATTGTTGCGGCTGCCATTGTGTTCTTTACATTGTGCTGACCTTCTAAGGCCAAAGTGTCTTTAATCATGCTAATAGTGTCAGTTGTTGTTTTTATTATTATCTCGTTTTGCTCTATAAATGCGCCTTCTTCAAATACTTTATTTAATGAAAAGGGCATTAATTTTGATTTAACCGGGTGATTTTTAAGCCATTCTACCAAAACGGTATCATCTGCATCATAAATCAAATAATCGTTTTCGTCTTGGTTCTCCGCTATTCTAAATTTAGAAGCGATGTAGTTTTCAAACTCATATTCGTACCGATCTAAATGATCTGGCGTAATATTCGTAATCACAGCAATACTGGGTTTAAAATCCACAATACCGTCTAATTGAAAACTGCTTATTTCAAGTACGTAATACTCAAAATCATTCTCCGCAACCATTTTTGCATAACTATCACCAATGTTTCCTGCCATACCCACTTTTAATTCGGCACTGGCCAAAATATGGTTGGTTAGCATTGTCGTAGTGGTTTTTCCATTGCTTCCCGTAATACCAATAATTTTTGCATCAGTGTATTTCGATGCAAATTCTATCTCTGATATTACCGGAACGCCTTTCTCAACCAACTGCTTTACCAAGGGCACTTTATCCGGTATACCCGGACTTTTCATTACCAAATCGGCTTTTAGTATGCGGTCTTCAGAATGCTGTTCTTCTTCCCAATCAATTCCAAAATGTTCAAGAACGTTTTTATACTTCTCTTTAATTTTTCCTTTATCGGATACAAAAACCTCGTATCCCTTTTTTAATCCTAAAATGGCCGTTCCTACCCCACTTTCTCCACCGCCTAGTACTACCAACAATGCCATTTTATCTAATTTTTAGAGTAACTATAGATACAATGGCCAATAGTATTCCTACAATCCAAAAACGGGTTACAATCTTGCTTTCGTGATATCCCATTTTCTGATAGTGGTGGTGTAATGGTGACATTAAAAATATACGTCTGCCCTCACCAAATTTTTTCTTAGTGTATTTGAAATATCCAACCTGCATCATCACCGAGAGTGACTCCGCAAAGAAGATTCCGCATAACACGGGAATCAATAATTCTTTACGAACAATAATTGCTATTACGGCAATAACACCCCCAATTGTTAAACTACCCGTATCTCCCATAAATACTTGCGCTGGGAACGCATTGTACCATAAAAATCCAATCAAAGCCCCAACAAATGCAGTTATAAATATCAATAATTCTCCTACTCTTGGTATGTACATAATATCCAAGTAATCAGAGAATATGATGTTACCAGACACCAGTGCAAATATGCCCAGTGTAAATACTATAATTGCTGATGTGCCTGCTGCAAGACCGTCAATACCATCCGTTAAATTTGCTCCGTTAGATACTGCCGTTACAATTAAAATGATAATAGGTATAAACAACAACCAGGCATATTCTTTTGCCCCATCACCAGCCCATGATAATAGACGCCCATAATCAAACTCATTATTCTTAAAAAAAGGAACCGTAGTCATGGTCGATTTAATTTCCGGTCCTTTTACCTGCTCTACCACAAAATCTTTAGTAATAATTGATTTATCGTGATCACGCATGGTTACTTCTGGATGAAAATAAAGTACTGCCCCTACGATTAAACCTAAGGTTACTTGACCCAACACCTTAAAACGTCCTTTAAGTCCCTCTTTGTTCTTTTTAAATACTTTTATATAATCATCTAAAAACCCTATTGCGCCCATCCACAGCATGGTAAAAATCAATAGCATGATGTAAATATTATCTAACCGTGCAAAAAGAATAACAGGTATTAAGGTTGCCATTATAATTATAACCCCACCCATTGTTGGTGTACCTGCCTTTTGCTTTTGACCATCTAAACCTAAATCGCGAATAGTTTCACCTACTTGTTGCTTTTGAAGAAATAGAATTACACGCTTACCATATACCGTTGCAATCATCAGCGAAAACAGAATAGCCATTGCCGCACGGAATGTGCTGAACTGAAACAGCGAAGCTCCAGGCAACTGGTATTGTTTTTCTAAATATTCAAACAGGTAGGTTAACATATAATTATGGTCTTGTTTCTAAGCTTTAGTTATTTATCTAGGCTATTTAATAGCTCTTTTACTATTTTAAAATCATCAAAATCTATACGAACTCCGTTGGTTTCTTGGTAGGTCTCATGACCTTTACCTGCTACCAAAATAATATCGTTATCATTCGCTAATTGGCATGCTGTTTTAATGGCTTGCTCTCTATTTTCAATGGATAAAATCTTTTTAACATGCTGTGGCTCTACTCCGGCTTCCATTTCCGCAATAATCTCAGAAGGGGATTCTGTTCTAGGATTATCAGATGTAAAGATGATTTTATTACTCATTTCCGAAGCGATATTGCCCATTACCGGACGCTTTGATCTGTCTCTATCGCCACCACACCCCACAACGGTGATGACGTTTTCATTTCCAGTTCTCAACGTGCTGATTGTCTCAAGCACATTTTTTAGGGCGTCCGGCGTATGGGCATAATCAACTATAGCCGTAATCTTATTTTTTGATATGTAATATTGAAACCTTCCATCTACATTATCCAACTCGCTCAACAAGCGAAGGGTTTCTATTTTCTCTAATCCCAACAATTCTGCCGAAGCATAAATTGCTAACATATTATAGGCATTGAAACAACCTATTAACTTAATCCACAGTTCGTTATCGTTAATTTTCAACAACTGACCATCGAACTGGTTTTCAAGAACTTGTGCCCTATAATCCGCATAATTTTTTAGCGCATAGGTATACTTTCTAGCTTTGGTATTTTGTAACATTACCAAGCCATTTTTATCATCAATATTTGTTAGTGCAAATGCCTTTTTAGACAACTGATCAAACAAAATCTTTTTGGTATCTCTATAGTCAGCAAATGTTTTATGATAGTCTAAATGATCATGAGACAGATTCGTGAAAATTGCTCCTTCAAAAACCAAACCTTCCGTTCTTTTTTGATGAATACCATGAGAACTTACTTCCATAAAGCAATACTCAACACCTGCATCATTCATCAACCTTAAATGCTTGTTGATTACCAATGCATCGGGAGTGGTATGTTTTGTTGCATACTCCGTATCATCAACCATTATTTTAATAGTGGATAACAAGCCTACTTTATACCCTGCTTTTTTAAATAACTGATATAATAAACTTGATACCGTTGTTTTACCATTGGTACCCGTTACACCTACTAATTTTAAATTCTTAGACGGTGTACCATAGTAATTAGATGCCATTAATGCCAATGCCTGATTGCCATTTTCCACCTCAACATACGTAACTCCATCCACCATATTAGCAGGCAATTGCTCACAAACAATAGCTCTTGCACCGGCTTTTACTACTGCGTCTATATAGTTATGACCATCCGTTAAGGTGCCTTTTATAGCTACAAAGGCATCACCATTTTGTACTTCTCTAGAATCGAAACGAACTGAAACTATATCACAAGAGGTTGTACCGCTAACCGCAGTAATATTCACTCCATATAATATGTCCTTTAGTAGTTTCATATTAATTCCAATACTATCTTTTTCACTGATTTTAAATCGGTTCCTTTAGAAATGGACTGGTTTTTTACCTTTCCATTTCCTTTTACCACTACTTCTATACCTAGGTTTTCTAAAATTGCAACAGCATCCATACCGCACATACCTTGTACATTAGGCATCGCTGAAAATTTTTGTTGCGCTGTTTTAAAATAGGCCTCATGCGAGTTTTCATTACTTGCAATCAACACATCTTTTACATTTACTTCACTTGTTAATGGCGATGTAGCATATACTTTTTGTGCTACAGATTTAAATACCGGACCCGATACATCTGCTCCGTAATACCCAACACTTTTGTCTGGTTTATGGATAACTACAATACAGGAATACTTAGGATTGTCTGCCGGAAAATACCCCGCAAACGATGATATATATTCATATTTACTACGGTCTTTAGACACATAGTTAGTCTGCGTAGTTCCAGTTTTGCCTGCCATAGAAAAATTCTTGGAGTACATACCGTGACCTGTACCATGGTCCTTTTCCACTACATTCTTTAATATCTTTTGCACTTTTTTCACCGTTTCTTGTGAGCAAATGGCGGTATTCAATACTTTTTTATCAAATTTCTGTATGGTCTTGTTCCACTCCTTAACTTCTTTCAATAGCCTTGGCTTTACCATTTCCCCGTCATTGGCAATAGCATTATAAAATGCCAATGATTGTAGCGGAGTAACAGATACTTCGTAGCCATAAGCCATTTGCGCTAACGAAAGTCCAGACCACCCTTTATCACCAGGGTATCGCAATACAGGTTTACCTTCACCAAGAACAGGAAGCCCTAATTCTTTATGAATACCCATACTCATTAATCGGTTTACATATTTCTCTGGGTTATCCTTATACCCATTATGTATCATCTTGGCAAAGGCCACATTAGACGATACTTCAAAAGCGGTTGACATGGTAATTTTTCCATGACCACCACGTTTGGTATCCTTTATGGTATGTCTATATAGTTTCCAAGCGCCTTTTTCAGTATCGATTACAGAGCTGGTATCTATCACCTTATCCTCTAATGCCGCTACCAAATTCACCAATTTAAAAGTGGAACCTGGCTCG
This sequence comes from Maribacter hydrothermalis, assembly GCF_001913155.1. Taxonomy (GTDB): domain Bacteria; phylum Bacteroidota; class Bacteroidia; order Flavobacteriales; family Flavobacteriaceae; genus Maribacter; species Maribacter hydrothermalis. The sequence goes on from NZ_CP018760.1 coordinate 956,483, forward strand.
TGCGATTCACCGATAGCATAATTTAAACGCTCGTAATATTTTCCATCTGGAGTCTGACCAAGGTTTGATATTGCTTTTACCTCGCCCGTTTTCACTTCCATTACAATAACGGTACCGTGGTCTGCCTTATAAAGTTCCAATTGCTTCAATAAAGCATGGTGTGCTATATCTTGTATATTAATGTCTATTGTAGAATATACATCGTAGCCATCTTTTGGCTCTACAATATTATCGTTGCCTAGTGGTTTCCACTGCCCTTTTGCTATTTTTTGCTTTAAACGCTTTCCTTCAACTCCTCTTAGGTATTCGCCAAAAGCACCTTCCATACCTACACGTGTGTAATATCCGTTTTCATCTACACGCTCGTACCCAACACTACGTTCTGCAATTTTACCCAACGGATGCTCCCTCTTCGTATCTTGCTCAATAATAAGTCCGCCTTTATAAGCTCCTTTATTAAAAAGCGGAAAAGTCTTGACATCCATATACTCGGAGTAGTCAAGATTACGTGCTATTAGTGTATATCTGTTTTTGTTCTCTCTTGCCTTTCTAAGTAGTTGTTGATAGTGAGACGATGTTTTCCCAAACTCTTTTGCCAGAGCGTCTGACAAAGGTTTTACGTTTGCCTTAAAATCTTCGTTACTTACCGTAACCGCATCAAAACGGATAGTGTATTTAGATACCGAGGTTGCCAGAAGGCTACCATCATCTGAATACAAATTGCCTCTGTTTGGCTGAATAGTAAACATTCGCTCTGTACGCGTGTCTGCCATTGCCTGGTATTTTTCACCGTCAACAAGTTGTATGGACACCAATTTAAACAGTACGGCGCCAGCAAACAGCACAAGAAATGCGGCTACAATATAGAGGCGTTTAAGTATACTTTTATCTGTTGCGGCCATTTACTCGACATTTAAAGATTTGACCCTAATTTTTTGTGGTGGCGTTTCTGAAGGAAAAAGTCCTTTCTCAGCTATTTTACCGGTAATACTCGATTCTAGTTTCAACTGCTGCACATCGGACCGCATGTCTACAAACTCGTTTCGCAATTCTTTTACTTCTTCGTTAAGCAATGCTATTTGATGCACTTTTTGGTCTGCACTATGCGAGCTACTGATCATAACCGTTGCCAAAAAAGAAATGAAAATGATGAACAGCCAATTCTTAGGGGCGTCGCCGCTTACCAAAAATTTGCCTTTCAATAGGTCCAATACCCCCGTTTTCATTTTATTTTTCGCCATTACGCTCCGCTATTCTTAATTTGGCACTACGTGCTCTATTATTTTGTTTTATTTCTTCTCGTGTCGGAACTATTAGTCCGCCTACTTTTTTTAAGGGAACATCTATATTGCCATAGAAATCTTTTTCTGGCTCTCCCTCAAACTGTCCCGCTCGTATAAACCGTTTTACCAATCTATCTTCTAAAGAGTGATAACTTATAACACTCAACCTTCCCTTCGGATTCAATAAATCGGGCACTTGTTCCAAAAACTCTTTGATCACTTCAATCTCCTGATTCACCTCTATACGAATCGTCTGATATATCTGTGCCAATATTTTATGCTGCTTATGCTCTGGCAAAAATTGCTTTAATGCTTGTTTTAAAGCATCGGTTGTTCTTATTTCTTCTACTTCCCTACTTGCTACCAGTACTTTTGCCATGGCGTTTGCATTTCTTATATCACCATAGTCAAACAACACCTTACGCAAATCGTCGTACGAATACTTGTTTACCACCTCATAAGCAGACAGCGTATTACGCTTACTCATTCGCATGTCCAAATCTGCATCAAACCGCGTAGAGAATCCTCTTTCCGCCTGATCAAACTGATGCGATGAAACGCCGTAATCCGCCAAGATTCCATCTACTTTCCGAATGCCATAGAACTTTAAAAACTGAGCTATATATCTAAAATTTTCCGCTATCAGCGTAAATCTTGGATCACCTAATGCATTTGCTTGCGCATCTTCATCTTGGTCAAAAGCAAACAATTTGCCTTCCGCTCCCAGTCTTTTCAATATTTCTTTAGAGTGACCGCCACCGCCAAATGTCACATCTACATACACCCCATCTTTTTTGATGTCCAAACCATCTACTGATTCTTTCAGTAAAACCGGATTATGATACATCCTTATTCTCTTTTTGGTTCAACATTACACGTTTTACCAAATTCTTTTTATCTTCTTTTGATATGGATATAGTTGCCTCGTACTCCTTAACATCCCATATCTCTAAATGCTTACGCATGGGTACTATTTTCACTTCTTTCGTAATACCTGCCAATGAAATAACATCTTTAGCAATTAATAGCCTTCCACTACTATCTACCTCCACTGGGCGAAGTCCGTCTGTAAAAATCCTTTGAAACAACTGGCTTTCTTCATCAAACCTATTATTCTGGTCCATTTCTGCCATTATCTTATACCATTCTTGCGCAGGGTATAATTCCAAACATTCATTGTAGTACGACTTCTTTATAAAAAAACCTTCATTTAAAATTGGCGTCATTTGATTGCGCAGCGTAACCGGTAGCATTATACGCCCCTTTGCATCTGCTTTGCAGTTAAATGTCCCAAAGAAATAAATGTCCAAAATGGAGTTGTTTTATTTATATAACCCAAATATATAAATATTATTACCACATTTTACCACTAAAATCCACTTTGTTAATAAATTACCCCACTTTTTGACGACTTTTTACACTTCATCGATTTTTAAAGGATAATTTTCCCACCGTACCCTTAATTCTAGAAAAATCGAAATCTGAAAGATTCGTGAAATCACCTAATCGAAAAGAGTTGTTTGCTATTCTAGGTAATTACCTATATTTGGGCAATTATGATGAGCAGAGTGCATGGAAAATAAATTGATTAAAGACGGCGGCTTTAAGTATATAGAGAAAGGTGAGGGCAAACCCATAATTATTCTTCACGGGCTAATGGGCGGACTAAGCAATTTTGAAGGAGTAACTACCTATTTCCCTCCTAAAGGATATAAAGTGCTTATTCCGGAATTACCGTTGTATTCAATGCCAATGCTAAAGACCACGGTTAAGAACTTTGCCAAATACCTGAAGAAATTTATTGAATATAAAGAACTAGAAGATGTTATTCTTTTAGGAAACTCTCTTGGTGGCCATATTGGTCTTTTGCACACCAAATTATATCCTTCTAAAGTAAAAGCCCTGGTTATTACCGGTAGTTCCGGACTTTACGAGAGTGCCATGGGCGATGGCTACCCTAAACGCGGTGATTATGAGTTCATTAAAAAGAAAGCACAAGATGTTTTCTATGACCCAGAAATAGCCACTAAAGAAATTGTAGACGAAGTTTTTGCTACGGTTAACGACCGCATAAAATTGGTAAAGACCTTGGCAATTGCCAAAAGTGCCATACGACATAATATGGCGCAAGATTTACCAAAAATGAAAACTCCTACATGTATTATTTGGGGAAAAAATGATAGTGTAACGCCGCCAGATGTAGCTGAGCTATTTGATGAGTTATTACCGAATTCAGATTTATTTTGGATGGATAAATGTGGACATGCCCCAATGATGGAGCACCCAGATGAGTTCAATACCATTCTTGATGAATGGTTGACGAAAAATAATTTCTAAAACACCTTACGAATGAAAATAAAGTCGGCCGACTTTGTAATTAGCAACTCCGATGTTGCACGCTGCCCTAACGAGCCTTTACCCGAGTACGCCTTTATTGGCCGTTCTAATGTAGGGAAGTCTTCCTTGATAAATATGTTGGCCGAGCGTAAAAGCTTGGCAAAAACATCGGGCAGACCAGGAAAAACACAGCTTATAAATCATTTTAAAATCAATGAAAATTGGTTTCTGGTCGATTTACCTGGCTATGGTTATGCGCGTGTATCTAAAAAGGATAAGAATACCTTTCAAAAATATATTACCAATTACTTTTTACAGCGAGAGCAGTTGGTTTGCTCTTTTGTACTTGTAGATATTCGCCACGACCCGCAACCTATAGATATGGAGTTTATGCAGTGGATGGGTGAAAACGGAGTTCCTTTTGCCATTATCTTCACTAAAGCCGATAAATTAAAACCGAAAGCAATTGAGCGTCAAGTAAAAAAATACCTGGACCAGCTTATTGCAGATTTATGGGAAGAAGCACCACCGCATTTTGTAACCAGCTCCAGTAATCGCAGTGGCCGCGATGAAGTTTTAGCATACATAGATGATATCAACGAGAAGTTTTTTGAGGCAACGAAGAAATAGTTGTTGGTTGTTGGTTGTTCGTTGTTCGTTGTTCGTTTTTTTAACGCTGCGCGTTTTTTTAGTATTAAGTACTCTTTACGTAATACTCCACAACTTAATTCTTTGTACTTAATACTTAGTACTTCTTTATCAACGTCATAGCGAGCAAAGCGAAGCTATCTGTTTGTTTGGAACATGCATTGTCATTTCAGCTACATTCAGCGACCGAGTAAGTCTAAAAACGAACAACCGACAACCGTCAACTATCAACTATCAACCAAGCGAAGCAATTGAACACTGAAAACTGAAACTGCCTACTGAAACTACCTGCTGAAACTGCCTACTGAAGAAATCAACTCCTCCACAGTCTCCATAGCATTCAACTGATCCGTACTCACCAACACCTCTAAATCATGTTCCGTTTCTACTAGTATAATAGGATAGGTATACTTATGCACAAATTTGCCTTTATACGTTTTTTGAAACTCATCTTTATGGTAGAATTCTAGCTCGTAGCCTTTGGCTAATAAGCTTTCCCTAAAGGTTTTCCATTGTTTGTTCTCGGTGAAATTGCCGAAGGTTAATGAGCAGAGTTTGCAGTTGTAGGTTGCGGGACTTACAATTTTATGGGCGAAATCTAGCATTTTACTGCTGGTGTCACTATTGGCATTATAGATAAATAAAATTTTCTTTGACATCTCCCTTTGGTCGTGAAAAACAACCAAACTATACATAATTTTTTACCGATTATGGTTTCCCGTAATGGAGTGTGAAATGTAAATTGTAGGTTTAGAACTTGTAATTTTTTTCATAAAATCCAGTCCTATTATTTTAAAATATTTAACTGAAAAGACTCAAGTCTTATTCTCTAATTATCGTCTTGCTTATGACTTTCTTAAAAAACGGATTTATCTTGGTAAAAAATGTTTTGTCAGAAAAAGAAATAGAAAACTTAATTACTCAAATTGATATTAATTTTGAATTGAATTCTAAAAACAATGTTATATCTGAAGGATTTATTAGAAATGGAGTTGTAAAAAACAGCCTTATTTCACCAATAATATATCACCCTGAAATATTAAAGATTGTTAAAAATTTTTTAGGAGAGAATATCAAATTTTTAAGACACAATTCAATTATCAAAAATTTTTCTGGAGGTCAATGGCATAGAGATTCGGTTATAAAAACCTATGAAAATGGGGAGCATTGGAATCATCACGAACCTTATAATATTATAAGAGTAGCTCTATATTTACAAGATTCAAAAACTTCTAAATTTAAACTTGGTTTTATAAAAAAATCCAATTTAGGAAGAATACCTATCTTAGAAAAAAACAGTATTCTATTAAAATACCTAACTGCAATTGAAAAAAGAATCTCAACCCTAAACCTAAAAAATTATTACTTTCCATTTTTTGGTCGATGTTCATATGTACAAATAGAAAAAGGAGATGTTATACTATTTGACCCTAGAATTTATCACAGGGGCACTAATGCTCTAGGCAAAAAGAACGCTGCAATTTTTGCTTATGGCATAGAAAATTACCATTTTATACAACATAGAGAACATTATTTAACACAATCAGAATATTCAATTTTTCCTACAGCATTAAAAAATGAATTAGAAAAGAGAAACCTTTTAGATAGTATCACTCAAAATTCCTAGGATAATGTTCAATCGTTCCCAATTAATATAACCAAAACACCTATCAACTCCGTTACATCCTCCATAGCATTCAACTGCCCCGTACTCACCAACACCTCTAAATCATGCGCTGTTTCTACTAGTATAATAGGATAGGTAAATGTATGCCCAAATTTGCTTTTATACGTTTTCTGAAACTCATCTTTATGGTAGAATTCTAACTCGTAGCCTTTGACTAACAAGTTTTCTCTAAATGTTTTCCATTGGTTGTTCTCGGTGAAATTGCCGAAGGTTAATGAGCAAAGTGCGCAATCGTACGTAGCGGGACTTACAATTTTATGTGCGAAATCTAATAGTTTACTGCTGGTGTCGCTATTGGCATTATAGATAAATAGAATTTTCTTTGACATAACCTTTTGGTCGTGAAAATATACCAGACTATACATAATTTTTGACCAATTATGGTTTCCCGTAATGGAGTTTCAATTCTTAATTGTAGGTTTATTCTTTAGTGATGTATTAGGAGTGCGATTACACATATTTCTATATTTAAAGGGATATATGTAATTGTACACATTTCCGGACGTTGCCATTAATTTACAAACCAAGAACATTTATCAAAAACTATTCAAAATTACCAAAATGAAAAAAACCTATTATTTATTAGCAATTTCATGTTTAATACTTACAAATTGCGCAAGCACAAAAACATTAAAATTTTCTCAAAAAGCAGATGATATTGTAAGAACAGAACCACTTAAAGTTTTTTTGAATGAAAATAAAAATCCTAAGGTCGTTTTAAGAGTAAATGAATCTTCGATGAATGTTACGGAGGGTGAAAACAACGATTATCTATTTAATGCTATTGAAAATCAACTTCTTGCTAGTGGATTTGTGGTTAGGGACAGGCAACTATTTAACCAAATTATTGGAAATGACGAAAATAATATTGATTACAAGCAGCTAAAAGAAAAGTCGGATACGGATTTAATTATAGAATTAACCAAATTAAATCCGCAAGTAATGTATGAAACTAATAAGTATTATGACCAAAAGAATCGAGAAAGAATTGTGCCTTCCTATTCTTATCAAAAATACGGTGCATCTGTTGAATTTAAAGTAGTTATGATTAGGTCAAATGAATTTGCTGGTGTTTACAAGTTTAATTATACACCATGTGTAGATGGATGTATAATTTCTAAATCTATGAGCGAATTACAAAGAGAAAGAAAAAATAAAATGAAAGAAGAGGAAAAAGGTTATGAAGGAGTAGAAAGAAATGAACTAGAAATATTTATTAAAAATGCTACAGAAAAACTAGTAACTGAAATGAGAAAGTAAAAACCAATGGCAACACAGCCCAAACGTAATACGTTTTATTTGGGTTTCTATGGTAATGTTAGCGTATTTTCAGAGTGTCGCTAAATCTTTGGGATTTAGATTTTGGACAAGAAAAAATAAAACTAAACAATAAACTTTAGCTTCTTGCGTAGACGGAAACGAAAAGTTTCCTTACCACCGAACTACGCTTAGCCCAGCCTTTGTAAGCAAGCGGTAGAAAAATTGTAACTTTAAAGAATGAACAGAAAATTAACAACCAATTCAAGACTAGTAAACGAACTGTTTGCGAGTTACATAAGTACTTTTACAGCATTTTGCGAATTAATAAACAACTCTATTCAAGCAAAAAGTAAAAATATTTGGATTGATATTGATTATACACCTGAAGATGAAGTTCATCCTTTAATTATAAAAAAAATAACGATTAAAGATGATGGTGTCGGAGTTCACGTTACAGAAATAGATAAAAAATTACTTGATATTGGAACAGCAAATAAAGATGGAGGAAAAGGAATTGGAAGATTTGCATCGTTTCAAATTGGACAAAGCGTAGATATAGAAACCATTGCTTATTCTAACAAACAAAGCAATTTTTCCAAAATACAAATTCCTTTATCCTTTGATAGTTTCGGGAAAAATATAAATGTTTCAGAAGTAAAAATTGACACTAAAGAAGAAATATTAACAGGAAAAAATCATACACCTTATTACAAAGTAATTATTTCAAATCTTTACGATACAAATGTTACTGAAATCGAACCAAAGAAAAAAATAATAGACAAATTTTTAAGTTCAAATTTTGCTGACGCAATATTTGAACGCTATCCGCTTAAAATTTTTAATGAGGAGATAAAATTTCATATTAATGGAAAGAAAATAAATCCAAAAGATTTTGTTGTTAATGAACCAATTAAAAAAGTAACAAAATTTGCGGATTCAAAAGGAAAAGAACACAAAGTGTTATTTGACTTTATGCAAATAAAAAAATACGAAAAAATTAAAGTTTTCTTAACTACTAGAAACGCTGGACTTAACACTATTGCTAAAGGATTTGAATATGATGCAAGTTGGTTGAGTCCAAAAATTGGTGGATGGTTTATTTACATTACTTCACCAACGATTTCAGCAGATTTATATAGAAACATAGATTTAGATGATTTAGACGAAGATTGGAAAAAGTATAGAACTCTAATAAAGGATAAATTAAACGATTTCTTTAAAGAAAGAAACATAGAATTCGATAACTTTTCAGATAAACTAAAAAGTGACGATTACTATCCTTACAAGGAAAAATCAAGTTCAAAATCAAAAATAATTTTATTTGATAAACTTGCATATTTAGTTGAGGACAAATATCACATCCTAAATGAAGAAAACAAATTAAGAGAAATTATCTATCCTCTAATTGATAGAACAATTTCGAACGGAGAATTGAATAAAATTCTAGGAAGTATTTTGAAGCTCAACAAAAAAATGACTTCCAAGTTTTCGGACTTACTTGAAAAAACTGATTTAGAAAATATCATTGAGTTTTCTGATAAAGTAGCTTCCAAGATTGAAGATATTGAATTTCTAGAAAAGTTAGTATATAGCGAAATTTCTAAAAATGTTAAGGAAAGAAAAGAATTACATAAGTTTTTGGAAAAAATGCTTTGGGTTTTTGGAGAAGAATATAATGAAACTACAAGATTGTTATCGGACAAAAACCTTGAAAACAACTTAACTCAATTGAGAGATGAATGTTTAAAATTCAAACCTTCCAAAACGAAGGACAATATTAATGAAAAAATTGAGAAATCTGTAAAATCAATAACAGATCTTTTTATGTATCATGAAAGAATATTGGATTACAAAAAAAGAGAAGTACTTATTGTCGAATTAAAAGCACCAAGAGTAAAAATTAGTCCAAAAGAAATTGGACAAGCAATGAAATACGCAAGACAGATTGAACAATTAAGTTCATTGAGTGACAACTTGAACTACAAAATCTTGCTTATAAGTACAGATATTAATAAAGATGCTCAATTTGATATTTCTGGTCGTCCAAAGAATGAAGATAATCCTTATTTATATTTTAGAAATGAAGACAAAAATATTGAGGTTTGGATTATGAAGTGGAGTGATTTGATAGAAAATGTAAAACGAAGATTAAAATATATGTCGAACATTTTACAAACAAAAGATATTGACGTCCAAGAAAAAGCAAAACGGGATTTTGAGGAAATTGATTTCGGAAAAGTAAGTTCGACACTTAAAAAAGTAGCTGTATAGAAAAGCCAGCTTTCAACAAAGACCTAAGCCAAGAAATAAATAAATTCTTCTTTAATTTAAGACAATACTATTCTAGGCTCATAGATTTTAAAAACAGTTTTTGTGAGCTTTTTTTAATTTCAATATAATCACAAGGCAACTAATTAATTGCAAATACGTTATTGCTTATTTAAGAATTATCCTTAATGGCAAGAATTTACAGAACCATAGAATCATTAAAATCCCTAAAATCCGAGTTAGAGAACAAAGGAATAACCAGGTTTAAATCTGTAAGAGAAATTAAAGACTTTTTAAAAAAAATTGATTCGGAAAAACTAACAGTTCTAAATGACACTAAAAACGAATTAGAGCAAGAATATCATAAAACCTGTATACGTCTTAAAGATAACACCCAACGAAAAGTTGAAATAAGTAACTTAGCGACAGAAAAAATAGATAGGAAAATTAAAGAGTTACAATTGAAAATTGATGTAATTCACAAAAAGAACAGTCTTAATTTTTTAAATAAAATACTAGCAAGCATAAAGCTTTATTATTTAAAAAAACAGTGCAAAGATTTTGAAGACAGAAAATTCAAATTACTTAATAAAGTTGTTCAACCAATATCTCAAAAAATTAAAATTGACCAGCATTTTATAAAAGAATTCAAAACTGATAAGCAGTTATTAATTGAAAGACGAGCTAAACTTTCAATTTCAGAATTAGAATACACACGGGGTGTTTTAGAAGATTGTAAAAACCTAATTTCTGGAGCAATAGGAGAAAACTTAGTTGTAAAAGAAATCAAAAAACTATCCGACGATTTTATTTTAATCAATGATTTTAAATTAGATTTTTCTCCACCAATTTTCTACAAACAAAAAAACGAGAGAATTTACTCCATACAAATTGACCATCTCTTAATTTCAAAAGCAGGGATTTTTATAATAGAAACAAAAAATTGGAGTAAAAACTCTGTTAATTCTATTAGTTTGTGGTCACCCATTGAACAGATTAAAAGGTCTAATTTTGCTCTTTACAGATACATTTCAGAAAATATAACTTTACGTGATCATCATTGGGGAGAACAAAAAATCCCCATACGAAATCTTATTGTTATGATTAATAATAAGCCATCAGCTAAATTCAAGTATGTAAGTATAAAATTATTGAAAGAATTGAATGATTACCTTACATATTTTGAACCTGTTTTAACCGAGAAACAATTGAATAGAATATTAACTAAATTGAATTAATTAAAAACTCATACCACAAAAACAAAACATGGAACAACAAGGCTCCGATATCATTGAAAACAGATACAAGAAATTTATAAAAACGGTTTGCAAAACAGACATTGTTTATGCGCTTCAAAATCGTGATGGTTTTGCTACCTCAGCTTCTGTACAGTACGATGATGAACATGATAGACCTGTTGGTGTACTTTGCTTTTGGGCAGAAAGTGGCCGAGCAAAATCTTGCACCATAAACCATTGGGCCAACTACCAGCTTACTCAAATTCCATTAACCGACTTTATAGAAAATTGGGGCGTAGGCATGGAAAATGACGGAATCCTAGCTGGTATTGCGTTTGACCAAAATATGTTCGGTTATGAAGCAAAACCTTTAGATTTAATTCTTGATTTAGTAGCTGAAATAAAAGCGACCAATAAAACTTTACCTCTTCAAAAATTCGAAAATATTGCTGATTTAGAAAAACAGGCTAAAGAGGCGAATGGGTAAAATCTTATTAAATAATAATTTCTACTTTGTCTGAGGCGATAAAACTTTTGGACTCTTAAAACAACTGGCAACGAAAGTTAACGTATAAACCAGGCTTTGATTTTATTGAGAAAAGTTTTATAATTAATTAATAACATTTAATTAGAATACATGCTACACCTCATTGTCGGTAATACAGGCTCAGGAAAAACCACCTATGCTAACACCTTAAAAAGTAAAACCAAGGGGGTACTCTTTTCTATAGACTTTTGGAATAAAACCTTATTTCTACCAGACAAAACTGAAAAAGATGGGTTGGAGTGGTTTTTAGAACGTATAGACCGCTCAGAGCACTTAATTATGAATTTGGTGGAACAATTGGAGCAGTCAAAAACGGATGCTATTTTAGACTTGGGCCTATCTAAATACAAGCATCGAGAAAAGTTTAGAACGTTTGCAGCAGTGTATGGGTACGAGATAAAAATTCATTATCTAAATGTTCCTAAAGAAACACGATGGCAACGTGTACAACAGCGCAACAAAGAAAAGGGACCTACTTTTGAGTTTGAGGTAACACAAGAGAATTTTGACTTTATGGAAAATTGGTTCGAAAAACCTACCGAAAATGAACTCATAGGTAGTGTCATTATCACCGAATAATACTAGCTTTGTTGTACCAGTTAACTAGTTTATAATTTGTTAAAATACCAATTATAAATTCAACCAACATAAACGCTTGAATATAAAATACTCCGTTGTTAGTCTTTTTCTTAAAAAAAGCAGCAAACAAGAATGCCATGAGGTCCTCAGCAAATGGAATACCTATTACGCTGGACTAACCGAAAAACATCAAGAATCGTTTGTCGTTAGAACACTCCTTTTCTTGAATAACACCGATTTTAAAGCTAAGGAAGGGTTTGAGTTAACCACAGAAATGAAACTGGTAATTTCTAGTGCCTTTGTACAAATTACCTTTGGGCTATCGCAAGATGTCCTTACTATTTTCAATACCATTTTTGTATCTCCTACATCATATTCGTATGCTGGCAGCAATGTCTTTTATAATGGTGATGTAAATACGGCTACACAACGTGTAAACTTCTCATGGCCTGCCGTGGAAGAAGGTTTCGTCATTGCCGACGATAGTTTAAATATTGCCATACATGAGTTTAGCCATTGCTTAATTATTGAGAATGCTAAAAAGTCGTACCTGGCACGGACTTTTAACGAGAACGACCTTAACGAATGGAAAGCGTTGGCAGCCAAAAAAATACCGCTGATACGTGAGGGTAATTATAAAATTTTCAGGGACTATGGCGGTACCAATTTAATGGAGCTATTTGCCACTACGCTAGAAACCTTTTTTGAGCAACCGCATGAGTTTTACTCCTATGCGCCTACCTTTTATCGTATGACGGCCAAGGTGCTTAAACAAGACCCACGTAACAAGAAAAACCCTAAGTAAATTTTCTACGCACAAACCCATGAGGCTTTCGTAAATGTACGAATCTAAAATCTCAGTTATGGGGCAACTTTATTTTTTACTACGCTGGTATTCATCAAACCAAGGCAAAATATTACTGCTCTTAAAAAATAGTTGTAGTATTGAATATGTAATTACAAACAACTCCGTTTATGAAATATAAACTAGTACCCAACTATTTTTCGGTCATTATCGTCATTATTGTAGGAGCCGCTTTATTTAAACAAATAGATTTTAAAACCATGACTGTTGACAACCTTGCTTTATCTGCAGTTTACCTTATAGCCTTTCTTATTAGTATTGGATTTATGATAAAGAAAAAAACCAACTCATAAATAGATTAATAAAATCACATTATAATACATGAAAAATACCTTTATCTACTTTGTTTCCCTTCTTTTTATGTTGTCGTCATGCAAAGAAAATACTAGTGCAAAAACCGAGCGTAATGGCGAACCTGATGTCTACAATGTAGAGGATGACAATGCTAAAATGAACCAGGCGATGGAAGCTGCTAAAAATTCGGTCCAAGAGTTTCAAGATGCCTTACTAAGTGATAATCCTAACTTTGAATTCTTTGCCATTAAACAAAAATTTGAAGCAATTGAAGGCACTGAACATATTTGGATACAGGATATACAACTAGTAGATACCGACTTTATGGGTATTGTTGCCAACGAACCTGTTTATGCCCAAAAAGTAAAACTAGGCGATACTATTTCTATAGACCGAAGTAATATTAGCGATTGGATGTACTACGACGAAGGTAAAGTGGTTGGCGGGTATACGATTCGCGTAATTCGCGATGAACTTTCTCCCGAAGAACAAGCTCAGTTCGACGATGAAAACGGACTTATTTTTAAATAACCCATGTTCAATTTATTTAAAAAGCAGCCGCCAAAATCTATTACGATTATTGGCACCGAGGAACAGTTGACAATTAATGGCGTGCCTGTTACATTCCCCACGAACCATGCAAAATTGGTTGAACTATTTGGTGAACCTAGCCGTTCTTCCAAAACAAAACTGACCAAGTCTACCTTACTTTGCTGGGATGCGGAAGGTGTTTATTGCAACTATGCCTCTTCCAGTCATATTTATAGTTTTAGTCTTATTTTTTCTAAGAAACATCAATTAGAACTTTCTCCAAAAAATAATTTTTCGGGGTCTATTAACATAAACAATAAGGATATTCTTTTTGATGATTTTGACGGAATTAAGTTTGATAACTATGTGCTTAGAAAACTAATCTATAAAGGCGAAGAACAACCCTACGCCATTGCTTTTATGGTGAATCTTGATGTAAAAAAGGAAATTGCGACAGATACATATCAGCTTAAACCAACCAATGAAGAACTTCTTGAATTCTCGGATTTTGGTTTTAAACTGGCGGTTATTCAAGAACTGATGTACATACAAGAAGTGCTTCAACCACTATTTGACGTGAACGAATTTGCTAATTGGTACACCAAACGAAAAATTGATATTGACCAAGAAGGTTACGAGCCTATTGCTGAAGTTACCCAATATTTTAAAGATTTTCCTGTTCCTAAACGCCTTGCTCCTTTGGTAACCAAAATTTACCAAGATGGCGGCAATGATATTTACTTGAATTTATTACCCCACGGCAATGGTTCTGAAGAGTATTGGGACATAAAAAGCTGTGCCGATGCCAAGCACTTTCCTAATCTTAAAAAAGTTACGCTTTGCTATGCTGCCGATACTATTATCGACGAATTAAACCACATGGGTATTGAATCGGAATGGTTGTAACTATATGAGAAGTATCATATTTTAAGCCATAGCTGTGTTGTATTCTTGTAAAAACATTTCTATGAACATCATATCTTTTACTGATAGTCCTAATTTTAACGACCAAAAAATTGTAACCCAAGTCCTTTTAGAAACTACCTTCTCTAAAGAAATACGTATTCTCCTTAAAAAAGGTCAGGTGATGAAAGAACACAAAGCACCCTTCCCTATTATTATACACATGATACAGGGGAAAATAGACTTTGGTGCCGAAGGTGCTATTCACTCTTTAAAAGCAGGAGATATTATTACATTGGACAGTAATGTTCCGCACGACCTATCTGCAAAAGATGATAGTATTGTTCGTTTAACGCTTTCCAAGTTAGATACTGCTGAACGCGTTGTTAAAGTTGTAGAAAACTCTTAATACAAGTCTATGTCCGAAATTACAAATAGAGAAGATGTTAGCCTATTGGTACATACTTTTTATGATAAAATACGGCAAAACGATATGTTGGGCCCTATTTTTAATAGCCATATAACCAATGACGAATGGCCTGCACACTTAGATAAACTGACTGATTTTTGGGAAACCAACCTTTTTGGTATTGCAAAGTTTAAAGGTAGCCCCACTACCAAACATATTAATGTAGACAAAAGTTTGAAACACACTATGTCCGAAAACCATTTTGAAACTTGGTTACAACTGTGGTTTGAAACTATTGATGAACTCTACACTGGTGAATTAGCCATGAGAGCAAAGGAAAGTGCGGGTAGAATGGCGGCAGGACAGTTTGGTATGGTAATGCATTATAGACCCGAGGAATATAAAAGCTAGTTTATTAGTGCTCAGTTTTCAGTATCAGTCGGCAGTATCAGTCTTCAGCTGACAGTAGCGGTTCTCAGTATTTTTTTAATTTTTGCTCATAGCAAACAGCATATGCTATTTTAGTTTCACTGCTAGGTTTTGTATCTTAGGGATGTAGAAAATAATCTACCATATTTTTATACAAATCCGCTATGACAGATAATTTATTTCTTTTACGAGATAAGCCTAAGCTGGAATTTCATTTATTAACAGAGGATTTTAAGATTCAAGACAACGGAGACCAATCAGTTTCTGGCACGTATTTATACAACGATTTAAAATCTATTTATTTAATTGAGAAAAAGATTAACTGGTTTGTTACCGCTTTTGGATTTATTGTCTCTGCACTACTCGAAAGTAGTAGCGAGCTTTATAAAGACAAAAAAAAACTTATTATAGTGACTAATAACAAAACCATAGAGTTAATCCAAATACACTGCGATGTTCAAAAAACCAATAGCCTTATTGCTCTTTTGAATACGAAAATCGCAGTTTAATTAAGAATTTTGATAATATCCTCTAATGAAAATTAAAATAAAATCTATTCTCAAAATCTGCATAAGCCTCCTTTTCATACTACTATTTCATTCCTGCAACCAAAATGCAACTACAGCAACCCCTTTTAATTCAGAAAATATGATGATAAGAATTGCTGCTATAGAAATTGAGCCGGCATTTTTAAAGGAGTACCTTGAAATTTTAAAAATTGAGTCGGAAGCATCTGTACGGTTAGAGCCCGGTGTTATTTGTATTTACCCCATGTTCGAAAAAGAGCGTCCTAATGAAATTCGCTTGTTAGAAATATATGCTGATAAAGCCGCTTACGAATCGCACTTAAAAAGTCCGCATTTTATTGAGTACAAAACAAGTACTGCTAATATGGTAAAATCATTAGACCTTATTGAAATGTCCGCCATTGACGAAGCTAGCATGCCTAAATTATTTCGTAAATTGAGCTTGAATTAATTTCGTCAAAATTTTAGATTTATGGATTATCTCGCTTCTACCTATTTTTACGATTATGAAAGTGATGAGATTCAAGCCTTTATTTTAGAATACAAAAACACTTTGCTGTCTAAAAAGGAAATTGCCAAACAGCTATATACAAAAGTGCGCGATACTTGGCGCTACGACCCATACAGTCTAAGCTTTTCTAAAGAAAAATACCGCGCTAGCGAAATTGCGAAAAGGTCAAAAGGACACTGCATTGATAAATCTATAGTCCTAATTGCCAGTCTACGAGCCATGGAAATACCCGCACGTATTCATCTTGCGAAAGTAAAAAACCATATTGGCGTAGAACGCCTTATTGAAAAATTTGGCTCGAACGAATTAACACCACATGGTATGGTTGATGTGCTCCTTAATGATAAATGGCTAAAAATATCACCTACATTTAATGCCTCCTTATGCACTATGCTAAATGTAGCACCTTTAGATTTTGATGGTGAAAACGATGCTATTTTGCAAGAATTCAACCATGAAGGAAGTCAATTTATGGAATACTTAGAGGACTACGGCCATTTTGAAGATGTACCCGTTGCCTTTATGGCACAAAATGCACGTGAACACTACCCGGCAATTTTTGATTCTGGGTCTAATGAAACGGAGTTTAAATTATAATTGTGCCTATTTTGATTGCTAAATTATAATTTCTCATTTCTAAAAATATATTAATTGCGTATCTTAAGTGTCCTCAACTTAAAATCTATATCTCATGGAACGCATTACTAATCCTAATTCTGGAAGCCAACGTAGGGTGGGCAATAATTATCTTATCACTAAAGAAGAAATTGAACAATTCCACGACCTTGGCTACATTGTATTAAACGATGTTTTAACTGAAGAAGAGATGCAGTTTTTAGACCCTTGGTTTGATCATTTTGTATTAGGCAAAGAAGCTGAAAATATGAAAAAAGATTTCTGCGACATGTCTCAACCCTACGGTACACCTATGGAAGATTTTCAACTGGTTAATGCGATGCTTCCAAGCACCTATAGAAACGAATTAGCAGATAACATTTACCATAAAATTACACAACACATAGCGGACCAGTTATACCAAGATGGACAAACGGCCATGGACTACGAGCAATTTTTGGCTAAAAAACCAAGCAAAAAAGGAGCAGAATTCGCCATGCACCAAGACTTGGGATATTGGCCAAAAACCGAAAATACCTGGACAGCAACATTTTCTTTAGCACTTACGGACTCTGACCTCATAAATGGATGCCTACAAGTGTTACCCGGCACTAATAAAGAATCCGAACTACGCAAACATTTTCCAAAATCGTATAGTGGCGATAAAAAGAATAGTGGTGTTTCTAGAGATGAAAGCCATACATTGGTGATTGAAGAACGCCAAGATGATAAAATTGTATACCTACCTGTAAAAAGAGGTAGTATTACCATACATGACGAACGTATTGTACATGGGTCTGCAGGAAATGAATCCAAAGAATGGCGAAAAACATACGTAGCAGCCTATAGAGCTATTGAAACTATTGCCAAGGAACGCGCAATTGGCTTTACCCACTCCCATAACGATGTTGTTGATTGGGATAACATCATTATTTAGTTGAGGTATTTTTCTTCGTACATTTATATTTAATTAAACACCACTTTACTTGAAAAAATATTCTTTTTTCCTTTTCATCCTATTTTCTGGTTCATTCATTTTTGGGCAAGAACCCATAGAATGGAATTCAGATTTTATTCTACAAGTAGAAGATTATCAATCTCCGGAATCGGAAATTAATTCGGAGCTTACCTTCTATTCTATCTATTCCGGAGCAAAAATAGACTTGAGTTTTAACATGAATTCCGTGTCATTTATGTTCACCAAGAATTTTAATGATAAAGTCAAAGCCGTATTTCAAAAAAAATTAGCTGTTTTAATTGCTCCAGATAGTATAACCGCAATGCAACTGGTACAATTTGGTCGTTATGATTTTGATTTGGTTGAATTGTATACCAGAAAAATTCGTAAGAAGATTTATGAGGAAAAAGGTGCGTTTAGCGATTCCGGTTTATTTCAGCCTATTTTTAATGAATTGCAAGAAGAAATGAACATGGTAAGTGCCCAAGTCTTTAAAGCTACCGATTTTGGAAAAGACACCGAATTACTACAAAAGGAACACGATAAAGTTATTGATGAAATAAATACACTTTCCGATTTTTGTAAAGCCTGTAAACCGAGGAAAATTAGGAAGTAGTTGTTCGTTGACGGTTAATTAAACGCTTCGCCTTTTTTGTATTAAGTATTAAGGCGTTCGAATTAACTTTTGATTTGGTGCTTCGTACTTCTTACCTTGTACTTCCAACTTTGCACTTCTTACCGTCTACTTAATACTACTTAACACAAAACACAACTCATCATTCAAAATCTACAATTGAGGAATATTGTTTAATTTGTTGTGTGTTATTACTCCATCTTTGAGTAAAATAAAACCAACCGACCATGGAAAACATTATTAGCATCTTCATTTATATTCATGCCTTTTTTGGTGGAATAGGACTAGTTACCGGTATTGCAAGTATTATCGTAAAAAAAGGAAACATAAAACACAAACAATTAGGAAAATGGTTTACCTGGTCCATGATCATTAGTTCCGCTATATCCTTGGTGGTTGCCCGTATGCCAAATCACATTAATAACTTTTTATTTTTAATTGGCATATTTACCATTTACATGGTTTTGGCTGGCAATAGAGCGCTCACTTTTAAATCCATAAAAAAAACAGAAGCTAATTTGGTTGACAAACTAATTTCTGGCACTATGGTAATTAGCGGCCTACTAATGATCGGTTTTGGAATAAACGGACTCGTAAATGGCTATTCGCAGAGCATCCTATTTATATTCTTTGGAGCATTTGGAATATTCTTGCCCTATGGTGATTACAAATTATTTAAAACCACATTAGAAAACAGAAAACTTTGGTTAATTACACATTTAAGCAGAATGTTAGGTGCACTCATAGCCTCCATAACCGCTTTTTTAGTCGCTGGAATAAAATACGATAACCTATGGGCATGGATGCTTCCAACCGTTTTAGGAACCGCCTATATCATCTACTGGATCAAAAAAGTAAAAGGAACTCTAAAGCCAAAAAGAGCCTAGAAATTAAAAACTACTTTTTTAAATTTAGGTTTTCCGCGAAATAATCACAGAAATCTTTCATGGTAGCCGTCATTTTTTCGTCTTGGGTAGCCTTTAAAAATGTGTCGGATAAAGAAACCAATGTCTGATGAAAAAAAGTTTTCATTTCATCTACAGGCATGTCTTTTGTCCAAAGGTCAATTTTTAAAGACTCTTGATTTTTACTATCCCAAACGGATAATAACATTGCCTTTGCTTCCTCATTTTCAATACCGCCGTCTTGTGCAGACCAGTTTAATGATTCAGGAATTCTATTTTCATCTAATCCTACACGCAAGGTAATTTCTGAAGTATGTAAATCTGCCATTTAATTTCGAGGTTTGTAATTTGATTTTTTAAAAATTTCATCGGCGGGCATTGTCATTAATTGCTTTATGTCCACATCATTATTCTCCATAAAAGCACGTACAATTTGCCACCCAACGTAACGACCTAACCTACCAGGTGATTCATTATCTAGCTCTAATCCGAATTTAGAAAACGGAGCAGGTTCTAAAAATCGCTGATTCAATTTATTATCTGTACTGTATAAATATTCGTTTTCTATAAAATTTCGCCACATAGGCTCTTCATTTGCAATAGCCCAATCCATCTCATCTTGCGAATACCCAATTCTTTTACCATCATTGGCGTTAGGCATGAACAGGTCTTTTAAATACAATTCCTTCCCAAAATAAATCATTCTAGCAAGAAAAGTACGATCTCTTGGTCTTGGCACTACTTGTTTTGCAAAAGCACTAGCAATATCGCTAACCAAATAATTACGGTCTAACGATTTTGCTATATAGCGTTGAAATCCTCCATAATATTTATGCTCGGCACCCAAGTAATTATCCAGACTTACAAACAATATACTATCGGCCAATATAATTCTATTGTTATAGTCCACATCATTAGTTACCGTAATAATCTTTGGCACCGTATATTCTGGAAAATAATATTTTATGTGCTTAAAAAGTTGAATTATACTTTCTTTCTCATCTTCAAAACTTTGAAACGTGTTCCCTACCTCTTGAAATAATTCTATTTGAAGAGAATCTTGCATTTTCGCTACCCACACACTATCCGGGGCCGGAAAAAGATAAGGATATTTTTTACGGAGCACTGGCAAACCTTCTGCCCCTGCCGAAGCAAACTCACGATCAAATCTCGAAATATTTAAATCTATTGGCACAGCTGCTATCTCCTGAGCAACTTTATCACTGTCATTACAGCTAAAAAGTACTAGAAAAACTGATAATAGTATAAAAATTGGTTTTACCCTGCCAAGTATTACACAATACATTTTATTATTCACGGTGTACAACTTATTTTTATAGCAAAGTTAATTGATTTTACTAAATAATGAGAGCGGTATGCAAACGGAAAAAGTAATTGACCACATTGTTAAATGGTTAAAGGACTATGCTACTAATGCAAAACAAAAAGGATTTGTTATTGGTATATCTGGCGGAATAGATTCTGCCGTTACTTCTACCCTATGTGCAAAAACTGGCCTAGACCTTATGTGTTTAGAAATGCCAATACACCAAGCTCCAAATCAATCTGACCGAGCGTCAAGACATATAGAGTGGTTACAAGCCAATTTCAAAAACATAAAAAGACAGCCTGTAAATTTAACTCCTGTGTTCGACAGTTTAGTAGCTGCTTTACCCGCTGTTGAAAATGAAGAAGATCGTTTTATGTCTTTAGCAAATACTAGAGCAAGATTACGAATGACAAGTCTCTACTATTTTGCCGCACTTGAACGTTATTTGGTAGCGGGTACAGGAAATAAAGTAGAAGACTTCGGTGTAGGATTTTACACTAAATATGGTGATGGCGGAGTAGATTTGAGTCCCATTGCCGATTTAATGAAGACCGAAGTTTATGCCATTGCTAAAGTTCTAGGAATAAATGAGGAAATTATAAGCGCTGCCCCAACCGACGGTTTGTGGGGAGACGACAGAACGGATGAAGACCAGATTGGTGCCTCGTACCCCGAGCTAGAATGGGCTATGACCATGAAAGACGAGGGTAAAACCATTACCGATTTTGAAGGTAGAAAAAAAGAGGTTTTCTCCATATTTACCAGGCTAAATACCATGAACCAACATAAGATGCTTCCTATACCCATTTGTAAGATTCCGAAGGCACTTAAATGACAATTCAACTAAAAATCAAGGCATTAAGTCGAAAATAAAGTGCGAAATTCTTCGTTAGTATTAAAATAATGCAACTTTGGTGTCTAATTTAGAAATTTAAGCCTTACATTGCATGTAGTATTTTTACACGTAATAGGTTCTTAAAATCTATAAAAACAAATAATTAATGATTAAAGTTTTAATAGCGGATAATCACCCCATTATAAGAATGGGAGTGAAAAAAGTTCTAGAATCCGCTGAGGGATTTGAACTGATTGATGAGGTGGCAACCACCGAAGAGCTTTTCGAAAAACTCAAAGACACAACCCCCGATGTAGTCATGCTAGAAATGGATATTCCAGAAATTAATGGAATAGCAGCATTACGAAAGATCAAAAAAGAATATGCAGATGTCAAAGTACTTATGTACAGCGGTCAATCTGAAGATGTATATGCCCTTAGTGCTATTAGAGCTGGTGCTTTTGGATATTTATCTAAATCTTCTGGTGTAGAATATATTACAGCAGCAGTTAAAAAAGTAAGTGAAGGTAGCATGTTTATTACCAATGAGTTAGCTCAACGTCTTGCTTTTGATGAAGGTACTAAAAAACCTAGAAGGTTCTTTAGAAGACTATCTACTAGAGAAATAGAAGTTTTAAAACTTTTAGCTAGTGGTAAACGTAACAAAGAAGTTGCTTTGGGTTTAAACCTAAATGAAAAAACAGTAAGTACCTATAAAGCGCGTTTAATGAAAAAATTAAATGTTGATAATATGGTAGATTTATTACAACAAGCAAAAGCTTTGGAATTGTATTAAATTCTTACAACTTTTATATTATAAAAAAAGACCTGCCAATGGCAGGTCTTTTTTATTTTTCTAAACCATCTTTGAGTATTATGACAGTACTCTATTTAATTTTTGATTTAGTAGCTTATTCAATTGAATATAGTTCATTATTTCCTCTAAAGCTTCACGATTATCTTGGTTGGGTTCTTCGGTTGTTTTCTGTAAAGCGCCCATTCTTTTTTTAATTAGAAAACAACGTAATGTTAAAATAGTTTCGCTTACCAATTGTGCAACACCT
The DNA here is from genome assembly GCF_001913155.1 of Maribacter hydrothermalis. GTDB lineage: Bacteria > Bacteroidota > Bacteroidia > Flavobacteriales > Flavobacteriaceae > Maribacter > Maribacter hydrothermalis. The sequence goes on from NZ_CP018760.1 coordinate 979,140, forward strand.
ACTTCTTTTTTCTTAGGGTAAATTTCTTTGCTTTCCCAATTATCCAACTTATAACGCTCTTCTTCCATTAAAATAGAAGAAATTTGATTGCCCATATCTTGATCAAGACCATTAACAAAGTTTGTTATAGAAAAATCTTCTTCTTCGTTCAAGGCCACTATCAATTTGGTGTACATTTTACGAAAATCCTCATTTGCCAATTCAATTTCATCTTCCTGAAGATCTAAATAAATTTTCTCGTACACCTTTATCTCTAAAGATTCTGGCTCCAATATTAAGTCACCAGCTTCATTCTCTTTAAGAATAAAGTCTTCAAATTCTTCTTTATTTGTACCGTAAAGCATTAATGATTCTATAATCTTACGTTCCAATACATATTGCACATCTACCTTTTCTCGCTCAACTTCGTTACGAACAACGTTAAAAGCTTTTTGCTCCTCTTTTTGTTGTTTTCTTTCGTCCGCAATGTCTTTTTTACCTATTTGAGCCAATGTGTTGAACAAGACCGACTCCGAAATATTCATTATCTGAGCACACTCCTGAATATAGATTTCCTTTTGAATACGATCAGGAATTTTTGCAATACTATTAACGATATCTCGTACGGTATCTGCCCTTTTTATAGGGTCGTTATTTGCTTCTTTAACTAGTAACGATGCCTTAAACTGAATAAAATCCTTAGAATTTTTTGCTAAATAAGCGGTAATTTCTTCTAATTCATTATACTTTGCAAAACTATCGGGATCTTCACCTTCAGGAAATGTACATACGCGCACATTCATACCCTGCTCCAAAATTAAATCGATACCACGAAGTGATGCACGTAAACCCGCCGCATCACCATCAAACAATACCGTTATATTTTTGGTCAATCTATTTATTAATCGAATTTGCTCTGCTGTTAAAGCCGTACCACTAGATGATACTACGTTTTCAATTCCTCTTTGTGCAAACTGGATAACATCAGTATACCCTTCAACCAAATAACAATTATCTTCTTTTGCTATTGCTTGCTTAGCATAGGAAATACCATATAACACCTTACTTTTATGGTAGATATCACTTTCTGGTGAATTAAGGTATTTAGCTGCCTTTTTATCGTTCGTTAAAATACGACCACCAAAACCTAGTACACGACCACTTAATGAATGTATAGGAAACATTACACGACCCTTAAAACGGTCAAATTTTCTTGAACTATTAGGATTGTTTGGATCATCTTTTACGATAGATAATCCGGTTTTTTCAAGGTATTCTAATTTGTAGCCTTTGTCTAGCGCCGCTGTTGTAAAACCATCCCACTGATCTAGGCAATACCCTAACTCAAATTTCTTAATGGTTTCATCGGTAAAACCACGTTCTTTAAAATAACTGAGTCCAATAGCCTTACCGAGCTCCGTATTCCAGAGCATTTCTTTAAAATGCGTTTGTGCAAATTCAGAAACCAAATACATGCTTTCGCGTTCATTGGCTTGTTCTTTTTGCTCATTGGATTGTTCCGTTTCCTCTACTTCAATATTATATTTTTTGGCCAAATATTTTATAGCCTCCGGATAAGTAAAATGCTCATGCTCCATTAAAAAAGCCACCACATTTCCTCCCTTTCCACTACTAAAATCTTTCCAAATTTGCTTAACCGGCGATACCATAAAACTAGGCGAACGCTCATCTGTAAACGGACTTAAGCCTTTGAAGTTAGAACCGGATTTCTTTAACTGTACAAAATCACCAATTACCTCCTCTAAACGAGCAGTTTCATAAACTTGATCTACGGTAATTTTTGAAATCATATTCTTCCCTTAGTCCCTCCATAAGAGGGAAATATTTTTACGTAAATTAGAACATCAAAAGTAATTATAAATATGATTCTTTTCTTTGGAACACGACCTGGAAAACCAGAAACCGCACAGCTTTTACATGCCACATGCCCTTATTGCCAACAAAAAGGTACATTAACGGCTGTAGCTACTAAAAACTATTTCCATTTATTTTGGATTAAGCTCTTTAAAATTTCTAAAACTACTATTGCAGAATGTAGTCATTGTAAAGGAGGTTTCTATGAAAATGAGTTTACTGAAGAAATGAATTCTGAATTACCTAAATAAAAAATTAGCTGCCGTAATGGGTTATTTAAAACCACATTACAACAGCTAAATCAATTGATGACTATTTTTATATTACAAATCGAATCGTAGTCCTAATGAAACATTATGCTGATCTACAGCAGCATCTTTAAATATAGGGTTCAAATCATATTTTACATACAAAAGCACTCCATCAAAACCGGCATAGGCACTTAGACCATAGATTAAATCATTTGTATTATAACTACGTTTCAACTTGTCTTTAACATTATCACCGTCAAGGTTGTATTTCAATTTTTGACGTGTTCCTAAATTAAAACCGCCATAACCACCTATTCCTATCCTAAACTGATTCTTTAAAGAGTATCTCATAGTTTTCTCTGTTGTATTTTGTTTTGAGGGTCCAAACTCAAAATGCATTGGAAAAACTAGGTTATCCATTCTAAATTTTGACTTATCTAACTCATAATCGAACTCTTGAAGTTCTGATTGTCCGTTTTCTAGCGACACCAAATACTGATTATCCTTAGGTTTTAAGCCATTAAATTGAAACGAAAAACCGTAATTTAATCGCATAAAATTTGAATTTTTAAATACTCGGGTTCTCCATTGCCAGCCCATTTCAAAAAATCTACTCCCTCCTATTTTATAAGGAGAATCATTTAAAGATTGACCTTCTACAATGGCATTATTTAGACCTACCGCCATTACAAAATCTGAATACGTTCTTCTATCATACCTTATTTCATTTTTCCAATTCATGGATTTGAACAATACAGCAGGTTTCCCATTAATATCTACACCCAAACGAAGACCTTTATCTGAAATCGTATCAAACTCAATTAGAACTAATGCCTTACCCTTATTTCGTTCTAGAAGATTTATTTGATTCTCTATGATTGTAATTCTATTTTCAATATTCAAGGCCCTTTTTTCTGCAGCCTCTTGTTTTTGTAAATTTGCCTCGTCTGTCGTAATACTTCCGTTTTCAAGTCTTTCATTTATGTTTTCAACTTCATATTTTAAAGCCTCCTTTTCTTGCCGAGTAATTTTAACTTTTTGCTCCCTTAAGGTTTCAATTCTCTTTTCATAATCTTCTTGTGCCATTAAGTTTTGCATCATAAATAGTGTTAGCAGTGCTAAAAAATACGTTGTAATTGTTTTCATTTCAATTTTGTTTTTTTGATGAATAAACTCCGCACCCTGTCCCTATAGTATTTTATAGAGAAAAGAATAAAACGATTTGTGTTTGATTAATTATTGCGGTCTGCCACTGCAGTACGCACTTTTATAAAACCGGCTTTTAACGAATTAAATATTTGGTCTCGGAAAGATTGATCAAGTTCTTCTTCCACCTCTGTCAACAAAGCCATAGCATCGACAGTTTTATCTTTGTTAAATATTTTATCTCTTAAAATTTCATCTTGAGCTCGTTTCAATAACGAATCTACCTCGGCATCCGTTACTGCACTGAATTGCTCTAAAACACCAACCTGAGCAACAATGTCCGCTACTTTAGAATTAATAATTTCATCTGACACTTCTAATTTAGAATGAGAGTGATCCTTTGACTCGTACTCAACAAATGCTACTTCAACACCATCATCTAAAGTGTTATTTTCTTGATTGGCAGGCATATTATTTTCAGTATTTTCAACTGCCAGTATTTCAGGTTTTGTATCTGTTTTGAAAACAACTTCCTCTTCCTCTTTAAAATACACCGGCTCTTTAGTAATTAATTTTTCTAACCTTTCTCCTTTTTCCGTGTCTACAATTTCTGCTGGCACATTATTGATAGCATCATTAGAATTAAAATAAAAGAGTGTAACACCAATTAATACCACAATACTTGCCGCAATACCGAACCATACATACACAGGTTTCTTTTTAGAAGCCTCATCATTTAATTCTGGTGAAATTTTTGCCCAAGCATTCTCTGACGGATTAATCTCACGCTCCTGAAACTTGGTTTTTATATGTTTTTCAAATTTATCGGTTTCCATACCCTATTATATTTTGTTGCCTTAACTGCTCTTGAAGCAATTTTCGAGCTTTTAACAATTGTGTTTTTGAAGTACTCTCGGTAATCAACAACATTTCCGCAATTTCTTTATGCTTATACCCTTCCACGGTATACATTACAAAAACCATTTTATAACCTTGCGGTAAAGCATCAATCAATTGTTGTATATGCTCGGTATCGAGATCCGTACTTTGAGAAATTTCATCAGATTGGTTCTTCTCGTACACCTCATCATCATACACTACAAACTGTTGTTTTCTTAAATAGGATATACTTTCCCTAATCATTATCCGCCGCAACCATCCTTCAAAACTTCCTTCAAACTTAAACGTATCTAACTTATTGAACATTTTCAGAAAACCTTGCACCATAACATCCTCGGCAAAATGAATGTCCTTTATGTACTGACGACAGACACTCAACATTTTTGGAGCATGTTTTTTATATAAACCCTCTTGTGCATCGCGGTTACCCGATGTTGCTTTTTTAATAAGCTGCTTCTCGTTTTTATAAAAAGGTATTATTTTCAAAATATTGGTTTGGTCTTCTATTAGCATAGACGCCGAAGAAGAAAATATAGTTGCCTGAAGATAAACAAATTTTGAAATTAATTTTCAACTATCTGTATACCAGTTATTTAATGATAAAATATTTTGATGAAGTAATTACTTTTTGCGATCTACCACGTAGTTCACCATCAATTCTAAAGCACTTTTGTAATCAGATTCTGGATACATGCTCAATAGTTCTAATGCCTGATCTCTATACTGTAACATTTTAGTTACCGCATAATCTAGTCCGCCTTTGTCCTTTACAAAGGCAATAACTTCTTTTACACGCTTTTTATCCTTATTGTGGTTTTTGATGGAATTAATAACCCAACTTTTTTCTTTCTTGGTACAATGATTAAGTGCATAGATTAACGGCAAGGTCATTTTTTGCTCTTTTATATCAATGCCTGTCGGTTTTCCTATTTGCTTGGCTCCATAATCAAAAAGATCATCTTTTATTTGAAAAGCCATACCACAGAGCTCACCAAATTTCCTGAAGGTCTCCACATCTGCACTTTCAGGCTTAACGGAACTAGCACCTAATGAGCAACACGCAGCAATAAGTGTTGCCGTTTTTTGGCGGATAATTTCATAATATACCTCTTCAGTAATATCTAAACGCCTTGCCTTTTCAATTTGCAAAAGTTCGCCTTCGCTCATTTCACGTACAGCTACAGAAATTATTTTAAGTAAGTCGAAATCTTCATTATCAATAGATAATAACAAACCTTTAGACAATAAATAATCACCTACCAGCACAGCAATCTTATTTTTCCAAAGGGCATTTATCGAAAAGAAACCTCTACGCTTATTACTTTCATCGACCACATCATCATGGACCAACGTTGCCGTATGTATCAATTCAATAACAGCAGCACCACGATATGTTCTTTCATTTACCTCGCCATTGTTCAACAATTTTGCGGTAAGAAAAACGAACATGGGCCGCATTTGTTTTCCTTTTCTATTTACGATGTAATGGGTAATTCTATTGAGCAATGCAACCTTTGAAGACATTGAATCTCTAAATTTAGATTCGAACAACTCCATTTCTTGGTAAACCGGTTCCTTTATTTGCGCTACTATTTTCAGGTGCTACTTCTTAGAACTTCAAAATTAGGTAAAAGCTAGCAGTTAACAGTACTCCGAGAGGAGATATTGGTTGTTGGTTGTTGGTTGTTGGTTGTTGGTTGTTGGTTGTTGGTTGTTGGTTGTTGGTTGTTGGTTGTTGGTTGTTGGTTGTTGGAAAAAAACAAATTCAAATTCAAATTTAAAAAACAAATTTAAAAAACAAATTCAAATACAAGTTCAAGCTCAAAACTCAAGTTCAATTCAAAAGTGCGTTTGATTCTTCGTTGTTCGTTGTTCGAACCAAAATAAATTAAAATGCGAAAATCAAGTTTAATCTAGCATTGCTAAATACTACCCTCGCATTAAGTCTATACGCTATCTTCCAACCTTTTACTTCGTACTTAATACTTTGTACTTTTCACTTTGTACCTCGTACTAAATACTTTGTACTTCTAACTTTTATTCGCCAACTGCCCACATGCGGCATCAATATCTTTACCTCTAGAACGGCGTACAGTAACGACGATATTGTTCTTCTCTAATGTGTTAACATACATATCAATTGCGGCACTTGAAGCTTGCTTAAACTCCCCGTCATCAATTGGGTTATATTCAATTAAATTTACTTTAGAGGGTGCAAATCTGCAAAATGCTACTAAGGCATCTACATCTTTCTGAGTGTCGTTAATTCCTTCCCACACAACATATTCGTAGGTAATTCTACTTCTGGTTTTCTCGTACCAATATTGTAATGATTCGCGCAAATCACTTAACGTAAATTTGGCGTTGAAAGGCATAATAGCGGTACGTATTTCATCTATGGCAGAATGTAATGATACGGCTAGTTTAAATTTCACCTCATCATCTGCCATTTTCTTAATGAGCTTAGGCACACCCGATGTGGACACCGTAATACGCTTTGGTGACATTCCTAAACCGTCTGGAGAAGTTATCTTCTCTATTGCTTTTAAAACATTATTGTAGTTCATTAAAGGCTCTCCCATGCCCATGAATACAATATTACTTAATGGTCTTTCGAAGTAAAGACGACTTTCATTGTCTATGGCAACTACTTGATCATAAATTTCATCGGGATTCAAGTTTCGCATACGTTTTAAACGCGAAGTAGCACAGAATCTACAATCCAAACTACAACCTACTTGGCTTGATACACAGGCAGTGGTTCTTGATTTTGTGGGAATCAATACCGACTCTACAATTAAATCGTCATGTAGGCGAACGGCATTTTTAATTGTACCGTCACTACTGCGCTGCATTTGATCTACCTTAATATGGTTGATGACAAAGTTAGCCTCTAACATTTCTCTGGTTTCTTTAGATAGATTTGTCATCACATCAAAAGAATAGGCCGCTTTTTGCCATAGCCACTCATACACTTGGTTGCCGCGAAAAGCCTTGTCGCCATTGGAAACAAAAAAGTCCCTAAGCTGCTCACGTGTTAGTGCCCGGATATCTTTTTTCTTAATTTCTTCCATTGTCTTAAAGGTAGGTATTATAAAAATCCCGCTTTCTAAATAATTAGATAAAGCGGGATTTAGTTTTATTTCCTTAATTAAAAGGAATAGCTATTGCTTAGATAATCAACATTGCGTCACCATAAGAATAAAACTTATAGTTTTCCAATATTGCTTCTTTATAAGCTTTATTCATTAAATCATGACCCATAAATGCCGATACCATCATCAATAATGTAGATTTAGGTAAGTGGAAATTTGTAATCATGGCATTCGCCAAACTAAAATCATAAGGAGGGAAAATAAATTTATTTGTCCATCCTTCATATGTATTCAATGTCTGCTTTGAAGAAACTGCACTTTCCAATCCACGCATTGCAGTTGTACCCACAGCACAAATGCGACGTTTTTTCGCTTTGGCATTATTTACAATTTGTGTAGCCTTTTCATCAATAAATAGCTCTTCACTATCCATTTTGTGTTTAGAAAGATCTTCAACCTCAACAGGGTTAAAAGTACCAAGACCTACGTGCAAGGTTAATTCTGCAAAGTCTACTCCTTTAATTTCTAATCTTTTTAATAAGTGTTTAGAAAAATGTAAACCTGCCGTTGGAGCAGCAACCGCACCTTCGTGCTTCGCATAAATAGTTTGGTAACGCGTTTCATCGTCAGCCTCAACTTCTCTTTTAATGTATTTAGGCAAAGGTGTTTCACCCAATTCTCTCAATTTTCTTCTAAAATCTACATATGCACCATCGTATAAGAACCGTAACGTTCTACCTCTAGATGTTGTATTGTCAATAACCTCTGCCACCAATGTTTCGTCATCACCAAAATATAGCTTGTTCCCAATACGTATTTTACGTGCTGGATCCACAAGTACATCCCAAAGACGTTGCTCTTCGTTTAACTCACGTAAAAGAAAAACCTCTATACGAGCACCTGTTTTTTCCTTGTTACCGTATAAACGGGCAGGAAAAACTTTAGTGTTGTTCAAAACCATAACATCACCTTCATCAAAATAGTCGATCATGTCTTTGAACATCTTGTGTTCAATTTTTCCGGTATTTCTATGGATAACCATTAATTTAGACTCATCTCTATTTTCAGAAGGATGCTCCGCCAATAATTCATCTGGAAGCTCAAAACTAAAATTTGATAATTTCATGTAGCTGTTATATTTATTGTAGCAAATTGCGGCTGCAAATATACAATCTGCAGATAGGCCTTGTCAAGTAAAACGTTAATTATAATTCTTTTATACTAAAATTAAGTTGCTTTAGGTCATTCCAAAAATCTGGGTAAGACTTAGAAACCACCTCCGCATCATTAACATAAAGGGTGGTTTTCATTGCCAACGGTGCAAAAGCCATTGCCATTCTATGATCGTTATACGTATCTATGGCAATATCTTTTAGAATACCGATTGACGGTATAATCGTTAATGTTTTATCGGTCACAGAAATATTTGCCCCTAATTTCGACAGCTCTGTATGTAAAGCTTCTAAACGATCTGTTTCTTTAATTTTAAGGGTATGTAAACCAATTAAATGACAGCCTACTCCTAATCCAAAACAAGTTACTGCAATAGTCTGGGCAATATCTGGTGCGTTGGCTAAATCGAATTCGTTTTCAGCCGAAACAATTTTGTCGGTCTTTTTTAAGGTAATTTTATTTTTCCCAAAACTTGTTTCAACTCCGAATGCCGTATAAATTTTTGCTAAAACACTATCTCCTTGTAAGCTTTTCTCTTTATACGCAGATAACGTAATTTCTGTACCTGGTGCCGCAAGTGCGCAAATTCCATAGAAGTATGATGCCGAACTCCAGTCTGACTCGACAACCAAGGTCGTTGGAGAAACATTCGCTTTCGACGATACTTTTATAACATTACCTTCAAATGATGTTTCTACACCAATTTCTTCAAGTAATGCTAACGTCATTTTAATATAAGGAACCGAAGTAATTTTGCCCACAAGTTCTAATTGAAGTCCGTTTTCCAAACTTGGCGCTATCAATAATAAAGATGAAATATATTGGCTACTAACATTTGCCGGCAGACTTACTTTTTCTTTAACGATATGTTGCCCTTTAATTTTTATTGGAGGGTAGCCTTTATCTTGAACATAAGAAATATCTGCACCTAAAGATTTTAAGGCATTGACCAAAATTTCAATTGGTCTCTCGGTCATCCGTTTTGAACCTGTAAGTATTACTTCTTTACCTTCTTGTGTCGAAAAATAACCTGTTAAAAAACGCATTGCCGTACCTGCGTGATGAATATCTACAGTACCCTTAGAAATTTTCAATCCTTCTTCCATTACCTGGGCATCATCAGAATTTGAAATATTCTCTATTTCGATATCTGGATATAGTGCCGCCAATAATAAACTACGGTTAGATTCACTTTTAGAACCTGTTATAGTAATTGTGTCTTTAAGCTTTGTATTCGATGGGCCGGTAAGGTGAAGTTTCAATGCTTGTAAATTTAAAAATGAAGCATCAAATATACATCTATTTCAACTTTTTATTGTTGTGATGACGGTCATGATCACGCTTTGTTTTTAAATCTAACTTTTTATCGAATGCTTGTTGTAAATCGATACCTGTTTGGTTAGCCAGACATAGTACCACAAACATAACATCTGCCAATTCCTCGCCAAGATCTTTGCTTTTGTCAGATTCCTTTTCGCTTTGCTCACCATAGCGCCTTGCAATAATACGAGCAACCTCCCCTACTTCTTCGGTTAATTGCGCCATGTTGGTAAGCTCGTTAAAGTAACGAACACCATGTTCTTTAATCCAATTATCTACGTCTAGTTGTGCGTTTTTGATGTTCATAAATTAGTTTTATATTTTTTCTAAAACTATTAAAGTTTAATTTTGACTTTTAACGGCTTCGCTAAAAAATTGCTTAATTCCATCATAATTGTCCTCGCTATAATGAGCCATATTCAATTCAAAAGTAAAGAATAAATTAAGGGTATCACTTACATTATTTACTACATTTAATTTTAATACACCTTCATTATTTGGCAATACTAGATTTACGCTCTTAGGTAATGATTTTAACCTATAACCATCTGGTATATTCATATTTAGTATGTACTGATATTTCATAGGGTACCCAAAATCTATAGGGTAATTTCTTTCAGAAGAAACAAAAGGATTTTTATCAAAGAACTTTAATACAAACGGATTTAAATAAATATTATCTCCTTGAAACAGGTTTTCAATTTCAAAATTGAAGCGTTCTGTTATCTTTTTCTCATCTGAATATTTTAAGTTTATTTCGTGAGATAATATTTTGAAATCGTCAGATATTTCTTGTTCTAATTTTTCTAAATACTCTTCTTCTTTCGTGGTCTCCAATACCTCTTCTTGAGCAACTTTATTGTATCCGGTACTAATAAAATCAAATACACCCAAAAGTATTTTATCTATTGGGTCTATTTTCATTTGGGCCCGTATCATTTGGGCATTAGACGGTTCTGGAACTATATCATACCAATAACTTTCTTTATCGAAATCCATTACTCTACCATAATAATTTAAACAACGAAAGGGTAGCATTCCGAATGGAATATATTTATCCGTTGCATCTAATAAATAAGTTTCGCCATCAATATCAACTTTTGCTATAATATAATTAAAGTCATTCATTACTGGATGTGTCTTCTTTGGAAGCCCTCTATTTCTAGTGCCCAATAACATCATATCAGATTTTATCTCAGCAGCATTTAAAAGATTTATTAAGGTTATATTTATTTCAGCTACATTACCTTTTTTTTCGTCAAAGGCTGTTTTCACCTTGTTATCTTGCCAAATACTATATTCTTCGTTCCAAACAAAATGATTTTTCACAAACTCAAAAATATTTTTTGCACGAGTTAATTTATCGCCTTCTGTTAATAATTTTTCATCAACATGTTTCTCGAAAAAATTCTTCTTTCGCAGCTGACTGCCAATATCTTTATCTGTTTTAAATTCCTTATCAACATCTTCCCAAGATTTGGTATACTTATCAGTACCACCATAAAAGCTTTTATATTCAGATAATTCAAATTCTATTTTGGACCTATAATTATTTGATGAAAGCATGTATTCCTCAGAATCTTTAAAAGCAGGCACATCTCTTATTACATATTTGAGTTCTTCACAGTCCGTGGCTCTCTTTGTTCCCGGAAAATCGAAACATGCTTTCTTAATTTTAGCTTCATTTACATCTAACTTTAAACCGCCTTTTAGACTTCTGTTATAATGCCAGTTTCCAGGTATTCTAGCGTTAAATTCAGAATACACTTTTGGAATATCGTCTTGAAAATTCCATCCTGTAAAATTGAAATAAAAAGGTGATTGCATTTCATATTCATATTCTAAAATTGAACCTTCTTGAACATTAGGGAAGGTAAAATTTGTCTGCGACCATTTATCATTGACTTCCTCTTCAAAAAAGTCAGATTTTTTTATATAATGTTTTACTTGATTATTATGAGTTATGGCTTTAATGCTTACCAATTTATCTTTTCTATCTTTGGATTTATATAATGGTATTTCAATGTCTGCATATTTAAAACCATCCTTTTTTAAAATTTTTACTTTAGCATGATATGTAGTTATAAGCCAAATATAATTATCTCGTATTTCGAAATAATTATCGCCGTATTCATAGAGGTAAACCGCTGAGGCAGTAGTGTCTTTTTTAAAAGAAATAAATGAACCTTCAGATTCAGATATGGTTCCGAATTCAATTTTCTCTTGTGCAAATAATGAAGTACTACATATTATTGATAATAACATGTAAATACACTGGGTAGTTTTATTCATTTTTATTGAATATTTGATTTTTTACTAGGAATAGAAATCTTGAATTATATTTTAGACAAGACTACTTTTTCTGTTAGTTTCTGAACCATTTGTCCATAAAACTCCTTTAATGAAGGGTAGTAATAAGCAGGTATTAGCGCCTCTTGTATATGGGTATTGCTAACAACCTGCAATTGGTTTCCGTTTTGCATTAAAACGAAATTGAACATACCAATTTTGTCGGGCAAACCAATTGTCATTTTTTCTGGTATTGATTCTATTTTATACCCTTTAGGTATTGTATATGAAATATTAATTTTATTGGAAAATGAAAAATTAAAATCTACAGGGTACTCCCTAGAATCTAACTTAAAAGGGTTCTCTTTTAATGACAAAAACAATAAAGGATTAAAATATAATTTATCCCCAATAATTTCTATTTGATTATCATCGGTAAATGATAAAGAATACTCTAAAGGTTCATCTGGAGACTTAGCATTTTTAAGTTCAAAATCATCTATTGCTATATTTGAAAATAGTAAGGAAGATGCATTCAATACTTCTTCCTCGGTTTTATTGTAATTATCCATTCTATATTCATAGGCAAGATTATCACTTAAACGTGTATTCATGTCACCCTCTACTTCACCATCTTCAGTGATATTTACCTGCATATAAATAAACCTACTAGAAATGTTTTTAGCCTTTAAAGAAACTTCTTTTGATGTCCCATCTTCCCTAACTAACCTACCCTCCCAATTCATTGCTCTTTTAGGTAGTTCATTAACTGCCAACATCTTTTCAGTGGCATCAAACAACACAAAATCTTCTCCATTTTCAATTGCTGCAACGACATAATTAAATCCGTTTGTTGTTGGAAATAACGGAATACCATTTGACTTTGTACTTACTAATACTGGGTTGGCCTTAAAGCCAGCGTACCTTAACATTGCTGTTAATAATAAGTTTATATCCGCAACATTTCCCTTCTTCTCTTCATAGGCTTTCTTTACACCATTATTACAACCTACACCGTAATAATCATCCCATGACATTCTATTTTGAACATATTTAAAAATTTCCGATGCTAATTCGCTTTTATTCTTATTTTTTTCAATAATTAAATCTAAATCATCTTCAAAAAACTTATTTCTTTTTAACTCGTCACCAAAATCGTCATACTTATAAATGGTTGCCGCTACATCTTCCCAAGACTTACTATATATTTTATAACCAGCACTAGGAAATTTAGTCGACTCCAATTCAAACACAACCGAGCTTCTATAGTTTTCAATATTATTCGTAAAATCTACCTCCTTTAAGGCAGGGACATTCTCTGCTTTTATTTCGTAATGTGTTTCTTTAAAATTTAATACACCATTTTGGTTTGCAGTTCTAGTACCATTTACAAATCCAGACCTTGTTTTTTGGCTCTTATATTTATAATTTATGCTTCTATTATAATGATTAAATTCTTTTAAGGAAACCGTATAAAACCCCTTTGTAAATCTCTTAAACACAAAATATTCTGGTACTTCAACACTTAATTCTACAGCATCTAAAGGAATAGCATATTGTAAATTAAAATCATCCATATACCCTACCATATCCGAAGCGATATCGAATTTTAAATCTATTACACTTCCCACTTTTGCATTAGGCATTGTTATAGAAACTTGATCCCGATATTTACTTATGTTTTTATTAAATATGCCATCTTTTTTCAATTTTTCCTCTTCTAACTTCCCATCTACAAGGTTAAAAGTATATCCCTTTACATTAAACAGTTCTTGTTTTCCAGTACTAGAATTATATAGAGATATGATATGCGTTGCCCAATCTAAACCTGCTTTATTATAAATTTTAATTCTTAAATGAACTTCACGGGTAGTTGAAAACCCATCTTCTGAAGAATAATCATAAAAAAACCGTTCATTTTTAAAGAGTATCGCTGCTTCAGCATCCTTATCGTTTTCATGTTGTTTTTGAGTAACTTCTTCTATAGAAACTTTACCAAATTTTATCTCACTTTTTTGTGCTTGAATTACGAATGTCAAAAAAGTGAAGATGCTTATTAAAAGTAATTTCATTAATTATTATTTTTTAATTAATACAATTTTAGATGAGTCGACCCTGGATATGGTTTTTCTAAACTCTCTATAGTCTTCATAAGAAGTTTTAGGGAAACTTCCTGACTTCATCAATAATCTTCTTTTATAACGTATTTTATTTTCAGAAAGGTGTTCCACCGTAACTTCATATTCACCAAACTCGTTATTAATTTTGGTAGGTTTTAAATTTGCTTCAACGGTAAACCCTTTTGGTAGTTCTATTATAAAATCATCTTCATCCAAATACCCCCTTTTAATAACAACTTCGCGCTTTCTGTTATTATCTCTTTTTGGCACATAGGCATTTCTGTTTAACATATTAGGAGCAAATAGAATGCGATCTCCCGCTTTTGACAAATAGCCCATTGTTTTAAAATTTACTTTTTCAGTAGTTACTATACTATCCTTATTATTAATTAGCTCATGACTTTGAATTTGAATTGCATTTACATAGTCCCAATAATTTTTATAATACTTTTCTATATCCTCTTTACTATCATTTGCCAACCCATATTTTTGATTATACTGTATACCTGAGCTCTTTATTTCTACTTGTGCATTTATTACAGATTCTCCTAATTGTATTTTAGCCTTGGTTGTCTGTTTACTTTGTTCTGGCCGATAATGTCTAGACTTTACCATTTCGCCTCCATTAGGCCCAACTTTTAGCACATATCTATTATCAGTAAAAGTTCCTAAAAAATTAGCTGGTACTTCTTGACTGGTACACTCTAACCAAATTTCTTCATTTTCTAAGGGCACGTTTAAAAAAGCATGATTTCCTTGCAACGAAGGAAAATCATAATCTAAACTTTTCATCCGTGCATCGGCAGATACTATAGTGTAGAATGATTCAATCCCCACGGCTTTTAATAGTGACATGGTGTAATTAGTTAGTCCTTTACAGTCCCCATATTTTACCCTATCAACCTCATCAGCATTTATAGGCATCCATCCCCCTATACCCATTTGAACACTTATGTACCTTGTATTATCTTGTACAAATTGATACACTTTTTTTATTATTTCTTTCTCGTCTTCTATCCCCTTTACTAATTGTTGTACTTTTTGTATTGTTGCAGTATTTAGTTCTCCCCTATCCACTAAAAGCGAATTATAAATCCAACTTCCAAATTCTTTCCAAGAAGTAGCGTACCCATCTATGCCTTTCAAATGAAAATTATTTAATGCTAGTTGTACATTAGGGGTAAAATCTACAAACTCAGGGTCAAAATCTTCAGATTCAAGTGCTCTTAAATTTGTTGCACTATATTTTACTCCGTTGGTATTGTTAGTGCCCTCTATTTTAAAAGATTCTAGGTTATTATCTTTAAACCTATATTTTATTTCCACCGGTACACTTAAAGAAAATTCACTCTTTTCTACACTTATTCTATACCCATCTAAAAAATACCAACGCGGCATAAAAGCAGTATCTGAGGTAGTATATTTTTTCTCTAAAACTATTGTATAAGGATAATCAACGGGAGTATACTTAAGAAATTTTACCCTAGAATCTGAATATAGGGTTCCTTCGCCGGTGGCTGTTTGATCTTTAAAATCTTTTTCTTTAAACTTTTCTATTTCTTCGCCATTTGCATCATAGATTATGGCAACAAGATTTTTTATAGCTGTTTCTTTATCATAAAATGCCATTGCACTTACATGTTTAGATCCTTTTTCATTAATAACTGTGACTGCTCTGGTTGAGGTAATCTCCATAAAATCTGAAGACTTTACTAGAATATTCATTTGATCTAAACGAACAACAGCATCGGCGTTCTTTAAGAGGGCAGAATCTATTTTTGAAAAATTATATTCTTGCGAAACTGCAGTTTGAGTTATTGTTAAAAAAAACAATACTAGTAATATGCGCATTTAATTTGGTTGGCTGGTTTTTATCCAAACGATAAAAAACATAGGTTTCTTACAAATTGTAAGAATTATTTACAGAATTTTAATCTTTATTTTTTGTATCAATCATTATTGTTACCGGTCCATCATTCAACAATTCTACCTTCATATCCGCACCAAATACACCCGCGCCAACTTTTTTACCCATTTTAGATTCCAATGTTTTAATGAAAGCTTCGTATAACGGAATTGAAACATCTGGTCTTGCCGCTTTAATATAGGAGGGGCGATTTCCTTTTTTAGTACTGGCATGTAGCGTAAACTGACTCACTACAATTGCATCACCTTTATTATCTAAAAGTGAATTATTCATTACTCCATCCTCATCATTAAAAATGCGAAGGTTAACTATCTTGTTAGACAACCAATCTATATCTTCTTGTGTATCTAAATATTCTATACCTAACAGAATTAGAACTCCATTAGTAATTCTGCTTATTTGCTTTTCATCTACTGTTACACTAGCTTTTGAAACACGTTGTATTACTACCTTCATTTTTTATTGTCGTGTATATCCACCCTATAATTCTCATCTTCTCCTTTTACCATCTGCAAATAACTATTATACCTGCTCCAAGCAATTTCACCAGTTTCCAAAGCATCTTTTACCGCACATTTGGGCTCATCTATATGTATACAATTATTAAACTTACAGTCTTGTTTCAATTTAAAAAATTCCGGAAAATAGTTGCCAATTTCCTCCTTTTCCATATCTACAATGCCAAATCCTTTTATACCTGGGGTATCTATAATACGGGCGTTAAAACTTAAATCGAACATTTCGGCAAATGTAGTGGTATGTTGCCCTTGTAAATGTTGTTCGGAAATTTGTTTGGTTTTAATATCTAAATCGGGCTCTATCGTATTTACCAATGTTGATTTACCAACTCCTGAATGACCAGAAAACATAGAGGTTTTACCCTTCATCATTTCTTTGACTTTATCAACATTTTTACCCGTCGCGGCAGATATACCAATACAGGTATACCCAATTTTACGATATAGCGCTGCCAAGAATTTAATTTCATCTAATTCTTCTGGCGCATATGTGTCCACTTTATTAAACAATAGGATTACAGGAATTTCATATGCTTCGGCAGTAATTAAAAAACGATCTATAAAAACTGGGTAAGTAGGCGGATTATTTAACGTAACCAATAAAAAAACTTGATCTAAATTAGCAGCAATGATATGGGTCTGTTTAGAAAGATTCACAGACTTACGAATAATGTAGTTTTTACGAGTATTAATTTCATTGATAATACCGATGGTATCATCGCCAATGGTCTCAACCTCAAAGCGTACACGATCACCAACGGCTACGGGATTTGTACTTTTTATACCCTTTATTCTAAACTTTCCTTTTATCCTACATTCATAGAAATCACCATTTTCTGCCTTAACAGTGTACCAACTTCCCGTAGATTTATAAACAATTCCTACCATTTACCCTAAAATCCTTCCTTTTATACAAAGTAACTGCTTTCAATATAAAAAATACTATAAATTTGAATTTCAAAATAAAACATTAAAAATTAACCAATAACCTGAAAATGAAATCAATTAAAAAATTATTCCTATTTGCTGTATTTGTGATTACCTCTGTTGGTACTGCACAAGAAACTATCACGAATGAATCTGTAATACAAATGGTTGAACTTGGGTTTGACGATTACATGATCATAGATAAAATAAACACTTCCGATGTTAAGTTCGATGCTTCTATATCTGCATTGGGTGCTATGAAAAATGCAGGTGTTTCTTCTGAAGTACTGTCCTTAATTATGGACAAGTCTAAACAAAACACCATGTCTAAAACTGGTATTTATTATACTGATGTCAATGGTGATGACAAATTAGTTCAGCCAAGTGTATTTTCTGGAGCAAACTCTAATCAAGTTGCACAAAAACTGGTTTCAGGTTTAATTAACTCGAAACAAAAAGCGCAATTACCTAAAACACAATCGAACAATGTTATTCGCCAAAGTCAACCTGAATTTACTTTCATATTTGACCCAAGCGTAACACAAGTGGATAATATGCAAAACAACCAAGGTGGAGATACCGGTATCTTTAATTGGTGGTTTAGAATGGCAAGTAACCCCAACGAATTTGTTTTGGTAAAACTTACGGTTAAGGAGAATAAGAACCTAAGAGAGGTTATTACTGGCAAAAGCAGCTGGATCACTAGCAGTAGCGGTATAGATCCTAAATATGCACTTAACTTTGCAATTGAGGAAATTGAAGGAAACAAGTTCAAAGTTACGCCAGATGCTTTAGAGCCAGGCGAATATTGCTTTATCTATCAAGGTCAAGTACCTCAGGGTAGAGAGAACCAATCCGTATTTGATTTCTCTATTCAATAGAACAAAAACACATAAATTATGGTTAGTCCCGATGCTTTTAGTATCGGGACTTTTTTTCTACTGGTTTTCTGGTAGATTTTCATAAGGGTTTAGCACCATTTTAAAATAGCATATAAGGTATTTCTTTGTTATCTACATTTTACCTTTTACTTTAGTCAAACAAACTTTAATCATTTTCAAAAAACCAGCATCATGAAAAAAATTATTTTATTTAGCTTTTTCTCCTTCATAGGCATAACAGCGTTAACTGCGCAAGAATACAAAGTAATTACAAGTGTAGAATCTATTGTCCCTAGCGGATTAGGGCGTTCTAGAATTATTGATGCGAATGCAGAAAGAGATTACAAAGAATTCTCTTCCACACAAACCGAAGATGACAATACTAGAAACAAAGCCGACCGTGGTGATATTCGTGTAAAAGATTTTGAAGAAACCAAATTGCTTAACTTTTACAATATTGCTGGAATACGTTTTCAGAATATAGCTGCCAATGATGCCCTCATCTCTTCTAAGCTAAGTGATATGACAGCAAATGGTTGGGAACTTGTTTTTGTCACCAGTGGCGTTGAAGCAGATGCCGGAAACACAGACGGACAAGGTATTTTCATTACCCGATACATCTTTAAAAGATAAATAAAAAAAAGCCCGGTATTTATATACCGGGCTTTTTTTATTTAAGCGTTCACTATTTTTTCTTGGTGTCTAATAGACTCTTGGTGTATAGCTTTGAACATGCGTAGCACAAACTCCTCACTTAATCCTTTGCTTTCACCTTCAAGAATCATTGCTCCTAAAATTTCGTTCCAACGTGTACTTTGCAATACTGCTACGTTTTTTTCTTTTTTAAGTTCACCAATAGCATCTGAAGTTTTCATACGTTTACCTAAAGTCTCAATTAATTGATTATCTAAAATATCAATATTTGCCCTTAGGTTGTTTAATTTGGCATTGTATTCCGCCTCGCTATTACCTTCTTTTCGAATTTTAAGGTCTTTCATTATCTGTACCAATTTTGCCGGTGTAACCTGCTGTGCAGCATCACTCCATGCGTTATCCGGATCATGGTGCGTTTCTATCATTAACCCGTCAAAGTTAAGATCTAAGGCGGTTTGCGACACATCAAAAATCATTTCTCTATTTCCTGTAATGTGCGATGGGTCGTTGATAATTGGTAAATCTGGAAATTTAGTTTGTAAATCAATCGCCATTTGCCACTCTGGAATATTTCTATATTTAGTTTTCTCGTAAGTTGAGAAACCTCTATGAATTACCCCTAAATTTTTAATATCCGCTGTAGCCAAACGCTCAACAGCTCCTAACCATAATGCTAAATCTGGATTTACAGGATTTTTCACCAATACTATTTTATCGGTACCCTTTAATGCATCAGCAATTTCTTGAATGATAAACGGGCTTACCGTTGATCTTGCTCCAATCCATAATAAATCAATATCATGCTCTAAAGCCAATTCAACATGTGCACGGTTTGCTACTTCGGTAGCTGTTTTCATTCCTG
Source organism: Maribacter hydrothermalis (assembly GCF_001913155.1). Taxonomy (GTDB): domain Bacteria; phylum Bacteroidota; class Bacteroidia; order Flavobacteriales; family Flavobacteriaceae; genus Maribacter; species Maribacter hydrothermalis. The sequence goes on from NZ_CP018760.1 coordinate 999,057, forward strand.
TTTCTGCTTTTACCTTTTGAAGCCATTTAAGGCCCAATGCGCCTACACCTTCAAAATTTCCTGGGCGAGTACGGGGTTTCCAAATACCAGCCCTGTAATAGTTTACATCGGTATCTTTTAAAGAACGTGCTATCCCTAACACTTGTTCTTCTGTTTCCGCACTACATGGCCCTGCTATTACTAGTGGATGGTCTAGCTTTAAATCATCCAACCATGTTCTCATTTGTTTTGAATTTTCCATTTTTAATTATTCTATTTCTTGTTTAACCGTATTCCTATTTAAAATTCCTTTAATCTTATTCGTATTATTCATTTCATTATAAATACCCTCATAATCATCTTTTAACAACAATTCCTTAAATGCTGTAAGATTTTGAATATACTCTTCTAATGTCTCTACTACATTCTCTTTATTCTGCTTAAAAATCGGTGTCCACATAGCTGGCGAACTTTTTGCCAAACGCACCGTACTTTCAAATCCACTACCTGCCATATCAAAAATATCGCGTTCGTTCTTCTCTTTCTCAATTACAGTTTTACCGAGCATAAATGCACTTATGTGCGATAAATGAGATACATAAGCAATATGCTTATCATGTGCCACAGGGTTCATATACCTAATTCGCATACCAACGGTCTGAAAAACTTTTAAAGCTTTTTCTTGAAGTTTAAAAGCAGTTAACTCCACTTCACAAATGATATTCGTTTTGTCTATGAATAAGTTATTAATTGCTGCAGACGGACCGGAGAATTCTGTTCCGGCAATGGGGTGGCATGCTAAAAAGTTTCTTCTCTTTGGATGGCCCTCTAAAACCTTGCAGATCAAAGACTTGGTAGAACCAACGTCAAAAACGACACAATCGTCATGTACAGCATCTAATATTGTAGGTAACTCTGTCACCATAACATCAACAGGAATACTTACAATTACCATATCCGCCAGTGGTAAATCTTGATAAGTTGCCTTTGTATCTACAATACCCAAAGAGAGTGCCTCGGCTAAATTTGCAGCATTAGATTCTATACCATAAACGTTGACATTGTCAAAGGCAGACTTTATATCTTTTGCCAAAGAACCTCCTATTAAACCAATACCGATTACAAATAAATTCATCTTACTAAAATCTTGCAATTGCTTCTTTTATTTTTTCTTCTGTAATACAAAGTGAAAAACGAATATAGCCTTCTCCATTACTTCCAAATATGGTTCCCGGGGTAATGAACAAATCTTTTGTATATAATACGTTATCTATAAATTCTTCTGATTGTACACTACCTTCTGGTAATTTTGCCCACACAAATAAGCCTACAGCATCTCTATCATACGTACAATTAAGTGCATCTGCCAATTGAAAAATTAATTCTCTTCTTGCACTATATACTTTATTTAATTCTACAAACCAATCATCACTACTTTCTAACGCTGCAATGGCTCCTTTTTGAATTCCGTAGAACATACCAGAGTCCATATTACTCTTCACCTTTAAAATTGCATTAATGTGTTCTTCACTACCTAAAACAAAACCCACGCGCCAACCCGCCATATTAAAGGTTTTACTTAAAGAATTTAATTCTAAACATACTTCTTTCGCATTTGGGATGCTTAAAATACTCGCCGGTTCCTCGTTTAAGACAAAACTGTACGGATTGTCATTTACCAACAGAATACTATGTTGCTTTGCAAAAGCTACTATTTCAACAAACTGGTCTGTGGTTGCCGTAGCACCTGTTGGCATATGCGGATAACTTAACCACATAACCTTTACTTTAGATAAATCTTGCTTTGCCAACTTTTCTAAATCAGGAAACCAGCCATTCTCAGCAGTTAAATCGTAATATTTAGGTATTGCACCTACCAAATTAGTCACTGAGGTATAGGTTGGGTAACCCGGATTAGGAATCAAAACCTCATCACCTTCATTTAAAAAGGAGAGACTAATATGCATAATGCCTTCCTTTGAACCCATTAAAGGAAGAATTTCATTCTCAGGATTCGTATCAACATCAAATTTATTCTTATAAAAACTGGATATGGCTTCTCGTAATTGAGGTAAACCTTGGTAGTTTTGGTATTGGTGCGCACCAGAGTCCATAACGGCCTCTTGTATTGCATTTAAAACCTTTTGTGACGGAGTCAAATCTGGACTACCGATTCCCATATTAATGATAGGCTTACCTTGCGCCATTAAACTGCGGACTTCTCTCAATTTTTTTGAGAAATAGTATTCCTGTATCGTATTCAACCTATTGGCTGTCTGCATCATTGTCTTACATTTTTATATTCACCCAAAACTTTAAAATCTTCTGACATGATGTTCAATAGACTTTTAGCCTTTGTAAAATCCGCATATTCGGTAAAAGTGACATCCACAAAAAATGCATATTTCCATGGTGTTTCTATTACCGGCAGCGACTGTATTTTTGTCAAATTTAATCGGCAATCGCTCATAACATTAAGCACAGCCGCTAAACTACCCCTTTTATGGTCGGTAATGAACCGTACTGAAGCCTTAGTAATATCCGCCGCTGGCAACACATTGTTTTTTGTCTTTACAATGATAAAACGAGTGGCATTATTTTTAATCGTTTGTATGTCGCCCGCTACGATGTCCAAACCATATAATTCTGCCGCAACGTTTGGTGCAATAGCTGCTACATGTTTTAATTTTTGATCTTGAATTCTTCTAGCAGTCTCTGCAGTATCCACATCTTCTACCAATTTTATATGTGGATATTGTCTAAAATATTCTTTACACTGCAACAATGCCATTGGGTGAGAACTCACCTCGGTAATATCTTCTATTTTTTGCCCCTTCAGCACCATTAAATTATGATGAATATTCAAATAATGCTCGCCTATTATATGCAGGTTATTATGGTTCACCAATGCATAATTAGGTATTATAGATCCGGCAATTGAATTCTCTATAGCCATAACACCCTGGTCTGCTTCTTTAAACAGCAATTTGTCAACCAAAGCATCAAAAGAAAGACACTCTATCAACTCAATAGCATCACCAAAATAATCTTTTGCAACCTGGTGATGATTGCTTCCTTTAATTCCCTGTATGGCTATTTTTAAACTCACTTTTCTTTAATTATATTCAAAAAAAAAAGTTCCGATACATATCGGAACTTAAGCTTCTATTTTATTTTTAAAATATACTACAACAGTCCCGTACCTCTCTTAAAAAAGAAGTAAAAATAAAAACCGTTCCAGAAATATTGTTTTGTCATTGTTTTTCTAAACTTTGGCTAATGTAGTAATTATATTTAAAAATGATTGTTTTCCTTTTTATTTTTTTAAAAAAATTAATTTCTTTCTCAAAAAGTGAAGGTTTTGTGTTAAATCTCAATTAAAACTACAATTATCCTAACTCGGATTATATAATAAGGAATTGACATAATTAGATTCTAAAACTCATCAAGAACAACCCTCATGAAAAAAAACAATTGATTACACTATCTAATTCTGCCTGTATTTTTGGGTCAGTACAGTTCACTAGAATTGAAAAAACAAGCTGCTCTTTTGGGTAGACAAAAAAATTAGAATACCCTCCTACTCCGTTACCAACATGCCCAAAGAACTTTCTCCCTTTTGCATCTTCGCTTACTTGCCAACCTAATCCGTAATATGTAGAATTACCATCTATTTGTTGTGCTGTTAAAAATTGATTCAAAATTCCTTCTTTAATGCCAACTTTCTTATCTAAAAATACCTGTCCGAATTTTGCTATATCTTCAGAGGTGGACAAATATCCGCCGCCTGCCAATTTGTAAAAATTATCTACTGGTATCGCTTTTCGAAATCCTGATATACTCTTCGAGTAGAATGTAGTTAAGTGCTTATGCTCTTTGGATTTTGAAATACAATTAACAACCGAACCTTTTTTCCGTAAACTTTGCTTAGGGTGAAATTCTGGTATGTATGTATTAGTCATTCCCAGCGGATTCAAAACCTTTTCTTGTACATATTCTTCAAACGGAATTCCGATTGCCTCTTGCATTGCTGCAGAAATCATTGCCCAATCAAAACTATTGTACAAATACGTGGTACCCGGTTCAAATACCAAAGGGTCATTTTTAAATATTTGTAGACCTTGTTTAATGGAATACGGTTCATTTAATCCGTATTCTTTGCCTTTATAAACGCGTATACCTGCGGTGTGACTCGCTAATTGGCGAATGGTAAAATCCCATTCTTTTTTGGGATAATCTGGTAGGTAGGTATAAAAAGACGCATCTAAATCAATTAACCCTTCTTGCACCATATGAGCCAAAGCTGTTGCTGCAATTGGTTTAGACACACTAGCTATTCTAAATATCGATTTTCGTGGGTCTACAAATTGTTCTTGCTCTAAATCTGCGTAACCATATCCTTTTTGAAAAATGGTTTTGCCGTCTTTCAGAACAGTGATTGCAATTCCGGGTGCCTTATTTTCTTGAATAACTTTTTGTAGTAAATAATCTGCTTTTACCAGTCCCGTTAAGGTTTGGTCATCTCCCAACAATCGTTTGGCAGCAAATACATTTTTTAGATATTTTAAAATGGGATTCATTCCACAAATATCAATCGTCCGTTATACAATTCTTCAACTTCAACTGTTGCTGGTCGGTTATAACTTTGTAAATCGCCAGTTCCCCTTAAAACACCGGTTAAACTCTCTTGCGGATTTACCAAAACGTCATTTGAACCTCTATGGTTTATCGTAATCCGTTCGGCTACCAAATCTTCGGCTTCTATTCTAGAATCTCCTGCCGCTATACTAATATTAAAGTTTTGGGCGGTTCCCCTTAACTTGAAATATGCAATCCCATTTACCGTTAAACTCAATGAAACTAGTTCTAAATCTAGATTAAATTCGCCATCGGTTGTTTCTGCTTCGGGATCTGTAAAACTTTCCGATAACAAGCTTAAATTATCAAAAGCCAATACGCCGTCACTCTGAATAGGAAACCCTGTACTGCTTCGAATACTGGTTAAATTTGGAGTGGTAACATAGACTACCGTAGTTCCATAATCTCGTACGTAATTACAGTCGTTGGTATCAGTAAGTAATAATCTTCCGTTTTCAACAACTGCAGCTACTTCATTACGAAGATTTTCTCCTGTTTCAATTTCAACCTTTTGTGTTTCTCCTTGTTTAATGACCAGGGTTACATTTTCAAAAACTGTTATGGCAGTAAATTCTGCAACCGAAACTTCTTGCCTTGTAATTACACCTGTTTCTTGAAAACAATCTGATGCATTTTCTGAATCGCAAGAGCTTAACAAGAGTACTAAAACTAATGACAAGATAAAGAGGTCTCGACTGCGCTCGACCAGACAACTAAGCGAATTATATATCATTTTTATCATCCTACAATCTTATTCCAATTCCAAATTCTACTGCTTCTGCTTTTGCTCCGTGAGATTTTAAGGTCACAGTACCATATATTTTATCTCCAAAATAACGTTTTAGACCCATTCGGTTATACATACGCCCTTCAAAATCAAAAGGATAATATACGTAATAACCCAATTGAGAAATAATTGACATTTTATTAATGAATAATTCATGCCCAACAAACAAACCTACTCTTTTATAATCGTCATTTGCAGAAACACCATTTTCTGGAAAAGCAATACTTTGATAGCGAATGAGTTCCTTTAAGAAATTTGAAAAATACACATCTGTTCCTAATTGAAAAGCACTTTTTCTTCCTAATCTTTTATCGGCATATGCAGAGAGAACAACAAACCCGTACTGCCCAGAATCGATAACATCGCTTTCATTTATTCCCGTTCTTAAGGCAAAGTTATAACGTAACGGCTCCGTCACTTTTTCTTTTTCTCTTTGTATATATTCTATTTCTTTACCTCCGTCCAAATCATAAACAACACCAGCATTAAACGCCAGCGTATTGGTTGATGTATTGGGTGCTCTAAAATTGGCATTTGAATAATGTATTATAGAAATACCTGCTTTAATACCTAGACCTTTTACAATACTCTCTTTATGATAATTGAACATTAAATAAGTAGAACTCAAAAAGTCAGAACCGTAAGCATTATTTCTAAAGTTTGTTTCCTTGTCGTACGGATTATTAGCGAATGCAACTCCTTGTCCTACACGCAATTGTATATTTCTCTTAAAAAGATAAAAGTTATAATGAGCATATAGCCCGTAGGTACTCCCCAACGTATTATTATTCGTATTCTGATAAATTAGAGAATATCCTAAATCTGGATAATTATATAATTCCTCCCATTCTTCAGAACCATAGGTTTTACGGTTATAACTCAAAATTACGCCCGCAGGATGCGATGTTATTAAATGAGATATATCTGGATTATGCAAAATAATAGACCCGTAGAACTGATTAGCATCTAGGGTATACTTTTTTCTCTGAGAAGTTTCTTGCGCAAAACAGAAACTTACCGATAGCATTAAAATGGATAAAAACTTAAAATTCATTGGGGGCAAAAATAGTTATAAGTATTAATTACAAAGTATTAAGTAGTAAGTATTATAATCAACCGATACTTTGTACTTTGTACTTCGTACTTTACACTTAATACTTTCCTACAAACTTAAAAAAGTGCTTCTGCTATCGCCTTAATATTATCAGATTTTCCCATAGAATAGTAATGTAGCACAGGCACGCCAGCGGCTTTCAATTCTTTAGATTGTTGAATTGCCCATTCTATACCTACTTTACGCACATCTTTATTTGTTGCACAACCATCTACGGCTTCAATTAAATCTTGTGGCAAGTCTATTCTAAATACTTGCGGTAATAATTGCATGTGTCGTTTAACCGCAATAGGTTTTATTCCCGGAATAATTGGCACCGTAATTCCCATATTTTTAGCAGCTTCTACAAATTCAAAATACTTCTGATTGTCAAAAAACATTTGCGTAACCACATAATCTGCACCAGCATCTACTTTTTCTTTCAATCGTTTTAAATCTGATTGTAAAGACGGAGATTCTAAATGCTTCTCTGGGTAACCAGCCACACCAATACAAAAATCGCTACAGTGTTCGCTTTCTATGGTTTCATGTAAATACTTACCGCAATTTAAGTCTTGAATTTGTTTTACCAAATCGATTGCAAATGGGTGTCCACCATCAGTAGCTTCAAAATATTTCTGCTCGCTACGGGCATCGCCACGTAAGGCCATTACATTTTGTATGCCCAAATAATGGCAATCAACCAACATGTATTCCGTTTCCTCCCTTGTAAATCCTCCACAAATAACATGCGGCACAGTATCCACATTATATTTATGTTGAATAGAAGCACAAATACCAACAGTACCAGGTCGCATACGTGTGGTTTTTTTATCTAACAAGCCTTCTTTCTTTACATAAATCGTTTCCTCTCGAGATGTAGTTACATCAATGAACGGAGGATTAAATTCCATCAACGGATCAATATTATTGTACAATTCTTGAATGTTACGCCCTTTAACAGGTGGTACTATCTCAAATGAAAAAAGCGTTTTTCCTTTTGCGTTGGTAATATGGTCTGTTACTTTCATGTGTTATTCTATTACTCTTTTAGAGCAAACCTCAACGAGGCATTATTACTAATATTTCTATTTTTTGGGCGTTCGGGCGGGCTTTCAGCTATATTTTTTCTGTTTCATCTTTTGTGCTTCAAATCTATATACGAACGCAGAAAAAGATGCCGCTTCAATCCCTAACGCATTCTTAGTCAACGATATTCGGCGCTAACCATTTTTCAGCTAGTTCTAACGAAATATCTTTTCGTTCTGCAAAATCTTTCACCTGGTCTTCTTTAATTTTTCCTAATCCGAAATAACGAGCTTCTGGATTTCCGAAATAATACCCGCTTACCGATGCCGCAGGCCACATAGCCAAACTATCCGTCAGTTCCACTCCAATTGTCTCCTTAACTTTTAATATATCCCAAATGGTCAATTTCTCCAAATGATCCGGACACGCAGGATAACCCGGTGCAGGACGAATACCTTTGTACGATTCTTTTATTAGATCTTCATTGGTTAATTCTTCATTGGCTGCATAGCCCCAATGTTTCAGCCTCACTTCCTTGTGCAAATATTCTGCAAATGCTTCTGCCAATCTATCCGCCAATGCCTTTACTAAAATAGCATTATAATCGTCTAAATCAGCTTCATATTTTGCCGCTAATTCTGCTGTACCAAAACCTGTTGAAACACAGAAACAACCTATATAATCTTTCTTTCCCGATTCTTTTGGCGCTATAAAATCTGCCAAAGCATAATCGGCAACGCCTTCTCTACGTTCTAATTGTTGGCGAAGGGTACGGAAAGTGTGGCTCTCCTTCGCTTCGGCTCCGCTCAGCGACCCGGTATTCTCATCTAGATTTGAGCTTGTGTCAACTAAAATATCATCATCATTAACGGAGTTCGCAGGAAACAGTCCGAAAATACCTTTTGCTTTTAATTTCTTCTCAGAAATTATCTTGTTCAGCATTTCTTGGGCATCGGCAAATAATTCAGTTGCTTGAGTCCCTACTACTTCGTCCGTCAATATTGCCGGATATTTACCATGTAATTCCCAACTTCTAAAAAATGGTGTCCAGTCAATAAAAGGAATAAGAAGATTCAAATCTAAATCATCAATTACCTGAATACCTAATTTATTAGGCTTAACTATCTCAGACGTTTTCCAGTCTATCTTAAACTTATTTCTTCGTGCTGCTACAATCGACTTGTATGTTTTGCTAGAAGAGCGATTTAAAAACTTCTTACGAAATACATCGTAATCAACTTTAATGCTTTTCTTATAACTAATAGAAGTTTCTTTCTGCAATAAATCTCCTACCACGGTAACCGCTCTAGAAGCATCATTTACATGAACGACAGCTTCTTTGTATTGTGTATCAATCTTAACCGCAGTATGTGCTTTACTCGTGGTTGCCCCACCAATCAACAACGGAATCTTGAAATCTTTACGTTCCATTTCCTTTGCCAAATGCACCATTTCATCCAATGACGGCGTTATTAATCCGCTAAGCCCTATAATATCTACATTGTGCTCAATTGCAGCTGCTATTATCTTTTCGGGTGGTACCATTACCCCTAAATCAACAATTTCATAGTTGTTGCAGGCAAGCACTACACCCACAATATTTTTGCCAATATCATGAACATCTCCCTTAACGGTAGCCATTAATATTTTTCCGGGAGCCCCTGATCCGTCTGTAACCGGATTTAATAATTTTTCCTCTTCAATATATGGTAACAAGTAGGCCACTGCTTTTTTCATTACTCGAGCAGATTTCACTACTTGGGGCAAGAACATTTTTCCGCTTCCGAATAAATCACCCACTACGTTCATACCGGTCATTAGATTATTTTCAATGACTTCAATTGGCTTATCTGCCGCCAACCTGGCTTCTTCTACATCTTCAACTATATATTGGTCGATACCTTTTACCAAGGCACGTGTAATTCTATTTTGTAATGGCTCTTCTCGCCAAGACAAATCAATTTTACTTTCTTTGGTCTTTCCTATGACCGATTCCGCAAAATCCAACAATCGTTCCGTAGCATCATCCCTTCTATTCAAGATTACATCTTCAACATGCTCTAGTAAATCCTTTGGTATATCGTCATAAACTTCTAACATACTTGGGTTCACAATACCCATGTTCATACCTGCTTTTATGGCATGGTACAGGAAAACCGAATGCATAGCTTCACGCACAGGATTATTTCCCCTAAACGAGAAGGAAACATTACTTACACCACCACTAACACTAGCATGTGGTAAGTTTTCACGAACCCAACGCGTTGCTTCAATAAAGTCGATGGCATTTAATTTATGCTCATCCATACCTGTAGCTACAGGGAAAATATTTAAATCAAAAATAATGTCTTCTGGTGCAAAGTTTACTTTATTCACCAAAACGTCATACGAACGTTTTGCTATTTCTATTCGGCGGTCATAATTATCTGCCTGACCTATCTCATCAAAAGCCATTACTATTACTGCGGCACCATATCTTTTTATCAGTTTCGCGTGATGCACAAATTGTTCTTCACCTTCTTTTAAACTGATAGAATTTACTACACATTTACCTTGTACAACTTGCAGACCAGCCTCTATAATTTCCCATTTAGAGCTATCTATCATAATAGGAACACGAGAAATATCTGGCTCAGAAATAACAAGATTTAAAAATTTGACCATGGCTTCTTTACCATCGATCAGTCCGTCATCCATGTTAATATCAATGATCTGGGCACCATTCTCTACTTGTTCTCTTGCAACAGCCAATGCTTCCTCAAACTTCTCTTCTTTAATTAATCGAAGAAACATTTTAGAACCTGCAACGTTGGTACGTTCACCAACGTTTATGAAGTTCGTTTCTGGGGTAACGATTAGGGGTTCTAAGCCGCTAAGTTTTAGAAAGCGTTGTTCGTTGTTCGTACTCATAATTCTTATTCTATTGGAAAACTGTCAACTTTCTAGGTTCATATTGAGCAACCACCTCAGCTATCGCCGTAATATGTTCCGGAGTGGTTCCACAACAACCACCTACTATATTTACTAGTCCCTTTTCTGCGTATTCTTTTATTTGCTCTGCCATTTGCTCGGGAGTTTCATCATATTCTCCAAAAGCGTTTGGCAACCCTGCATTAGGGTGTGCGGAAACCGCATGCTCACTTTTGGTGGACAACACCTCTAGATGTGGCACCAATTGATTAGCTCCTAATGCACAATTGAAACCGACCGATAAAATAGGAATATGGGATATGGATATCAAAAAAGCTTCTGCTGTTTGTCCGGATAATGTTCTTCCCGAAGCATCGGTTATGGTACCACTGACCATGATTGGAACATCTATATTTCTTTCTTCTTTTACTTCTTCAATAGCGAACAATGCCGCTTTTGCATTAAGGGTATCGAAAATAGTTTCTACCAATAAAACATCTGACCCACCATCTAACAATGCCTCTACTTGTTGCTTATACGCAATACGCAACTCATCAAAAGAAATAGCGCGAAAACCTGGATCGTTTACATCTGGCGACATACTTGCCGTTTTATTTGTGGGACCTATACTACCCGCTACAAATCTTGGTTTATTAGGCTCTTTCTTCGTGAATTCATCTGCAACCATTTTAGCTATACGTGCCGATTCATAATTCAACTCGTATACCAAGTCTTCCATATAATAATCTGCCATAGCGATAGTAGTACCAGAGAATGTATTGGTTTCTACGATATCTGCTCCCGCTTCAAAATACTTACGGTGTACCTCTGCAATTGCCTCGGGTTGTGTGAGCGATAACAAATCATTATTACCCTGCAAAGGGTGTTCCCAATCTTTAAAACGCTCTCCCCTAAAATCTTCCTCAGTAAACTTATAGCGCTGCAACATGGTACCCATGGCACCATCTAATATGAGAATTCGCTCTTTTAATATTTCCTTTATATCCTTCATTTTACGGTGTAAAATATTATAGGTTCAATAAAAAAACTAATTCAAAATCAAGTAAGGAAAGTTTGGCTAGATGCCTTTTCTTAAGTTATCTGTCTTTAACAATGCTATTTAGAATAACACCTCCAGCACAAGTACGCGGGATAAAGATAGAATGTAGCACCTTCTTTTCCTTATCGGAAAGGGTTGCCAAGGTTTCAATGGGTCTAGTCCCTCCACCTTTCTTGATAACGAGTCAATCTATTTATGAACGATTTGCAAAGTAAAGGCACAGTATGCTCTAATCCAAAACTTCAACAGGTTTTTTACCCAACGAATTTTTAAAAAATTGTCATAAAAAAACCTCCAAAATCATAAAGAACCTGAAGGTTTTACTCACCAAATAATAACTTTATGCGATACTTTGTACTACTTCTTTTTTAGCTTCTTTCTTAGAACCATCAAATCCTTCTACTCCGCCAACGGTCGTATATTTCATTACAAAGCGCTTACCCGGATTGATTTGTTGGTATGCATACTGACACATTACCGCTGCTTCATGGAAACCTGAAAGTATCAATTTCAACTTGCCTTCATAGGTATTTACATCTCCAATAGCGTATATTCCCGGTATATTTGTTTGGTAATCTTTTGCGTTATTTACCTTAATGGCATTTTTCTGAATCTCTAGGCCCCAATCACCAATGGGTCCTAATTTTGGAGACAGACCAAATAACGGAATGAAATTATCTACCTCTAAATAAGTATCTTCCTTTTCCTTATCGGTATGCTTAATAACTACGGCTTCCAAATTATCTACCCCGTGCAATTCTTTTACCTCAGCCTTTGTAATCAATTTGATTTTACCCAGCTTCGCCAATTCAGATGCTTTTTCAACTGAATCTAAAGCACCTCTAAACTCATCTCTTCTATGAACCAAGGTTACTTCTGATGCTACATCCGTTAAGAATATGGCCCAGTCTAAAGCTGAATCCCCACCACCGGCAATAATCACTTTCTTATCTCGGTATACTTCTGGATCCTTGATTATATACGAAACACCCGTATCTTCAAAGTTTACAATATTTGAAATAGGTGGTTTTCTTGGTTCAAAAGAACCTAGACCACCAGCGATTACAACTACAGGAGCATTGTGCTTTGTTCCTTTATTCGTCGTTACTACAAACGAACCATCTTCTAATTTATCTAAAGTTTCAGCTCTTTCGCCCAAGGTAAATCCTGGTTCAAAAGGTTTGATTTGCTCCATTAAATTATCTACCAAAGTACCCGCCAAAATTTCTGGAAATGCCGGAATATCATAAATAGGTTTCTTAGGATATATCTCAGAACACTGCCCACCTGGTTGCGGCAATGCATCTATTAAATGCGTTTTTAACTTTAACAATCCTGCTTCAAAAACCGTAAATAATCCGGTTGGTCCCGCTCCTATGATGAGCATATCTGTTTTAATCATAATTTTCTTATTAGTAAAAAGTAATTAGAAATCACTTTTCAACTTCTTTTAATTTCACTTCAACTATATACTTTATACTCTTTACTTAATACTTTGTACTTTTTATACTGCGCTCAACCGAGCATTCTCTTGTGAATACTGGTTTTTAGCTTCTACTAATGCTTCGCGATGCTTTACCACTTCACCAATAATAATAATTGCAGGATTAGAAAGGTTTTCTTTCTCTACTACACCTTCTATAGTATCAATGGTAGCAATCCCAACTTTTTCATTCTTACAAGTTCCGTTTTGAATGATAGCAATGGGCATGTCTGCTTTGCCTTCAGACTGAAATAATTCTACTATTTGTGGGAGTTTTGACATTCCCATCAATATCACTACTGTTGCACTACTTTTTGCAGCTAAAGCAACATCGGTAGATAGTTTATGCTCTTTGGTAGTTCCTGTAATTACCCAAAAGCTTTCTGACGAACCTCTTTTGGTAACTGGTATATTTTGATATGCCGGCACACTTAAACTTGATGAAATACCTGGTACCATGGCAACTTCCAATCCGTGAGATGCGGCATACTCCATTTCCTCTGAACCACGACCGAATACAAATGGATCTCCACCTTTTAATCGTACTACATGTCCCGCAGATTTTGCTCTGCTAACAATTAGTTCATTTATTTGTTCTTGCTGATAGGCATAGCACCCTTTACGCTTACCTACAAAAATCAATTCTGCATTTTTTGCGTAGTCTAGCAACTCTTCGTTTACCAAAGCATCGTACAAAACAACATCGGCGTTTTCTAGTGTCTTAATTGCTTTTAGAGTGATTAGCTCTATATCACCAGGTCCTGCACCGACAACAGTTAAAAGCCCACGGTTTCGACTACGCTCAACCACCGCTGGATAACGCTCAGTCTTCGTTAAATTGCTTTCTAAACTCATACCGTTTATGCTTCTGCTAATTCTTGTTCCCTAAATTTTGCTACTGTCTCTAAAAACACCTTAGCATCTTTTATATATGAGGCTGCAAATTCTTTTGTTGGTTCATTCTGATTTAACTGAAGCACCAATTTTTCGAATCCGCCTGCAACAGCAATTCTACCATCGGCAACAAATTTCTCATCAAAATCTTTAATGATACTTACATGGGTATTCACTTTTGTATTCTCTGATGTCAACATCGCTTTCGCCGAATTCACCATGGAAGAATATGCGTGATAGATACTTGCAGACCACTTTTCAGCATCGAACATATCTTGTGCATTCTGTATTTTCTCTTCGCTTTCAAAAAGAAGCGTCGCAATTAAGTCAATCACCACACCAGCACATTCACCTACACCAATTGCTTTTTCATAACGTTCTGTATTTCCCCAGTCAATAAAATCTTCCGCCGTTAAATCATCTACAGATGAAAGTGGCGTTAGAAAATCGTAGAAATACATTTGCCCTTTTTCTGCGTAGTAATCTGGGAATGATAAATCACCACCGTTAGCATCAAAATCATTTAAAATTAAACGTAATGCTTCGGGACCTCTTTTACTTGGTACTTTTACTACTTTATCAGCAAAACGACCTTGTCCGTTACCATCATTACTACCACCCAACAATACTTGTAATGCCGGAGCAACTAATTTATCTTTTGTACGAACGGACATTCCTTGGAAACCAATATTTGCCATATTGTGTTGTCCACATGCGTTCATACAACCACTGATTTTTATAACAACATCTTCGTTATTAATATAATCAGGGTATTCTGTTTTTATAACTCTTTCCAGTTCTTCTGCAATACCGGTACTACTTGCTATACCTAAGTTACAGGTATCCGTACCCGGACAAGCAGTAATATCCAATGCCTTGTTATAGCCTGCTTCAGCAAAACCTAACTTCATTAATTCCGTATAGAAAAATTCAACATTCCCTTCTTTTACGAAGGGAATTAATATGTTTTGACGCAATGATAATCTTAATTCACCCGCTGCATATTTTTGTACCAAATTCGCTAACAGACGTGCCTTATCCGTATAAAAATCACCAAGTAACACTTTAATACCCAAAGCAACATAACCTGGTTGTTTCTGCGGAACTACGTTTGTAGATTTCCACTGCTCAAACTCTTTTGAGTCCGCTATTTCAACTGCAGGAACTTTTAAATCCGATACTTTTGTTTTAGGATAGTCTTCTGGATCAATAGGAAACGTATCGAAAGGAACCGCTGTTTTTTCTGCAGCCAACAATTCTTTGAATCCGTCCAAGCCTAAATCTTTCAACAAAAACTTCATTCTTGCCTTTGCTCTACTCTTACGTTCACCATAACGGTCAAAAACACGCACCACAGTTTCCATTAACGGAATAATCTGATCGGCAGGTAAAAAGCTATATAATTCATCAGCATGTCTTGGCTGAGAACCTAAACCTCCACCCAACATCACTTTAAAACCTACTTCTCCATTTTCGATTTTAGCGATAAAGCCTAAATCATGCATGTATGAAAGTCCTGTATCTGCATCACTCGCTGAGAAAGAAACTTTGAACTTACGCCCCATTTCTTGAGAGACAGGGTTTCTTAAAAAGTATTGAAATAATGCATGTGCATATGGTGAAACATCAAAAGGCTCATCGACATCTACACCCGCAGTTTCACTGGCCGTTACATTACGTACCGTGTTACCACAAGCTTCTCTTAACGTGATATCGTCTTTCTCCAATTCCGACCATAGCTGGGGAGTCCTATTTAAATCCACATAGTGAATCTGAATATCTTGACGTGTAGTAATATGTAATCTACCGGTAGAATATTCATCGGACACATCACAAATACGTAGCAATTGTTTAGAAGTCACCTTACCATATGGCAACTTAATACGGATCATCTGAACCCCTTCTTGACGCTGACCGTATACACCACGAGCCAAACGTAGGCTTCTAAATTTCTCCTCATCTAATTTGCCGCCATGGAACTCATGAATCTTGCGTTCCAGTTCTAAAATATCTTTAGCAACTACTTGATTCTCTATTTCTGTTCTAAAACTCTGCATGCTTCGGTATTAAGTATTCAGTACTATGTACTGAGATGTATTATTACTATATTTTGCCTATAGATTTTATAGACTTATTAAAAACAGCCAATATTAAATTGACCTTTTCTATTTAACTAATGAAACCAGCCCCTACGGTACTATTCGATTTCGTATCAATCAATATAAAAGAACCGTTTGTTCTATGATTCTTAAACTGATCGTAGAAAATTGGCTTATTTAAACGGAAACTAACCTGGGCAATATCATTCATACCCAATGCATCTGTTTCTGAATCGATACCTGAATAATCAGGAGCTATCTTATGATGTACCTGTTCTACTTTTGCCAATACTTTATTAACACCATGTTGAACAACATATTTATTCCCTGCAACCAAGGGCAATGAATCCATCCAAGAAATGGTGGCCGTAAATTGCTTATCGATCGTTGGTAAATCATTAGCCTTAACTAACATATCTCCACGACTTAAATTAATTTCATCCTCTAAAGTGATGGTTACCGATGACCTCCTAGATGCTGTTTTGTATTTTTTATCGTGGAAATAAATTTCTTTTATTGTGGAACGTGTTTGCGAAGGAAGCGCAACTACCTCATCACCTACACTTAACTCGCCACCATAAACCTTACCAGCGAATCCTCTAAAATCATGATGCTCATCTGTCTTCGGGCGGATCACATATTGCACCGGAAAACGTGGCGTACCAACATTGAAAATATCTTTTCTATCTAAAGCCTCAAAATGTTCTAACAAAGTTGGTCCGGTATACCAAGGTGTCTTGTCTGTTTTATTTACTACGTTATCACCTTTTAAAGCACTTACAGGAATGAAAGTTATTTTCTGATCTTGATAATCTCGTTTCGCCATCAATTCCTCAAAATCTGCTTTAATAGCATTGTATTTTTCCTCTGAATAGTCCACCAGATCCATCTTATTAATAGCTACTACAACATCTTTAATACGTAGTAAATTATTGATGAAAAAGTGTCTGTTCGTCTGTTCTATTACACCCTTACGAGCATCAATCAATATAATTGCTGCTTGAGAGGTAGATGCACCTGTAACCATGTTACGGGTATATTCTACATGCCCAGGGGTATCTGCAATTATATAACTCTTCTTTGCTGTAGAGAAATAGATATGGGCAACGTCTATAGTAATACCCTGCTCACGTTCTGCCACCAAACCATCTGTCGCTAAAGAAAAATCCAAATAGTCGTATCCCTTTTGCTTACTGGTCTTTTCTATTGCTTCTAACTTATCGCTGGTCAATGATTTTGTATCATACAGTATTCTACCGATTAAGGTACTTTTACCATCATCTACACTACCTGCTGTTGCTATTTTTAGTACTTCCAATTTCGTTGTTCGTTGTTGGTTGTTCGTTGTTGGTTTTGTTCGCTATTTACTATCAACGAACAACCAACAACCATCAACCATATTAAAAATATCCTTGTTGTTTTCTTTTCTCCATTGCTGCTTCAGAACGTTTGTCATCTATACGTGCGCCACGCTCTGAAATAGATGAATCTCTAATCTCCTCTACTACTTTATCAATAGATTCTGCATCTGAAAGTACTGCTGCCGTACATGACATATCGCCTACGGTACGAAAACGAACCAATCTTTCTTCTACAATCTCATTTTCTTCTCTAAATACAATACCGTCTTCTGCAGACCATATCATACCATCTCTTAAGAATGTTTTACGTTTGTGTGCGAAATAGATAGAAGGAATTTCAATTTGCTCTTCTTTGATATAAGACCATACGTCTAATTCTGTCCAGTTAGATATTGGGAACACTCTTACATTCTGACCCAATTCTATTTGTCCATTTAACATATCGAATAACTCTGGGCGTTGGTTACGCTCATCCCACTGTCCGAAATCATCACGAACTGAGAAGATGCGTTCTTTAGCACGAGCCTTTTCTTCATCTCTACGTGCACCACCGATACAAGCATCGAACTTAAATTCTTCGATTGCATCTAATAATGTTGTTGTCTGCAAACTATTTCTACTTGAGTATCTACCTGATTCTTCTTTTACCTTACCCTGATTGATAGAATCTTGCACATTACGTACAATCAGCTCCAAGCCTAACTCTTCTACCAATCTATCTCTAAACTCGATAGTTTCAGGAAAGTTATGACCTGTATCAATATGCATTAATGGGAAAGGAATTTTTGATGGCCAAAATGCTTTTTGCGCCAAACGAACCAATGTAATCGAATCTTTTCCTCCTGAGAACAAAAGAACCGGCTTCTCAAACTGAGCGGCAACTTCCCTTATGATATAAATAGCCTCATTTTCAAGCGCATTTATATGGGAAGTATCTTTTAAAAGTTCTAGGGATGGTGTTACTTCCAGTTCCGTACTTGTATTACTCATTCTATATTTTCTTAGATAAATTATCTTATTCTTTTCTACGACCTTTGATTAACTATGCAATCCGCATTCTCTATTTTCTAACACCTTAGTTGGGTCAAAATAGTTATGCTCGTTTGGTAGCTTATATTTTCTTAAATAGGCATCTAATTGTGTATCGTTCCAATGGTAAAACGGACTCACCTTTAAAACGCCATCCTTGCTTAGACTTAAAATATCTAAACTATCGCGGTGTGCAGTCTGCCCTTTTCTCAAATTCGTAAACCAAACATCTGGCTTAAATTCTGCCATGGCCCTTCTAAAAGGCTCCAACTTTACTTGTTCTGTAAACTCGGCATGTTTAGGGTCATCAATTTGTGGAATACCCATTACAGCATCTCTATGTGCAGTAGTTTGTTTGGGTACAAACAATTTTACGTTCAAATTCAATTTGCCGATTATTTCATCTGCATGCTTGTACGTTTTCGGAGTATTGTAACCCGTATCGCACCATACTACAGGTATATCTTTTCTCACCCCAGAAACAGCATGTAAAATTGCTACTTCATACGGCCTGAAGTTTGTAGTTACTACGGGAGTGGTTGCATGCTTTACTGCCCAAGAAATAATCTCTTCTGGCGGAATACCTTTAAATTGAATGTTCAACTTCTGAACCTGTGCTTCTGTCAATGCCATAATCCTTTTCTTTATTATTTACCCCACTTAATTAAATTCCAGATTCTTTCGTGAAAAAAGTACAACACCATTTTCGTTACAAAATCTATAGATGCAATTGAGGCAGCAAGTGATATTTTGCCAGTTAGCAGGTATGAAATAACCAATGTATCTAACGTACCGATAACTCTCCAACTGAAAGCCTTTGCCACACTACGCAATGGCTTCTCTGACGTCTTATCTTCTTTATAGGTCGTTTTAGACTCTTTTTTATTTAAAATAAGTTGATCTGCAATCATCTTTTCCTTAATTTTTATTACCCTACTAATTTAATAGAGTTTTCAAAAGTAATATTATTTTCCAAAGTAGTCACCCTAATTTTAGATAAATTTCATTTACCCTATAGATTTAGTAGATTATCAAAAAATGGGTGTGAAAAATTAATAATTCGCAATGTATTGAGGTACTGCAAATTACAAATTGAATTAAATGATGGAATTTATGAGATAATATCCCTCAATGTATTATTTCGATAGACATCTAAAGCACTATCACGAACTTGAAGCATTAATTTATGAACGGAACAGGTAATTTCATCGGGACAATCATCACAGGTTTCATAAAAGTTCAAACTCACGCAAGGCACCATGGCAATTGGTCCTTCCAAAACCCGCATGACATCGGTCATTGAAATTTCCTCAGGTTTTCTTAACAAGTAATAGCCACCACCTTTTCCTTTTTTAGAACCTAAGAATCCTGTTTTTTTTAAACTTAAGAGAATACTTTCCAAGAATTTTTGAGAAATGTTTTCCTTTTCCGCTATTTCTGAAATTTGAATAGGTTTCTTCTCTGGCTGTGCCGCTAGGAACGCCAGTGCTTTTAAACCATACTTTGTCTTTTTCGATAGCATGATGCTAAGATAGCTAAATATTAAAATATTGAAAGACTTCAATTATAAATACAACAATGCCCGGTGTTTACCAGGCATTTTATTTTTTCTGCTATTTTAAAGCTATCCGAGTGCTTGAGTGATATCTGCAATGATATCATCTATATGCTCTAACCCTACCGATATACGAACCGTTCCATCGGAAATACCTACTGCCGCACGTTCTTTAACACTTAGTTTACTATGTGTTGTAGATGCCGGATGCGTTACTATAGTTCTCGAATCACCCAAATTTGCTGAGAGGGATAACAATTTAATAGAATCAAAAAACTCCCTACCTGCATCTAAACCACCTTTTACTTCAAAGGCTACCACGCAACCACCAGCTTTCATTTGTTTTTTGGCAATCTCATATTTAGGGTGCGATTTTAAGAATGGATATTTTACCCAATTAATATTCTCGTGACCTTCTAAAAACTCAGCTAATTTTAAAGCATTTTCACAATGTCTATCTACACGAATTGCCAGGGTCTCCAAACTTTTAGATAGTATCCACGCATTAAATGGTGATAAAGCGGGACCAGTTATACGTGAAAAACGGTATACCTTATTCATCAACTCCGCACTACCTACGGTTATACCTGCCAACACCCTACCTTGACCATCCATTAGTTTTGTGCCAGAGTGAATTACCAAATCCGCACCAAACTTAATGGGTTGCTGTAAATAAGGTGTAGCAAAGCAATTATCGATGACCAGAATTAAATTGTTCTTTTTTGCAATTTTACCCAGCTCTTCTAAATCTAACACATCTACACCTGGATTCGTTGGAGTCTCTGCATAGATAATTTTGGTAGTCGGCGTTATCATACTCTCGATTGTGTCTAATTCATCAATCTTAAAGTACGAATGACTAATATTCCATTTCGGAAAGAAATTGGTGAACAATGAATGTGTTGAACCAAATATGCTTCTTGCCGAAAGTACATGATCTCCACTATCTAACAATGCCGCTAAAGTTGAAAAAACCGCTGCCATGCCCGATGCAAATGCAAAGCCGCTTTCGGCACCTTCCATTTGGCACACCTTATCTATAAACTCAGATGAATTCGGATTTGAATATCGCGAATAAATATTTCGGTCTTTTTCCTCTGCAAAGGACGCACGCATATCTTCAGCATCTTCAAACACAAAACTTGAGGTCAAATACAAAGGAACGGAATGCTCCAAGTTCTCACTTCGTTTTAGTTGTGTGCGTATAGCGTTCGTTTCAAATTTAATGTTATTCTTGTTCATTTTACTATTTCTTCTCTTTTCGCATTTCTACTTTTTTGTACTTTGTACTTTTCACTACCCTTTCTCCGCAATCCTTAATATATCTCCAAATACACCTCTAGCCGTAACTGCTGCCCCTGCACCTGCACCTTGTATTACTAACGGATTTTCTCCGTAAGATTCCGTATAAATCTCTATAATGGAATCCGACCCTTTTACCTGACCCAAGGCACTTTCTTTTGGCACAGATATCAATTTTACATCAAGCACACCTTTTTCCTTTTGAAGATTTCCATGCAAATCGCCCACATAACGTAATACGTGATTTGGTTTCTGATTCTTTTTGATTTCATTAAACTTAGCATCTAACACCTCTAAATTCTCTAAAAAGAAGGCTACTTCTCCGACTTGTAATTTCTCTGGTATAAGATTATCTATATTGATATCAGCAAACTCATTATGCAGGTCTAATTCTCTTGCTAAGATCAATAACTTACGCCCCACATCATTTCCCGATAAATCTTCGCGAGGATCCGGTTCTGTAAATCCTTGTTTCATCGCATCTTTTAATATCGATGAAAATGGGACATCTACTTCGGAGAATGTATTGAATATATAACTTAACGACCCTGAGAACACTCCTTTAATCCTTGTGATATTTTCTCCCGATAAATGTAATAACTTAATAGTATCTATCAACGGTAAACCTGCGCCTACATTGGTTTCGTACAAGTACTGCTTTTGATTTTTCTGTAGTTCTTCTCGCAATAACTGATAAAAATCGTATCGTAAAGTATTAGCTATTTTATTTGAGGAAACAATATCAAATCCGCGTTCTACGAATTCAAAATAATTAGCCACAAAATCTTTACTTGCCGTATTATCAATAACAATTAGGTTTTCTAAATGATGATGCTTTGCAAAATCAAAAGCATCATCAACTTTATACGACTTCCCTTTTTGTTTTAGATTTGTTTTCCAATTTTTGGTAATTCCTTTTTCATCTAACAAAATCTTTTTAGAGTTTGCAATCCCAAATACGCGTAAATCTAATTTTTTACGATCCTTGATTGTTTTGGCTGATTTAAGAATTTGATCAATAAGCGTTCCTCCTACATTCCCATGCCCAAAAATCAGAATATTTATTTTCTTACTAATTCCGAACACCTGTCCGTGCATTACGTTTACCGCCTTGTGTAAATCGGCTTTCTTAACCACCAAACTTACATTCTTGCCAGATACAGTATTATTAAATAACAAAGGCACAATCTGGTTTTTAATTAATGCATTAAACGGATTGTGGAACGTACTTAGATCTTGACCTACTATAGATATGATAGACACATCATCCATCACCGTAATCATATTTATATCTTTAGATTCAAAATCAGTACTAAATTCATTCTCCAAGGCCAGTTTTGCTCTCTTAGCCTTGTCTTTCTTTACGACAAGACCAATTCCTCTTTCCGAAGAACCTTGAGAAATAATACTCACACTTATATTACTCGTTTGTAATGCTTTAAATATTCTCGCATCTACACCTACTTTTCCTAATAATCCACGACCTTCAATATTGATCATGGCAACATCTTCAATTACAGAAAGTGATTTAATACCTTCTTTGCTCGATTTTGCGCTTATTAATGTTCCTTCGTTAACATCGTTATAAGTATTTAAAATACGAAGCGGAATGTTCTTTTCTATTAGGGGAATAATTGTTTTAGCATGCAAAATAGTTGCTCCAAAATTTGCCAATTCATTAGCCTCTGCATAAGACAGATTTGCTAGTTTTTTGGCTTCTGGAACATAATCTGGATTAGCTGTAAAAATTCCGTCTACATGTGTATAATTCTGTAATTCTTCAGCATCTAAAAAGTTCGCTAAAAGTGCAGCAGTATAGTTGCTGCCATTTCTTCCTAACGTAGTTGTTTCTCCATCTAAGGTTGATGAAATAAAACCGGTAACAACTGCTACGGTATCTTTAGGAATTTTATCAAACTTCAGTAAAACTTGCTCTTTAGATTCTGCCTCTAAAACTTTAGCATCACCAAAAGAGTTATCAGTTTTTATTACGTCACGGGTATCTACGAATACTGCTTTTACTCCTTTTCCTATTAATAACTTAGTAACCAACTTTGCAGAAATAAGTTCACCATAGGCAAGAACTTCGTCTTTAATTTTAGCACTATAATCACCCAACAAAGAAACTCCTTCATACAACTTTGCCAAACCTTTAAATTCTGCCGACAAATTAACATTTTTATAAGATTGATTTTGATACTTTTCTAAAGCTTCAAAGTCGGCCTTATAGTCTTTCCCCTTCGCAGCTTTTTCTAAAATAATCTCTAATTGATCTGTAGCTTTTTCTCTTGCCGAAACAACTACGGCAATACTCTCATCATCCTTTACCTTATTGGAAATAATATCTAAAACACGCTCTAATCCTTCACCATTGCTTAATGACTTACCACCAAACTTCAAAATCTTAATTTTCTTGATTTTACCATTGGTATTAAAAATACCGGTCAGCAATTTCTCCATTTGGCCAAACTCTATCAAGAATGCATCATGCCCATGTAACGACTGTACTTCGCCATAGGTTACATTGCTTTTTGCTTGCGCTAATTGTTTAAACGTATCCTTATTTTCTTGTGCGGTAAAGAACATATCAGAATCTACACCGATAATATGAATGTTGGTATCACTATTTTGTAGTTTGATAAAATTCTCATCACCACTTCTAGTAACATCAATAGTCTTCAATAATTGATTCATTAGTTTATAGGCCGATAACTGAAAACGCTCTTGAAGCTTATCGCCATGATGCATTAACCAGCTTTCTACATTAAAAACCTTAAGCTCTTCGTTGGTACTTCTTTTAAAGCGTTCTTTGAAGGAAGCCGGAGTTCTATAGCATAACATGGCGTGCATACGCGCATCATGAACCGGTTGTTTTGAGTTTACCAAAAACTGCTCTTGGATCTGACAATTGGCAATAAGCCAGTCGGTCGATTTCCAATCGGATGCTACAGGTATCAAATGTTCTGTCAATGTAGGCTGTAATGCTGCCATTTCCCAAGCGATACCACCACCTAAAGAACCACCGATCAAAGCAAATAAACGGTCAACCTTTAACTGCTCCAAACCTAACAAGAACATTCTAGCTACATCTCCTGCTACAAAATCCTTATAATTCTCTATCACGAACTTATCATGACCGTTACCGGGAATATTGAAGGCCAAAATGGTATATTTTTGGGTATCGATACATTTTTCATCACCTATAAGTGCTGACCACCAACCATTGTCACCAGTAACATTAGAGTTCCCGGTAAGAGCATGGTTCACCAAAATTATTGGCGCTGTATGTAGCTCTTTTCCAAATACCTGATAAGACAATTGAATGTCTTGTGTGGCACCACTTAGGGTCTTGTATTTTTTAATCTGTAATTGATGTAACATTTATTTAAAAATCAATTTATGGCTTCGGCTACGCTCAGCTACCATATGTAAATACTCTATTCTTAAACAATCGGTGACTTCGGTTTCGCTTAGTCTCCGATTGTTTCAACTTTGCTCAGCTACCTATTTAAAGACTTGCAAATGCTTGTTCCAAATCTGCTTTTAAGTCTTCAATGTCTTCAAGACCAACCGACAAACGAATTAGATCTTGACCTACACCTGCGCTATCTTGCTGTTCTGCCGTTAATTGTTGGTGCGTTGTACTTGCTGGGTGAATAATCAATGATTTGGTATCCCCAATATTCGCTAGCAATGAAAATATCTTAGTAGCATCGGTAACTTTTTTAGCAGCTTCAAATCCGCCTTTTACACCAAAGGTAACCAATCCGCTTTGTCCTTTTGGCAAATATTCCTTTGCTAATTCGTTGTACTTATTACTTTTAAGTCCCGGGTAATTTACCCATTCAACTTCTTTTCTACCTTCTAACCAAGTAGCTAATTCCAATGCATTTACACTGTGCTGCTTAATACGTACAGGCAATGTTTCTAAACCTTGAATAATTTGAAATGCGTTAAACGGGCTCAATGCTCCACCGAAATCACGTAAGCCTTCTAAAATTAATTTGAAAGTAAACGCTGCAGCACCTAATGCTTCGCTATACACCAAACCATGGTAACCTGCAGATGGTTCTGTGAACTCAGGGAATTTTCCGTTGGTCCAGTCAAACGTACCAGCATCAATAATTGCTCCGCCTAATGATGTTCCTTGCCCGCCAATATATTTGGTCAATGAATGAATTACCAAGTTAGCCCCGTGTTCAATTGGATTTAATAATGACGGGGTAGCTACTGTATTATCAACTATAAATGGTACACCTGCTGCTTTGGATTCTTTTGAAATCGCTTTTAAATCCAACACATCTAACTTCGGGTTTCCTAAGGATTCTACAAAAAATGCTCTTGTATTGTCCTGTACCGCTTTTCCAAAATTTTCAGGTTCAGATGCATCTACAAATGTTGTTGTGATACCTAACCTTGGCAATGTCACATTCAATAAATTAAATGTACCTCCATACAAACTGCTCGACGCTACAATGTGATCACCAGCTTTCAACAAGGTCAATAAACCTGTTGAGATTGCCGCTGTACCCGATGCAAAAACTACTGCTCCTATCCCGCCTTCTACCGCAGCTAATCTATCTTGTAGAATTTGATTGGTAGGGTTATTTAACCTAGTATAAATAAAACCTAATTCCCCAAGAGAGAATAAGCGTGCCGCATGGTCCGTATCGTTAAATACATACGATGATGTTTGGTAAATAGGCACTGCTCGTGTTCCCCCATTTGTAGTGGTGTCGTGACCTGCGTGTAATGCGTTTGTAGCTAATTTGTGATTACTCATGATTTTGTTGTTTTTAAATATTAATTAATAATTAAAAGCCAAACCTTGACCAGCATAATTTGCAGGTAGGTAAAATCAAAAAGTTATAAGAAAGTAATATCGAAGAAAATTCGATTACTGTTATCCATCCCCTAAGGGTAGAATGTAGCACCTTCTTTGTGATGAACAAAGGGTTGCTAAGGTTTCAAAGGGTCTAATCCCTCCACCTTTCTTGATAACTATTCAATAAGTGTTTGAACTTTAAGGTGCAAATATAAGGGCAGAATATTTGAAAATCCTAGTATTTTATGAAAAAAATATAATTTGAGGTTGTGTTGTTATTTTTCTGTGAGTTTCAAGAAAACTAGAAACCTGATCAACTAAGAGGTTCTCGATACACTTTGAATCTAATTAAAAAATTAGATTCAAAGCACTCGAACTGACATTTTTTTTTCCAACAACCAACAACTAACACTTGTGCTGAGCGTAGCCGAAATAACCAACAACTAATCGATCATCCCAGCACTCTTGTACTTTTTTATGTACTTCTGATCTTGCTCCGGTGAATCTTTATAATATTTACGCATTTCAACTAAATCTTTCTTTAGTTTTTTTACGGTGTCCGCATATGCAGGATCATTGTAGACATTGTTCATTTCATTTGGGTCTTTCAGCCTGTCATACAATTCCCATTCGTCAACATCATAGTAGAAGTGTGCGAGTTTAAATTCTTTGTTTACTATACCATAATGGCGTTTTACCATATGTACGGATGGATATTCGTAATACTGATAATACACCGCATCCCTTGTCCAATTGTCTTTTTCTCCTTTCAATAGCGGAATTAAACTCTCCCCTTGCATATCGTTTGGCGGTGTGATACCTACCGCCTCTAACATGGTCTGTGCAAAATCTAAATTCTGAACCATTTCATTCTCTACCGAACCAGGTTTTACCACATTTGGCCAACGAACCAATAACGGAGTTTTGAAGGATTCATCATAAATAAATCGCTTATCGAACCAACCGTGTTCCCCTAAATAAAATCCTTGGTCCGAAGTATAAATTACAATTGTATTTTCTGCTAATCCGCTTTCATCTAAATAATCTAGCAATCGACCTACATTGTCATCAACCGAAGAAATACTACCCAAATAGTCTTGCATATATCGCTGGTATTTCCATTTCATTTTCTCGGTATCGTTCATCTTTGGCCAATTGTTATAGAAGAAGTCATTAATGGAGTCTAATACCGGATCATACAACGCCTTTTGTTCTGCCGTAGCACGGTTATACGGACCATAAAAGCTATTTGGAAACTCTTCCACTACAGGAAAAACCTTTCCTTCCATTTTTGCCAACGTCTCTGGGCGTATTTTACTATCGTGACTATACATCATATGTGTCAACAAATTCATCTCTGCCGTTTTTGCGGCTGAACCTCTATTGCTATAATCATCGAAAAGTGTTTCTGGTTCTGGGAATGTTTTCTGTGTAAACTCCTTGAACTTATCAGGTCTTGGCCACCAAGGTCTATGTGGTGCTTTGTGTAAATACATCATCATAAATGGTTCGTCATCTGCAGCTTCTTTCTTTAACCAATCTAAAGATACATCTGTAATAATATCGGTTACATACCCTTGCTTGGAAATGGTATCGCCATTGGTGACAATAAAATCAGGATTGATATAATGTCCCTGACCCGGCAGTATCATAAACTCATCTACCCCTTTAGGGTTATTACCAAAGTGGAGCTTGCCGAACATAGCAGTTTTATACCCATTCTTTTTAAATATCTGTGGAAAGGTGACTTGCGTGGTATCGAACGGAAAGTAATTATCTACTTTCCCATTAATATGTGTATGCTTGCCCGTTAATATTGTTGCCCGTGATGGTGCACAAATAGAGTTAGTAACGCTCGCATTCGTAAACAACATACCTTCTTTTGCCAAGCGATCAATATTAGGCGTACTAAGTAATTTATCATCATACGCGCTAATAGCTTGGTAGGCATGATCATCTGACATGATGAAAATGATATTCGGCTTTTTCTTTTTGCTTTTTTGGGCTTCGCCATTGAATGGCAACAAGAACAAAACTCCTGTAACGATTAAGATTAGTTTTTTCATTTTGGTTGTTGTTTGATGAGATTGATTGGTATTAAAAGTAGGGATATTTATAAAGTATGATTGACAATCAGCTTTAAATATCGTAATTCAGGTGATGACAGAGGGTAATTAGGAAGCTTTTTGATTTTCAGCAAACTGTAATGAACGTCTTCTGTTTCCTTGATTAATTCTAAAAGCCCATTTTTATTCTGAGTTAAATAATTAATTATATAGCTATTGTAAAAGGAATTCATTTCTTTATCATATTTCTCTAGCAATTCATAAAGATTAATTGAATCTAAAATACTCATTAAGTATTCCATTGCTTTTTTTAAACCTTCCCATTTTGGGTGTTCCTTTATTCGCTTTTGAAGATATACCTTAAAACCACCTGTTGAAAAAGACTCAAATTTTTTATCTTCACAATGTGTCATCACTAAATGACTACTCAAAGGGAAATATGAATTATGAATTGTAAAATTCCTGAGCTCTTTAATAAAACAATGAAAAGAATTTTCTAACTGCTTCTCATTATACATTTCATTAAATGTAGTTGAGCTTGATAAAACATTGTGCAACTTTGAAATCAATACCCTCTGTCGAAAATGCCTTTTCATAGAATTTGTTATTGCATTATTTTCATCTAGATAATAGTTTTTCAATGATTTTTTCCAGCAGATATAATTATGCTTATAAATAAAAAATGAATTTCTAAATACTTGAATTGACTTAAAGCACTCATATCCATTTGTTTTCTTTAACTCCTCACTTTTATGCTGTGCTGTTAAAAGTACTTGAGCTACATCTCGCTTAGAAAAATTATCCATACTTTTTAACATTACTCCAACACCGAAAACTCAATACTAGAGTCCGTAAAAACCGTATGCGTTTGCGTTTTAAAATCGGATTCATCTGCTTTAAAGATATTATCCACATAGGTCTGCGGATTCAAATCTATTAACGGAAACCAGGTACTTTGAACTTGCACTTGTAGCTTATGCCCTTTTTTAATGGTATGGAACACATCTTGCAACTTAATAGTAACATCTGTCTTTTGGTTCGGTACAAATGGCTCTGGGTTGGCAAAACTATTTCTAAATCGACCTCTCAACACTTCGCTACGTACCATTAAATGATAGTTGCTCATTTTTAAGTGATCTTGCATGCCTTCATATGCCGGTTCATCTGCCGGGTGTACATCAATGATTTTAACAATCCAATCTGCGGCTGTACCTGTGGTTGCTACTTTTAGCTTCGCCAAAATGTCTCCTGCCAAGGTCATATCATTCTCCATAACTTCGGTTTCAAATACCAATACATCTCCACGACGTGCCGCAAAACGCTGATCGTCGGTCATGTATTTTCTTGGGGTAAATACCGTTTTAATATCCTCTGAGTATGGAACCGGTTTTTTAATATCGCTTATAAACTTTACTTCTTCAACCGCTTTTGGCTCAAAAGTCAATTCTTGATCAGCAGATAAGTACATGTCTTTTTTAACCACTCCCGCTGGTGGCCAAGTATCATAAGTCTTCCAATCTTTTCTACCGGTATCAAAAACGTAGGCTTCCGGCAGTCCGCTATTTTTATCTCCGTTTCCTTTTAAGAAATGGTCAAAAAATTTGGTTTCTATATGCTCTTGAAAAAATTCTGAAATACCGTCACCGAAGTAATAGTTACCTACCGTATTCTGTCCTTTTCTTCGTGCCCATCCGCCGTGATCCCATGGTCCAAAAACCAAAGTGTTGTAATTATCGGCATTGTACTTTTCAATATTCTTATAGGTTTCTAACGGTCCGTATAAATCCTCGGCATCAAACTCGCCCGCAACCACCATAGTCGCTACTGTTGGTTTTACATTTTTTAAATGCTGAATCAAGCCTTTACTCTGCCACATTTCATCATAATTTGGGTGCTCTTTTAATTCGTTCCAGAAATAATCATCGGTTACCCCTTCCTTTGCCATACGCGGTGTATCGGTAGTTTCGTATTCAAAGAAGCGGTCTAAGTTTTTCAGCGGACCTTCATCTAAAAAGAACTGGTACTGATCCTCAGTCGGTAATTCCGGTAATACATACCATGCCGTATCTATAGGTTTATCACCATCGGGTCTTGGCGTACCGAATAATGACGTTGCTCTAAAATAGCTCAGTAAATACGCTCCGTTATGGTGAAAATCATCAAAAAAGAAATCGGCAATACTTGCCTGTGGCGAAGCTGCTTTTAACGCTGGGTGCGCATCTACAACCGCATATGTGGAGTAAAAACCAGGATACGAAATTCCCCAAATACCTACATTACCATTATTGTTTTCTACGTTATTTACCAACCAATCAATCGTATCATACGTATCTGAACTTTCATCGATATCTTTCTCCGATGTTTTATTTGGATTATAGGCGCGCATATTCTCATAATGTCCTTCACTTAACCAACGCCCACGAACATCTTGATAGACCACAATATAACCATCTTGCATCATGTGAATATTTGGTGCAATTTTTTCTTTGAAATTCCCAGCTCCATATGGCTGAGAGCTATAGGGAGTTCGTTGCATTATAATTGGATATTCTTTTGAGGTATCCTTGGGCGAATACACCGTAGTATGGAGTTTTATGCCGTCACGCATGGTGATATCGACTTCTTTTTTGGTGTAATTGTCTTTTACATAGGTTTCCGAGACCTCAACGTCTGCAACTTTCGGAGCTGTTTTTCTACAGGAAACAATCACCGTAGCTACTAAAAGAAGTGTAAAAAAGTGTTTGGTGGTAATCTTTGGCATGTCTTAAGAATTTGAATTCTTAAATCTAAGAAAGTTTACTCGATTATTACCAATATAGTTTAGAGGAGGTGACCGAAAAGTTTGAATTGTTTGAGTTCCAAAATGGTGGGTTGCAATAACCATTGACACTATTTAGACTGCGCCATAGCAAACAACCTAAGGGCAAGTCCATGAGGCATTTATAGGAAGAAATATTTTTATTTCTAGACAAGCCTCGGAGCATTTAAATCTCGATTAATGAGTAAATGGCAGACCGGCTAAATTTGACAAAAAAAATGCGTACGGATAATTAGAGGCAGTTTGCTTCTGAAAAAATTAACGGGACTGAAATGAGGATCATAAATTAAATCATGAACAACTTTTTCACTAGCAAAAGAATGCCCGAAAAGAAATCGTTTTTATATTCTTGAATAGTGGTTTCTTGATGTAGTTGAGATTTCATTAAAGTAGCGTTTCGTTGGAGTTAAATTTAATTAGAAAAAGGAATTAATGCAACACTTTCAAAATTTTCTTCAGATTTTTTCATTTTGAATTCCGGATTCATTTCTACCGAACGATATTGAGATTTTGCAGCATCTAAAACTACAAACTCAGAAATAAGGTCCGTGTCTTTGGCACATGATTGCAATAATATACCCAGCAGAATAGTTGAAAGAAATCGGGAAAATTTAAGCATGGCATTCGTAGGTTAAGTTAAATTTTAAATAGGTTTCAAAAGACAAAGACTCTTTTCAACAATGCGGAATACAAGCAGACATTTGGGACTTCAACAGGTATTTACATGGTATATTTCTTTTTACAATACTAACATGTTCTTTATCTTTTAACTTGGTAAAATTTGGGGATTCACCAATAATTACAATTCAAATATATGTAATACTTTTCCTACAAAATAGATTTTGTGGTCAAAATGTAATTTCTTGTTGTGAAGGGGTGTTAATTTGCTTGTGAGGATTTTTTTGGCAAGTTCCCAATAGTCAGATTGCTTCTCAATTGCCTACTGATCGATGTAATTTTCGCAATGATATTTACTATAAAAAATGCTCCGTGAATCACGGAGCATTTTTTTTAAACTATTTATTAGCACTAATGCCATACATAGCTAGTAATACATTTACAAACTAAACGCTGCTTTAACCTCGGCTACTTTATCCAGTTTTTCCCACGTAAACAATTCAACCTCTTTTTCGATACGGCCATTATATGGCGATTCGAAAATTTTGGTAATAGTTACAGGTGTTTTCCCCATATGACCGTATGCAGCTGTTTCTAGGTAAATCGGGTTTCTTAATTTTAATCTATCTTCAATAGCAAAAGGTCTCATATCAAATAACTGCGCTACTTTTTTTGCAATGTCACCATCACTCAACCCTACTTTAGATGTACCATAGGTATCGACATAAATAGACGTAGGTTTTACAACACCGATTGCATAACTTACTTGTACTAAAATCTCATCTGCTACACCTGCAGCTACTAAATTCTTGGCTGCATGACGTGCTGCATAAGCCGCACTACGGTCTACCTTACTTGGATCCTTACCACTGAAAGCTCCACCGCCATGAGCTCCTTTACCTCCGTAGGTATCCACAATAATCTTACGACCTGTTAAACCAGTATCTCCATGAGGACCACCAATAACGAACTTACCTGTTGGGTTAATATGATACTTTATTTGATTATCAAACAACTTCTGTGTTTCTACCGGCAATTGTGCCTTCACTTTCGGAATCAGAATTGAAATAATGTCGGACTTGATCTTCGCCAACATTTTCTCATCATCGGCATCAAAAGCATCATGCTGTGTAGAAACTACAATCGTATCTATACGTATAGGCTCATTGGCATCTGAATATTCTATAGTAACCTGTGCCTTGGCATCCGGACGTAAATAAGAAATCTCTTTATTCGCGCGACGTAGCTCTGCCAATGTATTCAGAATTTTGTGCGAGATATCTAGAGCTAAGGGCATATAATTTTCTGTCTCGCTAGTTGCGTAACCAAACATCATACCTTGGTCACCAGCACCCTGCTCTTCTTTTGAACCACGGTCTACACCTTGGTTAATATCTTGAGACTGCTCGTGAATTAACGATATTACTCCGCAAGAATCTCCACTAAACTGGTATTCTCCTTTGGTATATCCTATTTTATTGATGACTTCACGGGCAATGTTCTGTACATCTAAATAGGTATCGCTCTTTACCTCGCCTGCCAGTACTACTTGACCTGTAGTTACCAAAGTTTCACAGGCAACCTTACTTTCTGGGTCAAAGGCAAGAAAATTATCTAATAACGCGTCACTGATTTGATCCGCAACTTTATCCGGATGTCCTTCACTAACAGATTCTGATGTAAATAAATATGGCATAACAATCTTTTTTATTCTTAAAAGGATTTGAACGAATGCCGAAAAGAAGTGTGATGCGATATGGTATCAGCATCAACTGCTTTAGCATTTTTTTCGTTTTATACCCTTGGGCTAAAACAGAGGTTGCAATCAGTCAAATCCCTCCTCTTTATTTTAATTGAGATGCAAAAATAGAAAAAATGTTCTGTTCAATATCTTAATATGATGTTATTTATTAACTCAAATAAAAGAATCGTCAAAATCTACCTATAATCCTCTACATTTTATAGATCATATTTTACAGATAACAGCACGTATCTGGGCTGAACAAAATAGGCTTGCGTGCTAAAAAACAGCTCATTGGTACTATCTCTATTGAGTGTAGTCGAATTCAATAAATTGGTCCCTTTTATTCCATATTCCCAACGGCTATCTTTCTTCTGGTATGTTAAGTCAGATTCTAAAAAACTGTAGGTGTTAGAAATGGTATCGGCATCATCGGTATAATTATAATAGTCATAATCTACCGTAAATATGAAATTCTTTAAGAAGCTGGCATCAAAACGAGCATAAGGTCTGCTCGTATAAAATGTGGTTTCTAAATCTCCATTCTCGTAATTGTTCACCGTATATCTATAGCCTAATTCTAAATTAGGAGCGTCTTTGAAATTAGTAGAAAGCGCTGCATTATAATTCTGTGTCAATGAATTTGATGTTCGTTGTGCATTGTCAACCAAGTTGTTTGTAGTAGACCAGCCCAAATTACCCTGAACAGATGCTTTTATTTTACTAAACGTACGCTCATATTTTCCGCTCGCGGTTAAAGATTCATCATCAAAATTAGAATTGATGGTGCTACTTACTCTATTAATACCAATAATATTAACTCCGCTTTTTAAAGCATCTATTCTTTTGGTATACGCTACATTCGCAAAAATATTGGTAAAGTTGAACATATTGAAGCTAAAAAAATTTAGCGATACATTATGGTTCAATGCACTTTCTAAATCGCGATTACCACTATACAACGAATTGTAATTGTTCAGCACATACCCTTGAGCAAAATCACTAACATCTGTAAAGGATCTTGTTACTCTATAATTGAAACGCAGATTTTCTGATTTCTTTAGTTGTGCATTGATATACACGTCTGGAAGCAACGACGTTAAATTATTTTCTACCACAGCACCCAATTGTTCGTTCTTTACATTAAACTGATGTAAGGTTACACCGGGATTAAAAGTAAAAATGCCCGAAATAACTTTGTAGTGTAGACCTGCATATACATCAGATACATGAAAGGCTACCTCATTACCAAATTCATCTCCGCTCATATTTAAAACAGACTCATTATCTAAAATCTGAAAAATGTTAGAATTGAAATTCTGATTGCTTTGTGTAGTTCCTAACGTTAGATTAAGGTTGCTCTTACTACCAAGCACCCTATAATAATCTACCTTGGCATCGACCTTATTAGTAACCACAGTTTTAGCCTGATTGATATTATATACATCTTGATTTTCATCAACTGGGAAAATATCTACAAAGGCAAACTCGTTTCGTATCGCTTCATAAAAAGGGTCTTCATCGGCATATAAATACTGCGCCTCTACCGCAAAAATGTTTTTATCGTTTAAGGTGTAGTAAATATTCAAATTCTGATTAACCGATAAGGGCTTCTGCTTTTTTACCTCGTCAATTTCATCGGTTATGGAGGAAATGGAAAGCACATTGACTTCCTCTGTATCGTCTGACTGTTTTAGAAGCGCATCATAATCTAACTGAAAATCTTCATTAGGCTTATATTTTGCACTCAATTTCGCTAAACCTAAATGAATGGTCTGATCTGTATTCGTAGTCGTGCTTTCAATATCATTACTGGCAATATAAGACGTAGTTCCTTCTGATTTCATTAGTGTGCCGGTGTACGAATAAATACCGAATCCACTTAAATCTAACCCTTCCGTTGGCGCATAACTGAAATTAGCGGCTGCGAATTTGGTGTCAATATCATTTGCCCTATTATTCTGTGCCGAAGAAAGCCCCAATTCATCTGCACCCGTAGAAATAGAGCTACCGCCCCTGGAATTCAAATTTCTGAATCCACCCGTAAAGTTTCTGTAATCGTTTCGTGTAAAAGGGACTTCGCCGATATTATTTAAATCGGTGATGATATTAATGCTGTATTTAGGACTATAATAAAATAATTTTGGATGTGCCAAATACCTGTCATCAGGACCGTAACCTGCCGTTAACTCTCCAAACCAAAAATTCTTTTTCCCCTCTTTCAGTTTTATATTCAATGCCACATTATCATCGTCATTGGTGAGTCCTTTCATTTGGGAAACTTCATTAAAGTTTCGCAATACCTCGACTTTACTTAAGGCATTCGCCGGAATATTCTCCACTGCTAACTTGGTATCCCCATCAAAGAAATCCTTGCCTTCTACCATGACTTTGCTCACCGTTTTACCTTCAACTTCTATTTGACCGTCATCGTTTATTTCAATCCCCGGAAGGTTTTCTAACACATCTTTCAATTTCTTTTCTGTACCCGACACAAACGAATCGGTATCATACACTATAGTATCGCCCTTTACCGAAACCGGCATTTCATAAGTAACATCTACCTCATCTAACTGTGCCTCCTGCTCTCGCATGACAATATCTTTTACAGCATCTTGCGCACTGGCCGTAAATGTGAACGACTCTGGTTTAAAACCGAGGTAACTCACTTTTACCGTATACTGCTCCCCAGTTTTCAATTTCAATTTAAAAAGTCCCGCATGGTTGGTAATTCCGTAAGACTCTAAACCTTGTGTTGCTGCATTTATGGCAATAACATTCGCCATATCTACACCAACACCTAGGCTGTCTTTAACTGTACCTGATAAGGATATTTCTTGAGCTGACGCTAATGTCCCCACCAATAGCAATAGTGTAAAAAGCACTTTATTTTTCATGTGATTGTTATAAAAAAGAATGAATTATGAAGTACTATTTTAGTTTGCCCTACCGCCATCACGACCGCCGCGGTTTCTGAAATTTTCACGCATTTCTTTCATTTTCTCTTGAGAGATTTCATCATATTCTGCCTGCGTTACTTTCTTGCCTTTAGTTGGCGCCTTTATTTCAATTTTCTCTGACGGATTCATCGTAATTTCAGAGCAAACGATAGTTGTAATATCATCGTTTACCGCGAGTATTAAACCTGGAAGACCCCAATACAACCCCGGACCTTGATTAATAGGGATTTCAGGAGTATACCACGCTACTATTTCCACTTCTTTTATCGTAAATTCTTCCTCTTTTTTCTCTTCCTCCTTATGTTCTTCTCCCCTACCCGGTCTTCTGAAAATAGCGCTCATATTTGGTCGCTTAATGGTCTTTGTAGCTGTTGCTTTAAAGGCAGTGTAATTGCCAATTTTCTTAGATTCACTACCCATTTTCCACTCTAAGGCTTCTAATTCATCATCGATCAAGAATATTTTACCCAGTAATTCATTCTTTATCAAATAGCGCTGCTCTTGAATGTTCTTGTACAAATCACCATCAATACCAGCCATAGCTCCAAAACGCGGACCACGACCACCACCTCTTTCACCTGGTTGTTCCAGCTTTTCTTCCTCTTTATAAATAGATGCTGTTTTATCGAAATTTAGCACAAAGGTTTTTTCATTTGCCCTTTTTATACGCGCCATCATATCCTTCTTTCTATCCTCTGGTATATTTCTATTCCCAAAATCAAAATTCACTTGAGTTTTGCTTTGGTAAACTGCCTTACCTTGAAAATCTTGTGCTTGTAAGCCAACGCTCAAAAAAACAATCATAAATGCCACAAACCAATTATATTTCATGTGGTATGTATATTAGAATGATAGTTTGACATCTTTTTTTGTTTATGGTTTAATTGAACTTTGATAATATTTCAACTTCGATATTTTTTTTAAGTCATATACCTAATATGTTTTTACTTCCTGATGTTATCTCGTATCTTGTACCATCTAATCTATGTTAGATTAACAATACAACCATTAATCAATTTAATTCTATGCACATAGCAGTTGCCGGAAATATTGGTGCAGGAAAAACAACCTTGACCAGATTACTATCCAAACATTACAAGTGGGAAGCACATTTTGAAGATGTAGTGGAAAACCCATATTTAGATGATTTTTACAATCAAATGGAACGCTGGAGCTTTAACCTTCAGATATACTTTTTAAACAGTAGGTACCGCCAAATTCTCCAAATTAAGGAAAGCGGTAAGGAAATAATACAGGACAGAACTATTTATGAAGATGCTCATATTTTTGCTCCTAACTTGCATGCTATGGGATTAATGACCAATCGTGATTTTCAAAATTACTCTAGTTTATTTGAACTAATGGAAAGTTTAGTAGACCCACCAGATCTACTTATTTACCTACGCAGCTCTATACCTAATTTGGTAAAACAAATTCACAAAAGAGGCAGAGAATATGAAAACACTATTTCTATTGATTACCTAAGCAGATTAAACGAACGTTATGAAGCTTGGGTGCATGGATATGAAAAAGGTAAAATGCTTATTATAGATGTCGACGATTTAGATTTTGTTGATAACCCTGAAGACCTAGGACTAGTATTGAATAAAATTGACGCTGAAATAAACGGCTTATTTTAGTTCGCACAGCATTAACAACGGCCCCTTTGGAAAATTTTGAACAGAAAGTAACCCAACTTCTTCAAAAAGAAGAGCCGTTTTTGTTTATTATTGATTTCAAAAAATCTAAAAAACTGGTTTATTCTTTTGAAGAAGCCGCTCGTGAAAACATTTATTTCAATATTAAAGGAGTTGGAAATGACGATTTACTAGTAAACAATGTAGCTGATAAAAAACCTATCCTCCTAAAACCAAAGCCTATATCTAAGGTAACTTATGAAAAAGCTTTTTCTAAGGTTAAAAAAGAAATAAACAACGGAAATAGCTTTTTACTTAATCTTACATTCCCTACACCTTTAAAACCAGGGGTTGACTTAAAAGAAATATACCAAAAAGCATCTGCTCCCTATAAACTTTTATATAAAGATAACTTTGTTCTTTTTTCTCCAGAGTGCTATTTAAAAATTAAAGATGGTAACATTTTTTCTTACCCTATGAAAGGCACTATCAGTAATGATATGCCAAATGCGGAAGAATTATTACTCACTAATAAAAAAGAACTTTACGAGCATAACACCATTGTAGACCTTATAAGAAACGACCTTTCTATGATTGCCAAAAATGTTCGTGTCAATAAATTTAGGTTTGTCGAAAAAATTAATAAAGGAGAGCAAGAACTGTTACAAACAAGCACCGAAATACAAGGTAAATTACCAAAAACATGGAAAGATAATTTTGCTAGTTTACTATTAAAAACGCTTCCCGCTGGCTCAATTAGCGGAGCACCAAAGAAAAAAACGATTGATATTATTGAGCAAGTTGAAATTATGCCAAGAGGGTTTTATACTGGGGTATTTGGCGTTTTTGATGGTCATGAAATAGATAGCGCAGTCAATATTCGTTTTATTGAACACATAAACGGACAATACTATTACAAAAGTGGTGGCGGAATTACACATTTAAGCTCGCTAGACGAGGAATACCAAGAACTTCTAGAAAAAATATATGTACCCACTTTTTGAGTCAGTTTGTATTGAGAATAGTCAAATTAAGAATGCCCAATACCACGAAGCTAGATTTAGAACATCTTATGTGCAACTTTATAAATCCTATCCTAACTATTCTTTATTCGATGGTATTCATTTAACGAATTTGGACAACACCATAAAATACAAATTACGTATTGGCTATAAGCAACATGGTACGCGATTTTCTATTTCTAAATATGAAAATAGCATACCTACATCACTTAAACTTGTTAGCGACGATACCATATCTTATGCCTTAAAACAAAACAATCGCAAAAAATTAAATAACCTCTACTTACAAAAAGGAGACTTTGACGATGTATTAATAGTTAAAAAGGGATGTATTACCGATGCTTCATATTCTAACATACTTTTTACAGATGGAAACAAAATAGTAACACCATCTACCCCACTTTTAAATGGCACATGTAGAGCCAGACTTTTAGCTAAAAACCTAATTATGGAAGCTAACATAAGGGAGTCTGATTTGCAAAATTTTAAATGCTTTCAATTAATTAATGCACTAAATAATTTTGATGAAAACAGATGGCTTCCAATAAAAAATATTTCTGGTAATTAAACTTTAAATAAAACCATTCTTTTTAGCATGCTCTATAGCTTCCGAAGTTTTGTTCACCATTAAAAAAGGAATATCAGTAAAATTGGAAAAAAGATTTTCTATACGGGCCATTCGTTTTGAATGATTTACAGTTCTTAAATAAATAGCTTTTATACGTCCTGGAAACAAAGTAGATATTTCTTGATAAATATCCCCATCTTTTTCTCCACTATCCCCAATTAAAATAAAAGACAAATTAGGGTAAGCTTTTAAAAGGTTACTTATTTCACGCTGTTTTTGTGGCTTCTCATCATTCTTTCTGCGCATTCTAAAGCTAGCCATACTACGTAATAAAATAGGTCCTTTAGGAAAGTTATTTGTTTTTAAAAAAAGTTCTAAATACCGATATAAATTCCATGGGCTGTGGCTCACATAAAATATTGGATTTGCCTCTTCACCCGTTTTCCCGTTATGTAGTTTCATGTAAAAATCCGAAGCGCCTTCAAGTTGCAAACGCTTAGTGGCTCGCTTAAACATAGTATTAATTATTACCTTCCATTTCAAAGAAGATACTACGCCTGTATGTAAAATGGTATCATCTATATCGCTAATTACCCCAAATTTAGCATGGTCACTAGGAATAAGCATTTCACCCGGAAATCGATTTTGCAATATTATTTCCCTTTTTAAATTCATGTCAGCAAATGAAAGCTCAAATTTCACCCAACCTTCATCATTAGCTAATTTCTGAAGTCCCTCAATTTGCTCATCAAACAAATAATAACCATCGTCATCAGTAGTACCCTCTACGGTTTCTCCGTTGGCAAAAGTAATTTTAAGTGCTGTATTTCTAACTTCATCCGTTTCAAACCGCTTCCATGTATTCCCCATT
This sequence comes from Maribacter hydrothermalis, assembly GCF_001913155.1. GTDB lineage: Bacteria > Bacteroidota > Bacteroidia > Flavobacteriales > Flavobacteriaceae > Maribacter > Maribacter hydrothermalis. The sequence goes on from NZ_CP018760.1 coordinate 1,039,402, forward strand.
AAATTGAAAATACCTTTTTGATCTAAATCAATATTTTCATCTTCAATAGCACGACCACGCACATAAAGCCGGGTTGCACTACCGTAAGACTGAAAGTTAATAATCTGAAGCTTGTCTTTTTTGAAAATACCCATCGCGTTAAAATTACGGTCTTTCAACAACCTTTTAAATAATTTTTTACATAATTAATGAAATACTACCCTAGTTAAGTCAAAACCAAAGAATTCAGTTTAATAAAAAATCGATTTCACTCATTGAAAACCACGACTGACTCATTCTCGGTTTTATATCCTTAATCTATAAAATAACTTTATGAAAGCAAACGATTAATAACCCTACTTGTTTTACGCAAGTCTAAATTTTAAAATTATGGAACCAAAAAAAAATCCGCAGAAAGATTTAAACAGAAAGAGCAGTATGTACTTTGTATTTGGACTACTACTTGTTTTAGCCATGGTGTTTGTAGCCTTGGAATGGAAAACCTTTGATAAAATTCAATATGATGACTTAGGATTAAACAAGGTTGATGCCAGTATAGAGGAAGATGCCCCTATTTACCAATTACAGGTTACTCCTCCTCCTAAACCACTAGTTTTACCCATTGAAATAGAAATTATTGAAGATGATAATCCTATTGAAGAAACAGAAGTTATCGCCATTGAAGTAACACCAGATACCGAAGTTATTGACCCAACAGATTTAAAAGTTATAGATGAACCTGAGGAAGTAGATGTAAATTGGGTTACAATTGAAGAAGTTCCTGTTTTTCCTGGTTGCGAAAATGAAACGGATAAACGCGCTTGCTTTAATGATATGATGCAAAAGCATATTCGAAAGAACTTTCGCTATCCAGAACTGGCTCAGGAAATGGGATTGCAAGGTAGAGTAAATACACAGTTTATAATTAATAAAGATGGTAGTATTGGTGCTATTCTAAAAAGAGGTCCGCATGAATTACTTGAAGCAGAAGCTGCACGGATACTTTCTAAACTACCAAAGATGACTCCTGGAAAACAAAGAGGCTCAGCCGTTAAAGTACCTTTTAGTATTCCTATAACTTTTAAACTACAATAACTAATTGCACAAAAAAACCATCAGTTAGACTGATGGTTTTTATTGTATAAGTAAGAAGTTCTATTTATTAATTTCCACTTTTTCAATGGTAACTTCGGTAGTAGTACCTTTTTTTTGAATACTGGCATTTTCAAATTCAGCCAATTTAGCATCCACTTCAGATTTAGTACCTGTATACGTTACTTTTTCAGTAATAGCTTCTCCGTTAACGGTTGTAGTATATGTAACATTTGCCTCTGCTAGATCTGCGTTTCCTACATTCAATTCTATAGTAACTTCTTTGGTGTCATTTAACATGGCTACACCTTCTTCTGCATGACCACCTAATATTGGTGCAATTACTAACCCAATTAAACATGTTAATTTAATAAGGATGTTCATTGAAGGCCCAGAAGTATCTTTAAAAGGGTCACCAACAGTATCCCCTGTTACAGCTGCTTTGTGTGCTTCAGAACCTTTATATGTCATTTCTCCATTAATCTCTACACCTGCCTCAAAAGACTTCTTAGCGTTATCCCAAGCACCACCAGCGTTATTCTGGAAAATAGCCCATAACACACCTGAAACAGTAACACCAGCCATATAACCTCCTAACATCTCTGCGATTGCCAATTTATTCATTCCAAACAACATTGGAACAAAAGCAATTACTAATGGAAAACCTATAGTTAACAAGCCGGGTAACATCATTTCTTTAAGTGATGCCTGTGTAGAGATAGCCACACATTTATCGTATTCTGGCTTTCCTGTACCTTCCATAATACCAGGAATTTCTCTAAACTGACGTCTAACTTCCTGTACCATTTCCATTGCTGCTTTACCTACAGCATTCATTGCTAAAGCTGAAAATACAACTGGCACCATGCCACCAACAAACAACATTGCTAGGACTGGAGCTTTAAATATGTTAATACCGTCTATTCCTGTAAACGTTACATAGGCTGCAAATAATGCTAAAGAAGTTAATGCTGCAGAAGCAATAGCAAAACCTTTACCAGTAGCTGCAGTTGTATTACCTACTGAATCTAATATATCTGTTCTTTCTCTTACTATAGGTTCTTGCTCACTCATTTCTGCAATACCACCTGCATTATCAGATATTGGACCGAACGCATCAATTGCTAATTGCATAGCTGTAGTAGCCATCATAGCAGATGCTGCTAAAGCAACACCATAAAAACCAGCGAACGCATAAGATGCCCAAATAGCCCCTGCAAACAATAATACAGATGGAAAGGTAGAAATCATACCTGTCGCCAATCCTGCAATTATGTTTGTACCAGCACCTGTACTTGATTGTTGTACAATTTTTAAAATCGGGGACTTTCCTAAACCTGTGTAATATTCTGTTACCGAAGAAATAACAGCACCTACAACTAAACCAACCAAAGTGGCATAGAATACACGCATTGAAGAAATTTCCAATAAACCTTCACCAAAGAATTCCATTTTCATTGTTTCCGGCAACATCCATGTTACTAATCCGAAACAAGAAATAGCGACTAAAATTATAGATGTCCAGTTACCAATATTTAAAGCTCCCATAACTTGAGCTTCTTTTGCATCGTTACTTTTAATTTTTACCAGCATGGTACCGATTATAGATATGATAATACCTGCACCTGCAATTGCCATTGGCAATAAAATAGGACCAATACCTCCAAAGGCATCAGAAATATTACCACCCATATCTTTAATTACGTAATTCCCTAATACCATTGCAGCCAAAACGGTTGCAACGTACGACCCAAACAAATCGGCTCCCATACCTGCAACATCACCAACGTTATCACCTACGTTATCAGCTATCGTTGCTGGGTTACGAGGATCATCCTCAGGAATCCCTGCTTCTACTTTACCTACCAAATCGGCCCCTACATCGGCAGCTTTAGTATATATACCACCGCCCACTCGTGCAAAAAGTGCAATTGATTCCGCACCCAAAGAAAAACCAGCCAGCGTTTCCAAAACAATTGTCATGTCCATTGTTGATGTCCAAACACCACCCATGAAAAATTGAAAAAACGCAATAAAAAATATAGTTAAGCCTAAAACTGCCAAACCTGCAACACCAAGACCCATTACCGTGCCACCACCGAAAGAGATTTTCAATGCATTTGGCAAACTTGTTCTTGCCGCCTGCGTAGTACGTACGTTGGTTTTAGTCGCGATTTTCATACCAATGTTTCCTGCAAAAGCAGAAAAAATAGCTCCGAATATAAAGGACACTACAATTAACCAATGTGTTGTTGGAACTACAAAAGATACTATTGCAAGCAATACACTTACAATTACTACAAATACAGCCAGAAGTCTATACTCTGCACTTAAAAAGGCAAGAGCGCCCTCATAAATGTAATCTGATATTTCTTTCATTTTCCCATCTCCGGCATGTTGTTTCATTACCCAAGATCTCTTAATACCCATATAAATTAGGCCTAAAACAGCCATTACTATTGGCATGTAAATCATTAGTGACTCCATTTAATCTTTGTTTGTTTAGTTATAAAATTAGCGCGGCTAAAGTAGTAAATTAGAATAGAATAAAAAAAAACCACTTTTTATATAAAAAGTGGTTCTGTAATTGAAGAAAACTAATTATATCACAAAAGTACGTTTTGCTTTATGTTCACTTTCATTATATCTTTTTACACACTCGTGGTATATTTCTACCGCCTTTTTAGAATCGCTCCATCCTCCTGTATCTACTTTTTTCTTTTCTAAATCCTTATACACTTGAAAGAAGTGCTCTATTTCTTTTAATCTATGCGGATTTAAATCACTTATATCGTTATTGTTACTCCAAATAGGGTCTGAAATTGGAACACAAATAATTTTTTCATCTGGCCCTTTTTCATCGGTCATATGAAAAACCCCTATGGGTTTTACTTCCATTACCGTCATTGGATATGTTGGTTCCGTTCCCATTACCAAAACGTCAAGTGGATCCTTATCTAATGCCAAAGTTTCTGGAATAAAACCATAATCGCCAGGATACATCATAGAAGAAAATAACATACGATCAAAACGAATTTTATGCAACGCAAAATCATATTCGTATTTGTTTCTACTCCCTTTAGGTATTTCTATTAACACATCAAAGGTTAATCCTTTATCTGCTCCCATATTTTAAGTTGTTTAATTTATAGTTTGATTTAAAACGTTAGTTCTTATTTATAATTGTAAAAATTAATTGATTTAAAAGACAAATCCAAACGTTCCAGTTACTCCAAATGGCCTTGCATCAGGATTATCTAAATAATTTCCTCTAAAATTAAAATCCAATCTAAATATTTTAAAAATGTTCCCTATTCCAAAAGAATATTCATAATATATATTCTCTGATGGTGCTCTTAATGGTGTGTTTACCGTAGCAGGAGCACTTAAGGCTTTATTAGCGTCTGACAAATCTCCCCAAACACCTCGTATAGCCACTATCTCCCTTAAATTATATTTTCTTAAAAATGGAATTCTTGAAAAAAGCCTTCCATTAAAATTATGCTGTAAATGAACCGATGCATAAGTGTCGGTTACAAATTCATAGAAATCCAAATTTGGAAAAGTTCCATAATTAGAGAAAAAAGTTTGATTACCAGGTACCACACTTAAAAGACCTAAAGGAACTTCTCCAAATGTTTTGCCAAGTTCAACCGTACTTAACAACCTCCCAAAACCTCCTAACTGCCAAGGTTGACTGTACGAAAACTGTAATTTACTATAGTCAAAATCACTATCAAGAATTCCTTTGGTACCCTTGGTAAAATTCAATAACAAAGTACTGTAAGTATCATTAACATCTCTTCGTTCTACTCCGTAACCTATTGTTTTCTTACCTGGAGTATAAAGAATTAAAGCATTAAAATCGAATTGACGTATTTCTGAAGAAACCCCTGTTGGTGATTCGGGATCTACATAATCTAAACTAAAATCACTAGGTAAGGCTGAACTTAATGTCCTAAATGTTCCACCTACAGAAACTTTAAAATTATTTAGTGGTTCTATTTCAAAATTTAGCGCACTTAGATTAATATTTGTTAATCTATTATTGGCACCTACCGTTAATAACGAAGATGAAGCGATACTGCGACCTAAAACGTCATTTGTAGCCGTAAGGCTAACACCTAGTTGCTCTATATCTCTTCTATTACCACCAGATACAATTAACCTACTATTTCTATCTAACAAAACTTTACCAGCAAGACCATGTTTAAATTTTTGGTCCTTAAATCCGTAGGCCGTGTACCCTTCAATTCGCCAAGGGTCGTTTTGTCCAAAATAAGTTCTTGCACCAATTCGTACACGAGGTCCCTCCGCACTATTGTATCCGAAGAAATCATAAACCGAACCTAAATCTAAGTTCCATTTATCCACCTCTACATATCCAGACCCAAGTATACTTACTAAATTGTAGTATGATTTAAATTTAGGTACTGTTTTTAATGTATCTAATAATTTATAAATTCCTTTCTCGTCTTTATTTAAAGTTTCCAATCTATTCTGCTCCCAGAAGTCATCATCTTTAATAATTTGAGAAACATCTAGTGGATTTCGGTCTTTTTTATAAACTTCGCGCGGCTTTACCTTATCAAATTCATAATTATCATAAACTGTGGTTCTTTTGCCATACATGCCTCGTGATTCTTCTTTCTTATTAAAACTAAAATCGCTTAGCATATAGTCGCGTTTCAGTAAAAATACCGAATCGTTCACTACCTCAAAATCTTGTTCTATATAGATTTCTTTAACCCAGTTAATATTTGCACTTTTTGTAACCTGTAAATTTATATTCTTTAGAGCCCATGTTGAATCATTTACCCAAAAATCACCTTTAAAAGTCAACTCATTTTTACGACGTGGATAGTACACTATATTATAACACCACTTATTATCAATAAAAGCACTGTCACGAAGTGCATAATTATATACATCAACACCAGTTTTAGACAATGGACTCGTAAAACTTTTATCAAAAAATTTTAAATAATTATTGTAAACATCATACTCTTGGTACAAATCTTTAACAAAAGCTATAATTGCCTGATTGTTTTCGAATCCTGAGTTTTTATTACCAAGTATATCCTCTTTTTCTTCGTTCAGTTTATTATCACCATAAACTTTTGAAAAAGTTTCATTTAAAAAGATTGGCAGATATGTTTTTCCTGTGATTCTTGAAGTATCTAAATCTTGAAAAACAAACTCAAGTCCTTTAAAAATTTTACTCTTTATTAAGGAGCTATCAATTGTATTTAAATCGAATTCTACTTTTTCATACTTATCAAAAGCATATTGATTAAATTGACGAACGCCATTCTGCCTTTTCTTAGCCCAAATTTTTCGAAGAATATCAACTGCCGGATTATTCTTTTTAGACTGCTTACCAGATATTAACACCACTTCATTTAGTTGCTCAGCGGCCTCTATAAGCGTTATTTTCAAATCAAAATTTACATTTGAAGTGAGTTCTAGCTCATATTCTGTATACCCAATAAAGGACACCACTAAAGTTGAGTACTTATTCTCCGACTCTATATAAAATCGTCCATCATCATTTGTAATGGTTCCTTCAGTAGAATTCTTAAAAAAAACATTGGCAAACGACACGGGCTCACCTAGCTCATCTAATACAATACCCCCAACTTTGGTTTGGGCGCTTGTTACAAAAAAACAAAAACTAACTAAAACAAAAAATATACCTTTCATCAAAAATCTTGATTGTCTTGCATTTTTTAAATCTACTTTCCTATCAATAAAAAAAGCTTCTCCAAACTTGGTCGGAGAAGCTAAGATACTTTTACAAAGTTATACTTTATTTATATAAAACTTTTTTAACAGCTGTAACTACATCTTTATAATTTGGCAACCACTCTTCCAACAGCACTGGAGAGTAAGGTGCTGGAGTATCTGCCGTATTGATTTTTACTATAGGAGCATCTAAATAATCGAATGCATGTGCTTGAACATGGTATGTAATTTCGGTTGCTACATTACCAAATGGCCATGCTTCTTCTAAAATCACTAAACGATTTGTCTTTTTAACCGATTTTAAAACCGCTTCATAATCTAAAGGCTTAACGGTACGTAAATCAATGATTTCACAGCTAATACCATCTTTCTCTAATTCATCTGCCGCTTTATCCGCTTCTTTAATAATTTTACCAAAAGATACGATAGTTACATCCTTACCCTCGCGACGTATATCCGCAACACCTATTGGAATAGTATATTCTCCTTCTGGCACTTCACCTTTATCACCATACATTTGCTCAGATTCCATAAAAATAACAGGATCATTATCGCGAATCGCTGCTTTTAACAACCCTTTGGCATCTGCAGGGTTAGACGGCACAATTACTTTTAAGCCAGGACAATTTGCATACCAGCTTTCAAAAGCTTGTGAATGCGTTGCTGCTAATTGACCTGCCGAAGCCGTTGGACCTCTAAATACTATAGGACAAGGAAACTGCCCACCAGACATTTGCCTAATCTTAGCTGCATTGTTAATGATTTGATCTATACCTACCAATGCGAAATTGAAAGTCATAAATTCTATAATTGGCCTATTGCCAGTCATCGTAGAACCAACACCTATGCCGGCAAAACCAAGTTCCGAAATTGGGGTATCAATTACTCTTTTTGGACCGAATTCATCAAGCATACCTTTTGAAGCCTTATATGCTCCATTGTACTCTGCTACCTCTTCACCCATCAAATAGATAGACTCGTCCCTTCTCATTTCTTCGGACATGGCCTCGGCTATCGCTTCTCTAAATTGTAGTGTTTTCATCTATTGAAAATATTAATCTTGGTTATATGCTAGAAAGCAAGCAAAAATAGGAAATATAATATCAAATAACAGAACGCATTATTTAAAAAAAGTTATAAAATTTATTATGCATGCATAATAAATTTAGAATAAAATAGTTATCTTCGTAGCTATTGAAATAAAGTTTTTAAACATGAAGATATTAGTTTGTATAAGTAATGTTCCCGATACCACCTCTAAAATAAATTTCTCCGAAGGTGATACTAAATTCGATACCAATGGTGTTCAATTTGTTATAAACCCTAATGATGAATTTGGGTTAACAAGAGCAATGTGGTTCAAAGAAAAACAAGGTGCAACCGTGCACATTGCAACTGTTGGCGGCCCAAACGTTGAGCCTACAATGCGTAAAGCCCTTGCTATTGGAGCTGACGAGGCATTTAGAATCAATGCCGAACCTACGGACGGCTTTTATGTTGCTCAACAATTAGCTGAAATAGTTAAAAATGGTGGTTATGATCTTGTAATCGGCGGTAAAGAATCTATTGACTATAACGGCGGTATGGTACCCGGTATATTAGCTTCACTTACTAATATGAATTTCATTAATTCTTGTATAAGCTTAGAAATTGATGGTAACAACGTTTCCGCAGTAAGAGAAATAGATGGCGGAAAAGAGACTTTGAGCAGTTCTCTGCCAATTGTTATCGGTGGCCAAAAAGGCCTTGTAGCTGAAAGCGACCTTCGTATTCCAAATATGAGAGGTATTATGATGGCCAGAAAGAAAAACTTAGGTATTCTAGAACCTGTTGATGGATTAAATGCTACTGAAGATAAAAAATTCGACAAACCAGCTGCAAAAGGTCAAGTTAAACTAGCCGATAATGTAGATCAGTTAATTGACCTCTTACATAAAGAAGCTAAAGTCATTTAACACCTCTCTTTTAAAGAATACAAATTAAAATTAAAGAAAAATGTCAGTCTTAGTATATACAGAATCAGAAAAAGGAAAGTTTAAAAAGAACGCTTTAGAAGTAGCTTCTTACGCTTCGGCAGTTGCTAAAATGATGGGCACTACTGTAACCGCGATAGCATTTAATAGCACAGAAAATGAATCTTTAGGAGAATATGGAGTATCTAAAGTACTTCATATAAAAGATGAAACTTTTAATACGTTTAATGCAGGCGATTACGCTGCAACCATTGCACAAGCGGTTAAAAGCACAGATGCTAAGCTTGTAATTTTAAGTTCAAGTACCGACACTAAATATTTAGCCCCTTTATTGGCCGCTAAACTAACCGCAGGTTACGCACCTAACGTAGTAGCAGCTCCAGAAAGCATTACTCCGTTTATGGTTAAAAGAACTGCCTTTAGTAATAAAGGATTTGCACATACTCAAATAGATACCGATGTTAAAATCGTTGGCGTTTCCAATAACGCCTTTGGAGCACACGAAAACAAAACAGCTATTACGGTCGAAGAAATTAGTGGATCTAAAGATGATAAAAAGAACGATACTAAATCTGTAGACATAGATAAAGTTGTTGGTAAAGCTACTATAGCAGATGCCGATATTGTCGTTTCTGCAGGTAGAGGATTAAAAGGTCCTGAAAATTGGGGCATGATCGAAGAACTTGCAAATGTTCTGGGTGCAGCAACCGCATGCTCGAAACCAGTTTCTGACTTGGGATGGAGACCTCATGGAGAGCATGTTGGTCAAACTGGTAAGCCAGTGGCAAGTAATCTATACATTGCTATCGGAATCTCTGGGGCTATTCAACATTTAGCAGGTGTTAGTGCATCTAAAACAAAAGTTGTTATCAATAATGACCCTGAAGCACCGTTTTTTAAGGCTGCTGATTACGGAATTGTTGGTGATGCATTTGAAGTAGTTCCTGAATTGATTGAAAAATTAAAGGATTTTAAAGCGCAAAACGGGTAATTTTTTGTTATTTTGTGCCCCCTAAAGGGCTGTTCAAATAGTTGAAGCCTCAAGTATTTGAATAGCCTTTTTTAGTTAAAGATATATGAGCTTAGTACGTTTAAAAATTAAAGGCATTTCCTATAGCCAAACACAAAATGGTGCTTACGCACTTATTTTGAACGAAGTTGAGGGAGATAGAAAATTACCAATAGTCATTGGCGCTTTCGAAGCTCAATCTATTGCAATTGCATTAGAAAAAGAAATTAAGCCCCCAAGACCGCTAACACATGACCTTTTCAAAAACTTTTCAGATAGGTTTGATATTGTTATAAAACAGGTTATAATTCACAAATTAGTGGATGGTGTTTTTTATTCAAGCATTATCTGCGAAAGAGACGGTATAGAAGAAATTATAGATGCAAGGACTAGCGATGCTATTGCACTGGCACTGCGCTTTAACGCACCTATATTCACCTATAAAACTATATTAGACAAAGCTGGTATTTTCTTAAAATTCTCATCGAAGGATAAAGAAAAAAAGGATAGTGATGATAGTATTATGGTCGATGAAATTCTACAAGAAGGTGAAACTATAGAAATAGAATCTGGCGCATCAGATGGTTATACCGAACTAACTATAGATGAACTCGAAGCAGAGTTAAAAAAAGCGGTAACGAACGAAGATTACGAAAAGGCCGCCAAATTGAGAGATGAAATCTCAAAACGCAACTAATATTAAATTATAGTTTATGAAAAAGGGCAAATGGTTGCTAATTTTCGCACTAATATTCACCACAATTACATTTGCTCAAGACGTAGACGTAACTCAAACCATACAAGACACTGCCGACACTACTTTAGTTGAAGATGTCGCTACTGCTAGTGTTATGGGTATGGAACCAAATGAAGGCTTTTCCCTTAATAGTCTTGGTAGAGGTATTCTTGGAATGGCTGTCTTATTACTTTTTGCGTTTTTATTCAGTTCTAATAGAAAAGCTATTAACTGGAAAACTGTTGGTATTGGGCTTGCATTACAGTTGGTAATTGCTATTGGCGTGCTTAAGATTCCATTTGTACAATTGGTTTTTGAACAAATTGGAAGAATCTTTGTTAGCATTTTAGAGTTTACCCGCGCAGGTAGTAAATTTCTTTTTGAAGGTCTTGTAGTAGACACGGGTACTTTCGGGTACATATTTGCTTTTCAGGTACTACCAACAATTATATTTTTCTCTGCTCTAACGTCCTTATTATACTATTTAGGATTGATACAAAAAATAGTAAAGTGGCTTGCTTGGGCACTTTCTAAAACCTTGGGTATTTCAGGACCTGAGAGTCTTTCTATTGCCGGAAATATATTTCTTGGACAAACTGAAGCTCCTTTATTAATAAAAGCTTATTTAGAAAAAATGACCAAATCAGAGATTCTATTGGTCATGATTGGCGGTATGGCAACTCTTGCGGGTGCAGTTTTAGCTGCTTATATCGGATTTTTAGGCGGTGAAGACGAAATACTTCAATTAGTTTTCGCTAAGCATTTATTAGCCGCTTCAGTAATGGCGGCTCCAGGGGCAATTGTAATATCTAAAATGTTATACCCACAAACTGAAGAGGTAAATAGCGATGTCCATGTATCTTCTGAAAAAATTGGAGCCAATGTATTGGATGCCATATCAAATGGAACTACTGAAGGTTTAAGACTCGCAGTTAATGTTGGTGCCATGCTTTTAGTTTTTGTGGCTATAATTGCAATGGTTAATGGAATTTTAGAATGGACAGGAGATTTAACACATCTTAATTCATGGATTGCGGACAACACATCCTATTCAAAATTTTCCCTTGAAGCAATTTTAGGTACAATTTTCGCCCCTTTAATGTGGCTCATAGGCGTTGCCAATGAAGATATTATGTTAATGGGACAATTACTAGGTATAAAATTAGTGGCCAGCGAATTTGTAGGTTATATTCAATTAGCAGAACTAAAAGACCTAGCCACCCTACCTCATTTACAGTATAATAAATCTGTAATCATGGCTACTTATATGCTTTGTGGTTTTGCAAACTTCGCCTCTATAGGTATACAAATAGGTGGCATAGGGTCGCTCGCTCCTGGACAAAGAAAGACTTTATCTGAATTCGGAATGAAAGCTGTTCTTGGTGGTTCTTTAGCATCATTACTTTCTGCAACTATTGCAGGTATGATTTTAGGATAAATACCCCCTAGCCCCCAAAAGGGTTACACTTATAGTTTCGTTGATAATTATTGATAACTGAGAAGTTATTCTACTGTTTTACATATCATCTTTCTTTATTTTTGAAGTAACAAAAATCATTTCTCCGCAAGATTACTACGCAAAGGACTCAAGGAGCTTTATTCTTATGAAACAATACCACGACTTACTTAATCATGTATTAATAGAAGGAAACCAAAAGGGTGACCGCACAGGAACCGGAACTAAAAGTGTTTTTGGGTATCAAATGCGTTTTGACCTAAGTGAAGGTTTCCCAATGGTGACCACTAAAAAATTACATTTAAAATCTATAGTTTACGAGCTACTTTGGTTTTTAAAAGGTGATACTAATATTAAGTATTTACAAGATAACGGTGTTCGAATTTGGAACGAATGGGCTGATGAAAACGGAGATCTTGGTCCGGTTTATGGCCATCAATGGCGTAATTGGAACGATGATGAAATTGACCAAATAAAAGAAGTTGTCCATTCTTTAAAAACGAATCCCAATAGTAGAAGAATGCTAGTATCCGCATGGAACCCTAGTGTACTACCAGACACATCCAAATCATTTTCAGAGAATGTAGCTAACAACAAAGCAGCTTTACCGCCTTGCCATGCGTTCTTTCAGTTTTATGTTGCCGATGGCAAATTATCTTGCCAATTATACCAACGTAGCGCAGATATTTTCCTAGGCGTTCCTTTTAACATAGCATCTTACGCATTATTTACCATGATGATGGCGCAAGTTTGTGGTTTTGAAGCTGGCGACTTTATTCACACTTTTGGTGATGCCCATATATACAACAACCATATGGAGCAGGTAGAACTGCAATTAAGTAGAGAACCTAGAGCATTGCCAAAAATGAAAATAAATCCTGAGGTGAAAGATATTTTTGATTTTAAGTTCGAAGATTTTTCATTAGAAGATTACAATCCGCATCCTCATATAAAGGGGAAAGTAGCTATATAGCATCAAAATCTTAATTTTTCAAGTTAAAACCTATTGTACATTTTTATTTAACTTACAATAAAAATTGTTCTCATGGTCAGTACAGATACGCTCGTAGATTTCTTTATGGAAACTAGAGAGCATACCGAGGTTATTTGCAAACCTCTAGAGATTGAAGATTATGTGGTACAACCTATCATTGACGTCTCACCTCCAAAATGGCACTTAGGTCATACTACCTGGTTTTTTGAAGAATTTATTCTTAAAACCTATGATAAATCATATCACATATTTGATACTGATTTTTCATTTATATTCAATAGCTACTACGAAACCGTTGGTAAACGTGTTGTTCGTGCCGATCGCGGCAATCTATCTAGACCATCTGTAAAAAAGGTTTATGAATATCGACATTATGTCACTAAAGCAATGAACAAACTGCTTGCTTCAAATAATGACCAAAAGCTGCTAGAGGTTCTTGAGATAGGAATCCATCACGAAAAACAACATCAAGAATTACTGCTTACCGATATTAAATATATTCTAGGGAACAACCCGCTTTTACCCAAATACTCTGATACTTTTGAAGAATTTACTATTACAAGACACCCTCAAAACTGGATAAATATTAGCGAAGGTATTTATGAAATAGGTCATAATTCTACAGAATTCTGTTTTGATAATGAATTAGGAAGACACAAAGTATATCTTAATGATTATCAAATATCAAACAATCTAATTACCAACGCCGAATATCTTGAATTCATAAAAGCAGATGGGTACAAACGTTTTGACCTTTGGCATGCAGCCGGATGGGACTGGGTTCGGCAAAACCAAGTGAAAGCTCCATTGTACTGGCATAAAATAGACGGCATTTGGCATTATTATAGTTTAAACGGTTTAACTGAAGTTGAGTTAAAGGCACCTGTAACACATGTTTCTTATTTTGAAGCATTTGCTTTTGCACAATACAAAGGTTGCCGACTACCAACGGAATTTGAGTGGGAAGTTGCACAGAAATTTTTTAATTGGGGACAACGTTGGGAATGGACAGAAAGTGCCTATCTCCCCTACCCAAACTATAAAAAAGTAGATGGTGCATTAGGCGAATACAATGGTAAGTTCATGGTCAACCAGAAAGTACTTAGGGGAAGCTCCATAGCTACACCTAGCAAACATGCCAGACATACTTATAGAAATTTTTTCCCAACAGAGTTAAAATGGCAATTTACAGGAATAAGGTTAGCCATATAATTACGATATACTGATTATGCAAGACACTAAAATAGCATCGGTTTTTACATCTGAATTTGAAAAAGAGGTTTATTTTGGCTTAACCGACTCTCCTAAACATCTCTCTTCAAAATATTTCTACGACAAAATAGGTGATCAACTTTTTCAAAAAATTATGGCAATGCCCACCTATTATCTTACCGATTGCGAGTATGAAATTCTAGAAAATAACAAAGAAGAAATTAGAGAACTGTTCATAGGTTCTGGCCCTTTTGACCTCATTGAACTTGGCGCAGGCGATGGTAAAAAAACTAAAATTCTTTTAAAGGAATTCAGTGATAAAAATATAGACTTCACCTATGTACCGATTGATATTAGTGACAATGCATTGAAACAGCTTCATAGTTCGATAAAAAAAGAATTGCCAGACGTTAACGTTCATCCTTTCCAAGGCACTTACTTTGAAGCACTTAAAGAAATAAACAACCGTAAGAATAGGAAAATAATCTTATTCTTAGGATCTAATATTGGTAATCTAGTTCATAAACAAGCTGTCGACTTTATGAACAAAATTCAAAAACTAATGCAGCCTGACGACTTGCTTTTTATGGGATTTGACCAAAAGAAAAATCCAAAGACTATTTTAGATGCCTATAACGATCAAGAAGGTGTCACTGCCGCATTCAACAAAAATGTACTTGCAAGAATAAATACAGAACTAAATGCAAATTTTGACTTGAATCAATTTTTACATTGGGAAGTGTATAATCCAGAAACAGGGACTGCAAAGAGTTATTTAGTATCAAAAATTCAACAAACCGTAAAAATTGAAAATTTAAAACTACGGGTTGACTTTAAACAATGGGAAACCATACATACAGAAATTTCACAGAAATACGATGACGAAATTATTAATTGGTTAGCCAAAGAAGCAGGTTTAGAAATGACGACCGAATACGAATCTAAAAGATTACAGTACAAAAACTGTGTATTTAAAAAGTACTAAGCTTTTTTTTAGAAATTTATTCCATAAAAAAGCCTACTATGTAAAATAGCAGGCTTTTTTATATATCAGCATTGCTGTTCTACAATTCTAAAACCGCATTTTCTGACCCTGCATATTCATTCCACTGGTAACGATCAGCCTCTACTTCATTCACATATTCACCATCAACCAAATACTTAAACTCATAAGCATTTTCCTTAGGAAGATCAAACGTACCTTTAAAGGTTCCGTTCTTTAATTTCTTTAAAGTACTAGCTTTAGGACTCCAATTATTGAAATCTCCAATTACCGCTACTTTCTTTGCGTCTTCTGCAGGTACTGTAAAAGTTACCTTACATACTGGTTTTGTTTTTAGATATTGTTTTGCAATTGCCATGATATTCTATTTTAAATTTCACTGCAAAACTACTATAATAAAACCCTGATTTACAACACTTAAGATATTTTTATCAATTTCTTAAAATATGAATAGTTTTAATATGATAATAGAATTTTATCCTACAAATTTTGACATAAATGAATCGTTATCTCTTTGTCTTTAAGATTTTTACAATACTTTCTATTTCTTCCACTGTATTATATAAATGAAAACTTAAACGCACACCATCACCTCTTTGAGCACAATAAACATCATTGTCTTTTAATTTTTGAAAAGTGGCCTCATCTGCTTTAATATTAAAAATAGTACTATGCTTTTTTCGATTTACAATTTCATGAGATAACAATCCTAGCTTCTGAAATTCGGTTTTAGCTTTCTCCGATAATTTTTGGTTATGCTCCGTTATCTTATCCATACCTATTCTTTCGAAAAAATCAAGCGAATATTTCAAACTTCCAAAAATAAGCGATGATAAATGACCAGGTTCAAATTGTTTGGCAAACCTAATAGTATCTTTTTTATTGAAATCTCCATCCGCCGCATTAAAACCAATATTATTTATGGAAAACTCTTTTTTTACTCTATCAGAGAATAGCATAAAGCCATTGCCATACCCAGCTAGTAACCATTTATAAGCACTAGCGCCCAAAACATCAATTCCTGAGTTGTCAAAATCAAAGCTAGCACTACCACAAAACTGAGTACCATCAACCATAATAATTAAATTAGGATTTTGCTTTTTTAAATTTTTCAAAAAATCTAAATCAATTGCAAATCCGTTTAGCCACTGTACCAAGCTCAAAGCAAGTACATCTATATTTTGACTACCTATTTTTTCTTTAATTCGTTCTTCCAAATCAGCCGTCATTGAAATATAGGCTACATCAAATCCTCTTTTCTCAAAACTCCAATTAAGAGAAGGGTAGTCATTCTCTAGAAGTAACACCTTTTTCTTTGTATTTAATCCTTCAAGCAGAATATTAAGTCCCGTAGAAAAATTACTGATCAATGCTACATTTTCCCGTTTACAATTAAAAAACTTACCCGCTGTAGAACGTGTGTCTGAGATTACTTTTAAGGATTGCTCTCGCATATCGCTACCATCTAACAAAAAGTCTAAATCGTGCTCTTGCCGCCAGTCTATCAAAGAATCGTATAACAACCCATACACTGCGGTGTTCGCATAAATACCTTTACGTAAAACTGGGAATTCTTTTCTAATTTTTTCCATTGTTATTGGGTAAACTACATTTGCTGTATCTTTATACCAAAGATAGGAAGAGAATGTTTTCTAGAAATAAAAATACCTCCAAATTAGACTTAGAGCAACATGAGCTATTAGAGAACGCGCAAAAAAGAATTAAGCAAAAGAAACGTCTTTATACACATTTTGTCGTCTTTTTAGTTGGCAGTGTTTTCTTAATATTAATCAATAAAATATTAAAATACGGTCAAGAATATAATTGGTTCGTATGGGCAATTACCTTTTGGGGTTTTCTGTTTGTTCTTCATATTTTCAATGTTTTTATCACCAATAAATTCATGGGTAATGACTGGGAACGTTCTCAACGAGAGAAATTAGTAGCTAAGCAAAAGAAACGCATTGCTGAAATGGAAAAAGAAATTGAACAGGATATAAAGCTACCTACATCAATAGAGCCTGAACCTAAAAAAAGACTGTTTTGAAAACACTTATAATGATTGCTGCCGCGGCAGAAAACAATGCTTTAGGAAAAGACAACGATTTGCTTTGGCATTTGCCAGATGATTTTAAAAGATTTAAGAAATTAACGTCTGGACATAAAATAATAATGGGTAGAAAAACATATGAAAGTTTCCCAAAGCCATTACCGAACAGAACTCACATTATCATTACCAGAGACAAAAACTACACTGTAAATCATGATGAATGCATAGTTGTACATTCTATTGATGAGTCTATAGCTTTAGTTGACAATGAAATTGCATTTATTATCGGCGGTGGAGAAATCTACAAATTGGCCGAAAGAAAATCGGACAAAATTGAACTTACCAGAGTGCATGGAACTTTTGAAGATGCCGATACTTTTTTCCCGGAAATAGATGAGAATTATTGGATGCTAACCAAACAAGAATTTCACCCAACTGACGATAAACATAAATTATCTTTCACCTATCTAACCTACGAAAAAAAAGAAACCGTTCTTAAAAATCTTTAAGTGAAACGGTGTTATTGGCCGTTACGTTTTTTAAAATAGCCTCCAGAATTTTTTTATCTCCATTTGTGTAAAATTGATGTATTCCCTGTTCGGGTGACATATTTAATAAATTATTTTTATCCAATACCATTTTTGTTTGCCTAGCCACCGCTTGGCCAGAGTCGATAATCATTACATTAGAAGGCAACATCTTTTTTAATATTGGAATTAAATATGGGTAATGAGTACACCCTAACACCAAATAATCCATTCCTTTATCAAGCATAGGCATAATATAACTTTCTAGAAGTTGATACAATTCTGCACTTTCGAGATTACCAGATTCTATCAACTCAACCAAGCCGGTGCCACTTTGCTCCAAAACAGTTATTCCGGCAGCATGATTTTTTGTTGTACTATGAAACAGACTACTTGATAAGGTTCCTTTGGTTGCCAATACCCCTACAATTTTTGACTTAGAGTTAATAGCTGCCGGTTTTAATGCAGGCTCTATACCAATAAATGGAACCTCATAACTAGTTCTTAAAAAATCGATGGCATTGGTTGTAGCCGTATTACAGGCAACAACAATAATTTTACATCCTTGGGACAATAAGAACTCAGTATTTTTTACACTAAACTTAACAATCTGCTCTTTTGGTTTTTCGCCATAAGGCGCATTTTTGCTATCAGCCAAATAAATACAATTTTCATTAGGTAACAGTTCTTCAATTTCACCCCAAATAGAAGAGCCTCCAATTCCAGAATCAAAAATCCCTATTGGCCGTTTATCCATCCTATTTTAAAACTTCGGAAATAGGCTTACCCGTTGTTCCATTTGGAAATGAGATTCCTAATAATACTGAAATCGTCGGTGCAATATCTGGGATTTCAGTACGGTTTACCGTAGCTCCCGGCTTAATGCCCTTACCATAAAACAATAATGGTGAATGTGTATCATAAATTTGAGGGGAACCATGAGTCGAACCCGTTGTAGAATATGAAGCAAATCCAGGTTTTAAAACAACCAAAATATCGCCAGAACGTTTTTGATTATATCCATTTTGCAAAATATGTGGAATGCCAGAAGTATAATTATTACTCCACATTTGATTTGCGGTGTATACTCTTTCAATAGCGGCATAACCTAAAACTTCCTGAGCTATTTCAACCTGTACTTCTGCCAAGCTAAGATCTAGATTCTTTACAATTTTATGGTCTAAGAATATTTGATTGTTCGAATAATTTTTCATGATATCTTCCGTCCCGTACTTATATTGTAAAAATTCAGCCAATCTCTTTTTATTAGACGCATTGTCTACATAACCTGATGGTATTTTTTCACTCTTTAAATAAGTAGGAACTTCAATTGCCGCATGATCCGCAGTTAAGAACAAAGTATACTCGCCTTCACCCACCTGCTTATCCAATGCTTTGAACAATCTTTCCAAATCTGCATCTAATCTCAAGTATGTATCTTGAACCTCTTTAGAATTTACCCCGTACATATGACCAACATAATCTGTACTTGAAAAACTTACCGCTAAAAAATCGGTTATTTCATCTTTTCCTAAATTCTCTTGCTTCAACGCTTCTATAGCAAAATCCGCAGTCAATGAGTTTCCAAATGGTGTCGCTTTAATAATATCAAAATCTTTGGTTTTATCTAAAAGTGCCGGAGAATTATGGGGAAAAGATGTTGTTAACTCTCCTTCAAATTTACCTTCAAACAAATTGTTATCCGTTCCACTCTCTTTATACTCCTTAATATCTTTTAATGTATTCCATTCTCTTTTATAAGCTTGTGCTTTACCAGACAAATTGAAATCATTAACCCATTTTGGTAGTTCATTCATGTAATATGAACTTGTTATCCATTTCGCTTCATCTGCACCATGAAACCAATATGCTGCATTAGCGGTATGCCCACCAGGCAAAACTGCACCTCTATCCTTTAAAGCTATGGCAATAGTTTTTCCTTGCATTTGGTTACTTAAACGCACCTCATCTGTTATAGTAGTAACGTTCATACGGTGGGGCGACATTTGTCCGGCATCTGCAGTAGTGCCTACTGAGGTATACGAATCATCACCAGCGCAATATACACTTGCATCAATTTCCTTATCGTACCAATTATTACCTATAATACCATGTATTGCAGGCGTAGTACCGGTGTAGACAGAAGCATGTCCCGGCCCTGTACTGGTAGGAGCGTAATTAAAATGATTATTTTTACAATTAAAGCCTTGTTCTATCAACCTTTTAAATCCGTCATTTCCATAATGGTCATAAAAACGGGTAATATAATCATAACGCATTTGATCTACGATAATACCCACTACCAATTTAGGTTTCGTTTTTAAGTACTCTTCGCTAACGTTCTCTTTATTCTTCTTTTTTTGCGCGTTTACATTAGCCACAGCCAAAAACACCCCAATAAACAGAGCTACAATTAAATTTTTTCTCATTTTCATACAAATCTGATTCTAGAACAAAAGTAAATAATTTAAAGCTTTAAAGATTAAACCGAGGTTAAATCAAATGCATTATTGTTATTTTTACGGTAAGAATTATATATTTAATCAATGAACTATTTAGCATCTGTAGGAAGCTATGCAATTATGATCCGTGAGGTCTTTAAAAAACCAACTAAATGGAGAATAATGAAATCGCTTATTTTTAAAGAAATAGACGAGTTGATTTTTAGCTCATTGGGTATTATCATTTTTATTTCATTCTTTATTGGAGCTGTTGTAGCGATCCAAACCGCACTTAATTTAACAAACCCGTTAATACCAAGAAACCTTATTGGTTTTGCCACTAGGCAATCAGTGATTTTAGAATTTGCCCCTACATTTGTATCAATAATTATGGCTGGCAAAGTTGGTTCATACATTACTTCAAGTATTGGTACCATGCGTGTTACAGAGCAAATAGACGCATTAGAAGTTATGGGTGTCAACTCGTTAAACTACTTGGTTTTCCCTAAAATTATTGCTATGCTTTTTTATCCATTTGCAATTGCAATATCTATGTATGTTGGAATTTTTGGTGGTTGGATGGCAGGTGTTTTTGGCGGGTTCTTAACAAGTACAGATTTTATTACAGGCCTACAAACCGATTTTGTTCCCTTTCATATTTCATACGCTTTTGTAAAAACACTAATTTTTGCTTTTGTGATTGCTACCATTCCATCTTTTCATGGTTTTTACATGAAAGGTGGAGCTTTAGAAGTAGGTAAGGCAAGTACAACATCTTTTGTTTGGACTAGCGTTGTAATCATTATATTGAATTACATATTAACTCAACTTTTACTAGGATAATGATAAACGTTCAAGACATACACAAATCGTTTGGAGAAGCACATATCCTTAAAGGTATTTCCACAACTTTTGAAAAAGGAAAAACTAATTTAATTATTGGACAAAGTGGTTCTGGTAAAACTGTATTTCTTAAATGTCTATTAGGTCTTTTTATTCCAGAACAAGGTAATATCATTTACGACGGAAAAAAATATTCGGAACATACAGACGACGAAAAACGCGATTTACGACAAGAAATGGGCATGGTTTTCCAAGGCAGTGCGCTTTTTGATAGTATGACAGTTGAAGGAAATGTTATGTTCCCATTAGAAATGTTTACCAAGCAATCCAAATCAGAAATGAAGGACCGTGTTGATGCCGTACTAAAAAGAGTAAATTTAATTGACGCACATCATAAATTTCCCTCAGAAATTTCAGGTGGAATGCAAAAACGCGTTGCTATAGCACGGGCTATTGTCATGAACCCAAAATATCTTTTTTGTGATGAACCAAATTCTGGCCTGGACCCAAAAACAGCTATTCTAATTGACGATTTAATTAAAGAAATTACTGAAGAATATAATATTACCACCGTAATTAACACCCATGACATGAATTCGGTAATGCAAATTGGAGAAAAAATTATTTTTCTTAAAGACGGACTTTTAGAATGGGAAGGAACTAAAAATGAAATATTTAAAACAGATAATGAGGCGGTAACTAATTTTGTGTATTCATCTGACCTATTTAAAAAAGTACGCCAAATGTATATACAAGAACAAAACTAATCTATAGGTATTTCCTTAATCTGAATATTCTTATTGTTCAACCTAAGCCTCAACCACTCTTTTAGTTTGCCCATATCTTTAACAGTATCTGCTCTATTAGCTTCCTTTTTCCAGGTCACTTCAAATAAGGGAATGCTATCTGTTTTTGTAAAATCTGTTGAAATCAAATAAGCATATCCAATTCGATCTAAATTTTCGTAATTCGTCTTTGCTTCAAGACTAATTTCCCTAAATGGAATCTGATTTGAAGATATTTGGTTTAAGCGCATCAACTCATTTTCCAGAACATGTATTTTCTCATCTTTACTGGATAAAATTGTTTTTTGAGACTCATACAGCTCATTTACATATTTCAGTTCATTTGCCTCGTCACTTCTAGATCCCTGAACAACAGCAAGCTCCGTTCCTTTTAGTTGCTTATAATCTTCCATTTGCGTACGCCAAGTAGCGATTACGTTTTCAGGTATACCCTCATTGCCCATAAAGAACAATTCAATTTTAGAATTACCGTTATCATCATAAGCTACCTCACTAAAATCCCTTAGAAATTTACCTTCGCCAGTAAATTGATATGGTACTATTTTTTCCGCTATAAAAGATTCTGCATCCCTATTGAATAATGACTTTTTAAAAACGCTATAGAAGGTGAAGCCAGCAGGTATCATAACCAGAATAGCCAATAAAGAAGCCAACCTAGCTATTAATTTTCTTCGTTGTGAATTCACGTAACGAACCATTGGAAACTTTAAAAGCTTTATAACCAAGAAGGTTGCCAAGGCAATAAATATAGTATTGATGATGAACAAATACATTGCTCCACTAGCATACTCCCAGTTTCCGATAGCTAAACCAAACCCTACTGTGCATAAAGGCGGCATTAACGCCGTAGCAATTGCAACACCAAAAATAACACTGGCAATTGTACCTTTTTTAGCGCGGGCTATTACTAATGCCAAACCACCAAAAAATGCTATTAAAACGTCTCTAATATCAGGCTCGGTTCTTGCCAAAAGCTCGGAAGATTCATCCCTTAAAGGAAAAAAACGATAAAATAAATACGCGGTGATAACACTTAAAACTACCATTACGGCAAAGTTCTTCAATGATCTTTTTAATGTATCAATATCATTAATTGCCACGGACATCCCAACTCCTAAAATAGGTCCCATAAGGGGCGATATTAACATGGCACCAATTACTACAGCTGTAGAATTGGCGTTTAGACCAATGGATGCAATAAAAATGGAGCAAATCAAAATCCAAGAAGTATGCCCCTTAAAGGGAATATCAGCAATAATAGCTTCTTTAGTTGCTTGCTGATCGGTATTAGTTCTAATGTCCAATAGCTCTGAAAGAAACTTTTTTACACTACCTAAAAGACCCTGAAAATCTTTTTTAACTTCTTCACCACCACCTTCGTTACTAGTAGGGGTTATATTATCTTGATTAAGATTGTTCTCCATATTTAAGCGAATTCATCACCAAAGGTATCTTTTACCTTATTTAAAACTTGTTTAATATCTTGTTCTTTTGCTTTAGGATAGATTAAAAGTACTTCTTCTTTATCAACAATGATATAATCATTAAGTCCATCTACAACAATTACTTTACCCGCTTTAGACCTAATCATATTACCTCCAGCATCTTGGGTTAATACTTTCCCATTTACAATTGCATTGTTATTATCATCTTTATCTAACTTATCGTATAATGAACCCCAAGTACCTAGATCATTCCAATCAAAAGTAGCTTCTTTAACATAAATAGTTTCAGAATTTTCTAATATAGCATAATCAATAGAAATATTCTCCGCCTTTGAATAGTTCTCAGAGATAAATTTCTTTTCTTCATTTGTATTATAACAAATTAGACCACTGTTGAAAAGAGCATACTGCTTTGGTTGGAATTTTTGAAATGCATCAACTATAGTTTTTGCGCTCCACATAAAAATCCCTGCATTCCACAAAAAATTACCTTGCGCAAGAAAATCTTTCGCAGTTTCGTAGTCTGGCTTTTCTCTAAACTGATTTACTTTTTTAATTGATGCAGTATCAGTTTTATTATACTCTATATACCCAAAGCCTGTATTAGGGAATGAAGGCTTAATACCTAACGTACACAAAACATCTTCTGTTTCGCACTTTTTAAAACACGCCGTAACATCTTTTGCAAAAGCATCTTCGTCTTCAATCCAATGATCACTAGGAGCAACAATCATTACTGCATCTTCATTCATTTTCTTAATTTTCAATGCAGCGTATAATATACAAGGTGCCGTATTTCTCATTGCAGGTTCCAATACAACTTGCTCTTGCTTCACCATCGGAAGTTGTTCCAAGACCAGATCATTATAGCGCTCATTGGTAAGAATGAGAATATTTTCTTTAGGCACAAATTTATTCAATCTCTGAAAAGTTTTCTGTATAAGTGTTGACCCCGTGCCCAACATATCATGAAACTGTTTTGGGTTTTCACTTGTACTAATTGGCCAAAATCTAGACCCTACTCCACCAGCCATTAAAACGGCATAATAATTTTTATTCATTTCAGCTTTTTATTAATTCTACTTCAGCGTTTGGTTGAAAAAGAAACATTCTGCCTGTGGACATTTCAATACACTCGTAACGCTTTGTTCTTTTGTTTCCTTTTTTAAAAAGTTTACCATTATAAATTCGAAAAACACTACCAATGGGTAATTCGAAAACGTAAGTTTTTTCCGATTGTTGTTCGTCGAATTTTTTTAAAGCAATAGACATTTGCGCATCTGTACTACTACTAGCCTTTGGATTTTTAAAATGTCTTGCCAACAAAGGCAATAATTGAGTTGGAAATACCTCTGGCCTAAGAAATGGGAGCATTAAATATTGAAAAGTTCTTTTCCATTCTAATCCATGCGGCTTAATATTTCTGCCATATTTTTCAAAAGCTACCAAATGTGC
The DNA here is from genome assembly GCF_001913155.1 of Maribacter hydrothermalis. Lineage (GTDB taxonomy): Bacteria > Bacteroidota > Bacteroidia > Flavobacteriales > Flavobacteriaceae > Maribacter > Maribacter hydrothermalis. The sequence goes on from NZ_CP018760.1 coordinate 1,064,168, forward strand.
AATTTCATGCACAAGAGTAATCAAAAATCTATATTTATTTAAAGAAGCATTGACTGTAACTTGATGGTTACCATCTTTTCTTCTCCTGTAATCGCCATGCCTAGTTACCCGCTCATTTACAATTTTCAAATGAACATGATTAACCTTTATAAGCTCAAAACAAGAGGCTACAGCAGATTCAGGTAGATATTTTTCTAATGTTTGTTGCATTCTAAGGTGTACTACTACTTACTTGTAATATTTTACCATTATACATTTTATGCCCTTTTAATGCAAAATCCATAATATAATTAGCCATGTCGTTTGCAGATATAGGTGCCTTATACCCTGGGAAAGCTTCTTCCAGCATTTCTGTCTGTACCGCCCCTAGAGCTAAAGCGTTAAATGAAGGTCCTGTTTCTTTGAACTCTTCTGCTAATAATTCCGTTAAGGTTAATACCGCTCCTTTACTTGAGCTATATGCAGACAAACCTGGAAATTTTGCGCTTCCTTGTATACCACCCATTGAACTAATGGTAAGTACATGACCATCTTTATTCATAAAAGGAAGTACTAGTCTCGTTATAGCAGCAACACCAAATACATTAACATCATAAACCGATTTAAATTCTTCTTCCGAAGTTTCTAAAAATGGCTTATTCACTAATTTACCTGCATTATTTATCAATGCAATTACTTTGCAATTATCCTCCAAAAAGTCAGCTAGTTTAAGACGGTCAGAAACTGAAGAAATATCAAAGGAAAATGATTCTATATTAGCATTATTTAATTCTTTAATTGGCAAATCGTTTCTAGATAAAGCTAAAACTTTATATCCTGATTCCGCTAATAATTTACATAACTCAAATCCAATTCCCCTACTTGTACCTGTTACAATAACGTATTCCATTACTTATATTTTACTTCTTTAGTTGGTGAATTAATAATAGCTGTAAGTACTGGTATACATTCATTTACAATTGTTGCCATATACATATAATCCATTAATGATGCCTCGTCACCAACCTTGTGATAGTGGTCAAAATTTGTGAAATCAAAGGAACTATAGGTTTGCGATGGCACATTAAATTCATCATGAAAAGGAGCATTATCTGAACGCCTAAAAAGATTAAATTCTTTTGCTTTAGGAAGAAAACCCACTAAGTTCTTATTAGCATATTTATTACTAACCTCAGCTAAATTAGATAACTCATAACCTGTTAAATAAAGAATATGATCCTTATTCACCATAGGCACGCCGACCATTTCAAAATTTAGCATTGTGTATAGATCAATATTTTCTTCTTTTAATTTTAAAGCTAAATGCTTTGACCCCATTAATCCTTTTTCTTCTGCTGAAAATAAAGCAAAAATAATACTTCGTTTATTATTTTTAAATTTCCCAAAATATTTTGCAAATTCTAAAACTGTGGTAGTACCAGAAGCATTATCATTAGCGCCATTGGCAATAATGTCTCCTCCGGACGCACTTAAAAGACCAATATGATCATAATGGGCTCCAATTATTACGACCTCGTTTTTCAATTTCTCATCAGTGCCCGGTAAAAATCCAACTACATTATAGGCAGATCCTGTAGTATAGTTCTCCAAAGTATCTCGGTACGACGAAAAATAGGTTTTAATATTATTTTCTTCGAAGATCTTCTCAATATAATCTGCTGCCTTTGCAATACCTTCACTGCCAGTATCCCTACCTTTTAATTCATCTGAAGTTAAAAACACCATTGTTTCCTCTATATCTTTTGGAGTACTATATTCTTTAAGCTTAGACTTTATTTTATTCGCATTTAAGCCTCCATCAAAATCAGCGTTGGTAGGCTGCACCTCATTTTTTTCGGAATTTAAATTGGTGGGATTCATAACCTTTTCTTGATTAATTTTTGCACCTCCACAACTTATAATCAAAAAACTAAAAAGAGCAAGAATAAAATGTTTCATATAGCTATTAAATTTAAAATATAAAGATAAAAAAAGCATCCCTACAGAGGGATGCTTTAACAATTCTATTTACAAAATCAATTATCTATGCTAACATAGTAACTGGGTTTTCTACAAAATAACGCAATGTTTGAAGAAATTGAGCTCCAATAGCTCCATCAACAGTTCTATGATCACAAGCCAATGTTAGTTTCATTGTATTACCTACAACTATCTCTCCATTTTTAACTACAGGTTTTTCTACAATTGCACCTACAGAAAGTATTGCTGAATTTGGTTGATTAATAATACTAGTAAATTCCTGAATACCAAACATACCTAAATTTGAAACAGTAAATGTACTACCTTCCATTTCAGCAGGCGTAATTTTCTTATTACGAGCTTTACCTGCCAAATCTTTTACGGCACTACCTATTTGAGATAAACCTAAAAGATCAGCATGCTTTATTACCGGTACAACTAAACCTTCATCAACAGCTACGGCAACACCCATGTGAATATGCTTATGAAACTTTGTAGCATCGGCACTCCATGATGTATTCACCTGTGGATGTTTTCTTAATGCCATAGCACAAGCTTTCAAAACCATATCATTAAAAGACACCTTGGTATCTGGCAAGCTATTTATTTGAGCACGTGATCCTATTGCATTATCCATATCTACTTCAATAGTAAGATAAAAATGCGGTGCATTAAATTTAGAATTCCCTAGCGCTTTAGCAATTGCCTTACGCATATTAGAGTTTTTCACCTCTTCAGTACCTTCTTCACCAGACGGCAAAGCCATAGATATTGGCTGAGTAGCAACACCGCTATCTGCCTTAATAGCTGAACTTTCTACTGGCGAAGCGGCTTTACTTGGAGTATAGTTTTCTATGTCTTTTTTAGTAATTCTGCCATTATCGCCAGTGCCAGAAACTTTTGCCAAATCAATTCCCTTATCCTCCGCTATTTTCTTAGCCAAAGGAGATGCAAAAATTCTATCGGCATCAGTTGATGATTTTGACACTTCTTGTTTCTCTTCTTTAGTTTCAGGTTCTTTTTCTTCTGGTTTAGAAGCTGCCGCTTTCTTTTTACTACCACCAGATTTATTGTTTAAAACAGCATCCACATCAGTACCTTCTGGACCAATAATAGCTAAAACTTCATCAACTGGTGAAGATTCTCCTTCTTGTATACCTATGTAAAGTAGCTTTCCATTATAGAAAGATTCAAACTCCATTGTAGCTTTATCTGTTTCAATCTCAGCTAAAATATCACCTTCTTCTACATCATCACCAACTTTCTTTAACCAACTAGCAACAGTGCCCTCTTCCATAGTATCACTTAATCGAGGCATTTTAACCACCTCAACTCCCTCAGGAATTTCCGAACTACCAACTTCTTCTTCCGAAGCTTCCTCTGATGTATTTTCTACTTCAGTCGGTTTATCCTCTTTAGTTGGAGCACTACCGCCACCTATTAAACCTGAAATATCTTCACCTTCATCGCCAATAATTGCCAGCAATGTATCTACCGGAGCACCATCACCCTCTTGAACTCCTATATACAATAAGGTTCCTTCATTAAATGATTCGAATTCCATGGTTGCCTTATCGGTTTCGATTTCAGCTAACATATCACCTTCTTCAACTTTATCGCCAACGTTTTTTAACCATTTGGCTACGGTACCTTCTTCCATGGTATCGCTTAAACGGGGCATATTTACTACTATAGCCATCTAATTATAATTTATGTTGAACAAATGGAAAATCCTCTTGTTCGTAAACCATATCGTATAGTTGGTTTACTGGTGGATAATCTGATTCTTCCGCGAACTTTTCACATTCTTTAACCAACGCCTTAACATTCTTGTCAATTTCTTTGATTTCTGCTTCAGTCGCGTATTTATTTTCTTTAATAATATCCAAAACTTGAGTTATTGGATCAATTTTTTTGTATTCTTCTACTTCGTCTTTTGTTCTATAATGTTGCGCATCAGACATTGAGTGACCTCTATATCTATACGTTTTCATTTCTAAAAAAGTTGGTCCACCGCCACTACGTGCTCTTTCAATTGCCTTACTCATTTCTTGAGCAACAGTAACAGGGTTCATACCATCAACAGGTCCACAAGGCATTTCGTAACCTAAACCTAATTTCCATATTTCAGTAGAAAAGGATGTTCTTGCTACTGAAGTTCCCATAGCATAGCCGTTATTTTCACAAACAAAAACAACTGGTAACTGCCATAACATAGCCAAGTTGAAAGTTTCATGTAAAGAACCTTGCCTTACAGCACCATCACCCATGTAACATAGGGTAACGTTATCTCTACCTGCATACTTATCACCAAAGGCCATACCAGCACCTAGTGGAATTTGCCCTCCAACAATACCATGACCTCCATGAAAGCGATGCTCTTTAGAAAAGATATGCATGGATCCACCCATACCTTTAGAAGTACCAGTTACTTTGCCATAAAGCTCGGCCATAACCATTTTAGGATCAACACCCATACCAATAGGTTGAACGTGATTTCTATAGGCCGTTATCATTCGGTCTTTGGTTAAATCCATTGCATGAAGAGCACCGGCCAAAACAGCTTCTTGCCCATTATACAAATGTAAAAATCCTCTTACCTTTTGCTGTATATAAACAGCAGCCAATTTATCCTCAAACTTTCTCCAAAATAGCATATCAGCATACCATTTCAAATACGTTTCCTTGGTGATTTTTTTCATCAATTTTAACTAAAGGTTTTAAATTCTTTATAGACCCCAAAGGTAATACTAACCTAGGCATCGTAGTAGCGCAAAAATACACATATAAATGAATCGATAAAAATATTAGAAGCAAATCAATCAAGATTTTAAATGCTTAACAAATAAGAGACATAACGTGTTTATTTTCAACATCTATTTCAGATAATTATTTCAAATAACTACTATTAAATCCTAGCGGCAACAAATCTCCTAAAGATTTACACTCAATTACACTTCCTGTCTCACCCATTAATAGAATTCTTATAGGTTTTTTTTGTCTAAACTCATACTCAGAAATAGACTGTCTGCAATTACCACAAGGTGCAACTGGCTCGCTAACAACATGATTTAAGGACGATGCAGAAATGGCAATTGCCTTAATTCCCATACCAGGGTATTTTGCGCCAGCGTAGAAAACCGCAACCCTTTCCGCGCATAAACCTGATGGATACGATGCATTTTCCTGATTATTCCCTTCAACAATCTCTCCATTTTCTAACAAAACTGCCGCACCTACAAAAAAATCAGAATAGGGTGCATATGCTTTTTTTCTAGCTTGAACTGCTGCTGACATAAGCATTTTATCATTATCACTCAATTCCTCAATGGCGTTATATATAGTTATATTAAAACTTATATTCTTTTGAATTGGCATATGTAAATTTTATGGGGTAATCTACAAATTATTAATGGCGTGTAATGAAAAAAATTACGTGAAATATGTAAAACACAAAAAAAAACCTGCATGTATGCAGGTTTTTTCTATATAAATTATTCTAAATATTAATCATTATAATATTCTTCCCCTAAGTTAAATGTTAGTGAAAAACGGAGTGTATTTTCTAGTGGGTTTCTAACTTGTGATGTTGAAAACAAATACGATAGATCTATTTGTGCCGCCTTAAACTTAAACCCAGCTCCTAATGTGAAAAATTTTCTAGAGCCTTTTTCTTCGCTTTCATTAAAGTACCCGGTTCTAAGCATAAAAGAATCTTGATACGTATATTCAGCTCCTAATGCCCATGTAAATTCTTTTAGCTCTTCACTAAAACCATCTGGAGCATCCGAAAAAGAATTGAATATACCACTAAAGCCACTTTCGTTTTGGTAAATATCATTATCCGCCGCATCTACATCACCATCATTATCATAATCCTGTGGCGTTGGCACAAGTAATTTTGTGAATTCCGCAGTTAAACCTATAACATTGTCCTGATCCAAGATAAAATCAAAACCACCTCCAAAACTTAATTTACTTGGCAAAAAGTTTTCTTGTCCACCAGCATCATATTGAATTTTACCTCCAATATTAGATAGGTTGAAACCACCTCTCCATCGTCCATCAAAATTATTGTATGCTATTTCCCTAGATCTATAATAACCGGCCACATCAACAGCAAAAGAGCCTGCCGCTTGAGAATCTTCAGTTCCGTTTTGCGGTAATTTAAGGTTAGACCTTATATACCTTCCACCGACTGCCATTGAAAAAGTAGGGCTCAATTTTAAAGAATAAGAACCATCTAAAGCCAATTCATTTGGTTTGGCAATAGTACCTGGGTCATTTGCGAATTGTCTCAATTCTATTTCTCCCAATGTAAAATATCTTAAACTAACAGCAAAAGCACTTTGGTCATCTAACTTATTATAAAAACTAGCGTTTAGTAACGAAATATCAGTTATAATGCTTTCAAGATACGGAGTATAACTAACCCCTATTCCCATTTTTTGTTCTGCAAAAGCGAACTTTGCAGGGTTCCATTGTTGAGAGAAAGCATCTGTAGATGTTGCCACACCCATATCACCCATTCCAGCGGACCTAGCATCTGCCGCAATAGTCAAAAATGGAACTGCCGTGGTAATTACACGCTGATTATCTTGCGCAAAAACCTTACCTACAATTAATACAAAGAAAACTATCGAAATTTTTCGCATCAGAATTAATTCATTTATAAATAAGCATGAAATATACCTATTAAATATATTTACTATTGTGTATTTCACTTGTAAACGTTGTTTTTCCCGTTATCTTGTATTTATATTCAGTTTTTTAAAGAAAATAAACTTCAATTCCAGAATACTCAATAATCAGATGCTTCTCTTAAATAATAAAAGAGGAATGTCTAACTAAAAGAAATACTTAAAACCATACTAATTAATTGTTTTAACCGTTAACCTATTTAAGTGGACCTAAAATTGATAATGGTTCCATTTTAGATAGTTAAAATTATTTTCAATTGTAAAATAATCTCACAAAAACACCGTTCTATTGAGCGAAAGTGAAAAACAAATTAATAAGAAAACATAGTATCATATTATTATAGCTACCAAACATCTATAGTGTATGAAAATTGAACTCAAGTCCTAATTATGAAAAAACATTTAATAAAAGTTGTACTCTCATGCACGGTTATCGTAGGAGGTTTGTCAGTAAATAGCTGCTCAAAATCTTCATCCTCAAAAAACACGTCTAGAGCTACAGGTTGGAAAATAAATGCCAAGGAAGGTGGATTTCAATACAATACTGACTTTAAAGAGCAAGAAACTGCTCCTGGTTTAGTATTTGTTGAAGGCGGTACGTTTACCAAAGGAAAGGTGCAAGATGATGTTATGCATGATTGGAACAACACGCCAACTGCACAACATGTACAGTCTTTTTATATGGACGAAACTGAGGTTACCAATGTAATGTATTTGGAATACCTAGACTATTTAAAAAGTGTGTATCCTCCAGAAAATCCTAAGTACACCAATATTTACGTTGGTGCTTTACCAGACACTTTGGTTTGGAGAAACAGGTTAGGTTTTAACGAAACCATGACCAATAACTATCTAAGACACCCGGCTTATGCAGAATACCCTGTTGTTGGGGTAAACTGGATTCAAGCTACTCAGTTCGCAGAATGGAGAACAGACCGTGTAAACGAAGTAATGCTAGAAAGAGAAGGTTACTTATCTGAAGATGCAAAATACCAAGCGGCAACAGGAGAAGTTCAAGGTACTTTTAGCACTGAAGCTTATTTAAACAGACCAGAATCTGTTTACAACGGCCAAATTGATTCACTACAAGGTAAAATGAAAAAAGATAGTACATCTACTTTTGCGAAAAGAAGTAGCGGTATTATAATGCCAGAATATAGACTGCCTACAGAAACTGAATGGGAATATGCCGCACAGGCACAAGTTGGCCAAAGAGAGTATAACAACTATAGAGGTAGAAAAAAATACCCTTGGGAGGGAGATTACACTCGTAACGGACAACGTGTTGGTAGAGGAGATCAATTAGCAAACTTTAAGCAAGGTAAAGGTGATTATGGCGGAATCGCAGGTTGGTCTGACGATGGAGCTGATATTACTGCTGAAGTTATGTCTTACAAGCCAAATGATTTAGGCCTTTATGATATGGCCGGTAACGTTGCCGAATGGGTAGCTGATGTTTACAGACCAATAGTTGATGACGAAGTAAGTGATTTCAACTACTATAGAGGTAACATTTACATGAAAAGCGCAATTGGCGAAGATGGCAAAGTAAACATCCTTAGAGATTCTATTGTTTACGATACTTTACCAAACGGAAAAGTAGTTGCTGTTAATTTACCTGGTGAAATTAAAATGGTTCCTGTAGATGAAGAAGAAACGTATTTAAGAACTAACTTCTCTTCTAGCGATAACAGAGGTTATAGAGATGGCGACCCAGGTTCTTCGAGATTTTATGACAGATTCAATGACGGAGAAGAAGAAGATTCGAACAAAAAAATGTACAATTCTCCTAAGCATTCTGTGGAAAGAGACTCATTAGGAAATCTTGTTAAAGGTTATGACGAATCAAATAACAGAACTACTTTAATTAACGATGAAGTAAGAGTTTACAAAGGTGGTTCTTGGAGAGATAGAGCATATTGGTTGGATCCAGCACAAAGAAGATACTTGCCACAATATATGGCTACTGATTATATTGGCTTTAGATGTGCAATGTCTAGAGTCGGTTCTAAATCAAAAACTAAAAACAAAACGGTTAGAGGAAAAAAAGCTAAATAATTTTTCTCTTTACGAACTAAAAAAAGCCCTTTTCTTAAAGGGCTTTTTTTTATCTTCGATTTTATGAAAATTCAAGATTTACATTCTGCTTTCTTAACGCACCAATCCGTTAGTACAGACACTAGAAAGATTAAAGAAAATGATATCTTTTTTGCCCTAAAAGGTGATAACTTTAATGGTAATATTTACGCACAAAAAGCTCTTGACAGCGGCGCTAGCATTGCTATTATTGATGAAGAAAAGTATTTTATAGACGATAGAACAATTCTTGTTGAGGACGTTTTAACTACCTTACAACAATTGGCAAATTATCATAGAAAATATTCTAAAGCCCAAGTTATAAGCCTTACGGGAAGTAATGGTAAAACGACGACCAAAGAATTAATTAACGCTGTACTTTGCAAAACTTATAAAACTATAGCCACTAAAGGCAACTTAAACAACCATATTGGCGTACCACTAACCTTGCTTACAATACAACCCGATACTGAAATTGCCATTGTAGAAATGGGTGCAAACCATTTAAAGGAAATTGAGTTCTTGTGTAAAATTGCAGAACCTGATTTTGGCTACATCACTAATTTTGGTAAAGCTCACTTAGAAGGATTTGGAGGTGTTGAAGGCGTTATCAAAGGAAAAAGTGAATTATACGAATATCTAATTAAAAATAATAAATCGATTTTTTTAAATGCCGATGACCCCATTCAGCTCGACAAACTAAAAAACTACACTAAAAAATATGGTTTTAGTAGTGTCAATTCAAAATACTATAACATTGAAATGACGGAAGCCCAGCCTTTTGTCAACATACAAGTAGAAAACACGAACATAAAGACCAACCTTATAGGTTCGTATAATTTTCACAATTGTTGCGCTGCCATTACAATTGCAAAATATTTCAATGTTGAATTGTCTGAAATTAAAACAGCACTAGAAAATTACACTCCAGATAACAATAGGTCGCAGATTATTAACACAAAAGGACTTTATGTTATTTTAGATGCTTATAATGCCAACCCGTCAAGTATGAAAGTAGCAATTGAAAATTTCAATTCTTTAAACAACCTCCATAAGACAATGATACTTGGTGACATGTTTGAATTGGGAGAATCGGCAGAGGAAGAGCATCAAAATATTGTTGAATTAACGAAAAACATGAATTTTGACCAGGTATTTTTCGTTGGTGAAAATTTTTACAAAACACAAACCGATGCTATTAAACTAAGAAATTTTGATGAATTAAAGGTATTTATTAAAAATAACACCATAAAAGCTAACTCTGCAATACTTATTAAAGGATCTAGAGGAATGGCTTTGGAAAGAGTTTTAGATTGTCTTTAAGCTTATTTAACCTCCTTAACAACGCTACCACAGGTTAACATTTTGTCACCAAAATATGGATTTTTAATTGCCTTTTCCAAGCTTAGCCAATTAGCACCAGAGTTATTATCAGCCATTGGGCAATGCTGCACATAAACAACATTATCTAGGTCATCTATTTTAGAAATTAAAAAGACAAAACTCTTCGACAAATTCTTGAAATCTAATCTATTAACGGTTAACTTATTACTTTTTTGAATATTATCTACCGCTTCTAAAGCAGCCAATATATTCGACTGAAACTCCTTATCTAGGTTTTTACGATCTATTAACTCTATTTCGGAGCCAAGTTCTTTAGCTAGTTTTGTGGCATTATCAGAATTTGAAGAAACTAACTCATCTTTTAAAGCTAAATACTTATTTAAACTATTTTTTAATTTCACATTTAATTCCGGTGAAACAACATGCGAATTATTTTTATGTGTATTTAGCATTACATTATCTTGTTCTCTAGCGTACATCATAGATTTTTTACCACTAATTTGCGCGGCGGCATCAATCGTAAAAGCTCCATTGGTTACTACCTCATCACCAATATTTAGTCCGTCCAAAACAATATAATTTTCACCAACTAACTCACCTAATTGTACGTTTGCAATTTCAAAAACAGGTTTTGAAGCATATGGCTTAATATAAACAACAGAACGTTCGCCAGTCCACAAAACAGCACTTTTAGGAACAACAATTAAATTAGTCTCCTTATTTTCTATATTAACTACCGCATTAACAAACATTCCTGGTTTCCATAATCCGTTTTTATTATCAATATCAGCCCTCACAGAAACAATTCGCTTGCCTCTATTTAATATAGGTTCTATAAATGATATTTTAGCAGTTACCGGTTGTGTGTTAAATGCTTTGGAACTTATGACAATTTCTTGCCCATTTTTTAAAAAAGGTATTTGATTTTCGTAAGCTTGAAAAACTGCCCAAACGGAATTTAATTTAGCTACCTTAAAAAGTGGATCCCCTTGTTTAAAATAATTCCCTTCTGTCGCAAATATTTCTGTTACCGTCCCTGAAACATCGGCAACAAGTGGGAAATTTACAATGGGCTTACCAGTTTTCAACAAATCGTCTATTTGTTTATCTGTTAATTTCCAAAGCCCTAACGTATTTCTAGCTGCTGCGTATAACTTTTCGTGGGTTTCTTTATACGATGAAGATGTGAGTAATTTATCTTGAGCTAAATATAACTCTGGACTATAAATAGTTCCTATTCTTTGTCCTTTATTTACATATTCTCCAATAAAATTTACCTCTAACTTGTCTAGACGCCCATCAAACAACGTAGTTTGAGTAGCATTCGTTTTATCGTTCGAAGTAATTTCTCCAGAAATTTTAATACTGTTACTTTTAGTATCACTGCTAATAATACTGGTTTGAATATTTGCCAAAGCCAAAGCTCTTTCGCTCATTTCAAACTGGTTTTCTAACTCAACGGTATTCTCTGTAGTTATTTCCACTAAATCCATTCCACAAATTGGACAGGTACCATTACCCGCCTGAACTACACTTGGATGCATTGAACATGTGTACGAAGATTCTTGTGAATGTTGAATATGATCTTTTGAATTATTACCTTCTTTTGATGTTCCAGACAAAAAATATCCCAAAAATAAACCCACAAGTAATACAACTAAGTAAATTCCGTATTTTTTATACCTCTCCATGCTTTTCATTATAGCAATTTCGTTTTATTTAATTTTGACTCTTTCCAAGCACTAAAAAGTACAGGAACTATTAACAAAGTTACCAAAGCGACCAACATGCCCCCAAAACTTGGTATTGCCATTGGAATTAGAATATCTTTACCATGACCTTTTGCTGTTAAAATTGGTAGTAATGCCAACAACGTAGTTGCCGTTGTCATTAAGCATGGTCTAATCCTTTTTTTACCAGCATCTAACACTGCTGCTCTAACCTCATTAATAGAAGTTGGATTATTGTCCTCAAAGTTTTGTTTTAAATATGTGGCCACTACCACACCATCGTCCGTTGCTATACCGAATAAGGCTATAAAACCTACCCATACGGCAACACTAATATTAATTGTTTTTACATTAAAAATATCTCGCAGGTCATTCCCTAAAAAATTAAAATCAAGAAACCAACTTTGTCCGTATAACCATAGCATCATAAATCCGCCAGCAAATGCAACTGCCACACCGGAAAATATCATAAAAGAGATAGTCATAGACCTAAATTGCAGATAAAGAATAAATAAAATAGCTATCATCACTAAAGGAATTACGAAGGACAAGGTTTTCTCTGCATGAACATTGTTTTCATAAGTACCTGCAAACTTATAACTAACACCTTTTGGCACTATTAAATTACCTTCTTTAATTTGAGTTTCAATTCTTTTCTTAACTAATTCTACAGCCGTTACTTCTGCATATTCTTCCTTCTTATCAAAAAGCACATAACCTGTTAAGAAACCATCTTCACTTTTTATTACCTGAGGCCCTTTTTCGAAATCTACACTAGCTACTTCTGAAAGCGGTATGGTTCCTCCATTTTTTAAAGAAACAAGTATACCTTCTAAATCATTTGGGTCTGCTCTCAAATCTCTAGGGTACCTAATAATCACATCGTACCGTTCTCTTCCTTCTATAGTTTGTGTTAAAACCTTACCTCCCATGGCCGACTCCAAAACTTCTTGCAACTCATTAATAGTTAAACCATACCTTGCCGCTTTATCCCGATCAAATTTGACATTTAAATAAGGTTTTGCAACTATACGGTCAGAAAAAACAGAAGCATTATCAACTACATCTATTTTTTTAAGTTCTTGCTCAAGGGCATAACCAAAAAATTCTATTGTCTTTAAATCTGGCCCAAAGACCTTTATTCCCATTGGGGAGCGCATACCAGTTTGGAGCATTACCAACCTAGTCTCAATTGGCTGCAATTGTGGAGCAGAGGTAACACCTGGTATTTTAGTCACCGATACTATCTCTTTCCAAATGTCATTTGCATTTTTTATATGAGGTCGCCAATTTCTATAATATTCCCCATCGGAATCTGGCACCAAATCAAATTTAGACACTCCAGAACCTGCAGTGACCAATTCACCATTTTTAGTATAAAATTGACCGCTATCCGAAATTTTAAATTGAAGCGGCTTTCCGTCCTCTCCTAGTATAAATTCTGATTTATAATTAATTACATTTTCGAACATGGATAAAGGGGCTGGGTCTAATGCCGAATTTACACGACCCGCTTTACCGACTACAGTTTCTACTTCAGGTATGGCTGCAACAGCCATATCTAACTGTTGTAGTATTTTCTTATTTTCTGAAATGCCCGTATGTGCTGTTGATGTAGGCATTAATAGAAATGACCCTTCATTTAATTTTGGCATAAATTCCTTACCAATATTAACATACATAAAAAGACCAACAACCAAGAAAAACAGTGGAATACTTAAAAACTTAATTTTATTTGCCAACGCCCATAAAAGAATAGGTTCGTAGTATTTATAAAACACATAGAGTATTCCTAAGATTGCAGCTGTAGAAAATAGCACGAAAACAAAATCAGACAAAAAATTATTTTCATAGCCTAATGGTCTCCAATAAAAAGTAAGAACGAATAATATTGAAGAAATTATCCAAATAAATTTCATGCTTTCGAAATACTGTTTATTCAGTATATTATACCTTTCTAATAGATCTATAATCATTACACCTATTAAAATTAAACCAATCCAAAATCCCCAAAAAAGGAGTAATATACCTGCGACACCTAAAAGGTAAGTGCCAAGTCCTTTAATTTTAAATTTGGAATCCGTTAAACTATACCATTTTGCAATTAACGGCGGAATAATAAATAACGACAAAAACATTGCCGCAAGGAGCGCAGCGGTTTTAGTAAATGCAAGTGGTGTAAAAAGTCGGCCTTCTTCACCTGTTAGAACAAAGACGGGTATAAAACTTAATATGGTAGTTAAACCTGCTGTTACTATTGCACCTGAAACCTCACTGACACCTTCAATTACCAATTCATCAATTGAACCATTATTTTTGTTATGTTCTAATTTACGAACAATATTCTCAGACAATATTATCCCTAAGTCTACCATTGTACCTATTGCAATTGCTATTCCCGAAAGCGCCACAATATTTGCATCTACCCCAAATAGTTTCATGGCTATAAACACCATTAATACAGCAACGGGTAATAATCCTGATATTATTATTGATATTTTAAGATTTCGGAGCATAACCAGAACCACTAAAATTGCTATTAGTATTTCTAAATATAAGGCCGAGCTTAAGGTACCAAGCGTGCTACTTATTAATTCAGTCCTATCATAAAAAGGCACTATCGTTAATTGTGATTTTGACCCATCTTTTAATTGTATAGTTGGAAGACCTTTCGCTATTTCTTCAATTCTTTTTTTAACAGACTCAATAACTTTTTGAGGATTAGAACCATATCTACTAACAACAACACCACCTACAACTTCAGCCCCTTCTTTATCTAAAATACCTCTACGCTCTTTAGGCCCTAAGGAAACTACTGCAATATCTTTCACTCTTAAAGGGACAAAATCATTAGAAACAACGACTGTGTTTTCAATATCCTCTATTTCTTTTATGAGTCCTAACCCCCTTATAAGATATTCCGCATTATTAATTTCAATTGTCTTTGACCCAACATTCTTATTGGTTTCATTTACCGCACGTACAACTTCTTTTAAAGAAATTTGATATTGCTGCATGAGTTGTGGGTTAACCTCTATTTGATATTCTTGAATATGGCCACCAATAGATGCAACTTCTGCCACATCTTTGGCAGATGATAAGGCATTTTTGATATAAAAGTCTTGAACCTTTCTAATTTCGTGAAGGTCCCAGCCGCCCGTTACCTTTCCATTTTCATCTCTTCCTTCTATTGTATACCAAAATAATTGACCAAGTGCCGTAGCATCTGGCCCTAATTTTGGGTTAACATTTTCAGGTAACAAACCAGAAGGTAAACTACTCAACTTTTCTAAAATTCTGCTTCTACCCCAATAGAAATCTATATCTTCTTCAAAAATGAGATATATAGTAGAAAAACCGAACATTGATGAACTTCTTACCGATTTAACCCCTGGTAGACCTAATAAATTAGAAGTTAGCGGATAGGTAATTTGGTCTTCTATATCTTGTGGAGATTGTCCTGCCCATTCGGTAAAAACTATTTGCTGGTTGTCTCCTAAATTTGGGATGGCATCAACAGAAACAGGATTAGAGCCTAAAACTATATTATCGAACTCAAAAGGAGTACTAATTAAACCCCACATCAAGAAAACCAACAACAACACAAATGCTATTAGTTTATTATGAATTAAGTATCTAATTATCTTATTTAGCATAATCTCATGAACTTACTTGTTTGTTCAATATCATAAGTCTTTGATATGAAACGATTGAAACAAGTATAGATTGTAGAATGAAGGTAACTAATTATAATAAAAAGTACTTGTGAACATGACTTCCAAAAGTTCAAATAAAGTATTATTCAATTCTGTGGGATATACTGGATTCGAACCGGTGACCTCTGCCCTGTCAAGGCAGCGCTCTAAACCAACTGAGCTAATACCCCTTAAAAGTAAATTAGACCAACAAAGATACTATTTATAGTATTTTAAAATGTACACATTCATAAATTAAATAATCCATTTTTTTCAGCAAAAAAAACCTTAATTCCTTATCCATTTATTACTTATAATTATGCTTCAACAAAAAGGTTTAAGCTAAAAAACTAGCTGTCATTAGCATTAAAAAGCCATGTTTTACAAATTGTAATTAGGTCTAGAAATAATCTAACAAAGCGATTATACCATTATAAGAAATAACACAAGAAAAGAAAAGAGCTGCTGTTAAACCAATATTCAGCCAAATACCAGCCTTATACTTATGCATTAAAACTTTATTATTTACTAAAAGCATTATCCCAAATATTACTAGGGGAAGAACAAATACATTTAACACCTGCGACACAATTTGCATTTCTATAGGATTAGCCCCAAATACAGGAACAATTAAAGCAAATAAACAAGCAATTGCTGTAATGATTTTAAATTGCTTTGAGTTTGTATCTAATTCTCCAGATTGATAATCAGCCAATAAAATAGGTGCAATAAGTAAACATGGGAAAATTGAAGATAACCCAGCACTCAATGTACCAAAAAAGAAAAGTGTCAATGCAAATTTTCCAGCTACAGGCTCTAGAGTGTTTACCATATCTAAAACTTTAGTAACCGGTTGTCCTTGGTGAAACAATGCGCCACTAGCCACGGCCATTACCGAAGCACTAATTAAAAATACTAAACAAGCCGCAATGATTGCATCTTTCTTTTGCTGCCCTAGGTTCTTTTTTGTCCAGCCTTTTCCTTTTACAAAAAGTGGTCTTGACAAAAATGTGGCAGCGGCCATAGTAGTACCAACAAATGCCGCAACCATCATTTGACCTCCTTCTACTTTAGGGATTGATGGCACCAAACCTTGCATTACTTCTATTGGCAATGGATACACCATAAAAAGCGAAATTATAAATGAAAGGCCCATTATGGTAACAAATATGACCAAAATCTTTTCAAAGAATGCATACTTACCTACCATCAATAACATATAGAAAACAATGATTACAATTATCGCGATTGCCAGCACAGATTCATATTGATAACCCACAAGATTAGGAAAATAGATTAGAAAAATTTCAAAAATGATATTTGCTGAAATTCCTAAAATACCCATTAGTGAATTCCATTGACCAAAAGAAATTCCAAGTATAATTAGAATGGCAATTAATTTCCCCCATTTTAGGTGTTTTTTAAAGGCATAAAGTGCAGTTTCTCCTGTGACCAAAGCAAAATTTCCATATGCAAACATCAGCAACCCTGAAAAAACACAGCTTAATAATAAAACCCACAAAAGTTGCATTCCATACGTGCTACCCGCAACAATCATTGAAGTTACACTACCTGTACCAATTGTATAGCCAATAGCAAAAATACCCGGTCCAAATGCCAAAACTAGTGCCAATATTTTCTTCCAAATTGATTTTTTTACTAGCTCGGTCATGTTATTTTTTAATTAATTCTATTAAAATAAAAACTACTATTCTGAATATTGATAGCTAACATATAATGTTACTTTTTTTTAAGCAGGTCTATTCTACTTTTCAGAAAAGAAAGAATAGAAAAATATATTTAAAACTTTGTTAGATAACATAAGAGTATTGATAAAGGTTTTTGATATGAACCTATTGTAAAATTTACATGTTCATAAATTACCCCAAACCTATTGAACTAAAAATGGTAAAACCTTTACTTTTCTTAGAAATTGCATCTTTTTTTATAATCCATAAATTCTTGATAAGCAATTTACAACATTAATTCTACTATTGGTTTACCAAATTGGTTTACCAAATATATGTTATTATTCTGTAAAAGAAAATTCATTAGGAAATTTATAGCCTAACATATTAGGATTTAAAAATAATTTTAGTGATTTAAATGCATAATTCACAAAATGATGAACAAGAAAAATGAAACAGTAGCAAAATACTAGTAAACAACTCTATTCCAGATTATAATTAAAGGAAAATGATAAGTAGCACTCAGTGATGTTAAACCGAACAAGTATGACACATAGTATTTACCAACTTATATTTACATCTTTATAAAAGAAAACTTAAAACAAATGTAGTAGTAAACTTCAAAAATTGATATTAGTTTTCCCTTATTAAAAATTAATGATCAAGGTTTAACCAAAATTAATTAATCTATATTTTTTGGAGAAAAGTAAAATGGTTAATTCAGAGTCTTGATAAAAAACCTTTAAAACTAAAAAAAAGCTTCCATTTTCATGAAAGCCTTTTAACCTGTGGGCCCTACTGGATTCGAACCAGTGACCCCCTGCTTGTAAGGCAGGTGCTCTGAACCAACTGAGCTAAGAGCCCCAAAAGGTGTGCAAATATATAATACTTTTACAATCCACAAAAGAAAAATCAATAAAAATTTAAAGAACTTCTGCTACGACAAAATTACTACCTCCAACATAAATAAAATCATCTTTAGAAGCTTGTTTTTTCGCCGATTTAAAGGCCTTATTAACAGACTTATATGAATTTCCTTCTAATTTAAAAGGGAGACACTGTTTCAATAAGACATTTTCGTCTAAACCTCGAAAAATTTTAGGCTTACAAAAATAATAGGTGGCATTTTTTGGAAATAATGGTAAAATTGCACTGATATCTTTATCCTTTACAAAACCAATTACCATATGTAAATGATTATATTCTTCTTCTAGTAATTGGTTTAATACAATTTCAAGTCCTTCTTTATTATGTGCAGTATCACAAATTATCTTAGGGCTTTTTCCTATTTGTTGCCATCGCCCCATTAAACCAGTATTTTGAATCACATTTTCTAATCCTTTTACAATGTGTTGTTCACCTATTTTAAAACCAACCAACTCTTTCAAAGTAGCTAAAACTCCCTTGATATTTTTCTTTTGATAAACGCCCAGTAGTCCAATTTTATATATTGGGAATTCCTTTTCTTCCGCAAAAACTATCTTAGCATTCATAGCCGCAGCCTTTTCCCGAAAAACAGAAGCTGTCTCACTATTAAACTCACTAATAACTACAGGAACATTTGGCTTTACAATACCAGCTTTTTCATAAGCTATCTTTTTAAGGGTATCCCCTAACATATCGGTATGGTCAAAACCTATATTCGTTATTAAACTTACCTCAGGTGTTATAATATTTGTAGAATCAAGCCTTCCTCCCAATCCTACTTCTATAATGGCAATATCGACATTTTTAAAAGCAAAATAATCAAAAGCTAAACCAACTGTCATTTCAAAAAACGACAATTTCTTCATTTCAAAAAAATCTTGATTTTCTTTTACAAAATCAACAACATATTTTTTTTCAACTTTTTTGCCATTAATCCTAATTCGCTCCCTGAAATCCTTTAAGTGTGGAGAAGTATATAAACCTACTTTAAACCCTGCTTCTTGCAAAACGGAGGCTAACATATGACTACTAGAACCTTTACCATTGGTTCCTGCAACGTGTATACTTTTAAATTCTTTATGTGGATTATTTAAATGGATAACTAGTGAATTAATACCATCCATTTTAGCATTAAAAGCAACCTTACCTTTATGCTGATACATTGGAAGTTGCATGAACATCCAATCTAAGGTTTCTTTATAGGTCACTCTCCTAATTTGAAATTTACTACTACAAATCCAACCTGTTGACTTGGAGCCTTACTATCTAAATTCCATTTATGCATAAACGCAGTTTTCTTGGCTGGCTCTAATAAACAAGTACTATTATTTGTAGTACCCCTCACTCCTGGCTCCGCACTTATTACCTTTCCGTTTCTATCAACCACAATTCTAACAACTACTACGCCAGATTCATTACATTCTTGTTGAACTTTACCTTTATTAACTAAAGACCTTCCATTAAGCCCATAACCTCCTGTGCCACTTCCAGAGCCTGGACTGCCATAATAACTTGTTGCATAAGGATCACCATCTGGTCTGCCTTTATCACCAGCTATATTATCATCGCCCTCACTACCAGTAGCGGTACCGTCAGACTTATTAAGTCCTCCCATTAATTCATCTAAAGCCTTCTTTTTCGCTTCTTGTTCTTGACGTGCCTTATTTTCAGCGTCTTTTTTCTGCTGAGCAATTTTAGCCGCTTCTGCTTTTTTCTTATTCTCTGCTACTTCTGCTTTTCTTTTAACTTCAGCAGCCTCACTTTCTGCCTTTTTCTTAGCCTCTTTGGCTTGTTTTATTTTTACTGCTTCTTCATTCTCTTGGGTCAACAGCTTTTCTGCCGGAGCCTCTTTTTCTACGGCGGCTTCTTCCACTTCTTCCAACTCTTCAACTACCTCTGAAACTTCTTGTTTCGTAGGTTCAACTGGCGGAGAATCTAATGGCTCTGATTGTATCTTTTCTTTCGGCTGAATTTTACCGCTGCCAAATTCCATTGTTCCAAAATTAACAGATATACCGTTTTCTTCTGGAGGATCCATATACGTTAAACCTATGTAAAATAAAATAAGCAGCAGCGCACTTAGTAACAACGTTGTAAGTGTCAATGATTTTTTCTTATGTTCTGTATCTAAGAATGCCATTTAATTGGGTCGTACAGCCAAAATAACCTTATAATTATTTTTATTAGCGATATCCATAACGTTTACCGCTTCCTTTATCGCAACGCTTTCTTCGGCTCTAAGTATAATCGTAGGATTATCTTGACCTGACAAAGCTTTTTTCAATTCTATCTCAATATACTCTCCGTTAATTCTTTGATCATTTACAAAGTACTGTAAATTCTTATCAATACTAACAGATACGTTTTGAGTATTGGTCGATTTTCCTTTTGCCTTAGGCAATAACAAATCTAAAGCATTTGGTGAATTAGCCGTTAGCATGAAAAATATCAACAACAAAAATACAATATCCGTCATTGAAGACATGCTAAAGTCTGGACTGACTTTATTTCTTCCTTTTAACTTCATAGTTGAGAATTAAAGAGGTTCGTTTAATAAATCTAAAAACTCAACTGCATTAGCCTCCATCTTGTGAACCACCTTATCCGTACGGTTAACCAAATGATTGTAACCTACATAAGCAATAATACCCACAATAAGTCCGGCCACAGTCGTAGTCATGGCCGTATATATACCAGAAGCCAAGGAACCCATTTCTGCTTGACCACCACTACTGGCCATTTCATGAAATGCAAGTATCATACCAATAACTGTTCCCAAAAATCCGATCATAGGGGCAGCACCAGCAACGGTAGCCAATACACTAACGTTTTTCTCTAATTTATACACCTCTAATGTACCAGCGTTTTCTATGGCAGTATTGATATCATCCAAGGGTTTTCCTATACGAGAAATACCTTTTTCCGTTAACCTGGCAACTGGCGAATCTGTTTGAGTACATAAAATCTTTGCCGCATCTAATTTACCCGAAGTAACATAATCACGAATTTGATTCATGAAGTTCTTATCTATTTTAGATGCTGCGTTTACTGCAAGTAAACGCTCAAAATAGATATATAACGCTACACCTAACATAATAAAGAGTACGGTAATGATAATAACACTACCCGTACCACCGTTAAAGATTAAATCTATAACCGAAAGGGTTTTCTCTTCAGACAACATTTCATCGCTCGTATTTTGAGCCAAATCCTGGAATAATAACATAATGTTCTTTGCGTATTGAATTTGCCTTTATAACGATGATTTGTGAATTAAATTATACGTTAAGAACAAAATCTCTTAATAATATAAATACGATAGCGCCACTCACAAAACCTACCATGGCCAACCATGCAATTTTTTTCAAATACCAGAAAAAATCAATTTTCTCCATACCCATTGCAACTACACCTGCAGCCGAACCAATAATCAACATACTACCTCCAGTACCAGCAGAATATGCTATAAAATGCCACAACGGACTATCCATTGGCTCACTGAACATACCCATACTTGCCGCAACCAATGGCACATTATCTATAATCGCAGAACCAACTCCAAATAACATTACTACGATATCGGTATTTGGGATTGCTTCATTAAGTGCTCCCGCAGCATTAAATAATATTCCCAATGACTCCATTGCAGCCACGGCCAATAATATACCTAAGAAGAACAAGATACTAGGCAATTCTATTTTTGATAGGGAATGGTGAACAGGACTATGATGTCCGGCATTATCATCATCTGCACCTTCTACACTAGAAATATTGAATTTTTTATTACTAAAAATTTCAGCGAACGTAGCCACTACAGCTAACGACAGCATCATACCTACATAAGGTGGAAGATGTGTTACGGTCTTAAAAACAGGTACGAACAAAATTGCCCCAAGACCTAAGTACAACATGGTTCCTCCATATTTAGATTTTGAACCTTCATCGTCTAAATCTCCATCAATTAAGCCTTTAAATATTTTAAATCTACCGGCAATTAAAACAGGAACTAACATACAAATCAATGATGGCAACAATACATGAATTACTAGTTGACCTGCACTTACCTTATTCGCAATCCACAACATTGTCGTTGTAACATCACCAATTGGAGACCAAGCTCCACCAGCATTAGCTGTAATTACGATCATACCGGCAAACCACAACTTTGTTTCTCGGTCTTTTATAACTTTCTGTAAAATTGTGATCAACACTATAGTAGCAGTAAGATTATCAATAATAGCAGATAGAATAAATGCCAGAATTGAAAACAACCAAAGAAGCTTACCTTTCTTTTTTGTTTTAATGAACCCTTTTATGGTAGCAAACCCATCAAAATAGTCAATAATTTCAACAATGGTCATTGCTCCTAAAAGGAAAAAGAGAATCTCCGCCGTTTTACCTAAATGATGCAAAAGAGACTCCTCCATAAGATGCATTCTATCCAAATGCTCAAAATTGGCAAAACCTTCAACAAGACTTTGCTTAGCTGAATCAAACCAATTTTCATAACCATCAATCCCAAGAGCTATAAGAGCCCAAAGTATAGCCATCATGGCCAATGCTGGTATTAGTTTATCTATTTTAAGATTGTGTTCTAAGGTAATGGCAAGATATCCTGCCAAAAAAACAATAATAATGATGGTTTCCATTTTCGTTGGTTTTTTTTAATATCTATTGATAAGGTGTCAAATATAGTTTCTTAATTCAAGAAAATATATCCTCCAAATATATTCAAAATTGTATGCAAATTCCTAATGAATTCACAATAATACCGAAGTTATCTGACATCCAAATACTTAAATCAAAGTATTATGCAATAATCATGATTTTAAGACCAATCATTTTAACGCATAAGAAAATGTTAAATATATACCTATCCCTTATTAAGGAACCCAGATTATCACACAAACCAACACATTAAGTTGAATATTTAACCCTGTTATCTTTATCTTTGAAAAGAAAACTTATTATACATAATTAGATGGATTTTTCATTGAATGAAGAACAGAAGCTTATTCAACAAGCTGCACGTGATTTTGCACAAACAGAATTATTACCAGAAGTAATTGAAAGAGATGACGAACAGCGCTTTCCAAAAGAACAGGTTACAAAATTAGGCGAACTTGGCTTTTTAGGTATGATGGTCGACCCTAAATATGGAGGAAGTGGGCTAGACACCTTATCATACGTTCTTGCTATGGAAGAACTATCTAAAGTTGATGCATCCACCTCTGTGGTTGTTTCCGTAAATAACTCTTTAGTATGTTGGGGAATTGAAAAATTTGGAAATGAACAACAGAAGGAAAAATACCTTACTAAACTATCAACAGGTGAAATGATCGGCGCTTTCTGCTTATCAGAACCCGAAGCTGGCAGTGACGCCACCTCTCAAAAAACGACTGCAGTGGATATGGGCGACCATTATATTATTAATGGAACCAAAAATTGGATTACTAACGGTAGCACAGCAGGAGTATATATAGTTATTGCCCAAACTGATAAAGACAAAAAACACAGAGGTATAAATGCCTTAATAGTTGAAAAAGGCACTGAAGGATTCGAAATAGGACCAAAGGAAAATAAACTCGGAATTCGCGGTAGCGACACCCATTCCTTAATGTTTAATGATGTTAGAGTTCCTAAAGAAAATAGAATCGGCGAGGACGGTTTTGGTTTCAAATTTGCAATGAAAACATTAGCTGGTGGAAGAATTGGAATTGCCGCACAAGCTTTAGGCATAGCAGCCGGAGCATATGAATTAGCCTTAAAATACTCCAAAGAGAGAAAAGCTTTTGGGACTGAAATTAGCAACCACCAAGCTATCGCCTTCAAGTTAGCAGATATGCATACAGAAATACAAGCAGCCCGTTTACTTGTTTACCAAACAGCTTTAGATAAGGATAATGGAAGAGATTATGACCTATCTGGAGCTATGGCTAAATTATATGCCTCTAAGGTTGCAATGGAAACTACAGTTGAGGCAGTACAAATACACGGTGGAAATGGTTTCGTAAAAGATTACCATGTAGAAAGACTTATGCGAGACGCTAAAATAACACAGATTTACGAAGGCACTTCAGAAATACAGAAAATTGTAATTTCAAGAAATATTCTACGCTAAATCTATTGAAACACAAAACCACCCCACTATAAATAGGGGTGGTTTATAGTAAATTGCATATATTTTTGTTACCCCCTTCATAAAGTCAGCTTTAATTGTTATAAAGCACCATAATTCGAAATTTACCCCCTATTTAACTAATCAAATTCACTGGTATTAACCTAAATTTATCATTCTGATAAATTGGACCAGTCAAAAATATTAGATTAGTGATTTTTTATACTTTTATTTAAATCGTTGAATATTTTAATTGATTTAATCAAAATCATTGAATATAATTCAAGTAATTTGATATTTTTGAGCAAATACCACAAAATGACACTGAAGAAGCAAGGATTATACCTACCGGAATTTGAACATGATAACTGTGGGGCTGGATTTATATGCAGTCTTAAAGGAAAAAAATCTAACGACATTATTCATAAAGCACTCGAAATACTTGAGCGCTTAGAACATAGAGGCGCAGTTAGTGCTGATGGTAAAACCGGTGATGGGGCCGGCATATTAATAGATATACCGCACGATTTTTTTCAGGCAGTTTGTAATTTTGAATTACCCAAAATAGGTGAATATGCTGTTGGAAACATATTTTTTCCTAGAAAAGAAAACCAACGAAATTTTTGTATTTCAGTATTTGAAGAGAATATAAAAAAACAAGGACTAAAATTATTAGGATGGCGAGATGTGCCAGTTAATAGATCTATACCAGGTAGAATTGCAGCTGAAACAGAACCATTTGTTAAGCAAATCTTTGTAGCTAAAGAAAATTCCGAGCAAAAGTATTTTGACTTTAACCTTAAACTTTACATTGCTAGGAAAGTTACAGAACATACGATAATTAATTCTAAATTGTCTGAGAGTAAGTTCTTCTACGTTCCTAGCCTTTCTACTAAAATAATAATTTTTAAAGGGCTATTAATGCCATTAGACATTAGTCTTTATTATTCAGATTTAATGGACTCTAGAGTTGTTACTAGGCTAGCCTTGGTACACCAACGTTTTTCAACGAATACATTCCCAACTTGGGATTTGGCACAACCCTTTAGATATATGTGCCATAATGGTGAAATAAACACCTTAAGAGGAAATGTGACCCGTATGTTTTCGAGAGAAGAATTATTAGAAAATGAAATGTTCGGTGATGAAATTAAAAACATATTACCAATAATACTACCAGGGAAATCTGATTCTGCCACTATGGATATGGTGGTTGAGTTGTTGTTAATGACAGGAAGATCTTTACCAGAAGTAATGATGATTCTTGTTCCTGAAGCCTGGGAAAAAAATACTGAAATGTCTGAGGCTAAAAAAGCCTTCTACGAATACCATTCCTGTATGATGGAGCCATGGGATGGCCCAGCCTCAATTCCTTTTACAGACGGAAATTTTATTGGTGCTGTTCTAGATAGAAACGGACTTAGACCTTCTAGATACACGGTTACAAAAGATGATTACGTAGTAATGTCTTCCGAAACGGGTGTAGTTGATATTACTCCAGAAAATATAGAATTTCATGGAAGATTACAACCAGGAAAGATGTTCTTGGTAAACATGGAAGAGGGTAGAATTGTTAATGATGAAGAAATTAAAGAAAATATTGCCCAAAAATATCCGTATAAAAAATGGTTAAACGACAACCTAGTTCATTTAAAAGATATTCCATATAATGATCGTCCCTTGTTCTTAGGTGAAGAAAGTTTAGAAAAAAGAAAATCTTTATTTGGCTATAC
This sequence comes from Maribacter hydrothermalis, assembly GCF_001913155.1. GTDB lineage: Bacteria > Bacteroidota > Bacteroidia > Flavobacteriales > Flavobacteriaceae > Maribacter > Maribacter hydrothermalis. Next base: position 1,090,138 of record NZ_CP018760.1, read on the forward strand.
CTTAGAAGATATAGATACTATTGTTCTTCCCATGGCCAAATCGGGAAAAGAACCTATAGGCTCAATGGGATCAGATACGCCAATTGCAGTTCTATCACAAAGACCTCAATTAATATACAATTACTTTAAGCAATTGTTTGCACAAGTTACAAACCCGCCTTTGGATGGTATCCGTGAAGAATTAATTACAGATATTAGCTTAACACTGGGTAGTGACCATAATATTTTTGAATTTTCAGAATTACACTGTAGAAAACTAAAAATTCAAAATCCAGTAATCTCTAAAGAAGATTTAGATAAGATTAAAAACTATGACGTAAGTCCAGATTATAAGGTAGTTTCAATTTCTATACTATATTCAATAAAACAAGGTCACAATGGTCTAGAAGATGCATTACAGTCTGTACTAAATCAAGCTTCTAAAGCTGTAGATGATGGTGCTAATATTATAATTCTTTCCGATAGAAGTGTAAATGAGGAAATGGCCCCTATACCGGCATTGTTAGCATGTTCTTTCGTAAATAGCGGGCTTCAAAAACTTGGAAAGCGTTCTAAACTTAGTGTTATTATTGAATCAGCCGAACCTAGAGAGGTTCATCATTTTGCCCTTCTTTTCGGTTTTGGCGCAAGTGCAATAAACCCTTATTTAGTAAATGAAATTATTGCAGAGCAAATTGAAGAACATGATATTACAGAATTCACTTTTGATGAGGCTATAAAAAATTATAATAAAGCTGTTGGTAAAGGCATTCTAAAAGTGATGAATAAAATTGGTATTTCTACCCTTAATTCTTACCGAGGATCACAGCTTTTTGAATGCATTGGTATAAATACCAAAGTGGTAGAAAAATATTTTCCAAATACCCCAACGCGTATTCAAGGTATTGGACTGTATCAAATAGAAAAGGAAATTGCACTACGTCATCATAAAACGTTCAGTAAAAAACAAATTGCCGCAAATTTAGAATTAGAAATTGGTGGTGAATATAGATGGAGGAGAGATGGAGAAAAACATATGTTTAATCCCTTATCTATAGCTAAATTGCAAAAATCTGTTCGTAATAATGAACCAGATACTTATAAAGAGTATTCAAAAATGGTAAATGAACAGTCTCAAAATTTAATGACCATTAGAGGATTGTTTGAATTTTCTAATTACGATCCAATTCCATTAGAAGAGGTTGAACCATGGACAGAAATTGTGAAAAGATTTAAAACTGGTGCAATGTCATATGGTTCTATAAGTAAAGAAGCCCATGAAAATTTAGCCATAGCCATGAATCGTATAGGTGGCAAAAGTAATTCTGGTGAAGGCGGGGAGGATGAAAACAGATTCTATAAAAATTCTACCGGAGATTGGAGAAATAGTGCTATAAAACAAGTAGCCTCTGGAAGATTTGGAGTTACCTCCAATTACCTGACAAACGCTAAAGAAATTCAAATAAAAATGGCGCAAGGTGCCAAACCAGGAGAAGGTGGTCAATTACCTGGTCCAAAAGTAAATCCTGAAATTGCGAAAACGCGTAATTCTACTCCTTATGTAGGATTGATTTCTCCACCACCCCATCACGACATATATTCTATAGAAGATTTATCGCAGCTTATTTACGATTTAAAATCAGCAAATAGAAAGGCTAGAATTAATGTAAAACTAGTTTCAGAAGTTGGTGTTGGTACAGTAGCAGCAGGAGTTGCTAAAGCTAAAGCAGATGTTATTTTGGTTTCAGGTTTCGATGGCGGTACTGGTGCATCACCATTAACTTCCTTAAAACATGCTGGTCTACCATGGGAATTAGGTATTGCCGAAGCACAACAAACATTAGTACTTAACGATTTAAGAAACAGAATTGTACTAGAATGTGATGGTCAACTAAAAACCGGTAGAGATGTTGCCGTAGCATGTTTATTAGGAGCTGAAGAATTTGGTTTCGCTACTGCTCCGTTAGTAGCCTCTGGTTGTATTATGATGCGCGTTTGTCATTTGAACACTTGCCCTGTAGGAATCGCAACTCAGAATCCTGAGCTAAGAAAAAAATTCAAAGGAAAACCAGAACACGTGGTAAACTACATGTATTTTGTAGCTCAAGAATTACGTGAAATAATGGCTCAGTTAGGTTTTAGAACCATTAATGAAATGGTAGGACAGGTTCAAAAATTAGATCGTAAAAAAGCAATTGATCATTATAAATCTGCTGGTATAGATTTAACTCCTATTCTACATCAGGTAGATGTTCCTATTGGAACAAAATTCTATAATACTGAAAAGCAGAAGCATGATATTTTTAAATCAATCGAATTTGATATTATTGCAAAAGCCAATCCTTCGTTATTTAGAAAAGAAAAATTAACGTTAGATTACCCTATTTGTAATACCGATCGTGCCGTTGGTGCAATTATTAGTAATGAAATTTCTAAAACCTACGGAGCAGAAGGTCTACCTATAAATACCCTTAGACTTAATTTTACAGGATCGGCAGGTCAAAGTTTTGGAGCTTTTGCTACTAGAGGCCTTACCATGGTAGTCAATGGAAATACTAATGATTATTTAGGAAAAGGACTTTCAGGTGCCAAACTAGTTATTAAAGTACCAGAAAAATCTACTATTGTACCAGAAGATAACGTAATAACAGGTAACGTTACATTATATGGCGCAACCGCGGGCAGAGCCTATATTAACGGAAAAGCTGGTGAACGTTTCTGTGTTCGTAATTCAGGAGCCAAAGCAGTAGTAGAGGGTATCGGTGATCATGGTTGTGAATATATGACTGGTGGAGTTGCAGTTATCCTTGGTGAAGTAGGAAGAAATTTTGGAGCTGGTATGAGTGGTGGAATCGCTTTTGTTTTAGATAATAATAAAACGTTTAAAAAACGATGCAGTTTAGAAGGACTTAATTTATTAGATGTAACAGAAACTAATGATATTAAGCAATTGAAAGATCTAATTGAAAGTCACTATAGCTCAACATCAAGTCCCTTAGCGCAACGAATATTAGAAAATTGGGAATCCTATTTACCAAAATTCGTTAAGGTTTTACCTGAAGAATACAGACTGGCCTTAATTAGGTTAGAAGAAGAAAATTTACAAACTATTTAAAATCGGAATATGGGAAAGATAACAGGATTTTTGGAATTCGATAGAAAAATTGAAGCATACGAACCGGTTGAGCAACGTTTAAAAGATTATAAAGAATTTACGATACCATTACCTGAAAAGGAAATGAAGGAGCAAGGTGCTCGGTGCATGGATTGTGGTATACCCTTTTGCCACAGTGGATGCCCATTAGGTAATTTAATACCTGATTTTAATGATGCCGTTTATCGAGGCAAATGGGAAAAAGCGAGTGAAATTTTACATTCAACAAACAACTTTCCAGAATTTACTGGAAGATTATGTCCTGCACCATGTGAAGAAGCTTGTGTCCTTGGTATAAATGAAGACCCTGTAAGTATTGAAAATATTGAAAAAAATATTGTTGAAACTGCTTTCAAGAAAGGATGGATTACTGCAAAACCACCTTTAAATAAAACAGGTAAGAAAGTTGCAGTAGTAGGCTCAGGTCCTGCTGGTCTAGCCACTGCCCAACAATTAAACAGAGCTGGTCATAAAGTTACCGTATTTGAACGTGATGAAAAACCTGGTGGGTTATTACGCTATGGTATTCCAGATTTTAAAATGGAGAAAAACGTTATTGACAGACGCTTAGATGTTCTTAAAGAAGAAGGCATAACATTTTCTTGTGGTGTTCATATAGGTGTAGATATTAAGGCAGATACGCTTAAAGAAGAATATGATGCTATCGTGTTAACTGGTGGTGCAACTATTAGAAGGAATTTACCAATTGAAGGTTCGGATTTAAAGGGTGTAGTTCAGGCAATGGATTTTCTATGTCAAAATAATAGACGTGTAGACGGTATTAAAGATTTAGGCGAAGAAATTAAAGCTACAGGTAAAGATGTAGTAGTTATTGGAGGTGGCGATACTGGCTCCGATTGTATTGGAACTTCTTTTCGTCATGGAGCTACTTCTGTTTCAAATTTTGAAATTATGCCAAAGGCTACCACAGAAAGACCTGAAGGTCAACCTTGGCCATTTTGGCCTATGAGACTAAGAACCAGTTCTTCACATAAAGAAGGTGCTGAACGCTTCTTTAGTATATCTACAAAGAAATTTATAGGGGATTCAGATGGTAATTTAAAAGGATTAATTACTTCAGAAGTAGAATGGATAAATACTCCTGGACAACGACCACAACTTAAAGAAGTACCAGGTACTGAAAAAGAATGGAAATGCGAACTTGCATTATTGGCATTAGGATTTACTGGTTCTGAAAATACTGTCGCAAATCAGCTAGGATTAGAAATGGATGCTAGAACAAACATTAAAGCATCTGAGAACAATTACAAAACTAATGTTGCAGGTGTTTTTGCAGCTGGCGACCAAAGAAGAGGCCAGTCTCTTATTGTATGGGCCATTTCAGAAGGTAGACAAGCTGCCCATCATGTAGATAAGTTCTTAATGGGCGAATCAGCTCTTCCTTTAAAAGGTGATGGAGATTTACCCAGAGTATAGCTCTAATTTTAAAACTATTTTAAAGCCCCAACTATTCAGTTAGCTGGGGCTTTTGTATTTATAAAGAAAAGTCATTAAATTTATGAGTTCTTTATTACTTAACATTAGTTAGTCAATTAAATAAATTCTCATATTTTTTCGCTCCATCACTCAATTTATCAATTAAGACCAAATTGTTTGTGTTCGAAAACTCTGCGCTTAAATCCAAATAAAAAGTATAACCACCAAGATATTTATTAAAATATACAATCACCCTGCAGTACACAAAACTGTATGAATATCAAGAGCACAACTAACCTTACTTATAAGCTAGTAGTAGTAGTAGTAGTAGTGATAAGGGCATCCACAAAAAATTGGCATAAAAAAAAGTCCTTTACATTGCTGTAAAGGACTTTGAAAAAGGCGGCTACCTACTCTCCCACTTGGTATAGCAGTACCATCGGCGCAAACGGTCTTAACTTCCCTGTTCGGAATGGTAAGGGGTGGGCCCCGTCGCCATGGCCACCTAAGTTTTGGATCGGATATATCCGACCGCGGCCTTCGCCGCAATATCGTTGACATGAATGGAACAGGATTCCTATAAAGGAAAGAAGCACTTATATTAAAAAGTATGTTTCGGTATAAAAAGAAAGAAGTAAAGATCGTTGCCGCCTCCTTCCGAAGAAGGAGGCAAGCGTTCGCGCAAGCCTGACGGGCAATTAGTACTACTCGGCTACGGACATTACTGCCCTTCCACCTATAGCCTATCAACGTGGTCATCTCCCACGGCCCTTTAAAGAAATTTCATCTTGTGGCCGGTTTCGCGCTTATATGCTTTCAGCGCTTATCCGATCCCGACATAGCTACCCAGCGATGCTCCTGGCGGAACAACTGGTGCACCAGCGGTCAGTCCGACTCGGTCCTCTCGTACTAGAGTCAGATCCACTCAAATTTCTAACGCCCGCAGTAGATAGAGACCGAACTGTCTCACGACGTTCTGAACCCAGCTCGCGTGCCACTTTAATGGGCGAACAGCCCAACCCTTGGGACCTTCTCCAGCCCCAGGATGTGACGAGCCGACATCGAGGTGCCAAACCCCCCCGTCGATATGAGCTCTTGGGGGAGATCAGCCTGTTATCCCCGGCGTACCTTTTATCCTTTGAGCGATGGCCCTTCCATGCGGAACCACCGGATCACTATGCTCTTGTTTCCAACCTGATCGACCTGTATGTCTCTCAGTCAAGCGCCCTTGTGCCATTGCACTCTACACACGATTGCCAACCGTATTGAGGGCACCTTTAGAAGCCTCCGTTACTCTTTTGGAGGCGACCACCCCAGTCAAACTACCCACCACGCACTGTTCCCTCTTGGAGGGTTAGGCCCCGGACAAGCAAAGGCTGGTATTTCAACAATGACTCCACCACACCTGGCGATGCAGCTTCAAAGTCTCCCAGCTATCCTACACATTGCTTGACCAAGGTCAATACGAAGCTATAGTAAAGGTGCACGGGGTCTTTTCGTCCCACTGCGGGTAACCGGCATCTTCACCGATACTACAATTTCACCGAGCTCATGGCCGAGACAGTGTCCAGATCGTTGCACCATTCGTGCAGGTCGGAACTTACCCGACAAGGAATTTCGCTACCTTAGGACCGTTATAGTTACGGCCGCCGTTTACTGGGGCTTCAATTCAATGCTTCTCCCCGAAGGAATGACATCTCCTCTTAACCTTCCAGCACCGGGCAGGTGTCAGGCCCTATACTTCATCTTTCGATTTTGCAGAGCCCTGTGTTTTTGATAAACAGTCGCCTGGACCTCTTCACTGCGGCCCCCCATAAGGGGGCGACCCTTCTCCCGAAGTTACGGGTCTATTTTGCCTAGTTCCTTAGCCATGAATCTCTCGAGCGCCTTAGAATACTCATCCCAACCACCTGTGTCGGTTTACGGTACGGGCTGCTTCACTCGCTTTTCTTGGAAGTCGATATGCTGGATTATCACCTTGACCGTAGTCTCGGTGTACTATCGGGGCGTTACCGCTCCCTTCAACGTACAATTCCGTCTGTACGCACCAACTTCTCGCCTCCGTCACTTTTAGCGTGAGCAGGTACAGAAATATTAATCTGTTGTCCATCCACTATCCCCTTCGGGTTCGCGTTAGGTCCCGACTGACCCCCAGCTGATTAGCATAGCTGGGGAAACCTTGGTCTTTCGGCGTGCGGGTTTCTCGCCCGCATTATCGTTACTTATGCCTACATTTTCGTTTGTAACCGCTCCAGCATCCCTCGCAGGTACGCCTTCGACGCAGTTACAATGCTCCCCTACCCCTCATATAAATATGAAGTCACGGCTTCGGTGATATACTTATGCCCGATTATTATCCATGCGGAACCGCTCGACCAGTGAGCTGTTACGCACTCTTTAAATGAATGGCTGCTTCCAAGCCAACATCCTGGCTGTCAATGCAGTTCCACCGCGTTATATCAACTTAGTATATACTTTGGGACCTTAGCCGGTGATCTGGGTTCTTTCCCTCTCGGACATGGACCTTAGCACCCATGCCCTCACTGCGCAGAAACATTTTATAGCATTCGGAGTTTGTCAGGAATTGGTAGGCGGTGAAGCCCCCGCATCCAATCAGTAGCTCTACCTCTATAAAACTATCTACACGCTGCACCTAAATGCATTTCGGGGAGTACGAGCTATTTCCGAGCTTGATTGGCCTTTCACCCCTACCCACAGGTCATCCCAAGACTTTTCAACGTCAACGGGTTCGGTCCTCCACTATGTGTTACCACAGCTTCAACCTGCCCATGGGTAGATCGCACGGTTTCGCGTCTACTACTACTGACTATGGCGCCCTATTAAGACTCGCTTTCGCTACGGCTCCGTTCCTGAAGAACTTAACCTTGCCAGTAAAAGTAACTCGTAGGCTCATTATGCAAAAGGCACGCCGTCACCCATATGGGCTCCGACCGCTTGTAAGCGTATGGTTTCAGGATCTATTTCACTCCGTTATTCACGGTTCTTTTCACCTTTCCCTCACGGTACTGGTTCACTATCGGTCTCTCAGGAGTATTTAGTCTTGGCGGATGGTCCCGCCGGATTCATACAGGGTTTCACGTGCCCCGCACTACTCAGGATACCACTATCTTAATGCTCTTTGCCTATACGGGACTATCACCCTCTATGGTCGCTATTTCCAAAGCGTTCTAGTTCATTGCACATCGAATGTCGTGGTCCTACAACCCCGCTGTTGCCGAAACAACAACGGTTTGGACTAATCCGATTTCGCTCGCCGCTACTATCGGAATCACTTTTGTTTTCTCCTCCTCCGGGTACTTAGATGTTTCAGTTCCCCGGGTTTGCCTCCTTGCGGATACTATATCTTCAATATAGTGGGTTGCCCCATTCGGATATCTACGGATCATATCGTGTGTGCCGATCCCCGTAGCTTTTCGCAGCTTATCACGTCCTTCCTCGCCTCTGAGAGCCTAGGCATTCCCCATACGCCCTTTTCCAGCTTGTCGCCAGATCTTTAATCTATTCTATCTTATTCGTACTCTTTACTTAATAAAGATTCGTGTTTCTTTCTTTTTTAGTCGGTAAAACATTAAAATGTCTTACCTCCTGTTCCAATATGTCAATGAACGATCGCGAGTCGCGATAGACAATTAAATCATCTATGCTAATCACTGCAAGCACTAAAGACCTTATTTCATATCTTCAGGCATTGCCTGGTGGAGAATATCGGAGTCGAACCGATGACCTCCTGCGTGCAAGGCAGGCGCTCTAGCCAGCTGAGCTAATCCCCCATTTATTTTAGTTATGAGTTATTAGTTAAGAGTTATGAGCAATAACTCTTTTAACTCCTCAACTTCTAAAATTTCCTTCAATATTTCAACCTTAATGAACGTTCGTACTTCGTACATCCTTAATTTGTACCTCGTACTTTTCAGTAGTCCCAGGCAGACTCGAACTGCCGACCTCTACATTATCAGTGTAGCGCTCTAACCAGCTGAGCTATGGGACTGTCCCTACTCTTTCCTCTTCAGTATAAATACCTCGCAGAAAAAGCAATTACTTATATATCATAATCATGGAGATTTTTTTATTCGAACATTCATTATAGAAAAACATTATTAAATCAAAAGACCGGGACCGTAGTTCCATTTTACTTCGCCAGGGACTGTCATTATATGACAATCTCTAGAAAGGAGGTGTTCCAGCCGCACCTTCCGGTACGGCTACCTTGTTACGACTTAGCCCTAGTTACCGATCTTGCCCTAGGCCGCTCCTTACGGTGACGGACTTCAGGCACTCCCGGCTTCCATGGCTTGACGGGCGGTGTGTACAAGGCCCGGGAACGTATTCACCGGATCATGGCTGATATCCGATTACTAGCGATTCCAGCTTCACGGGGTCGAGTTGCAGACCCCGATCCGAACTGTGACAGGTTTTATAGATTCGCTCCGCCTTGCGACGTGGCTGCTCTCTGTACCTGCCATTGTAGCACGTGTGTGGCCCAGGACGTAAGGGCCGTGATGATTTGACGTCATCCCCACCTTCCTCACGGTTTGCACCGGCAGTCCCGTTAGAGTCCCCATCATGACATGCTGGCAACTAACGGTAGGGGTTGCGCTCGTTATAGGACTTAACCTGACACCTCACGGCACGAGCTGACGACAACCATGCAGCACCTTGCAAATTGCCCGAAGGAAAAGGTATCTCTACCCCTGTCAATATGCATTTAAGCCCTGGTAAGGTTCCTCGCGTATCATCGAATTAAACCACATGCTCCACCGCTTGTGCGGGCCCCCGTCAATTCCTTTGAGTTTCATTCTTGCGAACGTACTCCCCAGGTGGGATACTTATCACTTTCGCTTGGCCGCCCAGGTCTCAAGGACCCGGACAGCTAGTATCCATCGTTTACGGCGTGGACTACCAGGGTATCTAATCCTGTTCGCTCCCCACGCTTTCGTCCATCAGCGTCAGTATATAGTTAGTCACCTGCCTTCGCAATCGGTGTTCTATGTAATATCTATGCATTTCACCGCTACACTACATATTCCGGCAACTTCACTATAACTCAAGACAATCAGTATCAAAGGCAATTCTATAGTTGAGCTACAGACTTTCACCACTGACTTAACTGCCCGCCTACGGACCCTTTAAACCCAATAATTCCGGATAACGCTCGGACCCTCCGTATTACCGCGGCTGCTGGCACGGAGTTAGCCGGTCCTTATTCTTACGGTACCGTCAGTAAGGTACACGTACCCTTTTTTCTTCCCGTATAAAAGCAGTTTACTACCCATAGGGCATTCTTCCTGCACGCGGCATGGCTGGATCAGAGTCTCCTCCATTGTCCAATATTCCTCACTGCTGCCTCCCGTAGGAGTCTGGTCCGTGTCTCAGTACCAGTGTGGGGGATCCCCCTCTCAGGGCCCCTACCCATCGTAGTCTTGGTAAGCCGTTACCTTACCAACAAACTAATGGGACGCATGGCCATCTTCTACCGCCCGAAGGCTTTAACCGTTGGTCGATGCCGATCAACGGTACCACGGGGCATTAATCCAAGTTTCCCTGGGCTATTCCCCTGTAGAAGGTAGGTTCCATACGCGGTGCGCACCCGTGCGCCGGTCGTCAGCGGAGCAAGCTCCCTGTTACCCCTCGACTTGCATGTGTTAGGCCTGCCGCTAGCGTTCATCCTGAGCCAGGATCAAACTCTTCATCGTTGTTTTGTAAATATTCGTCCCAACGAAGTCAAAATCCCTCCCGGCCCCGACTCTCGATTCAATTCCTTTATATATGTCTTGCGACACACTAAATTGTATGTTTCCTTAATTCTTGTTCCTCTCGCCCAGGTCCTCACCCGAACTCGATTCTTATCTCCACAATATTTCAATGAACTTCTATCAACTCAGCTACAAATCTTTCGATTTTCTCGCCTCGTTTCCCTTAGGTGTCTCCCTAAGCGGGTGCAAATATACAACTGTTTTTTAACCCGGCAACTTTTTTCGAAAAAAATATCCTTTCTTTTTTAAGCCGAACCAATCAACACATATATGAACGTTTCCCAACACCCCGATTCCAAATAAATCTTCCTCGTTAGCGGGCTGCAAATGTACACCCTATTTCTAAACCAACAAGACTTTTTTAAAGAAAAATATGAAGTTTTTTAACCTAAACCATACAACATTGATTTACTGTTATTTACACATCCAATAAGACGTAATCACAGTAATGTGCTTAAAATCAAGATTCTGCATATGGAACGAAAACACAATGCGCACAATATCAATCAATTAAATACACCCTAAACCAATCCTAAGAAAAGAAATTCCATACCAGACCAAAGCGTATTACAAAATCCCGATAAGGATAACCAGGAGAAGAATAATAATCATAACCCGTAAAAGAAGAATTAGTCATTTAATATAAATTTAATAAAGGAGAAGGTCAAACCATTAAAATCCGTTAGAGACTCCTTAAGTATATAGTAAGATTACACATATAACAATACAAACAACAGTTAGTCTCCAATACGGTATTAGCAAATCCTATAATCAATTAACATTCTTAATAATAACATCAATACAATCTAGTTGTGCTATCCAAACCGCAAGTATATTGAAATAGCACATGATTTACTTAGTATGATATGCCGAATCATTCATACTATATTCTTAGCTAGCAAATTCAATTATCCTAAGAAAAACCTATACTTAATGTAGTGAGTATATTGATTATAGCAATACTATAAATGACTATTTTAAAGGTAGCATATATAGATTGATTAATACTAGTGCCAACAAAATAACCAAAAAGATATTTATTAACATATACACCATTGCCCTGCAGTACACAAAACTGTATGAGTATAAATAAGACATCTAGAGTACAACTAACCTTGCTTATAAGCTAATTGTAGTAGTAGTAGTAGTAGTAGTAGTAGTGATAAGGGTATCCTCAAAAATTAGAACAAAAAAAAAGTCCCTTACATTGCTGTAAAGGACTTTGAAAAAGGCGGCTACCTACTCTCCCACTTGGTATAGCAGTACCATCGGCGCAAACGGTCTTAACTTCCCTGTTCGGAATGGTAAGGGGTGGGCCCCGTCGCCATGGCCACCTAAGTTTTGGATCGGATATATCCGACCGCGGCCTTCGCCGCAATATCGTTGACATGAATGGAACAGGATTCCTATAAAGGAAAGAAGCACTTATATTAAAAAGTATGTTTCGGTATAAAAAGAAAGAAGTAAAGATCGTTGCCGCCTCCTTCCGAAGAAGGAGGCAAGCGTTCGCGCAAGCCTGACGGGCAATTAGTACTACTCGGCTACGGACATTACTGCCCTTCCACCTATAGCCTATCAACGTGGTCATCTCCCACGGCCCTTTAAAGAAATTTCATCTTGTGGCCGGTTTCGCGCTTATATGCTTTCAGCGCTTATCCGATCCCGACATAGCTACCCAGCGATGCTCCTGGCGGAACAACTGGTGCACCAGCGGTCAGTCCGACTCGGTCCTCTCGTACTAGAGTCAGATCCACTCAAATTTCTAACGCCCGCAGTAGATAGAGACCGAACTGTCTCACGACGTTCTGAACCCAGCTCGCGTGCCACTTTAATGGGCGAACAGCCCAACCCTTGGGACCTTCTCCAGCCCCAGGATGTGACGAGCCGACATCGAGGTGCCAAACCCCCCCGTCGATATGAGCTCTTGGGGGAGATCAGCCTGTTATCCCCGGCGTACCTTTTATCCTTTGAGCGATGGCCCTTCCATGCGGAACCACCGGATCACTATGCTCTTGTTTCCAACCTGATCGACCTGTATGTCTCTCAGTCAAGCGCCCTTGTGCCATTGCACTCTACACACGATTGCCAACCGTATTGAGGGCACCTTTAGAAGCCTCCGTTACTCTTTTGGAGGCGACCACCCCAGTCAAACTACCCACCACGCACTGTTCCCTCTTGGAGGGTTAGGCCCCGGACAAGCAAAGGCTGGTATTTCAACAATGACTCCACCACACCTGGCGATGCAGCTTCAAAGTCTCCCAGCTATCCTACACATTGCTTGACCAAGGTCAATACGAAGCTATAGTAAAGGTGCACGGGGTCTTTTCGTCCCACTGCGGGTAACCGGCATCTTCACCGATACTACAATTTCACCGAGCTCATGGCCGAGACAGTGTCCAGATCGTTGCACCATTCGTGCAGGTCGGAACTTACCCGACAAGGAATTTCGCTACCTTAGGACCGTTATAGTTACGGCCGCCGTTTACTGGGGCTTCAATTCAATGCTTCTCCCCGAAGGAATGACATCTCCTCTTAACCTTCCAGCACCGGGCAGGTGTCAGGCCCTATACTTCATCTTTCGATTTTGCAGAGCCCTGTGTTTTTGATAAACAGTCGCCTGGACCTCTTCACTGCGGCCCCCCATAAGGGGGCGACCCTTCTCCCGAAGTTACGGGTCTATTTTGCCTAGTTCCTTAGCCATGAATCTCTCGAGCGCCTTAGAATACTCATCCCAACCACCTGTGTCGGTTTACGGTACGGGCTGCTTCACTCGCTTTTCTTGGAAGTCGATATGCTGGATTATCACCTTGACCGTAGTCTCGGTGTACTATCGGGGCGTTACCGCTCCCTTCAACGTACAATTCCGTCTGTACGCACCAACTTCTCGCCTCCGTCACTTTTAGCGTGAGCAGGTACAGAAATATTAATCTGTTGTCCATCCACTATCCCCTTCGGGTTCGCGTTAGGTCCCGACTGACCCCCAGCTGATTAGCATAGCTGGGGAAACCTTGGTCTTTCGGCGTGCGGGTTTCTCGCCCGCATTATCGTTACTTATGCCTACATTTTCGTTTGTAACCGCTCCAGCATCCCTCGCAGGTACGCCTTCGACGCAGTTACAATGCTCCCCTACCCCTCATATAAATATGAAGTCACGGCTTCGGTGATATACTTATGCCCGATTATTATCCATGCGGAACCGCTCGACCAGTGAGCTGTTACGCACTCTTTAAATGAATGGCTGCTTCCAAGCCAACATCCTGGCTGTCAATGCAGTTCCACCGCGTTATATCAACTTAGTATATACTTTGGGACCTTAGCCGGTGATCTGGGTTCTTTCCCTCTCGGACATGGACCTTAGCACCCATGCCCTCACTGCGCAGAAACATTTTATAGCATTCGGAGTTTGTCAGGAATTGGTAGGCGGTGAAGCCCCCGCATCCAATCAGTAGCTCTACCTCTATAAAACTATCTACACGCTGCACCTAAATGCATTTCGGGGAGTACGAGCTATTTCCGAGCTTGATTGGCCTTTCACCCCTACCCACAGGTCATCCCAAGACTTTTCAACGTCAACGGGTTCGGTCCTCCACTATGTGTTACCACAGCTTCAACCTGCCCATGGGTAGATCGCACGGTTTCGCGTCTACTACTACTGACTATGGCGCCCTATTAAGACTCGCTTTCGCTACGGCTCCGTTCCTGAAGAACTTAACCTTGCCAGTAAAAGTAACTCGTAGGCTCATTATGCAAAAGGCACGCCGTCACCCATATGGGCTCCGACCGCTTGTAAGCGTATGGTTTCAGGATCTATTTCACTCCGTTATTCACGGTTCTTTTCACCTTTCCCTCACGGTACTGGTTCACTATCGGTCTCTCAGGAGTATTTAGTCTTGGCGGATGGTCCCGCCGGATTCATACAGGGTTTCACGTGCCCCGCACTACTCAGGATACCACTATCTTAATGCTCTTTGCCTATACGGGACTATCACCCTCTATGGTCGCTATTTCCAAAGCGTTCTAGTTCATTGCACATCGAATGTCGTGGTCCTACAACCCCGCTGTTGCCGAAACAACAACGGTTTGGACTAATCCGATTTCGCTCGCCGCTACTATCGGAATCACTTTTGTTTTCTCCTCCTCCGGGTACTTAGATGTTTCAGTTCCCCGGGTTTGCCTCCTTGCGGATACTATATCTTCAATATAGTGGGTTGCCCCATTCGGATATCTACGGATCATATCGTGTGTGCCGATCCCCGTAGCTTTTCGCAGCTTATCACGTCCTTCCTCGCCTCTGAGAGCCTAGGCATTCCCCATACGCCCTTTTCCAGCTTGTCGCCAGATCTTTAATCTATTCTATCTTATTCGTACTCTTTACTTAATAAAGATTCGTGTTTCTTTCTTTTTTAGTCGGTAAAACATTAAAATGTCTTACCTCCTGTTCCAATATGTCAATGAACGATCGCGAGTCGCGATAGACAATTAAATCATCTATGCTAATCACTGCAAGCACTAAAGACCTTATTTCATATCTTCAGGCATTGCCTGGTGGAGAATATCGGAGTCGAACCGATGACCTCCTGCGTGCAAGGCAGGCGCTCTAGCCAGCTGAGCTAATCCCCCATTTATTTTAGTTATGAGTTATTAGTTAAGAGTTATGAGCAATAACTCTTTTAACTCCTCAACTTCTAAAATTTCCTTCAATATTTCAACCTTAATGAACGTTCGTACTTCGTACATCCTTAATTTGTACCTCGTACTTTTCAGTAGTCCCAGGCAGACTCGAACTGCCGACCTCTACATTATCAGTGTAGCGCTCTAACCAGCTGAGCTATGGGACTGTCCCTACTCTTTCCTCTTCAGTATAAATACCTCGCAGAAAAAGCAATTACTTATATATCATAATCATGGAGATTTTTTTATTCGAACATTCATTATAGAAAAACATTATTAAATCAAAAGACCGGGACCGTAGTTCCATTTTACTTCGCCAGGGACTGTCATTATATGACAATCTCTAGAAAGGAGGTGTTCCAGCCGCACCTTCCGGTACGGCTACCTTGTTACGACTTAGCCCTAGTTACCGATCTTGCCCTAGGCCGCTCCTTACGGTGACGGACTTCAGGCACTCCCGGCTTCCATGGCTTGACGGGCGGTGTGTACAAGGCCCGGGAACGTATTCACCGGATCATGGCTGATATCCGATTACTAGCGATTCCAGCTTCACGGGGTCGAGTTGCAGACCCCGATCCGAACTGTGACAGGTTTTATAGATTCGCTCCGCCTTGCGACGTGGCTGCTCTCTGTACCTGCCATTGTAGCACGTGTGTGGCCCAGGACGTAAGGGCCGTGATGATTTGACGTCATCCCCACCTTCCTCACGGTTTGCACCGGCAGTCCCGTTAGAGTCCCCATCATGACATGCTGGCAACTAACGGTAGGGGTTGCGCTCGTTATAGGACTTAACCTGACACCTCACGGCACGAGCTGACGACAACCATGCAGCACCTTGCAAATTGCCCGAAGGAAAAGGTATCTCTACCCCTGTCAATATGCATTTAAGCCCTGGTAAGGTTCCTCGCGTATCATCGAATTAAACCACATGCTCCACCGCTTGTGCGGGCCCCCGTCAATTCCTTTGAGTTTCATTCTTGCGAACGTACTCCCCAGGTGGGATACTTATCACTTTCGCTTGGCCGCCCAGGTCTCAAGGACCCGGACAGCTAGTATCCATCGTTTACGGCGTGGACTACCAGGGTATCTAATCCTGTTCGCTCCCCACGCTTTCGTCCATCAGCGTCAGTATATAGTTAGTCACCTGCCTTCGCAATCGGTGTTCTATGTAATATCTATGCATTTCACCGCTACACTACATATTCCGGCAACTTCACTATAACTCAAGACAATCAGTATCAAAGGCAATTCTATAGTTGAGCTACAGACTTTCACCACTGACTTAACTGCCCGCCTACGGACCCTTTAAACCCAATAATTCCGGATAACGCTCGGACCCTCCGTATTACCGCGGCTGCTGGCACGGAGTTAGCCGGTCCTTATTCTTACGGTACCGTCAGTAGGGTACACGTACCCTTTTTTCTTCCCGTATAAAAGCAGTTTACTACCCATAGGGCATTCTTCCTGCACGCGGCATGGCTGGATCAGAGTCTCCTCCATTGTCCAATATTCCTCACTGCTGCCTCCCGTAGGAGTCTGGTCCGTGTCTCAGTACCAGTGTGGGGGATCCCCCTCTCAGGGCCCCTACCCATCGTAGTCTTGGTAAGCCGTTACCTTACCAACAAACTAATGGGACGCATGGCCATCTTCTACCGCCCGAAGGCTTTAACCGTTGGTCGATGCCGATCAACGGTACCACGGGGCATTAATCCAAGTTTCCCTGGGCTATTCCCCTGTAGAAGGTAGGTTCCATACGCGGTGCGCACCCGTGCGCCGGTCGTCAGCGGAGCAAGCTCCCTGTTACCCCTCGACTTGCATGTGTTAGGCCTGCCGCTAGCGTTCATCCTGAGCCAGGATCAAACTCTTCATCGTTGTTTTGTAAATATTCGTCCCAACGAAGTCAAAATCCCTCCCGGCCCCGACTCTCGATTCAATTCCTTTATATATGTCTTGCGACACACTAAATTGTATGTTTCCTTAATTCTTGTTCCTCTCGCCCAGGTCCTCACCCGAACTCGATTCTTATCTCCACAATATTTCAATGAACTTCTATCAACTCAGCTACAAATCTTTCGATTTTCTCGCCTCGTTTCCCTTAGGTGTCTCCCTAAGCGGGTGCAAATATACAACTGTTTTTTAACCCGGCAACTTTTTTCGAAAAAAATATCCTTTCTTTTTTAAGCCGAACCAATCAACACATATATGAACGTTTCCCAAGCCCCGATTCCAAATAAATCTTCCTCGTTAGCGGGCTGCAAATGTACACCCTATTTCTAAACCAACAAGACTTTTTTAAAGAAAAATATGAAGTTTTTTAACCTAAACCATACAACATTGATTTACTGTTATTTACACATCCAATAAGACGTAATCACAGTAATGTGCTTAAAATCAAGATTCTGCATATGGAACGAAAACACAATGCGCACAATATCAATCAATTAAATACACCCTAAACCAATCCTAAGAAAAGAAATTCCATACCAGACCAAAGCGTATTACAAAATCCCGATAAGGATAACCAGGAGAAGAATAATAATCATAACCCGTAAAGGAAGAGTTGAAGTGCTCCGCCTTTAAATAAATCCTTGTCTGCTTTATACGCGCATTAATGAAGAAGTCTAATAATGGATAACCACCTAATTCCTCCTTATTCTGTGTGTAAAATTCACCTAACATAGGATTATAGCCATTCATATTATAACTAGAGAAATACTTGAAAGTTACACCTGTTTGCAAATACATAGCTTTCTCGAATACATCTGATGAAAAATACAGCGTGTTTCTAGTTATTATTTGGGGTAAATTCATCACTTGTTCATCTTGTGTTACATTTTGATACATGACGGTGTTATTCAACGCAAACTTCCCAACCCTAAATTCCTTTTCATATTTGGCTTTCAGATATGAAATACCACTATTTTCTTGTAATGGTTTTATGTAGGCATTTTCCAATCCATCTTCTATAACAGTTGAAGATACTGGAGCGAAATACGTATAGTTATCAATATTGCTATACTTAAGCATTAAATTACCCCACTTTTTAGAATTCAATTCCCCTTTAAGGCTACTTACTCGTTCTTTTTCAAAAAGTTTACTATTATCCCAATTATAATTTAAATATTCACTTTGGTATAATAGGTAGTTGAAATTGGGTAAGCTAGAGGAAGTATGCAGTGTAAACTTCAATTTATTATTTTCATTAATATTATATGCAGCCTCAACGTTTAATAGGTTACCGGTTAGATTCCCCGAAATGTTATATTTTAAATCCGCATTAAAATCAAAACCACCAATGCGTTTTTCATACTTACCCCCTATTCCTAATTCGGTTCCGTTTAATCTGTTTGGAATAACAGTACCATCCTCTCTTGTAAACTGACTATTAAAGTAGTAATCATAATTATATATGTTAACACCTCCTGTTAATTTACCTAAGGTTTTATTATAAAACTCAGCATTGAGTTCATTATAAAATGTTTTTAAATATGCCTTATCATCTATAGGGCTAATTATAACATCACCAAAAAGAGTATCACTTGAAGACTGAATAAACTGATAGTATTTCGTTTCATAATCAAAAACATGCCCTATTGACAGAGATGTCTTTTCAAACCGAGTAGAATCTAATTGTTTCCTAACCAATTTATACACATGATCTAGATAATATCTTTTACCTAAGATTTTATTATCTGCATTATCCAAAAGCACATCGACCCTTGGTCTATTAATGAAGTCTGGATCACCTGACTCAAACTGAAGTTCTTTTTCCGCTAAGCCACCATTTTCTTGAGAAAGAATATTCTGTGCCGCTATATGTGCTCTTAAAGCATATCTGCCATTTTTTGATGAATAATTAGTAGTTGTTGTAAAATTTCCTGATTCAATTTCACTATTATTATACTTACCAAAAGAACGATGACCTATATACCCTATTGAAAAATTAAGCCTGCGTGAGGTATTAAAAGTTAGATTAGCATCTAACAACTGACCTTGTTCTAGGGTTGTTTTAAAAAACAGCTCAGTCATTGGAGTGGCGACATTATAATAAGCAATTTGCTCTTTTTCCAAATACTTTCTATCCTTAGCAGTAGCTCCCAGACTTGGATACATATTTACCCTTTCCAAATCTAACCCCAGTGAATTATATGCCTGTCCAATATTTGAAAAAGGCATTAACTCAAAATCATCCTCTCTTAGATAATTATATTTATATTCTTTTTGAATGGTAAGGGTAGTATCTAAAAATGTAGTGTCTCTCTGAAAAGAAATTATTTTGTAATCTTTAATTGTAAGTCCAACGGTATCTCCCTTTATTTTCGCTAACGGTTTTATGGGTTTGGCTTTTCTATCTACAAAAAGCGAATCTGATTTTTTATCTTTTCTTTCAACCTTTTCTTGCGACAGAATAATTGAAGTGGAGAAAAACATTAAAACTATAATTATATATTTCATGAAACTTGGTTACCCTTGCAAAGTTAATTTTTTTGTTGCTAAATAAATGTGAAAGTTTAATTGTCATTGACAATCCACATTTTAATGGAAGTATAATTGAAAATTAATTTTAACCATATATAATTTAGATTAAAGAAATATTTTTCTGATTTTTATAAAAAAATGTTAATGAAACAATTGTTCCTCACAGTAATCGCTCTTTTAGCGTTTGTTAATTCTTATGCGCAATTCAATGAAAATGCGCCTTGGATGAAAGATTTAAATGAAAATAACACTACTTCAAAAAAATCTCAAAAAAGGTATTCTTTAGAGGAAATATCTAATTCATTTAACAAATATTGGGCTGATAAGGACTATACTAAAAAAGGAAGTGGTTTTAAGCCTTACAAAAGATGGGAAAATTATTGGAGCTATTATCTTGATAAAGATGGTTATCTACCAACTTCGAAACAATTATGGAAATCATGGAAAAATAAGCAAGCAACTACGGGCAAAGCTTTAAACCCAATTGCAAATTGGAGTTCCATTGGTCCTTTCACCCATGACACCTATTCGGGTGCCTTATCTGGTCAAGGTAGAGTAAATGCTATTGCAGTTGACCCAAACAATACGAACATATGGTATGTAGGCGCACCTGCAGGGGGAATATGGAAAACAATAGACAATGGATCTTCATGGGTCAATTTATTTGATGATTTCCCGCAAATAGGTGTTTCTGGCATAGCTATTGACCCTAGTAATTCTGACATAATATATATTGCTACCGGTGATGATGATGCCGCAGATTCATATAGTATAGGTGTGTTTAAATCTATAGATGCCGGTAATTCATGGAACGAAACTGGATTAAACCCAAGTACATCAACCCCAAACTTACTAATGAATGAGATTACTATTGATCCTACAAATTCTAATATTATTTGGGTTGGAACGAATGATGGTTTACAGAAATCTATTGATGGTGGCAACACTTGGGAGGTGAAACAAGAAGGTAATATTCAAGACTTTAAATTAAAACCAAACTCTCCAAACACTATTTATACCGTTACTTCTAATACTTTTTCCAAGTCTACAGATGGCGGTGCTACTTTTACCCAGATCACAAATGGATTACCGGCCAGTTCTGGACGCTTAGTAATAGGAACCAGTATTGCCAATCCGTCGGGAGTTTATATTCTTAGGGCATTGACAGGAGCTAGCGCTTTTGCCTTCGGCGGCATATATAAATCATTGGATAGCGGAAATAGCTTTATTAAAACAGCTAGTGAACAAGACATTTTAGAATCTGACCAAGCTTGGTTTGACCTCGCCATAGAAGTATCACCTTCAAATTTTAACGAAGTTTATACCGGTTGCCTTAATGTGTGGAAAAGCACAAATGGTGGAGATACCTTTATTAGAGTAAATAGGTGGAATATAAGTGACCAGGGATACACCCATGCCGACATACATACAATAAAGATGTTTAACAATAAAGTGTATGTAGGTAGTGACGGAGGCATTTATATGTCCGAAAACGGTGGAAGTACTTTTAAAGATTATACGGCAGGTATTTCTATTAGCCAATTTTATCGAATTTCTGTAGCTAAGAACGATGCTGGCAAAATTACTGGTGGTTTACAAGATAACGCAGGTTTTATTCGCGATCAAGGGCAATGGAATGTTTTTACTGGAGGTGATGGCATGGATTATGAAATTGACCCTAATAATAGCAGTCTAGTTTACGGATTTGTACAATTTGGCGGTAGTCTTTTTATTTCATCTGACTCTGGCCAATCTGTCGGAGTAGTAGCTGCTCCAAACGATGCAAACGGAAATACAATTCAAGGAAATTGGATTACGCCCTTGGCTATTGGTCCTGACGGCTCTGTATATGCAGGTTTTGACGCCCTTTATAAACTAGAGAATAATCAATGGGAAAAAATATCCGCATCTATTGGTTCTGGCAATATTGATGATTTAGAAATTGACCCACAAGACCCTGAAACTATTTTTGCAGCAGAAAGTAACATATTGTATCGAAGTCGCAACGGTGGTGCTACTTTTAGCCTTATTAAAGTAATGGATTCTGAAATTTCAGATATTGCCATTAACAATAACAATAGTAATATTATTTATTTAACCACTTCGGACAGAGTAGGCATTAGACAAAGTGACCAACCAACGGAAAGAGGTATTTTTAAGATAACAATAGGTGAAAGCGAAACGACTTCTGAAAATATCACATTTGACATACCTATAGATCAAGCGTTTTTTTCAATAGCACATCAAGGTAGGCATACAGATAATCCAATTTTTGTAGGTACAAGTCTTGGGGTATATCGTTTGGATGACTCATTAACAGAATGGGAAGAATATTATTCTAATTTACCAAGTGTCGCAATTAGTGATATTGAAATAAATTTAGATGGGGAGAAAATTATAGCTTCAACATACGGTAGAGGAGTTTGGGAATCACCTATACCTATTCAAGTTCCAGAAAACGAAATTAGACTAGTATCCATTACACCAAACTCAAATGACGTTATTTGCACTGATCTTACACCAACAGCCACTTTACAAAATCAAGGATTAAATGAAATTACCTCTATTGATATCGAATACTCTTTCAACGGAAATGAGATTCAAAATTTTGAATGGACCGGTAGTTTATTAAGTGGTGAAAGCATAACCATTGATTTACCAATAGAAAATTCATTAAACTTTGGTATATCTACAATTGAATTAACCGCATCAATTGCCAACGACTCATATAACGACAACAATACCTTGAATAATCGTTTTTTCACAAACAAATTAGAATCTGGAGGAACTATTAATTCTTTTGAAACGGAATCTGAATCATTAATTACATACAACGACGGCAATTCTGGTACCGTATGGCAAAGAGGTGTGCCAACAGGTACCAAATTAAACACGACAACATCGGGCACTAGTGTTTATGGCACCAACTTAAGCGGTGATCACCCAAATAGTACAAAGGCAATATTATTAAGCAATTGCTATGACATGACTACAATTATTGCTCCTGTACTTAAATTTAACATGGCATATGAACTTGAACTAAATTTTGACATTTTATATGTAGAATATTCAATAGATAGTGGAGAAAAATGGGAAACATTAGGCACTATCGACAGTGAACCAAATTGGTATAACAGCAATAGAACCAATGCCAACTCTGAAGAAGCTGACGATTGTCAAAATTGCCCTGGTGCACAATGGACTGGGGAGAACACGGTAATGACTGAGTATGCCTATGATTTTAATCTTAATGCTTCTAAAGGTGAGCAAGATTTAACTGGTGAAACAAATGTCTTATTTAGAATTATATTTCAGTCAGATCCAGCGGTTACCGAAGAAGGTGTTATTATAGATGACTTAGTTGTCGACGGTTTAACAGACGACGAAGACGATGATAATGACGGCATTTTAGACACTATTGACAATTGTCCGTTAATCGCAAATGCAAATCAATTAGATACTGACAATGATGGCGAAGGTGATTTTTGCGATACAGATGATGATAATGATGGTATTTTAGATGTTGATGATAATTGCCCTTTAATTTCCAATCCGAATCAAGAAGATGATGACCTTGACGGTATAGGTAATGTATGCGATGATGATAGTGATAATGACGGTGTGCCAAATACTATCGACCAATGTAATGACACCCCTAGTGGCACTATAGTAAACACTGATGGATGCGAAGTTTTTTCTTTACCTAATACTAATTTTCAGATTTTGACTACGGGAGAATCATGTAGCTCAAGCAATAATGGGAGTATTTCAATTACTACGGCCAATACAACCTTTATCTACAATGCCTTTTTAACTGGCTTAAACAGTACAAGTAATGCAAGTTTTTCTGATGAAAATACATTTTCTGATTTAGCTGCTGGCAGTTACCAATTATGTATAACTGTAGAAGGCCAAGGGGAATACGAAGCCTGTTTTGACCTAATCATAGCAGAACCAGATTCACTATCAGTAGGTGCAAAAGTTAATTCCTTGAATGATGAAGTAACTCTTAGCTTTTCTGGTGGAGAGGTCTACACCATTTTCTTAAATGAAAAAATGTATACTACAACGTTAAAAGAAATTACACTACCACTTGAAAGCCCTACAACAAATATATCTGTCAAAACAAATTTAGAGTGTCAAGGTGTTTACACTGAAAAAATAATACTTAGTGATAATTTATTCATTTACCCTAACCCTATATCCGGAGGAGATTTAACCATTTACCTTGGCTCTAATGCTTCATCTGAAGTCACCATTTCATTATTTTATGTAAATGGCATAACTATTTTAACCAAAGAAATGAAGCCATCTAATAATGAAATTAAGCTTAGTGTGGACGGTTTGTCTGCCGGAGTC
Source organism: Maribacter hydrothermalis (assembly GCF_001913155.1). Lineage (GTDB taxonomy): Bacteria > Bacteroidota > Bacteroidia > Flavobacteriales > Flavobacteriaceae > Maribacter > Maribacter hydrothermalis. The sequence goes on from NZ_CP018760.1 coordinate 1,113,991, forward strand.
TATATTTTAAACATTAAATCTGGCGATACCCTTTCTAATTACAAAATTATAAGAAAATGAAAATATTAAAATATATAACTATTTTGTTTTTCTCTAGCGCACTACTAGTTTCATGTGGTGGTGGTTCTAGCGATGAAACTCCCGTTGACCCTATTGTTCCGGTAGTTTTAGACCCTAACGAAGCTACTTTAGTTTTTCCTGAAGATAATACTGAATGTAATGAAGGTGTTGTAAATGCAAATGACAGCTCTAAAAGCACGGTTACATTTGAATGGACTAATTCAGAAAATACTGATTCTTATGAAATAAAAGTTAAGAATCTTGAAACAGGAAGTATTACCACTGCAAGTTCAACAACTAATCAGAAAGCGATTAGCATTAACAGAGGCTCCCCATATGAATGGTACGTTATATCACTTGTAAATGGCACCAGTTCAACAGCAACTAGTGAAACATGGTCGTTTTACAACCAAGGGCAAGGGATAGAAAATTATGCGCCATTTCCTGCTATTGCGATTAGCCCTTTAAGAGGTTCTACTATTTCTAACACTTCTACCACAACTACTTTAGAATGGTCAACTTCTGATGTTGATGATGATATCATTTCCTATGAAATTCTTTTTGACACAATAGAAACACCCACTACCTCTTTAGGTGTTACCGAAGACACCACATTGGAAGTAACAATTTCTCCTGGCAACATTTATTATTGGATGGTTATCACTAAAGATTCATTTGGAAATACATCAAATTCAGAATTATTTGAATTTAGAGTTGAATAATTAAAAAAAGCCAAAGAAGATAAATGTTTCTTTGGCCTTTTTTCAATTCATTACTTTTACTTAAAGTGTGTTGTAATAATTAAGAAAACTCACAACGTCTTTCTCTTGTCTTAAATTCAATTTATTCTCTTTAACATAAGCCTTCATTTCCCGCTCTTTTTCACCGGTCAACTCAAGTATATTCTTTTTCGTTAACCTAACCTTAAATGCATGATTGACTTCATTATCTTTTGACCCTCTTAAGATATAATATGAATTATTCCAAACATAAGTAGGCGGAACATACTTCTCATAAGATGTGCTGGGTCTTCTGGCTTGCTTCAATATAGCCTCTGGCTTAAATAACAATTTTAATTTACCTTCATTTAAATTTGTAAAGTAACTAGTTCTTACAGATTCATCTGAATCCTTATAGGTGTATATGTTATACGACCTATTCCCAATTTCAACGCCTATATAGGCTCGTTTTAAAAGTGAATAATAGGATGTTGATGTCTTATTGTCCAATATTTCTATTTCGTTTCTAAATGCATTATATCGCATTTTACCAATAAGTTCTACTTTGTTATTCACTATAACCTCGCCATGTACAAATTCATCATTTAGATACGGAGACCCTTTAGTTTTATCACTTTCTATCGTAGAACTACTGGATACAAAATTCATAATACCAGTTTCTGGACTTGCAGAATAAGCTTGCTGACCAAAAGTTGATGTTACACAAAGTAAGCCACAAAAAAGTATTGTAAAAGATTTTATATTTTCTAGCATATATTTTTTTTTTGAATTTAAAAGATAATTTTCGGTTAGTTGTTCTAATAACTGTTATTAAAAACTTAAATAATTTGTAAAACTATAAAAGAAAAAAAATCAGGCTAAATTGCTTTAGCCTGATTTTATTATTAAATAAACTATTTATTATAAACGTACTATTGATTTATACAAAACTCTTTAGCTTCAGAAGCACCAAAAGCACCACCACCATCAAGAACATTTAAAATAGAACAAGTAATAGTATAATTACCTGTTACTGTACCGTCAACTTGACCATCACCATAATCATCGAAAATGGTAAACGTATAACATCCATCTTCCAAGAAAACTTCTTGAGTATAGGTATCGCCTCCAGATACGTTTGCAAAAGGACCGTCTGATGCAACGACTGTGCCATCTGCATCTGTGATTTCCCAGGTAGTTTCTCCTCCATAAGTATCAGTAACTACAGTAACAACGATATCATTACAGATAATCTCCTTAAAATATTCAACTTCTAAGGTTTCATCAAAAGCTACGCCACCTTCCGGAGCCGTTAAGTTCACCACTAAGGTGTATACTTCCCCTTCTGTTAAAGGATCAAAATTTAACGATACATTTAACGTACCACTGTACTCCCCAGCAGGGATAGTCACAGATCCCAGTGCATAATTAGCAGCACCACCAACAGTACTTTCATCAACAGTTACATTGAATGATCTTTCAGTTGTAGAAACCGTAGTTACATTTACAGGTACTTCTAAAGACAAACCTTCGGTTGGTACAGAAACGTTGTATGCCGAAGTTGCAAATGAAACTCCAGTTTGTCCATTCTCATTATCAAATACTATATTCTCTTCTTCACAAGAAACAAAAGCAAATAGTACAGCTATTATTACTATATATTTTTTCATAATTATTTAAGTTTTAGTAGCCAGGATTCTGAACCATGTTTTGATTAGCATTAATTTCAGCAATTGGAATTGGTAATTGAAACCTGAAGTTATCAGCGGCCAATGTTGGAAAATCTGGAGGCGTACCAGTACCATCAATAACGTCACCCATAGTTGAACGCATAACTGGTTCTCCACGACGCTTTAAATCAAAAAATCTATGACCTTCAAAGGACAGCTCAACTCTTCTTTCGAACTGAATAGCATCTTCAAGCGCAGATCCAGTTTCACCACCTGAATAAGAAACATATCTTAAATCCCTAAGTTCATTTAGTGTTGACAAAGCATCTTGGCCTAGTTCGAATTGAGCTTCTGCTTTATTTAATAAAACTTCTGCAGCACGCATAACCTTAACATCAACACGACCGTTTACCTGACCTGTTTCTCCTAAAAATTTAGATATGGCATTATATTGATTATCTTGATTTATACCTACAAAAGAAATAACATCCTTTCTAAGGTCATTTTCGTCAATACTGTTGAAATAGTCAAAATCGAAAACATATTCTGAAATTGTTGAAGTGGAATTAGACTGGCTATACAAAACACCAACATTATTACCACTACTTTCGGTAGACGTATTAATTGCAAGTTTTACAACAATACCTGCTTCATTTGCATCAGTATATAAACCTTCAAGTTCTTCCGCAGTAGCTAATGGAACACTTACTTCATTAGCAGCGTTTACAACCTTTTGATATTCCCCGTTATAAAGGTAGACTCTAGATAGTAGACCATAAACACCGTCGGCATTTAACCTGCCTTGACCATTATCAGAATCTATTAAAAGACTTGCTCTTTCTAAATCACCAATAATTTCGGCATAGTTGCTGGCAACTGTTTCTCTAGCCGGTTCTGCAAAAGGATCTTCAGTATCCCCATCTTCAACTTTGAGGTAAACAACCCCTAGAGAAGCATTTGCATCTGCAGATTGCGTAGGAATCTTTGCATATACTCTTACTAAATCGAAATGAGCCCATGCTCTAATTGCTAAAGCCTGTCCTAGAATATTATTTTTTTCAGGACCGTCTGCTAAATTATCTATTTGTGCGATAACCAAGTTTGCAACATTTACAGCCTCATAAGCTTCACTCCAATATAAGTCAATAGCACCACCGGTAGCTGGTACATATCTATAGTTGTAATAATCACTATTTGACCTTCTTCCTGTTTGGGCTATAATTACGTTATCAGATAAAATATCTGGGATACCCTGTAGTCCAGAACCAGTTGAAGAATAGTAATTCCACAATTGTCTGTAAGCACCATCTACTCCATTTTGAAAAGCTGCAACACTATTAAAAAATGTCTCAGGATTACCCTGTGTAAATGGTTGTAGATCATTCAACTCATCGTCGCAGGACAAAAAGAACCCGAACGAAAATAAAAGAACTAATAATTTTATGTTATTTTTCATTTCTAACTTTTTTTTTGTTTTTAAAATCCTACTTCGACACCAAAAGTATATGACCTTGTGTTTGGATAGCTAAATAGGTTAAATGATCCTGGCACGAAACCAACATCTCCTGGCTCTCCTGATTCCGCAGAACCTAAACCAACTTCTGGATCACCATTAAAATCAGTAATAGTGAATAAATTTTGACCAGATAAAGAAAATCTTAATGAATTTATACCTATACCTTCAATAAAATCTCTAGGCATGTTATAATCCAATGTAAGCGTACGTAATCTTAGGTAGTCACCTTTCTCCAAGAATCTTGTAGAAGTTTGATCAGCTGTACCTTGAAACAAAGGACTAGGTAATACATCTGTATCTCCAGGTTGTTTCCAGTAATTAAATGCTTCTACTCTTTGATTGCTGTCAATATTACCTATTGCAATACCTTCCGATCGTTGGAAGTTATAGATATAATTACCGCCTTTGTATACGAAATCACCTCTAAGACCAAATCCTTTGTAAGAAAATGCAGTATAGAATCCACCTTCAAAATCAGCTACAGGAGATTTTCCTTCTTGTAATTGTTGAAAACCAGAACTATATTCATTGGTAATATTACCATCTAAATCGAAATATAAAGGCTCTCCATTTGCTGGATTAACACCTGCATATTCTACTGCATAGTACGAATTTATTTCTTCTCCTACTCTTAGTATGTTATCCCCAAAAGTACCTGTAACGATATCCTCACCGTCAACCAACTCAACAACTTTATTATCAATAAACGTAATGTTACCACCTAATGTCCATTTAAAGTTTTGAGTTCTAATCACATCTCCGCTTAAAGAAACTTCTATACCAGAGTTTTCGATTTCACCAATATTCGAGAAAATTGAATTGTTTTCGTCACCAACAGTATAAGAAATTGGACGATCCAATAATAAATCTTTAGAGTTTTTCTTAAAGTAATCAACAACACCATTTAGCCTATTATTAAACAAACCGAATTCAACACCAACATCGAATATAGCTTGAGACTCCCATTGAATTTGAGGATTACCCACACCAGCAGGCAAAGCAGTTGTTTGACCGTTATAGGTATTATTAAAATCTAACAGGTTTAAATACTGAAACTCTCCAATATTTTGGTTACCAGAAGTACCATAAGAAGCTCTTAATTTAAGGGTGTTAAAAATAGAGTTCTCCATAAAGCTTTCGTTAGCAATATTCCAAGCAGCACTACCACTATAGAAATAACCATACTTATTATCTGGACCAAACCTAGATGAACCATCACGTCTTATAGAACCTGAAACGATATATTTACCATCGTAATCATAATCTACGAACATACCTTGTGAAAATAAAATTCTTCTTGATTCTGAAGACCCGGCATCTGTGGGTTCTGCAGCTACGTCTAAATATGGAATATTCGGTGAAGGAAACCCTCTTGCAGTGGCAAATAAATCTGTTCTTATGTTTTCATTGTATTCTAACAGAAAGCTAGCAGAAAGATTATGTAATCCATTAAAGGTGTCAGTGTAAGTAAACACATTGTTTACGTTGTACTCAAAGTCAACAGCAAAATTATCCGTCTGCGACCCTGGAAAATTGGCATCACCAACAAAACCCTGTAAAACACCGCCAGCAATAGAACGGTTTGTTCTATTGAACCTATTACTAATTAAACCTACGCTAAAATTGTTCGTAAATTTTTCAGACAAAGTCATACCTGCCGATAAATTACCAATTAACAATAAGTTTCTATTGTCTTCTGGCTCTGTTTGAATTGCCAAAGCAATAGGAAAACCTGATCTAGTTGGATTGTAAACATTATTTCCTTGATCATCGGTTACGATACTACCATCGTCATTTGTTAAAAACAAAGGATCGTAAGGATTGTAGTCATACATAGCCCTAATCGGGTTTTGTACGTTGTTTCTATCTCTTGGCAAATCTGTTGTACTACGAGAAACCGAAACATTTGCTCCAATATTTAACCAATCTTTTGCCTGATAGCTTGTATTTAAACGAGCAGAAACTCTTTCAAAACCGTCAATATTATCAATAATACCAGTATTCTTATCATAACCTAAAGATAAGTAGTAGGTCAATTTTTCGTCTCCACCTGAAACTGATAAATTATTTGATTGAATAACTGAGTTCCTAAGCAATGCATCTCGCCAATCTGTATCCAATGCCGTTAATCTAGCAATATCAGCAGGAGTTGCGTTAGCACCAGGCATACTACCCGCTGCACCGACACCTAAAGCTGCATATTGACGCTCTAACTCCAATTTCTGAGTAGTGTTCATAATGTCGAAATTATTCGGTATCATTTCCCCATAACCATAAGAAGAAGAAAACTTAACCTTAGCATCACCTGCTTTACCTCTTTTAGTTGTAATTAACACAACACCATTTGCTCCACGAGATCCGTATTTAGAAACGGTAGCAGCATCTTTTAATATTGAGAACGACTCTATATCACTTGGATTTAAATTGCTAATTGGGTTAAAATCCCTTTCCGTATCAATAGGAATAGGAACACCATCAATTACATACAAAGGAGTAGTCTGTGCATTAATTGAACCAACACCTCTAATTTGAACGAATGCAGTATTACCTGGTCTACCATTGGCAGCAGTTACCTGTACACCCGCAGCTTGACCTTGTAAAATATTATCAATACTCGTTGATGGTACGAATGCTTCGATTTTTTCAGCAGATACTGTAGAAATTGCTGAAGTCGATAGCTCTTTTGATCTAGAACCATACCCAACTACTACTACTTCTTCCAATGCTTCTGCATCTTCTTGCAACTGTACATCTATAGTATTGGAAACACCAACACTCATTGTTACTGTTTTTTGACCTAAATAAGAAAATCTTAAACTCTTACCTTGTTCAACATTGATAGCATAATTACCATCAAAATCTGTTTGGGCACCATTAGTAGTCCCAACAACAACTACAGACACTCCAGGTAGCGGCAAACCGCTTTGATCGGTTACGACACCGGTCACTTTTTTTTCCTGTGCAAAGGAAAATGTCATGAAGAACACCAATAACGGCGTCAACATCCACGTCAACTTCTGTTTCATAAAATTTGTTTTTTGAATTAGCTTGCGGTAAAATTCCTAAAAAATACACTCCTTTCCAAAAACTATCTTAACCCAAAAAAATCAAATGTTAAAAACAAACCTCGTTTTATATAATTATTCTTAAATTTTAAATTTTAATGAAAAATACCTAAATATTTAACCTTTTTGCTGAATTTTAAATTCTAAATTTTAAGTTAAAAAAAACATAATGCTTTTTAAATTTTACAAAAACTCTAACGAAACAGGCACAGATGAAGCTGGAAGAGGATGCTTAGCAGGACCTGTTACCGCTGCCGCAGTCATTTTACCCGAGAACTTTGAAAACCAAATTCTAACAGATTCCAAGCTATTATCCGAAGGAAAAAGATCACTTTTAGAGCCAATTTTAAAGCGAGAATGTGTTACTTATGGTATTGCTCATATTCAACCTAGAATAATTGAGGATATCAACATTTTAAATGCTTCTATTTTGGCGATGCACAATGCCATAGAATTATTATCTAAAACTCCTTCGCATATTATTGTAGACGGTAATAAATTTAAAACATATAAGAATATAGAACATACCTGTATTATAAAAGGTGATTCAAAATATATGAGTATTGCTGCTGCATCAGTCCTAGCTAAAACAGCTCGCGATGCTTACATGCTCCAAATCCATGAAGAATACCCTATGTACAATTGGAAAAAAAATAAAGGATATCCAACAAAAGAACACAGGGCGGCTATTAAAAAATACGGGGCTACAAAATATCATAGAATGAGCTTTAAGCTTTTAGCCGACAACTTACCTTAGTTTTACAAATAGTATAACTTTGCACAAACTTCAACCTATGAGGCATACCATATTATATGCAACCATTTTATTTTTATGCATAACCTGTACAACTAAAGTAAAGACCGAAAATTCTATTCTAGATTTAGTGCCGCATAATGCCACTTTAGTTTTTAAAATAAATGATTTTGAAACATTAAAGAATGAACTTTCTACGAACGAGATACTGCAAAATTTAAAAGATTTAGAACCTTTTAAGGAATTAACAAACCTAATAGAACCATTAAACAATTTATCTCTCCAAGAAAAAGGTTTGCTAGCTATTTCTTATGTTGACAGCACCAAAATAGCATACACCTACATATCTAATGACAGCCTATCATTTGCAGATTGGGATATCCTTCCTAATAAAACCGTAAAGACACTTACTTACAATAACCTAAATATCACTAAATACCTCATAGACAATTCTTCTTTATTTAGCTCATTTATTAATGGATACTGGGTGTCTTGCTCATCACAAAAGATATTAGAACAGCTTATAGATTCAAAAGATGAACCTTTAATTAATTCTTCATTGAAAAAATTCTATTCTATATCTAATAAAGAAAAAGTACTTAATGTTTGGTTTAATGTTGAGCAAAATGAAAATCTAATCAACCATTTGCTAGGCCCAGACCAACACATTTCTAATTTCACAAGTTGGTTGTCTTTAGACCTTACTTTAAATGACACTGAAATTTTATTAAACGGAATTGCTCAACCAAATTTTGAAAAAAAACATCTGCTAAACCTTTTTAATACCACCAAACCAATTCAAAACAATACAGCCTCAATAATACCAAACGATGTACATTATTATAAATCTTATGGCTTTGATGACTTTAAAAAGGTTACAAATAATAAATTAACATTGGGTTTCACCGAAAGTACTTTAGATTCTCTATTAAATACGGTAGAAGAAATAGGAATTACCGAAGTAGAAAATGAGAAAATAATACTCTTACAAACTTATGGCACTGCAACTTTACTGGATTATATTAATGAGGAAAAAGTAGCCACAGAAGAATTTAGCGGGAATGAAATATGGGAGTTGAATTCCAATAGCAAATTATTTAAGTCCATAGCGCCTTTTATTGGAGATGCGTCCTTTACATACGCAAGTATCATTGAAAACACCTTTTTATTTTCAAGTTCTAAAAGTTCCCTAGAGACCTTAATGACTAAATACAAAAGTGGTGAAACCTTTAACAAAACAAGTCTTTTTAAAAATGCTGAAAACAAACTTACCTCCTCCTCTAGCATTTTAACTATTTCAGATTTAAAAGGTACTATAGATGTTTTAGAAGAATCCGTATCAAAATCGTTGGGAAAAATGTTTAATGCAAGTGATTTAAAAGACTATGTGTTTGGCTCTGAGTTTATTTCCGACGCCGGTTTTTACCATGCCAATTTTCTGATAAAAAAAATTACAGCCGAGGTTGAACAAAATAGCGTTACTCCAATTTTTGAAGTTCAATTTAAAACAGACCTTGCTACCCAACCCCAATTTGTAACAAACCATACCAATAGAAAAAAAGAAATTATTGTTCAGGACCAAGAAAATACGTTATATCTAATTTCGAATAGTGGGAAAATTTTATGGGAAAAAGAACTTTCTGGCACTATCCAAGGTAAAATACATCAAGTAGATCTTTTTAAAAATGGGAAATTACAATATGCATTTACTACAAATAATGAATTTTTAATATTAGATAGAAATGGAAATGAAGTAAAACCATTTACCATGAAATTCTCAGGAGGTAACTTAAACCCACTTGCCGTATTCGATTATGAAAATAAAAAGAACTACCGATTTATTGTAACCCAAAATAAGCAGGTTTTCATGTACAATAATAAAGGGGAAATTGTCAAAGGCTTTAAGTACAACACGGCTGAAGCTAATATCTTAGACGCACCACAACACTTTATAATTGGCATAAAAGATTATATCGTTTTTAAATTGGATAATGGACAATTAAGAATCACCAACCGGGTAGGCCAAACTAGAGTAACTGTAAAGGATAAATTTACTTTCTCCGATAATGATATAAAACTTTATCAAAACAAGTTTATTTTCACATCCATAGATGGCATTTTATATCAAATAGACACAAAAGGTACTATTTCATCAAGCAACCTAAATTTGGCAAAAGATCATGGTATGGACGCAACAACTCGCACACTTGCGGTCATGAACGATAATGTTTTACGTATTCGAGACAAAAAAATACAATTAGAACTTGGTGTATATTCAAAACCTACCATTTTTTATCTTAATGATAAGATTTACGTTTCGGTTACCGATATACAGAATCAGAAAATATATCTCTTTGATAGTCAAGCAGAATCAATTTCTAAATTTCCCATTTTTGGAAATTCGATTATAGATATGGCAGACATCAATAACAACAAAAAAGTGGAACTCGTTTTAAAAGACCAGGAAAATTCAATTAAGGTTTTTAAAATACGCTGACACAGTAATTTAAATATTTTAAAGGTAGTAATCTACCAATCATACATAAAACTCAAAATAAACAAATAGTTTTTTATATTTTTAAGTAGTTATTAACCAGAACCTTAATATCAATATAAATGAAACTAAATTACTATTAATATTATTTTTTTTAATAGGCATTATCTCTCTTACTGCTCAAGACAATTGTAGCAAGTTTTACCCTATGACCGAAGGGGTTGCACTGGAATACACCAATTATAACAAAAAAGGTAAAGTAGAAGGTGTAAGCTCTTTTAAAGTAACTGAAACAAATACCAGCGGCAACACCACAAATGCTACTATGGCTATTATCTAAAAGATGAAAAAGGCAAGGACATTTACAATACCGATTATAAATTATCCTGTACAGGTAATATGGTTACATTAGATTATGAGTCTTTGTTACCAAGTAATATGTTAGAGCAATATGGTGAAATGGATTTAACAATAACGGGTAATGATATTGAAATACCTAATGACTTAAGTGTTGGCCAAAATTTAAATGACGCCAATGTTAGCATGAAAATAGATATGAGCGGTATTAGCATGAATATGACTGTTGATATGGTAAATAGAAAAGTTGAGAAAAAAGAAAGCGTTACCACTCCTTCGGGTACGTATGATTGCTATGTACTTTACAGTGAAAACCAATCTAAAATGATGATGGTAAACCAAGTTTACCCTCTAGGGTTTGGCTTGCAGAAGGTATAGGTATGGTAAAACAAGAAACTTATAAAAAAAATGGCGACTTAATGGCAAGCACAATGCTTACCGCGTACAGCAAATAATTACTTAATGTCCACTTATTACCAACCGAGGCTTGCGCTCGGTTTTTTTATGCGTTGTTGTTAACCTTTAACCCTATGAAAACATTAATGTTTAAAACATTAAATACTAATATTATGAAAACACTAAAATTGATTTTGGTTGTCGCAATAGTTATATTGACTTCTTCTTGCCAAAAAGAAGAAATCTAACGAACCAAGTAATAATCATGTAGCTGCCGGACGAACTTTTTTACATCCAAATATTGATTTAGATTTTGATTTGGAGACTACAAACAGTGAAATGGGTGGATTTGCATCTCATTCTATAACTCAATTTAATGACCAACTTTGGTTAGTAGGTGGAGACAATAATAATACAGCACCTTGGACATTACATTCAGAAGTTTGGAAGAGTAAAAATGGCAAAAACTGGAAGCTAGTTACTTCAAACCAATTCGACAATCGAAAAAACCACTCTTTACTGGTATTTAAAGATAAAATGTGGCTTATTGGTGGAATAAATAACGCTGGCGAAATTTTAAGTGATATCTGGAATACAACAGATGGCATTCACTGGAACAACGTAAAATCACTAAATCCTTAACGGATATTGGACAAAATAACTCCATAGTATTCAATAATAGAATATATGTTTTCATTGGAAATAATAGACAGCAGCAGGAAGTTTGGTCATCTTCTAATGGTATAAATTGGCGAATGGAAACCAATAATGCATTCCCCGTTAGAAATCATTATAAAACCATAGTCTACAAGAATACCTATATATAATTGGTGGGTGGATTCGTGGTGGTGAATTTACAAATGAAGTTTGGGCAAGTACTGACGGTATTCATTGGCATGAAAATAGTCCAGCATCTACAGTTTTTGAAAATCGAATAAACCATACCGCGACTGTTTTTGAAGGAAAAGTTTGGGTTATTGGCGGACAGAGTTCAAATAAATTAGGCGCACGTACATTCTATGGAGATGTCTGGTATTCAAATGATATGAAGTATTGGTATAAATATGACAAAAACAACCACTTCTTAAAGGGTTACATAGCCACGAAAGTTTATTGTTCAATAACAAATTATGGATATTTGGGGGATATCGCCCAGATAGCTCAATGAGCGATATATTAGAAGATAATATTTGGAGTATAGAATAATTATTTGCTATTAAGGAATCAACGAAAGTTTTTTCTTTAATCTTAATGTTAACCTTTTCTCTTCTTGTTCATTAAAGGGAAATAATCCTAAATATTACAAATGAAGACTACAACAAATTTTATCAAATGTGCGATTTTGATATTCGCAATTACAATTACATCATGCTCAAAAGATGGAGACATTGGCCCTATAGGCCCACAAGGTGAACAAGGAATTCAAGGTGACCAAGGACCCGCGGGTGAAGATGGAGAAGATGGGGAAGGAATAGGTATTCCAGGACCTCAAGGTGAACAAGGCCCGGCTGGAGAAAACGGTACAGACGGAACAAATGGGATGGACGGCACAAATGGCACTGACGGGACTAATGGCGAAGATGGAGAAGATGGTAATGCCAACGTAGCAACATATACCTACGACCTTTCATCCGAATCTGGATCAACTATCGTAGTTACTGCACCTGTTTTAACTCAAGAAGTAATTGACAACGACCTAATTCTTGGTTATCTTTTAAAAAGGCGGCACCATTACACTCCAATCCCAGCTCCTATATATGCTTTTGGACTTAATGATAATAGTGACATAGCGGTTGAAATAAACTTGAACAGATATTGGATGTACTTTTACGAAGTTGGTACAGAGAACTTTAAATCAGTAAGTGCTGGTCAATTAGATGAACTTAAACTGGTGGTCATAGAATCTAACAGCACCACCTCTGGAAAATCAAGCAAGGAAAATATGGTATCGCGTTTGAAATCTGCAGGAGTTGATACTAATGATTACTACGCAGTAATGGATTATTTTGGGCTAGATTATTAAGACTATTTATTTAATAAAGAAAGCCGAGGTCTACACCTTGGCTTTCTTTATTATAATTCTGCTGCAAAAAGTTTCTTAAAATGGGCTTGCAGTTTTTGTTTTACTTCATCTAAATCAATTTCTTTTTTACCAAGCTCTACATTCAAAGATGTTACTGTCTTACCTTTTATTCCACATGGTATCATCATATCAAAATAACCTAAATCGGCATTTACATTTAGTGCAAAAACCATGCATTGTTACCCACCTGCTAGCTCTTACACCCATTGCACATATTTTACGTGCAAATGGAGTCCCGACATCTAACCAAACTCCTGTTTCGCCTTTAGAACGCTCTGCTTTTTAAACCGAAGTCGGCTAAAGTAAAATGACCATTTCTTCTATAAACGCAAGTATTTATGTATTCGGTAAAGAAATTATCTAAATCTAAAATAGGATACCCACTATTTGGCCAGGGCCATGATAGGTAATATCACCTCCTCTATTGATCTTATAAAATGTAGCCCTTTTTCTTCAAGTTGTTTTTCACTAACTAGTAAATTATCAATATCGCCACTTTTGCCAAGTGTATAAACATGTGGGTGCTCAACAAATAAAAATAATTAGGCGTTTCTAATGCTAATTCTTCCCTTCTATTTCTAATTTTTATATCTAAAGTATCTTGAAATAGTTGTTCTTGGTAGTCCCATGTTTCTTTGTAATCTTTAAGTCCTAAATCTTGTAATACAACCTTCTTGTTCATCGTACAAAGATACAAAAAGTGACTTTCTATTTTTCAAGTTCCACTTCTATCAAAATCGATTTTGGATCCTTCATCATAGCTAAGAAATTAACCTCATGTATCATTGTTTTTCCGTCCATTGAAAATGTAGCTTCTTCAATATTTGTGGATTTTACACGTCTTGGAAAATGGTATTTAAAGGTGTATGTAGAACTAGATAAAAACATTTCGGCACTAGAAAGACTGTCTATACTTTGCTTAAACAATTCTTGATTTAAAATTATCGTTTCTCTTTTAAATTTATTTTTCTTAAAACTATAATTGACTTTTGTGGTTTCGTCAGTTGCGTTGTCTGGCAATGACTTGCCACCAGCAATAGGACCAACAGAACTTGCGTTTTGAAATGCATTGAATGCGTCATTAACTTCTGATACTTCAATGAAATCCGTAAACATGTCAAATTCATAATACCATTCTCTGGCTCTACTTTCATATGAAGACTAAATGGTTCTAATCTTTTTTAGCTTAGCTTGTTGCTTAGCAGATAATTGAGAAATACTATCCTTTTTATCTCGTAACAAGTCTTTAAAAACTAGCGTAGAATCTATAGCTTTTTCTAATTGTGTGGAATCCGTTTCTGGTAGCATTTGCAATAATTCACCTCCATCAAAGCTAATGCTCATTTTTCCAGAGCCATCTCCATTAAAATAATTTCTTCTGTAAAATTACAGGCAACGAAAAATACTGCCATGAGGACAGCAGCTAAAATTTTAATAAGTTTCATGTACTTTGTTCTAATTAGGATTGTTCAATATAACTAAAGCGGCTATTACACCAGGCACCCAGCCGCAAAAAGTTAAAAGTAAAACAATTAAAAAAGAAACCACAACCTTTACCCAATACAGCTAAGGGCGGAAAAAATATAGCAAGCAATACTCGAATTAAATCATTTGATTATTATTTTGATTGATTGATGTTACTAATAAGTCGCAACTTTAATAGGTTTGTTACAAAATCGGTTATTTTAGAGGTTCATACTTTTAGTATGGCCAAAAATTTAGTTTATATCTTCCTGCTTTTTCTAAGTATTACCTGTTTTTCGCAGTATACTTTTAAGGGTCATATTGCGGAAAAGGTGAGTAGTAAAACAATTTACTTATCAATTATAGAGATTACAGAAAGTTAGAGCGTATTTCAATGGAACAAATCCTAAAGAAAACAACCACCGATTCTTTGGGTTTTTTTATGTTCACAGGAAACAATTTATCACAAGAAAATCGCATCTATAGAATTCATTTAGATGATTGCCCCGATACTGTCTCCAATTCAGAGCATTTTTTTGGAAGTTGCGTAAACAGCAAAAGCATTCTATTTATTGCCAATAACACAGATACCGTAGAATTCCCTACTTCATTTGCCAACCAAAGCACTTTGCGAAATTACATCTACCAATAATTCCTCTTCTTCTTTTCTAGAAATAGATGTATTAAAAGAACAAATGGCTTTTGATTTTAATGACTTTAGAAGCGATGCCAACAAGAAATTGAACTCTCAAAAATGGTTTTAAAACTTTACAAGACTTCGGGAAAAATTAAATGAACCATTAGCGGAACTGTATATCTTTAACTTTTTGTCAGATAAAAGAAATGAAACATATGCCTATTATCAAAAGAATATTACTGAAACTACTTATTATACTGAACTTGGTGAGCGCTTACTATTAAAATACCCTAACGCACCATTTACCCAGCTGTATTTAGATGAAATTGCTATTGACCAGAAGTATTCAAATTTAAAAAATTCAAATTCTGGCACATTTAAATGGATCCTCTACTTACTTCTTACTTTTTCAATTTTTCTAAATATATATCTGTTTTTAAAACATAAAAAATTTACACAAAGTATACAGAATAACGCCATAGCAAAGTTGACTGAGCAAGAACAAAATATTGTTGAAGAAATACTAAAGAATAAAACCAAAAAGAAATTGCCTCAGAAATGTTTATTAGCGTAAGCACAGTAAAGACTCATATTAATAACCTTTATAAGAAACTCAAGGTTAATTCTAGAGATGAAATAAAACAGCGATTTCAATAGAATTAAAATTTCAACCGGGGTACTAGTACCCATTTCCACCCTACCAAAACTGCTTTCAGCATACATTTTTAAGAATTTTCAGCTTTAATCCATAAACTGAAAAATCATGAAATTATCATTTTTAATTACCACATTACTTTTAGGTTTTGCCTGTAACCTACATGCTCAAAACATAAATAAAGAAATTACCATTGATGTTAAACAACCTTATTTAGTAGGCGAAATATCTATTTTAGGGCTTTCATCTAACTCCTATAATACGTGGTTTCAGCCCAATTTTGAGAGTTATAAAACCAATACTGGCAAACTTGAACGCATAAAAGAAGTATTAAAGACTTATCAAGTATTAATTTTTATGGGTACGTGGTGTGGTGATAGTAAACGTGAAGTCCCCAGATTTATAAGGATTTTAAAATCTATAGACTTCCCAATGGAAAACCTTAAAATAGTCGCGCTTGACAAAAGTAAAAACTCCTATAAAAAAAGTCCGCAAGGCGAGGAATGGGGGTTAAATATTAGAAGAGTCCCTACATTTATCTTTTACAAAAATGGAAGGGAAATAAATAGAATAATTGAAAGTCCAATTACTACTTTAGAAGATGATATTGTCAAAATTATTCTTCATGAAAATATATCCCAAACTATTCGACAACACTACATTTTGACTAGCAAAAACGTAACAATCCAATTATTATAAGTGTTGCGTATGTTAATAGCAAAAGGTAATTTTGCGACTTAATTTTTTTATATGCAATTATCAGAGCAAGAGCTTATCAGGAGAGAAAAATTGGAGAAATTAAGAGCCTTGGGTATTAATCCATATCCGGCAGCTTTATACCCGTTAAATGCTACATCGGCAAGCATAAAATCCAATTATGAGGAAGGCAAACAGGTAATTGTTGCAGGTAGACTTATGTCGCGCCGTATTCAAGGTAAAGCTTCTTTTGCCGAATTACAGGATAGCTCGGGTCGTATACAAGTTTATTTTAACAGAGATGAAATTTGTACCGGCGAGGATAAAACTTTATATAATGATGTCTATAAAAAATTATTTGATATAGGCGATATTATTGGTATTGAAGGGGAACTGTTTACAACACAAGTGGGCGAAAAAACAATTATGGTAAAGAAATTTACCATGCTAAGTAAATCGCTTAGACCTTTACCATTACCTAAAAAAGATGCAGAAGGTAAATATATGATGAATTCAATGACCCAGAACTACGTTACCGTCAGCGCTATGTAGATTTAGTAGTAAACCCTAAGGTGAAAGAAACGTTCATTAAAAGAACAAAAATCACTAATAGTATTCGAGAGTTTTATAATGAAAAAGGATATTTAGAGGTAGAAACTCCTATTTTACAACCCATACCTGGTGGAGCAACTGCGCGACCATTTTTAACGCATCATAATGCATTAAACATACCTTTATACTTAAAATCGCTAACGAACTTTATCTTAAAAGGTTAATTGTTGGCGGATTCGATGGTGTTTATGAATTCTCTAAAGATTTTCGTAACGAAGGCATGGACCGTACCCACAACCCCGAGTTTACTGTAATGGAATTGTATGTAGCATACAAAGATTACAATTGGATGATGGATACAACCGAGAAATTGTTAGAAAAAATAGCAATGGATGCTAATGGTACCACTTTAATTACCGTAGGCAAACATGAAATTGAATTTAAAGCTCCATATGCACGTGTCCCTATTTTAGAAGCAATTAAAATACACACCGGTTTTGATGTCGCAGGCATGCCAGAAGACGAACTTCGTGTAACCGCCAAAAAATTAGGTATCGAAGTTGATGAAACCATGGGTATTGGCAAGCTAATTGATGAGATTTTTGGTGAGAAATGTGAAAAATTCTACGTACAACCAACATTTATTACTGACTACCCTAAAGAAATGAGTCCGCTTACGAAAGAGCATAGAGACAACCCCGCATTAACTGAGCGTTTTGAGCTAATGGTTAACGGTAAAGAGTTAGCAAATGCCTACTCTGAGCTTAATGACCCAATTGACCAAAGAGAACGTTTTGAAGATCAATTAAAACTTTCTGAAAAAGGTGATGACGAAGCTATGTTCATTGACCAAGATTTTTTGAGAGCTCTAGAATATGGAATGCCTCCTACCTCTGGTATTGGCATTGGTATTGACCGTTTAGTAATGTTGATGACCAATAATGCTTCTATACAAGAAGTATTATTCTTCCCGCAAATGAGACCAGAGAAAAAGCCACTTCAACTTTCTGATAGCGAAAAGGTGATTTTTGAAATCTTAAAAGCAGAAAAGAAAATGGAACTTGATATACTTAAATCAAAAGCCGATTTAAGTAATAAAGCTTGGGATAAAGCAATAAAAGGAATAACAAAACAACAGTTAGCCAAAATATTTAAAGAAAGTGATATTCTTTTTGTTGAAATTTTAAACTAGAAACAAAAAGACTTATTAAAAAATAGTAGCTTAGAAGCTGGCAAAACCAACCAGCATGAACCTAAGTAGTAAAATAGGCCTGTTCGCAGGCCCTATTATTTTTTTTACACTTCTATTTTTACCCAATGTACTAATCTCTGAAAATGCAGATGCAGTAATTGCTGTTGCGCTTTGGATGGTTATTTGGTGGGTTACCGAAGCTGTATCCATTTCTGTTACTGCACTTTTACCCTTACTCCTATTTCCTATTCTAAAAATAATGCCCATAGGTGATGTTGGTGCAAATTACGGAAGCCCTATCGTATTTTTATTTTTTGGTGGCTTTGTAATGGCCTTAGCTTTAGAAAAAGTAAACCTTCATAAACGTATAGCCTTAAATATCATTAGACTCACTGGTACAACGGCAAATAAAGTGGTGTTGGTTTTATGATAGCCACTGCCGTACTAAGTATGTGGATTAGTAATACCGCAAGTACCGTAGTTATGTTACCCATAGCCATGTCAGTTATAAATTTATTAATTGAAGATGAGGATGGCTTTACAAAACGTGATCGTAATTTTGCATTAAGCGTTATGCTAGGAATAGCGTTTGCTGCCAATGCTGGTGGTATTGCAACTGTCATTGGAACGCCGCCAAATTCGGTATTAATTGGATTGTTAGAAAATGAATACAATATTGAAATATCATTTCTAAAATGGATGATTATTGGACTACCATTTTCCCTAATCATGATATCTATTTGCTATTTTTGTTTTGGTGAAAATCTTTTTTCCCAATCAAAATCTAAAATTCAAGGCATCTAAAACAATTATTAATGAGGAACTTAAAAAAATTAGGACCTACAACTAGCAAAGAAAAAATGGTCCTTATCATTTTCGGTGTTACTATCTTCTTATGGGTATTTAGAACTATAATTAATTCCATATTCCCCAGCTTAGGCTTATCAGATACACTTATAAGTATTTTTGCCGCTATTACACTTTTTGCCGTACCATATAATTTAAAAAAAGGAGACTTTATCCTACAATGGAAAGATACTCAGAAACTAGCTTGGGGCATATTAATTCTTTTTGGTGGCGGACTCTCGTTAGCAAACGGTATGTCGGTTTCTGGTATTGTAGATTTAGTGGCAGAGATTATCGCTCAAAGTAATTTAAGTATTCTTTTGACCGTATCGCTCTTAATTCTACTAATGCTTTTTATGACCGAGTTAATGAGCAATGTGGCTCTTGTTGCCGTTCTAGCTCCTGTAGTGGCAGGTATTGCTATAGGCCTTGGACTGCCAATCACTTATTTACTTATACCGATTACCATTGCTAGTAGTTGTGCTTTTATGCTACCTATGGCTACACCGCCTAACGCTATTGTCTTTGCAAGTGGCTATATTAAAGTACATGAAATGGCGCGGGCAGGTATTGTTTTAAATTTAATCGCCGTTATATTATTAATTGGACTGTTTCAATTTGTACTTCCACTTCTGTTTTAATTATAAGGAAAAATAAAGTCCTTGCGATATCGCAAAGACTTTATAATAGACTAATTCAGAATTTACAAAATGATAATTCTTACTTAATAGACGCTTGGTATTTATTATTGTTACAAAGTAGCCTTAAGAAATTATTAACAACCTCTTTCATTTATTATTTCAATCTTTGAAAAATTACCAAACTAACTCACAAAAATGAATAAGAAATTACTATTTAAACTATTCCTATTATTTTGCATTTTTGGCTTCCAAAGCGCCGATGCTCAGATTTTTAAAAAGAAGAAAAAGGATACCGAAAAAGAAGCTGATAAAACTTCTAAAGATAAAATTCAACCCTACGACAAAGTCATAACTAAAGAAGCTGTTAGCGACAACGGGCTTTTTACTACCCACGTTGTTGACGAGAATCATTTTTTTGAAATCCCAGATACTTTATTCAATAAAGAAATGCTAATGGTAAGTCGCATCTCTAAAACTGCATCGGGCATTGGATTTGGTGGTGGAAAAATCAACACTCAGGTTTTAAGATGGGAAAAGAAAGACAAAAAAGTTTTGTTACGAGTAGTATCCCACGATGTAGTTGCGGCAGATTCATTACCTGTTCACGAAGCTGTAGTCAATTCTAACTTTGAACCTGTACTTTATTCATTTGAAATCAAGGCCTTAAAGAAAGATTCCTTAAATCCTGCCACTGTAATTGAAGTAAATGATATTTTCACGAAAGACACTAAGGCATTTGGCATGCCAGAGCAATACCGTAAACGATATAAAGTTTCTCGTTTAGATGAAGGAAAAGGCTACATAGAGTCCATAAAAAGTTATCCTTTAAACGTTGAAATACGCCATGTAAAAACGTATGTAGCTGGCGATGCCCCAAGTAATCAAACTTTAGGTTCCATTTCTATTGAAATAAATAATTCAATGGTTTTATTACCTAAAGAACCTATGAAACGGCGCTATTTTGACGAACGCGTTGGTTGGTTTGCAAGAGGCCAAATAGATTACGGCTTAGATGCCCAAGAAAGTAAGACCATTAAATTTTTAGATAGATGGCGTTTAGAAGTTAAAGACGAGGACATTGAAAAATATAACAATGGCGAATTGGTTGAGCCTAAAAAACAGATTGTTTATTATGTAGACAGGGCTACTCCTAAAAAATGGTTGCCATTTATAAAACAAGGTATAGAAGATTGGCAAGTGGCTTTTGAGGCTGCTGGTTTTAAAAATGCAATTATAGCAAAAGAACCACCGACGGTAGAAGAAGACCCGGAGTGGTCTCCTGAAGATGTACGTTATTCTGTGGTGCGCTATTTGGCCTCACCAATACCCAATGCCAATGGGCCTCATGTAAGTGACCCCAGAAGTGGTGAAATATTAGAGTCCGATATTAACTGGTACCATAATGTAATGACATTGTTAAGAAACTGGTATTTTGTTCAAACGGCGGCCATTAATCCAGATGCTAGAGGGGTTTCTTTTGATGATGACATTATGGGACGTTTAATACGTTTTGTTTCATCTCATGAAGTAGGACATACGTTAGGCCTACCACATAACATGGGAAGTAGTGTTGCTTATCCTGTAGATTCTCTTCGTTCTAAATCCTTTACAAAAAAATATGGCACGGCGCCATCTATTATGGATTATGCGCGTTTTAACTATATAGCACAACCTGGTGACGAAGGTGTTGCACTTATGCCAGATATAGGTGTTTACGACAAATATGCAATTCAATGGGGCTACAAACCAATTCTAAATACTACTGCTGAAGAAGAAAAAAGGACATTAGATAAATGGATAATGGCTCATGCCGGTGACCCACTATACCGTTTTGGCCATCAACAAGTAGGTGATATCGTGGATCCAAGTTCACAAACCGAAGATTTAGGGGACGATGCCATGAAAGCTGGAGAATACGGTATTGCCAACTTAAAAAGAATTGTTCCTAAACTTATAGAATGGACTGCTGAAGATGGTAAAAATTACGAAGATCTAGACAAGCTATACGGACAAGTGTTTTCCCAATTCAATAGATATATGGGTCATGTATCTAATAATATTGGAGGTGTTTATGAAAATCATAAAACCTATGACCAAGAAGGTGCCGTTTATACGGCAGTACCAAAAGCACATCAACAAAATGCGATGGCTTTTCTTCACGAACAGCTATTTGAAACCCCAATGTGGATGCTAGACCAGAATATTTTGGATCGCACTGAATACTCTGGTTTTTTAGAGCAAATGCGTTCTATGCAAGTACGTACATTAAATAATGTACTGAGTTTGGGAAAAATGGCGCGCCTAATAGAAAATGAAACTATGAATAAGACCGAAGCATATTCTCTTGCACAAATGATGAGCGAATTAAGAAAAGGAATTTGGTCTGAATCTAAAAACGGGAAATCTGTTGACACTTATAGAAGAAACTTGCAAAAAGCACATATTGATCGTTTAGAATATTTGTTAACTGCAGATAACCAAGCTAAAGCATCCGATTTTGGTGGCTACAGAAAATCAACAGTTGTCAACACTAGCCAATCTGATATTAGGACCATGGCAAGAGCCGAATTAAACATATTAAAAAGAGATATCAACAATGTTAGAAACCGTACTTCCGATACCATGACAAAATATCATTATGACGATGTATATATGCGCATTAGCCACATTTTAGACCCAAAATAGAATTTCATTTTTAATCGATTTTTCACTCCCTATCGATGAAGGGTCAATATGATCGATGAATGAAATCACTATACCACATTTAAGATATTTTTGACATCTAAAAAAGCCCATTTCACAACAATGGGCTTTTTCATGCGTTGTAGTTATATAGATTAGCAAAGAATTTAAAAACCCCAAATCATGACCAGTAAACTTAAAAGTCTTATTTATTTAGCCTGTTTTATTTGTGCATCTGTAATGTATTATCAGCAAACAAATGAAAATGATCAAAAGGAAATCGTAACAACTAGTTATAGTCAAGATGTCGACATTGTAATTAACCCTTATAAAAATCTTGAGGGACGAACTCAGACAAACTAAAACATTTAAAAAAATCCTACTTAAAAGCGCGGCCAAAGGCCGTGCTTTTTTATTTTAATCGAAAGTTAATTATTTACTAATACTCAAAGTATCCTTAAACCTATTTTAAAAATTCTTGTCAAAGAAATAAATACAAAAACAAAAGACATGAAAAAATTAATAATGGCCATTTTAATAATGGCAGGCATTTCTGCAACTGCTCAAGATCATACTAGAAAAGGTAATAGAGGTGACATGGGAGATTTAACTCCAGAACAAGTAGCAACCTTACAGACTAAAAAAATGACTTTAGCCTTAGACCTTAACGAGTCGCAACAAGCGAAAATAAAAACCATTCTTACCGAAGATGCCAAGGCAAGAAAATCAAAAATGGATGCAAGAAAAATAAAAAAGGAAGAAGGTGAAAAAAAATGGTCAGCTGACGAAAAGTACGCAATGCAGAATGAAAGGTTAGATCATCAAATTGCTCGTAAAAAAGAAATGAAATCTATTCTTAACCAAGAACAATTTGAAAAATGGGAAAAGATGGGCAAAAGAATGAATAAGCGTCATCATTTAAAAAAAGAGGGCAATAAAAAAGAAAAACGCTCTAATAGAGATTAAAAATATAAATCTAGACATTTTAAAGACCTGCTTTTAGCGGGTCTTTTTTGCTTTTAAACGTTACCTCTTTTACACCTAGTTACGCACGAAATGAAGACTACTGGTTAAATTGATTCATTCATGGATGAAATTGTATACTTAACCAATAAATTTTTAGCTAAAAACGTTAATAAGGAACTTAGTAAGTTGAAAATTAAGCCTTATGGTACCAAAAAAATTAGGTTATCTATTACTTGCTTTAGTAATAAGCATGTTAACGAGCTGCCAACAAGAATTATACAAGTCTAACAATAAGTATAATATTCCAGAAAAGAGCACAGATGAACCTCTAGTTCAGTTTTTGATAGAGCCTACGAATTATAGTGCCATACTTGAAACAGAAAATTTAGCAAAGGCTTTCGACTATTCAAAAATTGCTCATAAAACTCTTTGGATAAATCAATTCAATGAAAAATTAAATATAGCACCTACAACACGGGTGGTAACTATTCATGAAACGGCTGGCTTAAGTAACACTGCTGTAGATAGTCTCTTAAAATTTGTATCTAAAGGCGGTACTTTATTTATAACTAAAGCAGCAGAGGATGAGCGCATGTCTTTTTTCTTTGGTATGACGCCTAATGCAGATTGGAGTACTAATCTTGAAGCATCGGGATTATATTTTAAAAAACCGATATTTCCAGGCATGCAAAATCAAAGTTTTGATAACAAAACAATTCATTTAGGATTTGATGGTTCAAATTTTTCGAGTAAAGTAAATGTATTAGTTACTGCACATAACAACAAAGATTATCCCGTTTTAATTGAAAACAGAATCGGTAACGGAAAAGTAATTCTATATAACTCCTCTGAAATTTTAAAGAAAGAAAAACGAGGTTTACTTTTTGCCGCAAGCTTATTAGGGCTAGAAGGCATACCATACCCAATTGCTAATATTGGTACCTTATTTCTAGATGATTTTCCCTCACCAGTATATAATGAAAAAGGTGAAACTATTTATTATAAAAACGGTGACAGTAAATCTGAATTTTTAAAGTCCGATTGGTGGCCTAAAATGAAAGAACTTGCTACTGAAGAGAATATTAAATACACCGCGTATGTTACTTTTAATTCTAACAAAAACACGGACGGAAATACAGAATTTAAAGCTTGGGAAAAGAGCAGGTTACTTGAAGGTAAAAACGAAGATGGTACCAATGTTTGGCTAGCGAATGAATTTACTAAAAAGGGCCATGAATTAGGACTGCGCGGTTTTAATGACTTACCGTTATTACAAAGTCTATGGAAAGACACTGACCTAGAACTAGAGGTAATTAAAGCTACTGAAAAAAAGTGGAAAGAAAGCATTTCTAACAACTTGCCAGTATCCTATGCAGCACCTAACAATCAAATAGATAGTTTAGGCTTAGTAGCACTTAAAAAAGGATTTCCCAGCTTAAATTATATGCATTCCTCGTTTTTAGGAGACTTAAACAAAGGTGGCAACCGTGAATTTGACCCAGACCCATTAAATAATAGGTTTTTTAATTACCCACGTTTAAGTAGTGGATATAAAATTTCCAGTACAGAAAAATGGGCGCTGGAATCTACTTACCTATATACAGGTATATGGTCTCATGTATTAAACTCCAAAGATATTATGAGTTATGGCAATACAGCTTCAGCTATTAGTGAATTAAGAAATTACATTGTAGATTATAAGAAAAGGCATCCTTACATGCAATTCTTAACAGCTAAAGCATCTACAGAAGCAACAATGGATTGGCGATACCAAAGTGTTCGTCACTTAAGCTTTGAAGGTCAATACGAAGTTTCTAGCTCCATCAACTCCGATGCAAAAAAGGATTCTTACTGGTTAATGTACGTCGATGCAAAAAATGAAGCAAAACTTAATAAAAAATTAACCGACGATCAAGTTAATTTTGAATCGGTGCCATTGTTAAATGGGTTTCTTTATAATATTAAAACCAAATCACCAAATATAAGCGTACCCGATATAAGACCCGAAATTAGAACTCTAATAGGAACTACGTCATCTTTAATTACAAAGATGAACAAAGACTATGCGGATTTTAATAAACGTAAGGAAACCATGGTTCCACTAAAAGAAAAAATTGACAGACTAGTTGTTGAGGAGAAAACGGAAAAGGCAGCCCAATTAATGGAAGAGCTTTTTGAAGACAATAAATTTATTAATACCCAACAAGTAGTAGCCTACGCCAAAACTATGAAAGAGCGTGGAATGGAAAAGCAATTATGGGAACGGATTAACAAATTATATCTAAAAAACCCTTCAGCATCATACGCAGATTTTTCTAGGCAGGTTTCCTTTGTAAGTACGTATCCATCAATTGAAATTAAAAAACTTTGGATGGAGAGACAAATGGAATGGGAAGAAAAAGATGTGTCATTTTTAAAAGATTATTACCAAAGCTTCAATACATCGGATAATATTGAGAAGATTGACCAAGTTCTTGAAGTATTATATGAAATAGAACCAAATTTAGAAAATCAAAAAACATACTTCAATTTTCTTATAAATTCAAAAAGCGATAAATTATTATTAAAATTAAACGAGCTTACTCCTTGTAGTATTAGTGACGAAGAACTGGCTACTACAATCAGCTTGGCTTATGCTGAAAATCTAAATTTTAATAAGGCATTAGAATGGCAAAAATGTGGGAAAGATATTTCACCGAGTTTAATTAGCGAATGGAATAAAAAATCTAATTCTATTGAAAATGAAAAATTAAGCGATTTCCCTTATTATATAAGATACTTATTGGTAAACAACCGTAACAAGGCAGTTGAAGAAATGCAAAGTATAACATCGTGCAGACCAGATTTAACTGAAATAAGCAGTGAGATAGCCATGCTGTTTTCTGAATATGCGCTATATAAAAAGGCTTTAGATTGGAGCACATGTGCTAATAATATACCAATTAAAAATATCCTTGACTGGAATTTAGAAGCAGATAACATTAGGTATTTAAAACCAATTTATAATAATTATATGGATAAAAACCCTAATGATTATGATACTATGAATCATATGGCTAGAATACTTTTATTGCTTGGTGATGTGGATGGCGCAGGTAAAATAGCAGTAGAAATACCACCAGCTAAATTAGACTCTGATTTTAAGATAGCATTCAATAATGAAGTCAAAATTGAAAATGATCAAACACAATCTCTTTACATTAGTAAGTTCAAGATTCTTATGGATGATGCTATTGTTAGCAAATCTGCCATTGAAACAAGAAAAAAGAAAGGGCATTCTGTAGGGTTTAATTCTTCTGCAATTGCAAATAAATTAGATTTTACACTTTTAAATAACTCGTTCCATTTTGGGTTTTATAATAAAAAATTCAATTTGCATCGTTTTTCAATAGTACAAGGAACTGCATATACTGTTCTAAAAGATACTATTGTTCTTAATGATATTGACAGAGATTTATTGGGTGTTGAATATTTGTATAAAGCAGAATCTAATTTAACAAATCCATTTTGGGTTGGTGCAAGAATAGAATTAGATAATTTCAATAAAACTTTTGTACACTTTAATACTGGTATTAATTTCATTGGAGATAATAATAAAACCACTCTAGCACTAAATGTTGACCCAGTTTCTACTGGCCCGGGATATGAATTAGAAATTTATGACGTAGAATTTAAGGCTAAGCAAGAATTCAAGTACAACGAAAATTTTAAACACATTTTCAAAGCTAAAGGAAATTATTACACGGACAGTCAATACTATGTTGAGGGTGGAACAAGATTAGAATACAAACTAATAAACTTAGATAAGTTTAAGCTCAGCCCATTAGCCGAAGGCGCTTATGCCTTGGGCTCAGAAGATAGAAGAGATGGTTTTCCTTATTGGTTAACTGAAAACAGGCTTTATGGAGGTGGTGGTTTGCAAGTACAGATTGGTAACGAACAATCCGATTTTAATTTAAAAAGTGATTTCTCGATTTTTGCGGAACAAGATGAACCTACTTTTCAACGTTATGAAGGTGTACTTTCTTATAGGATAAAAGACTTTACAACCATTAATTTAAATTATACGTATTTTACTATAGACCAGTTTTTCTCGAATGCTTTTCAGTTAGGTATTCAATATAATTTTAAATAAACTAACATAGTTTTAGACTTAAAAAAAGCCCTAACAATAGGGCTTTTTTTAAGTCTTTACTTTAACGGTAATTACCTGTAATACTATAGGTCTATCTCCTTTACTGCATTTATAGTAGCATCTAAATCTTCATAACTTATAGCATCATTTAAAAAATAACTTTCGAAGGCACTTGGTGGCAAATAAATACCTTTTGCTAACATTCCATGAAAATATTTTTTAAAGGTTTCGTTATTTCCTTTTGCCGAAGATGCAAAATCTACAACAGGCTCATTTGTAAAATGCACCGAGATCATACTACCATATTTATTAATTTGGTGTGCAATACCTTTTTGAGTCAATACTTCTGCTATACCCTTATGTAAATACTCAGTTTTATCAGCTAGGCTTTTAAATACTTCTGGATTATTGTTCAATTCTGTTAACATTGCCAAGCCAGCACTCATAGCTAAAGGATTGCCACTTAATGTACCTGCTTGATATACCGGCCCGTCGGGTGCTAAGTAATCCATAATTTCTGTTCTTGATGCAAAAGCACCTACCGGCAAACCTCCGCCAATAACTTTACCATAAGTAACAATATCTGCTTTAATATTGAGAACTTCTTGTGCACCGCCTTTTGCTAACCGAAAACCGGTCATTACCTCATCAAAAATCAATAAGATTCCTTCTTGAGTACAGATTTCACGTAAGCCATTCATAAAAATATCGGTAGGGATTATACAACCCATATTACCCGCAATAGGTTCTATAATTATTGCCGCTAGTTCTCCCTTGTTAGCTTTTACGAGTTCTTTTACGCCATCTAGATCATTATATTCTGCCAACAATGTATCCTTGGCTGTCCCTTGTGTAACCCCTGGACTATTTGGGCTGCCAAAAGTAACTGCCCCACTTCCCGCTTGAATTAAAAAGGAATCTGAATGACCATGATAACAACCAGCAAATTTTATAATTTTATCTTTCCCTGTATACCCTCTAGCCAAACGAACGGCACTCATACACGCTTCTGTTCCGCTATTTACAAATCTAATCTTATCCATATTCGGTACCATTGAAATAGCCAATTTTGCCAATTCAGTTTCAATTTCAGTTGGCATACCAAATGAGGTACCGTTTTTAGCTTTTTCAACTACGGCATTAATCACCGGGTCATAGGCATGTCCTAAAATTAACGGCCCCCATGATGCTATATAATCAATAAGTTTATTTCCGTCTTCATCATACAAATAAGCACCTTTTGCCTTTTTTACGAATATTGGGTCACCACCAACAGCTTTAAATGCTCTTACCGGAGAATTCACCCCACCTGGTATATATTTTTTAGCCTCTGCAAACAGGGCACTACTTCTTTGATAAATCATTCTCTTAATTGATTTTACTGTCATTAACCTTAATACGCTGCCCTATAGACAAATCTGAACTTCTTAAATTATTTATTTGCATAAGCTCATCAACACTCATATAATATTTTCTTGATAGGGAATATAAGGTATCACCCTTTTCAACCGTATGCGTTCTTTCAGGTACGGTAGCAACAATAGTATTATTTTGAATATCATTAGTTCTATTATGCGTATCGTATTTATGTAAACTATATTTTTCTATTAAATAAATAAGTTTTTGAGGATACTTTGGGTCGGTGGCGTACCCTGCCTTTCGTAAACCTTTTGCCCATCCTTTGTAATCTGTATGCTTTAAACTAAATAGAAATGCATATCTAGACCTTGTCGTTAGAAATATACTATGATCTCTAAAGGAGTACATTGGGTGGTTATATTTTCTAAAACACTCGCCCTTTTCATCATCATCATGAAAATCATAATCACCTTCCCAACCTTTATGACATTTTATACCAAAATGATTGTTGGTTTTCATGGCCAATTCACCTTTACCGTTGCCACTTTCCAATAACCCTTGAGCCAAAGTAATACTTGCTGGTATACCATACCCTAACATCTCTAATTGAGCTGTTTCTGCAAATGTTTCTATATACTCATTTGGAGATTCAATCCTGAAAGCAATGAACTTAGCCGGTTCTGTAGGTAATGTAACTTTACGTTCTTTAGAGGATTTAGTTGAACCGGATTTATTTCTTTCATTAAGCACATTCTTTGTGCGTAACTGATCTGAGTACGCTTTTTTAGATTTACAAGAAGCAAAACTGATTCCTATAATTAAAAACAATAGTATTATCTTATTCATATATCTAACAAAGGTAATTTTTTCTTTTTCAGTACACTATTCATACCAGGTATACCTTGCAACCCACCAGTATGAATCGCTAAAATTTTAGTTCTAGGTGCAAAAGTATTACGCTGAACCATATCGTACAAACCAAATATCATTTTTCCCGTATAAATTGGATCTAAAGGAATGTTTGTTTGTTTTTTAAAATAATTTATAAACTGAACTAGCTCTGAAGTAATTTTTGCATAACCACCAAAATGATAATCTAAAATTAAATTCCATCGAGAGTTATTCGAAAACCCTTCAATTTCTTTCTTTAAAAAATCGCCTTTCAAAGAAGAAAATCCCAATATTTTTTGATGCTCAAATGAAGAATTTATTAATCCAGATACTGTACCTCCAGTGCCAACACTAGAACAAACTATATCAAATTGTTTATCTAAATCCGTTATTATTTCCTCACACCCTTTTATAGCCAAATCATTTGTGCCACCTTCAGGAATAAGATAAAAATCGCCAAATTCCTTTTTTAAATCTTCTAAAAATTCTACTTCTTCTTTTCTTCGGTAATGGCTTCTACTTATGAACTTAAAGCGCATCCCATCATTATTCGCTTTTTGTAAAGTTTCATTTTCCATCAAAAAATTCTGTAATTCCTCGCCACGAATTATTCCTATGGAATGCAAACCATTTTCTTTGGCAGCATATGCAGTTGCAGCAATGTGGTTAGAAAATGCTCCGCCAAAAGTTAAAATAGTTGTGTGTCTATTCTCTTTAGCATCTACTATATTATATTTTAGCTTTCGGTACTTATTACCTGAAATAAACGGGTGCAATAAGTCTTCGCGTTTTAAGACAAGAGTTACTTGTTTTTCTACAAATAAGGGTAATTCTACAAGTTGATTCTTACTTTTCAAACAGGTCGTATTTAACGACAAAGATATTTAATAAAGCTAAAAGATTTCCTTTTCGACAAATAGTCCAAATCATTTTCGTGTAAATAAGCCTCACGCTCAAAACTAAGATTTTGATACGCTTTATAGGTATTTAAATAGTAAATGGCACGTATTGCCCATTCTAATAAGTAGAGAATATAAAATGGGATAATCAATAATTCTTGTTGTTGTCGTAAGTGAATTTTTTCATGATTTATTAGAATACTATCATTTTTTAGACTTCTATTTTTTAAAAATATAAAAGGCCAAAGCGATAACCCCACATAGTTTTTATAGAAGAAATGTCTGAAAACCAATATCATAAATACATTTTGGCAGTTATATAACAAATATAAAGCCAAAAAAACTATATTAAAATATTACTGGTTTTTGTTGCCAACTATACCGTTTAAAAGCTAAAACATTACTTAAAGTCAATATAGTTACTATTTAAAATTAACTCGGCTACGTTATCAACAGAAAGAATTAACTTTATACTCCAATATCTATATATTTAAATGAAAGAGATAATTCCAATAGAGGAAGGTGATTTTTATTGGTCTGAAGATGGATTCCGAGTTTTCACAAAACAATACCATGTAAAACGAGGGTATTGTTGCGAAAGTGGTTGTAGACATTGCCCTTACGGTTATGACCCAAAAACGAATACACAGTAATATTTTATAATAGGTTCGGCATGATTCTTGTGATTAATATTTACAGAAAAAAATACTTTAAACGATATAATGTTATGAAAAAAATAAAATTCCTTAGCCTGCCATTACTGCTTTTAGTATTTATTACTTCGTGCTCTTCTGTAAGAGTTTTGTCTGATTATGATCAGAAAGCAAATTTTAATGAATACACTTCCTATGCCTTTTATAAAACTGGTATCGATAAGGCTCAAATTTCTGATTTAGACAAAAAACGAATTTTAAGAGCTATTGAGACTGAAATGAGTTCAAGAGGATTCGTTAAATCAGAGAATCCAGATTTGCTAGTAAGCATTTTCACTAAAGAGCAAGAACGCGTTGATGTTTATACCAACAATTATGGTTGGGGTGGTGCTTGGGGCTGGGGATACAACCCTTGGGCCTGGGGACCTGGTTTTGGCTGGGGTGGTAGCACCGTTAGCGCAAGCACACAAGGATCGTTATATATTGACTTAATTGATAATAAAACAAATGAACTTGTATGGCAAGGCAAAGGTGAAGGTACACTGCAAAGTACAAGTGATGTTGCTAAAAAAGAGGAACGCATTAAGCAGTTTGTTTCTCAAATACTACAACAATACCCACCAAATGCTATTGCTTCAAAATAATTTGAACACCTGCTTTCAAAAAAGGGTAGTTAATACAGCTGTGTATTAACTACCCTTTTTTATTATAATAATGGAAAAACGGTATCATTTTTTACTTCATTTAGAACAAAAGCACTCTTAACCCCTCCAATTGTTGGTAAAGAGGCAATTTTGAATTTAGCAAAGTTATAGTAGGCATCAAGATTTTTAACCACTACTTTCAATAGAAAATCGAACTCTCCACCTACTACAAAACACTCTGCTACTTCTGGGTATTTTTTGACTTCCTTAAAAAAATCATCCATCATGGCACCCTTTTGTGTCTCTAACGATACAAAACTAAAAACAGTAATACTCTCCTCTATTTTTTCCTTATCTAAAATGGCAACATATTTTTTTATAAATCCTTCTTGCTCTAAACGTTTTATACGTTCATAAACGGGAGTTTTAGTTAATCCCAATTCTTCTGCAATTGTTTTTGCCACGGTTTTAGCATCGTTCTGCAATATTTTTAAAATAGCCCTATCGATATCATCTAATTTTTCTCCCATAACTTTTTCCTGTTTTACTATTCTATTACTTACGTAAAAAGATTATATTCCTATTTAAATACTACAAAATAGTATTTTTCCCCAATCTAAATAAATAACACACCTATTTAGTCTATATTTTTTATATTTAATAGAGATAAAGCACCTAAACTGAATGTTCCCTAGTGGTAATTTGAAGTGATGAATAAAAAGAGAATATTAAAATTCTAGACAAGATGAATAACAATACTGGTTATGAGAGTAATTCTATATTAGATAAGCTCCCCAAACATCTTTTACAGTATATTAAGCCTCAAAATTATGAGGATTACACACCAATTAACCAAGCAGTATGGCGTTATGTAATGCGTAAAAATGTGGATTATTTAAGTAAAGTTGCGCATAAATCTTACTTAGAAGGATTAAAAAAGACCGGAATTTCTATTGACAGCATTCCCAATATGTACGGTATGAACCGTATTCTTAAAGATTTGGGATGGGCTGCTGTAGCTGTTGATGGGTTTATTCCCCCTGCTGCATTTATGGAGTTCCAAGCTTATAATGTGCTTGTTATAGCTTCTGACATTAGACAATTAGAAAACATTGCATATACACCCGCACCAGACATCATTCATGAAGGTGCCGGCCATGCTCCAATTATTGCTAACCCAGAATATGCCGCCTACTTAAGACGTTTTGGAGAAATAGGATGCAAAGCAATTTCAAGTGCTAAGGATTTTGAACTTTATGAGGCCGTACGCCATTTATCTATTATTAAAGAAGCTAAAGGCACTGCTTTAGCCGAAATTGAAAAAGCGGAAAAGCATATAGAATTCCTTCAAGAAAATATGGGCGATCCAAGTGAAATGGCTCTTATTAGAAATCTTCACTGGTGGACTGTTGAGTACGGGCTTATTGGTACAGTAAATGACCCTAAAATATATGGGGCCGGATTATTATCTTCTATTGGAGAAAGCCAATGGTGCATGACAAGCGAGGTTAAAAAACTACCTTATTCTATTGAAGCCGCAAGAACTTCGTTTGATATTACCAAGCCACAACCACAACTTTTCGTTACTCCCGATTTTGCTTTTTTAAGTCAAGTCCTAGAAGATTTTGCCAATACTATGGCATTGAGAAAAGGTGGATTAAGCGGATTACAAAAATTGATAGATTCTAAAGAGTTAGGCTCTATTGAACTTAGTACCGGATTACAAGTTTCTGGTAATTTTGAATCCTTAATTGCACATGATGGTAAACCAATTTATTTTCAAACCAAAGGAAAATCTGCGCTAGCCTATAGAGAGAAAGAATTAGTAGGTCAAGATATTAATCAACATGAAACAGGTTTTGGCTCTCCTATAGGCCGACTTAAAGGCATTAATATCCCTATTGAAGAAATGAGCCCTAGAGACCTTAAGGCCTACAAAATATATGAAGGTGAAATGGTTTCTTTAGAGTTTACAGGAGGCATTAATGTTTCAGGAAAAATAATAACTGGCACTAGAAATCTGCAAGGGCGTATTATTTTAATCACTTTTGAAAACTGCAAAGTAACACACAAAGGCCAGGTGCTTTTTGAATCTAACGACGAGTTGTATAACATGGCCATTGGTGAAGAAATTGTTTCTGCATACCATGGTCCTGCAGATTTAAAAAGCTTTGATTTATTAGACCATACGCTAAGTACTGGAACCATAAATTCAGAAAATAATAGCTTAACCGAACTAGAATCGTATTATAAATTAATACGGGATTTTAGAGATGGAAAAAACACTATTATTTCCAGAACTAAAATCTTTCAAGAAATTATAGAAAAGTACCCAACAGACTGGTTATTACCCATTGAAATTTTTGAATTAGCTATAAAAAGTGGTGACAAGGAACTAGCTAATACTATTCAAAAACATCTTGAAACTATTAAACATGTACAACCCAACTTAGGCCTATTAATAGATGATGGATTAGAATTGGCGAGCGTTACAACTATGGCTTAATGAACTGTAATCCTTCCAAAGATTCTATAGTTTGTTCTTGATAAGTTAAACTCCAACCCATTGAGTTGGTAAGAATATAAAATTTTTGAAGTTCACTTATAAGCCTGTTTTCTGCATTACCACGTAATGCAGAAGCTTCTACTTTTTTCATTAAAGAAGCGCTGACTGTTTTCTTTATTTTGTTGTAATCAGCGGCATCAAACTGGTTAAGATAATCTGCTGTTACATCGTAGTATTCAAAATCAGGATTTAGCTTAATTTCGGCTTCTGGAATGCTTTTAATTTTTACCGTTTTAGTTGCCTCGTGAATTTCAAAATCAATTTTACTTAAATCATAAGCAACGGTTACATCAGCATTTACGACCACCAATGCTTTTTTCTCTGCTCGTAATAACGGGCCAAAAAGCTCTTTTGAATCTTTGTAATTATACACCTCAGCAAAATGACCTTCGGTAACTATTAATTTAGAAACGTTGGCTATTTCTTGCTGTATAAGCATAGAATTTTCTTCTAAAATAGATTTATCTTCTTTGCCATCATTACAAGAACGAATAATAAAAACAGCTGCCAATGTAATAAGTACCCCTGCAACAAATTTCCTCATGCTTCCTTTAAATTAAAATCCATAAACGGATATTTCTTCTTTATATACGCAATTTTACCCCTTAGCGATGTTAAGAATTTTTGATGGGCCTCTCCATCTGGATTAAAAGCGCTATGCTTTAAACTACGTTGTATCTCATCTACCTTCAACATGGTGTCATATATACTATCCTCCATCCACACCTCAACAAATTTCACCCAGATATAATCAATTGCTATTTCATTTGGATGAATCATGTCTTTCCCGTAAAAACGATAATCTCGCAACTCATCCATCATTATTTCATAGCTTGGAAAATAAGAGATTTTATCTTGAATCAACACTTTATGAATACCAGTAATTAAATGCGCTTTACTCAATTGATTTTCAACAAAACCATCTTTTAAATGTCGTACAGGTGACACAGTAAAAATAAATTGAGCAGTAGAATTCACTGAACGAACCATAGCTATTGTTCGTCTTAAACTTTCTGTAACCTTATGCACATCTAGCAATTCTTTGGTGAAATTCGATTGAGGAACTTTATGGCAATTTGCAACAACTTGCATACTATTTGTATTACGATACAACCAAGCCGTACCTAAGGTAATGATTACATGACTTGCCTTTTTCAATTGAGCACCAGTACTATTTACCGCTTCATTTAATGCCGCAAGTAGTTTTTCTTTGGAGGTATTACTTAAACAGGAATGTGCATCAAAACAATGCCATCTTTCATTCATATGAAAAATATCCTCCTCTCTATAAACATCTTGCTGCACAGCTTTTTGAATCAATTTTTCTATGGCTAACGGATGAAATATAATTCCAAAAGGATTCTGTGTATTTTGAAATTTAAAATGATTCAATTTTTCTCCAATATTCTTAGAAAAACATGAACCTAACAACACTAGTTGACTATTATAGTCAATAGTATTTGCTGTCTTTGATAAGGGTATTTGGGTTAATAATTTCATTTTGGCCTAACACTTTCATTCAACTTATGAAAAACTTGATATGGGTAAATTTCATAAATAGCATTATCCTCATTTATGGAATTATTTCCATTTTCAAAGCCCAGCTTCTCCCATTTTACACCTTCTTCAACATTACCCAACTTGGTAATGCTTCGTCCCTTAAAATAAAGAGCATCGGCAAAATTTTCATATACCATTAAAGCCATATCAAAAGATTTCACCGCTTCGTTATAATTACCAAGTTCAAAATCTGCAATACCCAAATAATACCAATCTAAATAATGACAAGCTTCCTGAGGTTCATCTTTAGGAAAGTCTTTAAACTGTTGTTCTTTACTAAGTAATAAGAATTCTTTGGCTTTAGAAAATTGATTTAATTGCAAGTAATCTAAACCTATATAAAAATTGTATGTATGATCCATTACGTAACCATCACCGTACTCTTTTTTGGCTCTCATGAATTCAGAAATAGATTTTAGATAATCTTTCGAAAAAATGCAATTCATAAAACCGCTGTAATCCAACCACCTTTTAGGGTCATGCTCTACAGCTTTTTCTAAAAATGGCTTACCCAACTGGTATTTTCTGGCTTTATATAAAGGCATAGCTTTTTGCTGCCAAAGCCATGCATTATCTGGCTGAATAATTAATGCAGAATCTAAATATTGTTGATGTTCCAAAGAATGTAAAGGAGCATTAAACGATTTTTGGACAAACCCTTTTATTGCCATAGAGTCGGTAGCTGTTAACACAGTTTTTTCTATGTTTTCGGCTACTTTAAGATTCTTATTTTCTTTGTTAGCCGTATTACACGAGGCAACACTCAATAAAATGATTAAATACTTTTTCATAATACTATCGTTTATATAGCATCTTCAATTTAATATATTAAAGAGGTTTTAACTATACTTTGAAGATAGTATTAAATACTATTTAAAAACGATTACTACGTAAAAAACCCGTAGTTACGTAGTAATCGTTTTTTGTAAATCTTATTTAGTTAGGTAAACCTTGGCTTTTTCTAAAGCTTCAGCAATCCCTGCCGGATTTTTACCACCAGCTGTTGCAAAGAATGGTTGGCCACCGCCACCTCCTTGTATATATTTACCCAATTCCCTTACAATTGCACCTGCATTTAATCCTTTTGCAGTTACCAATTCTTTTGACACATAGCAGGATAATAAAGCTTTCCCATCTTGTTCAGCTCCAAATAACAAAAACAAATTGTCTTTATTACTGCCTATATCAAAACATAGGTCTTTTATACCGCCTGCATCTAAATCTATATGCTTAGCAAGAAACTGCACTCCGTTTACTTCCTCTAATTCTTGCAATAAATCGCCTTTTAAATTTTTTGCTTTGTCCTTTAATAACTCCGCAACTTGCTTTTTAAGACTACTATTTTCTTCTTGTAAACCAACTAAACTTTTAACAGGGTCTTGCGAATTTCCTAAAGCATCTTTTATCTTAGTTAAAAGGGTATCATTATCAACGTGAAAATCTTTAACCGCGTCGCCTGTAATTGCTTCTATTCTTCGTATACCTGCTGCTACAGCGCCTTCTGACTTAATTTTAAACTGCCAGATATCTCCAGTATTTTTAACATGTGTACCACCACATAATTCTATTGATTGACCAAATTTAATGGTACGTACAGCGTCGCCATATTTTTCACCAAACAATGCCATTGCACCTTCTTCGATAGCATCTTTCATTGGTACATTTCTATTCTCTTGCAATTGTAATTGTCCATCAATACGCGCATTTACAAAGTTTTCAACTTCTCTTAACTCATCTGAAGTAAGTTTTGAAAAATGAGAAAAATCGAATCGTAAATATTTAGAGTGCACGGAAGAACCTTTTTGCTCCACATGCTTGCCCAGAATTTCTCGTAATGCTTGATGTAGTAAATGTGTCGCCGTATGGTTCGCCTCTGTTCTACTACGTTGTTTTTTATCTACAACGGCTTTAAAACTCTCACCTAAGTGCTTTGGTAAGTTTTTTGCAAAATGTATAATTTCGTTATTCTCTTTCTTGGTGTCTGTTATATAAACCACATCGCCATGAACATCTTCCAAATAGCCTTTATCCCCTACTTGACCACCACCTTCGGCATAAAACGGAGTAAGGTTAAATACCAATTGAAACTGAGTGCCATCTTTCTTTGAAACTACTTTACGATATTTTGTAATCTTTACCTCAACATCTAGCATATCATAACCAACAAATTCTTGTTCATTATCATCCTGTAGTATTTCCCAATCTTCTTTTGATATTTCTGATGCC
The DNA here is from genome assembly GCF_001913155.1 of Maribacter hydrothermalis. Classification (GTDB taxonomy): domain Bacteria; phylum Bacteroidota; class Bacteroidia; order Flavobacteriales; family Flavobacteriaceae; genus Maribacter; species Maribacter hydrothermalis. The sequence continues at coordinate 1,152,369 of NZ_CP018760.1, forward strand.
GATTTGGAACGATTTTTTTGCTTTTGCATCGCTTTATCAAAACCAACTTCATCTAATTTATATCCCTTTTCACTTAAAATTAAAGCCGTAAGGTCTATAGGAAAACCGAATGTATCATATAACTCAAAAGCTTTACCTCCATCAACAGTTTCACCTTTTGTATTTGCTATAATACTATCAAGCAATACCAATCCTTGATCTAATGTTTTTAAGAAAGAATACTCCTCCTCCTTAATTACATTTTCTATTAATTGTTTTTGTTCCTTCAGTTCCGGGAACGCATCGCCTAAAGAACCAGTTAGTACTTTAACTAAACGAAACATAAAAGGCTCTTTTGTATTTAAAAACGTAAAACCGTAACGCACAGCCCTTCTAAGTATTCTTCTAATTACATATCCTGCACCCGTATTACTTGGTAGTTGCCCATCAGCAATTGAAAAAGATACGGCTCTTATATGATCACTAATAACACGTATGGCAATATCAACTTCTTCATTTTTGCCATAGTCGGAATTTGTAATCGTTTCAATTTCCCGAATTATTGGAGTAAAAATATCAGTATCGTAGTTAGACTGTACTCCTTGTAAAACCATACAAAGACGTTCAAATCCCATACCGGTATCTACGTGCTTTGCTGGTAAACTTTCTAAGGAACCATTGGCTTTTCGATTGTATTGCATGAATACTAAATTCCAGATTTCCACTACTTGTGGATGATCTTGATTTACAAGACTAGCGCCAGAAACTTTAGCTTTTTCTTCTTTTGAACGAATATCTACGTGAATCTCAGAACATGGTCCGCATGGACCTTGATCGCCCATTTCCCAAAAATTATCCTTTTTATTACCCTTTATAATTCTATCTACAGGCACAATTTTATTCCAAAGTTCAAAAGCTTCATGATCCATTTCTAATTGGTCAGCGTCATTACTACCTTCAAAAATAGAAACATAAAGACTATCCTTATCTATTTTAAGAACATCCGTTAGCAATTCCCAAGCCCAATTAATCGCATCTTCCTTAAAGTAATCTCCAAAACTCCAGTTTCCAAGCATTTCAAACATGGTATGGTGATAGGTATCTTTACCTACCTCCTCTAAATCATTATGCTTGCCACTAACACGTAAACACTTTTGTGTATCAACAACTCTGGCATTTTTAGACTGACTTATGCCTAAAAAGTACTCTTTAAACTGGTTCATACCAGCATTTGTAAAAAGTAAGGTTGGGTCATCTTTAATAACCATTGGAGCGGAAGGCACAATCTTATGACCTTTATCTTTGAAAAAATTCAGAAATTGTTTTCTTGTATCTTTGGAGTTCATCTAAAATGCTAAGCTTTTACAAATTTTAACGGTTTATATAAAACTATTTTTATATTTGTTTGTTCCCATAATATTAAAGCACAAAAATAGGATAAATAACATTCATGTCTAAGGTAAAATACTATTACGACCCAGACACGCTGTCGTACCGCAAAATAGAACCCGAAAAATCTAAACGTTATAGAAATATAACATTGTTTGTTTTGGGATCTTGCCTATTTGGACTTTTAGGGTTAATTCTTCTTTTGAACACCAATGTTGTCAATACGCCAAGAGAGCTTTCTCTTTCTCGTGAAGTAAAAAATTACGAGCTTCAATATGAATTGTTGAATAAAAAAATGGAACAGATTGAAGAAGTTTTAGGAAATATTGAAGAACGGGACAATAATATTTACCGCCTATATTTTGAAGCAAACCCAATACCCGATGAACAACGTAAGGCAGGTTTTGGGGGAATAAATCGCTACAAATCATTAGAAGGCTTTAACAATTCTGAAATGATCGTTTCAACCACAAAAAGGTTAGACATCATTAAAAAACAAATGACTATACAGTCTAAATCTTTAGATGAGATAACCAAGCTAGCCGAAGAAAAAGAAAAACTATTAATGTCTATACCTGCTATTCAACCCATTAACAACGAAGACCTTACACGTATGGCTTCTGGTTATGGATGGAGGTCCGACCCTTTTACAAAGGCTAGAAAAATGCATTATGGCATGGATTTTACTGCACCAAAAGGCACTCCAATTTATGCTTCAGGTGACGGTAAAGTTACACGCGCCGACAATAACTCATCCGGTTACGGCAAACATATTCGTATTGAACATGGCTATGGATATTTGAGCCTATATGGGCATTTAAGCGAATACAATGTAAAACCAGGCCAAAAAGTTAAGCGTGGAGATTTAATTGGCTTTGTAGGCAGTACCGGAAGGTCAGAAGCACCACACTTACATTATGAAGTTTGGAAAGAAAATGACAGAATTAACCCTATTAATTTCTACTATGGCAGTTTATCGCCTGAAGAATTTGAGAATATGTTGAAATTCGCTAATCAAGAAAACCAATCTTTAGATTAATGCAGATAGACCTTCCAGAAAAAAGATATTATGGCATCGGTGAAGTGGCCCGAGCATTTGGAGTCAACGCCTCATTGATTCGCTTTTGGGAAAAAGAATTCGACGTGCTCCAGCCTAAAAAAAATGCAAAAGGCAATAGAAAATTTACGCCGCAAGACATTAAAAATCTTCAATTAATTTATCATTTGGTAAAAGAAAGAGGCTTTACACTCGACGGAGCTAGAATTCACCTTAAAGAAGAAAAACAAAAAACACTTTCCAATTTTGATATTATTCAGAAACTGGAGCGAGTAAAAGCAGAATTGAATAAAATAAAAGACCAATTATAACACAACCATTATGAAAAAAGGACTAATTGCATTAATCGTCATTGCTGTAATAGCATTTGGCTTATACCAATGGGGCGTAGGCTTCAACAACACTGCCGTAGCACTAAAGGAAACTTCTACCAAAACTTGGGCCAACGTAGAAAGTGCCTACCAACGTAGAAATGACCTTATTGGGAACTTAGTAAAAACCGTACAAGGTGCTGCCGATTTTGAAAGAGGAACGTTAACCGATGTTATCGAAGCAAGAGCAAAAGCAACTTCGGTTAGTATAGACCCAGCTAATATTACTCCAGAACAATTAGCTCAGTTTAACCAAGCACAAAGCGGTCTTAGCAGCGCATTAAGTAGATTATTGGTAACTGTGGAACGCTATCCTGATTTAAAAGCGAATCAGAACTTTCTTGAACTACAATCGCAATTAGAAGGCACAGAGAATAGAATCAACGTTGCTAGAGACAGATTCAACGCAACGGTAGAACCTTATAACCTACACATTAAAAAATTCCCTAATTCCATTTTAGCAGGTATCTTTAATTTTAATGAATTGGCATATTATAAGGCTGATGCAGGCTCTGAGAATGCACCAGATGTGAACTTTGATTTCGATTAATTATTTATGTCAAAAGTAGAAGACTTTTTAACAGCATCGGAAGAGCAAGAGATAGTACAAGCTATTCTTGAAGCAGAAAAAAATACTTCTGGCGAAATTAGGGTGCATATTGAAGCTCACACGCGTAAAGAACATTACGAACGTGCAAAAGAGGTATTCCATTTATTAAAAATGGATAACACCAAACAAGAAAATGGTGTATTGATCTATGTAGCCGTAAACGACAAAAAATTTGTTATTTGTGGCGATAAAGGAATAGACCATGTTGTACCCAAAGACTTTTGGCAAACTACTAAAAATAGCATCCAAACACATTTTGAAAAAGGAGCGTTTAAAGACGGACTTGTAGCTGGAATAATAAAAGCTGGAGAAGAATTAAGAACTCATTTTCCTTGGCAATCTGATGACACCAACGAACTAAGCAATGAGATATCTAAAGGTTAGCCTTGTTATACTTTTTCTTTGGTGCAAGCCAGTATGGAGTCAGTTTGAAATTCCCGAAAAACCTGCGTTGCAAACCAGTGTATACGACTACATTGACTTACTTGGAGACCAACAAAAAAAGGCTTTAAGCCAAAAATTAGTACGCTATTCCGACAGTACTTCTACCCAAATAGTAATTACCATTATCGCTACAACAAAAGGAGAAGATATTAATTATTTGGGTGCAAACTGGGGACAAAAATGGGGTATTGGTCAAGAAGGAAAAGATAATGGCATTCTAATTATCCTAGCACAAGACGACCGCAAAATTGCTATTAGTACAGGTTATGGCGTTGAAGGCGCATTAACTGATGCACTTTCTAAAAGAATTATTGAAAACATTATTTTACCCGAGTTTAGAACAGGTAATTTTTACGGTGGCTTAGACAAAGGAGCAGATGTAATTTTCCAAGTACTAAATGGTGAGTTTCAAGAGGATCGTACTTTTGACTCTAATGAAGGTTTCCCTTTTTCATCAATGTTACCTTTTATAATTTTTATGGTTATCCTTTTTATTCTTTGGAGTCGCAAAAACAACGGCAATAATAATGGAAATGGTGGTAAACGCGGTGGTTTAAGTCCGTGGGACATGATAATCCTAAGCAATATGGGCCGCTCTAATGGCTCTGGCGGATTCGGTGGAAGTAGCGGAGGCGGAAGCTTCGGCGGTGGCGGATTTGGAGGAGGCTTTGGCGGCGGCGGATTCGGCGGCGGCGGTGCTTCTGGAGGATGGTAAGTTGGTTACTTCGGCTGCGCTCAGTACAAGTGTTGGTTGCTGGTTAAATCTCCAAAAAAATAATTAAACAATTCCTGTAAATTCTAATTATCGACCTTTAATTTTAAATTAATTTCCTTTTCCATTGAAATAAGAGTACCATCTTCACTGACCCCTTCTACAAAAACTTTTACACCCTCTTGATTTTTTATAGGCACTTTAATAATGGTAGATTCTTTTTTAGAAAATACAACACTTGATTCCCAATACAAAGCACCATACTTTTTAAACACTACAGACTCGCAATCTTCATAACCAGGATTAAAATATTCGTTAGGTTTTGCATATCCATTACGAATAAAATGTCTGATATATTTATTTCTGTTTTCTGGAGGAACATACGCATCATCTCTTAACATAATGGTTATAAAGATTTTTTTACCCGAGTCATGCAAAATATTCTGAACTCTACTTAGTGGCATATTCAATGCTATGTCCTCTCCTCTTCCAAACCCATCAACAAATAATAATACTACAATTGGTGAACCAAACATATCTACCGATTTAGACTTAACGACCATTTTACCAGTGCTCATATCATTCCCAATTAAAAATCCTAATTTTCGAAGATAGCTTGAAACACTTGGATATCTTTTCACCTCATAATCACCAATTTTTACACCTTCAAATTCAGCTGAATTTATTTTCAGTCCATTATCTTTCCATTTATGAGCTTTAACAGCGGCTTCATCTAAGGCAATAAAACTATCTTTCCGCTTAAAACTTAAAGCATCATCTTCACTATATGCATTTAAAAAATTGACAGTTTGTTTTGATTTATCCAGATATTTTAAAATATCAATTTTATTTTCTTTCCACGTAGAATCAATATTTATTTCTAAATTGGACTTACGCAAAACACCATTGTTTCCTATTAACGTTACCGCTAACGAATCATCCTCATACAAAGCCATATGCGTTTCAAATGTCTTATCACTTCGCAATTGCTCATAATTAATGGCTTTCGATACGTCGGTAATCAACAGCACTTGATTTTCTTCAGTTAAATCGGCATCTAGTATTCTACCTTTAACCGATATACCTTTTTCTGATTCAAATTGAATGGTATCATTATTTATTAAACTTTCCTCCCAGTTATACTTGCCCCAACCTTCAATCATTAATTTTATATCGAGGTCATAATTCTGAAATCCATTAAAATCAGAAAACTCATATTTGTAAGTTAACTGACCGTTTACATAAGGTTTAACCAAAAAAGAACTGGTTAAAAAATTTTGAGGATTATATGCTTTGGTTCCTAATGGTAAAACAGAAACACTCATATTATATTCTAAAGCTTGCGGCCCTACAGTAGAAAAAGTCAATCCCAATGAATCTCGTGAAGTATTTAACCGATGCCTTACATTTATTTTAGCAACCCTATTACTCTTATCTGAATGATTGAAAAACATTCTATATGCTATTGGTTTTTGTAGTTCATCAAATAAGATAGCTTTATTAACACCATAGGGAATAGACTCCCTATTTATAGACACTGCTAGTTGATTCTTTTTTACAATCCAATCGCGTATAAAAACAGTATCTTCTTGAACAATTGCTAAAGAATAGTTTTCATTACTATTCTCAAAGAGCGTTTCATGTGACAATAACAGTTTGGCCAAAAACTGTTTTTTACCTGAGTTATCAATACTAAGTCCTATTTTACCAAAAGACTCATCAAAGGGAACGGTAAATAGGTTTCCCTTAGAATCCTGAATTTCAAAAAAATAAGACTGCTTTTCATTTATAAAAAATCCAACTTTACCGAAACCTTCATTGCTAATACTAATACTTGAAACCAAAACCTCTCCATTATCATTTAATAATTTAATAATCGGTTTATGATCACCAAAATTATTTTTTAAGTGAATTCCTATATAATTAAATGCTCCGCTTATTAAAGTTCCGCTTTCTGGGTAAACGTTCAATTCAGTTTTGGTCGTAACTTTAAGTTCATTGTCAGTTGCATTGCCAAGAATTTCGATTTGCTGTTGAAAAGGCTCTAACTTTTCAAAATTTCTTAAATAATTGGTCCAAGCAATTATATGATATGACCCTTTTTCAAAGGCATTGTCAATTTCAAAATCACCATAAGCGATTCCGTTATTGACCCTTAATAATTTTCGATACATTTCCTTTCCAAAATCATCATAAATACCGACATGAAGATTTTCGGTAATATCGGAAGGTAGTAGTGTTTTTTTGATTTTGAATATAGGCCGTAAACCACACATGCTCACCCGAAGCAAATGAAGTCTTATTTAAATGGAGGTGTATATTTTCTAGGAGCTGATTAGAGCCATCAACAATAGTTAGGTGCTCTTTTTCTTCTTGAGAGAAGCCCCAAAATGTAAAAACAAATAATAAATATATAATTGTATTTTTCTGCATCAAATTTTGAATTCAACTACAGAAAAATACAAAAAAAAATTACTTCTTTCTCATAAATACCGTAATTGGTACTCCCGAAAAATCGTATTCTTCACGTATTTTATTCTCTAAATAACGCTTGTACGGCTCGCGTACATACTGTGGCAAGTTACAGAAGAATGCAAACTGTGGGTACGGAGTTGGTAACTGCGTACAGAATTTAATCTTAACAAATTTACCCTTGTAAGCAGGTGGCGGATAATTTTCTATTATCGGCAACATAGTTTCATTAAACTTACGAGTAATAATTTTCTTGTTTCTATTATTATAAACCTCAACAGCAGTTTCTATTGCTTTAAAAATACGTTGCTTAGTTAATACTGAAATAAACAAAATTGGCACATCTGTAAATGGTTCAATTGCTTTTTTAATTTTCTGCGTATAGTGCTTTATGGTATTAGTTTCTTTATCCTCTACCAAATCCCACTTATTCACAAGAATAACAATACCCTTATGATTACGCTGGGCTAGCCAAAAAATGTTTTCAACTTGACCATCGAATCCTCTTGTTGCATCTAATAGTAAGATACAAACATCGCAATGCTCAATAGCTCTTACAGAACGCATAACGGAGTAAAATTCTAAATCTTCCTTTACTTTCGACTTACGACGTATACCAGCTGTATCTACCAGATTAAATTCAAATCCGAATCTATTATACTTCGTATCAATACTATCTCTAGTTGTTCCCGCAATGTCAGTAACAATATATCTTTCCTCTCCAATAAGTGCATTTATAAAAGAAGATTTTCCTGCATTTGGTCTACCAACAACAGCAAATCTTGGTAATTCGCTTTTTTCCTCAACAACATCTGGCAACTCTTTTACAAGAGCATCTAATAAATCTCCTGTACCTCCTCCATTAATACTTGAAAGTGTATAATATTCTCCTAAACCTAACGAATAAAATTCAACAGCATCTTCTGCACGCTTAGCATTATCAACCTTATTAATTGCCAGGAAGACAGGTTTTTTTACTTTACGTAGTAATTTAGCAACATCCTCGTCCATACCGGTTACACCGGTTTCAACATCTACCATAAAAATTATAGCATCGGCTTCTGCAATAGCTAGTTCTACCTGTTTATCTATTTCCTTTTCGAAAACATCATCACTACCTACAACATACCCGCCTGTATCTATAATAGAGAATTCTTTACCGTTCCAATCACTTTTTCCGTAATGGCGATCACGTGTAACTCCACTTACAGCATCAACAATAGCTTCACGTCTCTGAATCAATCGGTTAAAAAAAGTAGATTTACCTACATTGGGTCTCCCCACAATGGCAACAATAGCACTCATAGCTTAAATTTGGCGCAAAGGTAGTATAATCCAAACAATAGTTGCCTGATTACCTTAGGTATATGAAAAAATGGAGAATTGTGTTATTTATTATATCCAAAACGTTTTAACTGTCTAGAATCGCTTCGCCAGTTTTTGTTCACTTTTACATATAATTCTATATGAACTTGTTTACCAAAAAACTTTTCTAAGTCTTTACGAGCTTCAATACCAACACGTTTTAATGCTGCACCTTTATGGCCAATAATAATGCCTTTTTGAGAATCTCGTTCTACCATTATCACTGCTCGCATACGTATAATATCTTCATCTTCAAAAAACTCCTCCGTTTCTATTTCAACTGCATACGGAATTTCCTTTTTGTAGTTTAATAAGATTTTTTCCCTTATTGTTTCGTTAACGAAAAAACGCTCTGGCTTATCCGTTAATTGATCTTTTGGATAATACGCTGGGGAATTTGGCATTAATTCTATTATACGCTCAAAAACCCCTTTAATATTAAAATTAGAAAGTGCAGAAATAGGATGCAATTCTACGTTTGGCAACATTTCTTGCCAGTACTGAACTTGTTCTTCTAATAATTCTTGTGTTGCCGTATCTACTTTATTCAGTAATAAAAGAACCGGAATTTTACTATTCTTAATTTTCTCAAAGAATGCTTCATCTTTTAAAGCCTTCTCCCCTATTTCCACCATATAAAGCAGTACATCTGCATCTTCAAAGGCTGATTTTACAAAATCCATCATACTACTCTGAAGCTCGTATGCTGGCTTAATAATACCTGGGGTATCCGACAAAATCATCTGAAAATCATCACCGTTTACAATACCCAAAATACGATGTCTTGTTGTTTGCGCTTTAGATGTAATAATGGATAATTTTTCACCCACAAAGGCATTCATTAACGTTGATTTACCAACATTAGGGTTACCAATAATATTTACGAAGCCTGCCTTATGTACTTGTTCCATACTACAAAGGTAGCATTTAAGCGACAGGTATTGATGACATTTCTTTTCATATTCTATGTATTGGTATAAATCTTTTAATCCTATACCAATGAGAACTTGTTTTTATTCTTTTTTAAGTTACATACTATGTATTATTTATTTCTCATGTGGAGATTTGGATAAACAAAGTAAAGACCTTGCCCAAGAAACAATTGAGATAAATGGACAAACCTACACACTCAAAAAAAATGTAACCGTTACAAATGCTGTAAAGTCAATAAAACCAAATAAACCTGAAATTATATTTCATGAATTACGCGACGAACAAAGAAATATGGCTATGGCCTACCTACCGTTACCAGACAATTGGAAAATAAAAGATCAAGTTGATACTGATGGGGTGGTTGCAATAGCACCAAACAATATTAAAGTATATGGAGAACGTTCAAACAACTTTGTTTTTTCTCAATTACCAGGATTCAACCAAATGATTTTAAATCAAGGGGAACAAGTAAAACCCTTAAAAAACATCAATCAACTAATAAAAGAGGACTTTACACCTTTGTTCGAGAAAGATGGTTTTAAGCTTATTAAACAATACGCCTTACCTAACCAAAAAGCGTACGATGAAAATTACGAGCAATTTGTTTTTAAACCCGTACCCATGCAAAAAACATTTGAAGTAATGGCTGCAGAATGGGAACATACTAATGGTACCATGTCGTTAGTAGTTATTAGACAATACATAAGCTATACCCAAGAAGCCTGTTATTGGGGCTATAGAGTTAGTGGAATAGAGGCACCCAAAGCTCATTTCGAATCTGCAAAAACCAACTACTTATACACCTTAGCAAATACAAAATTTAACCCACAGTGGCTGCAAACCTGTTATATGGAAGACGCCCAAACCTCAGCCAGAATGAATAGGATTCATGAAGATAGAATGATGCAATTAAGAGCAGAAGGGCAGGCTATTATTGAACGTGGCAAAGCACATAGCGCTATGGTAGATAATAATCACAAAAAATGGATGGATGCTCATTTAGAACGGGAGAATATAGCTAACCCTACAAATGGGCAAACATACCAAGTTGATGCCGGCAGTAAAGAATATTGGATGAATTCCTCAAATGAGTACATCTCCTCAAATAATGTATTGTACGACCCAAATATGGACAAGGCTGTAAATACTGAATTGTGGACAAAAATGACAATCAATAATTAAAATCCCACAACTTTTAAAACTAAATAATCATGAAAAATTTCAAACCTTTTTATTTCTTAATAGTATTCTCTTTTTTGCTTGCAAATTGTTCAAAAGATGAAACAACTGATTCACCAGAAAACACTAATCCTGGTCCTTTTTCGGTAACAATTTTAGAAACTCGAATGGACGGCGCTAACATTGGATGGACGCAATCTGTCGATAATGATAACGATACAGTAACCTATTCAATTTATCTAAATAGTCAACGTGTTTCAATCGGTGGCTCGGCCCTAGCATACAACTTTACGAATTTGAACCCTGATACAAATCATGAAGGGCATATTATTGCAGAAGACGGTAAAGGAGGCACTACACAAGTTAAATTTGCTTTTAAAACCGAACCAAGCATTGAGGAGGAAACCATTGACAACCCCGACCTAGAACTTATCGGTGGCCAAGGTGCTTTTACCATTACACCTGGTAGCGGAATAATGAGCGAAGAAACTTCTGTAAATCTCAGAATTATTTTTGATGATTTTAAAACACAAATTCCCAATGACTCCATAGATTATAGAATTGAATGGAAGACCAATGGCGCCTTCGGTAGTTTTGAAACCGAGGTCAAAGAGGCCGCTATTTTAGATTTGGATGGTATTATATATACCAGCACCAATACGGCAACTACCACAGGCGAAGAAAAATTTATGGCCACCTTATATTCCAGACCAAAGGGAAGTACTGAAGCATTTACTCTAAACGGCTCTGCGCTTACCAGCTTATCTATTATAAATGAGCCCAACAAGAAATATTTTATTTTAGATGATATCTTTTACATTGAAAAACATTCCGATGAAGAATGTATAATTTCTACTAATCCTATCGTAACAGCACCTGGTATTAGAAATTTATTGAACAACTCCTTTTTTGTAAATAAAATAGAGAATGCAACTAATTATTCTTTAACGGTTGCAAGTGTAAAAGATGGTGATGGTTACGAATATGGTGGTCGTAGTTGGAGTTGGAATAATAATTCTACCCAATACCCAAATGATGGTGTGGACACAACTGATGAAAATGGCGACCTAATTACTCTTAAAGGCGATTTTGAACTTTATATATACGGTGGAGCTATAAATATATGTAATGAATCGTATGATGCTACCGTAAGCAGACTAGCCGCAACACAAGCAACAAGTCAACTAACCGTGACCTTAGAGTAAATAAAAAAAACAACCGCTAATAAAAATTAGATTCCAACGAAAAATTTTTAGTATCAATTAAAACCTAAAAACATGAAAACACCTTTATTATTTATTGCACTCTTGGTTATTTTAAACATAGGGTGCACCAAAGATGAAACGCCAATAAAAGAGGAGCAAATAGAACAGGGAGAAGAAAAAGGCGAGGAAGAAACTGAAGAAGTAGAAGAAGAAACCATAAACAATCCCGATTTGGAACTTATAGGTGGCCAAGGAGCTTTTACAATTACCCCAGGTAGCGGTATCATGAGCGGAGACACTTCAGTGAATCTCAGAATTATTTTTGATGATTTTAAAACACAGATTCCTAATGATTCCCTTGATTATAAAATTGAATGGAAGACCAATGGTGCCTTCGGCAGTTTTGAATCCGAGGTCAAAGAGGCCGCTATTCTAGATTTGGATGGTATTATATATACCAGCACCAATACGGCAACTTCCACCGGCGAAGAAAAATTTATGGCCACCTTATATTCCAGACCAAAGGGAAGTAGTGATGAATTTACTTTAAACGGCTCTGCACAGACTAACTTAACAATTAGTAACGACCCTAAAAAGAAATATTATATTATAGAAGACACTTTCTATCTTAAAAAATTTATCGATGAGCCTTGTGGTGATAATCCAAATAGTGTTAGAAACCTTCTTATAAACTCGTTTTTTGTCCCAAAGATTCCTGGAGCCAAAAGCTATAGTTTAAGTACCAACGAAATAGTACTTGCTAGTAGAGTACTTGATGATGGTAGCACCGTTTTCACCCGTTATGGTATTTTAAATTGGAATTGGAACAATAACTCCACACAATACCCCAATAGCAGTGCAGAAGGCACAACTGCTGATGGAACTCTAATAAACAATACTGCAGAATTTGAACTTCCTTTTATCCCAGGGGCTTTAAATCTTTGTCATCCTGATTATGCAGAAATTGTTGCAATTAGAGGGGCTTTAAATGGAATTGGTTATTTAACAGTAACCTTAGAATAAGAAATTACTTGTAACTAATTTAACATAAAAAGTGTATCTTTCTTTAGTCTATAAACGGCTATGCATAAGAAAGATACACTTACCAAAAACTATAGTGAGCAGGAAGAGTTGATTAAAGCAATTCATAATAACAATGAGTTATTGCTTAAAAAGCTATACCAAGATAACTACTACAAAACAGAAAAATACATTTTACAAAATAGTGGCACATTAGCAGAGGCAAAAGACATTTACCAAGAGGCATTTATTGCCGTTTGGGAAAATGTACAAGACAATAAATTTAGCCCAAAAAATAGTACTGCATTAAACGGATATATTTACACAATAGCCAAAAACAAATGGTTAGACCAATTAAAGTCTACCTATTTTAAAAAGACACATAAACTGGATAAATATGACCATAAATTAAAAAGTGAACCAGATACAGAATTTGAAGAAAATGAGCTTGAACAAGATTCAAAAATTAACAAAGTTGTAGTTCAATTTAAAGCTATTGGTAAAGAATGTCAACAACTATTAACGGTGTTTTACTATGACAACAAACCGCTTAAAGAAATAGCTGCAAAATTAAAACTTACAGAAGCATCAACTCGTAATAAAAAATACCGTTGTTTGGAAAAGCTACGTGCTTTGGTACTCAAATCAAATTAAACCCCGAATTGGAAGAAAAAAATAACATATCTCAGGAGATCTTAGAAACCATAGAAAGGTATCTCAAGAATGCTATGGATGCTAATGAACTAGCGTCATTTAAAATAGAAATGGAGAAAAACGCTATTCTACAACAGCAAGTTGAAGAAACTAAAATTCTTATTTCAGGAGTAAAAAGAGCAGCCAAAAAAAACAAGTTAGACGAATTTCATAAAAACCTTTCCAAGCGCAATACATTAAACGAACAAGATGAGTCCATTTTTAAATTCAACTTTAGAACGCTATCTATAGCTGCCTCTATTTTAATTTTAGTTGGCGGATTTTGGTTTTTTAATAGAACACCGCAAAATGAAAAATTGTTTAATCAGTATTTTGAACCAGATAGAGGTTTAGCCACGACCATGAGTGCCACAGACAAATATAATTTTGAAGACGCTATGGTAGATTATAAAAATTCAAAATATGATTTGGCCATTAAAAAATGGGAGGTTTTGTTGAAGAATAAACAAGAAAATGATACGCTAAACTACTTTTTAGGTTCCGCCCAATTAGCAAATAAAAATGAAATAAAAGCCATTCCATATTTTACTAAAGTAATTGAAAACAAAGAAAGTATATTTTTAAATGAGGCCTATTATTATTTAGGACTAGCTAATCTTAAGGCTAACAAAATAAACGAAGCAATTTTAAATTTTAAACAAAATAATTCCCCCAAAAGTGAAAAAATAATTTCTGAACTACGTAATTAAAACCGATTTATGGGGTACATTTTAAAAAAAGCGAGACTCATTTTTTGGGGTGGCCTTCTATTATTGTTTGCAATTCCAGTTTACGCTCAAAAAGATACCCTTAAGGGAGTTGCACTTATTGATAAATATTTGCTCGAAGATAAATTAAAACAAGCTGACTCTATTCTAAATGAACAGCTCTATTCCTATACTAGTCAAAACTTAATAGATTCTTTATATGCTTACCCATACTACGTAGGCAAAATAGCCCAACTTAAAACCAATACAAATGAAGGCACACAAAAGGCCACAAATTTTGTAAATAGAATTGTAGCGAGTTCTACCAACAATACTACCCTTTATAAATCGTACAAAAACGTATCAGATTTTTATGATGCTCTTGGGCTTAACAGTGAAGCATACAATGCCTCTAAAACAGCATTAAAATATGCGCTTGAAGTAAAAAACATAAAGCCAGAAGAAATTGCCTTAATGCGATCCAACATGGGTTATAGCGCTTATAGTTTAAACAATTTCTCCGAATCAAAACAATTATATGTACAGGCTACAAAAGAATATGAATCTTCTAAAACTACTAAACCAGAAGCCCTAGCAGACGCATACAACTCAACTGCAACACTTATGTGGCACTTTAATAAACTAGACAGTGCACAAATCTATTACGAAAAAGCGATTAAAACTATAGATAAAGGAAACTCTGATAAATACTATAAGCTTTATTTAATTTCAGTAACCAAAACAAATATTGCCTTATTAGAAGAATCTAAAGGAAATGTATCCACATCTATTTCTATTCAAAAAGAAATAATTAATTCCCTAGATAATGTTATTATAAATACCAATGATCAAACAACAAAAGAGCGATCAAAACGCATACAATCAATTGCACTTAGCAATTTAGGTGCAACTTATTCCGATTTAGGAAACTTAGTCCAAGCATATGAAATTGAAAAACTAGCGTATAAAAAAAAGAAAGAAGCTTATGAGCCTACGGACATTCGCATTGCTAATACCATATTAAATATAGCTATTGCAGAATTGAATTTAAAAGAGTACGACAAAAGTATTAATACTTGCAATAAAATTATTGAGGAAATAGATAAATCATCTGGTGATTATTTGGTCTTAAAAGCGAATGTTTTAAATGTTAAAGCTCAAAATTATCTTAAAAAAGGTAATATTAATACCGCACGGGATACGTTTTTAGCATGCGAAAAACTCTTTGCCAATGAAAAACCTACGGAATATACGCAGGAGCATTTAGACTTTCTAATTACTTATTCTCAGTTTTTAGCGAACGAAAATAGCACTGAAGAAGCTATTTTAAACGCTAAAAAAGGGTATAATTATGTGCACAAATACGGAGGAAGTTCCAATTTATCTATTTTAAAACAAATTATAAATGTAGGTCAGGTGTACTATACACTTGGTAATTATAACGAAGCAGAAAAATGGGCTACAGACGGTATTTCGTATATAAATAATCATATTACCAATGTCAACACAACTTTAGATTCACTTCAACTAGAATTTAAAAAACCCCCTGTTACGCTATTAAAATTAAAGGCTGCTTACAAAAATGAAAGTGTTCTAAGCTCGCTAAAATTAGAACAAATAGCTGCAAAACTTAATCAACTAACTCAACTATTAGAAAAACAAAAATCTACTGTTTTTAACAATAACGATGTAAATGCCATTATTTTAGAATATAATCAGGTAATCGATTTTTCAAAAAAAATACAACTTCAGTTATATGAACTTACATCGGATGAAAAACATTTAAGAACTATGTTATCCTTACAAGAATCTGGTATGTACTATAAAATTCGCTCGAGATTAAATTTAAGGCATAACTTCGATTTTAATAATGTCCCAAAAGAAGTTACCGCTAAGGAAAAGACATTAAAAAATAAATTAGAAAACTCACTCACAGATACCGATAATCTTAATATTTTTTTTGAAACTAGTGAAACATGGGCAACTTTTTTAGACTCTCTTAAAACAACTTTTCCTAGGTATTACAAAATGCGTTACGCAACCATCGGTCAGTCTCTGAACAATATCAAAAATAGCATTCCTAGCAATACTACCGTGGTTAGATATTTGTTTATTGAAGACCAATTATACGCGTATTTAGTAACAAAGCATAAAGAGAAATTAGTTCCTTTAGATTATTCAGATGTTGAAAATTATATAGTATCTCTAGGAGAAAATCAATCGGACATAAAAAAAACAGGTGCTATTATAAATATGCTTTATAAAAAATTATGGCAACCCTTTACTAAAGATATACATACCAAAAATGTTATTATTGTCCCCGATGGAAGTTTATATAATTTAAGTTTTGACATCCTTACCAGTGCGAAAATAGAATCGTACAAAAATCTTGCTACTACTAGTCTTTTATCACAATATAACATTAGTTACAACTATAGTTTATACTTGTTAGATACAACCACAAATTCTAAAATTTATGAGAATAGTTATGTTGGTTTTGCTCCTGAATTTAATGATGAAATGAAGGATAATTACAAAATAGCTATTACAGATACCACAAAAATAGATCAAACCTACCTAAAGCTTTTACAACAACCTTTTAATGTGGGATTAACAAAGTCTTTTGGAGCTATTTTTGATGGAAATTATTTTATAAACGAAAATTCTACGGAGCAAATTTTTAAAAATAATGCTAATGAGCACAAAATAATTCATATTGGAACCCATGCCGAATCTAACAATATTAGCCCAGAACTTTCTCGATTAATTTTTGCCAAGGATATTTCAACTAATTCAATTGAGGATGGTTCTTTATATACTTATGAAATTTATAATACAAGTTTAAATTCCAATCTAGCGATCTTAACAGCCTGCGAAACTGGTAAACCCACATACCAAGCGGGTGAAGGAATGATTTCTTTGGCACATGCTTTTAATTACGCCGGCAGCGAAAGTATTTTAACAAGTCTCTGGAAAATTGACGAGCGCTCTAGTGCAGAAATTATTGAATCTTTTTACGAGAATATTAGAATTGGGAAACCTAAAGATGAGGCGCTTCGTTTAGCAAAATTAAACTACATTAAGAATACCGATGGGCGCACCCTTGCTCCTGAATACTGGGCCGGACTTGTTTTAATGGGTGATTCTGCACCAATTAAAATGCAAAACAATACAACTTGGTGGATTTGGATTTCAGTAGCTCTATTACTATTGTTAATTGTTGTTATTCTGGTTAAAAGCTTGCGTACTACTTAATTATTTTAGCACCTTTTTAAATTTAAAAGGCCGGTTAACCCGACCTTTTATTTGCACTTTAGTAATTTCCCCCGAAAAAAAGTGCATAATTCTTCCCAATTTTATATATCTATTACTACATCGCATTAAACACAAAATGTCATCAATTAAATTAATGACATCGAATATTTAGATAAGAGTGAGTTTAATCTAAATAGAAAAATCTTAAGTATAGATTTAAAAATGAGCCCGACTATTTAAAATTTGGGCTTAGGATAATACTAATGGAGTATATAAAAAATACCTTTATATTTTAATAAAAATAAGGGTTGCCAAATAAAATTTGAAATTCAGATAAATCAAGATTTTTTTAATGACGCAAAATATACCTTTGCCCTCTCATTAACCTTTGGAGCCAATAAAAGTACGGCAATCATATTCGGTATTACCATAAGGGCATAAGACAAATCAATTAAGTTTTTAACCAACTCTAATGACGCCACTGCAGCAAATACAATCATAATTACAAAATACCAGTTATAGTACTTCCCAATTTTGGCATTGGTTAAAAATGACAGCGATTTTACTCCGTAATACGAATATGTAAATAAAGTAGATAATGCAAAAGCTGTTACAATAACCATTAATAGAATATCTCCCCAACCAAATAGCGTGGTTTCAAATGCCGATAAAGTCATAACAATACCGCTAGAATCTTCTAAATATGCTCCGCTTAAAATAATTACTATTGCAGTAAATGTACATACTAGAATAGTATCAATAAACGGACCTAACATGGCAACAAGACCCTCGCGAATAGGCTCATCATTTTTAGATTGTCCATGGTACATTGGCGCACTACCCAAACCTGCTTCATTAGAAAACATAGCTCTACGAACACCTATTATAACCAGACCCCAAAATCCGCCAGTGGCTAAAGACTTAAAATTCCAAGCCTCTGTAATTATCATTTTTAAGGATGGAAGAATTAGTTCCGAATTGAGTGCCATTACCACTATAACCGCTATGAGATAAACAGCTACCATAAAAGGAACAATGGCAGATGCCACTTTTGCAATATTCTTTAAACCTCCAAAAATTACCAAAGAAGTTATAATTGCTAAGATAATACCTATGGTCCATTTCCAATTTTCATCACTCATTTCAAATAAGGTCGATGATGGCTTTACTACACTCATAAATGTCTCGGTAAACTGATTGGCGGTAAAAACTCCTAAAAACCCGAACAAACCACAAGCAGCAAAAAATATGGCCAAGGGTCTAGCTTTTTCACCTAAACCTTTGGTGATATAATACATGGGACCACCTTGCAAATTACCATCAGAATCTGTTCCTCGATACATAATTGCCAAACTACATGAGTAAAATTTAATACACATACCAATTAATGCGGTCATCCATATCCAAAAAACTACACCCGGACCACCATCATGTATGGCAATTGCCACACCCGATATATTCCCTAAACCTACTGTGGCCGCCACTGCGGCAGATAAAGCTTGAAATGAACTTACATCACCTTTTGAATCTTTATTATCGTATTTACCAGCGGTAATAGCAATAGCATGTCCAAAAAAACGATATGGCAAAAATTTAGAATAGAAAACAAGAAAGAGTCCGCCCCCTATTAGCAAAAGAAACATTGGCCACTCCGTAAAAGGTAGTGCACTAGCTATAAAATCATTTATTGTATCCATAATATTGCAAAAATCCGAAGTTATGGATTTAATGTTTTTTAATAGATAAAGCTTTCGAAAAATATTCTTTAAATAAGTTTGGAGTTTAGCTAAAATGTATTGTATATTTGCAGCCCGCTAC
This sequence comes from Maribacter hydrothermalis, assembly GCF_001913155.1. Lineage (GTDB taxonomy): Bacteria > Bacteroidota > Bacteroidia > Flavobacteriales > Flavobacteriaceae > Maribacter > Maribacter hydrothermalis. The sequence goes on from NZ_CP018760.1 coordinate 1,171,578, forward strand.
AAATAGTAGCGCACCTTTATCTCGTCAGCTAAATGACCTGAAGTCGAAAGACAAGTGAGATAAAAACCCATATCGCGGGGTAGAGCAGTAGGTAGCTCGTCGGGCTCATAACCCGAAGGTCGCTGGTTCGAGTCCAGTCCCCGCTACTAAGTTTAAAGTATTTAAAAACAACGGTTTAGTTTTCGCTAAACTGTTTTTTTATGCCTAATTTTAAGGAATTAGTTACCTTTGAATACGAAAATGAATACGAAAGCGCATACGATTTGTCTGTAAAGAGAAACTTCTCCATCCCAAAAATATATTCTGCGAACGGCGATTTAAAACAACGCTGGTATGTCTATTTTTCTTTTCGTGACCCTAAAAGTGGAAAATTGAAGCGGCAGACTCCTTTCTACGGAGGTGCAAATAAATATAAGAACAAGGAAGATAGAATGTCCGTATTGGTCATATATAGAAAAGTTTTATTGAGACTACTTAATAAAGGTTATAATCCATATTCCGATAATCTAGAGCTACACCAGTGTTTAACATCTAAAAACACTGTAGCCAATAATTTAAATTTACCAGATAAGCATTTACCGAAATCCAAACCCATATCGGAGAAACCAAAAATGACGGTTCAAGAGGGATTTAATTTTGGAATCAAGCTTAAAGAAAAATTGGTTAGCTCTAGTACTAAAAGAGATTATGAAAGTAAAATAAAGAATTTTTTAGGTTGGCTTTCAATTAATCATCCTGAAATTAAGTTCATATCTCAACTAAATAAGAAACTTGTCGTAGAATTCTTAAATGATGTTTTGGACAGAAATAGCGCACGAACAAGAAATAATTACAAAACCGACCTCAGTAGTATTATATAAGTACTTGTCGATAATGAAATCATAGAACAAAATTTCGTAAAGAAAATACCTAAATTAAAATCTACACCAGAACGTAATAAAACATATTCCCAACAAATACAAGAAGATATTTTTGAATATTTAGAAGTTAAAGACTCAATTCTATTACTCTATATAAAATTTATCTCTTATAATTTTTTACGCCCAATTGAAGTCTGCCGACTTAAAGTGAAAGATATTGATATAACAAATAGACGCATACAATTTAAAGCAAAGAACAGCCCATTAAAAACCAAAATAATACCAGAGTTATTATGGAACGATTTGCCAGACCTCACAAAATTGGATAAAGAAGCTGTTTTATTCACACCTAACAAAGTAGGTGGAACATGGAATACCTTGGTAGAAAACAGGCGGGACTATTTTAGTAAACGCTTTAGAAAAATTGTTAAGGAACATTTCAAATTAGGAATAGACTATGGTCTTTATAGCTTTAGACACACTTACATTACAAAAGTTTATAGAGCCCTGATGAAAGACTCTTCCCCTTTTGAGGCTAAAAGTAAACTGATGTTGATCACAGGCCATTCTTCCATGACCGCCTTAGAAAAATATTTAAGGGATATAGATGCAGAACTACCTGAAGATTACTCAACAATGTTAAAAAATGTACATGAATAATATGCCTTTGGAAATATTGTACAAGAACCTGATTTCAAGGCTGTGGGAAGAACTATTATTTTATATCCCTGACAATGAAATAACAAACGAATTTTTAGAAAACCATAAAGAAATAGAATTTGAAAAATTTCGTGATAAGATAATAATTATAGATTATTATAAGGGACCAACACTTTACGAATTAGGTAGAAATAATAACCAGATAATACTTAAAAGTAACACACTAAAAAAAAGTATACGTCAATTATTAAATGCAAAAGCAAATTCCAATGAACAGGAATTTAATTATATACTAGAATTATATTATGAACAGGTTGAGTGCATATATTTTATTACAAATTGGCTAAATGTAAATATAACCCAAGTACTACCACAAGAGGAAAGTATTCTAGGTTTATTTAAACTGCAATATAATTTCCACAAGTCACATTTTGAAACTATTCTAAAACAGTTTTATCCCGATATGCAATCTTTGCCGAAGGGTAATTTTAATATTGGAAAATCATTAGAGTCATCTTTACCTCAAATCACCAAACTATTTAATACTGAGAACAAACAAAAGATTATACCTGAAGCTTCAAATTTACAAGAAGATAGGCAGGAAAACTTACCCACTTCTATTAATAAGAAAGAACGGAAGAGGAATATTAAAAAACCCCCTATTATTTCAGATACAGAAGCAGAAACAATTTTATTAAAGCGGATTTTTAATATTGATTTAGAAACACATAAATAAATTATACGTAAATTAAACGTTTAATTTACGTATAATTATGATTAAAACTGAAATCTGTAAGTATTGTGGTGATGACTACGTCCCTAAAAGAAGAGGAGCACAAAAGTTTTGTAGCAACTCTTGCCGAAGTTTGAACTGGAAAAACAAACAACTGATTAAAGGATTGAAGGTGCCAGCTTTAAACTCTATCGATGAGAAACCTGTTTTAGCAGAAAACCCAAGTTTACAAGAAAAAATGTCTTTAGCGGGAATTGGAAATGCTGCCGCAGGAGCTGCTATTGCAGAAATAGCAAAAAACATTATTACTCCAAATGCAAACAAACCTGCTACTAAAAAAGATATTGATGACTTAAAGGCTTTTTTTAAAGCTCGTTATTATATAGTCAAAAATATGAATAGGGATATTCACGGGAGATCTGCATATTATGATATTCTTTCAGGAAATATAATTTATAAATAGTTATTTTTTAAACAACCAAAAACCTAACAGTTCAGTTTGTAAATTTTGAATTCTTAGCCATATAATCTTGCCATAAGATTAGAACATATTTATCCTTTCCATTTTCTTTTTTAGTTAAAAAGCCATACTCATAAATAAAAAAATAAACTTGTCCATTTTGATTTTTCCAATAATGTGTAATGAAGTTTGGGTTAAATCCTAATTCTAACAATACATTACTTCTAATTGTAACCTTGCCTCCTTTATTATATTCCTTAAGTAACTTACGGTTCAATTTCAGTTGATTATCTACTTTGTTATAAAAGCGCTCAGGATTATACTTTTCAATTTGGTATTGGTAAGCACTTTTACATTGAGGGTCGCAAAATTTCTTATCCGTCCTACCTCTTAATTCTTTACTACAATGACAACATTCCTTATATATTCTCATAAAACTAAATTTAAAAGTATATTATACGTATCCTATTCGTATAAGGTACGATTAAATCAATTGAATCAATTAGATTGCTAGAAAAAGCCATGGAAAAAGGCAGAAGCGTTACATTAAAGCATCTTCTAATTAAGGAAAAACGTTACATAGGTTTACAATTCAACACAGATAAAATTATTCATGCGCTTGTTAAGCAGTTACCAGATGTTAAATGGAGTAATAGCTTTAACATGGCTTACATTTTGAACACCAAACAAAATCTTAATGAAATATTCAAAATATTCAATGGTGTTGTTTGGGTTAATTGTAACCAATTTTTTGACAGAAACGTAGCCAAAGAACATAACGAGACAATCGATATTACCTGGTTTAGAAAAAGGGAGCTTCCAGCAACGTATCGCGTTTGTCCTTTAAGTTATTTAGATAAGTTAGAATTAAGGAAATATGCCAATAACACAGTAAAAACATATGTAAATTCTTTTGAAACATTCATAAATTACTACAACACTAAAGATTTAATATCTATTAATGAAAGTGATGTTAGAGGTTATATTTTAAAACTAATTCAAGAGGACAAATCCAATGCCTATATCAATACCGCTATCAATAGTATAAAATTTTATTATGAATCGGTTCTAGGTATGCCCAATAGGTTTTATGAAATAGAAAGACCTAGAAAACAAAAGAAATTACCCAAAGTTCTTTCCAAAGATGATGTTCTCAGCATCATTGCCAACACTAATAACTTAAAACACAAATGTATTATTAGTCTTCTATATTCCTCTGGAATAAGAAGAAATGAATTGGTAAATTTAAAAATCAGTGATATAGATAGTAAAAGGATGTTGATACGGATTGAATCTGCAAAAGGTAATAAAGACCGTTATACTTTGCTATCACATTCTTTATTGAAAGATTTACGAGAATATTATAAACAATATAAACCAGAAAAATACCTTGTTGAAGGTTTATATGGCAAGCAATATTCAGGTCAAAGTATTGGAAAAGTTGTACTTAATGCAGCTATAAAATCAGGTATTATAATTCCTGTAACTCCACATATGTTAAGACATAGTTTTGCTACCCATCTATTAGAAGCAGGTGTAGATTTAAGACAAATTCAGGTTTTATTGGGTCATAGTTCTAGCAAGACAACTGAAATTTATACACATGTTGCCACAACAACTTTCAAAAAAATAAAAAATCCTCTTGACTCTTAGAAATTTATAAAAGATATATATAACATTAATGTTATATATACTATTGTTAGCAAAAATATTCTAAGACGTCAAAATCTGAACTGGAATCGAGCTGGCTAAAAGAAATTTTTTTAAGGAAAATCTGTGATTTAAGTTCAAAACGCAATCGGAATTTATAAACGTTGCGCTGTTGGAATTGAAAAGTAAAACGCAAAGTTTGCGCAGTCAGAATGGAAAAACTAAACGAGCCAAACGTGCAAAAGATTTTACGAATATTATGGAATCGTAATGGAAAAAAGAATTTTAAAAGCTGAACGCAATTAGTCTTGCGAAACGTAATCTGGGTATAAAAAAAATACTTTTGCTAACAACGGTAACCGTTGCACAAGCTTAAATTCTGAATAAAATCAACATAATAAAGCCTCTTTAAGAGGTTTTATTATTACCGGTTCAGTATTAGAATGTCACTTTTTGATGCCTTAGGAATACTGAAAACATATCTTGGACAGTACTTTTTATAAAGACCTTAAAAGCAAGCTTTGCTAGCCCACTATTTGAACGTTTCAGTTCAAATTTCAGGTACTTCTTAAGGTTATAGGCGATTGCGGAGAGGTGCATCACCTTGTTGGCCTGTTCCAGACCTATCGTATTTATCTTGCGCATGCCCATGAACTGGGTGAGGGTACCGAAAACGGGTTCTACGGTGCTTTGTCGTTTACCCTTCATATACCTGCCCTGTGGGCTCTCGACCCTTGCGATGTTCCGTTCGTATTCCGCCCGATAATACGTGACCGAGAACTGTTTCTCGTTGACCTTTCCAAGGCAGCTTTCCATGATCGAGCAGCCCTTGCAGATCTTGCTCGACGCGCGGTACGCCTTCTTTTTGGTCTTGGTCCGGCTGTCAAGGAACACTTTTTTGAAAGGGATCACCTTGCCCTGTGGGCATAGATAATTGTCGTGTTCCCTGATGTACGTAAACCCATCGGGACCACCTTTATAGGTGCCATGCGGTGGAATGAAACTTTTTAGCCCTTGGTTTTCCAGAAATGCATAGTTCTCCCCGCTACTATACCCCGTATCGGCCACGCAGTTTTCAAATACCAGACCTTGTTGCCATAATCTTCTTTGCAAGCGTTGTACGATATCCTGTAATTGCTGGTTATCCTTTCCATCTGCATGGTACGCCCTGATGTCGGTTATAACATGATGCGCCGTGTCAACACTAAGTTGAGAAAGATAGTTCAGCTTTCTGGCCTTGCCGGGTTTCACACTTATCCTGGCATCGGGGTCCGTTGGGCTATAATGTGTTTTGTTACTGGTGTACTTCGCACCTTTATTACCTGCACCGGGTCTTTGATCCTGATCCTTCGCCCACTTCTTGTTACGGCTCTTTATCGCATTCAGCTCCTTTCCACTTGCGGTAATACTACGATCGCCCTTATCCGCTTTATTATCCTTGGACTTACGGTGTGGCACTTCCCTGTCCATGGCGCTGATCGCCCGTATCCGCACCAAGTGCTCCTTTAGTTCTTCCTCGGGCACTTTCAGTTCCAAGGTATCCATACTCGCGTTCGCCTTTACCGGTGCCGAATCTATCGCTTGGGTATGACCACTTACCATTCCCTTTTCTATACACAACTGTAAAATATTCGTGAACACTTCCTCGAAAACGGACTCTGGAAACAGTTGGCGTGTACGGCTTATGGTACTGTGCCATGGAAGTTCCTCATCAATGTCATAGCCTATGAAATAAAGAATGTCCAAGCGCATCGAACAATGCGCAATCAGTTTACGGTCGCTGATAAGGTTCTCCAGATAACCCACCAGACAAAGCTTGAAGAACACCACGGGGTCTATGCTCTTTTGACCGCTCTCCCCATAATAGGGCCGAGTCAACTTATAGAGGAAACCAAGATCAAGGGCGGATCCCAAACGCCTGTAAAAATTGTTCTTCGGTATACGTTCACTAAGTTGGAAACTAGCGAAAAGCTTCTCCTGGTACTCCTTTTTTCCCTGCATACAACAAGTTACGATCAAATGTCCGATCGGCAAGGATCAGAGCTCGATATTTTTTATATCTTGTGCAACAGGCACACCGTGTATAATTCATTGCTGGTTATAGCCTACTTACGAAAGTCCTCGCGGACTTTCTATCTGTGATTTATTTGCTAAATTTAGTGCTTAAACACGCAACGAAATCATACACACAAACGTTAGGCAAAATTAAAAAAACAGAATGGAGATAACAAAGCTATCGGAATTTACAGACGCATTAGTTAAAATCAATAGCGAAGAAGATAAGACTTTGTTTTTTCGCGGACATTCAAATAAAAAGTATGATTTAAAACCTACCCTTTACCGTCCAGAAAGATTTTACTTGTCAGAGCATAAAATTTTTAGAGAGGCAATATTAAATTGTCCGCAAGATTTTAAAGATTGTAAAAGTGCAATTGAAATACTTGTTAAAATGCAACATTACGGAGTTCCAACTCGAATATTGGATTTATCTCGAAATGCCTTGACCGCTCTGTTTTTTGCTTGCTATTCAAGGAAAGAAAAAGACGGAGAGGTTGTTATATTAAATATTCCAAATGAAGAAATTTGTTATTATGATAGTGATAAAATTAGCGTTTTATCAAATTTAGCGAAACAAGATATGAACTTTGCGTTCGAGTATGATGAAAATTTCGACTATGATAATCCTTTACACGTAAAATATGTAAATAAGGAATATTTCGGATATTTATTGCATTCGATTAAAGAGGAAAAACCTCATTTTCAAGATATAATAAATCCGAGACATTTAGAAAAAGTTATAGCAGTTCAAGTCAAATTAGATAATCCAAGAATTATTAAACAGAACGGTGCATTTTTAGTTTTTGGAGTAGAAAAGGAAAAGTCAAAATCTGCAAGTATTAAAGAAGATTGGGTTTTAAAACCAATGAATCAAAAAGTTATAATTCCTTCAAAATCTAAAGATGATATATTGAAAGAGTTAGAAATTTTGGGAATTAATTATAGTACTTTGTTTCCTGAATTAGATGACCAAGCTGATTACATTAAGAATAAGTACGATAATAACATTGCCTAACAAAGAACTGAGGTAAAAAACAAACAAATTCTTCCTTAATCTGAGACAATATTATTCTAGGCTCATAGATTCAAAAAACAGATTCTTGAGCTTTTTTTATTTCATTTTTCTGCTATTTATCTAGGCAATACAGAAACGTAAGTTTCATCATATGGTCTGCCAGATTTTGCGATAGCAAAAGACTGCTTTAATAGTTTGTTGGCAACGGCTATCAGTGCCAATTTCTTGCTCTTACCCTTGTTCACGATTCGCTCATACACATCTCTGCATGCCTTGTTGTGTTTACAGGCATTGAAAGAACATAGAAACAATAGATTACGAAGCTTTCTATTGCCGACCTTACTTATTCGCGCTCGACCTCTTACACTGCTCCCAGACTCCCGTATCGTTGGGGTTATACCTACATAACTACAAAGCTGTGCTGCTGTTTCGAACTTTCTGAAACCGTCAATGACAACAATTAAGAACAATGCAGTCTTTTGTCCTATTCCTGGTATTGACGTTAACAAGGTCAATTGCTCCTGTTGGTCCTCCTTTACCAATGATAGTATCTTTGACTCGATAGCTGCTACCTCTTTGTTCAGCTGCTTCTTGTTACGTATCAAGGAACGATAAACAAACTTTGACGGTATCCCCAAAACAGCTTCCCCATGTATCTTGTTCTTGGTTGCGGTACGTTGTTTTAAATAAGTATCCAATAACCGGAACAACTGTAAACATTCGCTCTGGGTATCCGTCAAGGCATTGTAAACAGGAACCTCGTTGATAAGGGCATATTCACATATAGCCTTGGCATCGCTCTTGTCCGTTTTTACCTTGGCAAGTTTCATTTGTATAAATCGCTTTATCGATAAAGGATTTACAACGGATACCAGTACTCCATTTTTGTAAAGAAACTGTGCAAGCCTATAATGATAGTAACCGGTAGCTTCCATAACGACCAATGAACCTTTGGGCAATTCCTTAAGGTATTTCTTGAATCCCATTACATTGTTCTTAAACTGGTCGTGACCTGTTTCACTACCATGTACATCAAAGACATCTTTACTGATGTCAACTCCAAAAGTTTCTTTATATTTATTCATAAGAAATGTTTTATGAAAGAACCAGCTACTTCTGCTCACAACAACTTGAAAACGAGATCTAAAGTCTCACAGAACTGAACGTGATCTAAGTAGTAAAAGAGAGAGGATTATCAATGTTGTCGAAGTCTAAAGCTTCACCGTATATAGTAACCTTAATTCTCTCTTCTGTTCTTTCTAGTTATATCAACAATTTACTGAGAATCAAACTTAAGATGTATATAAAACATAGCTATTACAGGCTTTTCGAGAGGTTTGTGTGTATTTGCAAAGACCGCCAAATTTTTAAATTTGGCTTTTTGAGAAAATTAATATAAAAAGAAAAATTTAAAAATTCGGCTCGTGTATAATCCGAAATGATAGCGACTTTTTACACGCTACGTTTCATATACGAGCCGTTGTGCATAATGCGAAAAAAACGTAGTGAATGAACTGAAAATCATAAGAGAATACTATAAACCGATTCAACCAACAGTTTCGGCTAACGATGACGAGATAAGTTATCAAGAAAGCAAACCAAATAAAGAAATTCAGGATTTCATTTACTGCTTTTGGCAACTCAAAACACAGAAACCTTTAAAAAGAAACTATAATTACCGAGTAGTTTCTGACGGTTGTATCGACATATTTTTTGACCATAAAAAACCGACTGAAAACTTTGTGATGGGATTTTGCAGAAAGTTCGTTCAATTCCCTATCGGCAAAGAATTTGATTATATCGGAATTCGGTTTTTGCCCTCTGCCTTCACACACTTATTCGGAGTTGACGCCAAAACTTTAAGCAATCAATCCCAAGAACTGAACAAAATTTTGCCCAACTTTTCAGAGTGGATTAATTCAAAAATCAACCCAGCAGATTCATTTGAAAATATCACAAAAATCCTGAATGAAAAAATAATCAAATTTTCAAAAAACCAAGATATTAACTATGACCAACGTTTTTTGAATTCACTAAACTTGATTTTTCAAAAGAATGGGTTTTTGGACACCGAAAAGGACCTTAATACAGGATTAAGCTCAAGACAACTTCGAAGAATTTTCAACTTTTATATCGGCACAACTGCAAAATCATTTAGTAATGTTGTGCGTTTTCAACATATTTTAAATGCAAAACCTTCAAAACAAAGTTTAAAAGAAAACAAACTGTACTTTGATGTTGGTTTTTTTGACCAAGCTCATTTCATTAAAAACTTCAAAATATTTTACGGTGTAACACCTTCTGAAGCCTTCCGTTAAGTTTGTCCGATTTATACAATTCCTCGGCTTATTGTCAACCTAAATTTGTATGAACAAAATTATTGACAATGAAAGCATTATTATTAACCGTGTTTGTTCTTACAGTAGGTTGGACAAATGCACAAACAACAAACAAGATGAAACTTAACGCAGGAATAATTACGGAAAAATTGCAGGAAACAAAGAAATTTTACACAGAAGTTATGGACTTTGGAGTAAGTTTTGAAAACGAATTTTATTTACTGCTTCACACACCTGACCAATCTGCAGAAATCAGTTTTCTACAACCGAACCACCCAAGCCAAAAACCCATTTTTCAATCTGCATTTAACGGAAAAGGAGTGTATTTGACTATTGAAGTTGAAAACGTAGATGAAGTTTATAAACAACTAAAAGACAAAGGAGTCCAAATGGAAATCGAAATCCGAGATGAACCTTGGGGCGACAGACATTTTGCAATCAAAGACCCAAATGGAATTGGAATTGATATTGTGACTTATACAAAACCCGAATAATAAAGCACTATGCACAACAAAGAACTGAGGTGAAAAATAAATAAATGCTTCAATAAATCTGAGACATTATAATCCCCCGCTGTGCGAATTTTGCAACTTCGTACCACTTTGAGTAAGCTAGATGACAAATAGATTAAAAAGTGATAATGGCCATGACCACTAGGTAATAATTTTTTCTTTTACTCATGTTTTACCAATAACCTGATTACCCCTTGCAAACTCATAGGAGTTTTGCCACAGTTTATACCATGTTTTATTTCTATTGGTACAGGTTACAAATGAGTTTTTATATTCGTTCTTTTTGTGCTAACCATAATAGCGTACTGGGTTCTATACGAAGTTGCAAATTTCGCTCGGCGTGGAAACCTTCCGAAGTGCATCTAAACCGTAATATAGAATACAGGTCGTATCGGAAAAATAAGGTAAATTTACCTATGCTCACGATTTAACAACGAACCTAGTTCAATAAATTTTTTTTGGCTTCTAAACGGCCAAAATATATCCATTGAATGTCTAGAATAGACCCGAAAAAAGGTCAACCTATTTCGGTATAATACAAATGATAAGAAAACCAAAAAAGTCCAACTTGGAAGACCTTTAAAAAGCACACGCTCCAATGGTGAGAGCGCTATTTGAGCAGCATTAAGATTATTTTTCCAGACGTTACTAAAGCAAATACATGAAACAGATCTCTTTTTATCAAACAATAGTAGTGGCAGCCTTACTGATGGCGATGCCCGCAACAATCACAGCACAGGAAAGTGAGCTCACGCTTAATGACCTCTTCGTAACGCCAAAACTGACGGGAACAACCCCGTCCCCACCTGCGTGGGCACCGAACAGTGAGCACTTCGCCTTTTCCTGGAGTGAACCAGGAAATTCTATGCGTGGCCTCTGGATATCCACAAGCGATGGGAAGGAAGCGCGCCTCAGTTCCGATACGGCATCCGAATCCGTACGCGATATTGTCTGGGCCGATGCGAACACAATCATCAGCCTGCGAGGTAACCACCTATGGCAGACCTCGCTAAGCCAAGGAAACGACATCCAGTTTATGCCCGTCGAGGCAGGTGCAAGTAACCTGGCTATATCGCCAAGCGGCAAACAAGCGGCGTATATCCGAAACGGTGACCTGTGGCTTGCTGACTTGCCTTCCAAAGAGAATCGCCAGCTCACCGAGATCGGCATTGCCAGTCTCTCAAGCTTACAGAAGGGGCGCTACAGCCGACCGGAACGTGAAATAGGTCCAGGCATCTGGAGTGGTCCAGAGTACAAGTGGTCCCCGAATGGCAAGACAATTGCGTTTCACGTCGTAGACCGACGCGAGATGCGAAAGGTGCCGTTCCCGGATTACCTCGCTGCCGAAACCAATCCCAACGAGGTACGCCGAAGTTACCCGGGCGATCCAAACGAGATTCGCAGGGTTGGCCTGCTCGATGTAGAAAGCGGTAACATTATGTACCTCGATTTGCCAGACCCTCACGCCCACCAGATCATCGACTTCAACTGGTCACCGGAAGGAGCTTTGCTTGTTGACACCGCATCAGATACGGCGGTTGAACGTAAGTTGTTCGTCGTTGCACCCGGAGAAAGCCAACTGCGTGGGATTTGGCGAGGTGTTCGAGAGAGCCGCATGTACACATCGTTTGGATCTACCTGGCATCCAGATGGTAAGAAGGTCGTTTTCTTAAGCGATATGGGTGATCGCTACGGCCTTTATATGATCGATGCCTCAACGTCTAGCGATCGTCCGAAGCTCTTGACAGATCCGTCCTACGATGTGCTGTCCGCCCCGACTATTGCTGGTAATACACTGTTTTATGCAGGCAACGGCGTTAATCCGTACGAACAACATGTGTATCGCCTGAATCTGTCCGGTGGCGATCCCCAACAGGTGACACGTCTTTCTGGGCAGAACGTTGGCTACCCCTCACCGGATGGTCGGCACTTGGTATTCATGCACAGCAACGACAACTCACCGCCCGAGCTGTACGTGGTCAGCAGCGAGGGTGGTGACCCTACGCGCATAACCCACTCGCCCTTGCCCGCCTTCACGGAGCGATCCTGGGCGGCTGCGGAATACGTGACCTTCCCCAGTCTTATAGATGACTACACGCTGCATGCCCGAATTTTGAAACCTACCAACATGCAGCCCGGTACGAAGTATCCAGTGCTGTTTGGACCCGTGTATTCGAATACAGCGAGGAACCGCTGGGCCGGCAACTACAGCCTCGTACAGCATCTGTTGGCCAAGAAGGGATATATTATCGTGCAGGTGGATTCACGTGGTAGCAACGGTTATGGCCGGGAATTCCGTGAAGAGTTCCTGCTCGGCTTTGCCGGCGAGGATATTGATGATTATGCAAGTGCCGTTGCCTACATGGAGTCACTGGATTATGTCGATCCCGATCGCATCGGCATCTGGGGCAGCAGTTACGGTGGAACACTCTCAGTTTATTCGCTGTTGATGAAGCCGGGCTTGTTCCAGGTAGGTGTTGCTGCAGCAGCAGCTGTTGACCCAATCTTCTTTGGCACGGACGACGTTGCGATTGTTCGCAGCCCACAGACACACCCCGAAATCTTCGAACGGAAAGCGCTCAATTATGCATCGAATCTAGAGGATAAACTCCTTTTTATCCACGGCATGCAAGATCATGTGGTACCATTTAAGACGACGACCGTGTTAGCTGAAGAACTGATTAAACAAGGCAAGGATTTCGACTTTGCCTTTGCACCGGGTGCAACGCATGGATGGAGCCGTGAGCAGCATTACGATCGCTACCTTTTTGGCAAGATAATCGAATACTTTGACCGACATCTAGCTAAGCCTTCTAAGTAGCTATTTGCAGGTGTTTTATTACTAGATGTTGAAGAACACCGTTCAGATTTTTAGAACGTCTCATACCAAACGATATGCCACATGCCTCACCTGAGTTATCTGATCGTGAAACGCAACAAAGAAACATTTCCGATATTTGAAAATCCAGAGGCACGTGCCATATCTGAGCGTTAGCAAAATCTTGCCAGCCGTACTTTCTCACTCAGATAAAATGCCAGCTTAGGGGCGTACGTCCCAATTTTTTAACCCTTTTCGCAAAACTATGTTTAAATAGACTCCCCTTCAAAATTAACTTATTACTAAAGGCTCAATATCGGCCAAGAACCTGACCTTACTTTTAACTATTGATTAAAAAGAAATAACTAAGTCAATTATTTAACAACTTAGTCCCGTTCATTTTTATAACGCTCTACACTTGATATTATATATTTAAATAATCAAGACACTAATATTAGAATCTTTTTTTAACTAAATTGCCAACTAATCAGAAAACTAAAACTGCATACGTTTTTGCATACGATTTTAAAATTTTATAGCGATTGAGCCCAATAAAACCGTTGGAAATTTTCCATACGAAGAGCTCATAACCCGAAGGTCGCTGGTTCGAGTCCAGTCCCCGCTACTAATACAAGACCCATCACTAGAAATAGCTGATGGGTTTTTTTATTTCCTACTTTACATCCTTTGGTATTACGGATCAAGATATAACCTTATGGAATATGCGATTTAGGCTAAAATATTAATTAGCCCAAAGAGGAAGAATTCTATGTTTCTAACTTCTGTATATTGCGCCCTAAATGATTTTATTTTGGGATTGAAATATTCTACCGTAGCATTATTGGTACTCTTATTTATAAATAGTTCAAGATCAACCTGTAAATGAGGGATATCATGTAGGTAATGGTTTTGAAAGCCTTGAATCCGAAGTTTTCTACGTCTATATATCAATGCCAGAGATAATTAACCTGTATCAAAATACCTCTATTCGTTATTTTTTATCCTTAAAAATTGAACTACTTAAATAACCAAAAATAAAACAAGAAACCACTCCAAAGAAAGCATACATTAAAAAACTAATATCGGTAAAAACACTTATATACCAAATTAATATAGCACTTATTACCAAACCCATTAGTGTACCTGTTGCGTTCGCCTTTTTGGTCAACATCCCTAAAAGAAACATACCTCCTAATCCTCCCGTGAAAAGACCTAGGAATCTATAAAATTGATCCCATAGAGATTTAATATTTGAACTCGCCATCCAAAGTGCCAACAACACACCTAACACACCAGTAACTATAGTTACAATTCTAGCAATTCTTAATAATTTTAAGTCTGGCGTTTTCGGACTAAAATGTTGATGAAAATCATTACAATACGCTGTTGAAACTGAATTTAAACTACTACTGATACTTGACATTGCAGCAGAAAAAATTCCAGCAACCAGCAAGCCAGAAACACCAACTGGCAACTCCCTAACAATATACCAAGGAAAAATAGAATCGTTATTTGACATAGCCGGAGATAGTGCATTCGGCATTTCTGAATAAAAAATAAATAAGAGCGTACCTATACCAAAAAAGATAATTGTTGCAGGTAAAGTCAAAACCGCATTAGTATACAATGTTTTTTGAGAATCTTTTATGCTAGAGCTTGTCAAATATCGTTGCACTATGGTCTGATCTGTACCTTGAGTAACCATAGCAGAGGCCAAACCTCCAATGAAAACTACCCAGAAGGTAGATTCAGTAAAATCAAAGTCTAGATTGGCAATATTGAACTTATCACGCTCTGAAGCATAAGAAATCATATCTACAAATGAGGTTTCGGTATGCAACAGAATCCAAACTACTGCCAAAATACTACCCCCTAAAAGCACGATTACCTGTAATACATCTGTCCAAATCACCGCTTCAATACCTCCAAAAGTCGTGTATAGCACACACAATAACCCCATAATCAAAATACTTGTCTCTACGGGTATACCAGTAACTATAGAAATGGCAAGTGATGGCAGTAATAACACAATGCCTATTCGCCCTAATTGGAATAATATAAACGACAAACTACCAAATGCGCGCGCTGTATAATTAAAACGGTCTTCTAAATACTCATAAGCAGTTCTAATTTTCAGTTTATTAAAAAAGGGTATGAATATAAAAGCTATTACCGGTGTTATTAAAATGGCTGTAATATTAAGAAAGAAAAAAGACCAATCCGTTATAAAAGCTTTCGCTGGTATAGCCATAAATGTGATGGCGCTTAATAGCGTTCCAAATACACTTAAACCAGAAGCCCACCAAGGAATACGACCACCACCAACAAAATAATCTTCGGTCGACTTTTGTTTTCGGGCAAAATAGACACCAATCATTAAAGAAACTAAAAGATATAGTACCAAAACCGTGTAATTAATAACACCAAACGGTTCAGCTGCTTCAGCTATTTTAAATTGCCGAACTGCTGCTGTTCTGATGCCTGGAGAAACCTCTCCTGAAATAATTACAAAGCCCTCATCTTTTTTAAAAGAAAGTGCCGTTACAGGTATACCAAACGATAAAGTGTCGTAAACAAACCATTTTTTTGTAATACTATTATAACCTAATATTTCTTTAGAAAACCCTGGATGGACTGTAAGTATTTTATCCCTTTTTTCTTTTAAGGTAAGTGCAATTGAATCATTTTTCTCTTCTGCAAGCTGTAATGCTATATTTTCAAGTTGGTTAAACAATAACTCATCTGAACCTCCATAAATCATAATATGCATAGAACCCATGCTTTCAGCAGAGGCACCCATTATAACCCTAGAATTTCCGTTGATCAATAATTCACCTTCATTTTTCCAATGTCCTTCTTTAAGATCATAGGATAGGTAATTGGTTAGCGTTTCTGATTTTTTTCCGGCTATTTGATTCCTGCCCCCAATAACAAAAAGCTTTCTTGATTCTTTTGTTTCTTGTACTGCAATACTGTGCAATGCCCTAGCAGGACCTGGAAAATCTAAAAGTCTTTCCCATTCTTTGGTGTTTTTTAAAGACATTCTATAAAAAGAATTGACGCTCTTTACAGAATTTTTACCTCCAACTACGTACACATAATCTCCCTCAACAACTGCAGCAGCATAGGCCAAAGGTTCTGGTAACGATGGATAATCGGTAATTTCAAGATTATCTTTGGATAAATTATAGTTCAGCAAAAAAACTTTATCACTGGTTTGGTCTCCGTTTTCTCCACCAATGATCAACACACCGTTGGGTGTAGTTACAGAAGCCCCGTATGCAAGTGGCGATGGTAGTACTTTATCGGATAATTTCCACTGACCATCTTGCAACACATAAATGTCTTCGCTATATATCTTTTTACCACCTTTCCAAGGTAAACCATTTGGAAAATTAGCACCACCAGCCGTTATAATTACGTCATTGTACTCCCCTCCTACCATACCTGCAAAACCAAAAGCAGTTGAATCTTCTGCTTGTTTTATTAGCTCAGGTAGTTCTAACATACCCACTTTAGATTTTTCTTGACCGAAACCAATTGCAACGAACAGTATAAATACCGATAAAGCTTTTTTAATTTCTTTTCTATTCATATTATGAATGTTCAGTTTTGAAATATCTTAAAGTAATAATGGGGTCTTTAGTTCTGCTAGTTTTTTTTCTTAGGCTTTTTATACTTGTCTTTATTATCAGTCAACCATTTAAGCGAAAAACGAGCGTAAACGTTCTCGGTATATTCATCTTTTTCAAAGAAAACACCAATATCGCCATTTTTTAAAACGGTTAACGATGAATATGCGGAAGGACCTTCATACACCGTTTTACCATTGGTCCACGTTGCGCCTTCATCATAGCTTACACGAACGGTTAAGTTTGTACGGCCTTTTGTAGTTTTGGCATTGGAAAATAATAAGCGATTTTTATTATATCCATCATCTATAGATGTATATCTAATAATACTTGCATTACACCCTGGATCTATCAGATTTGTATCGGGTTTTGTTGTCCAGGTTTTGCCTTCATCTGTAGAGGTATGAATTAAACGATGGCCTTCTTTATTCTCACGTGCATTTACCATCCAGCTACCATCTGCCAATTCAACAATTTTAGATTCATCGGCCGGAGTTATAGGAGTATCTATTAAAAACCACGTTTTGCCATGGTCATCACTACCAAAAATATGCATACCGCTATTTAAATTTACCATACAGTGCAAAAGTTTACCAGTACTTGTCTGTATACCCCTTCCTGAAGTAATAAATTTAAAATCTTCGTGCCATTCAGGTTTCGCAATTTGCGAGGTAATATCTTCTGGTTTACTCCATGTTTTACCATTATCCGAACTTTTCAGCACATGTAAATAATAGACATCTTTTTCTGTGTTCAAATTCATGAAATTATAGAACATGAATATCTCTTTGGTGATTTTATCGACTATCATAGAAGGGTCAGATGCGGACTGGCCCAACGGAAAATCTACAACCGTCTCTATAGGCGTCCATGTTTTCCCATTATCACTACTTCTACGAATTACAATATTAATATCATCACTTCCCCTAAGGTCATTACAAGAGGGTAATCTTTCATCAATTGCAGCAATAAGGTCGCCGTTTGGTGCGGTTACAATGGCAGGAATTCGATAACAAGAAACCGACTCGTTCATTGATGTATTGAATAGATCTTGATGGTCAATGATCCCTTCTGCCATTTGAAACGATTTATCTTGGGCATTTACAGAAAAAGTAAAAAGCAGGGCTAAAGCAATTAGTGTGTAATTCTTCATTTAAATTTATTTTGATTCTATTTTTTCAAAAGATTTCCAACATTGGTACATAGCTCTTGGAACATGGAAACACCCTTTCCATTTACCTCCTTTTAACGTAGATAATGGTTCTCCTTTGCGGTTAAGGTACCCAAACCACTCCCCATGTTCAAGGTCGGGAAAATGAGACCATGTATAGTCATGAACTTTTTGATACCAATGTGCAATTGTACTTGATGGGTTTTGCTCATATGCTTTCGTTAAAGCTACCAAGGTTTCAAGGTGTACCCACCACAATTTTTGGTCATGCTCTAACTGTTGGGGCGGATGGCCTTTGGCATCCATAAAATAGAAAATACCTCCAAATTCTTTGTCCCAACCATATTCCAATATACGTATAATCGTATCAGAAGCTCTCTGAATAAGTTTTTGGTCATTTTTTCGAACCCCGATATCAATCATAAACCACATCGCTTCAATACCATGACCTGGATTAATAAGCCTTCCATCAAAACTATTATGTAGTGATCCGTCTTGCATCACATTTTCATATATTAAACCAGAATCTTTTTGTAGAAAGACTTCCATAACTTCGTTGACACTATAATTTAGTGTTCGTTCTATTTCTTCTGGTTCAAGAACATCTGAAAGCTCTAATACCAGATTAGACAAAATCATTGGAAGTGCAAAATTTTTCAGATTTCGCTCTCCAGTTCCCTTCTCATAAATTCCTTTAGGATTGTCTTTTCGACTTAAGATATTAAGATACGTAGCCTTTGCAATTTCACGAAACTCATTGTTACCTGAAGCTTTTGCGTATTGGGCAAATGCCATTGCTGCAAAGCAATCAGAAAATATATTGTAGGGCTGCACCAAAGGCTTTCCTTCTTTGGTCATTGAAAAATAAAAATTTCCATTAGAATCCCTTGCGTTATTTTTAATAAAATCAGCGCCTAATTTTGCATTTTTTAGCCAAGATTCTCTTCGCTCAACTTGATTATAAAGCATAGAAAATTGCCATACTTGTCTTGCTTGAAGCCAAGTAAATTTATCGGTATCGTACACCTTCCCAGTCTGATCAAGACACGTATAATAACCTCCATCAACGAGATCTAACGAATGTTGCTCCCAAAATGGAAGTATATCAGTTAAAAGTGTATTCTTGTATAATGATGCGTATTTCATTTTATATGTATAACATAATACAAAAATAAACAAAAAATCGTTAACTTAGTCAGTGGTAGAAGTATTAATAAATGCTTAATAAAAGTTTCTTAATAGAAATTAAGAATCAACTATATAATCTATATAAGTAACCGTATTTTTGTTAATTGATGTTGTATAAATTGATAGTAAATAACCAAGTATGAAGAAATTTAAAAAGTTAGCACCTGTAGATACTGGATCTCTAGTAGACAAAGTAGAAATACGTTTATTGGCTTTTTTTAAAGATAATAACCTCAAGGCCGGCGATGCCATACCCAAGGAACTTGAGTTCGCAGAATCTTTGGGCGTAAGCAGAACTGTTGTTAGAGAGGCACTTCTTCGTTTACGTACATTAGGCTTGGTAGAATCAAAAAAGCATAGGGGCATGATATTGAAGCAGCCGGATATCATCAATAATTTTGAACGTATTATGGACCCAACTTTATTAGGCGAGGATACAATGAGACAACTCTTTGAGCTTCGTTTAATTTTAGAAATGGGAATGGCAGACTTTCTTTTTGAACATAAGACACAAAAAGATATGGATGAGCTAGAGGCAATAGTTAAAGCTGAGGAATCTAGCAGTTCTGGTAAAATTCGATTTACTTTAGACAAGGAGGTTGCCTTTCATGGTAAATTATATGAAATGTCCAAAAACACTACGCTATTAAAATTTCAAAACTTACTACTACCTGTTTTTGATTATGTATACTTAAAAGAAACCAAGAATACCGACCTAGATGCTTACCATTTTTCAGGTGGGAAATTTGTCTCTCATAGAATGTTATTTGAAAATCTAAAAGTTGGTACCCCAGAAACTTTTAGAAATGCAATGCGACGACATTTAGAACCGCATTTTGATCATGCTTTCAAGGCAAACGGAGATAAATAAAAAGTCCCTGGCTAACTAAACCAAGGACTTTTAGAAAATTAACTAAATCAACAACTATTTTATTTAATTATACCCTGGTGTTTGAACCAATGCCGGGTTTCTACCTAACATATCAGTTGTAATAGGTAACAATAATTTATACTCATCACCTGGAGACAAAAATTCAACATTATCAAAAACGAAACTGTTACCGGCTCTTCTTAAATCCCACCATCTTTTGCCTTCTCCAACAAATTCTTTATAACGTTCGTCTAAAATAGCATTCGCATTATCTATTTGTGAACCATTTGTAAAGCCGTGAACGATCACATCGTAATTAGCTCCGTATGCTCTTTCACGAATTAAATTTATTTCGTTCGTTGGGTCTTCATTTAAAAGATTTTTTGCTTCTGCCAAAAGTAACAGAACATCTGCATATCTATATACAGGTACATCGTTTTCAAATATTCGTTCTGAACCAATTACCTGACCTAAGAACTTATTAAAGACAGAACCAAAATATACAGGTTCATTATACGACGGGTATCCTAATCCTCCATTATCATTTGTATATAATCTTATAAAAGTTGCATCTTTACGACTATCATCGTTATCGTCTAACAACAAAATGGTCTTCTCAGACTGGCCATATCTGTTTGCTCCTGCAATAATAAAATCCATCATAGAATTACCGTCATCATCAAATTGTGGGTTAATTTCAGTACTTCGGCCTGTTAAACTGTTATAAAAGTTAGATGCTTCATCTTGTTTGTACTGCAAGGCGAAAATAAACTCACTATTCCCTTCGTTTCCAACGCCCCATAAACTAGGAATATCATTTTCTAATCCCACACCAAAAGAAGCTACTTGCTGTAATGCCGTTTTTGCTTCATTTAAATCTGCAGTACCGCCGTCTAGCAAGTTTCCAGACCAAATATAAACGTCCCCTTTAAGGGTAAGTGTTGCTGCTTTAGACCAGAAGTTTTTACTATCTACCCAAAAACTATCGTCAGAACCAAAGGCAGTTAAAGAAGCATCTATATCCGACTTTATTAAATTCATTACTTCTTCTTGTGAAGACCGAGCCTTACTTAAATCAGTTGGGTCTATTGCACCAACAGGTTCTAAAATAATTGGAACACCACCCCATGTTTTTAACAGTGTATAGTAATATAATGCTCTTAGACCATAAGCTTGCCCCATTAAGTGTGCCTTTTCACCCTCGTTAATAAAGGTTACGTTTGGTGCATTAGCCAAGAAATCATTAATACGGTGTATTCTTGTATACAAACCTGCCCACCCGCCAAAAGGTGCAGTTGCTTCAGTAAAATTAGATTCTATCAAGTTAATATTATCGGCAGACTCATATGTTCTTCCTCCCCAAATATCGCTTCTAATTTCTCCCAATAACCAAAAATCTTGGGCAGATGATCTTAAATTGGCATATAAACCAGTATGTGCGGTTTTTACGCCTTCTTCAGTTTCCCAAAAACCTGCAGAGGTCAACTCACTGGGACTTTCTAATTCGAGCTCACTTTCGCATGCACTCAAAGCAACGGTAGCTAATAATATGTATAAATATTTTTTCATCTTTATCTTTTTTAAAATGTTACGTTAAGACCAATCGTGATTGTTTTTGGAACAGGAAATGCCCCATATTGCACGCCACCTATTTCAGGTGTATCACCGCTCATACTTTTAAAATAATTCAAGTTAGATCCCGTAAGAAAAAGACTAAGACCTTGAATGGCATCATTAAAATATTCTGTTGGGAAATTGTAACTTAACGTCACTTCTCTTAAAGCTAAATAATCGCCTTTTTCCCAGAATTGGTCATTTCCAAAATTTTGAAGACTTTCCACTGATTCACTTCCTCTCCAAACATTTTTTGCAGCATTTACAAAAACCATACGAGGCCATTGTGTATCTGTATTGCTAGGTGTCCAAGAATTCAATACTTCAATTGGCTGATTTAGGTTACCCTGCGTTTGCCCATACCCTTTGGCCCTAATATGGTTCCAAACCAAATGACCGGCAGCAAAATCTGTTTTAACAAATAAATTAAAGTTCTTATAGTTTACACTTGTCGTTAAACCTCCAATAATGTTCGGTGTTGTACGGCCAATAACCTTTCTATCCAAGCCATTGATAACTCCGTCTTTATTTTGATCAACCCATTTAGAATCACCTGCCCAACGCTGGTTGGTACTAGCAGCTGGCATGAATTCATCAGTAATTGAATTATCGGCATCAGCTTCAGCTTGTGTTGCGTAGACACCATCTTGTTCAAAAGCTACAACAAGATCATTGCCCGATCGTTGTCCTTCCTGAAAACCTCCTACCCATTCTTCTTGGTTAGTGGATGGATTCCAAATAAGTTCACCACCCTGTCGGTTTAAATCATTATCATTCTCTGGCAGAGCGATTACATAGTTTTTATTCGATGTAAACGTTGCGCCCACATTCCAAGTTAAATCTTCATTTCTGATAATATCGCCATTTACCTGTAGTTCAAAACCTTTGTTTCTAATAGTTCCATTATTGGTTCTAATAGAACTGAAACCTGTGTAAAACGGCAATGTAAGATCTGCAATTTTATCTTTAACATCTCTAGAGTAAACATCCGTTATAAATGTAAGTCTATTATCAAAAAATGAAATATCCAAACCTGCATTAAATGTTGTAGAACGCTCCCAGGCAAGATTTAATGTAGCTAAAGAAGTATTGGCATATCCTGTTTGGCCGTTATAAATACCTTGATCAGAATATGATCCAAATACAGCATAATTACCCGTATAATCTTGCAAGCCAGGTGGAGTTATTGAATTTACATTACCATTAACACCATAGCTTAACCTTGGTTTAATTCTAGTGATCGTATTGGCAATATCCGAGTTTTTAAAGAAACTTTCATTATGCACATTCCAACCAAACGATACCCCTGGGAAGAATCCGAATTTTTCATTCCCCAATCTTGAGGCACCATCATTTCTAAATGTAAAGCTCAATAAATATCTGTCATCATAATCATATAACAACCTACCAAAAGTAGATGCGATTACTTGTTCTGACTCAAAGCTAAAAGGAATGCCATCAGCTTCTGGTGCAGCATTCAACGTTGCAATTAAATCGGATGGTGAATTTCGAGTGCCAGCAGAAGTTAGAAAAATATTATCCTTAAAATACTCAGCACCAATCAAAGCATTTAAATTATGGTTTCCGAATTTCTTCGTATAATTTAAGGTTGTGGTCAATTGATTTCTTAATGTTCTTTCTAAGCTAACTGAAGCTTCACGATTTGTACGCAGAGGTCCAGAAGTACTCCCAACCCTAAAAGCCTTATTAAAATTCTCATTATGATTGTTTATAGTAAAATGACTGGCATCTACAGATAAGATTAGATTATTAAAAACATTCCAATCCATACCTATCGAAGCAGATAAGCGTTGCTCTAAATTTTTTCTAATAAACTTGTCTTGATAATATAATGGATTACCAAAACCATTATTTTGACCTACGGCAAATATATCTGAAAAAGTACCATCTGGATTGTTGTCGTAATCCCTAGAAGTTGGCGGTTGCCCTTGAAATCTTCTAAAAACAGTGTTATCATCTCCAAGCGGACTTCTGTTCAAGTTAGAATGTGAATATAATACGTTGGAATTTACTTTTATCTTGTCCGAAATTTTATAAGATCCAGAAAATTTACCCGAATATCTTTTAAATCCAGAGCCTAAGATCAACCCATCATTATCTAAAAGGCCTAAACCTAAATAATATGATCCTTTTTCATTACCTCCGTCAAAAGATAAATAATGGTCTTTAGATTCACTGTTCTGGTAAATACGGTCACCCACATTTTTATTGTTGAAAAATAATATTTCCTGACTTGGATCTAAAATATCAGGAATGGAGGCCCATCCGGGTTGATTCAATAAATATTGATTTTGTGGCGTAAGTAACTGTGTCGTAAATGGCGAATTGGTTGTGTTCCCCCCTATTCCAAAAGAGTTATCACCATTTATAAATTGTCGAATAAAGTTAGGATTACCCAGAACTTGCTCAGAATAAGCATGCCCTTGTCTATTGTAATTAAGAAAATCAGTAGCAGTAAGATATTCCTGATCATCTCTTTTTTCATTCATACTATATTTATAGCGATAATTTATAGAAGCCTTACCTACTTTACCTGTCTTAGTTGTTACCAAAATAACACCGTTTGCAGACCTTGCACCATAAATAGCGGTTGCTGCTGCATCTTTCAAAACTTCAATTGATTCAATGTCATCGGAATTTAAAGCATAAAATGACCCAGGTATACCATCAATTAATATTAAGGGAGAACCTGTACCGTCAAAATTAGTACCCCCACGTAATACAATTTGAGGTGTAGACCCTGGCTGACCCGTAGTATTCGTAACGCGTAAACCAGCAATTGTTCCCTGTAATGCTGTGGCAACATTGGATCTGGTCGACGTTTGCAAAATTTCAGTATCTAATTTAGAAACTGATGTAGTCAACGTACTCCTGGTTTGGCTACCATAACCTGTTACAACAACTTCATCAAGCATTGCGGTATTTTCAACAAGCGTCACATCAATGACATCACTGTTTGAAATAGTAATCTCTGTAGGATTAAATCCTAAGTAACTGAATACTAAAATGTTTCCAGTAGCGGCATCAATTGAATAATTGCCATCAAAATCAGTTTGGACACCAGTTGTAGTCCCTTTAATGACAACACTTGCACCAGACAAGGGCACCCCTTGTGAATCGGCAACAAAACCTGAAATGTTTCGTTCTTGCGAAAATGTGTTTTGACTAAAGAAGAATAACAACACGGCCATTAACAACATTGATGTTCCTTGCTTAAGGTTGAGGCGGTGACCATTTGGCCTGCGCTTATCAAGCTTATAAAAAATTTCAGATAATTTCATATCCATTTGGTTTTGAGTTGATAATATTAATTTGAATTCATCGCAAGATAAATAATTTTGCATTATGTATAACATAATGCATTAAAAAATGTGTATATAATTTTCCTGTTTTCAATTATTTACTTGTTTTTAAAATAATTATTGGAATAGTTGTGCTTAAATTGATGGTGAAAATTGATTGCCAAAATAATCAAGCATTCCATGTTGGGCTAGCTTTTGAATTGCCGTATTCAACTGTTCGTTGGTTAATGTAGTATGTGGATATCTGCTTGGTCCCATATCAAGACCGAACATTCTCATAAAGCTTTTACCTGCGCCATTGAAACCTCCTAATTTATCTAAAGTTTCAACGAAAAGAATTGCTTTCTCTTGAAGTTGGTTTGCTTTCTCAAGGTTGTTATTGTGGTAAGACGAAATTAGTTCGTAATACAGTGGTGATAAATGATTATAGGTACTGCCTACCCAACCTGTGGCACCTAGGGGTAGACTAGACACAAGCTTTTCATCAACACCAAAAAGTATATTTTGTGAACCTTGGTCAAAATGTAAGCATTTAGCAAAATCAGATGCATTATAATCTGAATACTTGATTCCTGCAAAATTAGGAATTGTTTTTACTGCCATTTCCAGGAATTCAATCATTTTAAAATTAGCACCTGTTAATACCGGAATATGGTAATAATAAAATGGAATGCTTGGTGCACTCTTTGCAATTTCACCACAATAGAATAATAGGCTTTCTACAGTTTTGGGCTTAAAATATGAAGGAGGCAGCGCACAAATAGCATCTGAATGTCCTTCAGAATGTGCAGCCAATTCTTTCGCCTCTCTCAAATTATTATGACCAACATGGTTGGTAAGGAAAAATCCATCTCTTTTAGTACTTGACCAAGCCTCTACAATCCTTTTACGTTCTTCAGTACTGAGCGATACAAAATCGCCCGTTGACCCGTTAATAAAAGCTCCTGTAACATTACGGATTTTTAAAAAATCACTATAAGGACCTATTAAATCTAAATTTAGTGTACCATTTCTATGCATTGGCGCATATGTGGCTGCTACAAGGTTTTTCATTTCGAATGTATTATGTTATACATAAGCAAATATATATTTTATTTTTTTAGTTCCGAAAATTTTACTGAATTTTTGATATTAATTCTATAAACGTTTAAATTAAATTGAAGACCATTTCAACTCGGAAAAAAAGAATTCTAAAAATATAACCAGCTTAATATTTGAAATAAATGCGAAGAATGAAAAATATTGTAGGTTTAGAATAAAATAATTTTAATGTGCATGGTTAAAAGTGAAAATTAAATCAACTAATTCCTTACATCACTTTTCATTGAAATTTACATCTTAAACTTAAAATATATTTATAAATTATTACAACTCCATACTTATAAAGGGTTGAACATTTGCATCATTGTACATAACTTTTATATATGTTGTATATTCAAAAAAAACAATATTCAGCTTACAAGCAAACCCACACTTTTTCATTGTAAAAATCTAAAACACAGGAAAACTGAACGATTTTGTTTAGCTAACAACCCGAAATTTGTTAGTTCGTGTCCAGTTACTATTACCACAAAACCCATTAAACTTCATATTTGTAACTCTGTTGATAATGGATAAATTTTATGCCATTTTAAAAATACAAACGGCTATTTTTCAAAAAAGAAGCACACATATTCTCAAATTATATAGTTTGCTACCGATCAAGGCTTAGACATATTGACTACTAAATTCTATTTTGATTAAAAACATAAAAAAACGGGATAATTACTTCATCCCGTTTTAAAAAACATAACATTTAAAATTTTAATTACCCTTTTTTAAGCTTTCCCATTTTTCAATAATGGGATCTAAGATTGGTTTTTCTACACCAAAAACTTTTCCTTCTTTAGCTAGGGGCATAAATTCATCTATATACTTCCTACTAATTGTTTCGTTATCGCCATATAATTCTCGTAACGCGTCCAACTTTTTATGTAATTCCTCTTTAATATCAGTATATGCCGGGTCGTTGTAATAATTATGTTGCTCTAAAGGGTCTTTTTCCCTATCGATCAATTCCCAATAATCCAAATCAAAATAATGATGTATTAACTTATATTTCTTAGTAATCGCTGCATAATGTCTATTTACGTTATGCTCGGATGGATGCTCGTAATAGTGATAATATACTGCCTCCCTTTTCCAATCTTTCATATCATTTGTAAGAACGGGCATTAAACTTTCTCCTTGCATATCATCTGGTTGATCAACGCCCGCAACGTCAAGAAAAGTTTGGGCAAAATCTAAATTTTGAACAAGTTCATTTGATACACTACCTGCCTTTACTCTATCTGGCCATGACACCAAAAGTGGCGTTTTTAAGCTTTCATCATAGACAAAACGCTTATCGAACCAGCCATGTTCTCCTAAGTAAAAACCTTGATCCGAGGTGTAAACGATAATAGTATTATCCATTAAATTATTTTCTTCGAGATAATCTAACACCCTACCCACATTTTCATCTACGGATTTTATAGTCCCTAAATAGTCTTGCATATATCTTTGATACCGCCATTTAGCTACATCTTTATCAGTCATGTTAGGATAGTTCTTTTTAAAATCCTCGGCAACACGTCTATAGGCTTTATCAAAATTTGCTCTTTGCTTCGTATTTAATCTACCGACACCCATTTCAAATCTAAGTTTATCATAACCTATTTGTTCCTGTAGCCCCATTTCATCCATCACATCAGGATATAGCTTGCTATCTGCAGCCCACCCCATATTGCCATGTATATTCATTTGAGCAACCTTTGCAGCGGGCATACCCTTATGGTCGTCAAATAAAGTAGCGGGTTCTCTAAATTCTTTTTGAGTATACTCTTCCATGTGTCTTTCTGCCACTAGCCAAGAACGGTGAGGTGCTTTGTGTAGATACATTAACATAAATGGGTCTTCCTTTTTACGTTCTAATTCTAGCCAATCCAATGTCATATCTGTAACAATATCGGTCACATAACCGTTTACATTAATTTCACCTTCATTTTTAGTTATAAAATCTGGATTATAATATGAACCCTGACCAGGCAAAATTTTAAACTGATCAAATCCTTTCGGATTATTACCAAAATGAAGTTTTCCAAACATAGCTGTTTGATAGCCAGCTTTCTGCAACAATTGAGGGAAAGTAACATTAGTAGTATCAAATGGAGAAACATTATCCACCTTGCCGTTAATATGAGAATGCTTACCAGTTAACAATGTAGCCCTAGACGGCGCACAAATAGAATTTGTAACACTGGCATTTGTAAATAACATACCCATCTTCGCTATTCTGTCAATATTTGGTGTATTGATTAAACTAGTATCATATGCCGAAATTGCTTGATACGCATGATCATCGGACATGATAAAAACAATATTAGGTCTTTTTTTTATATCCGGGGTTTGCTTTGAAAAACCGTAAAACACTGTAAAACAGGTAATAATAATTAAAATAAATTGTGTCTTTTTCATTTAAATTGCATTCATTTATTAATATAGAAAATATAATTATTTAGCACGCTCAGTTCCTGAAATAATATTTTAAGTCTTAGAAATAGCTACTCTTTTAAATAGAGTAACTTCTTTCATTTTTATAGACAAAAAAATATAGTTTTTAAAATTGAACAAATCAAAATTAACCATTGTGAGTAAATCGCACTTTTATTTATTCAACTAAAAATGAATAAGTTAAATGGAAACCTGTAAGAAATACCCTTAAAAAAAATCTATATTAAAATTAATTTTTTAAGAATATATTAATATTTTAATACATTTGTTAGTGAAGTGTTAATATAAAAAGAAGATATTACGAATAGTTTAATACTATTTATTTTTACAATTGTTTCCTACAATTTTTAAATTAAACATTGACCAATTAATTATGCATAGCCAAACAAAGAAAAAATAATCTATAATGTCTAGAAATGATGAAAAGACATACTGGATGGAGCTACAAAAAGGAAACATGGATTCCTTAGGAAAGCTCTATGACATATATATAGATAATCTATTCACATTTGGAATGAGCATAACCAAGGACAAAACATCAGTTATGGATGGTATCCACGATTTGTTCTTAAACCTATACAAGTATCATAAAAATCTTGGTGAGGTTAGTAATGTTAAATCTTACTTATTCCTATCATTAAAAAGAACATTATATAAAAAGTCTGGCCTAAAGGTTTTAAATGTAGAGGATACAGAAATTTTACATACTATTTCGATTAATGACATTAACACACCTTCGCACGAATCGCAAATTATAAATACCGAACATTCTAGTTACATAAAAGAAAAGGTAAATCGCGCCATGAATTTACTTTCCAAGAACCAACAAGAGGTTTTAAACATGCGTTTTACTGAAGAAAAATCATATGAAGAAATTGCGCAAACCATGAGCGTATCTATTTCATCTGCTAGAACTATTATTTACCGCGCACTTAAGATTCTTAGAGGCGGTATTCTCGCTATACTTTTTACTTTTTTATAAAAAATCTATTTTTCTTGTCTATGTTCTGTCGAATATCCACTCTTGTAGTTGAAGGGGGATTCTATTCGCATATTAAATGACCTCCTTTTTATATTTTAATTATGACAAAAAGTACACCTAACGATAATCTTTCGGATTTTGACAAACAAAATTTGAGAAATCGTATTTTAAAATCTGCTAGGCAAACCAAAAAAATAAAAAGGAACAGAAGAATCCTTATGGTTGCTGCTTCCTTAGTTTTCATTATAGGTGTCAGCCTGTTTTTTCAACCTGAGCCAAACCCTTCTATCGAAAGTTTTGTTGAGACTTCACCAAGCTTAAACACTTCTGAGGTTGATGGTGTAACCCTTATTTTAGGAAGTGGAGACAATTTAAATTTAGATGGTGAAAATACCACAGTACATTATTCCGATACTGGCGAAGAGGTTGTTTTGGGATCTGGAAAAACGGTTAATCAAAAATCTACGCATAATGACAAAGCTTTATTTAATACTATTCTAGTACCATTTGGTAAAAGAACCGATCTTAAATTATCAGACGGATCTATGGTTTGGCTTAACTCTGGTTCTAAATTAATATACCCTGCAGTATTCAATGGAAATAACAGGGAAGTGTATTTAGAAGGTGAAGCCATTTTTGAGGTAACTCATAATCCAAATAAACCTTTTAAAGTATTATCGGCCAATCAAGAAATTGAAGTTCTGGGTACCGTTTTCAATGTTAGTAGCTATAAAGAAGATGCATTAAATTTTACGGTTCTAAAATCTGGAAGTGTAAAAATTGACTACACAGACAAAAATATTAAAGGGGTAAAAATAACACCTGGAACATTAGCCAGTTATAATTCAATATCCAAAAAAGCACTGACCAAAGAAGTTAATGTAAACGATTATTTTTCATGGAGAGAAGGCTTCTTAAATTTTAAAAATGACGATTTAAAATCTATAATGACCAAATTGTCTAGATATTATAATATTGAAATAGATATTGAAAATAACGATTTAGCTAAACAAACTTTTTCTGGAAACCTCGATTTAAAAGAAAATGCAGAAAAGGTTATTTCATTGATTGGAGAAACCTCCAATTTTAAAGTAAAAAACACTAACGGCACTTTACAACTAATCAACTCAAACTAACAACAAAACTACTTGCCTATGACCAAAAATTGAGCTAATAAAAAAGCCGAAAGATGCTCGAACATCTCCCGGCCTATGTGATTAATATCACCATTAAAAGCAATATTAACTAAACTGAATTACAAAATTATGAATTATTTTAATAGGCGTACTGCTTGTTGGGACAAATTTAGTCTCACACACGTCATCAACACAATTATGAGAACATTTATGTTATTCATCGCCATAGGACTAAGTTCTGCGTATGCAAACATCACCTATTCTCAAACAAAATTAGATATTGAAGTAAACGAAGTTCCTCTTGAAACTCTCTTTCAAGAAATACAGAGCAATAGTGAATACATATTTTTTTATAATGACAATGTTCTTGCCAACAGAGGTAAAATCTCTATAAAAATTAAAGGTGCAACCTTAAAAACTATATTAGATAGTACTTTAAAAAATAAGGGAATTGATTATCGTATTGATGATCGGCAAGTAATACTATTTGAATCTGAAGTAAAAAAAGAAAATACTCCAACCATTATTCCTCCCCAAGACTTTACCATCAACGGGGTCGTTCAAGATCAAAATGGTCAACCGCTTCCAGGGGCAAATATTCTAGAAAAAGGAACCACAAACGGAACACAGACCGATTTCGATGGAAACTTTGAGCTTTCCGTAAATAGTGGTGATGCAATTCTATCAGTAACATATATTGGTTTTTCCTCTAAAGAGATACCCATTAATGGGCAAAGCTCATTGACTATAGTTCTAGAAGAAAGTGCTGCTGCATTAGATGAAATAGTTGTAGTTGGTTATGGAACACAGAAAAAAAGTGACCTTACAGGATCAGTATCTTCATTAAAATCAGAAGATTTAAACCCTGGCGCAAATGCCTCTGTAGACCAAATGATGCTAGGGCGCGCTGCAGGTGTTCAGATTAACCAATCTAGTTCTGCTCCAGGAGGTGGTCTTTCTATACGTATTAGAGGAGCAAGTTCCTTAAATGCCAGTAATGAGCCCCTTTATGTAATTGATGGTTTTCCAATAGATAATAGCCCAAATTTAGGATCAGGAAATGCGGCAGAGGTCAGTGATAATCAAAGTCCAAATAACCCCTTGAATTCTCTAAACCCTGCAGATATACAATCTATTGAAATATTAAAAGATGCTTCGGCAACTGCAATATATGGATCTAGAGGGGCTAATGGAGTAGTTATGATTACTACTAAAAAGGGTAGATCAGGTAAAATGAGTGTTACTTATGATGTCTACAGTGGAATACAATCGGTTGCCAAGACAATTGATGTTCTTTCAACAAGTGAATATATCACTGCTATTAATGATCTTTCTCAAGAACAAGGAAATGCTCCAGTATTCTCAGCTCAAGATATAACCAATATTGGTAACGGAAATTTTTGGCAGGACCAAGTTTTTAGGTCAGCTCCTATTACAAGTCATAATCTTTCAGTTGGTGGAGGAAGCGATAATACATCTGTTTATGCTTCTTTCAATTATTTTGACCAGGAAGGGGTTGTTAAGAATTCTGGAATAAAAAAATACACTGGTAGAATTAATGTTGATTCTAATATTGGTGAAAAAGCTAAAATTGGATTAAACTTCAACACTAGTCTTATTAAGGATAATAACAATATTGATGGAATACAGACCAACGAAAATGCCGGCCCAATATACTCATCACTTTTGTATGACCCTACTGAACCAATTTATAATGCAGATGGCACCTTCTCTCAATCAGCTAATCTTACCGTAAATAACCCTGTTACACTTGTTAATGGCATTTTAAGTCAAAATGAGACGAACAGAACTTTTGGTAATGCCTATTTGAATTATGAATTTACAGATGAACTTTCAGGTAAATTTAATTTTGGTACAGACCGTCAAACATCGCGTAGAGATATTTACAATTCTACACAAACTATTAGAGGTAGTGCGGCAAACGGAATTGCAAATATTAATGTTTTGGAACGCTCAAATTACCTTTTTGAGTATACCATGAACTATAACAAAACCTTTAATGAAAATCTTAACATTACAGTTTTGGGCGGTGTAACCTATCAAAAGTTTAATTTAAAAAACTTCTTTGGTAATATAAGTGGATTTCCTTCCGATGATATCGGCACCAACAATCTTGAATTAGGGGATACCAATACCGACCAACTAGGAAGCCGTACCGAAGAGAACACATTATTATCTTATTTAGGTAGAGTTAATTATAACTTGTATGATAAATTTTTACTAACAGGATCTATTAGAGCCGATGGCTCATCTAGATTTGGAGAAAATAATAAGTTCGGATATTTTCCTTCGTTTGCATTTGGTTGGAAGCTTAATGAAGAAGAATTTATTCCAGATTTATTCAGCCAATTAAAATTAAGAGCTAGCTGGGGTTTAACGGGAAATCAGGAAATAGGTAATTACAATTCACAGTTAACTTTTCAATCTGGTCCAAATGTGGTTTTAGGTAATTCTGTGTTAGGTAGTGTTATCCCGTCACGTAAAGCAAATAATGATTTAAAATGGGAAACTACAGAACAATTTAATATTGGTGTAGATGCCGCTATGCTTAATGGAAGAATCAGTGCCACTTTAGATTATTTCTCTAAAAACACAAAAGATTTACTATTTAACCTACCACTTCCATTGGCTTCAGGTTATGCTTCCATTTTAAGTAATGTAGGTGAGGTTGAAAACAAAGGATTCGAAGTTTTAATCAACACAACCAATATCATTACAGATGATTTTAAATGGGACACTTCACTTAATTTTTCCGCTGTTAAAAACAAAGTAGTTGATTTAGGAAGAATAGAGAGTATAGTAACTGGTAATATAATGGCGGTTGGTAATACTGCTATAATTAGAGAAGGTGACCCACTTGCTTCTTATTATGGCTATGTGGTAACCGGTATTTTTCAAGAAGGTGATGATATAGCAAATTCGGCACAACCCATAGCAGAGCCAGGACATCCTATTTTTGAAGATCGTGATGGTGACGGAGCCATAACCCCTGCCGACCAAACCATTATAGGAAGTCCTTTTCCTGACTTTACTTATGGTATACAAAACTCATTTAGTTATAAAAACTTTCAATTGGATGTGTTTTTTCAAGGCCAAGAAGGAGCTGATTTAATTAATATCAATTTAATCGAATCTCTTTATCCTGCAAATTTTAGAAGAAATCGTCAATCCCGAACTATAACAGACCGTTGGACACCACAGAACACAGATGCTAAATGGCCTTCTTCTGTAAATCCAAATGCTTACGGTGCAAGTAAAGTAAATACTTTGACAGTTGAAGATGCGTCTTACTTTCGCTTAAAAAATGTACAATTAAGCTATAAGGTACCCGTAGACAATATTAACTTTTTAAATAGTTTAAGAGTCTATGTTACAGGTCAGAATTTATTTACCGTCACTGATTATGGTGGATTCGACCCAGAATCAAACTCTCTTGGCTCAAGTAATGTAAGAGTCGATTATAGTAGTTATCCTACAGCTAGAACATATCTATTAGGATTAACAGCTAATTTTTAATCTCAATACTAAAACAAAATATAATGAAATCATATATAAACAAATCAATAATACTATTGGTTTTCATAGGCATAATTGCTTGTGAAAAACGATTAGATGAAGAAGTTTTTTCAGAACTAGCTCCATCCACTCTATTCACGAGTGAAAAGGGGATAAAATCAGTTTTAAATGCCGCGTATGCATATGCACATAGACCTGGACTACAAGATTCATGGTCCTCATACCATTTAGCTTCTATGACCACAGGTGAAGTTTGGGGGCAAGGTGGTTCTATTGAAAACTTATGGATTTCTGAAATAGACTTTACTTGGGACGGTAACCATGACCATATTAGAGCCCAATGGACCATTTATTTTAATTCAATAAGAGATGCCAATATTGTTTTGGATAACCTAGATAACGAAGCCTTTTCTGAAGAATTCAAACAATTGACAGAAGCAGAAGTACATTTTCTTCGTGGTTGGGACTATTCTGAACTTTATAATTTATTCGGTCCGGTACCATTATATAAAACATCTACGGACGACCCGTTATTATTAAGAGCATCGGAAAGTGAAGTACAGGAATTTATTGAACAAGAATTACTAACTGCAATTTCTACATTACCGGTTCAGGCCCCAGCCCTTGGTCGTGCATCTAAAGGTGCAGCCATGGCCGTTTTATGTAAATATTATTTAAATACTAAACAATGGGAAAATGCAGCTAATATGGCTGAAGACATCATAGATCTAGGTGTATATGAACTTCTACCAGATTATGGACAAGTTTTTAGTATTGCAAATGAAGGTAATAATGAATTAATATGGGTTTTACCAAAAGATGGTACATCACCAACTGCCAGCCAGGCTATTGACGCTTTGGTTTTTCCTCCAGATTACCCAAGACCATATCCTAATAACACTGTTTTCGCCGCAAGAACTTACTTGTATGATGATTTTGTAAATTCTTTCGATGCAAATGACCAGCGTAAAAATTATATTATAACTGAGTATGTAAGTACTAATACAGGCGAAGTTGTGCCAGGCTTAGGAAACGACCGATCATTTCCTTACAAAATTGAATTTGACCCAGGTTCAGTAGGTGCAACTGCCGGAAACGACATACCTGCCATACGTTATGCCGATATTCTTTTAAGTCGTGCAGAAGCATTAAACGAAATATCAGGACCAACCCAACCTGCAATTGATTTAATCAATGAAGTAAGAAACAGGGCCGGTATAGATGATTTAACCTTATCTGGTTTCACAAAAGAATCGCTCCGTGAAACATTGTTACAAGAACGAGCATGGGAATTATTTTTTGAAGGTAAAAGAAGAGAAGACATGATTAGACAAGGTGTTTTCATCTCAGACGCCGTTAGTCGAGGTAAAAGCGCTCAAGATTACCATAGACTTTTTCCTATTCCTCAGGTTGAATTAGATGCTAACCCAGGTTTAATACAGAATACAGGCTATTAACCACAAAAAGAACTAAGTAATGAAACATATTATAAATAAAGAGTCCATAAGTTCAAACTTAATATTAGGGGCATTAATACTTGGGCTATTCACCATTTCCTATACACTTCACAGTCAAGACTCGCAATTGCCGGTAAAACCTAATATCGTAGTGATCTTCGCAGATGATTTGGGGTATGGAGATTTAAGTTCCTACGGACATCCAACTATTAATACCCCTAATTTGGACCGAATGGCCTATGAAGGTCAAAAATGGACAAATTTTTATGTAGGTGCTGCAGTATGTACTCCTAGCAGAGCAGCATTAATGACAGGAAGATTACCTGTTAGAAATGGGCTTACCAGTTCTAAAGTTGGGGTCTTTTTTCCTGATTCGCATAATGGAATTCCTGCAAATGAAATTACGATAGCAGAGCAATTAAAATCTGCAGGCTATGCCACTGGTATGGTTGGTAAATGGCATTTAGGGCATAAGGAAGAGTATCTGCCAACAAATCATGGTTTTGATGATTATTATGGTATACCCTATTCAAACGACATGGATCACACAGGTAAAATTACTTCCATGGAAGATTATTTTGGCAGATATACAGATACTTATGAAGAACGTACACCTGAAGAATTTAATGTTCCTATTATTCGTGGTACCGAAGTTGTAGAAAGGCCTGCTCAGCAAAACACCTTAACAAAACGCTACACCGAAGAAGCCGTAAAATGGATAAAAGACCACAAGGAAGGTCCATTTTTCATGTATTTAGCGCACAGCTTGCCACATGTTCCATTATTCGTATCCGATGAATTTAGAGGTACCAGCAAAAGAGGATTATACGGCGATGTTGTAGAAGAAATCGATTATGGAGTTGGTCAAATAATGAACCTTCTTGAGGCCGAAGGTTTGGATAAAAACACGATTGTTATTTTCACTTCAGACAACGGTCCTTGGTTACCAACTGGTATTTCTGGGGGTAGTGCAGGGTTATTACGAGAGGGAAAAGGAACAACCTGGGAAGGTGGAATGAGAGAACCAGGTATTTTTTGGTCTCCCGGTACTATTAAACCTAAATTAGTAACAGGCATAGGGACGACAATGGATTTGTTTAACACCTTTAGTAACCTAGCAGGTGTACCAATGCCTACCGATAGAGAAATGGATGGAGTAGATTTGAGTCCGGTTCTTTTCGGCAACGAAGAAAGTCCCAGAAATGAGGTTTTTTATTATAGAGGACCAGAACTTTACGCTGTTAGAGTTGGTGCCTATAAAGTTCATTTTATCACAGAAGCTGGTTATAAACCAAATACACGTGTAGAACATGATCCGCCACTTTTATTTAACATAGAAGAAGATCCATCTGAACAATATGATTTAGCAAAAAAGCAACCTGAAGAAATTACTAAGATTATGAAAGTTGTTAAACAGCATAATTCAAAAATGGTTAAAGGCCCAGATTTGTTAATAGATAGAGGATAAATTTTTAAAATAATACTCAGCTTTTTAATTATTAACTAGTAAAAGACAGTTTGTTAGAGTTAGTTTAATTCTAGGCGTATTGTTCTATGCAATACGCCTTATTTGATTTTATTGATTATTGGTACAATACCAAATAACCCCATGCTTTTTGATTTAAAATTTCATTAGAAAAACAATTGTTATGAAAAAAATATGGCACACCATTAAAAAAATAACAAAAATGATATCCAGAATTTTTGGCTATCTTTTTTTGTCCTTAATAATTATAGTTCTTTTGGCTGCCTTTGTTTGGTATCCTATAAAGGTGGCGAGTTACACTCCTACTCCTCCTGAACATTTAGCACAAAAAACAACTTATTTGGAATCAATTAATGTTGAAAACACAGAAAAGCCAAACGTAATAATAATTTTATTTGATGATTTAGGTTATGGAGATTTAAGTAGCTATGGTAATAAATTAATAAAAACCCCAGCAATGGATTCCGTTGCAAAACATGGTGTTAGGTTCACAAATTTTTACTCCAGCTCACCTGTCTGTACGCCTTCAAGAGCAGGTTTACTTACTGGTAGACTACCAATACGTGCTAGAGCGGGCGATCACGTTTATTTTCCCGAAGGTCATACCATAGGAAATTTCAGAAAAGTAAGGGGCTCTGCAAATGAATTACCTAAGGATGAAATTTTGTTACCCGAAGTTTTCAAATCTGCAGGTTACAAAACAAGTATGTTAGGAAAATGGCATTTAGGTGATATTGATGGACACTTACCCAATGATTTTGGTTTCGATGAATATTATGGAGTTCGATATAGCAATGATATGCTTCCTTTACATATTTATAGGAACGCAACCATTGAGGAAGAGGATAAGACTGAGTTAGTTAGCGGAAGTAAATCGCATACAGATGAGCAAGACCCTATTAAGATTACAGGATTAGACCAAACACAATTGACTGAAAAATATACCCGAGAAGCCGTGAAATTTATAAATAATAATAAAGACGAACCGTTCTTTTTATATTTTTCCCACTCATTTCCTCATGTGCCACATTATGCATCAAAAGAACATGAAGGTAAATCTGCTGGTGGTTTGT
The DNA here is from genome assembly GCF_001913155.1 of Maribacter hydrothermalis. GTDB lineage: Bacteria > Bacteroidota > Bacteroidia > Flavobacteriales > Flavobacteriaceae > Maribacter > Maribacter hydrothermalis. Next base: position 1,209,684 of record NZ_CP018760.1, read on the forward strand.
ATGGCGATGTTGTAGAAGATCTTGATCGTAGCGTACAATCTGTAATGGATGCCTTGGCAGCTAACGGACTTGAAGAGAATACTTTGGTGATTATCACAAGTGATAACGGAGCAGACTATAATGGAAGTTCAGGTAACTTGAGAGGACGAAAGCAAGAAAGTTATGAAGGTGGACAACGAGTACCATTAATTGTTCAATGGAAAAATAAATTACCTGAAGGCTTAGTCACAGATGAAATGGCTATGAATATCGATTTTTTCCCTACTTTATTATCTCTTTTAAATATAAAATTACCAACCGATCGTATAATTGATGGAACTAATATAATGCCAGCAATTGAAGGTACTGGATCTCCTAATGACATTCTTTATTACACTAGCGCGGCTTCAGGCGAAATCACGGGGATTCGAAATGACAACTATAAATATCATGAAGGTGGTTTTAATGCATTTCCTTTATTTATGGGAATGGGAGCCGTTATGAAAAGAAAACCACAATTGAATGATATTTTATTGGATAATGAATCTCACAATCTAATTAATAAGTATCCAAATGAAGCGGCATCTTTAAGGAGTTTAATGTATAAAAAAATAGATAATATTAATTCTAATAAAAGAGGCTGGATAGAATAAACGAACCGAATTGAAAACTTCTTTAAACATGTGTTTCTTTAAGGCTGTAAATAAAATTCTACGTCACAATCACATCTCTAAATTAACATATTAAAACCTTGTTTCACAAGCAACAAAAAAACCTGATAAGCTCACTTATCAGGTTTAATTTTACTTATTAAAAAAAATTTAACTTATTTTAGGTCAACTTATTATACTTGTAAAATTTATAATATACAGCTACAATTAATTGCATACGCTTGCTCAATCATTGAACCAATATTAGTCTTCTAATTACTTTTTACCTTATTCATAATTAGAAATATTAAAAATAGGAAAACAACAAATGTGATAATCCCAACCAATTCATTTTTAGATAAATTCGAAAGAAAAAATAGGGTTAAATTAATAGGAGCTAATAGCACTAGCAAATCTCCCGGAATTATAAATGATTTGGCAATATTACTTGACATGCCTCCTACAAAAAAAAGAAAGATTGATCCTAAAATATCAAAAGTGGTAATAGCCACTGAAAAAACTACAGATATCGTCGCTACCAAAAAAAGTAGTGGTATACCTACACCATAATATTTATCAAAGATTTCTTTAATATAAGCATACGTACCAACTATATCGGTTATTTTACTATCTATTTCTGCAAAAATTAAGCACAAACTATGATATCAATATACCACAAAAAACATATACCAATTTACTTGCTGCTCCTATGCCATCTGAAATAATGGCTGGTAAAACAAATATTCCAGCTCCAGTCATAATATTCATAAGATTCACATTCAGGCCCCGTATGCAAATATTTCTTTTTAACTCCTATTCTTTTACTATTATTTATAAGTTAATATAACAGATCTAATTTTCACATTATCTATTAGGTATTGACTAGAGTTATTTAAAAAACTTCACTTTATGTAAAAAACTTTTAAGAACAAATGATTAATACTATTTTTAAAGTGGACTATCTATTCCAAAATGGGTTGTACCGAGAACGAATAACTATATTGTTTAGGTTGAATTGTATATTCTTCATGAACAGGGCGACCCCAAGAATTATCTCCGCCCACACCCATTTGCATAAGATCCACGTTCCATTGCACGTTTTTTCCAATTTTAATATCAGCGCCATGTTTCTTCGTAATCGGCACTAATCCAGAAGCGGAAACCCCAGCATCTTCACTTTTAAAATCGATTTCTTTCATGTTAAATGGCCACACACTAGAATTTAGCATCGTTTCGCCTTTAATCTTTAGTTTCATTTCTTTCGAAGAAACTTCCATCCAACGAACTTCTGTTTTGTTTCCAGTTTCTTGAGGTCTCATATACCTGTGAAATTGCTCAATAATTCTCCCATTATATACACCTGTTTTAACGCCCGTTTTCCGATCCCAATAACTCTCATTTGGACCATTTCCATACCATGATACATTTGTAAAATTAGAAGGTATTGTCAAATACATTCCTAACCTTGGAATTATTGGAAGATTCTTTTGTTCCGGTATAAAATGATAATCGATATTTAAACTCCCGTCTTGTAAAATTTCGTAATCTACATCAACTTTTGCTATATCATTAGGTAAAGAATATGTAACGCTATACTTTACAGTATTAGCTACATGATGTGGCTTAGCCATTAATTTACTTGTGTAGTTGTAAGTAGCATCTTGCCATACCTTGGCCCACTTGTCCATTCCATTTCCCAGATCATTATCTGTCGGAGGTCTCCAAAAATTAGGTCTAATGGGTTGATCCATCACCCATTTATTCATAAAAATCCATGATGTAATTTCACCGGAATTAGAATTGATTACTAATTCTACGTTCTTGTTCTTTATTTTAAAAGTATCGTTAGAACTGTTTATAGTTAATGGCTTTTCTATTTTCCTCATAGGAAAATCTCCAACTCCCTTTTTAAGGATAAACTGATCCCATGCCACTTCAAACCCTTTAGGAATTATAGGTGTTCCATTTTTCTGTACAAGACTAACTTCCAATATATATTCCATATTGGAGCTGAAACTTCTAGGGAAATTTTCTACTTGGATTATTCGAGTCTCCTGTGGTGCCAAATTTAATGATCCTAACGACCTATGTACTATTTCAATGCCATCCTTCAGGATTTTAAAAGTTAACTCTTTATCTGAAAAATCCACAAAGAAATTTTTATTCTCAATTTCAAGACTTCCGTTCCCTAAATATCTAAATTGAACTGGCTCATAGACCTTTTTCACCTCTGTAAGGTGAGGATGAGGGTTTCGGAATGGGTCCACAAGACCATTATTTAAAAAATTTCCATCCGTAGGTAAATCAGGATGATAGTCGTGGCCATATGCAAAATAGGCATTACCTTCCTCATCTCTATATTCTAAACTTTGGTCTACCCAATCCCAAATATACCCCCCTTGTAGGTTAGGATATTTTTCAATGATGTTCCAATAGTCTTGTAGATTACCAACTGAATTTCCCATGGCATGGGCATATTCGATAATTATTGAAGGTTTGACCGAATTTGATTCACCATGTTCTATTAAGTCTAAGGGTTTGGGATACATTGGGCAGTACAAGTCGGTATAATCTTCTTTTCCTGCAGGCTCATATTGTACTATTCTATTATTATCATGTTCTTTAAGCCATTTGTAAGTGGTTCTGAAAATGTCTCCCTCTCCAGCTTCATTACCCAAAGACCATGAATATATAGATGCATGGTTTCTATCTCTGTAAAACATGCGCTTAGTACGCATCAAATGAGCAGGTAACCAACTCATTTCATAACCAATCTGAGTTTTCTCGTCAATGGCCAAAGGATGGCTTTCTATATTTGCTTCATCCACTACATACAAACCATAAGTGTCGCAAAGATCTAACCAATAAGGATCGTTAGGATAATGGGAACTACGTACAGCATTAATGTTATTTTGCTTCATTAGCATAATATCTTTTTCCATAGACTCTTTTGAAACAACATGACCAGTTAGAGGATCAGTTTCATGCCTATCTACACCTTTTATATATATAGGTTTTCCGTTTATTAAGACTTGACTATTTATTATCTCTACTCTTTTAAAACCGATATTTCGCTTTATAAACTGACTATTTTCCTCATTGCTAGGGTCTTTCATAGAAATAATCAGTTGATACAAGTTAGGTTGTTCAGCTGACCATTGCTTTACATTATCAATGATTTTATCCGTAGAAAAAGCAACTTGGGATAACGCAGAAATTTCGATTGAATTCTCAGTTTTATGAATAGATTGATTCCCATCCATCAATTCTACAGTTAAAAGTCTATTTACCGTTTTGTCAGCATTGTTTTGGATATAAACAGTATCCTTAAATATCCCATTAGCATAGGTATCATCTAAATTAGTGTAGGCATAATAATCGGATACAAACACCTTAGGCCTGGTATACAGATAAACGTCTCTTTCTATACCGCTCATCCGTAACATATCTTGACTTTCCAAATAGCTGGCATCACTCCATCTAAATAATTGTAAGGCAATTAGGTTTTTACCTACGGATAGGTAATTAGTTATATTAAATTCTGCTGGGGTCTTACTACCTTGAGAATATCCAACATATTGACCATTTATATACACATACATGGCAGATTTAGCACCGGCAAAATGCAAAATAACGTCCTCAGACAAGAATTCCTTTGCTAACAAAATTTCCTTGCGATACGTACCAACAGGGTTATAATCTTCAGGCACATTGGGCCATTTTGTATCAAAAGGATACCGTTCATCTAAATAAATAGGGTGGTCATAACCTTCTACCTCCCAGTTTGCAGGAACTGGAATAGTGTCCCAATTACTATCATCAAAATCTTTATTTTGAAATGCTGAAGGTCTTTGCTTAGGGTCTTTTACAAAATTGAATTTCCAATCACCATTTAAGTTAAAGAAACGACTAGAATTTTCTTTTTGGAGAATTTCCTTAGATTCAAAACCAAAAAAAGTAGCTCTTGGCGATAATTTATTTTCTTCAAAAATTTGATGATTAAAATGGTTTTTTTGCTCGGGGACTGATAATAATGGTTTTTGACCAAAACTAAAAAAGGTTATGACGCAAGTGAAAAATAAAAATTGTAGTTTCATTGGTAGTAATATTTCTAAAAATTAATAGGTAGTCATAAAGTTCTCAGCAAGAATTTTTTTAAGATAAAAAATAAGCTCTTGTGCGTTTTCTTTAGTAAAAACCATAGGTGGCTTTATCTTTATAACATTATGGTCGGGTCCGTCTGTACTCAGTAAAATACCATGGTCTTTCATTCTGTTTGCCAAATAATCCGCGTGTTTACCAAGCGGGTTATTTTCAAAATCTACCAATTCAAAACCTAAGAAAAGTCCTTGCCCTCTAACATCACCAATTATTTGAAATTCAATGGCTAATTTTTGTAGTTCTGTTTTTAGATATTCTCCTATTTTCAGCGCATGGTTTTGCAAGCCCTCCCTTTTTACTGTTCTAAGCACTTCCGCACCAATTGCACATGAAACCGGATTCCCCCCAAAGGTGTTAAAGTATTCCATACCATTTGCAAACTTTTCCGCTACTTCTGGAGTGCAGGCCACTGCCGCTAATGGATGGCCATTTCCTAAAGGCTTGCCAATTGTAATAATATCGGGAATTACGTTATGCAATTGAAAACCCCAAAATGTTTTACCTAATCGTCCACAACCTACTTGTACCTCATCTGATATACAAAGTCCGCCTGCTGCTCTAATATACTGATACGCCTTTTGTAAAAAACCTTTAGGCAATTCTATTTGCCCTCCACAGCTTATAATTGGTTCAACTATTAATGCGCCAATTCCACGACCCTTAGATTGCACAATGTCAATCTGTTTCTTTACTTCTTTTGCATACAATTCGCCCGTATTTTCTCCTTTATATTTTCCGCGAAACGAATCTGGCAATGGAAAAATATGGGTATGTTCCGGGGCTCCTTTTCCTCCTTTACCATCAAACTTGTAAGAACTTATATCTATACACATATTCGAGTTGCCATGATAACCTACCTCCGAAGCAATTATATCTTTTTCATTGGTTACGGATTTTACCATCCTTATTGCCAACTCATTGGCTTCACTTCCAGAATTTACAAAATGAAGCACAGAAAGTTCTTTTGGCATGGTTTCAAGTAGTTCTTGGGCCAGTTCGTTAATATTGTCATGTAGATAGCGGGAATTGGTATTTATCAAAGCCATTTGTTGTTGACCTACCTTTACCACCGCTGAATGCTCGTGACCCACATGAGCAACATTGTTTACCGTATCTAAATACTTTCTGCCATACTGATCTAGAAGGTACTGTCCAGATCCGCGCACCATTTTAACAGGTACTTTATATTGTAAACTTAAACTTTTACCTAAATGATTTTTTCGATAAGTAATGAGCTCATCATTAGGAATTTCACTTTTCACTTCAATTTCATTGTTTTTAAAAAGTAACATCGGATTTGGACAGATTCCCTGCCAAACTTGCTTTTGATTAAAGTAGGCGACTCCGGGAAAATCTAATTTGTAATCTAACATTGATAGCATTACTTGAAAATGAAGATGAGGCGCCCAATTACCATTTTCAGTAGACTCACCTAAATTACCAATATGGTCACCCATTTTTATTTGGTCGCCAGTTTTAATTTTTGTTATACTACTTTTAGATAAGTGACCATATAAAGTATAAAATATTAGATCACCCTCGTTGTGCTTTAAAATGAGTAAGCCTCCATAGTTTTTAAAACTATTATCAAACACCGATGTTACAACTTCACCGTTTAATATTGCATGGACTGGGGTATTTGAAGACAACCAAAAATCTACTCCTAAATGTATGGTTCTATTTTCTCTGCCGTGGTTGCCTATTTTCTCAAAACTGGATGCAGTATAAAATGACCTTGGTTCCATATATCCCCCGGCCAATATATTTTCAGGATGTTGCTTTTGAAGTTTATCTAATTTATATTGAAAAAAATCCAAATCATTAAATTCACTTTCATGCCCAAGCCATTTGCTAGATACACTAAGATCAATATGATGAACTTGATTTTTCTGTAGCGTTGGAAAAAGTTGAGATAAATTTAAGTTCTTGCCCCTTGCCCAAATATTAAATTTCTTCTCCTTGGGATGACTATTAAAACCACACACTTCCCTAAAACTATAATATGCATAATCAGCACTTACTTTACGCCATTTTTTCAAAAGTTCCCAAGCAGGTGCTTCACTAATTAATAAATAAGAATTATCAGGTTCAGTAATCTTATTAATGGCCGATTTGGTCACAGAAATCACCAAACGCATTGCTATGCAAATATATAAATGCTCCAATTCCTGCGGTGTTAAGCTAAAGTTTTTATGATATCCCTTAACAATGGGCAAGGCAGCTTGTAGAGGGTCATTATGGTGCATTATAGCATAGGCACATGTTATAGCCAAATCATTAATAATTTGAGTATAAACCGAATCTCCATAGTCTATAGCAGAAACGACTTTAGGAGCTACCAGGCTCGCCGTAACAATGATATTATTATCATTGGCATCATTATGCATTACCGCCTTCCTTAATGTTGAATAAGCAGGCTGTGCATTTTTGAATGTATTCTGAAAATAGGTAAGAATTTCCTTTTCCTCATCTTTAAACAAATCTATATGCTTCTCCGTCCAAGCACCTTGCGCAACATCCCATTCAAAATCTCGGTTTGCTTCTGGATGGATAAAACCTTGTAATGCTTTGGTCAACTTTCCGCATTGCCTGCCTAAACTATATCTAAGGTCATCTAATTGCGGATTTATCCCACTCCAAACCCTTCCTTGTATCCAAGACAAGAGTCTAACTTTTCTAAGTTGTCCATAATCATCTACAAATTCTGAAATGGAGTTACCTTTAAAATCCGTTATTACTTTTGGGGTTATTAAATCTTTGGCGTTTAAAGATAAATGTTGTAAAATTTCTTGCTGAAAATTCAAATAACTTTCCTTCTCATCAGGTCTTGATATTTTGAGAATATAATCACTACCGTTATCGTCACTTATCTTAAAATTAAAATCCAATTCTCCGGGAAGTGCCTTAGCGGTACCTTTAATTCTAAAAAGATTCCAGGCAATTTTTACAGCTTGTATAGTGGTTATGTTCAACTTATTATAATCCATTTAATATATTTCTTTACTCTATTTGTATTAATCCTTTATAATCATTACTCTTAAATCCACATTTTCTATTATGTAGTTAAGATTTTAGTCGATTCTCCTTTTCCACTTTCCTTACATTTAAAATTGAATCAAAATCTATCCTTGAAATAAGTTTTTGTTCCTCTTCCATAGGATATTCAGGAAATGTAAATGTTTGAGAGATAATATACTCTCTTGATTTTTTTGGAAGTAACACTGTAGTTTTAGTGGTAATCTCAAAATTTAAACTATCTTTTATAATAACAGTACTAGGTTCTTTTGGTAGTCGCACCAAACCAAGAGTATTACTTTTAGATAGCTCTAGTTTTATTCGGTTATAATCTTTAAAAACATTCATACCTATATTAAATAATCTTCCTACAAATCTAGAATTTAAAATAAGGTCTTTCTTAGACTTGCTTGTAATTTTATACTTTATAAATGCGGTATTCCTAGATACAAAAAATAGATATTGTTGATTTCTAACACTGCTGTTCTTACATATCTGTACTAAATGATTGGCGTAACTTTTTTGACTTACCAAATCCTTTGTCCAATTAATGACTTCTTTTTGGTCTGATTTGCTGAATAAATATAACTCAATTAAATTAGGGTTGAGCCACCTACTGTTTTCTTGTGTCATTATGTAGACTTCCCCTTATTGTGAAAAAAATTGAGAACATTTTTTCCATTAAGCCCATAAAAATAAATATCTTGCACTTAATGGGACTATTTGATTTTAGGGACGTAAATAAAAGAAAAAAAAAGAAGGATAGGGTAATCATTGCTTGTACACCCTCTGGAATTCTTATTAACGATACGCCTATTAGTTTTCCTACAAACTACACCATCCTAAAGAATATATTAGGCGAGGCCTCTAGAATAGAACCTATTAAACAAACCAAAAACAACGTATATCTATGGGACGACCTTGGCATCTATTGCTCCACCGCCGATGCCCAGAAAATGTTAATGATATTGCTGGTAGAAGACAATAGATATGGCTTGGGACATCAACCAAAATCAAACTTCACCGGGATTGTAACAATAGACGACAAACCTATTGCCGAAAACATACAAAACGTGTCTCAAGACAGACCGTATATGATTCGTTCAATTAACAAAGAGAATAATCAAGTTGCAATTGCCTTAGGTTGGAATCCAGGAATTTAAGTGTATTTATTTTTATAAATGATAAAAATCATGTTTCTAAACTGTTAAATATAGAACCTTTGTAACTGAATTCTAGAAATCAGTTATTATGCTCAATCAAAGACTTTTCATTCTATTACTTTTTTTAATCATTCTAGGTTTTATTCCATTATCAGCACAAACACTAGAAGTAGATGCCGATGTTAGAGCCCGTTTTGAATACCGCCATGGATTCAACAACTTATTTCCAGACAATGCAGATCCTGCCGCTTTCGTAAATCAACGCACACGATTAGACTTTAATTATACCGCAGAAAAACTACAATTATTCATTGCTGTTCAAGATGTAAGTATTTGGGGTGACACAAGGCAAATTTTAGCTGTAGATGGCAACGATTCATTTTCCTTATTTGAGGCATGGGGCCAATTGCAGCTCAACGAAAACTGGTCTACCAAGTTAGGCCGTCAAGTGATTTCTTATGATGACCAACGTATTTTTGGTGGATTGGACTGGGCCATGCAGGGACGATTTCATGATGCCGCCATTATAAAATATAAGAAAGGTGATTTTATGCTGGATTTGGGCGGTGCCTTTAGTCAAGAATCAGAACGAAATGCAGGTAACGATTTCAATATTCAAGGTTTTTTTACCTATAAGGCTATGCAATACGCCTATCTAAAAAAAACTTGGGAAAAGAGTAGTGCGAGTCTTCTTTTCTTAAATACAGGATTTCAAGATTTTGATATTAACAATAGTGCAGACGGTGTTTCCTACAGACATACAATGGGGTCTTATTTTAAATTCCCAGTACAGAACGTAAACTTCGCAGGTAGTGCCTATTATCAGTTTGGAAAAGCAAATGCTGTAACGGATTTAGCTGCCTACCAACTTGCTCTGGAGGGTACCTACAAGGCAAATAAAATACTTTATGGCTTAGGTGTTGAAGTGTTAAGTGGAACAGATCAAGATGGTGCTACTGACAATAATTCTTTCTTCCCACTATATGGCACCAATCACAAGTTTAATGGTTTTATGGATTATTTTTACGTAGGAAACCATGCCAATAATGTGGGACTTAATGATGTGTATGCCAAAGCTATATTTACTACTGGAGAAAAATCTAACCTTTTGGTGAAAGCGCATTATTTTAGTGCCAATGCGGACCTTATAGGAAATGCTGATGCGTATTTAGGTACGGAAATAGATGTAGTGTATACCCGAGCATTAATGAAAAACGTGAAGCTAAATGTTGGCTACTCCCAAATGTTTGCCTCCGAAAGCATGAGTTTAATAAAAGGCGGAACACCCAATGATAATACCAATAATTGGGGATGGGTTCAATTGATCGTTAACCCGAATCTTTTTAAAACTGACTTGGGTGCATCAAATTAAAACTTAGCTATTTTAAAATTTTTAGGCGCAGTCGGTTTCGATTGCGCTTTTTTTATCCCCCAATGGCAATCATGCTTCTGTTATTATGCGAATCTGGGTCTTTAAATTGCTCCAAAGTTTCCATCCCGCTGCGGATTTTTTTCTTGGCCAGTACCGCTTTTTGAATTACGGTAGCTATCGATTTTCCTTCTCTCAGCGGTGTAAGCAAATCGGATTCCGAGGTGGAGAACAGACAGTTTTTAAGTTGCCCGTTAGCCGTTAACCGTATTCTATTACAACTATCGCAAAACGGATTGGTTACCGAACTAATGACCGCAAATGAGCCCTTATAGTTCTTTATTTGATAGTTCTTGGCGGTATCGTTAGGCGCATCCTTGAGGCGAACAAAACTATTTACATCGTAATGCGAATAGACTTCCTTTAAGATATCTTCGAGCGAAACCAATTTGTCCAAATTCCATTTGTTACCATCAAAAGGCATAAACTCAATAAAACGAATCTGCAAGGGATGTGTTTTTGTAAGTTCGATGAAATCTATAATCTCGTGTTCATTAAAGCCCTTCATGAGAACACAATTGACTTTTACGTCAAAACCTTCCTTGATCAACAATTGTATATTGTTATAGACTTTGGTAAAATAATCTCTACGGGTTATGGCCGTATTTTTATCATTATTTAAAGAATCCAAACTGACATTTATTTTCCGCAGACCGATTTTTTTGAACTGTTCGATAAACTTGTCAACGATGACCCCGTTAGTAGTAATGGCTAATTCCACGGGAAGTGTGGCCAATTTTTCCATAATCAGGCCCACATCTTTACGCACCAAGGGTTCCCCGCCCGTAAGTCGGATCTTGGTTACGCCGTTGTCAACAAATTCTTTGGCAATGGTATAGATTTCCTCATAGGTCATGATATGGGACTTTGGCGAAAGCGCAATCCCATCCGCGGGCATACAATACGTACACCGAAGATTACAGCGTTCTGTAAGTGATATACGTAAATAGGTATGTTCCCTGCCAAAAGTATCGGTCAAAATAGAGCTAGGTTTCATCATATTATTAGTGTCTCGCACCTTTTAAAATTCTAAAAACATGTAATACTGATGGAAATATAGCATCCATAGATTCCCGTGCACCATTAGTAGAGCCCGGTAATGCCAAAACCAAAGTATTTTTTATGGTTCCCGCCACACTTCTAGAAAGCATAGCATAAGGCATTCTTTCCTGTCCATATTTCCGAATAGCTTCCTCTATTCCAGGAATGGTTCTGTCCAACAAAGGTTTCAATGCCTCTGGCGTAACATCACGCATAGACAACCCCGTTCCGCCGGTGTAAATAATTAAATCTGCCCCATTGGCTTGGTAGTGTTTCGCCTTTTCCTGAATGATGGCTGCCTCATCTGGAATAATGATATAATCTTGTATGTTAACAGCGCATTCTTCTAATTTGGCAATGATAGCTTTACCTGCCCTGTCCTCTTTTTTTCCTTCTGTAATAGAATCGGAACAGACAATAATAACAGCATTAAGATCCCGCCTAAATTTATCCTGAAAACTAGATTTCCCTCCTTTTTTCTCTACAAGTTTAATATGAAACAATTCAATATCTTTATCTATTGGTTTTAGCATATCGTACATATTAAGAGCTACGACACTTGCCCCATGCATGGCCTCAACCTCAACACCAGTTTTATAAATGGTCTTTACGGTCACCAGAACGGTAATTTCCAAACCGTTAATCTCGTATTCGATTCCTGTAAATTCTATGGGCAAGGGATGACAATCGGGCAATAGTTCGGGCGTTTTTTTAACACCAAGTAGTCCCGCTGCCTTACTCATGGCTAAAACATCGCCCTTGGGCACAGTCTTGTTTAGAATCGCCTCGATCGTTTCTTGGCGACTCACTTTTACGATGGCCTGCGCCGTTGCTGTACGTAGCGTACTGCTTTTATGAGTGATATCTACCATGTAGCTAGCTGTTTACTTTCCATTGATGTGATTTGTCATCAAAAACCTCTTTCCCAAAAACAGGGACCTCTGCCTTAATGGCTTCTACAACATATTCCAATGCCTCAAAAACTATTTTTCTCCGTGGAGAGGACACGAATACGAACAGACAAATGTCGCCTGTTTTTACAACTCCTAAACTATGGTAAATATGCATACAGGTTAAGTTGTACTTATTAAACGTCGCCTCTCGTATTTCGTGAAATTTCTTGTTTGCCATTTTTTCATAGGCGGAATATTCTATGGCGGCAACAGCCTTACCGTCTATCTCATCGGCACGTACTTGCCCTAAAAAAATATTGTGTGCACCAATGTTTGTTTTTGATTGATGTTTGGCAATGGAATTGGCTATAAATTCCGATGCAATGGCCCCTTTTACAAATACGTTTTTATACTCCATTTTATTACTAATATAATTCTCAATTTCTTTATTACGTAACATTACAAATCAACCTCCTGCAAAAGGAGGCAAAAGTGCTATTTCTTGTCCGGTAAGTACAGTATCTCCCGAAACCAATTCCTGATTTTGGGCTATTACAAAATCTTTATTTAGTAAATCTGGATATTTACCTATTAAAAATTCCTTTAAATCTGCTATAGAAACCGCGGTAACCACTACCATTTCCGAACGAGATCCCGTTACCTCTGCAAGCATACCAAAATAGTGGATTTCAATAGTCATTCTGTATTCTTTATTTCTCTTTACTTATTATTTTAAAATTAAATACCTTCTAAAGTTTGAAGCTCTTGGTCTAAAAATGACCAACATTTTGTATTTATTCTATCAAAAGCACGAATTAGGTTTTTACCATACGGTGTAATTATGGTGCCTCCTCCATTTTGTCCTCCTACCGATGTAACGACAACTGCTTCTTTGGCCGATTTGTTAACGGCATCTATAAGAGTCCATGCTTTTTTATACGACATTCCAATTGACTTTGCGGCTTTTGATAACGATCCAGTTGCATCTATTTCCTTTAACAATCGTACTCTCCCCTCACCCAGCAAAACATTGTCCCCTACCTCTATCCATATTCTACTCTTAATTTTATAATCTATCATAACTAAATAACTTATTTATTGGGCAGTAAAATTGTTTTTACGTTTTCACCTTTCTTTTTATTCGAAGAATGCTCGGGTAAGAAAACGAGCACATTGGCTTCTACAATAGACTTGACCATGGCGGAACTTTGCCCTGTTAAAACTTCAACACCTGAACCTTGTAACCTTGCTTTTAAAAATTGCGCCCTAGAACCAAGAACGGTATAATCATTCAACAATGGCAGTGTAACACTGGTAAGATTTACTTGCTGTGCACCCTCATATTTTTTCAAAAGCGGATATACATATATATAAAAACAAGTAAGTGCCGCTGCGGGATTCCCTGGCAAGCCAAATATACTTGTTCGCTCTTTTTTTCCGAAAAAAAGAGGCTTGCCCGGTTTCTGTTTTACGCCATGAAAAATCTTTTGTACACCAATAACTTCTAATGCCTTCCCTACAAAATCATAGTCACCTACAGAAACCCCTCCCGTAACAATCATAATATCATAATCATTAATGGTATCCTTTAGGGTTTTAATAGTTTTATTAAGATCATCCTTAATAGCAATAACCGTAGTTCTGTTATAGCCTAGTTCCTCTAGAACAGAGGTAAGCATTGCACCGTTAGATTCATATATTTCTCCATAAGACAACACGCTACCGGGACGCACGAGCTCGTTCCCTGTAACAACGATTGCTATGGATGGTTTTTTATAAACCCTAACTTTAACTACCCCCAAACTGGCAAGGAAGCCAATATGTACGCCCTTAACGATAGTTCCTTTATTCAGGGCAATATCACCTATTTTTATCTGTTCCCCTTTGGTCCTTATATTCATATCTGACACCAAGGAACCGTTTACTAAAATGGTATCGCCAGAAATGACCACTTTCTCCTGCATCACTACTACATTGGCGGTATCGGGCACTGGAGCTCCTGTAAATATCCTAACCGCCTCTCCTATCTTTAAATTTGGGTTGACACTATCGCCTGCCTGAATTTCGCCAATTAAAGAATATGTAAGTGAATTAGTATTAGATAAAGCATAGCCATCCATGGCAGATTGCCTAAACGGCGGTAAATCTATTCTTGAAATAACATCTTCTGCTAGAACATGGTCCAATGCATCTTTTAGCGAAATTTCTATAATCTCTGTTTGTTTTGAGCCGTGTAACAAAACCAATTCCAAAGCTGTAGCAGTGTCTATCATTTTACTAATACTGTTTTTTATCGCCTACGGATTTAGGATTTGATTTTCTAACCATTAGCTATATCTTCTTTTACTAAACCGGTAAAACTTCACTATTTACCCATTTCTCTCCCATGAAAATTTGAAAACCTTTTAGCGCCATTAAAGATACAAAATCGTTATTTCTGCTCAAATATAACGCCCATTAATTATTCTTTTTTATGATATTTGTCATGCTTTATAGCCATTCGCTCCTTTATTTTTGTTCCCCTGTTAAAAATTAGTTAAGGAAAATTGATTATTTTTATACGTAAACAATCACTTTAAAATGCCAATAAAAAGTTACTTAGCCCATGCCGTTACAGGGAAAAAAGAGGAATTAAAAAATGCCTTGTTAAGGTTACCTCAATGCGAAGTAGTTCTCGCAGAAAACCAAGACATAATAGCCCTAGTGACCGATACGGTTAATGAAGATGAAGAAGATTTGCTTAAAGAAAAAATAGAGACTATTCCTAGTCTAAAGCTACTATCACTTGTTTCTGGCTTTCAAACACCTCAAAATTAAAATCTCCATGCATACACCTACCACCAATAGAAGAAATTTTATTAAAAAAATGGCCATGTTGTCCGCCATGACAGCAGCGGCATCAATGTTTCCTGGAATTATGTTTGCCAAGGAACAGGAAGAAGGAATTCCCTTAGATGCCAATTTAGATTGGAAAAAAGGACCTTGCCGATTCTGTGGAGTAGGATGTGGCATTTTAGTGGGCACAGAAAATGGAAAGGCGGTTGCGGTAAAAGGAGACCCGAACTCATCTGTAAACAAAGGCTTATTGTGTGTAAAAGGTTACCATCAAATTATGTGTTTGCAATCTAAGGACAGGTTGAACCACGCATTGGTGAAGAAGAATGGAAAATATGTTAAAACTCCAATCCATGAAGCCTTAGACCTTGTTGCCAGCAAAATGAAAGAGACTATTCAAAATCATGGTAAAGATTCTGTAGCCATGTACACCTCTGGACAATCTACAATTCCCGAAGGTTATATAGCTTCTAAATTAATGAAGGGTGCTATTGGCACCAATAATCTAGATTGTAATGCACGACTTTGTATGGCAAGTGCCGTTACCGGGTTTATGACCTCTTTTGGAATTGATGAACCAATGGGTTGTTATGAAGATATAGATTATGCCGATTATTTTGTTACATGGGGAAATAACATGGCAGAAATGCACCCTGTTCTATTCTCCAGAATGCTGGAACAAAAAGCTACGCGTGGTGCACAAATAATTGATTTTGCCACGAGAACAACACGATCCAGTTCAGCATCTGATCAATCTATACTATTTGAACCACAAACTGATTTAGCGGTGGCAAACGCCATATGCTATGAAATCATTAAAAACGGATGGGTAAAGAAATCGTTCGTTGAAAAACATTGTAGTTTTAATAAAGGTCTTACCAACATCGGTTATGGTTTAGAAGATAATTTTTCATTTACCGATAAACCAGAAAAAATAGATTTTGAAGCTTACAAGGATTTTCTAAAGGATTATAGTCCAGAGGCAGTTTCAAAATATTCTAAAGTATCGGTCAAAGACATAAAATATTTAGCTTGGATTTACGGCAATCCTAACAACAAAGTAGTTTCGTTTTGGTGTATGGGCATGAACCAACATACTCGTGGCACTTGGATAAACAACCTTGTATATAATATTCATTTACTTACCGGTAAAATATCGCAACCTGGAAATGGCCCATTTTCATTAACAGGACAACCTTCTGCTTGTGGTACTGCACGTGAAGTAGGTACCTTTACCCATAAATTACCACATGGTGTTGTAACGAATAAAAAAGATAGAGAAATGGCGGCTAAGATTTGGAAAGTTCCTGTGGAACAAATTCCTTCAAAGCCAACTTATCACGCAACCGAAATGTTTAGGGCCGTAGACCGTGGTGATATTAAATTTATATGGACGCAAGCTACAAATCCACTAGTATCATTACCTAAAACAAGTAGATATCGTCCAGGAATGCAAAAGGAATCTTGCTTCGTTGTGGTTTCAGATGTTTTTCCTACCCCTACATCAGACGTGGCAGATGTGATTCTTCCTGCTGCATGGCATATTGAAAAAGGTGGTTTGTATGGAAATTCAGAACGAAGAACCCAATATTGGGAAAAAATGATAGACGGCCCTGGAGAAACCATGGCAGATGCTTGGATGTTTATCGAAGTTGCCAAACGTATGGGGTACGGCGATTTATTCCCTTACTCAAAAGAAAACCATGTTGAAGAAATATATACAGAATACAGACAATTTCACGAAGGAGCAAAACATGGCATGGCACCATTGGACGTGTTGAAAAAAGAATCTGGCGTAATATGGCCTTATGTAAACGGGAAATCTACCCAATGGCGTTTTAATGCCAAATATGACCCAGCTTGTGACAATGGCGAAGATTTTCATTTTTATGGAAAGCCGGATGGTAGAGCAGTAATATGGCAACGACCCTTTGAAGAAGCCCCTGAAAAACCTGATCAAGAATATCCGTTTTGGTTAAATACGGGCCGTGTGGTTGAGCATTGGCATACAGGTTCAATGACCCGTAGAATACCTGTTTTGCACCAAGCAATGCCAAATTCGTATGTAGAGTTCCATCCAGATGATGCAAAAAAAATAGGGATTAGAAATGGCGAAAAAATTAAAGTAACTTCTCGAAGAGGTTCTTGTATTTTACCTGCATCTATTAACGAGAGAGGACTGCCTACCAAAGGGCAGGTATTTGTTCCTTTCTTTGATGAAAATATGCTGATAAACGATGTGACTTTGGATGCTTTTTGTCCAATATCCAAAGAACCTGATTATAAAAAATGTGCGGTTAAAGTAGAAAAAGCATAAGTGTATGAGAAAGAGACTTGGTATCATATCATTTTTTGTAATCATCTTTATTGCTTTTATAGTGGTTTGGAACTACAGTTATCAGCAAGGGCAAGAAGAAGCCTATATTCCATTAATTGAAACACCCACGGGAAATTTTATCCCTTCTGAAAAAGGAGTATTTAATAGGTTTGATTCTTCGGGTATGGATTATTTGAATATGCCTGTAGATGAAAACCATCAGCGTTCTTTAGAAACCTATTACGACAATAGAGCTTATGTTGGTGCGCCTCCCAGTATTCCGCATCCTGTTAAAGAAGAACGTAGTTTTGGAGGAAACACATGTATTCAATGCCATCAAAACGGTGGATTTGTAGCTAAGTTTAATGCCTATGCTCCTGTGACACCGCATCCAGAAATGGTTAATTGTCGGCAATGCCACGTCACTAAAAACACTACCAATACGTTTACTGATGTTGTTAGTGCCGCTTCGCAAAGTACAGGTTTTGTAAAAGTGGCTGCTCCAAAAGTAGGCAAAGGTGCAAATAATGCCATGCCTGGAAGTCCGCCTATGATGCCCCATACCTTACAGATGAGAGAAAATTGTATTTCTTGTCATGCTGGGCCAAGCGCTCCAAAAGAAATTAGAGTGTCACATCCTGAACGAATTAATTGCAGACAATGCCATTTACCTATAACACCAGCACAATCTACTGTAGATGCCAGCACTTTTTTAAGACAATTCGATGAACTTAATGAAAAATAGAACTCTAAAATATTATGCTATTCTAATGCTTGTAGTAAGTTTCATTTCCTGCAAAGGAGAAGAAGAATATCATTCTATTACCGATAAAATAGATGCAAAACAAACACCTTACCATGGTAAAATTAGTTCTGAAGAGTTATTAAACGGAACTGAGTTGATATCAATTACTGAAGGTGACCTTACCTTTTTAATACCTGAACGCAAGGGGCAGATTAAATCGTATGCTTGTATTGAATGCCATAGCAAGCCTGTTACACAAATGAAAGAAAGTGATATGCAAAAGGCGCATTGGGATATAAAAATAAAACATGCCAGTCTTGAAACCATGAACTGCGCTACCTGTCACAATGGTGAGAATATGAATGAACTGAATAGCCTTACAGGAACTGCAATAGATTTAAATCTCAGCCATAAATTATGTATGCAATGCCATTCTAGTCAGTTTGAAGATTGGAAAGGTGGTGCACACGGAAAAAAAGTTGCTGGTTGGGCTCCACCAAGAGCTTCTATGACCTGTGTAAATTGCCATAATCCACACAGTCCTGGTTTTGAAAAAAGATGGCCGGTACAATTTAATACACAAACAGAAATAGAACGCCAAGAAGGCTTGAATCATTAAAAATACAGGTATGAGCGATAGTAAAAAATGGTTTTCTTTAGATATAGGTCAAAATAAGAACACGGTTGAAGAAAAAGCAGGTTCTTGTGGTTGTGGAAAAACCTCGGGAGGTTGTGGTAGCCATAAAGAAGAACTAAGTGCAGATGAATTTTATGAAGCAGCCATTAATGCATCGATAGGAGAAGAAAGACACAGAGACGGTTTTGAACAGGTTTTTGATGTTAAAATGGACCGTAGAAGTGCCTTTAAAAAATTGACTGCAAGCTTGCTTATAGGTGCGGGCGCAGTGAGTACATCCTGTAGCGTAACTGCAGGAGACGATACTAAAGAAAAAGCACAGATAGATTGGGAAGAGCAGTTTAAAGGAAACTATAAACTCATGACCGATGACGAGAAGCAAAAAACAATTGACAGACTAATGCGTTCATATGAATTACGCACGGGTAAGAATATTAATATGTCTGCAGAAAATCCTGAGGAAAATGTACTCTTTGGCTATGCTTTTAACATCTCTCAATGTCAAGGTTATATGAACTGCGTAAGTGCATGTGTTGAAGAAAATAATCAGGATAGGAACTCAGAAATGCAATACATCCGTATTCATGAAATGAAGGATGGTGAAGGATTGAAGTTTGATGCCGCTGACGATAATTACTATCATGAAGTACCTGCTGAAGGACACTTTTATTTGGGAACCCAGTGTTTTCATTGTGATAATCCACCATGTGTTGATGTTTGCCCCGTACAGGCCACTTGGAAAGAAGAAGATGGTTTGGTTGTAGTAGATTATGATTGGTGTGTTGGTTGTCGTTATTGTATGGCAGCTTGCCCTTATGATGGCAGAAGATTTAATTGGAGTAAACCAGAAGTGCCGGAAAATGAAATTAATAAAAACCAGCATTATTTAGGAAATAGAATGCGTAAAAAAGGGGTAATGGAAAAATGTACCTTTTGCGTACAACGTACCCGAAAAGGAAAAAACCCCGCCTGTGTTGAAGCCTGCCCTACCGGTGCTAGAATATTTGGTAATTTATTAGATCCAGATAGTACTATTAGATGGGTACTGGAAAACAAAAAAGTATTTAGACTTAAAGAAGACCTGGGCACAGAGCCTAAATTCTGGTACTTTATGGATTAACGCAGAAAAGTAACGTACTAAAAAGATATATACATATACTACGCTGAATTGAAATGATTCAAAATATTAAATAATGGGCCAACTAAAAGTATTAAAAAGTTTAGTAATAGATAGTTTAGACACCATTACCAAAGGGTCTAAAAAGTATCATATTTGGATGGGTTGTTTAACCTTTGTCATGCTTATAGGTATGTACTGTTATTCTATTCAGTTAGATGAAGGCCTTAGTGTAACAGGCCTATCCGATCGCGTTAGTTGGGGCTTATACATTTCCAATTTCACCTTTTTAGTCGGGGTTGCCGCTGCGGCAGTGATGTTAGTAATGCCCACATACGTTTTAAAAGATATTGATTTCAAACAGGCAGTGCTTATAGGCGAAGGAATTGCAGTAGCTGCACTTATTATGTGCTTAGCATTTGTTGTAGCAGATATGGGAGGACCGTCAGTGCTTTGGCACATGATACCTGGCATTGGTGTTTTTAATTTCCCGAATTCCATGTTAACCTGGGATGTACTTGTATTAAATGGATACTTATTCCTAAATATTAGTATTCCTTTTTATATTCTTTTTAGGCACTATCAAAATAAGGAAGCAAAATCAAAAGTATATGTTCCTGGCGCCATTTTGTCTGTATTTTGGGCTGTTGCTATACACTTGGTTACCGCTTTCCTTTATCAAGGTCTACAAGCTCGTCCTTTTTGGAACAATGCGCTACTAGGGCCACGGTTTCTAGCCTCTGCCTTTGCTGCCGGACCTGCGCTAATTATTTTAGTATTGGCCGTTATTCGAAATTTTACGGTTTTCAGAATCGAGGATAAGACTATCAAAAAAATTGCGATGATAGTTACGGTCGCCGCACAGATCAATTTGATCATGTTGGTTTCAGAATTATTTAAAGAATTCTATGCGCCAACGCACCATAGTGAAAGTGCTTATTATTTATTTTTTGGATTGCATGGTAAAAATGCCTTATTACCTTGGATTTGGACCGCGATTCCATTAAACGTAATCGCTACGGTAACCCTCACTTTTGGTAAACTACGAAACAACTTAAATGTACTTTACTTTTGCTGCTTTATACTTTTTGTGGCTATCTGGATAGAAAAAGGTTTTGGTCTTATCGTCCCTGGTTTTATACCTGGACCCTACGGTAAAATAGTAGAATATTTTCCAACTGGTATAGAAATAGGTGTTACCTTAGGTATATGGGCACTCGGAGCTTTTGTTTTTACTATATTGGCCAAGACAGCAATTGGCATAGAAACTGGAGAGCTGAAGTATAAAGTAAAAAATAAAGCTGCTTAGAATTGTTTTAAACTTTTAAATTCTGATAAAAACTTATTACTTACAAACTGTCCATTATTATATGGACAATAAAATAGCAACATAATGGCAAACTGCGGCGGCCAGTACAAAAAAATGCCAGACTGCATGGTTGTAAGGGTATTTTTTCCATAAATAAAAGATAACACCCAAAAGATAAAGTGCGTTTCCAATAAAAATCATAATCAATACGCTATCCGGAATAGATTCAAAGAAAGTACGCCCCCCTACTACCATAATACATCCCATTGCAATGTAAGCCAGTGTAGAAACAATATTCCATTTACCGGTAAAAAATATTTTAAAAAAGATTCCTAGAGCGGTTAAACTCCACAGTACCGATAGCAAAGTAATCCCAAAAGTATTGTTCATGTAGATCAATAAAAATGGGGTATAGGTTCCAGATATCAGAAAATATATGCTGATATGGTCAAGGATTTTAAAAACACGTTTTACTTCGGTATGTTGAAAGCCATGGTAAAGTGTTGAACAAGTAAAAAGCTGTAAAAAACAAAATCCATAAACGGCTGCACCGATAACCCCAAGAAAATTATTACTTTTTATACCTAAGGCTATTAAGATAGGAATACCTACAATGCCAAAAATAATTCCGAAGCCGTGTATGGTACTGTTTACAAGCTCTTGTTGAATTTGTAAAACTGGTTTCGAATCGTTCATATTAACAATCTGAAGTTTACAAGGAAGTTATGATATCTTCGGCATAATCCTGACAATCCTTTAAAGTGTCCTCTATATCTTCCAGGGTCGTTCTAGGGTTTATAAGACACATCCTTAACACTACTTTTTCCTGTAAAACAGTAGTTGCCAATATGGCTTTCCTCGCCTTTGTGATTTTTTTTACTATTCCTTGATTGATGAAATCCAATTGTTTTTCGGATAAACTTGGAATTATAGGGTTAAACCGAAAATTAATAATTGCCAAGGTAGCTGGGGAAATCACTTCCCAATAGGGGCTTTTTCTAAGTATACCTTCTGTTTTTTCGGCCAAATCCAAGTTATATTCGATTGCTTTTCTAAAAGACCCTAGACCATATGTCTTTACTGACATGTAAAATTTTAGGGCTCTAAATCGACGGGTAAGCTGCATACCAAAATCATAAAAATTAATTTCCGAAGGATTCCCTTCAATATCCCTTAAATACTCTGGCTTTTCTTGAAACGTTGCACTTAACCAACTGTGATTCTTCACTAAAAGACATCCAATCTCATATGGTTGATACAGCCATTTGTGTGGGTCTATCGTTAAAGAATCTGCCCTTTCTATACCTTTTAAAAATAATTTTCCTTTTTTAGATAGTATGGCAGCAGCACCGTATGCACCGTCCACATGAAACCATAAATCTTCATTTTTACATATCTCGGCCATATCGTTAAGTGGATCTACAGTACCCGTATTGGTCGTACCCGCAGATGCTATCATACAGAAAGGTTTATTTCCTTCCAGGCGATCTTTGGCAATCGCATTTTTTAATTTATTTAGAGACAATTTAAAATCCATATCTGTAGGGATAATTCTTATTTGTTCCTTTCTGAAACCACAAATACGAATTGCCTTAATATTAGAGGAATGCGCCTGATCGGATAAATAGATTATTGCTTTAGAAAAATCGTCGCCACATTTAAATCGTCTTGCCGTGACCAAAGCGGTTAAATTAGCCATAGAACCACCACTTGTGAAAATACCTCCGCCTTTTTTAACGGGAAATCCATAAAGCTTTAATAACCAATTAATGGTCACCAATTCAAGTTCGGAAGCAGCCGGTGACATGCTCCATCCACCAGAGAAAATATTAAAGCCCGTTGCCAACGTGTCTGCCATAACACTAATGTAATTACTTGGCCCTGGAACAAAAGCGTAGGCTTTAGGATGTGAAAGTATGTTATTCTGCTTCAATACTTGTTCTACCACAAAACTCAATACTTCATTTGCATCTTTACCTTCCTCTGGTACAGGTTCTTGTAAAAGCTCGTCCATTTCTTTTCTGGTAGCTAAGGCAACAGGAGGCTTGTTATTTAAAGTTTCAAAATGTTCTACTATGGCATCAACCACTCTGTATCCATAATCCTGCATTTCCTTTTTTGAAAGTGTAAGAGTAGAATTATTTTTATTGGTTGTGCCCATAATTATTGATTGTGCTATTATGTTTTCGTTATCTATACAATTTCGCAAAATTAAGCCTTTGTTTTTTGCCAAATTAATTAGATTTTCCGTGTTCTTCTAATTCAAGAAGTGCCAATTCTATAAACTCATCAATGATTGCTTTTCCCTTGTCCTTATTATACCAAACTTGCAAACTTTCTTTAAAAAAATCATCGATTTTTCCATGTTCTTTTTTGTAGTCGACAACCATTTGCGATGCAACTTTTGATCTTGGGCCCCAAGTCGTCATTACATTGCCAGACTCATCTAATAGTAAAATTTTAGGAATAGATCGAGTACCATTGGTCAACACCAAATCCATTAGTTCTTTATTATCATCACGAAAGATTATTTTTAAATTAATTAACGGACTTGATTCTGCAATTTTATTTAAAATAGGTAAGGTCTGTGCAGCGTCGGCGCACCAACTCTCTAATAACACTAACCATGTCTGTTTTTTGGCAATTTCTTTTATTGTTGTTAAGGCTGAATCAGAAAGTATTATCGTTTTATCAAGCCTTCTCATTCTACTCGCATTTAGTTTAGTAAAACCAATACGTTCTGCAGACTGTTCATCTCCAGTAGTCTGGTTTAAAACTACCAAGTTGTTGATTAAATCTATATATTCTCGATAAGAAATTCCTTTTGATGTACTGGGTTTTATAATAATATTCATATTTCTAATTTTCAATTAGTTTTACTTTTAAATTATGTTTTATTAACGATAAAGAAGTTGAAAAAACCTACTCTATTCACCTATATTTCATAGACTGCTTTTGCAAATTTTGTAATCTTAAACCAATCACCAAATTATCCGTTCTAATCATTAGTTCTTATATAGACAATGCTTGCACACATTCTACCTACAATGTAGAATACTACCAAATACTTTCTATAATGTGTATTCACAGAGTTCAGAAAAATCAATACTGTAACCGTTTCAAGCTTTATCTAATTTATCTTGCTATCAACAATCATTAAAACTTATTATATTTTGGCGGTCATCAAACTTTATCGAAATCTAAATTAGATACCTAATTAGATATTAATAATGACATAAGTCATAATTAAATATAAAATCATCTTTTTATTATCTTTATAGCTTCTAATAAAATATAACTATGTTATCAAACGCCTCTAAATATGCTGTAAGAGCTATTTTCTACCTAGCTATTCATAGTCATGAAACCAATAAAATAGGTGCAAAGAAAATCTCAAAGGAATTAGAAATGCCACAAGCTTTTTTAGCACAATTACTACGTAATCTATCTTCACATAAAATAGTTTCTTCTGTTAAAGGGCCAGGCGGAGGCTTCTTTTTAGATAATGGAAACAGGAAAAAATCTATTTGGGATGTTATTGTAAGTATTGACGGAAAGCAAAAATTCGACGAATGCTTCTTAGGTTTGGCAAAATGTAATGAAATTAATCCCTGTCCAGCCCATGCAATCGTTGCTCCTTTTAAAGAAAAGATTTTGACTGATTTTAGAGATAAGACCATTGATCAACTTGTTGAGGAAATAAAAAAGAACGGTACCGTTATCTCATTAAAAGGTCTAGATTTAAATGAGGAATAGCTAATAGTTCATTAGCTATTCCTATAAAGTAATCAAGAATGAAAGATTACATGGGGCAAAACCTTTAAATTTTAATACTAGACCTACTATTGATTAAACTAAAATCGGATACTTTTTAGATAGTAGACAACGCTAAATGCATAGTCTATATTTTTAGACTTGTATTTGAATTCTATTTACGATTAAAATAGTACCGATATAAACT
This sequence comes from Maribacter hydrothermalis, assembly GCF_001913155.1. GTDB lineage: Bacteria > Bacteroidota > Bacteroidia > Flavobacteriales > Flavobacteriaceae > Maribacter > Maribacter hydrothermalis. The sequence continues at coordinate 1,234,936 of NZ_CP018760.1, forward strand.
TTGATCTGGTGAACTGCTTTATGTTTTGACAGCGTCTACCAATTATTCGATATCTTGCTCTAACAAAGGCTCGTTTCCCTTGTATTTATCCGCTAAACTTATATCAATCATTGGATTATCAAATTTCAAAGCATCTTGCCCATTAATTTCTATTTTTACAAATATTCGATTGTCTTTTTGATAAAAGTGAAAATTATAGTCGTGTTGATGTTTCCATTTTGACTTAAACTGTCGGAATGAGAAATAATATTTATTATCGTAGGTAATTAGAAAATCGTTTTCGCCATTATCGTTAATCATTATTTCTTTTTGCCCCCCATCATAAAGCGTAGTATATTTTTCTCGTTTATTAAAAAGATCTGTGTCGTTCTCGCGGAATTTTGAAATAACGCTGAACCCTAACTCAATTTTTACTTTTTCAGTCGTAATAGGACTGTCAGCTGTTACATTAATATTGTTTGAGTTCCATATAGGATAATAATTTTTGTTTATTTTCCATAATCCAAATACAAGAAGAATTAATAGACCTAATAAGAATGCTATTTGTTTTTTCACTTTTTTATTCGTCTTTTAAGCATGCCATAAATAGAAAATAATAAATTTTCTCAATTAGGCGTTCACCATATTATTAAAGATTTTATTGCCCTCAAATTAGAAAGCTTTATTTGTAAATATGATTTATTGGACATGAATTTCAGTTACAAACAACCACATTTCATAATTAAATGCTCGGTTATTCTTCTGCCTCTAAATCATTTTACATAAGTTAAAGTTCCAAAATAATATCTAATCATTCTATGATGTTTGTCATACTTCCATTGCTAAAATTTCAATTCGTTTATTTTCTAGGTTACGTTCATTATTTTGTAAATGATAGTGTCTTAAACCATGCTCCGTTTGCCTGCCCGAACTAAAATTTGATACTCGTTTTAGATAGCCGATAACTCGAGTTGCATGGTCAACATTCTTGGACTTGCACTTACTACATTCAGTTAACGTTCGCTTATCTATATGAGAACATTCATTACAAATGGTAATTCGTATATTAAAACATAAGTAATTGCACCCAGCCTTTGCCGTAGCATTTATGAGTTTTTTAAAACCCTCTTTGTTCGGTGTTTCCTCAAGGTTAAGATGTAAGGCAGACCCACCATCAAGATATTGGATAATTTCTTTGCCGTGCAACATTATTTTATCCAAAGAATTTATGCTTTCATCCTCTACAATATAAAAATAAGAGTTGTAACAATCTCTTGGCACAAATAAACCATCTTCTCTATCCCATTTAGCATTTTTAATCCCTAGGTTTTCCGCCGGCACAAACTCTGTATTGAACATATAGCCATATTCTAGCTTGGCAATTCTATTTTCTTGATAAATAGCTTTTAAATATTGGTTTACAAAATCTTTATAAGTCTTATTATTTCCAACCTTAATTCCTTTGCTTTCAGCGGCTTCCGCCATTCCATTAATGCCAATGGTCAAAAATTGTTTTTCTAAAGATATAAACCCAGCTTGATACACGGGAAGCATTCCCGCTTGTTCATACTCATTAATAAGCTGCCTGAATGCAACTTGATATTTATGTACTTTTCTTATCTGATCCACAATATTCACATCTTGTTGCACCAATCTGTTCATATTTAGCGTAATAACATTTATAGAACCTGTTGACACGCCACCTGCCCCTAAAGAATAACTAAATGTATTGTCGCTTATTTCGTTACGTAAACGACAGCAAGATGCTAAGCTATCGGCGTTTTCAGATTGATAGATAAAAAATGAATTGCCCTCACTTAATTCTTTAGCGCACATTTCAGTAAAATCAGTATCAACAGGAGCACCATTTTTTACCAACATCGCCGCAGTAACAACCGGAAAGGTCAATATTGCTTTTTTTCGTTCTTTATTGAACCATTTCATAAAGAATGATTGTAAGCGTTTTACACTTTCCCACTTTGGTTTGATCATATCGGGGAAAACAAAATTCCCGAACATACTTTCAAAATAAGCATCATCATAAATGGAAATATTCCAAAAAACGGATTGATACCCACGAGCGGCGGCAGGTTGGTTGACGGCATAGACCACGTGTTGCAAATGATTTTCAATCAGTTTTTTATGTTCAATAAGATAGTTTTCACCATAATCTTTGACTGCAAAATGGTCGAAATATAACAAAAACTCAACTGTGGCCAGTGCACCTGCAAACTGGGAACTCACTGCAAAAACCAAGTTTACAAACTCACCGCAATAACTTTCCAAATGTTTAGGAGCCCTACTTTCACCACCCAATTTAGTAAGCCCATCTAAAAGAAAAGGATACATACTAATTGAAGTACAATATGGCTTTAATGAGGTTTCGTCGTGAACATAAATTTCATGTGACTCTATCTGTCGTATATACTCATTGGCCAATTCTTCCCCGAAAAGACTGGCTATCTTTTGTTTTACCAATGCCCTATTTACTTGAATATTGATATCTTTATTTAATTCGGCTTCCATTGTTGCAATGTTCTTTGAAGTTACATTAGCGTTCGCATCTACCTTGGAGCCATCTGCGGCATTGGCCGAATTAAGATAGTGATCAATGAAATTGATTTTTTGTGTAATCTGCTCTTCTGTTAGTCGTATCATAGGATAGTTTAATTAGGTATGAATAAGTGATTTAGTATCTTGTTTGTTTTTACTTCTTTAAATTTTTGATTGGTGGTTTTACTTTCAAGTCCACCCAACTCTTTAATCCAAGGACCGGTTTTTAAATAAGTAAGATGTTGTAATAATTTTGAGGGCACTTCATCTAAACCTGTATAAAGACATGTTTTATACCCATTTTTTTTAGCATGTTCCAAATAGAACATAAGTTCTTTTAAATGCCATTCACCCCCCATAAAAACAACACATGTTGCCAACCCTAAATATCTATTAAGTATCTCTATATAAGTCTGTCGGTTTATTTTTGTTCCACTACCCTCTTTCCATAAGAATGGGGAATGGCACCCCTGGCAGCGAAGGGGACAACCAGATATTGTAAAACAAAGACTTACTTCCCCAGGCACCTCTTGAAGTACAACGTGAAAATCGTAACAATACATATTTTTATAAAATAATAAATGACCTTTTTATCTTTTATAAAAATATATATAATCTCTTTTATGTTGGATTTAATAGAATTGACTTATTAAGAATCTTATCAACAATCTTTGCTTTCTTAATTTAATACGATGTTGTGGATGTATGGAACTATAACCAAATACGAATGATTTTCCTTAGTGACATAATTAGTCAATATTTATGAATTTTTATTTCAGAACAAGACCTTACATTTTACACTAAACCTTATTACACATAATTTAAAAGTAGCTAAACCATTAATTAAAACTATTCACTTCCCTGTTTTTCCCAGCATAATAAAAAAATCTTTACAATATAACAATTAAACGACCTTTTTATATTTTATTTAAAATATATTATCTTTGTACCATAAATAGCTAGTTAAAGTCTATTCTCAATAAAGCTCGTAGTATAAAAACAATATCACTTAAAGATTTATAAAAGACTTTTTAATTAGTAAGAAATACATTTCTAAAATGAAATATTACCGTTTAAACTTTTTTAAGTATTCTTATTTAAAACGTATAATACCAGCTCTTTTATTATTAGTCTTGATCGTGTTTATCTTCAAATATGCGGTAAGCCATACTAATTCCCATGATCGTTATTTTAATGGTGTATTTCCACCACAATCTCCATCAGAAGTGCCCTATGGCATAGCTTTTCCTAGCTTAAAGTTTGATACCCCATTGACTTTTAACACAATTCCACATCAAAATAAACTTGTAGTTGGTCAACGTGACGGTAAGATTTACTGGTTTGAGAATGACCAAAAAACCACTGACAAAAATTTATTAGCGGATTTATCCGATGAAGTAGGTGTCGTTTGGGACGGAGGATTTTTAGGCTTAACAATACACCCCAACTTTGGTACTACCGGGAAAAACTACTTCTATGTATTTTATAGTTCTGAGGATAGTAATAATAAAGATTTTCCAGATTTTTACTCGACACTTGGTTGTGATACTGAAGAATTTTGGGGCAATTATTTAGTACTTGAAAGATTCGAGGTCAATCCTATTACCCTTAAACTCAAAACCGGGTCTAGAAACCTCCTTCTTAAATTACGAATGTACGGAACAACACATAGGGGTGGAGGTCTCCAATTTGGTAACGATGGGTTTCTATATTTGGCAACGGCCGACCAGACTGCCAGAGTGAAGTCACAAGACATCAAAAACAATCTTGATGGCGGTGTTTTAAGGCTCGATGTCGACAAAGACCCTGAAAAAAGCCACCGACCAATACGCAAGATTCAGAAACACGGATATGAGGACGAAATTAGCGGGTTAGAATATTGGATACCAAATGACAATCCATTTCTTAGCCCTGATGGAACTAATTATGAAGAATATTACACCTTAGGGCATAGAAATCCGCATAGAATGACTAAAGACAGGGAGAGCGGCTTGTTCTATATCGGAGAAATTGGGGAAGATACTCATGAAGAAATTAACGTGATTCAAAAAGGAAAGAATTATGGCTGGCCTATATTTGAAGGTGATGAACCAGGTCCTAATTGCGGAATAAAGATGTATAATGATATGCCTCATGAATACCCTCTTGTTTCTTTTCCTAGAACTGACGCGAATTGTATTATCGGAGGGTTTGTTTACAGAGGTGATAAAATCCCAAACCTCTATGGGAAATATATCTGCGCCGATTATGGAAATGGTGAAGAAATGTGGTCCGTAGATATAAAAACAGGTGACTATACTCTTTTAGGTAATTTTGCACCTGCTGATATTGTTTCTTTTGGAGAAGATGCGCAGGGTAATATTTACATATTAAAACAAGGTGAGGATGTAAACCTTTACACCATTATGCCATCAACTATTAGCTATGAAGGTTTTCCTAAAAACATTACGGAAACCAATATTTTTAAGAACTTGCAAACATTAGAAGTTTCTGATGATCTCACCCCTTACAATCTAATCGAATCTTCTTGGTCCGATGGTGCATATAAGAAAAGATGGATGTTTATCCCAAATACAGGAACAAATGAAAATGAGGCCGAAAAAATAAGCTTCTCAGAAAATGAAGAATGGGAATTTCCAATAGGATCCGTATTAATTGCACATTTAGATTTACCAATTGATGACAAGAATCCCCAGTTGACAAAAAAAATTGAAACTCGTTTTTCCATTAAAGGGCATGACGGTAAATTTTACTTCCTTACCTATAACTGGAACGATGAGCAGACCGAAGCTACCCTACAAAAGGAATCTATTGATGAACAAGTTGCCATTAAAACCAAAGACTTTGGTGTACGATATCAAAACTGGCATTTTCCTTCAAATACTGAATGTATTGTATGTCATAACGGTGCTTCAAAAGGCAGCTTAGGCTTTAGAACTAAGAATCTCAACATGGAATTTCCACATAATAATACTAAAATTAACCAATTAGTAAATTTAAGTGACAAAGGAATTATAAATAAGATAATTACCGATAATGATACAGAAAGCCTACCAACTCATAAACCGCTTAACGATGATACTGCAACTTTAAATGATAGAGCAAGGTCATATTTAGATTTGAACTGTGGTTATTGTCATAGACCTGACACTGGAAATAGGGCAGAGTTTGATTTACGATTATTTAATAGTTTAGAAGAAACTGGCCTTTTAAATGCCGGGACATTAACTCCTTTAGGAATTGACGGAGAAAGAATTTTAGTTCCAGGAAATGCTGAAAAATCAATATTATTTCAGAGAATGCTGAGTACGGAAACCACAACTATGATGCCACCCCTTGCCAAAGGGGTTGTTGACGAAGATGCCGTCATTTTGATTCGTGACTGGATTAATCAGCTCCAAATCTCAATAAATTAAGCTCCTATTTAACCAAATATCATCCTTAATTTATTGTTACATACTATATTCTGATAAATTCGGTAAAATATACATCCGGTTTACACTTCTATTTTAGACCGTTTTTAGGATTACAATTACTTAATCATCATGGTAAAGTACTCCTTGCCCCTTTTCCCTATGTAAATATATAGAGCGGTATAAGAATCTAGTTTTCTCTAAATATTTTAAACACTAAATCCTTGGTTAATGGCCGTCCTTTTGCTTTTTCTCGAATAGCACTAAAGCTAAAACGAAAGTCGCAACCTGCTTTGTACTCACTACATCCATAAGCTGCTTTCCCTTTTAGAATTATACCTTTACCGCATTTTGGACAACTATTTTCTTCGAAAGTGTGTTTTGCCTGAACTTTGTCTTTCTTAGGTTCTAATTTCAATTTAAAGTTTTCATCAAATCTAACTATCCCTTCTATAGAGGTATTGTTAGTTTTAAACCCTTTTAAGTTCACTGTGGATCCTTTTTTAAATAACCTAATATATTGCTTTTCTGAAATGGTTTTGCCTTCAAACTTAAATGGAATTATGAAATCGCAGGTCTTTTTAAATTCTGAACAACCATAGGCAGATTTCCCTTTACGGATTATTCCTTTTTTGCATTTAGGACAAACCTTTGAGGCCAGATCTGTAGATTTTTCAATTCCTTTTTTCTTTGTATCTGTTGCTAGTTTGTTATTTACAGCCGAAATATTTGCCTTTCTAGTTTCACTACGCACCTCATAAACCAATTGATCTACCATTTGCTTCATTTGTTTAATAAAACTACCGGCATTAAAAGTACCTTTTTCAATATCCTTTAATTGCTTTTCCCATTTACCTGTGAGCTCCGCTGATTTCAATAATTCATTTTGAATAGTATCTATTAGCTGAATACCCGTAACTGTTGGTATTACTTGTTTTTTATTTCGCTTAATATATTTTCTACGAAATAAAGTTTCTATAATATTCGCACGTGTAGATGGTCGACCAATACCGTTTTCTTTCATGAGCTCTCGTAACTCTTCATCATCAACCTTTTTTCCTGCTGTTTCCATTGCTCTTAAAAGCGATGCTTCTGTATACTGCTTTGGTGGTTTCGTCTGCTTTTCTAGAAAAGAAGGCTCATGTGATCCTTTTTCGCCTTTCTTAAAAGTGGGCAATATCCCAGATTCTTTATTTTTTTGGCTGCTGATAGTAGTCGAAGTATCAAAAACTACTCGCCATCCTTTTTCTAAAATTTCTTTTCCCGTGGCTTTAAATTTCACTTTTTCAGCTTTACCGATAACAGTAGTATTCGAGACTTTACAATCTGGGTAAAATACCGCAATAAAACGACGGACAATACTATCATAAACCTGCTGCTGATTATATTGTAAATTCATTTGCTGACCTGTGGGAATAATAGCATGGTGATCGGTAACCTTACTATCATCGAAAACCTTTTTTGTTTTCTTAATTTTTTTTCCTTGTAGTGGCTGTGTTAAAGAAGCATAATCAGTTAGGTTCTTAAGGATTCCTGGCACTTTAGGGTAAATATCATTTGGTAAAAATGTGGTATCTACTCTTGGGTAGGTTACTACTTTTTGCTCATATAATTTTTGAACGATCTTAAGAGTTTCATCTGCACTAAAACCAAATTTTGTATTACAATAGACTTGTAACCCCGTTAAATCAAACAGTTTAGGTGCATATTCATTGCCCGATTTTTTGGAAATGGAAACAACTTCGAAATCGTGTTCTTTTACAATGTTCGCCAATTTCTCTCCATCTTCTACCTTAAGAAATCGACCTTCTTCATAACTAAACAAAGTATCCCTATATAATGTTTGTAACTCCCAATAGGGCTGTGGCTTAAAGTTTTCTATTTCTTTAAACCTGTTTACCAACATTGCCAAGGTTGGTGTCTGCACACGGCCCACAGATAATACCTGTTTATACCCACCATGTTTTAACGTATACAAGCGTGTGGCATTCATCCCAAGTAGCCAATCGCCAATGGCACGAGAAAAACCTGCATAATATAAATTATCATAATCTGCAGATGGTTTTAACTTTTTAAAACCTTCTTGTATGGCCTCGGTGGTAAGAGAAGAAATCCAAAGCCGTTCTACCTTGCCTTTATATTTTGCTTCATTTAAAACCCAACGTTGTATTAATTCTCCTTCTTGCCCAGCATCCCCACAATTGATAACAACATCTGCCTTGTCGAATAATTGCTTTATAATTTTAAACTGTTTTTGAATACCTGCATCTTTTGTCACTTTGGTTTCAAAATGTTCGGGTAACATGGGTAAATTATTCAAATCCCAACTTTTCCAATGTGGTTTATAATCGTTTGGCTCTTTAAGCGTACAAAGATGCCCAAAAGTATAGGTAACTGCATATCCATTGCCTTCATAGTAGCCATCATGTTTGCTATTGGCACCGACAACAGATGCTATTTCTCGTGCTACAGAAGGCTTTTCGGCAATACAGACTTTCATTTTATATTTTGAAAATTATAGATTTAGTTGTGAGTAATATTCGAAGCAAATAACGTATAACTTTACAATGCCGTCGTGGTAGTTTATGACTTGAAAACTAACTTCGGGCGGACTTTATAATTAGACAAATATAGAAATTGTTTATAGAAGCAAACTATTACATAAAAAGCCGCTAAAACGGTGTTTTAGCGGCTTTTTCATTTTAATTACTTAACCAAAGGTAAAATTAATGCTATTACCCGAATGTTAACACAGAAAAATAGCCTAACTAATAGTTACGGCATGGATTCTTTTTTTATCTGCTTTCTTAGTATGTTAAGGTGTTATACCCGTTTGCTTGTAATTGCAGCATTCGTACCGATGCAGTTGGGGTGACATCAAGACCGTCGAAAAGCTTCTCTTCTGCAACTCCTAGTTTTTCCATTGCAACACTACATACACTTACTTTAACCTTGCCCTTATATTTTTGAAAAAATTCTTCAAGGTCAGAACCTTTTGTCAAAAGGGTTACTACTTTACCTTTGACAACAATTTCATATTCTTCTATTTCCACTCCATTTTCAATAAGTAGATCATACATACTAAGCACCCCTTTAAAATGCCTTTCTGTAGTAAGTATAAAACCATACTTCGGTGTTTTCTGTAAATCTGCAGCGGTTTGTTGGTCTAATTTTTTCTGTCCATAAACTTGTGTGCCACTAGCTAACATTAGTATTACAACTAATAGGGTACGTAAAATATTTTTCATCTATTCTATTTTTAAACATCTAAAAATACAGAATTAAATGACTTTCTCAATAACCCTAAAATAATCGTTAGTTTTTTTTCACCTTCAAAGGTTTCAATTGACTTTAAAATCACATTAAAGGCCATAGTCGGCGAAAACGCTAAACCAATAACATACGAATGCAATAAGTCAATTTCATCATCAGAAACCTCATGTTTACTGCAAATAATTTTAAAGAGATCAAATAAAAATACTAACCTATCTCTGTCTGAGTCCAAAGGCTTGAGCCCAAACCTAATTAGATTTTGTATAATTTCAGAGTATTGATTTGGACTAATTTTAAGGTTATCTGCTTAGCCTAATAAAACAATTTTATTTTCATCATTTATGACCCCATCAGTTAATGCCATACTTTCTACTGCAGCAAAATAAGACAGGTTTCTGTGTTCTTGATCGGTCTCAAATAAATTAAAAATTATGACATGATGCCCAAGACTTTAAAAAAAGGTCATAAAAGCATGTACACTAAAAAAAGTATTAAAGCCAAGGACTAGAATGATGTTTTAATTTGTAAAACCAATGCAGCTTATTATAAAATTTGGTTTTTATTAAAGAGTATGACGCTTTCCATCAAAAATTAAAGCAATACAAACAAGAAAAAGGTTTTGTATATTACCTATTCTCAGAAACCTTACCTTACCATTTAATTGCCTGAATTGTAAAATTTAAATAGCAACCATATTTTATAGTAACTGCATTAGAAACCAGTACTTTTAACGAAACAATAATTTAATAATAAATACATAAAAAACACTTAATGAAAATTGTAATTCTATCGCAAAATCCAAATTTATATTCGACCAAAAGGTTAGTAGAGGCAGGCGAAAAAAAAGGGCACGAAATGCTTATCGTAGACCACACTAAATGCAACTTAGTTATCGAAAAGAAAAAACCAAGTATTATTTACAAGGGTGAAGAGATTTTAAATGTCGATGGAGTTATTCCAAGAATTGGTGCTTCGGTAACTTTTTATGGTACCGCAGTGGTTAGGCAATTTGAAATGATGAAAGTTTTTACTGCAACAGAATCACAAGCATTGGTAAGATCTAGAGACAAATTAAGAAGCCTTCAAATTTTATCTAGAGCTGGTTTAGGTTTGCCAAAAACTGTTTTTAGTAATTATTCTAAAGATGTAAGCCAAGTAATTGAGCGTGCTGGTGGTGCACCATTAGTAATAAAATTATTAGAAGGGACCCAAGGTCTAGGAGTTGTTTTAGCTGATAATAAAAACAGTGCCGAGTCAATTCTTGAGGCTTTTAATGGTTTAAAGGCAAGAGTAATTGTTCAAGAATTTATTAAAGAAGCAAAAGGTGCCGATATTAGAGTATTTATTGTAGATGGCGTTGTGGTTGGCGCTATGAAAAGACAAGGAAAAGAAGGTGAATTTAGATCTAATCTTCATAGAGGTGGTAGCGCTAATATCATAGAATTAACCGATGAAGAAGAAAATGCAGCATTAAAAGCAGCAAGGTCTTTAGGATTAGGTATTGCCGGGGTCGACATGTTACAATCTGCTCGTGGACCTTTAATTTTAGAAGTAAATTCTTCTCCTGGTTTAGAAGGTATTGAAAACGCTACAGGCAACGATATTGCTAGCCAAATTATAAAATATGTGGAGCGCAATGCAGAATAACAATTTGAAAATTATAGGGTAAAACTAAAAAGGGTTGCACAATTGCAACTCTTTTTTAATACAAATTATTCGCTCTAATTATTTTGAAGCTTTCCAGGATTCGAACTCTTTTATAATATTTTCATTTACCATGGGGTATAATCCAATTACGGCATGTCCATTCTAAACCTTATCCATTACAAATTCTTCATAAAGGGTCATTTTTAAGCATTGGTCTGCAACTTCATGCGAAATGTTAGGCAGTAGAAAATGAGCCTTCACGATAAATGAAAAGTATTTTGTTAGCGCTCAGTTGGCTAAATTCGAGCAAAATTTAGCAAATAACTGATTACTTATCTCATGTATTGCATCAATACTAAAAGGTATGTAACAAAGTTTTTTCAAGAACCTCATATACCTTTATAAAATACTAATAATAAAATAATATTACTGTGATAAAACCCACAATGGAAGTGCCTGATTTAAAAATACCTATAATCAACGATACCAAATGGAGCTTATATGATCAAGCTAGTACATCTTTTACTATGATTGTTTTTTACAGAGGATTGCATTGCCCGGTTTGTAAAAACTACTTAGAAGATTTAGCGACAAAATTAAAAGATTTTAGCGACAGAGGTGTCCACTTAATCGCTATTAGTAGTGATAGTGAGGAACGAGCAAAGAAAGCAGGCGAAGAGTGGAATATACCCGAACTACCTGTTGGTTATGATTTATCTATTGAGACTGCTAGAGAATGGGGATTATTTGTCTCTAAAAAAACTTCGGATAAAGAACCGGATGAATTTTCAGAACCTGGATTATTTTTAATTCGCCCTGATAATACCTTATATGCCAGTGCTATTCAAACAATGCCTTTTGCAAGACCTCATTGGGACGATATTTTAAACGCAATAGATTACGTCAACAAAAACAACTACCCTGCAAGAGGTGGCGAGTAGACTAAGTTTCTAGAATACTTTAAATAAGAAAGGTGATTAAATCTGTTATAGAATGATCACCTTTTTTAAGTATCTACTTAAATGAACCGATTAAATGTTGTCCAACTTCCATTTTTCGAACTTAACCTTAGCCTCTTCACTTACCATTGGGTAAAGGCCTATCACAGGTTCTCCTCCTTGTACCATTTCTAAAACGAAATCTTCATAATATGTCATTTGTATACATTCATCTGCAACTTCATCTGCAATATTTGCTGGTATTACTATAACCCCATCATCATCGCCTAATACCATATCTCCTGGAAAAACAGCTACATCTCCGCAACCAATTGGATCATTAATGGCTATTGCTTGGTGTAAGGTTAAATTTGTTGGTGCAGAGGGCCTATTATGATATGATGAAAAAGGCAAATCTGCTATCTCGGCAGAATCTCTAAATCCGCCATCTGTAACAATACCAGCGGCTTTACGCACCATTAATCTCGTTACTAAAATAGAACCTGCCGAAGCTGCCCTAGCATTCTGCCTACTATCAATAACCATTACCGCACCTTCTGGGCATTCTTCTACTGCTACGCGTTGTAAATGTTTTGGGTCTCTAAAAACTTCTATCGGATTTAAATCTTCACGTGCTGGTATATATCTTAACGTATACGCCTCTCCTACCATTGTTGGTTTACCCAATTTTAATGGACTTACATGCTGTATAAATTGATTCTTTAGTCCTTTTTTAAAAAGACAAGTAGCAACTGTTGCAGTGCTTACTTTTTTTAATTTCTCTACGGTTGATGTTGATTTATCAGTCATACTTCTTATAAATTATTGATGGCGATTATTCTACGCTACCCCAAGCGTTTCTAATAAAGTTTAAATCTTTTTTCATCCTCGCAAAAACTTCTTTTTTATCTATTTTAATTTCTTTGGCGCCATGTTCGGCACCACCTAAATCATACTCCAAATGTAACGACATAGGTACATTGATTTGGTATTTTTTTAATAAAGAAAAATATCGTTTAAAATCAACCATACCTTCTCCTAACGGGGTATTTATAGGTTGCCATTTTCCATCCACAACTCCCCATTTAAAGTCTTTTATTACAATAGACTTAATTAAAGGTTCAATAAAACGTAAATCTAACTCCCAACTATTACCACCTTCTACAACGGCATGTCTAATATCGTATTGACATCCTAGATAGTTAGTATCTGCTGTAGATAAAATAGTAGGTATATCCCAAATTGGTGCCCCAACATGGTTGCCCGCATGGTTTTGATAGCAGCCTATAAGATTTAAATCTTTATTAAATTCACTTAATGCTTGGGCTTGTTTTGTAAATACGGCCTGACTTTCACTTATAGTAATATCGTCTGAATAGGTTAACCAACCAGTTCTGTAGTGACTTAAACCTAATGTACTTGCCGTTTCTAAAACTTTCCTCTGTTCAGCATCTGTTATATCCCAAACATTGGTTGTCATCATTCTAGGTGATAATCCATATTTTATCATTGCCTCTATGGCTTTTGGCAAATCTTCTTCTACTTGTTCTGGTAATACATGTCCTTTAGGCCTTACGGTTAAATCTAAACCATTAAATCCAATTTCAGCGCTTGCTGCCGCCATCTCATTATAACCTAAAAACTGTAAATGTTTGGAGAATAAACTAATATGAATATCGCCTTTTATAATGGAATCTGTATTAAAAAAATGATTAGGAAAACCCATGAAAGGTATACTCCCTAGTACACCTGCAGTTAGCTTTGTAAAATTTCTTCTAGAAATCGCTTTTTTATCTTCTCTCATAATTTATATCCTTATTATATTTGGTTAATAGGTTTTATGTTAAATACTTGCGATTCTTACAAATATATGTATTTTTGGTAAACCAAATTGGTTAACCAATTGAATGCGTAAGTTTAGTACCCCATCACTTGAACCTTATTACCAATTTATTGAATAAACCAAAGTAGACTTTTCAAAATCAATTGATAAAGTTGAAATTATTTTAATTTAAAATATAATGAAAAAATATTTCTTTCTAATTTCTAGCATTTTTTTGTTTTTCTCCTGTGACGATAATTCTAAACATGAAAATATAACGGTAAAAGATATTACCGAATTAAATGCAGCAATTGCCAAATCAGCTCCTGGAGATGAAATTGTTATGGCAAATGGAGATTGGAAAGATGTTAAAATCAAATTTGTAGGCTATGGAAATGAACAAAAACCCATTACACTGCGCGCAGAAACACCTGGTAAAGTATTAATTACCGGTTCATCTAACTTAAAACTTAGTGGTGAATATTTAATAGTTGATGGCTTACATTTTACTAATGGCTCTTCCCCATCAGAAGCTGTTATCGATTTTGGTATTAGTCAAGATTCGGTCGCAAATCATTGTAAGGTTACCAATAGTGTAATTCTAGATTTCAATAAATCACAAAGAAATGAGACCGATTTATGGGTGCTTTTTAAAGGAAGACATAATGAATTGGACCATTGTTATATTGCCGGAAAATCTAATAGAGGGCCTACAGTTAGAATTGATTTAGCTGGAAATAATAGTATTAAAAATTACCATAAAATCACCAACAACTATTTTGGCCCAAGACCTCCTAAGGGTGGTCCTAGTGCCGAAACTATTCAGCTTGGAAATAGTTTTACTTCAATGGCTCCAAGTTATACACTTGTAGCAAATAATTTTTTTGACCACTGTAATGGTGAAGTGGAAGTTATATCTAGCAAAACAAACTTCAATGAATTTAGAAATAATGTGTTTTACAAAAGCGAAGGTTCATTGGTTACCAGACACGGAAATTACTGTATAATTGATGGTAATGTTTTTATAGGGGATGAAAATTCCGAACAAATAGGTGGTATTCGTTTAATTGGCACCGGTCATTGGGTTACTAATAATTATTTCTACAATTTAAATGGTAAGACATTTAGAAGTCCGCTTGCCGTAATGAACGGTATTCCAAAGTCACCTCTTAATAGATATTTACAAGTAACCGATGTTGTTGTCGCTAACAATTCCTGGGTAAACTGTGTCTCTCCTTGGCAGTTTGGAGTAGGTACTAATGTTGACCAAAAGGATATTTTACCTGCTTCTGAAATTAGATCCGCAAGACCAATTAGAACAATCGTGGCCAATAATCTTATCTATAATGACAAAGGTGATAATCAACCAATTATTGCTCTTGACTCTATAGACGGAATAAATTTCGAAAGCAATATCATCAACAACCAAGGGGTTATTTTTAATACTGTTAAAGGGCTTACTCAAAAAGATTTTTCCATGTCCGTTGCTGAAGGTGATGTGTTAATGCCTGAAAAATCACTTTCAGATTTTACGCAATACAAAGGTTTTGAATTTGACCAGATAAAGTTTGATTTATTCGGTAATTCTAGAGCAAAGAATAATTTAGTAGGTGCTGTGATAGGCACCCCTGTGAATAAAAAGGATATGATGGATGTTTCTCAATATGGTCCGGCCTGGTTTAATTCTAAATCTATTAACGATATTACTTCTAAAACCCATACTGCAAATTCAGTAGCAGAATTAACTAAAGCGGTTTTAGCAGCAAACAATGGAGACACTATAGTATTATCGGGTACACAATACATCTTAAGCTCCTCATTAAAAATAAATAAGACACTTACGATAACGGCTTCTAATATTGCCACAAAAGCAATCATTAAATATACAGGTACATCTAAAACTGCAGCCTTTGAAATGAACCCTAAAGGTAAACTTACACTTAAAGGCATTCAGCTAATTGGAGAAAAAGAGCAATACGCTTTTGCCAGTTTAAGCGAAAATATGTCTAGCCTATATAACCTAACCGTAATAGATTCAGAAATATTAGATTTTGACTTTGTATTGAAAGCTTATAAACTTTCCTTCTCTGAGTACATTACTTTCAAGTCTACGCTTATCAAAAATTGCACAAACGGTATTGAAATGTCTGAAGAGACGGATGACAGAGGTGAGTATAATGCGGAAAACATATTTATTGATAACTGCCATTTTGAAAATGTTTCTAAAAATGTGATTGACTATTACAGAGGTGGTTATGACGAATCTACAGTAGGTGGCAATTTAATAGTTACCAATAGTACGTTCACCAACTGTGGTGCCAAAGAAGAAGACGGTGTTTTACTTAACACCTATGGTATTATCAATGTAAAACTTGCTGATAACAAATTCGTGAATAACCCAGTTAAAATAGTTGCTCGTCTTTGGGGTGCTAAAAATAATACGCACTACAACAACGAAATTACAAACTCTGGTGAAATTATTGTGCAAGAAAATTTACCACTTAAACTCATGTATTAATAACACTCAGTAACCTAAAGAATTAACATCAACGCAAAAACTGATGTTTAAGACCTCTTTATTGTCGAGTAAAAGTAAATAAAAATGAAAAAATCAATATGTATTGCAGCAATATGTTTAGCCATATTTTCATGTAAGAATGCTGCTAAAAAATCTACGGAAACTATTTCTAAAATTACAGCAAAAAGTGATGTTGAAACAAAATATCCTAGTGATGTTATCCCGTTTATGGATGAATGGAAAATTCTCTTAGGAGATGGAACATATGAGGACAATCTTAAAAATTACGCTAAAGATGAATTCTTTTATGTTGCCAATGATGGTACTACGGATTGGGTGGTTTACAAAACACCTAACAGCGGTATTACCTCAAGAACGTCAAGTAACACTAGAACAGAATTAGGTCAAAAAGCACATTGGATTCCTGAAACAGGGGGTAAATTAACAGGCACTTTAAAAGTACAACATGTATCCACTTCTGGTGATGCTCGTGTTGCCGCTTCTTATTCCGTTGTGGTTGGGCAAATTCATAGTGATGAAGGACATGAAAATGAGCCAATAAAAATCTTTTACAAGAAATTTCCCGGACATACCAAAGGGTCTGTTTTTTGGAATTATGAAATTAATACCGAAGGTGATAATTCTAAAAGATGGGATTACTCTTCTGCTATTTGGGGGAATGATATGTCTGTAGTTGGTGCAGATGCTTCAACCTACCCAAATGAGCCGGAAAATGGCATTGAATTAGGTGAGGAATTCAGCTATGAAATTAATGTCTACAAAGGTATCATGTACCTAACCTTTAAAAGTGAAGGGCATGATACAGTAACATTCACCAAAAACTTATTAAAATCAGAATTTACAAAAATAGTACCAGAGCAAATAAAAACATTATATGCTTCTATAGGTCGTGACGGACTAGAGCGAGAAAATGCATATGCTGGTGAAATTCAATATTTTAAACAAGGCGCATACAACCAAACCAACGGTAAATCTCCAGAAGACAATATCGTTTGGAGTACTGGTGCCGACATCTATGATGGTGACATTGAAAAACAATATGCCAATGGTAGTTATACAGAAGTTTGGTTCAAAGAAGCTACAGTTGGCCCTGGGACCGCCCCTATTGAAGAATAAAACTTAATTACTAAAATTCCTTTGTGAGCATTATTTTAAAATTGCAATTAGATTTTTACCGATGAAAATAACCGATATAAAAGTTTTTGTTTGCTGTCCTGGTCGCAATTTTGTTACTGTTAAAATTTCAACAGCAGACGGTACTTATGGCATTGGTGACGCTACCCTTAATGGTAGAGAAATGGCCGTAGTAACGTATCTAGAAGAACATATTACGCCATGTCTAATTGGAAAGGACGCCCATCAAATTGAAGATATCTGGAACTATTTATACAAAGGTGCTTATTGGCAAAATGGAGCGGTAAGTATTGCCGCTATTGCCGCTATAGATATGGCTCTTTGGGACATTAAAGGGAAACTTGCTAATATGCCGGTGTACCAATTACTTGGCGGAAAAAGTAGAAAAGGGATTACCGTTTACGGTCATGCTAATGGTGAAAGCATAGAAGAAGTTCTACAAAACCTTGGAACCATGATTAAAGACGGCTACAAGGCGGTTCGCTTGCAATGTACTATACCTAAAACAAAAGGGACTTATGGCACCATGGAAGGCAAAAAAAACTATTATGAATTACAAGGTAATAGACCTTTACCACCAGAACAAGAATGGTCCACGAGTAAATACATGAATTTTATTCCAGAGCTTTTTAAACAGGCCAGAGAAAAATTTGGGTATGATATAGCACTTTGCCATGATGTTCACAGTAGACTAACGCCAATTGAGGCTGCAAGACTGTGTAAACTCTTAGAACCATATAATCTTCTTTTTATAGAAGATGCTGTAACCACTGAAAACCCAGAAGGTTATAAAGTTATAAGAGAACATACTGATACTCCATTGGCTACAGGTGAAAAATTTAATGCCATTTGGGATGCTAAAGAAATGATACAAAACCAATGGATAGATTATGTACGTACAGCAGTTACCCATGGTGGCGGGTTAACTCCATTAAAAAAATTGGCTGACTTTGCCTCCTTATATCATGTGCGCATGGCTCCACACGGTGCTCCTGACCTGTCTCCTATTTGTTTAATGGCGCATATGCATTTTAATCTATGGGCGCCTAATTTTGGTGTTCAAGAATTTATTGGTTTTGGCACCCCTGAACTTAATGAAGTTTTTCTATATGATATAGCGTTAAAAGAAGGTTTATTATATATGGAAGATAAACCTGGATGGGGAGTTGATTTTAATGAAGAAGCTGCAAAAAAATACCCTTACAAACGCTCTTACTTACCTGTAAGTAGACTAGAAGATGGCACGCTGTGGAACTGGTAAAATACACTTAATAGAAAAAGTAAATTTTAAAAAGAGCTACACATGGATAAAAAATTAAAAGTCCTTATTTCAGGAACCGGATTTGCTGGCCAAGGACATACAGATGCCTTTAGAGCAGTTGGTGCCGAGGTCGTGGGTATTGTTGGCAGAACACCTAGTGTGGTACGTGATGTAGCAAAAAAAATGGGGATTCTATATTCTGGCACTGACTGGAAACAAGCCTTAATAGACTGTAAACCAGATATTGTTTCTATTGCGACACCTGGTGGCGCGCATTATGAAACTATTAAACAAGCTATTGAATTTGGCTGTCATGTCTATAGCGATAAACCACTTACGGATACCGGGGAATCTGCATTAGAATTATACGAACTAGCAAAAGATAAAAATGTAAAAACAGCATTTGCATCTAGCTTTAGATATATGCCTTGTGTTATTTATGCCAAGCAATTAGTTGCTAATGGAATAATTGGCGAACCTGTAGAAGCTGAGTTTATATCGCACTTTAATCTTGAGCGAGACATCCCTTTTGGGTGGTCTCACCGTAAGGAAGATGGTGGTGGAAGATTGAACAATAATTTTACCCACATGATGTCTATTGCTACTTCTGTAATCGGTGAAAAAATACTATCAATTATTGGTGAGGTCCGTGATGATTTAGGGAAAGCTCCCATTGTTGAAGGTGTCCATAATTTTAAAAATAGACGCGATCATATTCCTAAAGACCTTAACGACCCCTCTCTAAAATGGGGAGAAAGTAATGTTGAGTGGTCCTATACAGTTATGGCTCAATTAGAAAGTAATATAGCAACAAAACCGGTATCGGTTTTATTTAAACATGGCGGTCTAAACCCACGGTTTAATGAAGACCACATTGTGTTTTACGGCACAAAAGGAGCCATTTATATTAAAGGCCATTATGGTATGGGGCCATTATATATATGGGACGAAAATAAAACGTGGAAAGAACTTTCTTTACCCCAAGATATTATTGATGACCAACCAAAAGTTGAAGGAGATACGGAACGCAATTGGCAGTATTTAGCAAGAGAATTTGTTAAAGATATTAAAGGTGAATCCCATACTCCTTATCAAACTTTTAAAGAAGGAAGTCTGTACCAACGTCTTATTGATATCATTAGAACCAATGGTAACTGGTCAAACGTCGACCACCTGCAATAAAAAAAGAAAATTATGTTTTACGACTACCTCGTTATTGCACTCTACTTTGTTTTAATCCTTGTAATTGGTGTTGTTTTTTCACGAATGGCAAGTAAATCTACCAGCGACTATTTTCGTGGTGGAGGTAGAATGTTATGGTGGATGGTGGGCTCAACAGCTTTTATGGCTCAATTTTCAGCCGTAACTTTTACAGGTGCTGCTGGTAAAGCTTTTGCCGATGGCTTTGCTATAAGTGCTGTATATATTGGTAATACTTTTGCCTTTTTCTGTGGATGGGCGTACTTCGCTCATAGATTTAGACAAATGAGGGTGGATACTCCCACTGAAGCCATAAAAGGGCGATTTGGACCTAAAAATGAACTATTCTTTTCGTGGGCATTAATTGTATTTTCTTTCTTGAATGCGGGTGTTTGGTTAAATGCCTTAGGTGTTTTTACTAGTGCCGTTTTTGATGCTGATATCTCTTTAACTATTGTGGCTATTGGTTTAACTGTACTTTTTGTATCAGTACTTTCAGGTGCTTGGGGTGTGGTTGCTTCAGATTTTGTACAAACACTGGTGGTTGCTGTAGTATCCGTTGCTTGTGCGGTAGTTGCTTTGGTGAAAATTGGTGGCCCTACGGAGTTGGTTAATAATTTTCCTGGAGGCTTTTTTATTGGTCCTAACATGAATTACCCATTAATATTAATAGGCACATTCATTTTCTTTCTACCAAAACAAATTATTACGATGATGAATCTTCATGATTCTTTTCGGTTTCTTAATGCAAAAGATTCTATAAACGCTCGTAAAGCAGCTTTACTGGCAATGACGCTAATGGGTGTTGGAACAATTATATGGTTTATTCCACCATGGGCATCCGCTACTCTTTACCCAGATGCAGCGACAAATTATGCGCAATTAGGAAACAAAGCTGAAGATGCTGTTTATTTAGTATTTGCCCGTAACGCAATGCCCATAGGCACCGTAGGTTTATTAATGGCTGCACTTTTTGCAGCTTCTATGTCCTCTATGGACTCTGCATTAAACAAAAATGCGGGTATTTTCATTAGAAGCATATACCAACCTTTTTTATCAAAACGAAATAAAAATACGGATGATAAAAAATTACTAAGCATTAGTAAAATTGTTAGTTTCATTAGCGGTTTAGGGGTAATACTTGCCGCACTTTACTTTGCCTCGCTAAAGGAGCTTAGTTTGTTTGAGCTTATGATGTCCGTTTCTACTATGATTCAAATGCCAATGATGGTGCCTCTTTTACTAGGCATAGTAGTTAAAAAAACACCGCAATGGGCACCTTGGGCAACTATTGTAGTAGGTTTGATAATTTCTTGGTTGATTGCTAATCTTTACACTGCAGAATTTTTTGCCTCCTTGTTAAATGTAGAATCGTTAACTAGAAGGGAAATAATAGACTTAAATATTATTTTAACTATTGCTGGTCATGTTTTTATTACCGCAGGGTTTTTCTGGTCCACATCATACTTTTACAAAGAGGAAAAAGACAAAAACAAACTTGCAACGGAAAGCTTTTTTAAGGATTTAGAAACTCCTGTTATCGCAGATGATTTACAAGATGAGGTAGATCAACAACAAAGAAGAAAGTTGGGTAATATGGTAATGGTCATGAGCCTAGGTATTTTACTTATGACTTTAATACCCAATCCATATTGGGGGCGAATTATGTTTGCCATTTGTGCCTTAATTATAGCCTTTCTTGGGTTTCTATTAAAGCGTAGTGCAGTTAAGAAAACTTCTTAATTTGTATAAATATGTATCTTAAGAAATTAGCATTATTACTATTTATAGGCTTATTATTCAACGCATGTACTAATGATAAAATTCATTTATCGCATGGAGTAGATGAATCAGCTGGAGGAGGTTCTACTTATATTATTTCAACTCCTACGGCTACCTATTATTTAGAAAAAGAAGGTGGTGGTTTATCTAGTATGATTGATGCCGACGGAGTTGATTGGATAGGGTTCCATAACGAAAAAGGCTCTGGTCATAAAGGCGAATACCGAGGGTTTCCTAATGCCATTCACCGTCAAGACGGTAATTATTTTCATGCATTGAATGCTGGTACAGATAGTTCAAATTCTATTGTTGAGCTAAATACTGAAAAACATATCAGAATCACTTTTACTTCCAATAATAAACAATGGGAAGGTCAGTGGGATTTTTATCCGGATAGATGTGATTTTACAATGACTAAGATTAGCCCTAGCTATAAATATTGGGTACAGTATGAAGGTGTGCCAGGTGGTGAAATGGATACTACAGATTTTTGGTACGCCTCCATTGATAACAAAAAACACCCTATTACGGAACCTTTTTCTGGAGATTTACCTTCGCCCGAATGGATGGCTTTTGGTGATGAAAATTCATCGTTCATGATATATCTTCTACACCACCAAGATGACCACCATCCAGATAATTATGTTCAAAGACCGGACATGACCGTTTTAGGTTTTGGCAGACAAAATCTAGAAGAAACAACAAAGCACCTAACTACGGTACAAACTTTTTCAATTGGCTTTTTACAGTCTACAACATATTCAACTATTGATAAGGCCATGAAAGGTTTACTAGAATAAGGCTAGTAGAAAATAAACTTCCTTTTCAATTACCCTTAAAAAGTTCCAACACCAAACATACCAACGCTCCTTAATTTCATTCTTTGACGAATTATTGATTTTATTAGCAGAATTTTAATAACAAGTGAAAATAAAGACCTGTTTTATGTTAATTATTTGGTATTCTTACAATTATCCTTATTTTTGGTAAACCAATTTGGTAAACCAATTATACGTTATGAGACGCTACCACCTTTTATTCTTATCTTTTTTTCTATGCCTAGTATATTCATTTACTACACAACAACACGCACATACTGTAAAAAATGTAGCGGAGTTTACTGAGGCGCTTCAAAAAGTACAGCCTGGTGACAGCATAGTTCTTGCTAATGGTGTTTGGATGGATTCTGAACTTCTCTTCGAAGCAAATGGTACTGCAGAAAAACCTATCACACTTATAGCGGAAGAAAAGGGAAAAGTAATTTTATCTGGCGCATCTAATTTAAGAATCGCCGGTAATCATTTAATTGTCAAAGGTCTCGTATTTAAAAACGGATATACTCCTACTAACGCTGTTATTTCCTTCAGAAAAAGTAGAGAACAAATGGCTAATAATTCTCGCCTTACTGAATGTGTAATCGACAACTTTAATAATCCTGAGCGACAAGTACAAGATTATTGGATAACTATCTACGGAAAAAATAACCGCATTGACCACAACCATATTGCAGGCAAAAAGAATTTAGGTGTCACCATGATTGTTGGCTTAGATACTGAAGAAAGTAGAGCGAATAACCATCAAATAGATCATAATTATTTTGGTCCACGCCCTACCTATGGAAACAATGGTGGCGAAACTTTAAGAATAGGAACTAGCCACCATGCACTAGAAAAATCGAACACCGTAGTAGAATCTAACTATTTCGATAGAACTAATGGTGAACACGAAATTATCTCAAACAAATCATGC
This sequence comes from Maribacter hydrothermalis, assembly GCF_001913155.1. Classification (GTDB taxonomy): domain Bacteria; phylum Bacteroidota; class Bacteroidia; order Flavobacteriales; family Flavobacteriaceae; genus Maribacter; species Maribacter hydrothermalis. Next base: position 1,258,226 of record NZ_CP018760.1, read on the forward strand.
AACAACACATTTAAATACAATACTTTTTTCGAATGTACAGGTACATTAACCATGCGCCATGGTAATGAAACCCTAGTTGATGGCAATGTGTTTATTGGCAATAATAAACCAAGTACTGGTGGAGTTCGTGTCATCAATGAAACGCAAACCGTAATTAACAACTACCACATTGGTTTAACAGGTTACCGTTTTAGAGGTGCCTTCGTAATGATGAACGGAGTGCCAGATTCTCCACCAAACAGGTATGTACCGGTTATTGATTCTAAAGTAAACAACAACACTTTTGTAAACTGCGACAATATTCTTTTTGGTGCCGGTAGCGATGCAGAAAGAAGTCAGGCTCCCAGATCTTCAGAATTTTCAGAGAATATCATCTATAACGATACCAAAAAAGACATTTTCACTTTTGATGATGATATTAGTGGTATTACCTTCAAAAACAATATTATGGGTGAAAACTCAGAAACAACTATTGTAGAAGGATTCAAGAATGCCAAAATAAAACTGGTAAAAGACAAAAACGGATTCCCTATTCCTACTTCTAACAAGATAAAAACTAAAGTTGTTATTAGTCCGAATATCGCAACTAAAGAAAATACGGGAGCATCTTGGTACTCAAAAGCAGATAATACTGTTGCATTAAACTCTGGCAACACCATCAACGTAGCCGCAGGTATCAATACCTTATACGATAAAGTGAAAGAAACGAAAGCTGGTGATATTATCATTCTTGAAGATGGCGGCACGTACTTATTGACCAAAGCGGTGAAAATTAAATATCCGCTTACGTTTAAAACACTAGGTAAAGAAAAAGCGACCATCTTATTTGAAAGAATGATGGCCTTTGAAATTGAAAATGGTGGAAGTTTATCTTTAGAAAACATCACTTTTGATGGTAGTAAGTCACCAGATTATGCTGGTAATTCTGTCATCAGTACAAGTAAAAAATCAATGATTGATAATTACAAATTGTTCATTGATAGGTGTGAATTTAAAGATATGATCGTTAATCATTCTTTTGATGTGCTTCGTGTTTCTAAAGGTACTTTTGCAGATACTATTAGCATTCAAAATTCAAGTTTCAAAAACATCTCTGGTACAATTGCTGCTTTAGATACGGAAACAGATGATATTGGCGCTTATAATGTGGAGTATTTTATAATGAAAAATAATGCTATTACCGATTTACAAGGTGCAGCATTACGATTATATAGAGGTGGTAAAGATGAAAGTACTTTTGGACCGTTTTTAGAAATGGAGCACAATGTATTCGATCATGTTGGATACGGTTCTAAAAATAAATATGACGCTACCGTTTCTTTAAATGGTGTTCAAGAAACTGCAATAAAAAACAACATTTTTAAAGATAGTAAGGCTATTAACATGCATCTAGTGGTTGGCGAGCCAATTGTGAAAGTTCTTAACAATGCTTTGAGTAATTCAGAAAAACTTATGGTTACCGGCGATCAAAAATATGAAGTAGAAAACCAATGGGAACTTGCACCAGAATTCTCTGAAAATGGAAACTATTCATTAAATGCAGACTCACCGTTAAAAGGAAAAGGTACTGATGGCAAAGATTTAGGCCTATTAAAAAACCAATAACACCCATGATCAAATACTCAACAACATTGCAAATTTTTATTTGCGCTATACTAATAACGTTCAGTTCAGCTGCACAAGAACACCCTAGCCTTATTCTTACCAAAGAAGGAGTTAAAAAAATTAGAGCAGAATTAGGTTCTGTACCTTTATTTGATACATCATTACAACAATTAAAGGAAGAAGTTGATGCCGAAATAGCTTTAGGCATAGACACCCCTATTCCTAAAGATTATTCTGGTGGCTACACCCATGTTCGTCATAAACGCAATATGATTATTATGCAACAAGCAGGTGTTTTATATCAAATATTGGATGATGAAAAATATGCAAAGTATGTAAAAGATATGCTGTTACAGTATGAAGAAATGTACAAAACATTACCCCTGCATCCAAAAACAAGATCCTATGCTCGTGGTAAATTATTTTGGCAATGCTTAAACGATTCTAATTGGTTGGTTTATGTTAGTCAGGCTTACGATTGTGTATATAATTACTTAAGTGAAGCTGAAAGAAAAAAGCTAGAAAAAAATCTTTTTAGACCATTCGCAGATCACATTTCGGTTGATAGTCCGCAGTTTTACCAAAGAGTACACAACCATAGTACATGGGGAAATGCAGCTGTTGGTATGATTGGTTTGGTAATGAACGACAAAGAGTTGATTGATCGTGCATTATACGGTATTCCAGGTTTAAAGATGGACAAAACTGCTAAAGACGATGATGGCGGATTTATTAACAAGGAAGGTAAAGCCGGATTCTTAGCGAACATAGAGGAACCTTTTTCACCTGATGGGTATTATAACGAAGGTCCATATTACCAGCGTTATGCCATGTATCCGTTTTTGATTTTTGCAGAAGGATTACACAATGTAAAACCAGAATTGAAAATTTTTGAATACAAAGACGGAGTACTTTTAAAATCAATCAATGCACTCTTGAATTTATCTGATGCAGATGGTGACTTCTTCCCCCTTAACGATGGTCAGAAAGGAATGTCTTATTATAACGATGCCTTAGTTACTGCAGTAGATATTTCTTATTATTTTGGAAACCAAGACCCCGGCTTATTAAGTATCGCAGAAAAGCAAAACAAAGTATTATTAGACGACTCTGGATTGGCGGTTGCACTTGGCGTGAAAAATGGAAAAGCAAAACCATTCGATAAAAAATCAATCAATTTATCTGACGGACCGGAAGGAAAGCAAGGTGGTGTGGGAATTTTAAGAAGCGATGATTTAGAACTTGTTTTCAAATATGCAGCTCAAGGCTCTAGTCATGGTCATTATGATAAGTTATCATACTCCTACTACGAAAATGGTGATGAAGTGCTACAAGATTATGGTCTTGCCCGTTTTGTAAATATTGAACAAAAAGGTGGTGGCAACTACTTAAAAGAAAATAAAACTTGGGCAAAGCAAACCATAGCTCATAATACATTAGTGCAAAATGAGAAATCTCACTACCAAGGGAAATATGATATTGGCAGTAAACATAATCCCGATTTATATCTTTTTGATGATTCTAATGCCGAGATACAAATTGTTAGTGCTATAGAGACTAACGCGTATCCTGGAACGGAAATGCACAGAACAATGGCTATTATTAAAGAAGACGGTTTTGAAAAACCATTACTACTTGATATTTTAAAAGTTAAATCGGACAGCGTAAACCAATACGATTTACCATTTTATTTTATGGGCCAAATATTGACTACAAATTTTGAATATGAAGTTCCAAAAACGCTAGAGCCTATAGGTAAAGATAATGGATATCAACATTTATGGTCAGAAGGTATTGGGAGCTCAACCAATGAAAACACAAAGCTAAGTTGGCTAGAAAAAGGAAGATTTTACACGTTAACTTCAGTAACATCGAAAGAGGATGAACTTAGGTTTGTAAGAATTGGTGCCAATGACCCTGAATTTAACTTAAGAAGAGAGGCAGGTTTTATAATTCGCAGAAAAGACGCTCAAAATACTACATATGTATCTGTCATTGAATCTCATGGCAGTTATAGTCCAGTATCTGAATCTGCTGTAAATTCTAACAGTAACATTAAAGAAGTAAATGTAGTTTTAGACTCTTTTGATTACACAGCAATTGCAATAACTACTGTAAAAGATACTACCAAACTATTTATTATTGCAAATTCAAATGCCACAAAAGAAGCTACACATAAAGTAAAAATTAACGATAAGAATTACGAGTGGTCTGGTTCTTATTATTTTAAATAAAAACAAAAATTAAATATTATGAAGAGATTTAGCGAAAAGTACGTCATTACTAAAGACATGGAGTGGGAAGTACTTGGCGGAGGAGTTTCAAGAAAATTCTTAGGATATGACAACCAAATTATGATGGTAAGAGTAAAATTCGATAAAGGAGCTTTAGGCGCACCTCATCAACATTTTCATACACAAGCTACGTATTGTGTATCAGGAAAATTTGAATTTGTAATCGATGGCGAAAAGCAAATTGTAGAAGCAGGTGACGGAGTTTATATTGAACCAAATTTATTACATAGCGCAGTTTGCCTTGAAGAAGGTGAACTTATTGACACTTTTAGCCCTGTAAGAGAAGATTTCTTAAGTGGTGTGGGTCCATCTTATTTCGGAGATAAAGAATAAAGTAAAATCTGTTTGTAGCTCTTCTAGTGGCTACAAACAGATTTCTTAAATATCATTTGTAATAAACATTTAAATGCTGAACCAATACTTATGACAACAGAAAATTTGTCCTTCTCAGGAAATTTTAAAAAACGTCTTAAGGATTTTGGTCCAGCATTTTTTATTATTGGTTATGTTGTAGGTACTGGTAGCGTTACCTCTATGGTTGTCTCAGGAGCCAAATATGGTCTTAGCCTATCTTGGGCATTATTGCTCTCTTGTTTTTTTACCTACTTCTTACTAGTATCCATTAGTAAATTGACCATTGTTTCTGGAAATACCCTAATGTTCAATTTTAAAAAGACATTCGGCAAACCACTTACTATTTTTATTATTACTGCATTACTCGTCTCTATAGTTTCATCTTGTATAGGTGTTATGGGCGTAGTAGCCGAAGTAACTATGGAATGGATTTCTGTAAAAACATCCATTTCTTTTCTTAACGGGCCTGTCGTTTCCATCTTTTTTATCGCTTTACTAATCGCACTTTTTTGGACTGGTAAACATGAAAATTTCATAAAGGCTATGAGTATTATGGTTGGCTTTATGGCTTTGGCTTTTATTGTTACCAGTTTTATGGTCGTAAAAGAAGCAGGCACATCTATTACCGAATTCTTCCCAGAATTGCCAAAGAGAGATAATAACGGATTGGTAATTGCCGGTATAGTAGGTACTACTATGGCGGGAGTTTGTTTAGCATCTAGAAGTATACTAGTACAAGAACAAAACTGGGGATTAAAAGACCTGAAGACCGAGAATAAAGATGCCATGTCTTCAATGTTCATGACATTTTTAATTAGTCTGGCAATTATGATAAGTGCAACGGGCACGCTATATTGTAAAGGCGTACCTGTTGATGATGCTACGGACATGATGAATGCCTTAGGTCCATGGGCGGGCAACTTTGCACTAACTTTATTTACCTTAGGAATTATTGGTGCGGGATTATCTTCTATCTTCCCTAACCTCCTACTCTTTCCTTGGTTAATTGCAGATTATACCAATACTGAAAGAGACATGAAGAAACCCTTATATAAACTTATTGTAGTTTTAGTGGCACTTTCTGGATTAATAGTTCCTTTATTAGGAGGAAAACCAGTTTGGATTTTAATTGCATCCCAAGCACTAAGTCCGTTTGTAATGCCATTAATTACACTCTTCTTGTTAATACTACTAAATAAAGAAAGTATTATGAAAGAACATAAAATTGGCGTAGGCATGAATTTAGCTTTGGCAGCCACTTTTATTTTCAATTGTTATATGCTCTATGTTGCCCTAAACGGATTTATTGATTTCATTTAGCGTTACAACTATATTAATCATTTAGGGTATAATAAAAAAAGGGCTGACAAATCACTTGTATACTGTAAGCCCTACTTTATCATCTTCTGAATTGAAAATTAGTTGTTTAACTTCTTTCTTAACTTGGTGGATAGCACAACAAAATCTTAGATGCTACGGTAGATTTAAATTCCACTTCTTCTATTGCCGCCGAAAAGAATATTTCATCACCTTGTGCAAAGTTGTATTCTTTACTACCACATACCATAGTACCTTCTCCAAAGTAAATAACGGCAACAAAAAAGCTTCCGTTCGCCTTAATGCTATATGAACCATTTAAATCTAGCTCACTTAGTCCAAAACAATCCGTATGGGTTTCGTTAAATATGGTATTCAATGTATGGGTGTCAGATGAATCAATAGTTTTAGGCGAAACCTTCCATCTTTTTATTGCCTCTTCATACGAACAGCCGTCATAATGAAAACAATCTAACATATTTTGCTCTCCTACACCTTGGTGTATCAGTTCATCAGAAATTGTTAATCCTGCAGGAGTAACTTTCTCTACACGCATGGTATAATCCGTAGGTTCTTGTACTTCCATTAAAAAGCAACCACTTCCAATGGCGTGTGGTACACCACCATAAATCATATAAGCATCTCCCGGGTTCACTTCTATCTTATGAAGACTATTAAGCATACCCTCAATATCTTGATTTACAAAAAGAGTTTCCCATTGTGCTCTTGTAACACCTTCTTTAAAGCCCATATAAATGACACTTTTCCCGCCATTTATTTCACGCTTATTTAAAACATACCATGACTCTGTTTTACCAAAAGCGGAATTCAACATGGTTTTGGCATATTCTTTATCTGGGTGCACCTGAATTGTAAGTCTCTCTTTAGAATCCAGCATTTTAATCAACACTCCAGTAGTCCCAAATTTATCCGCTAATGCCTTTCCTAGAAATAATTCTTTATTAGAAACTACTAATTCTTTTAGGGAATGAGTACCTGAAGGAGTTTCCACATGAGAGAGTCCTTCATTTTCCGGTCTTCCGTTTCCTCTTGCGGTTACGGTAGACATAATCCATTCTTCGGGCATGCTCCCATCTACTTCTGGACTATCTTTTTTCCATCTATCTATAAGTGCTCCTCCTTCATAGGTTCGCCAAACTCTATTTGAGAATTGCTTTAAAGGCATATATGCGAACTGCTCAAAATGTTTATTCATACCTACTGTGTTTGTTATTCCAATTAAAAATATCGACCCAAGGATATAAGGTATGCGTCTGAAAATATTTTTATTGTTTGAGGCAAACTTTGGAAAATTAAACCAACTAAAAATTAAAAATTAATTGAAAAAGTTGACATTTTCGACCATGTAATTAATTGAATTTAAGAGCGAAAAACTGTTCAAATTTAGCCAATTAAAGATAAAATCAAGTAAAAATACACCTTTTAAGGCCTTGTTATAAAACACACCAAAAGCCATCCCATTTGTTAACAAAATACCAAATAAACAATAAAATAGGGGGCTAAACGATAAATTCAGAAATTTTAAGACCGTAAAAGTTGTTAAAATATAAAAAACCCTTTTTTTAACGAAAAAATAACATATATTTGGTAAACCAAATTGGAAAACCAGTTTGGGAAACCAAAATAAAATAGCTAACTCAATAAATATCGAACCAAAACTCAATGACAAAAAATTAGATTAACACATTCACTAACATCACATTTTATTTAAGTGATAGAATTAATTAACACTTGCACCATTAAACTGAATATGCTTCTTGATAGATTTTTAATAAATAACATATACAGTACTAAAAAAATGAATTTAAACTCAATTTTCATTTAAAATGCTTTAACCGGACTTTAATTAGTCGAACTTAATTAACATAACACGAATACAAATGAATTTAAAAACTAGATTGACATTGATGCTGATACTGTTGCTCAATGTATCATTATTCGCACAAGACGGTTATACCGTAACTGGTACCGTAATCGACAATACCAACATACCTGTTCCTGGGGCTAATGTTGTTATTGAAAATACAACTACAGGTACATCTACCGATTTTGATGGAAATTTTTCTATTAACGTAAAAAACGGTGATGTATTGGTATTTTCTTCGATAGGATTTTCTTCGAACAAAGTTACCATTAGCGGACAAAAAACTTTAAATATAGTTTTGGCTGAAGACTCGGCACAACTTGATGAAGTTGTTGTTGTTGGTTATGGTACCATTAAAAAATCGCACCTAACAGGTGCAGTAGCAAAAATTGGTGGCGATGAAGTTGCCGCTGTACAAGTTGCCCGTGTGGATGACGCACTGGCAGGTAAGTTACCTGGGGTTCGTATCCAGAACCAAAGTGGTGAGCCAGGGGCTGCACCAAAAATTCAAATTAGGGCTGCTTCTTCAATTTCTGGCGAATCTGATCCGCTTATTGTTGTTGATGGTTTTCCAATTTCAGGTAATTTGGCTACCGTTAATCCAAATGACATTGAAAGTTTAGAGGTGCTTAAAGATGCAGCCTCAGCTGCCATATATGGTTCTTTGGGAGCAAATGGAGTTATTTTGGTAACTACCAAAAAAGGTAAATCGGGTAAAGTTAACCTTAGCTATAATACCTACACAAGTACATCAAGTAAATATGTGAAGGACATTTAAATGCTTAAGACTGCAGGAGAATGGGCAGAGGACCTACAATCTGGCGATTATGATTTATCCAATACCGACCCTGCTTTATTACAATATAGATTAGATGCGTATTCTAATGCACCTGACGTAATTAGTATGGAAGATTGGCTTTTTAGAAATGGTAGTTCTACCAACCATGATGTTAGCGTAAGTGGAGGTACTGAAAATTTAAAAGCATTTGCTTCATTAGGTTATTTAAATACCGATGGTATCGTTAGAGGTCAAGGTTATAAAAGATATAACGGCCGTATGAATATTGATGCCAACTTGAGCGAAAAGTTAAAAGCTGGTATAAGTATGAATGGATTTGTAGGAGATCAAGAAATTGTGCCTTGGGAAATGAGGGACCTTTTAAGAGCCTACAGTATTAGTCCAGTTTATCACACACAAGAGTCTATTGACTTTATTCAACAATTAGATCAAACTAGACAATCTGTTTACGATGCTAGTGTTGCGAACGGAAATCCGATATCACAACTTAGTGGATCCTTTGATAGTAATTATAGAGGTATTGGTTTAGATCCTACAAGTATTTATGATTTACAACCTGGTGATGTTGTTCACGATTGGCAATATGGTAGAAACCAAAATGGTATTGGTGGTACTGGTGATGCCGGTGTTGGTGCAAAATTCAATGAATCAAGAAGGTTTAAAAAAACATACTTTGCAAATGCAAGTTCGTATTTACAATATGAACTACTTGATGGTTTAAATTTAAAAACCATTTTTGGTGCAGATATTCAAGATACCCAAACCTACGAGTATCATGGTCAAGTTACAGATGGTCAACAAAGATCTGATCGTTCACAACTGTCTAATTCAAGTATTAAAAAATCAACGGTTTTAAGTACAACAACGTTAAGCTATGCCAAAACATTCGCTGAAAAGCATGAAGTTACTGCAGTAGCAGGTATGGAATTTGTAAATACCTATTTCAAGGGTACGTCTTCAAATGGAACAAATTTACCATTTGGGTTACCACTTAATTATTCTTTCATAAGTCCTTCAGATGTAAATACAAGTACTGTAGATGCAAAGCAGTCAAGAAGAGGCTATTTTGGTAGAGTTGCTTACGCGTTTGATGACAAGTATTTAATGTCAGCCTCTATTAGAAGAGATGGAGATTCACGTTTTGGAGCAAATGAAAAATATGCGGTTTTCCCTGCACTTTCTTTAGGATGGAATGTAAGCAACGAATCTTTTTTAAGAGATAATGACAAATTGAGTCTTTTAAAGTTACGTTTCAGTACTGGATCTTTAGGTACTGCCGCTTTTTTAGGTTCTTACCAGTCTTTAAGTATTTTAGGTACTTCACCAACTGCTTTTGGAACAGGTTTCTTAATCCCAGAAGATGTTGCAAATGCTAATTTAACATGGCAAACCAATACAGAAACCAATTACGGTGTTGATTTAGGGTTTATTAATAACCGTTTCAGATTTAGTGCAGATTATTATACTTCTGATGTTAATGACATGTTGATCAATCAAAGTATTTCTGAAGTTAACGGTACACCATCAATTGCCCTTAATCGTGGTGATGTTACCAGTTCTGGTTTAGAACTTGAATTAACTACAAAATTAGTATCTAATGAAAACTTCTCATGGAACCTTAGTGCTAACTACTCAACAGTTGATTCAGAAATTACAAGTTTAGGTGACTTAGATGAATTACCTAGACAAGTTTATGGAGGACCAAGTGGTAGAGGAGCAGAATTTAGAAACTACATAGGTGGTGAAGTAGGCGAAATGTGGGGTTATGCCGTAACTAGTGAAGTTGAAACACAATTTATTGCCGACCCATCTAGAAATATCGGATTTGGTAGCTCAGAATGGTATGTTGTAGATCAAAACGGCGATGGTGAAATTACATATGAAGGTGACTATGTGAAATTAGGGTCTGCTACACCAGATTTTTTCTGGGGACTTTCTAGTGATATGAACTATAAGAATTTTGATTTATCGTTTCAATTTCAAGGATCACAAGGTGCTGAAGTTTACAACCTAGACCCAATATACTGGAAGTCACAATTTGGGGGCAGATTAACAGATGCTTTTGACCCTGAAGGTGACCGTATAGCAAATATAGGTCCAAATGCCGGTAAGCATTACGTTGAGACAAGAAATGCACATGGCGCAATGGTTCAAGATGCTTCTTATGTTGCATTAAGAAACTTAACTTTAGGTTATTCTTTAAGTTCAGATTTAACTGAAAGAGTAGGTCTAAGCTCTTTAAGAATATATGCCGCAGCAACTAACCTGTTGTATTTTATGGCAGACGATTATACGTCTTTTAACCCTGAAGGTGTAGAAATAGAAAATTCAGGGTATGCAGGTCCAACAACCTATGGTTACCAAGAAGGTGCAAGCCCAATCGTAAGAAGTTTCACACTTGGCCTTAATGTTAATTTTTAATAAAAAAATAATGATAAAGATGAAAACTATATACATAGTAGCAGTTTCCATGTTGTTAATGACAGCATGTGAGAATGAACTAGATCAAACACCACCTGTTGAACTTGAATCTAGTGCTTTAACAAATTATGGAGGAGTATTGAACGCTGCCTATTACTACCATACAGGTGTGGTAACACCACAAGCGGTAATGGGAGATTTTAGAGCAGACAACATAACGTTTGATGATGAACCACCATACCCAGATTTCCATACCTACAATTCAGATTTAGGTGGGTTAGCGGTATCAGAAATATTTTTTCGCCCGTTTTATAGTAATTTATATAAATCGATCTTAAGTGCCAATAACGTTATTGAAAATTCTGACGATGCTACGCAAATAGCAGAAGCTCAATTTTTAAGAGGATTATCATACTTTAAATTGGTTGTAGCTTTTGGAGATGTAACAGTAAACTTATCTCCTACTCCTGACTCTTCGGACTTGTCTATTTTAACAAGACAACCTGCAGCTACTGTTTACAGTGATGTTATTATTCCAGATTTGACAAATGCCATAGCTGGTTTAGATAATTCAGGATTGTCCAGTGGTCGTGCTACTAAAATAGCAGCTCAAGCATTACTTGGGAAAGTGTATATGTATAACAATGATTTCCCAAATGCAAAAATAGCACTTGGAAATGCCGTAAATGCTGCTGCCGGTGCGGGTGTAGTTTTAGAACCTGACTTTGCCAATGTAGTAACCGATGAGAGTTCAGAAATTATTTTTGCAACTCAAATATCTAGCTCAATTACAAATTCAGCTACTGGTACTATTTTTTCAGGTTGGTTTCAAGGTGGTGACACAAAGGCTGATGAACAAAATGTAACGTTAAGTCTAATAGATGCCTTTGAGGCAAGTAGCACCAATGGTGGTGGCACAGACTTAAGAGAGGCTTTAACTATTGATGTTACCGCTAGAAAAGGTGTAAAATATACTGGCGGACTTGATCAAGACTTTATTGAAATAAGATTGTCAGATGTTATATTAATGTATGCAGAAGCTTTAAATGAAACGAGTTCACCCGCTTCTGAAGTTCTTCCATTATTAGACCCTATTAGAACAAGAGCTGGTTTAACTAGTTTAACTGGAACAGCAAGCTCTCAAGCGGATGTTAGAACAGCAATTGCGCAAGAAAGAAGAGTAGAATTAGCCTTTGAAGGTCATAGATGGTTTGATTTAGTAAGAACTGGTAATGTTGATGCCGCAATGGGACAATCAATTGATAGTAATTATTATATATTTCCTATTCCTCCATCAGAAATTCTTTCGAGTGCAGGTGTAATTACTCAAAACGCCGGGTACTAAAAAATATTTAAAAGAAAGTTGTTTGAGTTAGTTTTTTAAGATTACTGGCTTGTTACCAAGCCAGTACATCTTTTTGACCAATATAACTATAGTGTGGCCTATTTAGGTTTTTGAAAACAATTGTTAAGCAAATTATTTTCTTAAATTTGAAAAAACCAATCTGGTTAACCAATTTAATGGAAAACAATTCAAGATATGAAGTTAGATACCCACATAAACAACGAACATCAAGAAATACAAAATAGTATTATTTCTCAAATTGGAGATTTAATTAATTTTAAAAATCTAGAACCTGGAGACAAGTTGCCATCTGAACGTAAATTATCTGAAAAATTCAATGTCAGTAGGGGAAATGTAAGAGACGCTATAGATAAGCTTGAATTTTACGGTATTTTATACTCTAAACCGCAAAGTGGTACGTTCATAGCCGATATTGGACAGGTAGCAATGAATGGTATGTTAGAGGATATCCTTCGCTTAGAAGATCCCGATTTTAAATCATTAGTTGAAACCAGAATTCTTCTAGAACTTAAAACCGTAAGATTAGCTGCAAGAAGAAGAACTGATTCTGATCTATTGAAAATGCAAGAAGCACTAGAAGCTTATAAAGAAAAGGTTATCAATAATGAAGATGCCGTACAAGAAGATTTACTTTTTCATTTAGCCATTGCGCGGGCAAGTGGAAATAGTACAATTAATAGAATGATGTTGATTATTACACCAGAAATCATAACCAATTTCGAAAAATACCATGTTTGTGATAAGGATCAAAGCAGGAAAGGTATAAAAGAACATCAAGATATTTTTGATGCCATAAAAGAACAAAATACACAAAAGGCTAAAGAAATGATGAAAGTACATTTTAATGTGCTTTATCAATACTGTTACAATATTTAAAAAGATTTAAATAGGTCGAATCTAAGTGAGCCTAAAAATTGAAAATTTAACTACTTGTATACTTACCAATACAAATAGTATTAAAAATTTCCATTTACAAACCATAACCAAAAGGTCAGCATTATGAAAATAAAAGGATTAAGATGGTGGGTCATAGGCTTAATTGCTTTGGCTACTATAATCAATTATATTGATCGACAAGCGTTACCAGTTCTATGGCCTGACATTGCTGAGGAATTATATCCAGATAAGACGAATGATGAAAGAAAGGGAATTTATGGGATTATCTCAGTACTATTTATTTTTTCATATGCATTTGGCCAAACCATTTTTGGAAAAATATTCGACAAATACGGAACAAGGCTAGGGTTTGCATTGTCTATAGGTTTTTGGTCGATTGCAACAGCACTACATGCTTTTGCAAAAGGTATAGTTACATTGAGCATTTTCCGCTCTCTATTAGGAATATCAGAAGCGGGTAACTGGCCAGGAGCAGCAAAAGCAAATGCAGAATGGTTTCCAACAAAGGAAAGAGCATTTGCTCAAGGGCTCTTTAATTCTGGTGCAGCCATTGGAGGAATCATAGCCTTTCCTACGATTGGGTTACTATCGGTATATTTCGATTGGAAATGGATTTTCATATTAGTTGGTATAACGGGGTTATTGTGGCTTATACCTTGGTGGATATTAGTAAAATCTCCACCAAAAAATCACCCCTGGATATCAGTTGAAGAACGCACCTATATCTTAACAGGACAAAAGAACCATGACGAGGATGGAGACGGAGAACCAGATGATGGTTACAACCCAGAAACGGGAAAAATGCTGAAACATAAAGAAAGTTGGGGAGTTATTCTAGCATCTGCAGCTCTTGATCCTATTTGGTGGTTGTTTATTTTCTGGATACCAATTTACTTAAACGAAGTATATGGTATGGATGTGAAAGCTATTGGTTTTTATGCTTGGGTACCTTATGTTGGCGCCATGCTTGGAGCTTGGTTTGGTGGGCTTTTAGCTCAGAACCGCATTAAAGTAGGTTGGACGGTCAACAAAACAAGAAAATTCGTAATTACACTTGGATGTGTAATTATGCTTCCTTTCTTACTATTGATGGCAAACCCAGGCGGACCAGAAACAGCGGTAATTTATATGGCAGTCATTTTATTTGGTTTCCAAACAGCTATTGGAAATGTCCAAACATTGCCTAGCGATTTATTTGGAAGTAAGTCAGTAGGTACGCTTTCTGGCTTATCTGGTACGGCGGCAAAATTAGGAGCTGCTGGCCTTACAGCATTGGTTCCTTGGCTAACATCAGGTGGAAATTATACTCCAGCCTTTGTCATAGGTGCAGCGCTAGCTATTATAACAATGGCAAGTGTTTGGTTTTTAATTCCAAATATTGCACCAGTAAAAAGTAAAAATTAAATTGAAATAAGAATCAGAATAACAATTAAATAATTATGAGTACAGAAGGAAAAGTAGCAGTAATTACAGGAGCAACTGGAGGTATAGGTTTTGCAGTAGCTAAAAGATTAGGACAAGATGGGTATACCGTTATCTTAAATGGAATTGATGACGAAGGTGGTGCTCAAAGAATTAAAGAATTAACTGCAGAAGGTATTACTGCAGAATATTTAGGATTTGACGTTACCAATGAAGAAGAAGTCAACAAAAACATAAAAGCTATTGGTGAAAAATATGGTAAAATTGATACGCTTGTGAACAACGCAGGCGGCCTGGGCGGTAGATCAAGATTTGAAGAAATGACAACTGAATTTTACAGATCGGTAATGGCTTTAAACCTAGATTCTACATTCTTTGCTTCAAGAGCTGCTATACCTTACCTTAAAAAAGGTGACCACCCATCAATTATCAACTATACATCTAACGCAGGATGGACCGCCGGCGGACCAGGTGCTGGTATCTACGGTACTTCAAAAGCAGGAGTTCATGCTATAACCAGAGCATTGGCAAAAGATTTAGCTGAATATGGTATTAGAGCAAATGCTGTTTCTCCTGGAACAATTGACACACCATTTCATGCGCAAATTAAAGCAACAAAACCAGAAGTTTTTGCTTCTTGGGCAAATTCTATTATGTTAGGTAGATTAGGACAACCTGAAGATGTTGCCGGCGTGGTTTCATTTTTAGCTAGTAAAGATGCAGCATTTATAACTGCTGAAACTATCCAAATTGGCGGTGGTCAAGCTTTAGGAATATAAATTAAAGAGTTATATTATTAGCAATTAAGCGTTGCTGTGGAAACACAACAACGCTTTTTTTTATTTTGAAGAATCACGTACTATTAATTCTGAATCTAAAATTATTTTATTCAAAGATTGCTCAACAACATCTTTCTCTACATAACTTAAAAATGTTTCTGCCGCAAGCTTTCCAATCTTATCACTGTGCTGACTAATACTTGTAATCGAAGGCGTTACCAAAGAAGTAAAAGGCTCATTACCAAACCCAACTAATTTTATTTCTTCAGGAACTTTAATGTTCCTTTCCTTTAAAACCTGTAAAGCACCTAAGGCAGCATAGTCACTTGCCACGTACACGGCATCTGGTCTATTTTTTAAGGCCAACAATTTTTCCATTTGGCATCTACCATCTTCTAATGTTAAACTACTTTCAATCAATAATTCATCATCATGTGGTAAATTGTGCTTTTTAATAGCATCTATATAACCTCGTATCCTGTTATTAAATATTCGTGTTCTTCGGTACCCACCTATATGTGCAATGCGCTTGCAACCTTGCGTTATTAAATGTTCAATTATTGTATGACTGCTTTCGTAATCATTTATACCTACATAATCTACATTTAAATCATTCTCCCCCCTATCGAACAAAATTAATGGGATACCATATGACTTTATTTTTTCATAATATGATAAATCTACCGTCTCATTGGCCATTGATGCTATAATGCCATCTACCTGTGTGTATAAAAGCGCATCTATATTTTTACATTCTTTATCAAAAGACTCATTAGATTGGGTAATAATAATATTATACCCCGCCTTATTAAGAACCTCCTCCATATTTTCAACAACGGAAGAAAAAAAATTGCTATTTGTTCGGGGTACGATAACACCAACTAAATTGCTTTTCCCCTTTCTAAGTGCACTTGCTAAATGATTAGGTTGATAATTTAACGCTTTAGCAACTTTCTTAACTGCTTTTTTAGTTTTTGTACTTATGCGAGAATCATCATTTAATGCTTTTGAAACAGCAGCGGTAGAAATGCTTAACTCTTTAGCAATGTCTTTTAAAGTTGTTCTTTTTTTATTCAATTAGTTTGTTTATATTTGTTTAATCGATTAACCAAAAATAATACATTAATCGTACGAATCAAAACCATACCGTTTTGATTTATTTTTAATCAAGTTGGTTAATCGATTAACTAAAAAATAAATTTTATATTTTAAACTAATAATTATCATGAAAAAAGTAGTAACATTCGGCGAAATAATGCTTCGCTTAGCACCAGAAGGGTTTTTAAGATTTTCACAAGCAAATAGATTTGATGCTATTTATGGTGGTGGTGAATCTAACGTAGCTGTTTCACTCGCTAATTATGGTGTTCCTGTAGATTTCGTAACACGTTTACCAAAAAATGACATTGGAGAATGTGCAATGATGGAAATGCGCAAAAGAGGTGTTGGAGTAGATAAAATTGTTTACGGTGGTGATCGCTTAGGTATCTATTTTTTAGAAACTGGAGCTGTATCTAGAGGTAGTAAAGTAGTTTATGACAGAGCTCATTCATCAATTGCCGAAATTGAATCTGGAATGATCGATTGGGATGCTGTTTTTGAAGGTGTAGAATGGTTTCATTGGACAGGCATAACACCAGCAATTTCACAAGGAGCAGCAGATGTATGCTTAGAAGCTGTAAAAGCGGCTAGCGCAAAAGGAATTACAATTTCTACAGATTTAAATTATAGAGCTAAACTTTGGACATTTTGTGATGATGCCCATAGAGAAAAAATAATGTCTGGCTTAACTGAGTACTGTGATGTTATTTTAGGAAACGAGGAAGATGCCGAAAAGCATTTTGGTATTCATCCTGAAGGTTTAGATGTTCATAAAGATGGTGCCGATGTAAAAGCCGAAGCTTTCTTATCCGTTTGTAAGCAAATGATGAAAAAATTCCCAAAAGCTAAAAAGGTAATCACAACATTAAGAGGTTCTATTTCCGCATCGCACAACACATGGGCAGGTGTACTTTGGGACGGTGAAAAAATGTACGAAACTCGTCAATACCAAATTACTGATATCGTTGACCGTGTAGGTGGTGGAGATTCATTTATGGGAGGATTGATCTACGGATTATTAAAATACCCTAAAGACGACCAAAATGCATTAGATTTTGCTGTTGCCGCTTCTTGTTTAAAACATACCATTAAAGGTGATGCCAACCTAGTAACGGTTTCTGAAGTAGAAAAACTTATGGGCGGTGACGCCTCTGGTAGAGTTGCAAGATAATCCAACATTTATAGTACTTAGAACTCTTTAAAACAAAATATATGTCTAAAAAATCGGTTTTAATTCTTTGTGGCGGCGGACCTGCACCTGGTATAAATACTGTTATCAGCACTGTAGCCAAAGCTTTTTTAAAAGATAATTACAGAGTTTTAGGACTTCATGAAGGGTTTAAAGGACTATTTGATAAGAATCCAAAAATTAAGGAGTTCGATTTTTTTCATGCTGATAGAATTACAAGTAGAGGTGGCTCAACTTTAATAATGAGCCGTTTTAAGCCAAAAGATGAAAAGCTAAACACTAACCTTTTTATTGATAACAATGTAAAACTGTTGGTTAGTATTGGTGGTGATGATACCGCATCTACAGCCAACAGAATTACAGGCTTTTTAAAAAATGAAGGTATTTCAATTGCTAATATTCACGTACCAAAAACTATAGATAACGATTTACCCCTGCCAGATAGAAACCCTACTTTCGGTTTTCATTCTGCAAAAGACGAAGGGGTTCGTATTGGCAACACCACCTATGAAGATGCACGTACCAGTCAAAACTGGTTTGTAATGTCCACAATGGGGCGTTCTGCTGGGCATTTGGCATTTGGTATTGCCGCTAGTTGTCATTTTCCAATGATGATTATACCCGAAATGTTTGACCGTACTTCAATTACTTTTGACAAAGTGGTCCGTTTAGTAATATCATCTATGATTAAACGAAAAATAGAAGACATACAATACGGGGTTGCATTAATTAGTGAAGGTGTATTTCATAATATGCCTAATTCAGAATTAGATAAATGTGGTATTACATTTACTTATGACGACCATGGTCACCCAGAGTTAGGCAATGTTAGTAAAGCCCATATTTTTAATATGCTTGTTCAAGAAAAATTAAAAGAACTTAATATTGACATTAAGAGTAGACCTGTTGAATTAGGTTACGAACTACGCTGTTGTAGACCAATAGGTTTTGATTTAACCTTATGTACGGTTTTAGGTTTAGGGGTTAAAAAAGTTTTCGATGAAGGTAAAAGCGGTTGTATGGTGACCGCTAATTCTAGAGGCGAAATTACACCTCTTTTCTTATCTGAAATACAAGATGAAAATGGCAAAATAGCTCCTAGACTAGTTAATATAAATTCTGAAATAGTTCAGCTTTGTTATCAAAACTTATTTTACATAGTCGAAAATGATTATGAAGATGCAAAACAGTATGTCGATAACCCTTCAGCATACGATTTCAACAAAATTTTAACCGAGAAATAAAAATAAAAATGGCACAATATTCAAGAATAGAAGTAGCAAATGTAATGAAGGAATCTGGTATGGTACCTTTATTCTATCACCCAGACATTGAATTAGGCAAGAAAATTTTACAAGCTTGTTATGATGGTGGGGCACGTTTAATGGAATTTACAGCTCGTGGCGATTTCGCTTTCGAAGTTTTTTCTGAATTAAACAAATACGCAATTAAAAATCTGCCTGGTATGATTATGGGCGTGGGATCCATTACAGATGCCGCAGCCGCATCTTACTACATGTCTATTGGGGCAAATTTTATAGTAACTCCTTCTTTAAGGGAAGATATTGCCATTGTTTGTAACCGTAGAAAAGTATTATGGTCTCCTGGCTGTGGCTCCTTAACAGAAATTAATAAAGCCGAAGAAATGGGTTGTGAGATTGTAAAATTGTTCCCTGGTGATTTGTATGGACCAGGTTTCGTTAAAGGTATTAAAGGCCCACAACCTTGGACAAGCATTATGCCAACTGGTGGTGTAAGTACGGACGAAGCTAACCTTAAAGGTTGGTTTGATGCAGGTGTTACTTGTGTTGGAATGGGTTCTAAACTTATCAGCAAAGAAATATTAGCGAATAAAGATTACGCTGGTTTAGAAGCTTTGGTTAAAGATACTTTAGCCAAAATAAAAAAAATGAGAGGATAATATTTAAGATAAAGTTGTTTGGTTGAAAAGAGCATGAAACACAGCAAATTGCTAATTGTTTTAATGCTCTTTTTTTAGTTTATTTTTTAATATTTACACTAGTTCCTAGACATAATACATAGTTGCCTTTTTGATTGAAACATACCATTATTCATAAACCTCATCTAAAATTATTACATAATTAGTTGTTACATTAGAGGAATGAAATACACTAAGGTTTCATTTACTTTAAAAATTTTGCTTTTTAGTTTTTGGTGGATTTTAATACCAAAGCTAATAATAGCACAAACCGCTAATGATAGCTCTTATTATTACCATCAGCAGATTATAAATCCCGTAATTCCGTCCGACTTACCTACAGGTATAAACTTCTATATTCAAAAAAAGAAAGCAGATTTAAAAGCAGGAGACTCAATAAGTGTTATTAATGACTTAAGACTTTTAGCTATTGGGGAATTTAAAATTGGCAATAACTTTAATAGTGAAAATTACGTAGTAGAAGCATTGAACTTTATACAGTCCATGTCTACAAAAGATACTTTAGTTAATGCTAAAGTAGGACTCTACAATCAGTTAGGGCGAATTTACGGGGCTTCTAACAACCCTAACGAAGCAATAAAAACTTACAACAAAGCATTACAAATAGTCGTTAAATTGAAAGACAGCGTAATTTTACTTAACAACAAGGCTAATATTTACAAAGAGCAATTAGACTATAAAAATGCTCTTACTATTTACACCTTACTGCACCAAAAGAGCCAAAACAATAGCGATAGTTATCAAAAAGCATTGGTACTTGATAATTTAGGATATGTACAATCAAAACTTAATAAACCAAAGGCTTTAGACAATTTAAAAAAAGCTTTACAAATAAGAGAAGACAATAATATTATTACGGGCCAACACGCCAGTAATAAGCATTTGGCAGAATACTACCTTGATAGAAAAGATACGGCAACAGCACTACTATATGCAGAAAAAGTTATTTCGCTAGCAAATAAGATAAATAGCAGTTCATTTAAATTAGATGCCATTTCTTTAATGTTACGCATGGATAAAAACCCTCTAATTCATGAGTATAAAAAATTAACTGACAGTATCGCAAATGCAAAACAAATCGCGGAAAATAAAAATGCCTTTTTAAAATACAATGTTGCAGAAGAACAAGGGAAAACCCAGGCTAGCCAATTACAACAAGAAATTGAATCTCGTAAGCGATTAGCATACCAAGCTCTAGCCTTAATCATTTTTCTAATTCTTATAGGCTCTTACTTTATTTACCGCAATAGATACCGTAAAGCTAAAATTGAAGAAATCTATAAAACGGAAACTAGAATTGCCAAAAAAGTACACGATGAAGTAGCTAATGACATGTACAAAATAATGGCCTCCCTTGAAAATAATTCAGGTATTGACAAGAAGGTAATCGATGAAATTGAAAAAATTTATACTAAAACTAGAGATATTTCAAGAGAAAACAGCGCAATTGACCTTAGAGAAGACTTTGCTATTCAATTAAACGATTTACTATTAGGGTATAAAAATAACAACGTTAAAATTATAACACGAAATCTATCAAAAATACCCTGGAATACTATTCCCGAGATTAAAAAAACTACTATTTATAGGGTCTTGCAGGAGCTTATGACCAATATGCGCAAGCATAGCAAAGCCTCTATTGTAACTTTGGTTTTCCATAAAGAAGGGTCAAAAATTCATATAAATTATCGCGATAATGGTATTGGTTGTAACATTTTTAAAAAAAATGGACTGCAACATACGGAATCCCG
This sequence comes from Maribacter hydrothermalis, assembly GCF_001913155.1. Taxonomy (GTDB): domain Bacteria; phylum Bacteroidota; class Bacteroidia; order Flavobacteriales; family Flavobacteriaceae; genus Maribacter; species Maribacter hydrothermalis. Next base: position 1,279,366 of record NZ_CP018760.1, read on the forward strand.
TATCGCTTCTATAAATGGAACTATTACTTTTGAATCTAAGCACGATGATGGCTTTAAGGCATCAATAATAATTTAAGGCATGTTCAAAAAAGTTTTAATTGCGGAGGATATGGAAGACATCAACAAAGGTGTATTTTCTTTACTGACCGAATTAGGGGTGTCACATATTAAACAAGTACAATATTGTGATGACGCATATTTAAAGGTTAAAAGAGCTGGCCTAAATGAAGACCCTTTTGATATGGTCATTTCCGATCTCTCTTTTAAAGCAGACCATAGATCACAAACATATACATCTGGACATTCATTGGTTGAAAAACTAAGGACTGATTTCCCAGACTTAAAAATCATAGTCTACTCTGTTGAAGACAGACTACAAGCTGTAAGAACACTATTTAACCAACATCATATTAATGCTTACGTGTGCAAAAGTAGAAACGGACTTAAAAACCTTACCATTGCCATCAATGAAATAGCTCAAGGAAATACTTATTTATCTCCAGAAGTTTCTAATGCCTTTAGTAGTGAAAATGAATTGGAAATTGACGACTATGACATTTCTCTATTAAATTATTTAAGTAAAGGCCTATCACAAGATGAAATTAGCGCCTTATATAGAAAAGAAAATATTTCACCTGCCAGTCTAAGTTCCATTGAAAAACGACTTAATAAATTACGTATTCAATTCAATGCTAACAATGCTATTCATCTTGTAGCAATAGTTAAAGATTTAGGCTTAATTTAATAAAAAACCACTTTTATTATGCTTTTTACGGAATCCCGTAACACTCATTAATATAATGAGCTTAGGTTTGAACTTTAAAAAAAACAGTTAAAAATACTATTCATTACTATACAGTTCTTGGCCATCCTACTGAAAAGGTATTTCGGGGGAACTAACCAATTTGGTAGGTATGGCCATAATTATTTAAGTCCTTTTTTTTAGAAAGATTATTCATTTCACATACCCGTTATAATCCCAATCCTAAACTATTTTTGCTATTTCAAATAGTATAATTAACCGCTATAATTATACATATTTTGGCACTTTCAGAATTGGTGCTTATCTTGTTTTACAGACAAGTTTCTTTAGAATCGATACTACATGATTACATTAATTAAAAAAGCTTCTTCTTTTAAAAATAGAATTGCCATTAAAAGTAATGGTCAAAATTACACCTATAATCAATTATTACAGCAATCAGAACATGTATCTGCCTGTTTACTGCAGGGTAAAGAAGACTTAGACCAAGCAAGAATTGCCTTTTTAGTTCCTGCAAGTTTTTCCTATGTCACTGTTCAATGGGGTATATGGAGAGCTGGAGGAATCGCTGTGCCTTTGTGTGAAAAACATCCATTACCTTCCATTAAATATGTTTTAGACGATACCAAAGCCACAACGGTAATTTACACGGAGGCTTTCGAGAAATTACTTTCTCCTCTGTTTAAAAGTACCCATATTCAATTTATTAAATACACTGATATTAAACCTAAAAAGTGTATGCTACCTACTATTATATTAGACCGTAGCGCACTTATTCTCTATACGAGTGGCACTACAGGTTCACCAAAAGGAGTCGTAACTACCCATGCCAACATTGAGGCTCAAATTACAGCACTGACTACCTCTTGGGAGTGGAGTAAAAATGATCATGTACTTAATGTTTTACCATTGCACCATGTTCATGGAATTATAAATATGTTAAGTTGCGCTTTATGGAGTGGCGCATGTTGCGAATTCCTCTCAAAATTTGACCCAAAAGCTATTTTTGATATTTTCTTAAAAGATGAGGTTAATGTATTTATGGCTGTTCCTACAATATATTTTAAATTAATCTATTATTTCAACGAACTATCTAATTCAGAAAAAGCGAAGATTTCGGAGCATTTATCTAAATTTAGATTGATGGTTTCCGGTTCCGCAGCTCTGCCTGTAAGCGTTTTGGAAGAATGGAAAGAAATTAGCGGACATATTTTATTGGAACGCTATGGCATGACAGAAATGGGAATGGCAATTAGCAATCCTTATAATGGAATACGTAGACCTGGCCATATTGGTCAACCTTTACACGGTGTTTCGATCAGACTTGCTGATGAAAATAATAAAGTTGTTCCTGACGGGACGCCAGGCGAAATACAAATTAAAGGTCCAAATGTATTTAAAGAATATTGGGATAAACCAGAGGCAACTTCTAATTCATTTACGCCAGATGGATGGTTCCAATCTGGTGACATTGCTATTTTCGATGTAGATAGTTACCAAATATTAGGCAGAAATTCAGTAGACATTATAAAATCTGGTGGTTATAAAATATCCGCATTAGAAATTGAAGAAGTCCTTAGAACGCATCCAATGATAAAAGACTGTGGCGTAGTAGGCATTCCTGATTTGGAATGGGGTGAAATTATAGGAGCTAGCATCGTTTTAAAGTCCGGCGAGTTATTAGTTGAAAATTTAACTTCTTGGATTACCAAAAAATTACCTGCATATAAAACTCCGAGAAAGTACATTTTTCAAGAAGATTTACCCAGAAACGTTATGGGGAAAGTTACAAAGAATGAGATTAAAAAATTATTTACATAAGTTAAAATACCAATGAAAATATATGGAGTAGCATTACTGGCAGCTTGTTTTTTAGCCGGAAAATTTTTAGGTACCATTTTAGGAAAACTGATTAACATAAATAATGATATTGGAGGCGTCGGTTTTGCCATGATCCTTTTAATAGGTTCAAGTATTTACCTTAGAAAAAAAGGATGGCTTATTCCCGAAACCGAAAAAGGTATTTTATTCTGGAGTTCCATGTATATCCCTATCATTGTAGCTATGGCCGCAACCCTAAATGTAAAAGCCGCTATCTCTGGCGGATTTGTTGCCGTTGTAGCCGGAGTTTTGACCACCTTTGCCTGTATGATACTTGTTCCGGTTCTCTCAAAAATTGGTAATAATCATCCTAAGAACTAAGTATGGAAATTATTGAAAAAGTAATATCCAGTAACGGACTTGTATTCGCATTTCTATTTGTTGGCTTTATTATGTTATTTTCATTCTTAGTTTCAAAAAAACTTTTAAGAAATAAAATTCCTGGAGTAGCAATTGCAATTCTAATTGGCTTGGCACTAGCCTTTTTAGGCGATAAAAATGGTATGGCCGATATTCCCATTTTTGCCGGAATGGCAATTTTAGGAGGATCTATGTTTCGGGATTTTGCCGTTGTTGCCACTGCAATGAGTGCTGATATTTCCAAAATAAAACGAGCCGGACTTGCAGGAATAATTTCACTTTTTATAGGAGTAACAATAACCTTTTTTCTAGGGGCCCTTATTGCCTATTTTATGGGGTATACCGATGCGGTAAGTATGACTACCATTGGTGCCGGAGCATGCACCTATATTGTTGGCCCAGTTACAGGCGGTGCTCTAGGAGCTAGTTCAGATGTTATTGCCATTAGTGTGGCAACTGGCGTAATCAAAACTATTTTTACTACCATAATTACACCCGTTATCGCAAAAAGTATAAAATTAAATAACCCACATGCCGCCGTGGTGTTTGGTGGGTTAATTGGTACTACAAGTGGTGTTGTTGCAGGCTTAGCGGCTACTGATGAAAAGCTAGTGCCATACGGGGCATTAACAGCAACATTTTACACAGGAGTAGGTTGTCTTTTATGTCCTTCTGTTTTTTACCTATTTTTAAAATTCTTTGGATTCTAATTTATATAACTAATTTTACACATATCATACTACACGATTAGTTAATAGTTTAAAAATTGCGTAAACCTTTTATAAATGAAGTATTCTATAACTGCAAATTCAATTTCAAAACAAAATGCCACGCTCCAAATTAAACAATCAGATATTGCATTTGGAACTATTGCCGAATCATCGGACACTTTACCAAACCCTGCAGAATTATTTTTAGGTTCTCTTGCCGCTTGTATTTTAAAAAATATAGAGCGTTTTTCTGATTTTATGAATTTTGAATACACATCGGCTGAAATAAAAATAAGCGCTACCAGACTTGAAAAACCCCCAAGATTGGATGATATTAATTATGTACTAATAATTAATAGCCAAGACAAAAATATAAACCTCAACTTACTCAAAAAAAATATTGAAAAATTCGGGACTATTTTCAATACCGTACTAGTCTCATGCAGTATTGATGGAAAAATTGAAATAATATCTTGATTTAAAATTAATGCCTAAGCCTAATAAACATCAATGTTGGAAAAGTTTTTTTGGTTGACAGTAAATTTTAAATTTTGTAACTTATTTGTATGAATTTAAATTTACCAATATGGAAAAGGCACTGCAAACCATGATTGATAACATGCCCGAGAAAACTGGCAAATCATTGAACGAATGGAAATCTATCTTAAAAACAAAATCCTTTGCTAAACATTCTGAAGGTGTCAATTATTTAAAGAAAGAACATGGTGTTACCCACGGTTTTGCAAATACAATTGTCACTTTATCAAAAGAAGAGAATAACTCCCCTACCGATTTAGTTACGCAACAATACCAAGGAAAAGAAAGCTTATTCCCTATTTACAAAGCCCTTTTAAAAGTGGTAAAAACATTTGGTGATGATATTACCATAACTCCAAAAAAAACTACTGTAAGCATTATCCGAAAAAAGCAATTTGCACTTATAAAACCTGCAACCAAAACTAGAATTGACTTAGGTCTCAAAATTAAAGATAAGCCTACCACAGACCGACTTGAATCTTCTGGTCCTTTTGGCAGTATGTGTACCCATAGAGTACAAATTACCGATACCAGTCAGGTTGACGATGAATTAATTACTTGGCTGAAGGAGGCTTATGAAAAGGCGGAATAAGTGTATTTAATACTTGAAAAATATTAAATGAAAAGCATATTCATATTAATTTCGACTCTACTTTTAAGTCTCCTATCTACCCATACACTTTTTAGTCAAAATTCTCTTTTCAAAGGATTATCACCTAACGAATTTGAAATCATTTTACTTGGTGAACAGTCCCACGGAGATGGTGCCGTTTTTGATAAAAAATTTGAAATGGTAAAGGAGCTATACGAAAAATATGGCTACAATCTATTGGTTTTCGAAAGTGGAATGTATGATAATTTCAAGGCGAATGAGCTTTACAATAGTAAAGAAGAGAACATCAGTATTTTTAATCAAAGTGTAGGTTGGTTGTATAGCTCTACAGAAGTTTTCCAAGAATTATTGAAGTATATGGAAACCCATCCCGAATTGAAAATTTTTGGATTCGATTCACAAGAATCAAATCTTTTTGAAGAGTACTTTCTCAATGACTTTAAATCTCTTTGCTCTAAAAATAACATTGTAATTTCTGATGAAGACTATACAGAAATTAAAAAAACGATGATTGTTAGAGATTTTGAAAAATATGCTCACAACAAAAAAGATTCAACCAATCTTTATAACAGCATTAATTCCATCATTGAAAAAATAGACCAAATACCTGAAAATGATATTAAAACAAGGGTTTTGGTTCAAACTTTTAAAAGTGTTTTCTCTGATTTAGATTTTGGATTAAAAAGTTTACAGAAAGAAAAAATAGCTATTCAAAACCCTAGAGATAAACAAATGGCGGAGAATTTGATTTTCATAAAAGAAACCTACCCTAATGAAAAAATAATAGGTTGGGGTGCTAGTTATCATTTTGCCAATAAATTGAATGAGTTTGAATATACTTTAGAAACTGAGAATTACATTAAAAAGCAAATTGCGCTCACGGATAGTATTCATGGCGAAACCCGTACAACTATAAACGAAGAAATTGCCCAAATAAAAGAGTTAAAGTATGCCGTGCCAATGGGGCAAATTCTTAAAGAAAAATATGGTGCAAAATTGTTTAGTTTAGCGTTCACTTCTTACGAAGGCAATTATTTTGATTTTTCCATTGAGCAAATTGTACCAATTTTACAACATCCTTTTAATAGTATCGAGTCTGATTTTAAAGATCAGAATATTAAAACTGAATTATATGTTTTAAATGATATTCCGCATCAGTTCTATACTTCTACTCTAGGCTATATGCCTCTCTACGCCCATTGGGAAGATATTTTTGATGGCATTTATTATATCGAAAAAATGTACCCTCCAAAATATATAGAATATGATATAGAAAAGACTAAGATTATTACATTCAAAGAGAACAACTTAATTGGCTCTATTATTGACTATGATACTTCTGACGCAATTAACTATGCTGACATTTATTATTCTGACCTTAATATAAGTACCGTGTCAAATGCAAGCGGACAGTTTAGCATTCCCAATAAAATAAGCCCAAATGGCTACATAATATTTTCCGCAATTGGGTATGAAAGTGATTCTGTTTCTACCAATCCACTTTTAAATCTAAACACAATCAGACTTAAAAAATCTAAAGATGATATTATTCTAAACGAGGTTATAGTTACAGCTGAACGTGTAGAGTTAAACGCTGAAGAAATTATTAAAAAAGCTCAAAAAAATATTGAAACTAATTATATACAAACACCTTATAATCAAAGTTTCTCCTTTAAAGTAAATCAATTTAATACGAATGATTCTTTATATATTGGAGAAGAGGCCATTATTAAAACTTATAATAAAAAAGGAATTAATGGTAGTAACAAACCTGAGAATAACATTTTTGCAGAAATTGAACACGTAAGAGCTAATACAGATATTTATGAAAAAAATAAGTGGTATAATGGAGTGGGCTCCTTGTGGGCAGTATTAAACAGAGACATTATTTTAAGTAAAACCAATGTGCTATACCGTACTTCTTCTTATGATTTAAAGAAACAAAAAACACTAAACTATGAAGGACAAAAAGTGTATCAAATAAATTTCACTAATAATTCTCCTGGCTCCTATTCTACAGGATTTGGTTACCCTGCTCCGGTAGCATCATCTGGCAATATTTATATTGACACAGAGAACTATGCTGTTTTAAAGTATGAGCACAATATTGAACGTGCAGAATACACAACCAAAAAATCTAAAAATCTAGTAAAACAAAACCATAACATTGTTCAGACTTACAAAAAAGTAAATGGAAAATACTTTTTTAATGTATTGGAATTCACTACAAATTCTGATGTATCAACACCTGAACATGAATATTTATATAGTTCTTATAATGCAAATAAATTGGTTTCCAATGATATAGAAACCAAATCAGTGAACATTTTAACTAGACCTTTAATAGAATTAAAAAAAGGGTATAAAAAGCAACTAAACGACCCGTATTGGGAAGGCAAACCAGTGGATTTTGCTATAGATTTTAAGATAATTAATAAGTAATACTAAGATTCCAAAGATAACAATGCCAATGCATCTTCAGTTTTTCCATCTGCTATCCACCGTTGCGCTAGTTGATGTATTGCCATAATATCTTCAGATTCATTTAAAATAGATTTCACCTCAGCGTATTCCGCAATTTTTGCAATTGCTTCTTTCGTAGGCAACTGTTCTAAATTTCCTAATCTACCTAAATTATTGCCTGTTAATACTGTACTATTTTGCACGGCTTCTGGCAGCATATCTACTCCTATTCCTTGAGTACGTATTGGCTTAGGTATTTCAAATAGAGCATCGCCACTGGCTCTGCAGTACCAATTACCACCCATACGAGCGACTAAATCTAACTTGGGAGTATCTAAATTTCCATCAGCATCTAAAAAGGCTTTTTTTACATGTATTTGAACCACTTTGGCCAGCACCAAGTTTCCAGCTCCTGGTCCGTCACCCAATGCTATTACTTGATCTACCACACACTCAAATGCTACGGGAGCCTCCCCTACTCTTGGTGGTTTCACTTTATCACTTGGTACTTGTGTGAACCCTGCTTTTACAAACTCATTTACACCGTCACCATATTCGGTACTTGACAATGACATTTGCTCTACCATGTCGTAATTCACGATATTGATCACCGTTTCTTTTACCTCCAATACATTCTCTAGCGTATGCTTCGTGGTATTATCCCTACCTCTTCTAGAAGGCGAAAATATCATGATTGGCGGATTTACACTGAATAAGTTGAAGTAGCTAAACGGACTCAGATTTACATTACCATCTTTATCAATAGTGCTGGCAAAACATATAGGTCTTGGAGCTACGGCAGATAATAAATACCCGTGCAATTCTTGTTGAGAAATACTGCTTGGATCTATAGAATTGATTTCTTCGTTTGTCGACATGCTATAAACTTCTAAAGTGAATTGTATTATTTTATTTACTTGGTATAATAGTTCCTGAAACCTCTCCGAACCCTACTCTTTTACCTTCTTTTTCAGCAAAACCACGCATGGTTACTGTATCATTATCTTCTATAAAAGTACGTTTGCTTCCATCTTTTAATTCAAAAGGTTTTTTACCGCCCCATGAGATTTCCAATAACGACCCGTATGAACTTTCATCTTTCCCTGAAATTGTACCCGATGCCATTACATCGCCTACATTCAAATTACATCCGTTTACGGTATGGTGCGCCAATTGCTGCATCATATTCCAATACATGTATTTGAAATTAGACTTGCTAACGGTTGTTTCTTCTGAAGTTGACGAAGACATTCCCACTTCTAACTGAATGTCATAATTATTCTCTCCCTCGTATTTTAAATAGGATAACACCTCTGGTTGTTGCTCCGGACCTTGAACTTTAAATGGTTCTAAGGCTTCTAACGTAACAATCCATGGTGACATTGATGATGCAAAGCTTTTCCCTAAAAACGGACCTAAAGGCACGTATTCCCATTTCTGAATATCTCTGGCAGACCAGTCATTGAATAACACCAAGCCAAAAATATGCTCGGCGGCATCTTTTGTAGAAACGCGTTCACCCAGTTCCGTACTTTTACCCACGACAAAGCCCATTTCCAATTCAAAATCAAGATTTCCTGAAGCTTTGAAAACCGGCACTTTCATGTCATTGGTTTTCACTTGACCCATTGGTCTATGAATATCCGTACCACTCACTACAATTGATGATGCACGACCATGATACCCTACTGGAATATGTCTCCAATTTGGCAAAAGCGCATTCTCAGGATCACGGAACATTTTACCAACATTGGTAGCATGTTCTATGCTAGAATAAAAATCTGTATAATCGCCTACTTGAACCGGTAAATGCATTTTAGCATCTTTCTGTAATATAAAAACTTCTGGGTGATTCTTTAGTGGAGAATTCTCTATCACCAATAACTTCTGAATATCTAATCGAACTTTATTTGTGATTTTTTTTCCTAATGCGATAAACTCATTTAAGGTTGATCTATTAAAAAATGTAGCATCCATGTCTAACAAGCCCAAGTCTGAAACCGCTGACAAATCAACAATCTGTTCACCAATAGCAATCCCTCCTTTTGGAGCTTCAGTGTTTACAGAGAAGATTCCGAAAGGGAGATTATAGATAGAGAAATCTGAATATTCGGGTACCGAGACCCATGTATTTAGTGTTGTCAAGTGTCTATTTGTTTATTTATCCAACCACGATTTGTAATAATCACCGTCGTCTAATTTTAAGGCATTCTCAGTAACCATTAATGGCTTGAACGTATCTATCATAACCGCTAGTTCTTCTGAACCTTTTTGACCTATGCTGCGTTCTGCTGCTCCTGGGTGTGGACCGTGAGGTATTCCTGCGGGATGCAAGGAAATATTACCTGGTTGCACTCCGTTTCTACTCATAAAATCTCCGTCAACATAATACAGCATTTCATCTGAATCTATGTTCGAGTGATTGTACGGTGCAGGTATCGACAGTGGATGATAATCGTACAATCTTGGTACAAAAGAGCAAATTACAAAGGCATTCGTCTCAAATGTTTGGTGCACTGGTGGCGGTTGGTGAACTCTACCTGTAATGGGTTCAAAATTATGAATTGAGAATCCGTACGGGAAATTATAACCATCCCAACCTACAACATCAAAAGGATGCCCAATGTAGACCATTTCATGCATGACCCCTTGCTTCTTCACCTTAATCAAGTAATCATCGGTATCGGTAAAAGTTTCTAAATTTTGTGGCAATTTATAATCGCGCTCACAAAACGGAGAATGCTCTAATAACTGTCCGAACCAATTGCGATATCTCTTCGGAGTATAAATAGGAGAAAACGATTCTGCATACAAAATGCGATTGTCTTCACTATCAAAATCTATCTGATAAATTGTTCCCCTTGGAATTATTAAATAATCGCCATACTCAAACGGAATCTGTCCGAAAATGGTTCGTAACGTACCTGTACCTTTATGAATGAACAACATTTCATCGGCATCTGTATTCTTGTAAAAATAATCTCGTAACGATTTTCTTGGTGCCGCTACCCCAATAATAATATCGCTATTCACCAAAAGTGGCTCTCTAGCTTCTAAAAAATCATCTTTTGCGGGAGCATTAAAACTCACTAATTTCAACGAACGAATATTTTTCTCTAAAGCAATTTTCGGAGAAACATCTGTACTCTTCAATATCTCCTTAACCATTGTTGGTCGGTTATGGTGATATAATAAAGAAGACATACCGTCAAAACCAATGGTACCGAACAATTGCTCTGAGTACAATTCGCCATTTGGTTTTCTAAATTGCGTGTGCCTTTTGGGTGGCACCGCTCCTTGTTTATGATATATAGGCATAGGAGTTAGTTTAGTTAATAATCGAGATTATATACTTTGAGATTTGCCTCGAAATATTAGAAATAAATACCTCAAGAACTAGCCTCGAGGTATTTATGATTTCTTCCTTTAAAAATAATCTATTTTAAGATTTTCAAGAAATTTGTTGAACCTATAAAGTCCCTCTTAATTCTTGCTCACGTTCAATAGCTTCAAATAAAGCTTTGAAATTTCCTTTTCCAAAAGAAGTAGCTCCTTTACGTTGAATAATTTCAAAGAACATTGTTGGTCTTGCTTGTACCGTCTTCGTAAAAATCTGTAACAAATACCCTTCATCATCACGATCAACCAAAATACCAAGTTTTCTTAGTGATTCGATATCTTCATCAATCTCACCAACTCTTTCAGTTAAAACATCGTAATACGTTGTTGGTATCGTTAAAAACTCAACCCCTCTACTTTTCAAATCTGAAACCGTTTTTACGATATCATCTGTAGCCACGGCAATGTGCTGCACGCCTTCACCTTCGTAAAATTCTAAGTACTCATCTACTTGAGATTTTTTCATACCTGGTGCCGGTTCGTTAATTGGGAATTTAATACGACCGTTACCGTTACTCATTACTTTACTCATTAAAGCAGTAAACTCAGTAGAAATATCTTTATCATCGAAAGACATAATTTGCTTAAAGCCCATAACATTTGCATAGAAATCTACCCAATAGTTCATTTGACCTTCATGTACATTACCTACCATGTGATCCACAAATTTTAAACCTGTAGAAGTAGGTTGGTAATCACTTTCCCATTTCTTGTAGCCAGGTAAAAATGTACCATTGTAATCCTTACGCTCTACAAAAATGTGAACTACTTCACCATAAGAATAGATTCCAGAAGTAACTACTTTACCATCTTCATCTTTCTCTGTTTTAGGTTCCATATAACTTTTGGCACCTCTTTTAACCGCTTCATTGTAAGCATATGTAGCATCATCTACCCAAAGTGCAGTAACTTTTACGCCGTCACCATGCTTGTCAATATGTCTACCTACATCAGTTCCACTTTTTAATGGAGAAGTCAAAACCAATCTAATTTTATCTTGCTCTATTACATAAGATTCAAACTCTCTACTACCCGTTTCTAAACCTCTATACGCTAAAGATTTAAAGCCGAATGCTGTCTTATAATAATGTGCCGCTTGTTTAGAGTTACTTACATAAAGCTCTAAATAATCTGTACCGTTAATAGGCATGAAATCTTGTGCCTCTTTGTGTTTGTTTTCTTTTAATGTTGTAGTTGACATTGTATATAGTTTAAGTTTTTGTTTATTTATTGTTGCTTATGCAACATATGTATTAAAAAAAATTAAGCGGTTGTTGTTTCTGTTTTCATTAAAACTTCTAAAGCAGTTAAAAGTGCTTCGTTGGCTTCCCTAACTCCGAATGAAATTCTCACTTTTCCGGGAGCACCAAAATTGCCTACTGGGCGTACCATAATTCCCTTTTGCTCTAAGAATGAGGTGAATTCCATATCATTAATTGGTGGATCTATTAACACAAAATTACCCTCAGTTGGCCAATATTTTATATGCAGAGCATCAAGTCCGTTCAAAACAAAAGCTCTTTCCTCTTTTACCAATGCCACTGTTTTATTGACAAAATCTACATCATCTAAGGCTGCTATTGCACCCTCTAATGCTAGTGATGACAATAGAAAAGGTTTACAAATTTTACGCATGTAATTACTAATTTCCAATGGCGCATAGCAATACCCTACTCGTAATCCTGCCAAACCATATGTCTTTGAAAAACTATTAATCGCTATCACATTTTTACCTTCTACCACGAAAGGCAATCCTGATGTATAATCTTCAGCTTCGGCAAAATGCCTGTACACTTCATCTAAAACCAATACTATATGCTCGGGTAATTTTTCAATGAAGTTTCTTAAATCTGCCATTGGAATATAATTTCCTGACGGATTGTTAGGTGATGCTAGAAATACCAACTTCGTTCTATCTGTAATTGCTGCTATAATACCGTCTAAATTATAATCGTAATTCTCGGTCATTGGTACATTAATGGCCTTTGCCCCCATCCAACGGGTAAAAGCAGTATACGGCAGAAAGCATGGCTGACTAACGATAACCTCGTCATCTTCATTCAAAAATGCTTTTGAAATCATATCAATAATTTCAGAGCCACTATTTGCTGAGATAAAATTGTCAGCAACTAATACACCATTAAAATCTTTTACCAGCGCTTCTCTTAGTCTTATATCTGTATTATCTGGATACATACTTAAATCGTCTAAGGTATTTGCTAAAGCCTGCTTTACTTTAGAAGAATACCCTAACGGATTCTCATTTGATGAAAGTTTATGAACAGTAACACCATCTGGCATTACTATTTTCTTACCACCACCTTTATAAGTGCTATCCTCTAATATATAGTTCTTAAAACCTAGTTGCATATATCTTCTACTTTAAACCTCTATAACCGTAGTAAAATTACAATTTTTTTTTAATATTGTTGCATTAACAACAATATTACCGATAAACTCCGTTACTTTTGGAGGAATAATATTTGGATTATGGACAGGACGGAAGGATTTGGAGTATATATTGACCGTACACTTAAAAAAGTACAAAGTACTTTTTTACAGGTGTTTGCAGAGAATAACATTGATTTAACCATTGAACAGTGGGTAATTTTACAGCGAGTCCACTTAGAAGGCAAAGATGCGTCACAGGCAGATATTGCCAAATCTAACTTTAGAAATAGGGCTACAACTTCCAGAGTTATTAGCGGATTATGTAAAAAAGGACTATTAAGAAAATCTAGATTTAGGGATGACCAAAAGCGCTATAAGCTTGTAATTACAGAAGAAGGTTCTTCATTAATAAACGCGGTTATGCCCTATATTAAAGATTTACGAAAGGTCAGCACACTGGGTATCAGTGAAGAAGAATTTGAGATATTCTACAAGGTCCTAGACCAATTATGGGAAAATTTTGACCAATATGAAGGTCGCATATAGCTGTATTTTAGCATATAAAAGAAATAATTAAATTTTTGTTTGATTTTGGTTTTACCAGTCTATAAAAATCACTAAGTTTGCACCCACATTTGAAAAAATGGTGTCGGTCGCATAGCTCAGCTGGATAGAGCATCTGCCTTCTAAGCAGACGGTCGGAGGTTCGAATCCTCCTGCGATCACTCAAAAGCCCCTTCTAGGGGCTTTTTTGTTTTTAATACTTTCCTCCATTACCGACCCAAATATTTTAGAATACATTTTAAAAAAAACACATGGTACATTGACTCACTATTCTTATTTTGCGTAGATATACCAAACTTCATCTAAAATGGCCAATTCCAGAAATTCAGCATCATTTGTTTACCTCATCATACTACTTTTTGTTTGCTTATCAACTACTACTTTAGCCCAAGACCAAGAATCAAATGAAAATTTGGTTGAGCTTTTTAGAAAATGGAGAACTTTTGAAAACCCTCCTTTATTAAATGGCGCTCCTGATTATACTGCTGAAACTTTTAAAAGTAGGGTTCCCGAATTCAAGACATTACAACAACAACTTCATAATTTAGATACTACCGCATGGCCTATACCAGATAAAGTTGATTGGCATATTGTAAATGCTGAAATGAACGGCTACGATTTTAATGATAGAATTTTAAAACCTTGGGTTAGAGATCCGGCATTTTACAAAACAATTTGGACCGACCGTAGTGATGTGCCTGCACACGAAGGCCCTGCACACCACGCGATTATCGATGTATGGAAATATAACTTTCCACTTAATAAGGACGAACAAGCAAAATTCTTAGCCGCTTTAAAAGTAATTCCAGTTATAAACGACCAAGGGAAAAAAAACTTAACAGGCAATGCTAAAGACTTATGGGTTGCTGGTATACGTGATATTGCCAATCAAAGTTATGACTTAGAAAACATAAAAAATCTTCCTGGAGTATCAAAAAATAAAAAAATAGTCGCCGCTATAAATGCAGCTATCACATCAACAAATAGTTTGGCTGACTGGTTAAAAAAAGAAGCTGCTTCCAAAACAGGACCTTCCGGTATTGGTAAAGAAAACTATACATGGTACTTACAAAATGTGCATTTAGTGCCATTAACTTGGGAGGATGAAGTCATGCTTCTAAAACGTGAGCTTACGCGAGCTTGGTCTGCACTTAAATTAGAGGAACATAGAAATCGTAACCTTCCTGAACTTAAGGATGCTGGTAGCGAGGAGGAGTATAATAAAATGGCAAAAGCATCAGCTAAAAGTCTTTTAGAATTTTTAGACAAGAATGAAATAGTAACTGTAAAAGATTATTTTGAACCTGCCCTTAACGAACATTTAGGTGCATATGTTCCAAAAGAGAAACGAAACTTTTTTTGGATAACTGCGCATTTAGACCAACGCCCACTCTACTCTCACTTTTACCATTGGTTTGAATTGGCTAGAATGGATAATGAACCTAACCCACGTGAGATTAGAAGAGAGGCTTTACTTTACAATATCTTCGATTCAAGAAACGAAGGTACAGCTACTGCCGTTGAAGAAATGTTTTTGGATGCCGGACTGTATGATGACCAGCCACGTTCTAGAGAAATTGTTTATATCATGATTGCTCAGCGTGCCGCTCGCGGATTAGGTTCTTTGTATGCACATGCCAACATAATGACTTCAGAGGAAGCAGGTAGTATTCACTCTAACTACACTCCAAGAGGATGGATGAAAACAGAAAAAGAGTTGCTTCTTTTTGAGCAGCATCTTTATCTTAGACAGCCAGGCTATGGCACAAGCTATATAACTGGTAAATACCTTTTAGAAAATACTATGGCTGAATATGCCAGAATGAAAGAATCTAAAAACGAACCTTTTGTGATGCGTAACTTTTTCGACCAATTAAATACAACTGGAAGTATTCCTATTAGCTTGGGCCGTTGGGAAATGACAGGTGTACAATCTTATCTAGGTCAAGAATAGCTAAAAAAATGCAATTCAATTAAAAATGGCCAAGACAAGTTCTAAAAAACTAACACGGCAAATGGGGCTTTTAGCGCTTACTGCTACCGGCGTTTGCTCTATGTTAGGTGCTTCTATTAATGTTGTTCCTTTTATGATACAACGCAATGTACCTGGTATTGGCCCGTATGTTTTACCTGCTTTTGCTTTTGCAGCAATACCTGCATTATTTGCTGCCTTAGCGTATGGTATTTTAGCATCAGCTATGCCACGTGCTGGAGGAAGTTATATTTATGCTAGTAGAGGTTTAAATCCGTATTTAGGGTTTGTTGCCAGTTTTTCGCAATGGTTTGGACTTTCTATTGTTATTGGGGTTATCGCTTACGTAACTGTTCCATTTATACGCGATGTAACACTGAGCCTGGGATGGGAAAATATCTCGAACGGACTAGAAATAGGATGGATACGAGTAACTATAGCTCTTGCACTAATTTGGTCATTTGTGGTCATTAATATTCGTGGAATAAAGAGTTATGAACGCATAGTACTCCCTATGATGTTTTTAATGTTCGCCCTTGGCGGAATTGTTATTGTAGCGGGACTAATTTATGATTCGACCGATTTTTTAACGGGACTTCAAGAAAAAACAGGTCGCACTTTTGAGCCTGTGGCTAGCATAGATTTCGATTGGCGTATATTTTTATCTGCCGCTGCACTATTGTTTTCAAGTTTCATAGGTTTTGATTCTATAGCGCAAGCTGGCGGTGAAGCAAAAAATCCAACTAAATCCTTGCCAAGAGCTATTTTATTAGCAATAATCGGTGTTGCCTTGTTCTACTTCCTTTTTGCGTCGGCCGTATACCATATTGTTCCTTGGAGTTTTGTTGCCGAAGAAGCCATGACAAAAGATATTTCTGCTCCTGGATTATTGAGCTATGTGCTTCCCTCAGGATTGGGTATTGCAATTTTAGCAGGTGCCGCTATTGCATTAGTCAATGATTTGCCCGCAATGCTCTTATCTGTTTCTCGCTTAATGTTCGCCTGGGCCAAAGATGGCATTTTTCCAAAATCCATTGCTAAAATCCATCCAAAAAATCATACGCCGCATATTGCACTTATTGCAGCAGGCATTATGGCAAGTATAGGTGTTTTAGGCTCTCATTTTGCAGGCGACTTTTTCCTTGGTATTGATATTATGGTAACTTCTATGATGGTCAATTTTCTATTAATGTGCATAACATTGGTGGCAATTACCAAAGTTAATCCGACATTGGCAAAACAAATTTCAGTCCTAAAAAACAGAACATTGCAATTATGTATTGGGTGGTTAGGTATTCTTACGCTAACAGCATTTTTAGGAATACATATCTATAAAGATTTAACTGCAGAAACTACTGCATGGTATTTTCACTCCACTCCTATTTGGCTTATTGTTATGGGTTTGGCTAGTTTATTATTTGCCTATAATTGGAATAGATTAAAGAAACAAAACAATACTATAAATGAAGTATTTTTAGAACTCCCTGAAGAATAAAAAATGCAAACAAGAATTAAATTAGCAAAAGATTTAGAGATTTCTAGAGTTGTTACCGGTTTATGGCAAATTGCCGATATGGAGCGTAATGGCACTACCCTAGACCCTATTGCAACGTCCAAATTTATGGCTCCGTATGTAGAAGCCGGACTCACCTCTTTTGATATGGCAGACCATTATGGATCTAGCGAAATTATTGCTGGCACTTTTAAGAATAGTCTTGGCGATAAGGACACTGTGCAGCTATTCACAAAATGGGTTCCAAAACCAGGTAAAATAAGTAGAGAAGAAGTTAGGGCTGCGGTACAAACAGCGTTAGATAGAATGCAACAAACTAGCATTGACCTTTTGCAATTTCATGCATGGTACTACCCTGATGCGAGTTGGTTAGACGGTCTATTTTATCTTAAAGAATTACAGGAAGAGGGATTAATTAAACATATTGGAGTAACCAATTTTGATGCCGCACATTTACGAATAGCTTTAGCCAGCGGTATACCTATTGTCAGCAATCAAATTTGTCATTCTTTAATAGACCAGCGCGCCAATGGAAATATGGCGATTGTATGTCGTGAATACAATGTAAAGCTATTAACGTTTGGAACCTTAGCTGGCGGATTTTTAACCGATAAATGGTTAAACAAAACCGAACCTACTTACGAAGAACTGGCTACTTGGTCGCAAATGAAATATAAACGTTTTATTGATACCGCAGGTGGATGGGAACCTTATCAGAATTTATTAAAAACAGTAAAAAAGATAGCCGACAAGCATAATGCTTCTATTGCTAATATTGCCAGTAGATTTATATTAGAAAGTGATGCTGTTGCTTCTGTAATCGTCGGAGCCAGATTGGGCGAAAGTGAGCATATTGATGATAATAGAAGAATGTTAGATATTCAACTAGATGATGATGACATTGAAGCAATAAAAAAGGCGCAACTTCAATTAACTTTAATACCTGGCGATTGTGGTGACGAATATAGAAAACCTCCATTTTTAACAGCATCAGGTGACCTTAGTGACCATTTAGAAACCATTCCTAAAGCATTTACACCTATAAAAACGGGAGAAAATAGAGAACAGATTTTTAGCGGTACGGAGTGGGAAGAATATGCAGGGTACTGTAGAGCTGTAAAAATCGGAAATAGCATTCATGTTTCAGGAACTACCGCTACTCATGGTAGCCTGATGATTGGTGGCAGCGATGCAGCTGCTCAAGCTCATTTTATAATTGACAAAATTGAAGGCGTTATCACTTCTTTTGGTGGCACGCTAGCTGATGTTGTGAGAACCCGAATTTTCGTAAACGAACTTAAAGATTGGGAACCGGTTGCAAGAGCACATGGTGAACGCTTTAAAGGCATTAATCCTGCTAATACACTGGTAGAAGCAAAATTGGTGGGCGATGGTTATATGGTAGAAATTGAAGCTGAAGCTATTCTATCCTAGTCACCTCTACAGCTATTAATTATTTATCCCAAGTTATGTCGCTATTTTCAACCATAGTTTCAAATGGGGTCCATTCCTTTTCCATAAAACTGGTTACTGTTTTCGAAAACTCAGTGACCAGTATTTTTCCCTCTCGTAAAATTTCTTTCTGCTGATTAGAAATGACATTTGTTTGTGCGGCAGCTATACTTAAAGCTTCACGTATTTTTGAGTACGGCGATGTTTCAAAAGATTGCCACGCCCCTACTTGCCTTTCTGGCTTTGGCGTTTGGCCTTTTGCCTTGAGCTCTTTTAAAGACTTTTTCATGTCTTCAAGTTTAGTTACCAATGCTTGATTAGGCTTATTGTCAGACTTACTTGTTTTAGCTATCAAGGCATCTACTTTTTTGCTTTTAGCATCAATTTCAGATAAGCTTTTGGACAAAATTTCAACTTGACTATCTACTGCCTTTTTATAGTCGTAAAGCTCCTTATCCACATTCGAATCTATTTCAAATCTAGGATCAGCAACTACAGTTACTTTAGTAGTATCTGTATGCTCACCTTGCTTTAAAACAATTGTATACTCCCCAGGCAATACAGGTATATCTCTAGAAAAATCATCGGTCCATGAACCCGGTAAAGAAGATGCTTTCTCATCTAATTTCCAAACTACATAATTTAAGCCTTTAGTTAGCTCTTTAGCATCAACAGTGTTTATCAATCTATTTTCTTGATTATAAATCATTGCAGTTACACCGGTTTCTGTTGTAGGTTCGACCGATAAATAAAAAGGAATTTGAGTTTTTTGAAAGGGCTTATTCTCACCCTCGAAAGTCGTATTAAAACCTGTCCAGATATTTCCTGGCGGATTTATAAATAAGCCTTTTACTTGTACGGCATCGTTCATTGGTAATGCAGTTATACCAGATTCTAATCGGTTGCCAGCAATTTCTCTTAAAGTCAACAAATCATCTAACACCCAAATTGCCCTACCAAAAGTACCAACAATCAATGCCGATTCTTTTTCTTGAATTTTCAAATCCATCGTTGATACTGATGGGAATCCGTTTTTAAATTGAGACCAAGTGTCTCCTTCATCAATACTTATCCATAATCCATTCTCGGTTCCTAAAAACACCAAATTTGGTTCTATAGGGTCTTGAATAATACTCAAGGCATATCCTTTAACTATAGTTTTATTCACAACTTGCTTCCAAGTTTTTCCTAAATCTTCAGTTTTAAAAACATAAGGGTCATAGTCTCCTTTTCTATAATTATTTACCACCATCCAAGCTGATTTGGAATCGTAGCGAGAAGCTTCTATTTGGGCTACCCAACTTTCGTTTGGCATCCCTTTTATTTTAGTTGTTAGGTTTTTCCAGTTTTGACCGCCGTCTGTGGTTAATTGCACTTGACCATCATCAGTACCTACCCAAACAATATCCTTATTTAAGGAACTTGGTGCTATGGTTAAAATAGCATTATAACGCTCTGCACCTGATACATCAAGTGTTAATCCCCCATAATCAGGTTTTTGATGTTCAGGATTATTAGTGGTTAAATCAGGAGAAATTATACTCCATGTTGCTCCTTTATCTTTGGTAACATGCACAAACTGTGATCCATAATAAGCAGCATTATCATCTGTCGGATTTCTTGCAAAAGCAGCATTCCAATTAAAACGTAAAGAAGTTTTTAAATCTGGAGCAGGTGGTTTTATGCTTACATAATGCCCGGTTAACTTATCATACCTATATAAATCACCATTTTGAGATGAGCCATATCCGAATCTAGAATTATCTAAATCAGGAGAAATATCAAATCCATCGCCCCCAACTAAATACTGCCAATATAATGTACGTATTCCTCCTCTTTTCCAAGTATAAGCAGGTCCTGACCAGTTTCCATTATCTTGCATGCCGCCGTAAACATTATATGGAGTATCATTATCTACACCTACATGATAAAATTGAGCAACAGGAATGGTTTCAGGAAAATACCAACTTATACCATGATCCTGGGTAATTCCCAAACCGCCATCGCCACCAATTATAAAATGTTTTGCATCTTTCGGGTTTACCCAAAAGGCATGAAAATCGGCATGAATACCTTTTGTTTCATCGGCAGGTATCATCGGTATCGTATCAAAAGTACTTGCACCATCATAACTTACTGATAATGGTTGGTAAATATTATATACTCTATCTGGGTCTTCAGAATCAACAGCAAGATCTTGAAAATAAAAAGGTCTATTATTCGCAAACTTGGGGTTATCATTAATCATTTTCCAATTTTTCCCACCATCATCACTACGATAAATTGTATTTTTTTTAGCCTCTATTTTTGCATAAATTCTGTCTGGATTAGAGGGTGCAATAGCAAAACCTATTCTACCCAAATTACCAGAAGGCAACCCTTCTTTCTCCCCTAATTTCTTCCAATTTTCACCGCCATCATTAGAAACATAAAATCCAGAACCTTCACCACCAGAAGTAAAATAATACGGGGTACGTTTATGTTCGTATAAGGCAACGAATAATTTCTTGGAATTAGTAGGATGCATCACCAAGTCCGCTACGCCAGACATTTCGTTAGAATACAAAATCTTTTTCCAATGTAAACCTCCATCAACCGTTTTGTAAAGTCCTCTATGCTCGTTTGCAGTAAAAGGATCACCCATAGCGCCTACATATACAATATTAGGATTAGTAGGATCTATGCTAATTCTGTGTATAGTTTTAGTGGCTTCCAATCCCATATGAACCCAAGTTTTTCCTCCATCTGTACTTTTAAAAATACCCATGCCTAAATTCATGGAGTTACGAGGATTACCTTCTCCTGTTCCTACCCAAATTACATCAGGATTATTTTGTTGAATAGCAAGCGCCCCAATATTCTGCGTTGGTTGGTCGTCAAAAACTGGTTTCCAAGCAGAACCACCGTTCTCTGATTTCCAAACGCCACCAGATGCAGCTCCAACGTACATTATTTTAGGGTTCTGTGTAACTACATCAATAGCTGTAATACGCCCGCTCATATTTGCAGGACCTATATTTCGAATATTTAGATTTTCTAAACTAGAGAAGTCAATTTTTTGTGCAGAAGTAAATTGAATAAAAACAAATAAGAAGAAGATGATTAAGCGAATTTTCATGGTATGTTTGGTAGTTTACCCAAAAATAGAAATCACCGTTTAAACAATAGTATTATTAATCAAAATTTTCAATTTATATTATCAAGTAATTAGACATAATATTTGTACATATTCATAACTGTTTGTCAACTAATATAAATTTTCATTTACCTCAACAGTTACTAAAAGCAAAGAAGCCTTGATTTTATAAACCAACAATTTCTAAAAAAGGATATTTTTGTTCAAAAACAAGTAAAAAACCCTTTAAAATAGTCAAATAAATCATAAAACGTATCAAAATCTTGCATTTTAACTAAATTTTGCTATGTTATAGATTAACATAAAAGTATTCTATGCGACAATTAAAGATCACAAAACAAATTACGAACAGAGATGCCAAATCATTAGAAAAATATTTTCAAGAAATCAGTAAAATCGATTTGATTACTGCAGACGAGGAAGTAGAATTGGCTCGAAAAATTCGTGAAGGTGATCAGAAGGCATTAGATAAACTGGTGAGTGCCAATTTAAGATTTGTTGTGTCTGCTGCAAAACAATATCAAAATAGAGGCCTACGTCTTACAGACCTTATCAATGAAGGAAATTTAGGATTGGTAAAAGCTGCAAAACGTTTTGATGAAACCAGAGGTTTTAAGTTTATTTCCTATGCCGTTTGGTGGATCCGTCAATCTATTCTGCAAGCACTTTCAAAAAAGTCACGTATGATTCGTTTACCACAGAATAAAATAGCGGTGAGCTCCAAAATTTATCAGGTGTACTCCACTTTAGAACAAGAAAACGAGAGACCACCTAGCGCTTCGGAAATAGCAAAAGAACTGGACATGAGCGTTTCTAAAGTAAAGAGCTCTATTAAAAACTCCGGTAAATCGATTTCTTTAGATGCTCCTTTTAAAGAGGGTGAATCTTCTTCACTATATAATGTACTGGAATCTACAAAATTGAACAGCCCCGATAAAAACGTAATGGCTGAGTCTTTGGAGACCGATATAAATCAAGTACTGAATAAAATTCCAGAAAGACAGGGCGATGTTATACGTCTCTTTTTTGGCTTAGGCAATCAACCTGCCATGAGCTTAATAGAAATTGGTGAACTATTCGATGTTACCAGAGAACGTGTTCGCCAAATTAAGGATAAAGGGCTAAAATCCTTGCGCCGTACTTCTAATACCGAAGTTTTACGTGCCTATCTATAAATTAAAGCTAACCTAAACAGCTAATTACCTCACATAGAGATTATTATTAACACTATTTAAAAATAGTATAACATAAACTTAACATCGCTAATTTGGAGTTGGCGATGCATATGTTATGTTACCGTTTGAAAAACTATTACATGAAATTTATCTACATCAAAAGAAAAAGCACCACGAAAGAACTATATAGAACACGCACCGGACTTATGAAGGCAAAGGTTACAAATATCACAAAGTATTTTATAGGCATACCGATAAAAACAATACACACATACAAACAAATTTATCAAGGGCGTAAAAATAATGCCATTGAAAAAATGCTATTTATTTAATGATTTTATCAAACATACATTATCCAATAATTTAAATTGAATTCATGAAAATACTAGTAATAGGAGCCGGCAACATGGGATTGACTTATGCTGAAGGCATGTCCAAATCAAAATTACTTAAGAAAAGAAACATAATGGTACTCGATACTTCAGAGGAAAAACTGGAAGAACTACACGAGAATCCGCAGTTTGATGCTTTTGATGATTTAAAGAAATGTGCCCCAGAGGCAGATATCATTTTTATAGCGGTAAAACCGTATCATGCAGAGAGTGTATTTTTAAAGTTGAATCCGCTAGTAAAACCTGGACAAATTGTTATTTCGATTATGGCAGGGGTAACTATGGAAACGATTAAAAATCTTACGGGTCTTACAAAAATTGTGCGTGCCATGCCAAATCTACCGGCGCAGATCGGTAAAGGATTAACTTCTTTTGTCGCATCTAAAGACGTTACAAGAATTGAACTTTTAACCATAGAAAGTCTTTTGGACACGACAGGAAAATCTGTGCTGGTTAGTGACGAGAATTTTATTGATGCTTCAACAGGAATTTCTGGTAGTGGCCCTGCATATGTTTTCTATTTCATGCAAAGCATGATGGAGGCAGCCTTAAAAATGGGCTTCACCCCTAAAGTTTCAAAAGTATTGGTAGCCCAGACATTTACGGGTGCAATAGAACTTTTTAACCAAAACGAACTTTCCCCAAATTCTTGGATGGATAAAGTTGCCAGTAAAGGCGGCACCACACGTGCAGCGTTAGATTCTATGGAAAACAATAATGTAGGAGAATTAATTAAAGAAGCCGCGTTCGCAGCATTTGAACGTGCAGTTGAACTTGGAAAAGAAAAAGTACATGTATAAACAGAAAATAGTAATAAAGGTAGGCACCAACGTTATGACCAATAAGGACAATCGTATAGTGAGACCGGTATTACGAAATTTGGTACAACAGATTGCAGAATTATATGAACAAGATATTTTAACCGTACTGGTTTCTTCGGGCTCTGTAATTGCAGGTCGTGAGGTGTTGGGTGCATCAAGTATTGAAAACGACACCCAGCGCAGGCAGGTTTATTCTGCCATTGGGCAACCTCGTATGATGCGATTATACTATAATATTTTTCATGATTATGGTATGAAATGCGCACAGGTACTGCCCACAAAACGAGATTTTACTCCCGGTGTACATAGACAGAATATGATTAATTGCGTTGAAGGGTTATTGTCCGAAGGGGTAATACCCATCGCAAATGAAGATGATGCCGTTTCGGTTACCATGAGCATGTTTTCAGATAATGATGAGCTTGCCAGCTTAATTGCTCAGCTTATCGATGCCGACAAGCTGATTATCTTAACAGATATCGACGGACTTTATACGGGGCACCCAAACGCAGAAAGTAGTGATCTTATAACACATGTAAATCCCGAAGAAAATCTAGATAAGTTTATTCAGGACAATAATAAAAAAGCTGGCGAAGGCCGTGGTGGCATGGGTTCTAAATTGGATTACGCCCAACAGGCAGCCGCCAAAAACATCCCAACTTATATTGCAAACGGTAAAAAAGACCGTACCATTATTGATATTATAGAAGGAAAAAATGTGGGTACAAAAGTAACCCTAGAAGAAAAAGCAGAAGCATAATGAAGATAATTTCAACAGAAGTAAAAAACAAGGTTTTAAATAGCATGATGCGACTTTTGGATGACAACCGAAGTAACATTCTCGATGCTAATAAAAAAGATTTAGATCTTTTCAAGAAAGATGACCAAGCAATGTATGATAGACTTATCGTGACAAACTCAAAAATTGATGGTATGATAGGATCTATTAAAGAAGTAATGTCTCAAGATGACCCTGTAGGCAAAATCATTTCTACCCAAAATTTGGAAAACGGATTGGATATCACCAACAAAACGGCTCCTTTTGGAACCATTATGATAATTTATGAGTCTCGCCCAGATGTAACCATCGAAGCTGCAGTACTTGCCTTTAAAGCAAATAACAAGATACTTTTAAAAGGCGGCAAAGAGGCATTGTACAGTAATACCATTCTCGTAGAACTTTGGCACAAGGCTCTTGAAGAAAACGGACTCCCTAAAGAGTACATACAGCAGTTGACCAAGAATAGGGAGGAAACGCAAGAGTTCTTGAGAAACCCTACAGAAAAACTTGATCTTATTGTTCCTAGAGGTGGTGAACGTTTAATCAATTTTGTAAAGGAACATGCCAAATGTGCGGTGCTTGTAAGTGGAAGAGGCAACAACTTCTTATTTGTTGATAAAGAGGCAGATTGGGAAAAAAGTGTGAAAGTTATCATGAATGCTAAAACCGAAAAAATATCTGCTTGTAATGCTTTGGATAAGATATTGATCAATGCCAATATTGAAAATTATGAGAAGAAATTGACAGATATTTATCAACTTTTAAGCGCAAAAGGGGTAGAAACTTTAGTTGATGCAGATGTTAATTCCGTTCTTACAAATGCACAACAAATTAAAGATGATGCTATTTGGAAAGAAGAATTTTTAGCCATGAAATGCTGCTTGGGATCTGTTGATTCACTAGATGAAGCAGTTGAAAAAATAAACGATAATTCCGGAGGGCATTCCGCTACAATTATGACATCGAATAAAGATACCGCCATGCAGTTCATGGAAGAGGTAGATTGTGCTGCAGTTTACCAAAATGCGTCAACGCGTTTTACCGATGGTGGGCAAATGGGTGTAGGTGCGGAACTAGCTATTAGTACTGATAAATTGCATCACCGAGGACCATTAGGGCTGAAGCAATTAGTGACTAACAAGTATTACATTTTTGGTGATGGTCAAATTCGCGAATAGCAAACGGAGTAACCATAATTGAAAATCGAAATTTATGTTCGAAATAATTGAAAACATAGGTGGGGCCTTAGTTTACCATGGTAACATGCATAAGCGTATCTATTTCTCTGAAAATGATAACGTTGATTTAGATAAACTGCTACTTAAAATGAAAGATCTTGCCAAAAAGAAACAGTATGAAAAAATTCTTGGCAAAGCATCTGAAAAGGGGGTAAACGTATTAAGATCAAAAGGTTTTACAGTAGAAGCCAAAATTCCGGGTCTTTATAACGGCACAATCGATGGTTATTTTCTAGCGGAATACACCAATGAAGAACGCCATTCAAATGATGAAAGAATAAGCAAGACTATAGCTACGGTCAAGACTATTGCAAAGGCTGCCAACAAGGCTAATTCCGATTCGCATTTTCAAATGCCAGATGAACTTACTATAAATAAACTTTCTACAGTAGATTTTGACACACTTGAAGATTTGCACAAAAAGGCATACAAATACCATCCGCACCAAATTAAAAATGCGGACTATTTTTCAAAGTTGAAAGATTTAAACCATCAGTATTACGGCCTTTTTCAAAATGGAGAATTGCTAGTATCGGCAATTCTTGCCGTAAATTCAAGAGAATACAATGTAGAGATTGTTGATTTTGTAACGCACCCAGATTATAGAGGTCAGAACCTTTCGTATTTCTTAGTGCAAGACATTAAAAAAAGAATGGATAAACTAGGATGCAAAACCATTTATACCATGGTAAGATCAACGTCTTACGGACTCAATATTACCTTTAGTAAACATGGGTTTATACTAGCCGGCACCTTAACTAATAATTGTATGGTTAGAGATTCTATGGAAAGTATGAATGTTTGGTATTTTAAAAACGATCAATCATAAATTACTCCAATTTAGGTGATATACTGAATAGCTACCGATTCTCAAAATTTTGAAAAGTGTTGATTCTTATATGGTTACCCACATGAGGTTAACACTTTTTATTTATTGTCTCATTTTATGACAATAATTCTTTGATTAGATAAATTTTTATGCTTTATTTGAAAAACGCATTTAAATTTCACCTCTCTAATCCATGAAAGGCCCTGATAATAAGAACTTCATTCCTAACCTTTCTTTTGATTGTGTCATTTTTGGATTCAATGGAAAATTGCTTAAAATACTTATTTTAGAATACCACAATACAGGACTATTTGCCCTACCTGGTGGCTTTATTGAAGTAGGTCAAAGTTTAGAAGAGGCAGTAAAAAAAGGAGTAGAAGAAAGAACAGGTTTAAAAAATGTATTTCTTGATCAATTTCAAGTATTTGGAAACTTAGAACGTTCTGACCCTGAAGCAATGCGCCGCATTTTGAAAGGCAATAATAAAAATTTAAATGAAAATAATTGGATGCTGGACCGTTTTATTACAGTAGGGCATTATGCCTTAATCAACTACGAAAAAGTAACTCCTAAACCAGACCATTTATCTGATAGTATTGGTTGGTATGCCATTGATGAATTACCTAGATTAATGATGGATCATAATGAAATTGCCAATAAGGCGCTACAAGTTCTTCGAAATAATTTGAGTGAAAAATTAATTGGTATGAACCTGCTTCCTCAAAAATTTACTATGAAAGAACTACAATCGGTATTCGAAGCAGTACTTGACCAGAACCTTAGACGCACCACTTTTCAACGAAAAATGCTATCATTAGATATATTAGAACGACACGAAAAACTATTTCAAGGTAAAGCCCATAAAGCTCCATACCTGTATAGTTTTAAATAAACAGTATACATTCAACATAACCCTTAAAACAACAACTATAATGAAAAAATCATCATTGAACAACATTCTAAAATGCCTCGTAATTACCCTATTTTTGGGTAGTACCCTTACTTCGTACGCACAAAAAAAATTAGGAGGCCTTGCCTTGTATACGGTAAGAGACGATATGGGCACTAACGCCAAAGCCACATTACAAGCGGTTTCTGATGCTGGTTATAAAAATATTGAGGCTGCTGGTTATGCTGATGGAAAATTCTATGGAATGACACCTAATGATTTTAAGGATTTACTAAAATCTTTAAAGCTTAAACCTATAAGCACACACCAAGGGTCGGTGACATTAGAAAATGCCGACCAAATGATGGCCGATGTTAAAGCTGCAGGTTTCAAATATTTTGTAATACCTGTACCGCCAATGGGCATGTTTACTTTTAACCAAGAAAACAGAACTATGGGCATGACAGGTTCAATAGAAGATTTGGCTAAAATATTAACCACATTAGGAGAAAAAGCAAATAATGCCGGTTTAAAATTATTGTACCATAACCATGATTTTGAATTTAAAAAGAACGCTGATGGCATTGTTCCTATTGACTATCTTTTAGAAAATGTTGATCCTAAATTATTAAATTTTCAAATGGATTTATATTGGGTAACCAAAGCAGAAGCGAACCCAATTGCATATTTCAACAAATACCCAGGGCGTTTTAAAATTTGGCATGTTAAAGATATGGATGACCAAGGTAGATTTGCCCCAGTTGGGAAGGGAAACATCAATTTCAAAAATATCCTGGACAACAAAGAGCTATCCGGTATGAAATATTATATGGTTGAACAGGATATGACTTTCGACGGATTAAAACCATTAGAAGCTATTAAAATTAGTCATGACGGATTAGAAGAAATTGGTTTTAAATAGACTTCCAAACTTCAAATTATAATTATGAAAAATTTTATTTCATTAATGGCCTTAATGGTCGTAATAATACTTAATACAAACGTTTCTGCACAAGATGTAGTGCTCACCGGTACGCAAGTTCCAGCTACGAATACCGAATTTGGACAAATACGTGGATATATTCACAATAACATTACCACTTACAAAGGAATTCCGTACGCACAAGCAAAACGTTTTGAAACTGCTCAGAGTCCTACAAAATGGGAAGGTGTAAAAAGTACCACCATGTATGGGCCGGTTGCCCCCTTAGTTAACCCTACTATTTCAATACAAGATGAATCTGAATTTGTTTTTGACCATGACTGGGGGTTCCCAAATGAAGATTGCCTGAGTTTAAATGTATGGACACCAGAAGCATCGACCGCAAAAAAGAGACCTGTATTATTTTGGATTCATGGTGGCGGATTCACTACTGGTTCTAGTCATGAACTTCCTTCTTACGACGGTGAAAATCTTGCTAAAAAAGGTGATGTGGTAGTTGTATCAATTAATCACCGACTAAATGTTTTAGGATTCTTAGATTTATCAGCTTACGGCGAGAAATACAAGCATTCTGCAAACAACAGTATTTTAGATATGGTAAAGGCGCTAGAATGGGTTAAAAACAATATAGAAAATTTTGGCGGCGACCCAAATAATGTGACCATTTTTGGTCAATCGGGTGGTGGTGCAAAAGTTACCACGCTAATGTCAATGCCTAAAGCCAAAGGTTTGTTTCATAAAGCTATTAACCAAAGTGGTTCCTTTAGAACAGCTATGTTAGAAAAAGAAGATACACAAGCTATTGCATCAGAAACGTTGAACATTTTGGGTTTAAATGATACCAATGTAGATGAAATTCAAAATATTCCTTTTGAAAAATTGGCGGAAGCAAGTAGTAAAGCTTTAGCTGTTGTTGCCGAAAAAATGAAAGCGGCCGGCAAACCTGTTATAGGTTTTGGACTTAATTGGGGACCAAGTAGAGATGGTATTGACCTGCCTTATCAATTAAGCTCACCACAAGCATTGGCCTTATCAAAAGATATCCCGTTAATGTTGGGTACCGCAAAGAACGAATTTGCCCCTTTTGCCAATATGCGATTTATAGGAGCATCAGAAGAAACCATAATGAAGCATATTCAAGATACTTATAAGGATAAAGCAGACGACTACGTTAATGCCGTAAAAAAAGCGTATCCCAACGATACAGATCCAAAAGATTTGCTTGATGTAGACACCATGTTTAGACCTGGTGCAGTAATGCAAGCGAATGAAAAATCAGCACTGGCTGGTGGCGCACCTGTATTTATGTACCTCTTTACATGGCAATCTCCTGTTTTTGATGGTAAATATAAAGCCCTACATTGTATGGAACTGCCTTTTGTATTTGACAATATTAATCTTGCAAATCATATGACGGGTGGTGGAAAAGAAGCTCATGATCTTGCTGAAAAAATGAGTGGTGCTTGGTTGAATTTTGCTAAAACAGGAAATCCAAATTATAAAAATCTTCCTGAGTGGCCTTCCTATACTTGTAAAAATACCGCGACTATGCATTTCAATAATAAATGTGAAGTTAAACCACAATTAGATAAAGAGCTTTTTGAATTAGTTAGTCAGGCCCCTGATTAACAAAAAAGGAAAATACATATAACAAAAGCTTATAAATAATAATTACCAAACAACGAAGATTGCCCCATTAAGATTTTTCTTTTTGGGGTTTTCTTTTTTAAGTACTTTCTCAATAAACCTTTCACCACAAAAACTGTCTTAATCACTTGAAAAAAACATCTGTTTTTTTACATGAACACCAAATTTTAAAAAGTAAGGAATGAAAATGACTACCGGTTTACGTATGAGAATTATTCATCGTTATTTAGGCTTCTTTTTAGCTGGCATAATGGCAATGTATTCTATAAGCGGCATTTTAATGATTTTTAGAGATACCGATTTTTTAAAGAATGAAAAAATTACAGAAAAACAACTTAATCCCAATTTGGAATCTGGTGAACTAAGCGGTGCTTTACGTATAAAAGGTGGTGTAAAACCAGATAGAACAGAAGGTGATATCATCTATTTTCAACAAGGGGAATATAATTCTTTAACCGGAATGGCAAAAGTAAAGAAAATGGAACTCCCTATTATTTTAAGCAAAATGGAGCATCTGCACAAAGCTACTACAGATAGCCCTGTTTATTGGTTGAATATATTTTTTGGACTCTCATTACTCTTTTTTGTGGTATCTTCATTCTGGATGTTTATGCCACAAACTTCCGTTTTTAAAAAAGGCCTTTATTTTACATTAGGCGGTATGATATTGACTATTATTCTATTGTTCGTATAAAAATACAAGTTTCATAAATTTTAATTGCTTGAAAATATTTTTTTAAGTCGTTTTAGTATTTATCTTATTGATACATAGAAATTATTTACGGAATTTATCCTTTTCATTATTTAGGAATATACAACCACACCAAACTTTCTAATAACAAAAAAACAATTCTAATCTATATTTAAAAATGATTAAAAAAGTAACGAATTCTTATCTACATTGCAGTCTCAAAACATGCATATTACGTAAATACATTTCGTTAATAATTTAAAAAATAACTGACGCTCAATTACTTCGTTATGAATAAAATAATTACTGTATTAGTACTTATGGTTTTTACATTTTCATGTAAAGAAAAAACAACTAACAATCTAGAAGAAAACATTGTTCAAGAAAGCAAACCAGCAACAACGATGGTTAATGTTTCAAAATTTGAAGATATTAATGGATGTAGTGAACATACAATTTTATATACCGCATTACCACATTTAGACAACTATAAAGGCACTGACTTTGGAGAATTAAATTGCATTGCTACCACAGAACCAAATCCGTTTTCTATAATGTTAAATGCGCATTATTACGGAGATGATTTTTCAGAATTAGATGCCTTCCTGTTTGAAGTTACAGAGGAAAGTGCAAATACAGAATTAAATATGATCAACTTAGCTAATACCGCATATACAACGCTAAGTACATTTCCCGGTACCAATATTTTTAAGAGCAGCTTGTCTCAATTTAATAATCCAACTATTACTATAACAGCGGCTACCGAAACAAATAATTTAACCTTCGCCACCTATACCGCAAATTATAAGGAAATATATTCTATTAAAATATCAGTAAAAATTCCTGGAACGGCCAGCCTTGAAACTATTGAGGATTATTTAAATGAATATTTAGATGCTATTCATAAACCAGCATTGTTATGAAAAATAGTCTCGTTTTTATTTTAGTATTGTGGGTTTTTATTTCTTGTAAAGAAAATAACACAGAAAAAATAACCGAAGTAGTTATACAAGAGACACAGCATGAAACTACTAAATTTCCTACTACGGTAAATACATGTGACAAAACAAAATATCTATTAGATGCCTTACCCCATGTAGACAAAGTTGCAGATTATAATTTTGAAAAAGTTGGATGCTTTGCATATACAATTGTTGCCAAATACAAACATAAATCCGAAAACTATGATTTTAAAGTTATTATTTATGATGAAAAGGCAGATAAAAAACCCATGAGAAATATTGATACATTTCTTTATGAACTGACAAAAAAACAAGAGGTAAACGGTAATAGAATTAGTGATTTAAACATATTTGATAATGCAGTTATGACTATTAAAAAAAGTAAAGAATTTTATAATATCACGTATCTCGCTACCTACAAAGAAAATTATTCTATTGCCATAACAATACAATCAGCCGAGTTAACCAACAAAAAAGAAATAGATAATTTTTTAGCTCCTTATTTAACCTTGTTTAAAAAAGGGGTTTTAAACTAAAAAATCTACTTAACAAAAGTTTCAAATAAAACTACGTTTGGCATCCTATTATTACGTTTAATATGTTAAATGAGTCTTGCGGTGGCAAACACTCAATTAACAAAGCCCCTCCCATAGCTCCTCCCAGGAGAGGAACATCTTGTGACAATCAGTATACTTTTTGTGCAAAGCAAATGAAGTAGCTCTTTTAAAAACAAAAATCCATAAGCCCAACAAACCCATAACTAAAAACAAATGATTTCTTTTAGTCTAGAGACTCAAAAATTTATCTAGTATAAATTTCTCATAGAAAACTTCAACCCCTTTAAAATTGACTTATTTCCCATAACTCAATTCATAAAATTTATACATTTGGCTAGTACTCAACTTAATGATAGTACACTTATTGCTGCTCTACTACTTTCAACAGAATATAGAGTACAATTAAAATAATTGATATATAAAATGAAAAATACGTTTACCACTGCGCATATAGTAAAGTTCATATTTTTAAATACCTTTGTATTGTATTCCATTTTTTCGAGTGCTCAATTCAATAACAATAATTACAATTATTTTCCTCAAGCTTTCTTTGATAAAAACGACACTTCATCTAAGT
This sequence comes from Maribacter hydrothermalis, assembly GCF_001913155.1. Taxonomy (GTDB): domain Bacteria; phylum Bacteroidota; class Bacteroidia; order Flavobacteriales; family Flavobacteriaceae; genus Maribacter; species Maribacter hydrothermalis. Next base: position 1,312,622 of record NZ_CP018760.1, read on the forward strand.
TAGAAGAAGGAAAATCTACCATAAAAGGAGTTGCATTTACAAGAAGTGGAAATGATGCCGGTGTTAAAATTGTAAAGCATTATGGGAACAATACAATTGTTATGCTTTTCCCTGTTACGGACTACCTAATAGAATGGCAAAAATTAGTTACTAAAACTGGGACTAAACCAAACACTAATGTAGTAATGGACAAAGAAGCATTTCAATATAGAATAGAAACGCTAACCGACGAATACGGGAATTTCACTTTTACTAATATTAAGCCAGGCAAATATTTTCTACAATGCGATATTGATTTTGTAGGTGTGGCTTCGGATTATGCCAGAACAGGAACTATCTACTACGGTTTAATAGCATCTAGCCCTATTTACGAGAAGTATTTCTATAACTATAATGGCAGAAGTAGAGAAACATTAATGGTTGAAATAGAAACCGATGGTCAACTTAAACAGGTTAAACTAAAACCCAATGTTTTTCAGAGTTATAAAAATATAGGCAGCCAATTTGCAGCTACTCAAAACTGCTACCTAAAAAACAATCTGCAAAACGGAAAATGTAATGAGTATAATGAAAATGGCACGCTACATGTTGTTGCCGAATGGAAAGACGGCTTGCAAGATGGCGAAACTATCTTTTACCACCCAAACGGGAATATCCAATCTCAAGGAAATTTCAAAAAAGGGTTTACAACCGGAATTTGGAAATATTTTTGGGAAAATGGAACGTTGAGCGAGGAGTTAAATTATTTCTATAAAAATGATATCAGCTTTTTAGAAGGACCTGCCAAGTACTACCATCCAAACGGAATTTTACAAGCTGAGGGTAATTATACTCATAAATTTAAAAATGGTCTTTGGACATACTACAATTAAAATGGGAGAAAATCTTCTGAAGAAACCTATGTTTATAAAAATGACAATAGCTATTTAGAAGGTATGGTAAAAATTTACTACCCAAGTGGTAAAATACAAGAAACAGATGAGTATATAAACGGTAAGGGAAATGGAGAAATAATCACCTATTATGAAAGCGGTGTCATGAATATGAAAGCCATTTTTAAAGACGGCCTAAAAAACGGTCCTGTTATATACTTTAACGAAAATGGAGAAGTAATTAAGAGAGAAAATTATGTGGCGGGTGAACTCATAAATTAACCCACATGCTAGTAAATACCCACCCCTATTCCCTCCCTGAAGGGGAATAGATAGTGTATTTGATTATACTTTTGGATAAAACATAAGACGTAGCTCTTATAAAAACGAAAGGATTAGGATATACTTTTTCAATATTTTAAAGACATAACAATTTAGCTAATTACAAACCTACTACCTTTAAGTGGAATACATCAATCAAAAAATCATCATGAAAAAAATTATCTTAATCACCTTCCTTCTATTCACCCCTATAACCCCACTTCTTGCGCAACAAGATAAATTTATAACCGATTTTATAGAACGACTAGAAAACTCCCGCAAGTACTTAAACCTAGTTGCTGAAATGATGCCAGAAGAGCATTATAATTATAAAGTAACGGAGGAGTCTTTAAGCTTTTCCGAGAATTTAATGCATATTGGTTTTGCACTAGATTGGCATAGCCAATCGCTCTTGGGAGATCGTGAACCAAGGGTGTACCAAACAGACACCGTTTTTAAATCTGCGGATAAAACTAAGGTTGAAATGATGGCACGTATAAACCAAACTTTTATTGAGGCTATTGCTTTAATGGAGCAATTTAATGCTGATAATTTAGATGATGAGTTGGATTATTTTGGGATTAACCGTTCTAAACGGCAAATATTCATGCTACTGGCAGACCATATTACGCACCATAGAGGGCAAATGTTAGTTTCCATGCGCCTAAAAGGAATTACCCCACCGCGGTATGTATTATATCAATAAGTAACGTAGATTAAAACTATTCTTGCTTTTTCTTGTCGTTTTTCATTAAACTGTATACAACAAGTACTAGCCCAAGACATACTACCCCGAAAATAGCTATTAAAATTACGCCGTAGCTCCAGTTAACTAGTGGTAACACATTTGAAATCATAGGTGGGTGATTTTTAGTTCATCAAAAATATAGCGTAGCCTCTTTTCTACATATGACATTTGTCAGGAAATTAAAAATTGCCGAACCATGTACTTTCATTTCATTTGATTAGGGTTAAACATTGTGGACTTGGTATGTGTTCTGTATTTTTATAGTTGAATTTTTGAATGTATATAACATGGTAGATAAAATTAAATGTCCTAATTGTGCTCATGAATTTGATGTAGAGGAAGCGCTTTCTGGTAAAATGCAAGCGCATTTTAAGGCAGAATATGAACGTAAAGTAGCGGAACAGGCAGAAATATTCAATAAGGAGCGCGATAAGTTGGCACTAGAAGTTGAGGAATTTGAGAAGAAAAAAGAGAAGGAAAACGAGCTTTTTAAAGAAAAGCTTGCCCAACGCATTGCCAAAGAATCTGAAAAAATACAAAAGCAAACGAACGAAATTTTTGAGCAGCAATTAAAATCGTTGCAGCAAGAAAATGAAAAAAAGAAAGAAGAAAACCGTGCTTTACGCTCACAAGAAATTGACCTGCTTAAAAGAGAAAATGAACTTAAAGAAAAGGCAGAAGACCTTAAATTGAATGTTCAGAAAGAATTGCTTGAAAAACAAACCGAAATAGAAGAAAAAGCTAAAGCCAAGGAGCGCGAATCTATGGCGTTGAAAGAGAAAGAATACCAAAAGCAATTAGACGACCAAAAAAAGCTTATCGATGAAATGAAACGCAAGGCCGAGCAAGGTTCTATGCAAATGCAAGGAGAGGTGCAGGAATTGGCTTTAGAGGAGCTTTTAAGAAGCACCTACCCTTTTGATGATATTGATGAAGTAGGCAAGGGTGTACGTGGCGCAGATTGCATACAAACAGTTATAAACTCATTACAACAGACCTGTGGTTCTATTGTGTACGAGAGTAAACGTACCAAAAGCTTTAGTAACGACTGGATTAATAAACTAAAACAAGATCAAATTAATTGCAAAGCTGATATTGCTGTGATCGTTACCGAAACTTTTCCTCCAGATATGGAACGGTTTGGTGAAAAAAATGGGGTTTGGATCTGCGGATTTAATGAAGTAAAAAGCGTCTCTTTAGTTTTGCGCGAGTTATTACTAAAAACACATTCTATAAAATCACAGGACGAGAACAAAGGCGATAAAATGGAACTGCTATACTCCTACTTAACCAGCAACGAGTTTGTTCAGAATATTAATAGAATTATAGAAAATTACGATTCTATGATTCAGCAATTAAACTACGAGAAAAAAGCAGCCTTCAAAAATTTCGCCGTCCGCGAGAAGCAAATATGGGGTGTTCAAGAAAATATAAATGTGCTTTTTGGTTCAATTAAAGGTATTGCCGGTAATGCACTGTCTACATCAACTATTTTAGAGTTACCAGATTCTAGTATTGACGAATAGAGCATCAGTTAGTTTGTGGAATAGTTTATTAGTGAATAGGCGGTCATGAACTGTTCGCCTCTGGCTATGTTAAGTTTATTAAGGATGCAACGAGTTTTACTTTTCACTTATGCTTAATGAGCTCTTAAAGTATGCTGTAATTAATTTAAATAAGAATTTTAAAAACAACATTGCTATGAAACAGCGCTTTTTTTTTATAGTATTTCTTCTATGCATGTCCGTACAATCATGTAAGCAAGACAAGAAAATTACTAATGTGGAACTGTTTACGGTATGGTCCAACTTTCTAAATACTTTAGAAAAGAATGACAAGGTCGCTTTTAAAAAGGCATCAGGCAAAACCATACGCTGTTATGATTGTTTAGAAAATACACCATCTGAAGTACAAAAAATGATTCTTCTTAGAGATACCGATTCTCTTTGGTACGATAAAATTTATGATGACCTCATTTATATACCAGTAGATAGTTTTATACTAAAAGATTTTGATTTGCTTTTTAACCCGCAGTTTGTACAACTATTACGAGATAACGAAACTACATTTATCGATGATAATGAAAACAATGTACGAACAGTCCATTTTCTTGTTACCACGACCCCACCTACCTTAAATTTTGAAGGTGGCCAACATAGTTTCTCCTTTGTAAAAAAAGCTGACGGGCAATGGACACTAAATGAAATAAGTACCATACCGTAACACTTAAACCTATTAAGACCCCATCCAGTTTTTAAACTCTGTTGCTTTTGCTTTACTTACAACAATGCGCTCCTTAGCAACTGGGTTTACGCTTACAATTAGTTTACCGTTAAAGTAGTATTTTAAATTTACGATGGCTTCTCTATTTACAATACATTGCCTATTAGCTCTAAAGAAAATAGTTGGATCTAGACTTTCTTCGATGTCCTCTAATTTACCTTCTACAGTATAGGTTTGGTTATGTTTACTGACCGCTTTTATCTGCCCAACGTCTATTAAAAAATAGGCAATATCATTCGTTTTTAAAGGAATTAGCTCATCTCGTAGGTTCACTAAGAATGTATTTTTATAGCTTTTTTTTTCGGTTTTACCGTGTATTAAATTTAATAGCCCTTTTAATTGGCCATCGTCCATGCCTTGTGTCTTTTCTTTTACCTGTACAGTAAATTGGGTTAAAGCATCTGTCAGTTCATCTTCGTCTATAGGTTTTAACAAATAATCTATACTATTCACCTTAAAAGCTTTTAGTGCATATTGATCATAGGCGGTTGTAAAAACCACAGGAATATCAATCTTAACTTGTTCAAAAATCTCAAAAGAGATTCCGTCTGCTAAGTGAATATCCATTAAAACCAGTTCTGCCTTATTTGAGTTTGAAAAATAGTTAACAGCAGCTTTTACGGTATCGAAAACTTCCAATACTTCAATATCAGAATTTATGCGATTCAATAAATATTCTAGATGTTCACTTGCAGCAAGCTCATCTTCTACAATAACAATTTTCATTCTATTTTTCTTAATGGAAGTTCTACTTGAAAGATACCATTTTCGGAACGTACCAGTACTGTTTGGTGCTGCAAGAGTAGATATCTTTTTCTTAAATTTAATAATCCTGTACCTGTACCTACTGCCATAGTTGTTCTTGGGCGTAATGGGTTTTCTATAAAAATAGAATTTTCTCGAGAGTACACACGTACCAATAATGGATTAGATTCGGAAATTTCATTATGCTTTACAGCATTCTCTACCAATAATTGTAGCGCCAATGGCGGAATTTTCCTTCCCAATAACCCCTCTGCAATAGCAACCTCTATCTCGAACCGTTCTCGATACCTTGTTTTCATAAGATATGTATAGCTTTCTAAAAATTTAAGCTCTTCGCGTATACTTACTAAATCGATATCGCCACTCTGTAAAATATAGCGATACATATATGATAGCTTTTTTACAAATTGTGTAGCAGGCTCATTATCGCGTATAAGTGATGTTAATGAATTAAGAGAATTGAATAAAAAATGAGGGTCTATCTGGTTCTTAAGCGCCGTAAGCTCTTTCTGTAGATTCTGATGTTTTAAATGCTCATTCTCTATATCGGTTACACGTTGGTTTACTTGTAATCGTAAAATTCTAGCTATAAAATATAAAACAATGAGCAGGGTAACATAGCCAAATGTTAAAAAGCCCCTGTCCTCATCCGACAACGGATTTCCAATAATTAAAGGGTGTAATGCCTTCCATAAATACAAAGTAGCGAAGAGCATAACTAGATCAAATAGAATAATAACTATGGTCGCGTAAGTACCTCTAAGATTAAATTTTATATAGACAACATTGGCATTGATTTCTAAAATTGCCCAAGAGAAAAAAACCATAAACACCATGCGGTACAGAAAATCGAGCACCCAAACATTCTCAAATTGCTCATTACCAGAGCTGATCATGTTATACACATGAATATTTCTGGGTAGGGAAACCAAAACAGCCAATAACAAGGCTATTTTAATAATTTGTGGTTTTTTTACTATTGGTAAAATCATCATAGGTTTAAAACGGGCATTTTTCAAATTTACATCAATTTTATCGCTGATGTTAAAGGTAGTTTCTAAAAACAGAAAAAGGCTTTCAAAATAGAATTGAAAGCCTTAATTAACCAACCTTAACTAACTAACTAACTAATTTAAATCTATGCTTTATAAGGATTGAAGCCTTTAGGTAAATATTCGTTAACATCGAAACCTAATTCTACTTCTTCCTCAATCTCTATAACATTGATATCTGCAACATTAATTTGAAAACCTTTATATGCATCAAAACCATATGGTAAGTATTCAGCTGTATCAATACCTAAATCTACATCTTCCTCAATTTCAATTACATTGATATCTGTTGAAGGGTTTAAAGTGATAACAGTGGCTTGATCTTTTAAAGTATCTTCGAACGGATTGTTTACTTCATTGAATAAAGAAGCATTGGCAACTTTCATTTCTTTTCTATGTTTTTGTTCTACCGTAAATGAAATAAGAATTCCTGCTACTAGTACTAGACCAAAAATTAATTTTATTTTTCTCATGTCTTTATATTTTATGAATTATGATATTTTTATTTCTGACACAAATATACTACTCAACAGAGCCGCGTACGGCAGCTTTATAACCGAACCGTCTTAAATGAAAGGTGAAACGTATAAAATGAGAACTGAATTTTTAGCCACTTATAAAATCTTAGCTTACATCTTGAAAATCAAGGGACCATAAATCAAAAATGTTTAGTTTTAATAAACCAATTAGAAATCTAAAACTTGTAACATTATGTGGAAAAAGATAGGAATTGTCCTTTTTGTTCTCTTACTTATTATTCAATTTATACGACCAGAAAAGAATAATTCGGGAGATGACACCTTTGCTATAACTACTAAATACAGCATACCTAAAGATGTGCAGCATATATTACAAGTATCTTGTTATGACTGCCATAGTAATATTACTGAATACCCATGGTATTCCAATGTACAACCTGCTGCTTGGTTTTTAGCCGAACATGTAAACGACGGTAAAAAACATTTGAATTTTTCTAACTTTACAAAATTACCGCTCTTTGTACAAAATCATAAATTAGAAGAAACTATAGAAATGGTGGAGGAAAAAGAAATGCCCCTACCTTCTTATACTTATTTAGGTCTTCATCCAGAAGCAGACTTGACCAATATTCAACGGCAAAAAATTATTGATTGGGCAAATGAGCAAATGAATTACCTAAAACAAACCTACCCGGCAGATAGTTTGGTATTCCCAAAAAGAAAGTAACCGTATAAAACAAGCCTACGACAATAAGTTAAATTACTTTGTAAACCACTTACGAACAGTTTCCTCGGCCAATTTGTTATTGGGCGTAAAAGCATTGTTTTGCTCACCGCGGTACTCAAGGAAACTAGGAAATTTCCACCATAAAATTCCTTTACACCAAGGCTCGTTCTCAATTCCCTTAAAGATAATTTCATAACAGCGCGCCTGCATTTCTTCATTTATACTTTCATCGGCCTCTGCATGCGGATTTTTCCATGGTTCGTTTATACTACGAAAACCAACTTCAGTAAACACAATAGGTTTTTCAAAACGCTCATATACTTTTTTAATTTTTTCTTTAACTTTAGAAAAGCTTTCGCTCATTTCTGCATCAGTTGGGTTGTCCGCCTTACTTAATGGATAGTAACTATTTAGTCCTATATAATCCAATTCATTCCAAAATTCAATATTCTCAAATTCTTCGCCCCAATTGGCCGCATAGGTTATATGCCCGTTAAACAATCCTCTAGTTTTCTTAATCATATTTCGCCAAGCATTTGGTTGTAACAAAGTAGCCTTGGTAAATTCTACACCTATACAAAGGGCATCCATACCATGTATTTCAGCCAAAAATGCGTAATGGCGTATCCATCGATAGTAATGGTCATGAAACATATTCCATTCTTCCTCAGTAGGCATTTCAATTCCCCCTGGCCAACTACCACCTACATAAATTTGAGGTTTAAGCATTGTATACATGCCAATATCGTGCGCTGTTGATACTGCATGTACAACTGCCTCATCATTTTCACTGCCTGCACTATTACTAAAATGCAAGGGTGTAGGTGTATTTATATCATTTATGCCTGTATAGGGCACAATAGCCATGGCATTGCTGCCCATAGCTTTTTGCTTTAATAAAGACTCTGTTGCCTTTTTAGATCCGTAACCATTATAAATACTATACCCTTCATGGGCAAAATTGAATCCTTTTAAATAAGGCAACTCTTTCTTTACTATTTTTTCCTTAGGGTAAATTTTTGATAAGTTTTCTAAATATAATTTCCATTGCCTTTCTAACTTTTGCATTTGTTTGTTGGTAAGCTCCCCATCTTTATAATGATACAGAAAAATTTCTTTTCCCCAAGTTTGCATTAAAAAATCTACAAAGGCACCAGCCAGGCAATCCCGAATTAAAGAAGATTCCATTTCTAAGAATGAATTATCCAATAATTCTGCTACAGACAAGATATTATCTGATTCTGCCAACCTAGCAGACCAATACTTATACCCTTTCATTTGCCATGTATCGGTAAAATAAATAGGAAGACCGTTGGTAAGAATATCCTTTTTTGAGATGCCCAACATATTACGAAGCAGCAACTCATTATCCTTACCAATATTATTATTCTTATAAATTTTATTGGCAATAATATGAACTGAATTATTTATAGTATCGTAATGTGCCTGCGCTGTATTACCAGTCATTAAACCCTTTTCTTCTGTATTACTATAAAAATTATATGTGATTTTTGGAAAATCATCATTCCCCAAGAAGGCGAATACTTTAGAGGTATTTCTTTTTATTTGTGCTTCAATACTTTTTACTTCTGATGGTTGTAATGCATTTTTATGATTTACAAACTGATACTTTTCTGCATTTAATACTACTTGATTTCCATTGGAGAAATCGAAAAAAGTACTGTTATCTATATTCCATTGTTCATTAAAATCGCCCATGACCACACGAATATTGTCATTATAAAGCTCATAATTAAGGTTCTGCCAATAAAAAGACCTTCCATTTTCCTCAACCAAATTATTAAAAAAATTGAACACTTGCTGAGCATCTGTACCTGTCAAAAAACTAAAAGGAATTTTAGGTGCTAACGGATTTGGATAAAAACTCATTGACAAAACAGCCATCTTATTCCCTATTTTATTAGCCCCAATTATAATTTGTTTGTCAGTAACTTTAAATGGAGTATTATCTATAAATCTGCCAATAATTTCATTATCCTGAATGGCCCCTAACAAAAAAACTACATGGCTACTTAAATCTTCTTCTGTAACATCAGTAACATGCCTATAATGAATTTTAGCACTACGCCAAGATTTGGTAGGTTCTAATGATGAAAGTCCTTCAAGAATTTGCTGATACTTTGTATTTAATGTACTATCCTCAGCAGCATAAACTACTAGGATCTCTTTTTTTTCAAAAAAACTTCCACGTAGTTCTCGTCTAGTTGGTATAGAATCTAAATTCTCAAAAACAACTTTATTCTCTGTCACTGGAAAATACTCAACGCCCGCATAACCAACGATACCTAAAACAATAATAAGGACTATTATTAGATAATTTTTTTTCATGTATTAGAATAAAACCTATTTCCTGATTAAGATAATAAAACTGAAAAACCTAAGCGATAACCTTACCACTTTTAACTTTTAAAGATTTCTTTTCAATACATAAAGCTCTTGACAGCTCTTAAGCGATCAAAAAAGTTGAATTATGAAATAACCCAATTTGTAACGTAACTTTGTTTTACCAATAACCCAATATTAGATGAAACCTCTATTAACTATTACATTTTTTATTTGTGCAGTACTGGTATGTTTTGCTCAAAACACCACAACTATTTCGTTGCAAGATTTTACAGAGCTAAAAGTATACGACCGAATTACTGTAACGCTTATTAAGGCAGATGAGAACAAGTTAGAAATAAGCACTGCGAATAAAGATGATATGAGCATTACAGAAAATAAGGGTGTTTTAAAGATAAAAATGGTAACGAAAAATTTTTTGGGTGGCAATACTTTTAAAGCCAAATTGCATTATACGGAGTCTTTAAAAATTATAGACGCCAATGAAAATGCAAGAATTGTCTCTAGTGGGATAATTAAAGGTTCTACTTTGGACATAAATTCTCAAGAAGCGGGTGTCATAACTTTAAATATTGATGCAGATACGGTAAATACTAAAAGTACCAGTGGTAGCGAAATAAAACTATCTGGCGTAGCCGTACAGCAAGTTGCTCATGTAAACACTGGAGGAAAACTCTATAACAAAAATTTAAAATCCAAAAACACTTCTGTAATTGTATTAGGAGGTGGTATTGCCGAAGTTTATTCCAGTGAAAAGGTTGTTGCCAAAGTAAAGGCTGGTGGTACTATTGAAATTTATGGCAATCCAAAAAGTATTGATAAAGATAAAACCTTTGGAGGTAAAATAGAGTTTATAAACTAATTACTGCTCTATACTTTGCGCATTAAAAGACACAAGCTCACTTTCTTCAAAATGAGGAGTTAACTCTATAGGATTACAACATACTTCGCAGTCTTCTACATATGTTTGACGAGAAATTGATGGATCTAGAAGCATTGAAACTTCTTCCCAACAGTACGGACATTGAAAAAAATGTTCAAACATTTATTTTATACAGTTTTCAATTTCTTAGCCAATTCTTTAATTGTTAGTGTCTGCACTAAATTATCGGCATTTGATGTGAAAATAATTTGATCGCCAAGTCTTAAAAAAAGAACATCATCATGGGAGTCAATAAAAACATCAGATGCTTTGGCCACAGTTTCTTCCAAGTTTACATCGAATCGTTTCTTTAAAGTAATTACCCCCTGTTTACTAGAAAGCTCAAAACCTGTATAATCGAACAATCGTTTTAATCCACTAAAAAACCCTATTCCAACGAATACCATACCCGCTATTGCAAATTTATAAGCTAAGGTAAAAACATCTAATTCTTCGCCGTTTATAAAAGTCATAACTAAGTTTACACAACCGTAAACCCCAATTAAAAACACGATTACCCCTAATACCATTGCTATTACATCGGTAAACTTGGCTTTATTAGTTCTAGTAACTACAATACCGTCTTGAGTATCCTCCGCCTGAAAACCGAAATCCTTTAAGTATTCTAAATTTTTAATCTGAGACAGTTTATTTGAAATCGATGTTTCTAATGGGGCAAGGTCTACAGAAATATCACGTTTTTGAATCTCTTCTTTTAATTTTAATTGAGATTCAAAAGTTAGAAGAGATTCCTGATTTAAAATCTCTATTAGCTCCGTATTTGTTCTATTAATATACATGGTTGTACGTAATTTATTATCGATTACAGTTCAATATTTAATAATTGCCCTGTAAGCTGTAGCAATTGAAGCTCGGCCAATTTGGCATCGTACTTGGCTAAATTCTTATTTGTCTGGGCGTTCAATAAATTTATTTGTGCCTGTCTAAATTCTATAGAAGTAATGCTTCCTAATTGAAACTGCTCTTTGGAACGTTCAAAATTATTCTGGTTGGTTATCACGTTTTGTTCTTGAATTCTATAAATTTTTAAACGGTTTTCATAAATAGCCATAGCATTTTGCATATCCCGATTTACTTCTAACTCTACTTGCTTTCGCAGCAACGCTTGATTAGCGTAGGTTATTTTAGCATTCTTTACACGAACCGTTGTACCACCACCATCAAATAAATTCCAAGATAGACTAGCCCCTAAAGACATACTACCTACATTAGAGTTGGTACCTGGAAAAACAGCTCCGGTTAAAAATGCTGATGGCGCATTTTGGTTTCTATTCCAACCATAAGATCCATTTAAACCAATTATTGGCAAATAACCAGACTTGCTTACTTTAATATCATACGCGTTAATGTTTAAGTTCGACTCCGTTTGGAGAATAGCTACGTTATTAGAAATCGTATTTTCCATGTATTCAACAATTTGAAGTTTAGGTATAAAAACAATCGTCGTATCTACTTCGTAAGTTTCATTTAAATTTTGATTTAAAACTACATTTAAATCTCTTCTGGCATTTGCTAACTGCTGTTCCGTATTCAACAAACTAATACTATCATTGGTAACGTCTACCTGGGCATTTAATATATCTAACTTGGTACTCTGTCCATATTCAAAAGAATATTCTGCCCTTTTAATTCTATCAGTAGATATTTCTAATGCTTGCTTTTGAACATTCTTATTTTCAGTTAAACGTGCAATCTCAAAATAAACACTAAACATTTGAAGCATTGTATTTTCTATAGTTTCCCTTGCTTGAAGTGTGCTTAAATTATATTGCTCTTTTAACCTTTTAAAAGTATAGAACCTACCCATGCCATCAAAAAGGGTATAATTTAGATTTAATGCCGCATTGTACCGTTGACTCTCCGCATCATTTACTTCAATATCTGCCCTAGGCTTGTTATTTTCATCTACCTGCCCAGGAAATTCTGTCGTAGTATTGTTTGCATTATACGTAGCCCCGGCCGTACCCGTCAGTGTCGGCAAATACCCCGAATTTAGCATGCTAGCATTATTCTCAGCGATATCAACTTGGTTTTTAGCTATCTCTATACCATAATTGTTTTCTAAAACTTTTATTACAGCAACTTCTTTAGAGAGCATAGCCTCTTGTGCCAATAGGCCGTAAACAGGAAATAACAACAATAAATGGATGAATCGTAATCTAATCATTATTCTATACCTTCAAATTTCTAATGCGTGTTTGTACCTACTACTGTATGATCATCATGGACCCCATTCTCATTAGAATGTGCCAATTGACCTTCTAAGTGAGCAGATTCTTTTCTTTCAACAATAGCCCTTTCAACCTCTTCTTTGGTTATCTTATGCCCCGAAGCCAACATTCTACTCTTGGATTTTAGATTATTGCTAAAAGACAAAAACAATGGCAACATTATTAAAGTAAGTACCGTAGCTATTCCAATACCATAAGCAATAGAAATAGCCATAGGTATTAAAAACTGTGCTTGTCTGCTGGTTTCTAGCATAAGTGGCGCTAAACCTGCAATAGTCGTTATTGAGGTAAGGAAGATTGCTCTAAACCTTGACCTACCCGCTTCAAAAATAGCGTTATCGAATGTCATACCCTCTCGTAGGTTAGAATTAAACTTGCCAATAAGTACCAAACCGTCGTTTACCATAATACCAATTAAAGCAATGATTCCTAAAATTGATAATACGTTAATTGGAAAATCATGGATCCAATGTCCCCATGCTACTGCTATAAAACTAAATGGCACTAATAGTAACAGCATTAAAGGCTGACTAAAGCTTCTAAATGTAAATGCTATGGTGATATAGATTAAAAGCAAGACCGTAAATCCAACTAATTTTAACGACCCTGTCAATTTACCTAATTCCCTATTCTGTCCTTCATAAGAAGCACTAACTGTTGGGTATTTAGAATGTATTTCTGGCATAATGACATTTTCTATTTCAGTCATTATTTCCGTTGGACTATCTTTTACATCTTTCATGTCTGCAGACACTTGAATTTCTCGCCTACCTTCTAGTCTATTAATAGCCACATCACCACGCTCAATGGTGTAATCTGCAATTTCACTTAGTGGAACTCTTTCCCCTGTAGACGTAACAATGCGCATATCGTCTAAATTATTTATAGAAGAACGCTCATCTCTTTCATAGCGTACCCAAACTCTAATTTCATCTTGCGAACGCTGAAAACGCTGTGCCTGTACTCCAAAAAATCCTGAACGTACTTGCGCCATTACCGCACGTAGGTCTAACCCTAACAAATACGCATTTTCTTTTAATGTTAATCGGATTTCTTTAATACCGGCCGGGTCATTATCGGAAATATCCTTTAACCTAGAGTTATTCAATAGAACATTCTTCAGTTCCGCCTTGGCCGCTTTAAGTTCATCGATATTATTGCCCAATAGAGATACCGAAACTGGCGAACCACCAAAGTTGCCGCCTGAACCATAAATAAGGCTTTCCACTCCAATAACCGGACCTACAAGTTCTTCGAGCCTGCTCGTTACCATATCGGCAGATATTTCATCTGGTCTTTCTTCACCTGGCAACAAGTTAATATTTAATTCAGCTGATGAAGACCCAGGCCCTAGACGTCTTATGACATTTTCAAAAAGCACCTTATCCGTACCTTTTAAATATTTTTCTGTTAATTCTTGGTTTACGATTTCTGCTTTTTCTTCTATCAAAGAAATTATAGAATCCGTAATTTTTTCGTTTGTTCCATTAGGCATTTCTAATTCTATACCTACCCTATCACTAGCTACTCTAGGAAAAAATGCTGTTCTAATAACACCCCCGCCTACAGACCCCAAGGTTAAAATAAAAGCACCAGCAAAAAGACTGAATGTAAATACCTTATACTTCATAGAAAAACGTAATACAGGTGTATAAAGTCGATCACGCATCCACGTCATCATTTTGTCTCCTGCTTCATTTACAATCCTAAGCTTCGCAAATGCTTTTGCAAACCCGGTTTTAGGTTTTTTATCTATTGGCTGCAATGCTTTGGAGTGCGCTAAGTGAGCAGGAAGTATAATTAAAGCCTCTACTAACGAAACAACCAACGTTAAGATTACAATAACAGATACTTCACCAAAAAATTCACCTATTCTACTATCTAAAAATAAGAATATAGAAAATGCCAAAATGGTTGTTATAATTGCCGAAATAATTGGAGGCAAAACTTCCATTGTACCATCTACAGCAGCTTGTACAGGAGATTTTCCTTTCTCATAATGTTGATAAATATTCTCGGCAATAACAATACCGTCATCTACTAATATTCCGATAACGATAATCATCCCAAAAAGAGACAATACATTAATAGTAACATCAAAGAAACCTGCAAATACGAACATTCCTAAAAATGCTACGGGCAATCCAAAGGCTACCCAAAAAGCCAATCTTGTATTTAGAAATAAGGAAAGGAAGATCAACACCAATAACATACCCATTATGGCATTTTCAGTTAATAATGCTGTTCGTTGTACTAGTGTCGTAGACTGATCAGAAACAATATCTAACTTAACGTTGTTATATTTTTGATTGAATTCTTCGATATACTCCTTTACCTGATCGGCAGCGGATATTAAATCTTCATTATTGGTACTTGTTATGGTTGTACTTACCGATAAATTACCATCAAAATAAGTAGCGTTTGGAGATTCGGCAAAACGATCGCTTACTATAGCTACATCTTTTAAACGAATTACAGTACCTGATGCATCTGCCCGTACTACTAAATTGTTTAATTCATCGCCATAATAGGAACGGTTATTGGCACGTATTAAATACTCTTCGGCATCGGTCTTAATATTTCCACCTGTAACCAATATATTGGCATTACTTACCGAGTTTGCAACTTCAGTAAATGAAATTCCATAAGCTAAAAGATTATTTTCGTTAACGGCTATTTCAATTTCTTCTGCCGGAAATCCTGATATTTCTATTTGGGAAATACCCTCCATAGCTCTTAAATCATTCTCAATTTGCCGTCCTACACTTTTTAATGTAGCTAAGGGAATATGGTCTCCGCTTATTGCAAATGAAATCGTTTGCCTAACAGCCTCTAATTTAGCTACAATTAAAGGCTCCATTCCTGTTGGGAAAGTTGGCACTCTATCTACCGCATTTTTGACATCTAAAAGCATGAAATCGATATTTTCACCCTTTTCTATTTCAACATTAATAGTACCACTATTTTCTCTGGAGGTAGAAGTAACCCTGTCAACACCTTCTAAACCCTTTAGGTTATCTTCAATTTTAAGCACAATACCCTCTTCTACTTCTTGTGGTGAAGCACCGGGATAAGTTATGGTGATTAAAATGTTCTTAGAATCCGTCAAAGGAAAAAAAGAGGACTTTAATGATTTTGCCCCTACAACACCAAAAAGAGCAAATGAAATTACTACCACGTTAACTGCAACATGATACCGAATAAAGTATTCTATCAGTTTACGCATTATCCTTTTGTTTTTTCTGTTTGTTCAGAATATATTTTCACTGCCATACCGGTGTAGGCACCACTAAGTGGCTTAGACATAATAGTTACACCATTTGGCACGTTTTTTAACACTACGCGCTTATCAGAAAAATAAACTGGTTCTACTTCTATAATATCTAAAATAGAATCTCGAACTACGAATATTCTATCACCTTCCAAAAGCAAACTTCTATCAACCTCTATAGCATTCTCTTCTTTTTTAGCATCTAAATTAGCTTCAAGGTACATGCCCTCCCGTAAATTTTTGTTATCTACTTCTATGTATGCCTTGACAGTTTGCGAAGCCTGGTCTATACTACCGTTAATACGTGTTACTTTTCCTTTATACTTGCTGTTATCATCTATATTCGTTAGCTCCACCGATTCCCCTACTTTTAATAAATCAGTATAACGTTTACTAATTGAAACTTCTAGCTCGTAAACTTCTGGATTAATAAATTCGCCTAATTTTTGTCCCGCTCTTACTAAAGTACCTTCTGTAACCAGGGCTTCCGTAAGTACACCAGAAAAAGGAGCTGAAATACGATACTTAGAAAGTCGTTGTTCTAAATTTTTTACATTATAATAACTAGTTAAAATACCTCGGCCAGAAATAAAGAATTTTTCTTTTTCCGTATTAAGCTCAGGAAGTGGCGGAGTACTCTTAGACATATCAAAATTGGTAAGATATGCTTGCCATTTAGCATAGATATCTGGATAGTCCAATCTTAAATCTGGCATTACTGCCGTTAATTGATTGAATAAATTACTTTTTGCAGATTGAACACTTGCTGCGTATTCATTTGCATCTATATTAATTATAGTTTCACCTTGTTTAAAGGCTTGACCTTCTTTAAATAATTTACTACCTTTTTTAAAAACACCTTGAACTTCCGCATAAAGCTCGACTCGTTGTTTTGCTGTTAAATTACCGTTTGCAGTTACAACAATTGGCACTGTACTATTTTCAACTACTTGGGTAAAGACTGTTTTAACCACCTTCTCTGCTTTAGGTTTAAAGGTTTTTTTACTATCTACTATAACTTTAGATAAGAAAATAGATACCACAACAAGTAATATACCTAGTACCGTAAAAATAATTTTTCGCATTTTATTATAATTTATAAACGTATTTAAAAACACTTGGTCAAATATACTCCTAAAGGCTTTTAAGTAAATGAAGTGACCAAATTTAAATATGAAATGACTACACTACTCTTTTAAGTAATTATACTCACCATAACATATGAGCTACATCCTATCTATATATTGCAATTTTAATAGCATTACCTTTTCACTGTTCTTATTTAAAGTACTTGACATTAGATCGAATATTTTAAAAAACCTTTAAACAGTATATAGATTTCAATATTGCCGAAATATGAAAACTTTTGGTTTTCAATTATTCAACGGCGAAACTACAAAAAAACAGATATGGCTTTTTAAACCCTAAAGGTTAAAGTATTCATAAAATATGCTATCATTTCTACTTAATACGCATAAAAAAAGGGATGCTTTTACATCCCTTACTATTAATACTAACCTATTTTAATTCTGTTTCACATCTTCAAATTTGGTGTCTACCAAACGAGCTTTGTTTATTTCATTAGTACTGAATTTCATGTTTAAGAATTCATCATCACTATCGAAAACAGCCAACTTGGTACTTTCCAATCTTAATAAAGAATTTAATGATCTAAATCCATTTCCTTGTAGTTGAACAAATTCTAGATTACTTAACGAGGCTACACTGCTAGGTAAATCTCCTTCGAATTGATTGTAGGATAGAATCAATTCTTTTAAATTAACTAGCTTACCCAACTCTACATCAATAGATCCCGCCAGTTTATTTCCAAACAGCTCCAATCTTTCTAATTTATTAAGATTTTCTAACGATTTTGGTAATCTCCCATCAAAGTAATTACTTGATAAATTTAAGATTTTCAAATTTTCAAGAGAACCAATTCCGCTAGGTATTGACCCTTGTAATAAATTATTAAACATCGTTAATTCTTCCAGTTTTTTCATTTTAGAATAATCTTGCGGCAATACACCACTCAATTTATTCATTTCCAGTTTAATTGATTTTAATTCTTGTAATTCAAATAAACCCTGTGGTAGCTCACCTTCTAATAAATTAAAAGAAAGATTTATCGTTTCTAATTTTTTTAAAACAGAAATTCCTTCGGGTATTTTTCCTTCCAGATTATTTCTATATAATTTTAAAGAAACTACATGCCCATCTTTTACCTCCACTCCATGCCATGTTGCAGGGTCGGCATTTAAATTCCATTCATTTTTCCATTTAAACCCTTGAGTACTTTTATTTAATTTAATTAAATACTCTTTCTCATTTTCTTGGATTTGTGCATTTGCTTTATAGCTGTATATCATTAACAGAATAATACCGCTACATTTTAGAATTTTTTTCATTTCAAAAAATTAATAGTTTGGGGAACTTTATGTTACGATTAAATGATCGCTAACACTTTTAAAAAGCAGTCGTGCGAAAATTTAGGCTTAAACTATAACGTTCAAAAAATACATTTATGATAACTTATTGGTAATAAAAAAATGAAATACAAGAAAGAGATATGAAATACACATCTCTTTCTTTTACCAAACTAACTAAAAGTGTAAACAACTCTTACTCTTCAATATCTTCGAACTTAGTATCTGCCATTCTGGTTTTACTAAAGTTTATATCTTTAAATTCAAGTTTACGGTCTTCTTTATCATAATCAAAAACCAAATATTCTTTTGTTTCTAAAAACTCTAAAGCTTTGAATGAAGAGAAATTATTATTCTGAATTTGAAACACCTCTAAGCTAGCAAGCTGCGCAAACTCATTTGGTATATCACCATCTAAAAAATTATTAGCTAGTACCAATTCTTTTAATTTACTTAAACGACCCATATCTTTGGGTATAGCTCCTTCTAATTTATTTTCGAACAATCCTAAAGATTCTAGTTGGGATAACTGCCCAATAGAACTAGGTATGTCCCCATAAAAATCGTTACTTGAAAGGTTTAATACCTTTAACCCTTTTATATCGCCTACAGTTGCAGGAATCTTGCCGGTTAAAAAGTTATTAAATGCCGAAAGTTCCTCTAATTGGTGCAGATTACCAATTTCCTGAGGTATTTCCCCATTTAGCCTATTCATTTCAAGCTTTAAAACTTTTAAATTTGAAAGATTCACTATTTCTTCAGGAAGGACTCCTGTTAAAGAGTTGAATGCTAAATTCAATACTTTTAAATGTTCCAATTTTCCAATTTCGGGAGAAATTGACCCCATAAGGTTATTATGAAATAAATTCACTTCAACTACTTTATCGTCGACTATAGTAACTCCATACCATTGAGAAACTGGAGATTTTAAATCCCACTTCTTCACCCAATGCTTACCATTTGCAGCAGTATATAAATCTATTAACGCTTTTTTCTCAGTCTTAGAAACTTCAGCAATACATATTGTAGTAAGAAAAAATAAACTGAAACTTAAAAAGTATAGTTTTTTCATATATTGGTGGTTTAAAAAATTCTTTAATTAGGAATTCTCTTACAAATTTCAACTAATAACGTTAAAAACTAAAATTTTATCGTTCACCAACCTCCAAATGTTGTGAAAGTGCTATTTTAAGTGGTGAAAGTCCCAAAAATGGATGTAAGCAAAAGCTGTTTTAGTCTAAAGCTTCTATATCTAAAGTAAGAACTTCCCAATCTCCCATTAGTTTTTCTAGCTTTTTCTTCTTAGCCTGATAGCCATCAAAAAAGTTTGCCTTTGCTATGGTCTTATCATAATCAACCAACAAATTATGATCTATTTCTTTTATTTCTTTTTCAAGACTACCAATTTTACTTTCAATGGAACTTAATTGGTTTTTTAGTCCTTTCAATTTTTTTTGGTCTTGAAATGAGTTTGCTTCTTTTGGCTTTACATTATCAACGACTACCGCTTGTTTTTTTTCGACTTCTCTAAAGTTCTCTACTTTACGTTTTTCTAGGTAATATTCTACATCGCCTAAGTATTCTTTAATTCGTTGATCCTTAAATTCGTAAACTTTATTCGTTAAACCTTGCAAGAAATCTCTATCATGAGACACCAAAATTAAAGTTCCCTCAAAATTTAAACAGGCTTGTTTAAGTACATTCTTAGATTTTATATCTAAGTGATTTGTAGGCTCATCCATTACCAAAACATTAAATGGCTGTAACAACATTTTTGCCAATGCAAGTCTGTTGCGTTCACCACCAGATAAAACTTTAACATATTTCTCAACCTCATCTCCTCTAAAAAGAAAAGAACCTAAAATATCTCTTACCTTACTTCTATTCTTTTCATTGGCGGCATCAATCATCGTATCTAATATGGTTTTGTCACCATCCAAATACTCCGCTTGGTTCTGAGCAAAATATCCTATTTGAACATTATGCCCTAATTTTAAATGACCTTCATGCTTTAATTCGCCCACAATAATTTTAGCCAACGTAGATTTACCTTGACCATTTTGACCTACAAATGCTGTTTTACTATCACGCTCTATTAGTAAATTAATATCATTAAGCACTTGATTACTACCATATGCTTTTGAAAGCCCTTCAATTTCTACTACTACCCTACCTGGGGTTACAGAAATGGGAAAACGTAAACTCATAACGCTATTATCATCTTCATCTACTTCTATACGTTCAATTTTATCCAGTTTTTTAATTAGGGACTGCGCCATAGATGCTTTGGTAGATTTAGCCCTAAACTTTTCAATTAGTCGTTCTGCCTGCTGAATCTCCTTTTCCTGATTTTTTTGAGCATTTACTTGCTGCTGCTTTATTTCGTTACGTAAAACTAAGTATTGTGTATATGGCTTGTTATAATCATAGATACGGCCCAGCGAAATTTCAATAGTTCTATTGGTTACATTATCTAAAAACATTTTATCGTGAGATACAATTACGACGGCTCCTGAATAATTGTTCAAAAATTGCTCAAACCAAATTATAGACTCTATATCCAGATGGTTTGTAGGCTCATCTAATAGCAGTACATCATTACTTTGCAATAGTAGTTTGGCTAGCTCAATACGCATACGCCAACCTCCTGAGAATGTTTCTGTCTTTTTTTCAAAGTCTTCTCTTCTAAAACCTAAACCTTGAAGAATTTTTTCTGTTTCTCCTTGATAATTATACCCACCTAATATTTCATAATGATGAGAAACATCATTTAAATCTATTATAAGTTGACTGTAAGAATCGGTTTCATAATCCGTTCTTTCAGCTAATTGACGATTAATCTCATCTAGCTTAAGCTCTAGGGTTTTTATCTCCTCAAAAGCCTGGTAGGCCTCTTCTAACACCGTTCTACCTTGCACAAAATCTATGTCTTGTCTAAGAAAACCAATTTTAATGTCTTTTTCTATGGCAATTACACCTGTATCCAAAGCCATATCCTTATTAAGCATTTTTAATAAAGTTGACTTACCTGCACCATTTTTACCTACTAGACCTACTCTATTGCCCCCATTTAATCGAAACGATATTTCTTCAAATAAATATTCTCCTCCAAAAGAGACAGATAGGTTGTGAACGTTTAACATAAATTTTAATTCTTCTAGTTTTTCTTAATAACCATCAATTTAAATCTTGATAACTATCAAGCTAAATTATCTTTAAAACCATAGATACATGCTATAGAAAATATCATAAAATTGTACCTTAGTGTAAAGTTTTGCAAATGTTAAAAAAAGGAAACAAACTCTACAGCATTTTAACAGGAAGTTGTCCAAGATGTCACCAAGAAAGCATGTATTTGGACAAAAATCCCTATCATATGGGCAAAATCTTTAAAATGCATGAAAGGTGTAGCCATTGCGACCTTAAGTACAAAATAGAACCTTCGTTCTTTTATGGGGCAATGTATGTAAGTTATGGCGTGGGAATTGCGTTTGCGGTAGCTGCTTTTGTAATCGCAAGATTATTCATTGGTTCAACTCTTTTTCAATCTTTTATAGCGATTGTTTGCACCATGATAGGATTTATGCCCATAATAATGCGATTATCTAGAAATATCTGGATTAATTTTTTTGTAAAATATGATTCTAAAGCCGTTTTGAAAAAATCCTAGTTTTTAGAAAAACGAATAATATCCATTTCTACCAATAACGGTCGTTGATGTTCAATTTGCTCATATAGTGCTTTTGATGCCCATGGAGCTATTAGTATACCATGAGACCCGAAACCATTTAATATCCAAATGTTTTTATGTTTAGGATGTTTACCAACCAATGGTCTTCTATCTTTAACAGTAGGTCTTACCCCTGCTTCTTGACCCATTACTTTGTATTCACAATTTAATAAGGATTTTAATTTCTTTAAAAGCTCTTCTTTTGAATCTTCCGTGGTTTCATTGTCTATTAAACCCCTATTATAAGTTGCTCCAACTTTATACAAGTCATTTCCTAAAGGAATTAAAAATACCGATGATTTTATAATATTGGTCTCCTTTAAATCTTTAGCCTCAATGGTTATATACTCCCCTTTAGAACCTTGCATGGGCAAATAATTAAAAAATGGATTCTTCATTAATCCAAAACCGTCGGCAAATACTATATTTTTAGCCTTTAACCCTTTATACTCCACATATTCTGGTTGTATTACTAAAGAATTATAATCAAAAGTATCTTGACATAGTATGTTTTCTTGCTTCAACCATTTTACATACGCATTAAATAATATTTTAGTATTTAGTTTTCCTGTTCCTAATACTTTTCCAAAGCCAAATGGCACATTAAGTGCCTTATTATAAGATTTTACCAAATTGGTATCTAAATAGGGTTTTAGTTTTTCTTTATCTGCGGCTTCAAACCATAAATTCTGTTCTTCAATGGAAGCAAATTTCCTTAGCACCACTTGATTTTCATAAAATTGAACGTTTAAAAATTGTTCTAGGTTTTTATAAAAATCACTGGCAATCTTTACTTGCTCATCCGCTCTCCAAGAAAGTGTAAACCTTTTTAATATAACCGGGTTATATAGCCCACCAGCAACTCTAGAAGATGTTTGAGATTGGTCATTAAACACTATAAATGTTTTGTTATTTCTACGTAACGTTTCGCAAAATGCCGTACCTGCTAAACCAAGACCTACTACCAAATAATCTACCATACCACAAATGTAATGAGTATTGAATTAATGAACTTATCCTGACTTTTTGTTTGGAGCCGAGAATTATACATTTTGTGCCGTAATGAAGTTATTTTTTATTTACATAGCCATAGCTACGGAACTCAAAGATGACAAAATTTAGGATGCAAAATGTATAATTCGTAGGTAAAAGAAAAAGTAAAGATCAGTTCAATTTATAAAAGCAAAAAACCCAATCTTTCGATTGGGTTTTAATTATATGAATTGGATTTTTATGTTGACTTAATAAGCCCACATGTCTTGTTCTTTATCTCTAATTGTTTCTTTAATACGTTTTGCCTCTAACAATTGAAACAACGCATTATCTGAAATGTAATTATCAATAGTTCTATCTCCTTGTACGTTATCTTCTTTGTAGATTACGGCATCAAACCTACGTGCATTTAACAACATGTCAAAAGATATTGGTTGTGCTGAATTTTGCTGATTAAAGACTTTCGCCTCATGCAATATTTCTCTTGCATCTGGATACCATACCCAGAACAGTTCAACCATATCAGGATTTTCATCATCCATAAAGTTAACATCTGGAGCAACAGGTGCAATACCTAAAAGACGGT
This sequence comes from Maribacter hydrothermalis, assembly GCF_001913155.1. Classification (GTDB taxonomy): domain Bacteria; phylum Bacteroidota; class Bacteroidia; order Flavobacteriales; family Flavobacteriaceae; genus Maribacter; species Maribacter hydrothermalis. The sequence continues at coordinate 1,336,413 of NZ_CP018760.1, forward strand.
ACTTTAACTCACCTTGCCTTTTATCGAAATACCAGATACCTTTTATATGATATTCTTCAATATCTGCAGCCGATATGTTTCTTCTGGTTATGTACTCTTCTGAAACAGTTTCACCTGCATTCATTTGCTCATACCCATAATCTAACGTATCAACCATTTGTAAGGCATCTTTTAAATCGGCAAATGACCTTTTTTTAGTGAAATAAGAATCTGTATACGTTTCTAAATTTCCACTTTTTAAATTTTTAATTAGAACGTGGTATAAAGACCTTCTATCTGGTCCAATATCCATAGTATCTGTTGGATAATATAACGGGAAATTCACTCGTTCATCTAAATCTACAGTTTCCCATAGTGTTTTAGACCATAGTATGTCCCTATCATCTACATAACCGTATTCTAATGGAGCATCATTATCTACAGCTTTTTGAGCTTCTGTACGAACACCAACCTCATCGGGTTTTTTAGCATTCAACACATTTGCTTGGGCCATCATCGACAAAGGTAACATCGTTACCACTCCCATTACTAAAACATTTTTCCAATTCATGTTTGTTTCACTTTAAAATTAACCGGGCAAGACTATTTTCTTACCCGGTAGAATTCTATTTATTTTAGTTTGTAATCTCCACTACTACAGGAGAAACTTTCTTCAACTTGTAACTCTTATTATTTGTGATATAAGCTTCGATATCAAATATTTGAACAACATCTCCTCTTCTAGCACGTTCCAAAGCAGATTTTGCTTTTGCATCCATCTTATTACCTCTTACGGTAACAGTTGGTTGTCCTGGAACTTTAAATTTAAATCCGCTTACAGCAAGATCCAAATCAAAATCGAAATCTTCTAAACCAGCACCTATAGTAGCAATTTCAACATTTCTTTTAGGAAGTTTAAGACTACCTGTTTGCTTACTTACGCTACCTTCTGGTCTTGGAATATCTTTAATTCTAAACTCTAATGATGATCCTACTGGCTCACCATCTGGCAAAGTACCAGAGGCCTTAATTGTTACTGTTCTACCAGTACCCGGGTTCATAATATAATTACTACCGCCAACTGATTTTAAACCTGGTGCAGAAGCATTTACTTTATTGTTAGCTATACCTGGTATAGAAATAGACATTGGATTTGCTACCCCACGATAAACAACATTCATCTTATCAGCTGCTATTAATGCACCACCTGGTTTAGATATTGTTGCGAAAGAATTATTAACCTCTACAGGAATTTCTTCGCCATCTTGCTTAAAGTAAATAGTTCCTTTTAATACGTGATCACCAGCAGAACCAGAACCAACTAACATTTTAACACCACCAGCTTCTAATTTGTAATCTGCACCTTCAGAAAGTTTTCTGCCATCTAAAGTTAATTCAGCTTTTACTGGAGTAGAAGAGTTATCTGTTTTACTTATGATAATTTTACCATCGTATTTCTCACCTGTATAATATGCAGATTTAGAACCTTGCAATGACGTAGCGAAGTTTGCCAAAGATACTTGACTTGTCAACTCACCTTCTAACATAGATTTCAAAGCTGCTTCTTCAGTAACTTTTACATCTGCTTGTAGTGCAGTTAACTTTGCCAATGAAGCAACTAGAGGATATCCTTCATAATGATAGTTGATCCAATCTTGCATACCATCTTTAGCTTGTACTTTACCTTCCTCATTTCCTGTTTCAAAACGATCTATAACTGATGCTTTCAAAGAAGCCGGTACAACAGCTGCTACATTATCCCTATAATCGGTTATTCTTTTCATGAATTCCTTTCCGCCTTCAGAAAGGTTATCGCCTTGAAAGAACTTTTGATCTAAATAATCTGACATATCCATTCTTGCATAATCCTTAGGATTTTCAAGACCTTCTGTCATTCCAGTTTTAAGCGACTCTAGATAATCATAATATTCTTGAGACATTGCTTTAATCTGTTGAGCATTCTTGTACAGCTTGTCATATTTAGCTGCATCTTCAGATGCTTTAGTTTCCAGACTACCTAAGAACGCTTCGTTACTTGCGGTCGTCATTGCGTTTGAAGTTTCTAACTTTTCATTCATTATACCGAATGCAGCTAATACTTCTTTACTCATGTTTAATGCCAGCATTGCGATGAAGATCAAATACATTAAGTTGACCATCTTCTGACGTGGTGAATTTTTTCCTCCTGCCATGGATTTGTTTTTTAGATTTTAATTAATAATTGACTTGGGTTTTATTAAAATCCAATTTAATTTTTACTACCCATTGCAGATAACATTCCGCCATAAACACCATTCAAAGAAGAAAGGTTTGTTGATAAAGATGCCATTTGATCTTTAAGTGCGCTTGCATTCTGTACTACCTCTTCATTTACTGAAGCTTGTTTGCTAGCACTTTCTAATTGTACTTTATAAAGACTGTTCAAAGACTCCATTTGAGCTGCAGCTTGTACCATTTCACTAGAATATTTCTTGGTAGATTCCATTGCATCAACTGTTGGAGCAATACCTTTAGCAGCACCCTCAAAGTTTTTAATGCTTGAACCTAAGCTTTCCATAAGACTTGCGTCTACACCGGCCTCTTTTAACAAATCATCTAATTTTTTAGATAAAGATGCTTCAGCTTCTTTAATTTCATTTGCTGCTTGAGCTTTTTTAGGAGCTTTACCTTCTCCACCTGCTAGTTCTGGGTAAACTAATGCCCAATCTAAATCTTCATCTACTGGTTCAAATGCACTAATTGCAAATATAAGAGCCTCTGTAATAAGACCTATTGCTAGAAGAATACCTCCGTTTAAAGGACCTAACTCCCAGTGAAGAATTTTGAATAATGCACCAATAATTACAACTGATGCTCCTAGGCCGTAGGCCATGTTAAATAATTTTTTTGTTGATTTTGACTGTGCCATGTTTTAATTTAATTTAAGGTTTAATAAAAAAGATTTGGTTTAAAATTTGAATTTATTATAAAACTGTTTATACAATAATTTATTGTGTTGAATCCTCTTCGCCCATATAATCTTGTACGGTCCTGAATCCTATATAACTACGTGCTGAATCCGCGTATTCGTAATCCCTAGTACTCACTTGCAAGAAATAAGCTACATCTTTCCAAGAACCACCTCTAATCACTTTTCTGGTGTTAGATTGGTCCCCACCATTAGGGTTCATAGTAGATACGTAATCGTATGCACTTGGATCGTAACTTGAATTGGTCCATTCAGATACATTACCAGCCATGTTGTACATATTAAAGTCGTTTGGCTCGTAAGATTTTGCTTCTACTGTATATAAAGCAGCATCTGCAGCGTAATCTCCACGTTGTGGCTTAAAGTTTGCCATAAAACAACCGGTATCACTAATTACATATGGTCCACCCCAAGGGTACGTACCACCTTCGATTCCTCCTCTTGCCGCATACTCCCATTCTGCTTCGGTAGGAAGTCTAAACTGGTTTACAAATTGTCTACCACGACTCTTATTGTCGTCGTTCTTGAATTTAGTTCTCCAGTTACAAAATGCTTTTGCTTGTTGCCAAGTAATTCCCACTACTGGATATTCACTATAGGCATCATGCCAAAAATAGTCGTTATGCATAGGTTCGTTGTACGAATAAGAGAAATCTCTAATCCAAACCGTTGTATCTGGATAGATCTCGACTTCTTCAGTTCTGATAAAATCTTTACGACTGGTATTCCCTTTTAACGAAGCACGAGCGGCAGCTTCAATATCCATCCAACTATACTTATATTTTAGTTTTTTAACATCAATAGTACGTTGACCATTATAAGATTCGTCTTCTGGTAAATAAATAGAATCCATTATTTCAGTATAATACTCATCTGGATAATCTGACGTATTCCAAACCAAATCTTCATCTTTACTTAAAGCTCTACCTTCGTAACCGGTTTCGCCCATTCCAGAATAATTATCGAGCATATACTTGTCATAAACAGACGCTCTTGTGGTATCTGCATCTTTAAATGCAAAATCACCAATACCGCCCTCTTCAGGACCTATACCCAACTCATCTGCTAAGATGGCTAATTTGGTTCTTACTATAGAATCCTTTACCCATTCTACAAATTGACGATACTCACTATTTGTGATTTCGGTATCATCCATATAAAAAGAACGTACGGTAACTGTCTTAGTTGGGGCATTTAATAATTTTCCTTGGTCTTCTTCACTCTTACCCATGATAAAAGAACCTCTGGGAATTAGTTCCATTCCATAAGGTTTTTCCGGGTACCACTTTTTTCCCTGGACTCCGGTTAGCTCTCCTTTCTGCTTAGACCCACAACTTGTGAGTAAAAAAACAAACGCTACAGAGGATAACAATAGCTTCTTCATACTTTAGGTTAAATTTCGATTATGGTTTAAACTTCAGAATACAATGATTTATTCTAACAACTAAAACTATGTTTTATATAAAATATTGTATTAAAGTCTTTTAATGCTTTAAAAAATTCTAGTTTAATTAAAGCCTTTCTTATAAGCTTTAAACCACCTTTCAGGAATGTGTTGATTACATGCATCTAAATAATCCTTCTCGGTGCATGGTAATAACGCAGGTGTATAGCCTTTAGTATGTGAAGTATAAATTGATGGAATTTCTGTCCACCATCTTTCTGTTAATAAACTTTTGTAGAATACAAGCTCCTCATCTTCGCTAGGTACATTATACTTTACGAAGTCTTCAGTTTTAGAATATGGAGATTCTTTAATTCTATAATTGATACCTTCTATAAAGTACCATATAATTTGGGCTATTAATTGTTGCGACTGTACGGTATTCTCCATTTCGTACAATCCAAAAACCGAAACTTTATCGCTTATACCTGCATATCTAGAAATAGCACATATTTCTCTACCGGTAAAACCATTCGGCGAAAAATTAGCTGATAAAGATATTTCACTTGCCTTAATTGAACGCACATCTAAGCTGACCATATGGGCATTCCTAAGAACAGGTTCTGCTAAAGAAATATCATTGGCAATCTCTCCAAGGCGATACGAATCAAAAAATAAGCGATCCATTAAATCTATTTCTTCCTGGGCATTGAAATAACTTTGATAACCAATATTGGAAAAATTAAATAGATTGTTTGGTTTATCAGTAATAATCTTGCTCATATAAGAATGAGAAGAAATTAATTCATCTTCAATTCCAAAATCGAAACGACTATCTACAGCTACTAGATTAATCATATCCTTTATACCATCAAAAGCCCGATATGCCGGGTAGGTAATATCTTGTGTAGCACCAAGTATTATTGGGATAATATCTTCTTCTAATAAACCTGCTACAATTTCTTTTACTACAAAATAGGTGTCGTCAACGGTTGCACCTTCCTCAATATCCCCTAAATCTACAATAGTGGCATTCCAGTTACCTATTAATAGCTTGTAAAATTGTAATCGTATTCCCGATACATCTAATTTCTCATGCTTCTTCTCATATGCATTTCTAGACTCTCTTACGCCTAATATGGCAACAGTGGCATTTGCTAAAACAGGCAAACCATCTTTTTCGGTATGTATATATGTATTTCTACCTATAGACTGACTCGGCAACAACTCATTATGCGCCAACACTTTATCCGAAACGGGAACTAAAAAATCAAAGGCCATTTATAGGTAAATTAAAAATCATGAGCATATTACACTGAACTTTTAGACTTAAAAAATATTACTTTTTTGTTTTTGGTTTTGCCTTAGCTTTTGGTTTCGCCTTTGCTTTTTTCTTTGGCGTTTTTTTCTCGATTAACTCTTGGGCCTCTTTTAATGACATTTTGGTCACATCAACTGTCTTTGCCAGCTCTACTTTTATCTTGCCCTTTATAACATTGTGGCGTCCCCATCTTGCTTTTTCAATACGTATACCTTCTTCTTCCCAATTTTGAATAACCTTATCTATCTCTTTTTGTTTCTTGGTTTCAATTAGCTCTATGATGTCGTCATTTGATAAATTATCAAAATCGTATTTTTTGTTTACGTTAATAAACATTCCGTTCCATTTAATAAAAGGACCGAACCTACCCGTTCCTTTGGTAACTTCCATTTCTTCATACATGGCAATCGGTGCATCTGCTTTTTGTTTGGCAACAATTAACTCAATTGCTCTATCCATTTCAATTTCAAAGGCGCTTTCTCCTTTATCCATTGAAATAAATTTTTCTCCGAATTTTACGTACGGTCCAAATCTACCTACATTGGCCAAGACTTCTTCACCTTTATAAACCCCTAATGTTCTAGGCAGTTTAAAAAGATCCATTGCTTCTTCATAAGAAATGGTATTCAGCGACTGCTCTGGTAATAAACTTGCAAAAGTTGGTTTTTCTTCGTCATCAACTGTACCTATTTGTACCATTGGACCAAATCTACCTAATCGTACAGATACCTGTTTACCACTTTTTGGGTCTTTCCCTAATATTCTTTCACCGCTTGCGCGGTCTGCATTTTCTTCAACGTCGACTACATTTGGATGAAAATCTTTGTAGAAATTTTTCATCATCTTCTTCCAATCTTCATCCCCTGAGGCAATTTCATCAAAATCTTCTTCTACTTGTGCCGTAAAGTTGTAATCTAAGATATTCGCGAAATTGGTTACCAAAAAATCGGTTACGATCATACCTATATCCGTTGGTACCATTTTACCTTTATCCGACCCTACGTTTTCAGTAAGATTCTTTTCCTGGATTTTGTTCGCTTCTAAAATAAGTTGCTGATACATACGCTCAACCCCTTCTATTGTTCCTTTTTCAACATAACCTCTATTCAAAATAGTAGAGATAGTTGGCGCATACGTCGATGGTCTACCAATACCTAATTCTTCTAATTTTTTTACTAAGGATGCTTCTGTAAAACGGTATGGCGGCCTTGTAAAACGCTCGGTGGCAGAAATGAAATTATTTATCAAACGCTCACCTTCTTTCATTGCCGGCAACATACCTTCTTGTTCTTCAGCAATATCTTCATCATCTACACTTTCCATGTACACTTTTAAGAAACCATCGAACTTTATAACCTCGCCATTAGCTGTAAATTCTTCTTTATGCTTACTGGCTTTTATTCTTACATTGGTACGTTCTAATTGGGCATCGCTCATTTGAGATGCAACAGTACGTTTCCATATTAAATCATATAATTTAGACTGATCACGCTCTAAAGAAGGAGATTGATTAGTCATCTCGGTAGGCCTTATTGCTTCATGTGCTTCTTGAGCTCCTTTAGTTTTGCCTGTAAAATTTCTGGTTTCACTGTATTCTTTACCATAATTCTTAATGATAGCTTCTTTTGCAGATGCCAAAGCTTCATTAGATAGGTTTACACTATCCGTTCTCATGTAGGTAATTAAACCTGCCTCATATAAACGTTGCGCCACTTGCATTGTTCTACCAACGGAAAAGTATAATTTCCTAGATGCTTCTTGTTGTAGTGTAGAGGTTGTAAATGGTGCCGATGGTGATTTTTTAGCAGGTTTTTTATCTAGCTTACTTATAGAAAAATCTGCCGATATATTTTTTTCTAGAAATGTTTTTGCTTCCTTTTCTGTTGCAAATGTTTTGTTCAACTTAGCAGAAAACACATTTCCTTCTTCGGTTTGAAACTCTGCGGCTATTTTAAAAGATGCTTGTGGTTCAAATGCCTCTATATCTCTTTCTCGCTCAACAATTAAACGAACGGCTACGGATTGCACACGACCAGCAGATAAGCCTGGCTTAATTTTTTTCCAAAGTACTGGTGATAATTGATACCCAACCAAACGGTCCAAAACACGTCTTGCCTGTTGTGCGTTTACAAGATTGAAATTTATTTCACGTGGATTTTCAATTGCTTTTTGAATGGCTGCCTTGGTAACTGAATTAAAAACTATACGCTTTGTTTTCTTTTTATCTAATCCTAATTCTTCAGCTAAATGCCAAGAAATCGCTTCTCCTTCACGGTCCTCATCACTCGCGAGCCAGATAGTTTCAGCTTTATCTGCAAGGGTTTTTAACTTTTTAACTAAAGCCTTTTTGTCTTTATCTACTATATATTTTGGTGTGAAATCATTCTCGACATCTACTCCTAGCTCCTTTGAAGGTAAATCAGCAATGTGCCCAAAGCTCGATTCGACCTTAAAATCTTTTCCCAAAAACTTCTCTATAGTTTTCGCCTTTGCAGGAGACTCAACAATTACTAAATTTTTCGCCATCAACCTTGTTTATAGCTACAAATGTATACTAAAAATTAAACTTTAAAATTTCAAACATTTATTTCTTGCGCAATTTCAATAGAAAAATGACTGTTCGATTACTAATTTCATTGAAATAAAAAAAGTTTATTAAAGTACTTTTCTAATACGAATGAAATATTCCTACTTTTAAAGAGACTAATTCAAACTACTCTAACAATGAATAAACTCTACTTCTCCATTCTCATCACATTTCTATTTCTACATCCTTTCCAAAACGTTAAGGCTCAGCGTAAAAAAAACACCATTAGCTATAATGATTCATTATATAGTGGAATGGAATATCGCTCAATAGGACCTTTTAGGGGCGGTAGAGCAGGTACCGTTGCCGGTGTAGCAAACAACCCAAATCTTTATTACATGGGCACTGCTGGCGGCGGTGTTTGGAAAACCACCGATGCCGGAAATACATGGCAATGTATTTCTGACGGATTTTTTGGCGGATCCATAGGTACCGTAACCGTATCAGAATCTGACCCAAACATCATTTATGTTGGCGAAGGCGAACAAACACTACGTGGTAATGTTTCTTCAGGAAAAGGATTATGGAAAAGTTTAGATGCTGGTGAAACCTGGAAATTTATTGGCTTAAAGGATTCTGAACATATTGCTCGAATACGAATACATCCTAAAAATCCAGATTTAGTTTATGTGGCTGCAATCGGAAATTTATGGAAACCCAATGAGACCAGAGGTGTTTTTCGTTCTAAAGATGGAGGTGATACCTGGGAGAAGATACTTTATGTAAGTGATAAGGCTGGCGCTGGTGATCTAATACTAGACCCCAACAATAGTAGAATTATTTATGCCACCACGTGGCAAATGAGTCGAAATGGCTACCGAATGGATAGTGGTGGACCGGACAGTAAACTCTTTAAAAGCACTGATGGCGGTGATACTTGGAAAGATATTTCAACACATTCTGGCCTACCAGGATTTCCTTGGGGCATTGTAGGCATTACAGTATCTCCCTTAGATTCTAATCGTATTTGGGCTCTTATCGAAGCTGATAATGGCGGTTTGTACAGGTCTGACGATGCAGGTGTTACTTGGAAAAAAATAAATGAGAACAGGGCATTACGCCAACGTGCATGGTACTACACGAGAATTTATGCTGATACGGAAAATATAGATAAACTATATGTAATGAACGTTAGTTATGGTGTTTCTACAGATGGAGGGAAAACTTTCACATTAAAAGACGCACCTCATGGCGATCATCATGATTTATGGATAGACCCAAATAACAATAACCGAATGGCAATTGCAGATGATGGTGGTGCTCAAATTTCAAATGATGGCGGTAATAATTGGACTACCTATTTTAATCAACCAACTGCTCAGTTTTATCGTATTGCAACAGATAGTCTATTTCCTTACCGAATTTATGGTGCTCAACAAGACAATACCGCATTACGAATTTCAAGTAGATCATCTAGCGAATCCATTTCCGAACGAGATTGGGAACCTACTGCTGGTGGTGAAAGTGCGCATTTAGCACCGGACCCAAATAACAATCAAATTGTATATGGTGGTACCTATAAAGGATATATGAATAGATTAGACCATACTACCGGGCAAGCAAGATCTACGAATGTTTGGCCAGATAATCCCGCAGGTTCTGGTGCAGAGGTTATGAAATACCGATTTAACTGGAACTTTCCCGTAGCATTTAGCAGACATGATGCTAACAAACTGTATGCAGGTTCTAATTTTTTACATGTAACGACAGATGAAGGACAGTCATGGAAAACCATATCTCCTGATTTAACCAGAAGCCTCCCCGAAACTATAGAATCATCTGGCGGACCAATTACACAAGATAATACAGGCGCAGAGTTTTATTCAAATATCTTTGTAATCTCAGAATCTATTTTAGAGAAAGATGTCATCTGGACCGGAAGTGATGATGGCTTAATTCATGTTACAAAGGATAATGGTGCCACCTGGGACAATGTTACTCCACCCGCTTCTATGTCTCCAAAATTGAACATGATCAATTCTATAGACTCGAGTCCATTTGACAAAGGAACAGTTTATGTGGCAGCTACAGCTTATAAGTTTGGTGATTACACCCCCTATTTATACAAAACCAACGATTACGGAAAAACATGGACACTTATTACGAATGGCATAAAAGATACGGACTACACTAGGGTAATTAGAACAGATCTAGTTAGGGAAGGGCTTTTATATGCAGGTACCGAATGGGGTATGTACGTATCTTTTGATGATGGCAAATCTTGGTCGCCATTTCAAATGAACCTCCCGATAACTTCTATACGCGATTTACAGGTAAGGGACAATGATTTAATTGTAGCTACACATGGTAGAAGTTTTTGGATTATCGACGATCTTACTCCGCTTCATCAATTATCGAATGAGGTTGCAAATAGTGATTTCTACCTCTATAAACCTGATACTTCTTATAGAATGCATCAAGAAGGTGGTTGGTCTGAGCCTAATATGAAGTTGGTAGGCGAAAACCATCCAGATGGTGTTATCATAAATTATTATTTAGATAAGTTTCAAGACACGGATACCGTACAACTAGATATTTTAGAAATGGATAATACGTTGATACAACGGTATTCAACAAATGCTAAAGTAAATAAACTGGACCCTACATCAGCTAAACCTTTAAAAGTAAAAGCTGGCGGAAATAATTTGGTTTGGGATTTACGCTATCCAGGTTTTAAAACTTTTGAAGGAATGATTCTTTACTCTTCACCTAATAAAGGTCCTAAGGCAGTACCAGGAAGCTACAAAGCAAAACTAACTGTTAACGGTATTTCCAAAGAACAGATATTTAAGGTCATAAAAGACCCTAGATTGCCTAATTCCCAAAAGGATTTTCAGGATCAATTCGATTTTCTGGTTGCCGTTAGGGACGAGGTCAGCAAGGCAAACGAAGCAATCATTAAAATTAGAAATATTCAAAAAGATTTAAAATATCTTAAAGAGAAAACAAAAAATAACAACGATTTACAAAAACTGATTGCTGAGTATGAAACTGAACTTTCTGTCATAGAAAACAAAATTCACATGACCAAGAACCAAAGTAGGCAAGACCCTTTAAATTACGGAATTCGCATAAACAATAGACTAGCCTTTTTATTAGCTGATTCCCAAATGGGTGACTATGCACCCACAGAGCAAGCTAAGCAATTTTTTAAGGAGATTACAGCTGAACTTGACTTAGAAGTAAATCGCTTAAACAAGCTTGTTACCCAACAAACAGAAATCATTAACTCTAAAGTCGATCAAGAAGATATTAAAATGATTTCCGCAGAACAATAACCAATATAAAGGGATGCTATTATTCAGCATCCCTTTATTAAAAAGTCACCGAGACATCGATAATTTTACAACTCAACCGTACTTAATAACCGAATGTCACTGTTAACATACTCGTATTGATACAGCACCCTGTCACCAATCATCAATAATGAGGATGATAATGGAATTACATCATAAGCAACAATATCTTGAAAGCTATTTATTGGTGTTATGTTTGGTGCATCACTTTTATCATACACCTTTAAACCTGCGCTACCGTCACATATAAATAAGGTATCATCTTTAATACCCAATCCATTTGGACCTTCCATCGGGTAAATAACCTTCAATTCTGGATTTTTTAGGTTCGAAATGTCAATTACATATAATCCACTTTCTGTATTTCCACAAAACCCTCCACCTTTTAGCGTAACATAAGCATAATCACCATCAACCACCACAGGGTCACAAGCGGTACCGTGTCTAAATTCTGATATAAACTCAGGCTTTTCAGGGTTTTTGATACTATATATATACATACCCTGTCTTCCTCCTAAAAATAAAATATCTCCTTGATTATAAATTGTTTCAATATCCCAACCTACTTGGACATCGTCAAGTATTTTTAAATCTTCAACATTAGAAATATCAAAAATATTAATGTCGCTATAATCTACTACATATAAATAATCCCCAATTATTTTAAAACGAGCTAAAGAACCGCCTTGCCCTGTTGAGGGTTGTGGAGAACCACCACCACTTTCTGTTGTATTAAACGCAAAATCGCACGACATACAGTTATTCCGTTCTTCAAAATCGGACACCCGTCTGCGTTCTGTTTTAACTTCCCAACCAATAACAATATCCTTATCGTAATCAATATCATCATACTCATAAAAATCTGCCTGCGGGTACTCTATATTCGCTAGCCAAACTTCGTTATTATAAATCGCATTTTCTATTCTATTTGATAGTGTAATATTATTTATATCTGAAATATCAAAAATGACCAAATCGCCATAACTATCAGCATATAATTTATCATCCTTAATAGAGATATCATAATTACCTTCTAACTTAATAAAAGCTATACTTTCTGGAGCTGACGGATTTTGATTGTCAATTACATGAAAACCTAGATTTACATCATTCACGAAAATATAATTCTTATAGGCATAAATTTTACCCGATGAAACAATTGGGATGGGATCTACTACATCAATAGCTTCGGCTTTAAATGAAATTGCATCTTGCAAAATAGGACGCGCTACTAAATAATCATCATAAGGACCATCATCTTCACAAGAAATAAAACTTGATATAGAAACTGCGAATAACAAAAGAACTATATTTCTCATGGTTTATTATTTTATAGATTGTTTCAATTAGATGAGAAAAGTGAAAATAGTTGCGTTACTAGCTACTTTACTTTATTCAACACCATTAAAACCTACACCATCTTTATACATAAAATATACAGGAACCTTGCCAAGCATAGCAGTAAACAACACCCCTATACAACATAAAAGAAAGCCAAGTTCTGCAACAATGCCCATTACCATGATTAACCCAAATATTACAAGCCAGTTTTTATTACCAAGGGTAAAACTGGCCTTAACCATTTCTAAAGGGGAAAGTTCACCCGAAAAAGCAAGAAAGGCTGGGATTAAAGATAGCGGAACAATCATATAAAAAAGCCCTACACCACAGGCAAGCATTCCTAAAAAAGCTAACCCGAAGGTGTATAAAGCTAAAATAAATACCTTCCCTAATCTACCTTCTTTAAAAAAGTAGAAATAGTCATCATTAGATTCTTGTTCTAAATCTTTATGCTTACATATTTTTAAAAATGCCGCATTTAATGCTAATGCAAAAGTTGTAATTCCAATAGCTACTACAGGTGCCAAAATACACATAGCAATGGCTACCATCGGCGGCATTTCATTATTTTGTAAAAATTCTGGATCCGTAATTCCTGCTGCAATTAAGGGTATATATAGAATAATATAAAATGGTAAAATAACTACAAAGGTTAAAAGCAATATAATAAAACCTTGCAACCAAACTTTTTTAAAAAGCGCTATTGATTTACTAAAAATATCGCCGAAAGATAATTCTGGAAACGATTTTATACGTTGTGTTAATATTTCAAAACTCATGTTCTTGGTTGGTTAAAATTTGCATTAAAACTAGATAATTTTTACTAAGAAAGCTTAAACTATCCCTAAAATATCATGTCATCTTGTCATATTTTTGATTATAATAGTATCTTTGCCTTCCTAATTATTTTACTGCAACGTATTACACAAAATGGAGAAAACCATAGACGAAAATGTACAAGGCACTACCTTGGTAGTTGAAGGAGAAGAGACAAATAAACGTAACCTTTATATAGAGAGTTATGGTTGTGCAATGAACTTTGCAGATAGCGAAGTAGTTGCTTCTATTTTAGCAACCGAAGGTTTCAATACGACACAAACCCTAGAAGAAGCCGATTTAGTTCTTGTAAATACTTGCTCAATAAGAGATAAAGCTGAGCAAACTATACGTAAAAGACTTACCGAATATAATAAAGTAAAAAAATCTAGACCACATTTAAAAGTTGGAGTTTTAGGTTGCATGGCGGAACGCCTTAAAGACAAGTTGCTTGATGAAGAAAAAATAGTAGATATGGTCGTAGGTCCAGATGCCTACAAAGATTTACCTAACTTAATTAAAGAAGTTGATTCTGGTAATGATGCCGTCAATGTTATATTATCGAAAGATGAAACTTATGGCGATATTTCCCCTGTAAGATTACATACGAACGGTGTTACGGCCTTTGTTTCTATTACAAGAGGATGTGATAATATGTGTACTTTTTGCGTGGTTCCTTTTACAAGAGGTCGAGAAAGAAGTCGTGACCCTCAATCTATCTTAACAGAGATCAAGGAACTACAAGAAAACGGATTTAAAGAAATTACGCTTCTTGGTCAGAATGTAGATAGTTATTTATGGTATGGTGGCGGACTAAAGAAAAATTTTGAAAATGCATCAGATATGCAAAAAGCAACGGCCACTAATTTTTCCAAACTTTTAGAAACAGTTGCCTTAGCACATCCTAAAATGAGAATCAGATTCTCAACCTCTAACCCTCAAGACATGACGTTAGACGTAATTGAGACCATGGCAAAACATAAAAATATTTGCAACCATATTCATTTACCCGTACAAAGCGGCAGTAACCGTATTTTAAAGGAAATGAACAGACTACACACCATTGAAGAATATTTTGAGCTTATAGATAATATTAGAAAAATTAATCCTGATTGTTCCATTTCTCAAGATATCATTACCGGTTTTCCAACGGAAACTGAAGAAGACCATGCCGCTACCTTAAAGGCTTTAGAATATGTAAAATATGATTTTGGTTATATGTACGCCTATTCTGAAAGACCAGGAACGTTAGCGGGCAGAAAAATGGAAGATGATGTCCCGGAACGTACCAAAAAAAGACGCTTATCCGAAATTATAGCTTTACAGCGAAGCCACTGCCAATTTAGAACAGAAAAGCACGTAGGTAAAATTCAGGAAGTATTAATAGAAGGCACTTCAAAAAAATCTGAAAACGAATGGATGGGAAGAAACTCCCAAAGTACTGTCGTTGTTTTCCCAAAAGAGAATTATAAAGTTGGAGATTTTGTAAACGTACAAATAAACGATTGTACTTCTGCAACTTTAAAGGGCATAGCAGTGTCATATTCCGATAATAACTAATTTTATAGTAGCCATTTTATATGGAAAGTATACAAAGCATAAAACAACGATTTGAAATTATAGGCCAAGACCCTAAGCTTAACCGCGCTTTGGAAAAAGCTATGCAGGTTGCAGCTACTGATATATCTGTTTTAGTTACTGGTGAAAGTGGCGTTGGTAAAGAATCTATTCCGAAAATTATTCACTCATTATCTCACAGAAAACATGCAAAATATATAGCAGTAAACTGTGGTGCCATTCCAGAAGGAACTATTGACAGTGAACTTTTTGGACATGAAAAAGGTGCCTTTACAGGTGCTACCCAAACAAGAAGTGGTTATTTTGAAGTTGCTGATGGTGGAACCATATTCTTAGACGAGGTTGGCGAATTACCCCTAACTACACAAGTACGTTTATTACGTGTTTTAGAAAACGGTGAATTTTTAAAGGTAGGTTCGTCGCAAGTTCAAAAAACAGATGTCCGCATTGTAGCGGCAACGAACGTAAATATGTTCGAAGCCATCAAAAAAGAGCGTTTTAGAGAAGACCTTTATTATAGATTAAGTACCGTAGAAATTAATATTCCACCATTACGGGACAGACAGGATGATATTCATTTATTGTTCCGAAAATTTGCATCAGATTTTAGTCAGAAATATAAAATGCCGACTATTCGCCTAGATGACCACGCAGTTTCTTTATTAATAAAATACCGATGGCCAGGAAACATCCGTCAGTTAAGAAATATTGCGGAGCAGGTTTCAGTATTAGAAGAGAACAGAGCAATTACCGCCGCTACACTTCACGGCTACTTGCCCAATAATACAACCAGTAATTTACCTGCGGTAGTTAACAATAGTAAGTCTGATAGCGATTTCAGTAACGAGAGGGAAATACTTTACAAAGTACTGTTTGATATGAAGGGCGACCTCAACGATCTTAAAAAACTAACAATGGAGTTGTTAAAAAATAATGACTCGCAAAAGGTTCAAAAAGACAATGAAAACCTAATACGCAAAATATATGGTAATGAAGATGACGAAGATGCCGACATTGAACACGAAACTCAAGAGGAGTCTTCGTTGAAAATGCTACATTTACCTGAGCCCAAAAACGAAGAACCTACTTTCATTCAAGAATCTTACGACGATAAATACCATTTTGCCGAAGAAATTCAAGAAGAAGAAACCCTATCTTTACAGGAGAAAGAGGTTGAGTTAATTAAGAAATCTTTAGAGCGTAATCGCGGAAAAAGAAAAGCTGCAGCCTCAGAATTAGGAATTTCTGAGCGCACGCTTTACCGCAAAATAAAACAATACGACCTTTAACTAAAACAGAATACTATTTTAATGAAATACATTAAGAAATCTTTAATCGTTATTCTACCTATACTATTTCTTGCAGGTTGCGGCGTTTATAATTTCACTGGAGGTAATGTTGGTGAAGCACAAACGTTTCAAGTAAACTATTTCCAAAATTACGCTACTCAGAGTCCTGGTTCAACTTTTGAGCCTGGTGTGGATAGAGATTTTACACTGGCGTTACAAGATAGGATTATGAACCAGACTAGCTTAGACCTCATCACCTCTGGCAATCCAGATTTATTGTATGAAGGCGAAATTACAGAATATAAAATTTCACCAATGTCCGCAACAGCAAATCAAACTGCAGCCCAAAATAGATTGTCTATGCGTGTAAAGGTTCGATTTTATAATCGTTTAAAAGAAGATGCTGCTTTTGACCAAAGTTTTTCTTTCTTTTATGATTACCCGGCCGATACTCAACTTGCCTCTATTAAAAGTGAAGCGCATGAAATAATATTTGAAAGACTAACACAAGATATTTTCAATGCCTCATTGGCAGATTGGTAATAACATATGAACGTTAAGGACTTTACATATTTTCTTGAACACCCTACCAAAGTGGTAGAACCTATACACACAAAACATCTAGAAGATATTATTGCCGAGTATCCCTATTTTCAGGCAGCAAGAGCCCTACATTTAAAAGGATTAAAAAATCTAAATAGCTACAAGTACAATAAGGCATTAAAAACTACGGCAGCCTTTACTACAGATCGGGATGTGCTTTTCGACTTTATTATATCGAAAGACTTTTTACAGGATAATTCTTCGGAAATTGAAACTAAAGATACAACAATTTATACGGAAGAAATTGTAAATGAAGAGCCTATTTCAGATACAGAAACTATAGCCATAGACAATACCAAAGAAGAGGAAATTAAGCCAGTTACTCTTATAGAAGAATCTGAAGACAAACCATTACCGCAAGACGAACACGACGCAGAACACATATTAGATCCCGAATTATTTCAATCAAAAAAAGCTTCACCACCAACAGATGAAGAATCTTTGGAACTAGGAAAACCACTTTCCTTCAACGCTAAAGAAAAATATTCGTTTTCAGAGTGGCTTAGCTTAGCTTCTAACAAACCATTAGAAAAGCCAATTTCATCCGTTAACGAAAAAAAAGAGATAAAGAAACCTGTTGTAGCACCAAAAATTGAAACAGTAAAAGAAAAAAAAGCAGTTGTAAAATCTAAAAGAAAGGCATCTACAAAAGAAGAGGCACTAAAAAAGAAGAAGTTTGACCGTATAGATAAGTTTATTTCCAATAACCCCAAAATAGTTCCATCAGAATTCAACAATACTGTTATTGATATATCTGGCTCATCTAAAATTGACAAGAATGAGTTAATGACCGAGACTTTAGCTAGGGTTTATTTGGAACAAAAAAAGTATAAAAAGGCTATTCAGGCATTCAAAATTTTAAGTTTGAAATATCCGGAAAAAAGTAGTTTCTTTGCAAACCGAATTAAGGCAGTAGAAAAAATTCAAAAAGATAATAAATAATATAGAATGAGTACATTTTCAATATTCTTGATACTTATCATCGTCGTTTGCTTATTATTAGTATTGGTGATTATGGTACAAAATCCAAAAGGCGGCGGACTTTCTTCTTCTTTTGGCGGCGGTGGAAACCAAGTCGTAGGTGGAGTTAAAAAAACAGGTGACTTTTTAGACAAAAGCACATGGATTTTAGCTGGATTTTTAATCGTTTTAATTTTAGCATCTAATATTGCACTAAAAGGTAATTTTGGTGATGTAGATTCTAAATTATTACAAGGCGATGATATCGAAACAACAGTTCCTGAGACGTTACCAGAAGAAATTACGCCTCCAGTAACAAACGAGGCTACACCATCGGATAGTTTATAAAAAATAATCCTCTACAATATTATAAATGTCAGCTTGTCATAAGCTGGCATTTTTTGTTTCCAATTTGTCAGGAAATAGGCAATGGCATAATTTCTGCCTATATATACACACGAAACTAAAAATCAATTTAAAAATTAATAATTATGGCTAAAGTTAATATCAAACCATTGGCAGACCGAGTTCTTATTGAGCCAATGGCAGCTGAGACAAAAACTGCGTCTGGACTTTATATTCCTGATACTGCAAAAGAAAAACCACAAAAAGGTAAAGTCGTTGCTGTAGGTCCTGGAACAAAAGATGACAGTGTTACCGTTAAAGTTGGTGATACCGTTCTTTATGGAAAATATGCCGGAACTGAATTGAAGTTAGAAGGTACCGACTACTTAATGATGAGAGAAAGTGATATTCTTGCTATTATCTAAAAATAGCAATTGGCAATTGGCACCTAGCCTTTAGCCTTTTTACTTTCATTAAAAAATAATTAATAATTCACTTGACCTAGCTTTTAATAGTTAAGGGTCAAATTCAAAATAAAATTAAAAATGGCAAAAGATATTAAGTTTGACATAGATGCAAGAGACGGCCTAAAAAGAGGTGTTGATGCATTAGCAAATGCTGTAAAAGTTACTTTAGGCCCAAAGGGTAGAAACGTAATTATCAGCAAATCATTTGGTGCACCACAAGTAACTAAAGATGGTGTAACCGTTGCAAAAGAAATTGAATTAGCTGACCCATTAGAAAATATGGGAGCGCAAATGGTAAAAGAAGTTGCTTCTAAAACCAATGATTTAGCAGGTGACGGTACTACAACAGCTACTGTTTTAGCACAAGCTATCGTTAAAGAAGGTTTGAAAAACGTTGCTGCAGGCGCCAACCCAATGGATTTAAAAAGAGGTATCGATAAAGCTGTTGAAGCTATCGTTGCAGATTTAGCCAAACAAGCTAAAAAAGTGGGTGATTCTTCTGAAAAAATTAAGCAAGTTGCTTCTATTTCCGCTAATAACGACGAAACTATTGGGGAATTAATTGCTCAAGCTTTCGGTAAAGTAGGTAAAGAAGGGGTTATTACTGTTGAAGAGGCTAAAGGAACAGATACGTATGTTGATGTTGTTGAAGGCATGCAGTTCGACAGAGGTTACCTTTCTCCATATTTTGTTACCGATTCTGAGAAGATGGTAGCACAATTAGAGAACCCATACATTTTATTGTTCGACAAGAAGATTTCTTCAATGAAAGATTTACTTCCGGTTTTAGAGCCAGTAGCACAATCTGGTAAGCCTTTATTGATTATTGCCGAGGATGTTGATGGTGAAGCATTGGCTACTTTAGTAGTGAATAAATTAAGAGGTTCTTTAAAAATTGCCGCTGTTAAGGCTCCAGGTTTTGGTGACCGTAGAAAAGCAATGCTAGAAGATATTGCAATTTTAACTGGTGGTACTGTTATTTCTGAAGAAAGAGGTTTCTCTTTAGAAAATACTACTCTTGACATGTTAGGTACTTGTGAAAAAGTACAAATAGATAAAGACAATACTACAATTGTAAATGGTGGTGGTGTTGCAAAAGATATCAAAACAAGAGTTAATCAGATTAAATCTCAAATCGAGACAACTACATCTGACTATGACAAAGAAAAACTTCAAGAGCGTTTAGCTAAGTTAGCTGGCGGTGTTGCGGTACTTTACGTAGGTGCAGCTTCTGAAGTGGAAATGAAAGAGAAAAAAGACCGTGTTGATGATGCATTACACGCTACAAGAGCTGCCGTTGAGGAAGGTATTGTTGCTGGTGGTGGTGTTGCATTGGTAAGAGCAAAATCTGTTCTTAATAAAGTATCTACTGAAAATGAAGATGAAGCTACAGGTTTACAAATTGTAGCTCGTGCAATTGAAGCTCCACTTAGAACTATCGTATCTAACGCTGGCGGTGAAGGTTCTGTTGTAATCGCAAAAATCCTTGAAGGCAAAGGTGATTATGGTTACGATGCTAAATCTGAAAAATATGTTGAAATGATGAAAGCTGGTATTATAGATCCTAAAAAAGTAACTAGAGTAGCACTGGAAAATGCAGCTTCTGTTGCAGGTATGATCCTTACTACCGAATGTGCTTTAACCGACATTAAAGAAGATACTCCTGCAGGCCCGCCAATGGGTGGCGGTATGCCAGGAATGATGTAGTGGCGAGGCACCACAGCCAATAATTAATTGGTTTGCGCAGTCAATATAACTTTAAACCGCTCTTGAAATTTCAAGAGCGGTTTTTTTGTGGTATAAAAATTGATGACTTCGTTTTAAGAAAATTCTTGAATATGGAAGCTGCTACTCGTTTAAGGTGTTTAATTTTAGTTTTTACTTTGATACTTTCTCAACAGCTTTTAGCACAACAGTATTCAAAAAAAATTCCTCTACATTTAAATAAAAGCGCCTTTATAAGCGGGGAAAGTATTCAATACAGTAGTTATCTCTTAAATATAAACTCATATGAACTTTCTCCAGAACCAGAATACATTAATATTCAACTTTTAGATTCTCAAGGAAATATAATTGACAGCAGGGTAACTTTATCCACTAATGGTGTGGGCTCGGGAGGGTTTATTTTAGGCAATGATTTGAAATCTGGTCCAATATTACCTTCAGGCATACACTGAGCCTATGAATAATCTTAACAAAGACTATTCATCCGTATACCTAATTTCAATAATAAATTTAGACTCTGGGCTTCTACCTAAACTATCCAACTCTTCTAAAATTAAAATAGAGTTCTTTCCCGAAGGCGGTAATTTAGTTGAAGGCATATTCAATTCATGCGTGATACAGGTAAGAGATATCTTCAACAAACCTTTGCAAGTAGATTCAATAATACTATCAAATAACAAAGATTTAAAGAGACAGCTCATTAAAATAAATGAAATGGGTCTTGGTAAATTCTCATTGGTACCTAATAAAAATATTAATTTCATTATTACTGCTTTTCACCAGCGAAAATCTATTTCTGTTCCTTTAATGAGTTCAAATGAATTGGGCTACGTACTCACGGCAAGCACCAATCATATAAAAAAAGAGGTGGCTATTTCTATTAGAACGAATGAGGTCACTAATAATCTTATGGGGCCTAACCCTATTACCCTACTTGTAGACGCCGGAAATAAAACAGCTTTGTTAGATATACCAGTGGTGTTGACCGAACTTAAAAAGGAATTTTTACTCCCTTATATGAAATTGTCCAATGGCATCAACACTATTTCTCTTTTAGGAAAAAACGATTCTGTTTTGGCGTCTAGAAGCATCTTTATTCTAAAAGAACAACAAATAACCCCTCCAGAAATAACCGCTATTAAAAAAGAGAATGATTCTCTGACAATTCGTATTAAAACAACATTAACAGGGGAAGACAACTTTAGGCCGAGTATTAGCGTATCTGTTCTTCCTTAGAAAACCGCTTCACAAGCCGATCACTTTTCCATCAACACCAAAGACACAAATATCGGTATTCTTTCGCTGCACAATGTAAAGTCCGAACAAAATTCAAAGCCACTTAATGACCAACTCTATATTGCCGATTTAAGTTTACTTACTGATCGAACAATTGTTTATACTTACCAAAACAAAAATTCAGGTAAACACCAAAATTTATCTTCCATTAACGGCTATGTAAATCTTTTTAAAACGAAAAATGATTCTTTAACAGTAATGCTTTATTCACGAGATAACGAACTCTTTGAAACGACGCCCTTAGGAAAAGATAAAAAATTTCAATTCAATAATGTACCGTTAAAAAACAATAGCTCAATTTCGTTAACCATACTAGACAGAAACGGAAAAGCTATTTATGCTAATTTTTTCTTTACAGTTACACCCTTTCAAGGAAAATACAAATTCAACTATAGCAATTTAAAAGACCAAATAAGCACTGTTTTGTTTGACTCTATCGAAAATCCTCTTCCTGTCACATCAAAAGAGATTTCATTAGACGAGGTAGTAGTAGTGGATAACAAACTTAAATATGCCAAATTCTTTGGTGAGTTCAATGGTCGCAAAGTTGATAGCACCATGTACAATTTTAATACCCTTGGTAACTACATGAAACAATTTGGCTTAAAGAGTCGATATTTTCCAACAACTACTTCTTCTTTAGCTGACATCAAAAGAGAGGGGTCAGTACAATTACACAAAATAAGCTATAGTTTAACTGGTAAACCTATTTATGCATACCCAAGCATGATTTTTAACGGTATATATACCAATTATGTCATGGATTATACAGAAACTAGAATGGAGTTTATCGATGAAATCTATTATCCAAAAGAAAAAAAGGAGACCCCGGTCATTTCGTAGTCTTTACCAATGAAAAATACAATAATCAACCATTAGCCGAGAGCGATAAAAATAGTAAAGAATTTACTATTGCCAAAGGGTATGATGGCTCAACAAATTTTGTGAGACCTCTCTACACATCTTTTGATAATAGTAGCTACCAAAAATGGGGAGTAATCGGGTGGTTTCCACATTTAACACCAGACCAAAATGGTATTATAACTTTCAAGGTGCCAGATGATGGACAAAAAGAACTAAACCTTCAACTTGTTGGTGCTTCCCAGAATGGTACACTTTTTAATCAAAATATATTGTGTACAGTTCCAAACTAAGTCCAGAAATAGAATCCCGAAAAAAAATATTCATCAATTTGATAATTATGAAAACAAAAAAACCACCTTCTTTATTTACAGAAGGTGGTTTTATCGTCCAAGCGGTATTGCCTTCTAAAGGCTATAACCTGACTACTTCTTCTTAGGAGCAGCTTTTGGAGCAGCCTTTTTTCCAGCTTTTGCCGGAGAAGGTTTTGCAGCTGGTTTCCCTGCTGATTTTGCTTGTGCCATTGATATAAAATTTAAAATAAATCTATACTAATGTATTTCAGATTTTGATTCGTGATCATCTTATTGGGAAAAAATTAACTAAAATTCTTCACCTAAACTTCAACCTAGTATTTGACTAAAACAAAAGTAATTATAACTACTTATTTTCATGATGATTTCCATCATCAGAATTATCTTCTCTATACTTACAGCAAGGGTGTACATTATTATAAGCTTCGTCTGTTGCTTTTAATTCTTTGGTATCATGTCCTACATTAACAATAGCCGTTTTAATCTTCATAGCATCGGTTTTACGCTCATCCATAATAACAGCTAATTGATGTGTTGGTATATCCCAATTTGCATATTTCACTCCTTTTACATTCAAAGCAGCTTCTTCAATACGTTCCTTACACATGGCACATTTACCATTAACGTCAAAAGTCATTTTTTTGTTTTTGTCTTGCGCGTAGGCCACTACCGCAATCAGCATCATTGCCATTGATAAAATTGTTGTTTTCATAGGTACTATAGTATTTGTTAAGTATTAAATTTTAAATCTGAATCCGCCATAAAACATTCTTCCCATTATTGGCGCATATACAATGGAAGTATCAAAATTAGGGCCAAAAGGTTCATTTGCACCTAAAACCGGATTATTTTGTTGCTCATTAGTTAAGTTTTCCCCACCTACATAAACTTCAAACTTATCTGAAAAAACTTTAGTAATCTGGGCATTCATTAAACTGTAGGGTGATGAATATTCCCCTAACTGATAGGCTGCTTCATTTGAACTTGTATCCGGTAATCTCATTTCTCCTAACGTATGCAAGGTATAATCAAACTTCCATTGGGCGCCGTTATCCTTGGTTTTTGTCTCATACCCTAAGTTAGCAAAAAATCTATGTTGTGCGAGTAATGGTTTTTGTAAATTTCCACTCTTATAGTCGGTTGAAACGTCATAAAATTTGTAGGAAGTTCTAAAATTTAAACGTGTTAAAAGCTCATAATTCACCTCTACCTGAAAACTCTTAGCACTACTCTTACCCTCCAAATTATAAAAAGAAACTTCTTGCGAATTTTCCCAATCTACCACAACCTGATCTTCAAAATCCGTGATGTAATAATCCAGCGAAATATCACCCTTTCTATTTAAAAAATTAAATCCCTGTAGAAAACTAACGCCATAATTCCATGCATCTTCTGGCTCCAAACCATAGACGCTACCACCGGCGACGTCAATATTAATTGTTCTAGCCGATGCAAATAACTGCTGATTTTCTGCAAAAATATTAGCAGCTCTTTTACCTCTACCAAACGACCCTCTTAAACTTCCTTTTTCCCAAGGGGTATACCTAATATGAAATCTGGGAGTTACAAAAGTCCCTAATCTATTATGGTTATCTACACGCAAACCAGCAGTAAGACTCACTTTTTCCAAGTTCTCATAGCTATACTCAAAAAATGCCCCAACAGACGTGTCATCTCTAGAATAATCTATTGCTGTTACCATTTCATTATAACCATCATAAGCGAATGTTATTCCTGTCTTAAACTTGTTTCTGGTATCGCCAATAATAGAATTAAACAATAGATTGCTATAAATACTTTCATGATTGATGTCATACGTTCTAAATCCGAAATAGGAATCTTGCTTATGTAGACTATAAGAAGTTTGAAAACCTAAACTTTGAAAGGGTAATTCTGGAAAAACATAACCTAATTTCAAAGAGGTATCAAAACGACGGGTATTAATTTCGCTTCCCCACACTTCGGCTCCGCTCAGTGACCCATTGGTTCCGTCTACCCTATCTGTATCGGGATTAAAGTCTACTTGACCAACTTGTTTTTCATCATTTAAAAAACGAACATTAAAGAAACTAACCCATCCTTTTTCTGCATCTTGATATTGCCAACGATTCATCACATTTATTTGTTCCCCTAAAGGCGCATCTAGAAATCCGTCTTCATTATTATCTTCTTTTTGAGTTCTAGTATTTCCATGAAGGTACAATCCTGTACTCAACTTTTCGGTTAGCTTTCTATTGAAATGGCTATTCAACTCATATCGCCCATTTTGGTTAGCATATCCGTTCACAAAAACTTCATTATCAGTTAATGGTTTTACAAGCTCTGTATTTATTTGACCAGATATACTTTCGTAGCCATTAACCACACTACCAGCTCCTTTGGTAATCTGAATACTCTCTATCCATGTTCCTGGTGTAAAGGTTAATCCGTATGCTTGTGATGCACCACGTACCATAGGAATATTCTCTTGGGTGATTAATAAATACGGACTCGTTAAGCCCAACATTTGAATTTGTTTGGTACCTGTTAGTCCATCAGAAAGGTTTACATCGATAGACGGATTAGTTTCAAAACTCTCCGCCAAATTACAGCAGGCCGCCTTCAATAATTCTGCGCTATTCACCGTAATGACATTCTGCGGACTGAAATACGTTTTTTGAATATTATCACGCTCTTGCTGCACCACGACCTCATCTAACTCATTAGAGGGTTTTAGACTAATTCTTAAGGTCTTCGGTTCATTTACCGTCAGTGTATCCGACTCAAAACCTACATAACTAATTATTAATCTATTGAATTCTTTTTTAAATGGTATTGAAAATTTACCATCGAAATCTGTTACTACTCCCGTCTGGGAATCTTGCCAATAGACGTTTGCTCCAGATAGACTTAAAGCATTTGCGCCTTCAGAATCCAAAACTACCCCCTCTACTTTTTCTTGAGAAGATACATGCCCTGACACCAAAGCAATTAGTACTATAATTATATATTTTTTCATATATATTTTATAAAATATGATCAATTTATTTTCACTGTTCTTAATCGTAATGCATTTGCTATTACTGAAACAGAACTAAAACTCATAGCCAAAGCAGCGATCATAGGGGATAGCAACAATCCAAAAAACGGATATAACAATCCTGCCGCAATTGGGATGCCCACGGTATTATAAACAAGTGCAAAAAACAAATTCTGTTTTATGTTTTTCATAACCACTTTACTTAAATTATGCGCTTTTACAATTCCATGTAAATCACCTTTCACTAAAGTAATAGAAGCACTTTCAATCGCAACAGCGGTACCTGTACCCATAGCAATACCTACATCACTTTTTGCCAAAGCAGGGGCATCGTTTATACCGTCACCGGCAACGGCTACTTTTTTACCTTCTGCCTGTAAACGCTCTACTTCAGCCAGTTTATCCTGGGGAAGCATACCAGCTTTAAAATCAGCTAAACTTAAATGATCCGCGACCGCTTTTGCCGTATCGTGATTATCACCCGTTAACATGATTACAGATATACCAGATTTCTGAAGTTCTTTTAATGCCTTTTTACTGGTTTCTTTAATTTTATCACCAATAGCCACAAAGCCTATTGCTTTACCATCGACAGCTAAATAAGATACCGTTTTGCCTTGCTTTTGGTTTGCTGAAACAACTATCAGTAAATTTTCCGGGATAGTAACCTTAGTTTCCTCCATCATCTTACTATTTCCTAAAACAACGAATGCACCATCAATTTTACCAGAAACACCCATTCCGGTTACGGAACTAAACTCATCGACCTTTAAAATAGATACATTTTTTGATTTTCCATAATCCACGGTGGCATCTGCTAAAGGATGCTCACTGTGCTGATTTAAAGAAACAATGTATTTCAATACCAAGTCTTCATCGACATCACCAATACTTCCTACCTTTTCAACAGACGGCTTGCCTTCTGTTATGGTCCCGGTTTTATCAACAATTAGTGTATCAATTTTATCCATTCGTTCTAATGCTTCGGCATTCTTTATCAACACCCCAGATTGTGCACCTTTACCCACACCCACCATAACTGACATTGGCGTAGCCAAACCTAAGGCACACGGACAAGCAATTATCAATACCGCAATGGAATTTACCAAAGCATACACATAGGCCGGTTCTGGTCCAAAAACGACCCAAACAACAAAGGTTATAATTGAAATAAATACGACTGTAGGAACAAAGTAACTTGATATTTTATCCGCTAATTTCTGAATCGGCGCCTGACTACGACTAGCTTTGTTCACCATATCGATAATTTGCGATAATAAAGTATCTGCACCCACTTTTTCGGCAGTCATGACAAAAGAACGTTTACCATTTATAGTACCCGAACTTACATTATCACCGATTTGTTTTTGCACAGGAACAGGTTCTCCTGTAATCATAGATTCATCAACAGCGCTTTCTCCTTCTTTTATGACCCCGTCAACCGGTATTCGATCCCCTGGTTTTACACGAAGCAAATCTCCCTTTGAAATTTCATCGATAGTTATAATTTCATCTACTCCATCTACAACTCTTACCGCTTTATTAGGAGCTAATTTTAAAAGTTCCTTAACAGCGGAATTCGTTTTACTATGTGCTCTTGCTTCTAACAATTGACCAAAAAGCACCAAGGTTAAAATGACCGTTGCCGACTCAAAATACACATGCACCGTGCCTTGACTTGTTTTAAATTGTGCCGGAAAAAAGTCTGGCACCAAAATAGCGAACAAGCTAAACAACCAAGCCACCCCTGCACCGATACCTATCAAAGTAAACATGTTTAAATTCCATGTTTTCACCGAACGATAGGCACGTTCAAAAAACATCCATGTGGCATAAAATACTACAGGAATAGAAAGCGCAAATTGCACCCAGTTCCAATGTTTTAAGCTTAAAATGTTTTGTAGAGGATTATTTGGTATCATCTCTGACATTGCAATTATAAAAATGGGCAATGTAAAACCAACTGCTATTTTAAACTTACTCAAGAGTTTTTGATAACTTTTTTCCTCTGCTGAAACGTCAGCCTGCTTAGGTACCAAGTCCATACCACATACAGGACAATCACCAGGTTCATCACTAATTACCTCAGGATGCATAGGGCAGGTATATTGCTCAACTTTTGTATTTACAGCATTTGCTTCTTCAACGAGATCCATACCACAAACAGGGCAATCACCAGGTGCTGAATATGTTTTCTCTCCCTCGCAATGCATTGGACAATAGAATGTCCCATTGCCGTTCTCTAACTTCTTAGGTTTAGGCACTTCTTGAACATCAACGCCTAATTCATGAATAGAATAATGACCACCATCCGCTTTCATAGCAGCCTGTAACTTCTTCAATGGCACGTTCTTCTCCATCTCCAAAACTGCTTCTGCCTTTTCCAAATTTACTTCTACACTAGTAATCCCTTCTATATTAGCCAAAGTATGCTCCACATGACTTCTACAACCATTGCAGGTCATACCAGCTATAGTATATGTATGCTTCATACCCATTTTTTAATTAATACACTTTACTTATTTTCATTAAAAGATCTATTTGTTAATCCTTTTTTAGAATACTACTGTTGCTCTTTTATTGGCTTCTTTTCAAAAAGATTAAGTTTCCCATTTCTATAATTTATAACGTAAAGCAAATCATCTTTAATCATCATATCAGTAGGTTTATCTATTTGCTCCTTTAAAACCTGAAGAAGCTTACCCAACTTATCAAAAACCAAAACACGATTATTTTCAAAATCAGTTATAAATACTTCTATCTCAGAAACAAAAATGCCTGTTGCAGCATTCATCTTTTGGTCTTGCCCCATCATTTGTAGAAATCCTCCTTTTTTATCAAACACTTGAATTCTATTATTATAAGCATCTGCCACCCAAATCTTATCTTTTGTTATTTGGACATCTGTTGGATAGTAAAACTCTCCTTCTGCTTTACCCTCTTTTCCAAAAGACAGCCAGTCTACACCATTAAAATATAGAATTCTATTGTTGTAGAAATCCGCAATAGCTCTTTCATTCTCATAAACAGATATACCTGCAGGGGCATCTAAAGAATCTGCAATTTGCATTACAAATCTTCCTTTTCCGTCAACAGTTTCTACAGCATCTTTTCCATACTCAGGAATAAAAATTGTTTCTTTTAAAGCATCAATATGCATTGGCCTGTCTAACGAATCTATAGTTTCTGTAATCTTCCCTTCGTCGTCAATCTTTACTAATCTATTATGATCACCATCTGAAATCCAAATAATCCCATTAACTTGAGTTAAACCTATAGGATTTACCCCATCTAATTGAATGGTTTTAGACAACACCCATTCTTTTGGAAGTTCCTCTTTTTCTTTACAAGCCGATACAACTAGTAAAAAGGCTGTGACGTATATAAAATGCTTCATAATTAGTATTTTAAACGTTCGTACTTACAGCATGCTGGCAACTTTCTGTAATCATCGGTATGCGCCTGATGCTTCTTTGTGTCATGACCAGCTACTGCCACCTCTTTTTCAATCTCTTGGATTGAAGTTAAACCGGCATCAAAAGAAACTTTCATAATTTTAGTATCCTTATCCCAAGACACATCAGAAACTCCTTTAACGGCCCCAGCAGCTTTAGTAATCCTAGCTTCACACATAGCACAATTACCTGCCACCATTACATTTTTACTCACTGTACCTTGTGTTTTCTTAGACATTTCAGCAGTTGCAGCTTCTTCAATTTTGCCATTAGCTCGTTCCACTTTAGCAGTTATTGGCGTATAACCTGCTTTTTCAACTTGCTTTTCAACATCTGTTAGGGTCAAAGCTTTTTCTGCTGGATAAGAAAAACTAAAGTCTCCTGTTTCAATATCTATCTTAACATTTTTTATTCCTTTAAATTCCTTAAACTTTTTCTCTAGCCCATATGCGCAAAAAGGACAACCTAGTCCGTCTACTTGGACCATAAACTTATCTCTACCTTCTTGTGCTACTGCGGTAGTAACCATCATTAGCATTACTATTACTGATACTATTATTGATTTTTTCATCATTATAAATTTTAAATGTTTTTATTAAAAAGAATATCTAGAGCCTAAGAACAGGCTGTATTTTAATTTACGCCCCTCCTCAATGTCATTTACTAAAGGTACTTGAACAGCTAAGTCAAATGTGACATTTTTGCGCGCATACTGCACACCTTGTGCATATAATAGTTGATACCAATCTCGCTCAACCAACCAGGAGTTGGTATACTCAAAATATAGATTTACTTGTTTATTAGGGTACTGTGGTTTTAATAATGGTAGACCAAAACCTATTTTATGAGTCAATGCATCTAGACTCCCGTCTGGAACCCAATTATACCCTAACTCATTTGAAATTCCATATTTTAAAGATTCATAGCCGGCAACAATACCATAGTAACCTGCATATTTACCGGTACTTAAGTCCATAAGGTCTAACTCTTTTCCTGTAGGTAAGGTTTGCAACGTTTTTGCAACCATTCTAAACGTTTTTCCAGTACCGTCTTTTCTATAAAACTGATACTTTCCCATAATTTTAACATCCGCTAAACCACTGCCTCTAGGACCATTATCTATATCATAATTAAGATATGGTACGTGTACGGCTACTAAAGAATTTGAGGTAGGCAAATAGTGTAACATAAAGGGTATATAAGTAAAATCACCTCTTTCTGTATGTCTAATTTCGGTCAAGGTTTTTACTGTAAAACTGCCACCACCTAACATTATAGGTTTATCTGCAGTTATTGGAGGACCTTGGGCCTCAATAGTGTGTATCCCTAATAGGATAATGGCTAAAAGCCAAAATATATTTTTCATTGAATAATTAAATTTGATTAAAAAATGTATAAACGCTATAATGCGCTGTTGTACAGGTTTTAGATCAAATCAAAAAAACTTGGTGAAGAATATTCAAATCTTTTGCCAGTATTGGCGGTGGATATGAATCATAGACAATATTCTTTTCAACTGAATCTTGAAACAAGCCTAAGTAAGCACTTGTGAAAGAAACTAAGAATACTTGTTGGGAAAAATCGAATTTCGAGAAGTCGTGCGTCAAATCATCCTGACCCTGTATCGTAAAAACCTCATTATCGCAACAGTGCTTTTTATCTATAGATGAATCTCCCAATAAAGCCAAGCCAGCTTCCATGCCACAATCAGCTGCTGTATTGAACAAGGCAATATCCATAACTCGCCCCATACATAAATGTTTCTCTACTGTCCAAGATATCGTAGACAGCAACAACAGCAAAGCCATTGAAACAGAAAACAGTTTATGAAGCAAATTTTTCATCTTTGCAAATTTACAAAATATTACAACTCAACCTTTTTATTACCTCATCTCTTAACGAATATTTAAGTTACCTCTATTGTATTTATGGGTTTTAAGTATGATTTTTGCCCAAAATATAAATTTATTACCATGTTTAACGCTTTACGCCCTCAGGTAAGCTCTATAATTGACTCTAATAAAACTCCAGATGCTAGAATGCAGGATATCTGCGAGCTCCTAAAAGCCGAAATACCACATTACGACTGGGTTGGCTTTTATTTTAAAAATGGTGATAAACGCGAACTAAAATTAGGCGCATACGCAGGGGCTCCAACAGACCACACCATTATTCCCTACGGAAAAGGAATATGTGGACAGGTAGCTGAAAGCAACCAAAACTTTGTTGTTCCCGATGTACAGGCACAAGACAACTATATTGCATGCAGTATTACTGTTAAAGCAGAAATTGTAGTTCCATTATTTGTGAATGGTGAAAACATTGGACAAATAGACATAGATTCTAACACTCCTGATCCTTTTACAAAGGCCGATGAGACCTTTTTAGAATTCGTAAACGCAGAAGTAGCTAAAATTCTTTAAAACTTTAGGCTTTTTGTTGATAACCCAAGGTGATTCTTAGCTGCAAAAAAATTACTTTTGCTTGCTTATTAAAACCTTATAAGCATCTTACAATGAGCAGTGTTAAAAAAGCATCTTCAGCCTTAATTTCAGTATTTCATAAAGATGGGCTAGAACCTATCGTAAAGAAATTTCAAGAATTAGGAATTACTATATATTCCACAGGTGGAACTGAGAAATTTATTACCGATTTAGGTATTAATGTTGTTCCTGTAGAAGATGTAACTAGTTACCCTTCTATTCTTGGCGGTAGAGTTAAAACCTTACACCCAAAAGTATTTGGTGGTATTT
Source organism: Maribacter hydrothermalis (assembly GCF_001913155.1). Classification (GTDB taxonomy): domain Bacteria; phylum Bacteroidota; class Bacteroidia; order Flavobacteriales; family Flavobacteriaceae; genus Maribacter; species Maribacter hydrothermalis. The sequence continues at coordinate 1,368,770 of NZ_CP018760.1, forward strand.
TGAATAGACAGGACAACGAAAGTGATGTTGCCCAACTAGCAGAATTCGAAATTCCGCAAATTGATATTGTTATTGTTGATTTATATCCGTTCGAAAAAACGGTTGCTAGTGGCGCTTCTGAGCAAGATATTATAGAAAAAATTGACATAGGCGGAATTTCATTGATTCGCGCAGCTGCCAAAAACTTTAAAGATGTTACCTGTGTTTCTTCTATGGAAGATTATGCAGATTTTCTTGAAGTTGTTTCTGCAGATAACGGAAACATTAGCTTAGAAGACAGAAAGCGTTTTGCTGCAAAATCTTTTAATGTTTCTTCCCATTACGACACTGCAATTTTCAACTATTTCAACAAAAACCATGATATTGCTGCTCTTAAAGTAAGTGAGACTCAAGGTAAGGTTTTACGTTATGGTGAAAACCCACACCAAAAAGGATTCTTCTTCGGAGATTTTGACGCTATGTTCTCAAAATTACATGGTAAAGAATTATCATACAATAACCTATTAGATGTTGATGCGGCAGTTAATTTAATGTTGGAATTTAAAAATGATGCTCCCACTTTCGCAATTTTAAAACACAACAATGCGTGTGGATTAGCACAGAGAGAAACGTTACACCAAGCTTATGTAGACGCTTTAGCTGGTGACCCAGTTTCTGCTTTTGGCGGTGTACTTATTAGCAATAAAGAGATTGATAAAGCTACAGCAGAAGAAATTCACACATTATTTTGCGAGGTAGTAATAGCGCCAAGTTATAATACCGAGGCTCTTGAAATTTTAAAAGGAAAGAAAAATAGAATTATCCTTATCCAGAATGAGGTTGAAATGCCAGAAATGCAAGTAAGAACTTGCTTAAACGGTATGCTTCTTCAAGAAAAAGACCACAAAACCGATACAATAGCCGATCTTACAAATGCTACAGATACAAAGCCAACAGCACAAGAGCTGGAAGATTTAATCTTTGCATCTAAACTTTGTAAGCATACAAAATCGAACACCATTGTAATTGCAAAAAATAAACAACTTTGTGCTAGCGGTACCGGACAAACTAGCAGAGTAGATGCTTTAAACCAAGCTATACACAAAGCACAAACCTTTAATTTTGACTTAAAAGGGGCGGTTATGGCTAGTGATGCTTTTTTCCCTTTTCCTGATTGCGTTGAAATTGCAGGCAAGGCAGGTATAACAAGTGTAATTCAACCAGGCGGATCTATAAAAGATCAATTAAGCGTTGATTATTGTAATGAGCATAAAATTTCAATGGTCATGACAGGTACACGTCATTTCAAGCATTAATTTCATTACTTTTGTCGATAAAATACACCCTTTTATCTAAAATATAAATATCATATATGGGATTTTTTGATTTCTTGACCGAGGAAATAGCTATAGATTTAGGTACAGCCAACACCCTTATTATACATAATGATAAGGTAGTAGTAGATAGTCCGTCTATAGTTGCCAGAGATAGAATTAGTGGAAAAATAATTGCTGTTGGCAAGGAAGCCAACATGATGCAGGGTAAAACCCATGAAAATATAAAAACAATTAGACCATTAAAAGATGGTGTAATTGCTGATTTTGATGCGTCTGAAAAAATGCTGATGATGTTCATTAAGAATATTCCGGCATTAAAGAAAAAATGGTTTCCACCGGCATTAAGATTAGTTATTTGTATCCCATCTGGGATTACCGAAGTTGAAATGCGTGCAGTTAAGGAATCTGCGGAGCGTGTAAACGGAAAAGAAGTATATCTTATTCACGAACCTATGGCCGCAGCGATTGGAATTGGTTTAGATATTATGCAACCTAAAGGAAATATGATCGTTGATATAGGTGGAGGTACCACTGAAATTGCAGTTATCGCTTTAGGAGGTATTGTTTGTGATAAATCGGTTAAAATTGCAGGTGATGTTTTTACCAATGACATTATTTATTACATGCGAACGCAGCATAACCTATATGTTGGTGAAACTACGGCAGAAGCAATAAAAATTGAAATAGGTTCCGCTACTGAAGATTTACAATCTCCACCAGATGAGAAATCTGTACAGGGACGAGATTTATTAACAGGTAAACCTAAACAAGTTCAAATTTCATATAGAGAAATAGCAAAAGCATTAGATAAATCAATTTTACGTGTTGAAGATGCCGTAATGGAAACATTATCGCAAACTCCCCCAGAATTAGCTGCCGACATATACAACACTGGTATTTACCTTGCTGGCGGTGGCTCTATGTTACGTGGACTAGACAGAAGGCTATCTCAAAAAACAGATTTACCCGTGTATATTGCTGAAGACCCATTACGTGCTGTTGTTAGAGGTACTGGTATTGCGCTAAAGAATTTAGAACGCTATAAGAGCATATTAATTAAGTAAGAAGTTCGTTATATGCACAACTTCTTACTTATTTGTAAAAACTTTGAGGAAAACTCAAGATTCGTATAGTAATGATTAATGATAGAATTTCGAGGCAAACCTCGAAGAAAATTGCCTCGCGGCAATCAGGTTTGAATCTCAATCATCAAGTAAAAATTTAAGGGTGAATGCAGCAGATTATAAGTTTTCTAATTAAGTATAAAACCTTTCTATTATATCTATTTCTGTTATTAATATCCGTAATTTTTACTTTTCAATCACATTCTTATCATCAGTCAAAATTTTTAAACTCCTCTAATTTCATCACCGGAAACATTTTTTCATTTTCAGATAATATTACCAATTATTTTAATCTAAGAGAAGAAAATAATAGCCTTGTTGAAGAAAACAAAAAGCTTCGAAAAAAGCTTTTTAACAGCACTCATTTTTTTGGATCAACTTTAGATACTACCGCTGTTGACTATGAAGTGGTAAGCGGTAGAGTAATTAACAACAGTTATGCAGACCAACGTAACTACGTTACTGTAAATAAAGGCGAGAACGACGGTATTGCTCAAGATATGGGCGTTATAACCGACAAAGGAATCTTAGGTATTGTTGAAAATACATCTAATAATTTTTCTACCGTACAAAGCATTTTAAGTGATAAATCGAACATAAATGCTAAAATTAAAAATTCTAATCATTTTGGATCATTAGTTTGGAGCAATACACAAGACTATAACGTAGTTCAATTAATAGACATACCACGTTTAGTAGCCTTAACTATTGGAGATACAATTGTTACCGGTGCAATGAGCAGCATATTTCCTGAAAACATTCCAATAGGCACCATAAAAAAGTTTGACCTAGACAATTCTAAAAGTTTTTATTTTATTGATGTAGAATTATTTAATGATATGACCAATATTGGTAATATTTATATCATTAAGAATTTAAACAGAAAAGAAATTTTACAATTAGAAGCAGAAACAGAAGCCAATGATTAATAGCGCTTTCTTTTTTAACGTACTCCGATTTATTTTGCTGGTATTGGTACAGGTACTAGTATTTAATAATTTAAATTTCTTTGGTTATATAAATCCTATGGTTTATATACTGTTTTTATACTGGTATCCAATAAAACAAAATAGAACAACTTTCATAATACTTTGCTTTTTCTTAGGGCTTTTTGTTGATATTTTTTCAGATACTCTCGCAATCAATGCTGCTGCAACCCTTACAATAGCTTACTTACGCCCAACTATTATGCGTTTTGTTTTCGGAGTAAATTACGAATTTCAAAGTTTTAAGTTAAACAATAGCACTAAGGCACAACAATTTACGTTTTTAGCGTTATTGATTATAATACATCATTTGGTATACTTTACTTTAGAAATTTTCAACTTCTCGAATAGTTTGTTAATTCTACAAAAAACCGTTAGCGTGGGTATCACCACTTTGATTTTATGTATATTGTTTAGCACATTATTCAGTAGTAAAAAAGAATGAGAAAAATTCTTTTATCGTCCATTATCATTGTTATCGCAATTACTTTTTTGGGAAGGCTATCCTATTTGCAAATATTTAGCTTTTCAACAGCTCAGATATTAGAAGACCCAGCAATTAAAGCAATTTACGATTATCCGGAACGCGGATATATTTATGACCGTAACGGAAGTCTGTTAGTAGGTAATGACCCAGCTTACGATGTCATGGTTATACCAAGAGAAGTGAAACCATTGGACACTTTAGAATTCTGTAGCTTACTAGGTTTGGAAAAAGATAAGTTTATAGAAAAATTAAAAAAAGCTAGAGTTTACTCCCCTAGATTGCCTTCCGTTTTGGTACCTCAATTATCTAAGCAAGATTATGCCAAGCTGCAGGAGAAAATGCGGAAATACAAAGGTTTTTACATACAAAAAAGATCATTGCGATATTACGACACGCCAAGTGCTGCAAATGTTCTTGGTTATATTAGCGAAGTAAATGAAGGTGATCTTGCCGTAAACAAATACTATGTACAAGGAGAACTTAAAGGTAGAACCGGCGTAGAAAGATATTATGAAGATCTTTTAAGAGGCAGAAAAGGTGTACAATACATTCAAAAAGACAGATTTAATAGAGATATTGGCCCATATAAAAACGGCACTTTAGATACGTTACCTGAACAAGGAAAACAAATAAGTATTACTATTGACAAAAAACTTCAAGAGTACGGTGAACTTTTAATGAATGGAAAAAGAGGTGGTATTGTTGCTATAGAACCCGCTACAGGCGAAATTCTATCTATGATTTCAGGACCTACTTACGACCCCGCTTTATTAGTTGGCAGAGAACGTTCTAAAAATTACACCCAGCTTTATAACGATACTATTGCAAACCCTACATGGGACCGCTCAATACATGCGCAGCAACCACCTGGATCACCATTTAAAACGTTAAATGCCCTGATTGCATTACAAGAAGGCGTAATCGATGAATCGAGCACCATTCAATGTTACCATGGTTTTTACGTAGGTAAGAAAAAAAGAGGCTGCCACTGTGGCGGCGGATCACGCAATATGAACCAAGGAATTTACCTATCATGTAATGCTTATTTCGCTGGAACATTCAGAAAGATTTTTGAAAAATTCGATACAACGGATGACGCCATGGATGTTTGGGAAAAACACATGCGTAGTTTTGGACTTGGTGATTACCTGGGCTACGATTTACCTTTTGGTCAAAAAGGCAGAATACCTGATAAAGAATATTATGACAAGTGGTATGGTGATAACAGATGGAGTTCATCTTATATTATCTCAAATTCTATAGGCCAAGGTGAAATTTTAGCGACCCCAGTGCAACTAGCAAATATGACGGCTGCTATTGCCAATAGAGGCTACTATTTTACACCACATATTTTAAAGAAAATAGAAGGTAAAGATATTACCGAACCAAAATTTACGGAAGCAAAGCACACTACTGTTGACCCAAAATATTTTGAACCCGTAGTAAGAGGTATGGCAGATGTTTATACAAAAGGTACTGCCGCTAGATTACAAGTTCCTGGAATTGAAATTGCAGGTAAAACGGGAACTGCCGAAAATTTTACCAAAATAGACGGGGTACGTACTCAGTTAACAGATCACTCTGTTTTTGTTGCCTTTGCACCAGTTGAAAATCCAAAAATTGCAATTGCCGTATATATTGAGAATGGATATTTTGGTTCTAGATACGCTGGGCACATTGCCTCTTTAATGATTGAAAAATATCTAAAAGGAGAGATTACCAGAAAAGATCTTGAAAAAAGAATGCTAGAAAAAACGTTGGAAGCCGAATATGCGAAACCCTATAGTGGGGAGGAGTTTAAAATAAACGAGCGTGTCTGGTAGAAGTATTCTAAAACGTATAGACTGGTTAAGTGTTTTCATCTATTTAGCACTTGTATTAATTGGTTGGATCAATATTTATTCCAGTACATTCATAGACGAGCAAAGTTCTATTTTCGATATTGGCACACGATATGGAAAGCAATTATTTTTCATAGGAGTAAGTTTAGTTTCCATTATAATTATACTCGCTCTAGAGGTTAATTTTTACGAACGATTTTCCAGTATCTTTTATTTAATTTCTATGATGTCCCTTTTGGGGCTATTTGTATTTGGTAAAACAATAGCTGGAGCGACATCTTGGTACGACCTTGGTTTTTTCAACCTACAACCTTCTGAGTTGGCAAAAGTAGCTACCGCATTAGCGCTTGCCAAATACCTGAGCGATATACAAACCGATATAAAACGCAGAAAGGACCAACTATACGCCTTATTAATTATACTAATACCCGCAATACTTATTATTCCACAACCAGACCCTGGTAGCGCTCTTGTATTCTTTGCTTTAATTTTTGTGATTTTTAGAGAAGGACTTCCGCTATTTTATTTGGCAATTATTTTAGGCCTTATCCTAATATTTGTTATTACCTTAATGTTCGGTACCATATGGCTTATCATAGGTTTAGCTTTATTGACCATACTATTATTTGGTTTAAAAAAGAAGTCCTTTAAAATTCCGATTATTCCTTTATCACTTATTAGTGTTGCTATAATTCTCTTTTCACTTTCTGTAAATTTCGTTTTTAACAACGTTTTTGAACAACGCCATAGAGATCGTTTTAGTTTATGGCTACGCCTTGAAAAAGACCCAAAAAAACTAGAACAGATTAGAAAAACAATTGGTTATAATACCTACCAATCCGAAAAAGCTATTGAATCTGGCGGATTTTTTGGTAAAGGTTTTTTAGAAGGAACAAGAACAAAAGGAGATTTTGTGCCGGAGCAAGATACCGATTACATTTTTAGTACCGTAGGTGAAGAATGGGGATTTATAGGTACTGGCACAGTAATTCTATTATTTACAATACTGTTTCTTAGATTGATTTATCTGGCGGAAAGGCAAAAAAATGCTTTTTCCCGTATGTACGGGTACGGTGTAATATCTGTACTTCTTATCCATTACTTTATTAATATAGGCATGGTTATCGGCATATTACCAACTATCGGTATTCCATTACCCTTCTTTAGTTATGGTGGATCCGGATTGCTATTCTTTACTATTTTGCTGTTTATTTTCTTACGTTTGGATACTAATAGATTAAAAGAGAGTTTCTAGAATTTCCAACCAGTTGTGTTTTTACTACCTTCAAAAGCCTCTTGTTGGTTTATTGGTAATTCAACAAAAAAATCGATTCCTGTCTTTTTTTCGATTTCGTCAATAGATACCACAAAATTCTGCAGAGATGTAAATTGAGGTCTATTAGGTATCAAAAAAGACAAGGTATATATCTTATCCCCCTTTTTACGTGCAATAATCTTATAAAAAACATTAGGCACATCTACATCTTCTTGCCCTATCTCTTTTAACCCACTTTCAAGTACTCCACCTGTAAATACATATAACCTTCCATATTTCTTTGCCCAGCGTCTTGTTTGTTGCTCTAGGTCGTTCCAAATACCCGCATTAAACTCCCTGTTTTGCGGACTTATATTACTTGTATAAAACGTTTCGTTATAGGCTTGTAAAGAAAATCTGCGATCACCAGCTGGCACTAAATGTCCGCGATCATAACCTGATCCCTTGTAATTTTTGTAATCTGCGGATTTCGTTGAAACATAAGGGTCTTCTATGAAAAATGGTCGTTTTCTATCATCGTAGGTAAGGTGACTTTTATCTAATGTATAAGCCACCCATTCCGCTTGTTCATACGGTTCATTATAGGACAAGGTAAAATGTTCATGGTTTATAATTTCTCCTGTGGACGATAAGGGTAGTAGCTCTTTTGGAAAATCATTGTAAGTTGAACTATTATTGTTTTTGGAATACGAAGCAGGTGTATAGAAGTTTTCAAATAGCCAAAAGCCAACTACACATATAACGATTAAAATGCTATAAAGAGTTCCAGTTCTTTTACGGTATGCCATACGCCAAAATTACCGTAATTTTGTAAGATACTTGGCAATTTACCGACCAATAACCTTAATATTTAAAGTCTAAACGAAAGGAAAATTATGATGTTAACTTGGAAAGATATTATTCATTTTTCGGTGAATGGCAACCCTAAGCCTGATAGAAGAGTTGAAAAAACAGAACAGGAATGGAAAAAAAGCCTAACTCCTGAACAGTTTAGAATTACTCGATTAAAAGGAACTGAAGCCCCACATTCGGGTGCACTTTGTAGCGCACATGAAGCAGGTAAGTATGAATGTGTTTGTTGTGGCACTTCCCTATTCGATTCTACAATTAAATTTGAATCTGGCACAGGATGGCCAAGTTTTACACAACCTATTAAAGAAAGCGCAATTAAATACCATAAAGATGTATCGTACGGAATGGTACGGGTAGAAGTAATGTGTAATACATGTGATGGCCATTTAGGTCATGTATTCCCAGACGGTCCTGAACCTAGTGGATTGCGTTACTGCATTAACTCTGAATCTATGCAATTAGAAAAGGAGGGGTTAAATGGGTAATACGAACATAGAGATCGCCACTGTTGGTGGTGGCTGTTTTTGGTGTACCGAAGCTGTATTCGCAGAAGTAAAAGGTATTCATAAAGTTGTTTCCGGTTATACAGGGGGCAAAGCTCCAGGTAGACCTACGTACAGAGAAATTTGTTCGGGATTAACAGGACATGCCGAGGTGGTGCAAGTAACTTTTGACTCATCAATTATTTCATATGAAGATATTCTTATCATTTTCATGACTACACATGACCCAACTACTTTAAACAGACAGGGTGCTGATACCGGTACTCAATATCGTTCTGTTATCTATTTCCATAATAATGAACAACGGAAAAAAGCAAAATTTGTACTTGATGAAATGCAGGTGATTTACGAAAAGCCTATTGTTACCGAATTGAGTGCGCTAGGCACATTCTATGAAGCCGAAGATTATCATCAAGATTATTATAAAAATAATTCTGAACAAGGATATTGCCAAGTTGTAATTAATCCAAAATTAGCAAAGCTTAGAAAGTTACATGCCGATAAACTGAAGTAGAAAATTTTTAATACATAAAAAAAAGCCGCTACATTTTAGAATGCAGCGGCTTTCAACTTTATAATATCTTCCTTAACCTAATTTTTTACGCTAGCTAATTTACCTTGCTTAATTGTATTAAGTTTTAAATCTTCTAACACATTAACAGCTTCCTCCACATATACATCTTTAGCTAAATTTTTGTGCCATCTATCACGCTTTTCACGTAATACAGAATCTTTAGTAAACAACTGCTCTTCATAACCTAAAGACTTAAAAGTAAGTTTAGAATCATAATCAGTTAACCTTTTAAAGTAATCCGACTGCTCTTTATCCTTTTCTTTTTCTTCTTTATAAGTTTCGAAATTTAGAGAAATTTCAGTTTCATCTTGCTCGGCTTTCAACCATTTTGCATTCTCTTCTATCAATTTAATTTGCTGACTAGCCTCCATTCTCCTTTTACTATCGGCTATGGTTTTTTCATAATCTATATAACCTCCCCATGACTTATAATCTGCTGGGGTAATTTTATCCCACCCTAACGGATTGGACTGGTCTCTTTCTCCTAAATCTATATAGCTATACCTATCTGGAACAATAATATCACTCTTTACACCTTCTAATTGGGTTGAGCCACCGTTAATTCGATAAAATTTTTGTGTTGTAATTTTAATAGCCCCTAAATCTCCATGATCATTATTACGCAGCATGTTATTTAATGGAATAACATTTTGCACCGTTCCTTTTCCAAAAGTTTGCTTACTTCCTATTACAATAGCTCTTTTATAGTCTTGCATTGCTGCTGCCAGAATTTCAGAAGCTGAAGCAGATAATTCGTTTACCAAAATTACCAATGGACCATCCCATTGTATTCTTTCATCTTTATCATCATATACTTCCTTACCATCTCCTTTAGATCGTACTTGTACTATTGGTCCGTCTTTTATGAAAAGGCCTGCCATTTCCACAACAGTTTTTAACGATCCTCCACCATTATCACGTAAATCTAAAATTAAACCTTCCATACCCTCTTCCTTTAAACGCTCAACTTCTTTTGCGACATCGGTAGCGGCATTTCTTTCGTTATAATCATTAAAATCAACATAGAACTTTGGAAGATTTATAATTCCAAATTTCTCTTGCCCTTTAATAATATTCGCTGATTTAGCATAAGACTCTTCTAGTTCAACCACATCTCTGGTTAAAGAAACAACATCTAAAGAACCATCAACTTTACGTACTGTTAAATCTACGATAGTACCTTGAGCACCTTTGATCAATTTAATGGCATCGTCTAAACGCATTCCAACAATATTGATTGGCTCTTCTCCATTCTGACCTACTTTGATTATCTCGTCACCTACTTCTAACCGTTGATCTCTCCATACCGGTCCACCAGAAATAATTTCTACAATTTTTGCACCTTCCGATTTTTTTTGAAGTCTTGCGCCAATTCCTTCGAATTTTCCAGACATACTAGTATCAAACTTCTCTTTCTCTTCTGGCGCAAAGTAAAATGTATGAGGATCAAACTCATCTACAATGGTATTTATGTATTGTACAAACCAATCTTTACGTTCCAAATCATCAACAAAATCAAAAAACTCATCTAACGTTGCTTCTGTAGATTGTCTTGAATCCAATTCTGCCTCTTCTAATGAATGTGCTTCATGATCGTGTTCATCTGTAGATTCAATATCTTTATTTTCCATATGAACTATTTTAGAATCATAGGTTCCTAAAGTGGCATATTTCAATTGTTTCCTCCAGCGTTCTTTAAGTTCGTCTCTATTAGCTGCAAAAGGTTCTTCTTCATACTTAATACTTATACTTTCGTTATCAGCATAGTTAAATGGTGTTTCTAAAACTTCTTTATAAATATCCTTAGCATCTCCCATACGTTGCATTAACCTTTCATACACAACATTAAAGAAAGTAATATCGGTATTTTTGATTTCATCATCTATCTGATATTTATATTTCTCGAATTCTGCAATGTCAGATGCCATAAAATACCTTTTTGTTGGATCTATAACATCAATAAAATCTTCAAATACATTAACCGAAAACTCATCATTAAGCGCTTTTGGCTCATAATGCCCTTTTTCTAAAACGTATGTGATTAAATCTAATAACAACTTGTCCTTATCATCATTCTCAAAAGTCTTATTTGTAAAACTGCACGAAGCTACCGCAACGAGCATTAAAAGCAGTACATAAGCTAAATTTCTCTTCATAAAATTATCTTTTACCTTCTTCTTCTTCAATATCTCCGTATTTAATATTATTTGTAGCGTTATAGCTACATAAATGTCTAAGATAAAGAAAAAACCATGCCAATAAAGGAGCTAGGAATTAATTTTTTGTTAAACGGCACTTTGGCCTTATCACTTATAAAAACGTATTTTTACTTTAGAAAGTATATGCTATGGCAAAACCATTGATCTTAGTTACCAACGACGACGGAATTACAGCACCAGGCCTGCGCATGTTAGTATCTATTATGAAAACCATTGGAGAGGTCGTTGTAGTGGCACCCGATAGTCCGCAATCTGGAATGGGACATGCCATAACCCTAGACAGTACTTTATATTCTAAAAAGCTAACCATTGATTTGGATAGTGAAGGCATAGACGAATATAGTTGTAGTGGCACACCGGCAGACTGTGTTAAATTAGCATTGCAAGAATTACTGCCAAAAAAGCCCGATATATGCGTTAGCGGTATAAACCACGGTTCTAATTCTTCAATAAATGTAATTTATTCTGGCACTATGAGCGCAGCAATAGAGGCCGGCATTGAAGGTATACCTGCCATTGGTTTTTCACTTTGTGATTATACTTGGGAAGCTGATTTTTCTCAAGCACAGGATTTCATTTTCACAATTGTATCCCAAGCATTAAAAAATGGAATCCCTAAAGGAACGGTCCTTAATGTTAATATCCCTAAACTAAAGAAGAAGAAAATTAAAGGCATAAAAATTTGCCGACAAGCAAAAGCAAATTGGAAAGAAAAATTCGATAAACGAACCAATCCAATGGGCAAGGACTATTATTGGTTAACCGGTGAATTTCTTTTATTGGATAAAGGGGAAGATACAGATGAATGGGCATTGGCAAACGGATATATTTCAGTTGTCCCTACCCATTTCGATTTAACCGCACATCATGTAATTCAAGAGTTGAATTCCTGGGACTTATAAAATATTAAATAACAATTAAGTTCAACTATTATAAATGAACACCAAAAAAGAAATTATCATTGGCTTTCTAGTAGGCATCATAGCCAATACTATTGGCACATTATTATACATACTTCTATTCTCGGACTTAAGTATTTTTGAAACTTATGAAGCTGCTGTAGCACAAGGGCACGTTGGAAGCCTTTTGGCATTAGGCGCCATTTTAAACTTAATTTCCTTTTTTGGTTTTTTAAGAATTAAAAGAGACCACAGAGCAAGGGGTGTTTTAATGGCTACTATTTTAACTGCATTTTTAATTCTTTATTACAAGATTTTTTAAAATGAAATATTACATTATTGCAGGTGAAGCTTCTGGTGATCTACATGGTTCTAATTTAATAAAGGCATTGAAGAATCAAGATAAAAATGCCAATATACGCTGTTGGGGAGGCGATTTAATGCAACAAGCAGGTGGCAATTTAGTTAAGCATTACAAGGAACTAGCATTCATGGGGTTTTTAGAGGTTCTTATGAACTTAAATTCCATTTTTAAAAATATTAAATTTTGCAAACAAGATATTGAAGCATTTAACCCCGATGCCATCATTTTTATTGATTACTCTGGTTTTAATCTAAGAATTGCAAAATGGGCTAAGGAAAAGAACTATAATACCAATTATTATATCTCTCCACAAATATGGGCTTCTAGGGAAAGTAGAATCGAAAAAATTAAGGCAACAGTTGATCACATGCATGTAATACTGCCTTTTGAGAAGGAGTTTTATGAAAAAAAGCATGACTACCCCGTACATTTCGTTGGACACCCCTTGCTAGATGCTATTGAAAACAGACCAGAATTAAATGAATCGTTATTTAGATCCACATATGGCATTGACCCTAACAAGCCTGTTATAGCCCTTTTACCTGGAAGTCGTAAACAAGAGGTTCAGAAAATGTTGTCATTAATGCTTTCATTAACTAATTCTTTTTCTGAATATGAATTTATAATTGCTGGTGCTCCAAGTTTAGACAAAGAATTTTATACCCCTTTTCTCAAAGATGCCAACGTAAAGTATGTACAAAATAAAACATATGATTTGTTATCTATTGCAACTGCAGCGTTAGTTACTAGTGGCACAGCAACTTTAGAAACTGCACTATTTAAAGTGCCACAAGTTGTTTGCTATAAAGCTAATTGGTTTTCTTACCAAATAGCTAAGCGGATTATAACTTTAGAATATATTTCCTTAGTAAATTTAATAATGCAGAAAGAAGTAGTAAAAGAATTGATACAAGATAATTTTACGAAACAAAATCTCAAGAAGGAACTGGGTTTAATTTTAGATGGTAAAACTAGAACTAAACAATTGGCTTCTTATGATGAGCTAATCTCTAAGTTGGGAGGGTCTGGAGCCAGTGCACTGGCTGCTTCATTAATAATTGAAAACACTAAAATTAACTAGGTATTACATTTTTATAAAATAATTATCTACTTTTAAAGTTCAGGTACTAAAGAGTACACCTTGTGTTTATGCGTATACTACCCTATTTTATTATAGCATGTTTACTAGCTAGTTGTGGTTCAAGTAAAAAAACTACTAGCACTGATAATCAACGAAGAATTTCTGTTGCAGCCGCGGATAACGCCAGAACTGGAAATAGTACAGTTTCAGAACCGAGCAAGTCGTCCGAACCCAAAATTCCAAAAAACTTAAGTGATTCTAAAGCTGAACAAATTATAAATACAGCGCTATCTTACTCTGGGGTTCGATACAAATTTGGAGGCACTACAACAAAAGGCATGGACTGCTCTGGCTTACTATATGTTTCTTTTGGAGAGCACGATGTTAAATTACCAAGAACCTCATTTCATATGGCTGAAGAAGGTCATAGAATAACTGTGAAAAATGTGGAGAAAGGGGACCTTCTTTTTTTCAAAACCAGTAGAGGCTCTAAACGTATTAACCATGTAGGTATGGTCGTAGGTACAAATAACGACGAAATTACATTTATTCATGCCTCTACTTCTAGAGGTGTTATAGTATCTTCATTACGCGACGGATTCTGGAACCAAGCTTTTGTAAAGGCCACTAGAATATTATAAAATGAAACTCTTAGCGTTTATTCCTATAAGATTAACGCTACTACTGATTGCCGGAATATTAATTGGCCGTTTTTTTTCTTTCCATCTTACTTACCTCCTTTACGCTACAATTTCTCTTTTTGTCTTATTTGCTACGGTATTTGTATTTGAAAAAAATACAAAAACTTTGCTTTTTGGTATTAGTGCAGCCCTAGCATTTATTACACTTGGCATCTTTTGCTATACAGTATCACAGCCTATTAACAACACAAATCATTATAGTAAATTACATAATTTAGAAAGTGCTGAATGGACGTTAAAAATCAATGAAATATTAAAACAGAATAATTTTGCAAACCGTTATTATGCCACGGTTAAAAGTTGTGACGGTAAAAAAATAAGCGGTTCTATTTTAATTACAATCCCAAAAGATTCAATTAGTCGCTTATTACAAATTGATGATGAAATAGTAACCTTCTCAAAAATTGAAAATATTGACCCACCCCTAAATCCGCATCAGTTTAACTATAAAAAATATTTACAAGACTTAGGTATTTATCATCAAATGCAAATAAGTTCCAAAGAGTTTATAATAACACAAAACCAAAATACCACTTTAATAGGAATAGCTGCTAAAGCACGAAATTATATTATTAATAACCTGAAAAAGGAAAATTTTGGTCCTGAAGAACTGAGTGTTGTTCAAGCATTATTGTTAGGTCAACGTTCAGACATTTCTGAAGAAACATATAGTAATTATCAAAAGGCAGGTGCCGTGCATATTTTAGCCGTTTCAGGATTACATATTGGTATTCTTCTTATACTTATCCAGTTTTTATTAAGCCCCTTTAAAAATATCCCCAATGGCAACACCATCATCTTAATACTGTCAGTCTTTTTTTTGTGGGTATTTGCTTTTATCGCAGGGCTTTCAGCTAGTATAATACGGGCAACTACTATGTTTACATTTGTAGCATATGCACTTTACTTAAATAGACCTAGCAATACGTTTAATATTCTAGCGCTATCCATGCTTTTTATCCTGCTATTCATTAACCCTAATTTATTGTTTCAAGTAGGTTTTCAAATGAGTTATGCCGCGGTTTTTGCTATACTTTGGATATTCCCTATACTACGAGACTTGTGGTTTCCTAAAAATAAAGTAGTACGCTATTTTTGGCAATTGCTTTGTGTAAGCATCGCTGCACAATTAGGGGTTTTACCCATTAGTCTTTTTTATTTTCATCAATTTCCTGGACTCTTTTTCATCTCTAATTTAATTGTTGTACCTGCGTTGGGAGTGATTTTAGGTATCGGAATTTTTGTTATTTTTCTTTCCGTTTTTAATCTCTTACCTGTTCAACTCGTTTGGCTTTATAATAAAATTATAGGTGTAATGAATAGTCTTATTGCCTGGGTAGCAGAACAAGAGCATTTTATTTTTAGTTCAATTTCTTTTGATTTTAGCCAGCTTATTTTATCTTTCCTTGTTCTTTTTTTAGGTATTAATCTGTTTTATAAATTTTCTAGTAAACGAATTGCATTATTTCTAATTAGTATTATTTGCTTTCAAGGTTGGGCCATTTATCAAGAATATAACGCAAATAAGATTACAGAAACCATAGTATTACACCAGTCAAGAAATAGTATTTTATTAAATAGATACGGTAAAAATTTATCCATCTTAAATAGTCAAACAAAAAATATTGACTATTTAATTAATGATTATAAAACGGCTGAACGAATACACTCTGTTCTTTTCGATTCCTTAAAAAATAGTTATACGAAAGAAAAAATGTCACTTCTTATAATTGATAGTACTGGCATTTACCCAAAAGAAAAAACGGATAAAATTCTTTTAACACATTCTCCAAAAATTAATCTTGAAAGAATAATCGACAGTATTCATCCAAAAGAAATTATTGCCGATGGCAGCAATTACAAAAGTTATATTGACCGATGGAAAACGACTTGTTTAAAAAACAAAATCCCTTTTCACTATACTGGTGAAAAGGGAGCTTATTATTTTGAGTAAACTAATTTAATGTACTTTTCCCATTAATTTTTTAATGATAGGAGAAGCTAAAAGAACAAGAGCTCCAGCACCTAAAGCATATTTAGCAATAAGCATAAAACCATCTGTATACACGGTTAAAGTTTCAAAACCTCCCACATTTTTATCTGTACTTTCAATGGCCAATTGCTTACCAATAAAACCTACAATCTGAAATGCAAATGCGGATGACAAAAACCAAACACCCATTATAAAAGCAATCAATCGCATGGGCGCCAAATCTGTCATTTTAGACAAACCTACCGGTGACATGAATAATTCACCTACAGATAATAAAAAATACATAAGTAACAAATATGCAAAAGGAACCAGTCCACTATCATTTGCACTACCTCCACTTATTGCTAAAACATAAAAACTAATACCAGCAAAAAGCAATCCTAAGCCAAATTTATACGGTGTTCTAGGGTTCCAATTCTTTTTGCTTAACCACGTCCACATCATAGAAATAGGAATAGCCAAAATAATAATGAACATGGAATTCAATGAGTTCGTTTGGGCTGCAGACATAATACCCTCTAAATCAATATTTCTTGCAGCAAATAAGGTAATTACACTGCCCGATAATTCATGAAAGCCCCAGAAAATTGTCATAAAGAACGTAAGTAATACGGCTACAAAAAGTTCTTTTCTTTCCTTACTATTTGCCTTGTACATCTCAAAAGCTAAATATGCAAGAACAGCAATGCCAATACCGGTAAATATTACATTTACAATATTTTGGTCAGCAAACATCCCATCTGTTGCAATTGCTTTATAAGACGATAACAGTAAAGCAATTAATGGCGCTGAAAGTACCGCTAAAACAGGCACAAGAATTCCTTGTTTAATACCAAGCACCTTTTTTTCCAATACATGCTCATTTGGCGGCAATCCTCTATCTCCAAAAACATTTTTCTGAATTCCTCTCCAAAAAACAATTAAGCCCGTTAACATACCTATACCTGCTAGGCCAAAACCATAATGCCAGCCATATGTAGCCGCTAGCCAACCGCATAAAAGAGGTGCTACCCAACCACCAATGTTTATACCCATATAAAAAATGGTGAAACCAGAATCTTTTTTAGGGTCGCCTTTTTCGTATAGCGTACCAACAAAAGTGGAGATATTAGGTTTAAAAAATCCATTGCCCACTATAATTAATGAAAGAGCTAGAAAGAAAGCCATATTATCTTCTATTGCCAAAACGAAGTGACCAATAGACATTAAAATACCCCCTAAGAAAATGGAATTTCGCATTCCTAAAATCTTATCTGATAATTTTCCTCCGATAACTGTAGAAGCATAAACTAATGATCCATAGGAGGCATAAACAGCTGCCGTTGCATAATCTCTTTCCGCTAATGCTTGAAAGATTACATCGATCATGTAAAGCGTTAGTAACGCCCGCATTCCGTAGAAACTAAAACGCTCCCATAACTCTGCAAAAAATAAGTAAAATAAACCCTGTGGGTGCCCAAAAATCTGTTTTTGGTCTGAAATATTAGTACTTTCAGTCATAGTTCAATAAGTTTGATTATAATTTTTCTTTTATGAAATTGGTCATTTTATTATAGAGATGAATTCTAGTATTTCCACCGTAAATGCCATGATTTTTATCTGGATAAATTCCCCAATCGAACTGCTTGTTTGCCTGTATTAAAGCTTCAATCATGCGCATAGAATTTTGCACATGAACATTATCGTCACCCGAACCGTGTATCAATAGGTAATTGCCTGCTAATAATTCTGGATAATTGAATGGGGAGTTATCATCATATCCATTCGGATTTTCAGCTGGTGTACGCATAAAACGTTCTGTATAGATAGTATCATAAAAACGCCAAGATGTTACTGGAGCTACTGCAATTGCAGTTTCAAAAACATCATTTCCTCTAAGTAAACAGTTTGTGGACATATGCCCTCCAAAGCTCCAACCCCAAATACCCGTTCTATCTTCATCAATATAAGGCAATTCACTTAATTTTTTTGCAACTGCAATTTGATCTTCTGTTTCATATTTCACCAAGTTCATGTAGGTGACCTTCTTGAAATCACTTCCTTTAAAACCGGTGCCACGACCATCTACGCAGGCAACAATATACCCTTCCGATACCAACATTTGATGCCAATAATCGTTTGCTCCCATCCAACTATTCGATACATTCTGAGAACCAGGTCCACTGTATTGATACATTAATAACGGATATTTTTTTGAAGGATCAAAATCTTTAGGCTTAATCATATACATGTTAAGATCATTTCCATTGATAGCAATTGTAGAGAATTCTTTTGGACTAACCACATAGCCTTCTAACTTCTTCAATAATTGGTTATTTTCTTTTATATCTTTTACTTTCTTACCGTTTATTGCTTTATGCAAAGTATATACCGGTGGCATTTCTGCACTGGAATAGGTGTTGATAAAATAGGTGAAGTCTGTGCTGAATGAAGCATTATTTGTACCTGCGTCAGTAGCTAATGCCTTTTTATTATCACCTCCACTACCAATGTTATACACTCCTCTATTTATAGAACCATTTTCTGTAGACTGATAATAAATTTTATCTTCATTTTGATCATAACCATAATAGCTAGTTACTTCCCACTCACCTTTAGTAATTTGGTTCATCTGCTTACCATCTTCGTTATACAGATAAATATGGTTCCATCCATCCTTTTCACTTGACCAAATAAAGCTATCGTCCTCTAAAAAAGTAAGATTATCTGTAATATCTACATACGCTTCATCTTTCTCTTCCAACAAAACTGAAACTTCTGCATTTTTTGCATTAACCGTATACATGGTTAAATGATTTTGATGCCTGTTCAAGGTCTGTACGCTAAGCATATCCTTATGGTTTTTCCATTTAATACGCGGTACGTAATAGGCGTTATTTATATTAATTTGAGAAATAGCGCTACTTGCTACATCCAATAAATGCAATGTTACTATGGAATTGTTTTCTCCAGCCTTTGGGTACTTGAATACATAAGGTTGTTGATACAACCCTGTACCATATACATCCATAGAAAACTCTGGTACATTCGTTTCATCAAATCGTAAAAACGCAATTTTAGAACCATCGGAGTTCCATTCAAAAGCGCGCACAAATGCAAACTCTTCTTCATACACCCAATCGGTTACTCCGTTAATAATTTTATTTTTAACCCCATCTACAGTTACTTGTTTTGTAGCTCCTGTAGTTACGTCGAAAATATAAATATTGTTATCTCTTACATAAGCCACTTGTTTACCATTGGGAGATAACATTGGCTCCTGAATTTTAGTATCACTAATGCGAACTACATTTTTACTTTCAATGTCGTACACATAAAAAACACCTAAAGAAGAACGTCTAAATATTGGTTCTACTTCTGTAGATAGTAAAATCTTTTTTTCATCGGCACTAAAACTATATGCCGAGAAAAAAGGTATATCAACCAAATCTGCCGAAGAAACAATCGTAGCTATTTTTTCTAGTGTTTTATAGTCGTACTTATCTATTGTAGAAGATTGATTATTTCTATTTATGTTGAGAACCGTATACTGGGTACCATTATTCATGGACCTTAAAGCATCCATACCTTCCGTTCTAAATTCACCTTGATAAATATCTGTTACTTGAATTTGTTTTTGTTGGGCCCAAGTACATATACTGAAAGCAATTAACATCAATGTAAATAAGTGTGTTTTTCGCATAAAAATTAGATTTTTGTTAAATCTCTCAAGTTTACCACTATTTCCTTAAAAAACCACATATTACAGCGAAAAAGAAACGGCTTTAACGCTTTAGCCTCTATATTAAGGTTCACCGCAATATGCTTATATTTACTCCATTAAAAATTACATAGCTTTTTAAATAATTGCTATAAAGAAATATCAACCTTTAGAAGAAAGTTATACCTAAATGACTGAGCCAATTAGTGGTTTTTCCAAACTTACAAAAGAACAGAAAATAGATTGGGTTACTAAAAATTACACCCAAAATGTAGCACAATCAAAGAAAATATTACAAACCTACTGGAATGAAAATACCAGTATTCAGCAACTGCATGATGAGTTTATAGAAAATACACTTTCTAATTTGTATGTTCCATTAGGTATTGCCCCTAATTTTCTCATTAACAACAATCTTTATGCCATACCTATGGCCATTGAAGAAAGTTCTGTTATTGCTGCCGCAAGTAAGGCCGCAAAATTTTGGTTAAAAAGAGGTGGATTCAAAGCTAAAGTCTTAGGAACAGAAAAGGTTGGTCAAGTACATTTTATTTTTAAGGGTGATACAAATAAACTAAACTTATTTTTTAAGTATTTAAAACCAAAATTATTTACCGCTAGTGCGTCGCTTACGGAAAGTATGGAAAAAAGAGGGGGTGGAATTACTGATGTTGTTTTAAGAGATAAAACCGCAGACTTAGACCATTACTTTCAATTGCATGCAACGTTTCAGACCAAAGATGCTATGGGCGCTAACTTCATTAATAGTTGCTTAGAACAATTTGCGGCCACACTAAAATCTGAAGCAGCCTCATTTAAGGAATTTACTTCTGAAGAAAAAGAAGTTGAAGTTGTAATGAGTATATTATCTAATCATGTACCCAATTGTATTGTCCGTGCTGAAGTCAGTTGCCCTATAAATGATTTAAAATTAAGCAGTGAACTTTCTCCGCAGCACACGGCCGAAAAAATTATACAAGCAGTAAAAATAGCCCATATAGAACCTTATCGTGCCGTTACACATAATAAAGGCATTATGAATGGCATTGATGCTGTTGTTTTAGCCACAGGTAATGACTTTAGAGCCATAGAAGCCGGTGTGCATGCCTATGCCTGCAGAAATGGTCAATATAGTAGTTTAACCCATGCAGAAATCAAAAATGGTATTTTTAAATTTTGGATTGAATTGCCACTTGCGCTAGGAACTGTTGGTGGATTAACCAATCTCCATCCACTTGTGAAATTGAATTTAGAAATTCTTCAGAATCCCTCTGCTGAAGATTTAATGCAAATAATTGCTGTTGCAGGACTGGCTCAAAACTTTGCCGCGGTTAGCTCATTAGTTACTACCGGAATTCAAAAAGGACACATGAAAATGCATCTCTTAAATATCTTAAACCAACTGGGGGCAAATGAGACGGAAAAATTTGAATTAGTTGAATTTTTCAAAACCAATGCCGTAACCCATAGAGGCGTTGAATTACAACTTAATATTCTAAGGAAGTAAATATGTTTATATGACCAACAAATTTTATAGCAACGGAAAACTTTTACTTACTGGCGAGTATGCAATTCTAGATGGTGCTATGGGCTTAGCTTTGCCTACAAAATTTGGACAGACATTACAACTTAGAAATAAAAGCACAGAAACTATTCACTGGTATGGTGTTGATGAAAATAACGATACTTGGTTTTATGCCGAATTTTCTAAGGTCGATTTTAAAACTGTAACAACAACTGATGAAGCTACTTCAGATAGATTAAAACAGATATTTATAGAAACTAAACGTTTGAACCCTGATTTCTTATCGAAAATATCTGAAAATAGTATTATTGAAACTAAATTTTCTTTTCCAATGGACTGGGGATTAGGCACATCTTCCACTTTAATAGCCAATATGGCAACGTGGGCAGATATTAATCCGTATCAATTACTAGAAAGTACATTTGGCGGTAGCGGTTATGATATAGCATGTGCCACGCACAACACTGCAATAACCTATCAAAGAAATGGCATTGAACCCAGGGTTAATGAAGTTAATTTTAATCCTGATTTTAAAGACGAGTTATTTTTTGTTTACCTAAATCAGAAAAAAAATAGTAGAGATGCCATTAGTACCTACAGAAATTTAGATTTTAATAAAGTAGCGTTTATATCCAAGATTGATACCATTACTGAAAACATCCTGGAGTGTAGTACACTAACCGAATTCGAAAACTTATTGAACGAACACGAGGCTATTTTATCGGAGACACTACAAATCCCCACTATTAAAGACACTTTATTTTCTAACTACCCCAGAACAATTAAAAGCCTAGGTGCTTGGGGCGGAGATTTTGTACTAGCCACAGGAACGGAAGAAGACATGTTATATTTCAAAAACCAAGGATACAAAACCGTTCTCCCCTATTCAAAAATGATACTATAAAAAAGAGCATCTAAAATAGATGCTCTTTTTTAAATAAATCTTAAATTAACTACTAGTAAAAAGTAGCTCGTTTATCTTCAATTTTAGCCGCATCTTTCAAAGCATTATATACAGACGTATTTACACGACCAGCTGCTGCTGTTTTTAATCCGTTCGCATAAACACTATAATTATCTAATTTAGGAGCTTCCGTTTTCTTAACGATTTCAATTTTGAAGATACCTGTATTTCCTTCAATTAATCCAGAAGTAGCTCCTGCAGCCATGCCGTAAGCAGTACCTACAACAACTGGCTCACTACCAGCACCAGGAATAGTTGGTGACTTAACCGTAAGCGCCGACGCATTTGATACCGTTACATTATTATCAGAAGCAATAGTACTCATATCTTTTCCTTTATTAGCCGCCATTATTTGAGCCGCTTTACGCTCTCTTCTAATAAGAGGAAGAACCAATACCGATGCATCTTCAGCACTCATTACCCCTTCTGTATAAATTCCTGTAAGCTGCACAACGGCATACCCATTATTGATATTAAATCTCTTAATATCCCCAACTTCGGTATCTCCATTGAAAGCCCATTGTACTATATTTCTTTGATTTGTTAACCCTGGTAGATTTTCATCTAAGGCTTTTATCTTATTAACGGGACGAACTACATATTCATCTTTCTTTGCTAAAGTTGAGAATGCACTTTCATCATCGGTTGTTTCCATTTCAAACTTTGTAGCCTTAGTGAACAACGTATTGATAGTTTCTTCTGATGCTACTATTTCTCTTGAAACTGTTGCAATCTGTACTACATCTTCCTTGTCATCTATTTTAATTACATGAAATCCAAAATCGGTTTCTACTAAACCTATTGCATCTACATCATTATTAAAGGCAAAATCATTGAATTTAGGTACCATTACTCCTCTTTGGAAATACCCTAAATCTCCTCCTTGTGGTGCTGAAGGTCCGTCTGAATTATCTCTTGCCAATTCTGAAAATACCACGCCAGATTTTTTAGCTTCTTTCAATAACTCTTTTGCTTTCGCTTCAGCTTCTTCTTTAGTTCTAGTCACCTCAGGATTTGCCCTAGTAGCACCAGTATAGGCCAATAATATATGACTAGCTTTTACAGACCCATTAGATTTTCGACCAATCATTTTAGAAATCTTATAAGAATCTCCATCTTTATATGGTCCGTAAATTTGGCCTACATTTAAACTCATAAGCGTATCTGCAACACTAGAAGGTAAATTCTTTTTAGCCTTATAAATGGTATCAAATTTAGTATCAGAATTCCTGTCTAAAAAAGCGGTCACATCAGTGGTGTTGCGAAACCCTTTTATAGTATCGTTACGATCTGTTTGATTATTGTATTCAACAGTATCCTCTAAAAGTTTAGTAATCGCATCTTTTATGGCCGACTCGTCAGCTGCTGAAGGTTTTTCCTCAAAATAAACATATTGTAAATCTCTTGCAGGATCTTGCTTATATTCTTCTTTATGGTCATTTACATAATCAGCAATTTCGCTTTTAGTTACCGTAATAGTACTATCCGCTATTGACGAATAGGGTACTCTTACGTACTTAATATCCATTTTCTCATTTGCCAACTTATAATCTAACTCTCCTTCTTTCAACGTTGCACCTACGCCAGACTTTACCATGTTAAAATAAGTCTGTTCTTTTGCTAACTGAATGATTTCATTTTCAGTTTGTAACCAAGCTTCATATTGAGCTGGGTTATTCACTTTCCAATCTGCAACAGTTTGTTTAAAGATATTAGGATCAAACTGCCCATTTTGATTTTGAAATTCAGGGTTTTGAGCATACCCGGTAGTACGCAGAAAATCAACAATTTGATCTTGCTCTATACCAATACCTAAATCTTCAAATTGCTCCCCTAGCACATACTTTCTAATTGTATTATCCCATACTTGGTTAACTACCTGCATAGATGAAGCTGTTGGACCAACTCTTCTTGAAGCGGTTTCAACTTCTTGTCTAAATTCATCTATAGAAATATCCTCTCCATTAATTTCCGCAACGGACGAACCTACTTTTTCACCTCCAAAATTGCTACTGGTAAAAACACCAGAAATAACAAATGCAAAAAGCGCTAAACCTATAATTAAGATCAACACCGTGGTGCGTTTTCTTATATTTTCTAATACTGCCATTCTAATTAACGTTTAAAATAATCGTTTGTGGTTATTGGGAGGCAAAACTACCATTTTTAATTGAAATAATAAAAACTAAAAAGCCTCCTATTTTAATGATTGATACATCGTTATTCTTCTGCCAAAAGTTCTACGGACACTAAATCTATTTTAGTATTGGAAACTTCTAACACCGTAAATTTATAGTGCTCTATAACAAGCTCTACTTCTTTATCTGGTATTTCGCCCAATGTATGTACCAAAAGCCCTCCTAAAGTCTCGAATTCGTCTGATACAGGTAAATTTAATTTGTAATTTTCGTTGATGTAATCTACTTCTAAACGAGCTGAAAAAAGAAAATTTCGATCATCAACCTGTTCTTCTCTTAAATCGGTAGTATCATGTTCATCTTCAATTTCACCAAAAAGTTCTTCTACAATATCCTCAACAGTAACCAAACCGGAAGTTCCACCATACTCATCTAATACAACGGCTATACTTTTACGCTTCTTCATTAGTGTATTTAGCACATCTTGTATCAACATAGTTTCTGGAACAAATTCTACGGGCAATAAAATACTTTTAATGGTCTTTGGTTTCTTAAACAATTCGTAAGAATGTATGTACCCTATAACATTATCTACGGTATCATTATAGACCAAAATTTTAGAATACCCCGTTTCGGTGAAAATTTTTGCTAAATTCTTCGGCGTTTCGTGCATTTCAACAGCCACTATTTCGGTTCTAGGCACCATTACCTCACGCGCTTTTACGGCGGCAAATTCCAAAGCATTCTGAAATATTTGAATTTCGGTATCGACCTCATCCTCAGCCTCTACAGTTTCCATTTGCTCCGTTATATAATCACCCAATTCTAATTTACTAAATGCCAACTGCACTTCGTCTCCAGAGGTTCTAAAGATATACTTCAGTATTAAATCTGAAATCCAAATGATAAAATCCGAAATAAATGAAAACAAAATGTAAAATAAAAACGCAGGTATTGCCAATAACTTCAATAAACTATTTGCATAAATCTGAAATAGAACCTTAGGCAGAAATTCTGCAGTAATTAATATTACAAATGTTGAAATTAGGGTTTGAGTTAAAAGACTAAATTCTGTAATCAAAATCTTTAAAATTGCATTTTCAGGTGCCATTCCTGTAAACCAATTCATAAGAATTTCACCCATAAACAAGCCATAGATAACCAATGCTATATTGTTACCTATTAACATGGTAGCTATAAACTTTGATGGTTTTTTTGTAAGCCTAGTAAGCACCATAGCTAAAAAACCATCTTGCTTTTTCTCTATTTCAATATGTATTTTATTTGCAGAAATAAATGCAATCTCCATTCCTGAAAAGAAAGCCGAAAAAATTAATGAGAGAATTATTATAATACCAGCTGTACCCACTATTGGTTTTTATTATCACGCTTTCGCTGTTCAAATTTTTTCCTATAATTTCTTCTAAATAAAAACATGCCTAAAGAGACTGCCGCAAAGAAGAAGTAAAAATATACCTTACTGTCTTCTGAACTCCAATCAGAATTCCAATCTGTAAAAATTTTATAAATTGAAAAACCTGCTACTATAACATATATATACTCGGTATACCTTAAAATATTAATCATTTTCTTCTTCTTTATCTTCTTTTATCATCATTAGACCATACGTTTTGTGTGCATTTAAAAACTTAAGGTCTCTTTGAATATCCATACCTTCACCATCCATTACAGTACCATCATCTGGATTGGTAAAGGTAAACTTCTCTTGTGTAAATGCCCATTGATTATCACGATCATAATACAATTGGGTGGTTTCTAATTTTTTACCATCATCACCCATTATGCGCACATTACCTTGCAAATCTACAATAGAAGTAGCGGAATACAATACTCCATAATCTGCCTCTATCGTAGTTTTTTCATTTTTTTCATTAAACATTTCCACCAGCAAACCTTCTGGAAATGTTTGATATGGAAAAGAAAGTTGGTCAAAATCATTACGAATAGGCCCCGACAATATCGCCAAAACCTTAGAAGACCCAACATCTTCCGCATCTAATTTATCTGGTGTTTCAGTATAGGTAAGCACAAAATCCTCTACTACTCCACGAGGGTAAATTTTCTTAGCAGCCTCATCGCCTACTCGCTTATAATTATCGTTACAAGATAAAAAAAGCATTGCCGTGGTACATACCATGGCAATGCTTTTGTAATTAAAGATTTGTATCATTTTTACTATAACGATGGCACTTTTACACTACCACCAGCCCAACAAGAAAAAGAAACTGTTTTGCCAGCCATACCTGAACTGAATATCATTTCTTTAGATGGTGCTTTTGCACTATAGCTATTTGCAGCTTGACTTGCAGAACCACTCAAAGAAGGATCTACTCTTCCCGCTTGTCTAGCCATATCCGCTGCTTTCCAGTAAATAGCTCTTTTTTCGAAAGGAGTGCTTCCACAATCGTTGGCACTCGTAGCATAAAGATTAGCAATCAACAAATAAGCACGACCGTTTGCAGGGTTTGCATCAATAGCTTTCTGTGCATAACTACGAGCAGTAGACTTGCTACCTTTTCTTTTGTTGATGACAGCAACTTTATAAGCTATCTTAGATTTTTTGTCATTATCGGTCTCCAAAGACAATGCTTTATCGAAATCTGCAAGTGCTGCTTGCGTATCACCGTTTTTCATTTTTAAAGTTCCACCATATACATATGCATCAGCAGATGGATCTAGTTTTAATTGAGCTTCAAATAATTTCTGGAACATTGGATCATCTGTACATTCTTTATTGAACATAAGTCCTACCGCTCTTTTTACCCAAACAACATCACCTTTTTTCTCCTCAAAACTCTTTTCATATAAAGGAATAAGATTTCCACAATCCGCCAAAGGACCTAATTTAGAATCTATACTACCTGCAATCTTACCATAAACCTCAGAATAAGAATTGTAAGATTTTAAACGAGATTTTTCTTTTGAAGTCAATGTACCCGCCTCTTCTTTAGGAAGCAACTTTGCTATTTGACCTGTTAATTTTTCGTTTTCGCCTTCTATTTTTTCGGTTACAGCATCATATACATCAAATACTTCTTGCAAATCTTTTGAACCTGCCTTATTTAGGTCCACCAAACTTGAAAAATAAATGTATAATGCTTTTGGATTTTTAAAGTTAGCCTGATCCTTTGTGAAAGCATCACTTAACATACCGTACATTTCAGCATCGTCGGCCATTTTATTATCATACTTTACCATCGCCTTATCTACCATGGTCTCACCGATTGAAGTCTTAGATGCAAAATGCTTTAACTTATTGTCATAAAGACCCATCAATTCATTGACAAACTTTCCCTTGTCAGCAGCTGATGCCTTTTCTATTTTATCATTAAGTATACGCTCACCATAAACATAGATAGCGTTATTTAGCTGAGGACAAGTTTCATAAACCATTTTCCATGGCTCATACGCAGCCTCATAATTTTTAACTTTTGCATGTTCAGAAAATATGGAAAGATTCGTCATACATTCAGGATTTTGCGCCTGTGCATTACTTACCCCCATCATTCCTAGGAACATTATTGCCGTGAAGTAAAGTTTCGATTTCATTTTTTTCTCTTTTTAAAGTGGTTAATGTACTAAATTTTTATTAATTGATTTTTCTTTTCTGGAACCAACGATCATTTAATGAGAGTCCTACATTAAATTTAAAATAACTCTCTTCTATTAAGTTAGCCCTTGTAGTTCCTTTTTTTCCAAATTCAAAACCTAAATTTAGATTCGAGAAACTTCTACCCAGTGGTAAGCCTAATCCAAAAGTTATGCCAAAGTTATTTATATCAACATCATTGACCAGCATCCCTGTTTTATCCAAACGTAATCCTGCACGGTAAGTAACTCGTTTAAAGTAATTTGTGAATGAATCGTGGTCTGGAGTAAAAAATGCTCCTAGGGCATATGAACTTGCATCTTCATACTGTACACTATCCGCGCCTAAAAAAGTATTTTCAAAAGCACTCATACCTTGAAAACTATATTCAGCACCTACGAACCACTTTAAGTCTTCTCCATAACCAATACCTAATGTTGTTGTGGTCGGAATCTTCAACTCTGTGTTTCTTAGATTTTGAGAAGCTAAATTAACTTCTACCTCTTCTATATTATTACCGGTAGCAACTGAAAACGAACCTATTTGTCTATCATTTTCCGCAACTAGATTTCCTTGCGTATTTATGCGTACAGACGAATGAAATCTATATTTATCTTTTATAATAGGAGTATAATTTAAGGCATAATTAAAATCGAACCCATTAATTCTAGAAGTTCGCCTATCGAAAGTCCCAAATTGAATTCCATCTATTTGCTGTAAACGTTCACTTTCTAATGTGCCAAAATTAAAATTAATAGTTGCTCCAACACTTAAGTCTTTTATAATCTCGTACCCTACAGAGTAAAAAACCCTATTTAAACCACCTTGACCGGCATAAAGATTCGTTAAAGAACCTTCTGCTGTAGTTTTCTCATCCATTAAATTATAGCCTACAGAAGTATAGGGCATAATTCCAAATCCCATACCAAGCCCTTTACCAACACTAAAACCTAATGCTAAATAATCGAAGCTAGTTATTGAACTTTTCTCTTCTTCGAAGAAACTTTTTAGTTGATATTGTTTATTAGATACCCCAGCGGTATAGGTCACAAGACCTTCTTTATCCATAATCTGCAATCCAAGTTTACCGTAAGCTGCCGGGTTATTTAAATTAAGATGGATACTATCTGCGTACACGCCAATGCCTCCCATCATTTGATTTTCTACCGTACTTACGTTCTTTAAATCACCAATTCCAAAAAAAGAATAGGGAGAAACGGTACCATCTTGAGCGTACATTCCTATTGTGGATATGTATACAATTGCAATTACAATTTTTTTGATCATTTAGTGCTTGTTGTATTCTAGCAAGTAATTAAGCCCTTTCAGGAGAAATTTAGAATCCGCAAATATGGTATTTTTTAATCGTTTAGACAAAAATAGTGCATCACCTCCTGTTAAAATAATTGTTAAATCTTTAAAACGACCTTTATAAAGATCAATGACACCGTCTATTTCATGGCTTACCCCATAAACTACACCACTATGTATACAATTCTCTGTTGTATTCCCAATATAATCCAAAAGCTCTTTTTTTTCGAGTAAAGGTAACTTTGCGGTCTGATCGTGCATGGCGTTATATCTCATTTGCACTCCTGGCGAAATGGCTCCTCCTAAATACTCATCAAAATCATTGACCATATCATAGGTTATACAAGTACCTGCATCAATCACCAATATATTACTATGTGGTTTATAATAAAAAGCCGCCGTTGCCAAAGCCAAACGATCCACACCCAATGTTTGTGGTGAGGCATATGAGTTCTTAAATGGAACTTTTGAAGCATTTGAAAGCTCATAAAAATCACAAAAAACAGCCATAATATTAATTTGCTCCTTAGAAAGCGAACCAACACTAGAAATTATTGCTGATTTTATTTGGGGGAAATCTTTGAACGTTTTCTTAACTGCCTCCACAAAATCGTACGTAGCAACAGTCTCTAAATGAATGATTTCCGCTTTTTTAAATATCGCCAACTTTACCTTGGTATTGCCGGCATCAATGATCAAATTCATGTTACAAAGATTAAAAATTAAAAAAACAATTCGCTTTTTTTGTGAATTAGTTTGTAAATCATAAAATTGAAATTATATTTGCAGCCGCTTACAGCGACATGGTGCCTTAGCTCAGTTGGTAGAGCAATGGACTGAAAATCCATGTGTCCCTGGTTCGATTCCTGGAGGCACCACAATAAATCCTTACTTAACCGTAAGGATTTTTTTGTTTTAATACCTATCTTTCAAATTACGAAAATATATAGGTTGTGTTACAAATTAGCAAGGACAGTACATTTATTTCTATTCAAAATTATCTAAACTCTAAAGACTGGCTGAAAGACAATGAGCAAATCAATGGTATTTCTAAAGCTGGCGAGGGTAATATGAACGTAGTTCTGCGCATTACTACAAATCTTCGATCTTTTATTATAAAACAATCTCGACCATTTGTTCAAAAATACCAGAATATTCCTGCACCAATAGAACGTATTGCAGTTGAAAACACATTCTATAATGCTATTCAAGATAATACTATAAACGCACACCTACCTAATATCATTGGTTTTGATGCCGAAACCTATATTCTTGTGATGGAAGATATAGGCGATTGCGATGACATGACTTTTATTTATGCGCAAAAACATATTAGTAACAAGCAGTTTAAAACACTCATCAAAATTAGTCATCAAATACACAGTACTACACCGCCAAGTAGTTTTCCTGACAATTTTGAAATGCGCAAATTAAATCATCAACACATTTTCATATTACCCTATTTACTGGATAATGGCTTCTCTTTAGATGATATACAACCCGGATTACAAGAATTATCCATGGCCTACAAAAACAATAATTTACTTACTAATGAAATTACCCGTATGGGTGAAAAATACCTTTCTAAGGGCGATACGCTGTTACATGGTGATTACTATCCTGGTAGCTGGATGTCTAAAAACGAGCATATATACATTATCGACCCCGAATTCGGATTCGTAGGTTTTAAAGAATTTGACCTCGGTGTAATGGCAGCCCATTTAGTTATTGCTACGCATGATATATCTTACATTGAAAAAATTGAAGATTATTATCCTGCTAAAATTGATGCGCATTTACTCAAAAAAATTGCCGGAATCGAGATAATGAGAAGATTAATTGGTTTGGCTCAATTACCTATTAACAAAACTCTTGAAGAGAAAGATGCATTATTAACAATGGCCAAAAATTTAATTTTATTATGAGGTACGTATTATTTCTACTTTCTGTTTTTTTGGTCGGTTGTAAAAATGACACCAAAAAATTTGATATTCCTTCACCAACCCTAAGTAACTATGAAGTTAACTCCACTCAATTAGCTGATTCTGTTTATTACGACAAAGTTCTTGGTGCATTAGTTGGTTCAGCAATCGGCGATGCCATGGGTGCTTCTACAGAAATGTGGCACCGAAGAGACATACAATTATCCTATGGCTATATTAACGGATTAACACCTGCACTACGTGAACAATCGCCCGAAGGCACATGGGAACATAATCTATTAGCGGGAGCAACTACAGATGACACCCGCTGGAAAAGCTTGATGGTCAATTACTTTAAAACCCATAACAACAAAACATCTCCCGAAAATTTCACGAATCACATTATTGAATATTACAACAACTTAACAAAATCTCTCGCCAATAAAGACATACAGTTAAGCACCGATGCATTAGATATACAAATTGAAAAAATAGATTGGATTAAAGAATGGGCACAAGTAGCTATGGCTTACAAAAAAGACCACAACAGCTATCAAAAAGCACAAAATCGTTTTTACGGCGGAGAAATGTCTTGTGCCGGGCAATTGTACTCCCCCATGTTGGGACTCATTTCTAACGCTCCTGTTGACGCTTATGAAAAAGCTTACAGCCTAAGTCTTTTTGACATTGGCTATGCTAAAGATATCACTGCACTGGTTTCTACCATGACTTTTATGGCAACGAGAACACAAAGCCTAGATTCTATACTAAATGCCCCTAAATTTGTAGATCCTATTGGGTATGCAGATAGTAGATTGGTAGGTAGAATACCAACAACCATCTTAAACAACGCTCAAATAAATGTTCGTCGCATAAATGAACTAGTTATAGATTCTCTTTTATTAAATGATACATTAATTTATAAAGTACCCAAAGGGTTTAAAGGTTCTAAAATAGATTGGATCCGTCAAGAAATGCTATATAGACTCTTAGAAAAAGACGAGCGTAGTATTGCATTCCATTCTGCCGAAATATGGCAAATTTTAGTAACCGCCCTTGAATTCGGACAAGGAGATTTTGAAAAAACAATGCAGTTTATTATAAACTACGGTCGCGATAATGATACGGTTGCCGCCGTTGCAGGTATGATACTTGGAGCCAAATTAGGCTATAAAGCATTACCACCTAAGCTAGGAGAAACCATAATAAAAGTTAATAGAGAAAATATGGGTATAGACCTAGAAGTCTTAGCACAAGAAATGACTACTCTAAAAGATTAATCCCAAACTCGTTCTACTTTGTGCTCTGTAAAGTCTTCTATTTTCAACTCTTCATCGGAAGTATTTACAATAGTTATCGCCCTAAAAAATTCAGTCGGAAATATTTGATTCGTCATCACATATTGACCGCCGTTTATAAAAAGCTCCAGAGAGGAGTGATCTAATAGCATAACAATCTCGATAGTCCCTTCAGGTATATTCGGAATTTTCATTTGCTGTACGCCAGGAGAAAATTTTTCGCTAAAATCAACCTTACCCGATTTTCTTCTATCTAGGGTTACTATCTTTTTTTCTCTATCAATATCGATACTTAAGCTATCGCCGTTTTTATTCCTAAAATATAGTTGAGTGTTTGGAACAGGTAAGGTGAATTGAATTTTACTTTGGTTTCCATACTTAATAGGAAGAATTCTTTTTCGGGTAGGTGAAATTTCAATAACACTTTCAGGGTAAGCCAACGCCACATGCTTTTCAAAATTTTGTAACGGATAGTTAAATAAGGCCACCTCATCGCCAACTTTACGCAAGCTCAATTTTCTTGGTATTGTCATAGCGCTGCGCCACTTTTCCGTCGGTGTATCGCGTGCATAGTCCCAATTACTCATCCACCCTACAAATATACGTTCGTTATTTGGGGCATCGTTATAGGTTACCCCTGCATAATTATCCCTACCTAAATCTACCCACTTGTGCTCTATTTGTTCTGTTGTAAAGGTGGTACCGTCAAAATCTCCTATAAAATATTGTGTTCCACTACCTCCATTTGGTGCACCGGGATTTATACTGATCAAGAGCACCCATTTTACCTCATCGGTACCTTCAATTTTTAACGGAAATAAATCCGGGCATTCCCAAACTCCACCATGTGCTCCCGGCCCTTTACCAAATTCACTCACTTTTTCCCATTCCTTTAAATTTGGTGAATTCCATATTTGCAAATGGTCTCCCGCTACCAAAAGCATAGTCCAAATCTCAGCCTTATCGTTCCAAAATACTTTGGGATCTCTAAAATCTTTAATTCCCGCATTACCAATTACAGGATTACCTTTATACTTGGTCCAGCTATCACCATTATCCAAACTATAGGCGATGCCCTGGGTTTGAAAATCTTTTGTACCAGCTTGCTCACCAGCCATATCATGATAAGTGAAAATTGCCACTATTGCTGTCTTTTCTTCAGTGCCGAATCCTGATGTATTATTATGATCTACCACCGCACTACCAGAGAAAATATATCCGTTTTTATCAGGAAAAAGTGCCACCGGCTTATGCTTCCATTTCATCATATCTTCACTTACCGCATGTCCCCAATGCATAGGTCCCCAAACCGTACTATCTGGATAATACTGATAGAACAAATGATACACCCCATCATTATAGACCAAACCATTGGGATCGTTCATCCATTTTTCTTCTGGCGTAAAATGATATTGAGGTCTATACTTTTCAATATAATACCCGGTAGGAGCAACCTCTATTTTCACCAACTTTGGTTTTACTTCTTGCTTACAACTGAAAATTATAACAACCGTCAATAATACAAATACTTGTAAGCCTTTATTTTGCAAAATTTTAACCATAAACTCACTTTTAAACTGGTACTTCTTATATGTTAATTATAGTATCTTTGTAAGGATGAAAATACTGAATTATAAGTTATTACTCTATGTAATTGTCTTCCTTTCTTTCTCGCAAAATGGCTTAAGTCAAGATAGAATTTCGAAGACTTTAAACTCTTGGAATAAAGGAACGATACCTTATGCATATTTTGATAATCTACCAACTAGCGATTCTATTGCTTTTTTGGATACTAGAGAATTTGAAGAATTTGAAGTTAGTCACCTGAAGAACGCTATTTGGGTCGGATATAAAAAGTTTGATGAGCAAAAAGTACTAGAGACTATTACGGACAAATCTCAACCTATTATTGTTTACTGCTCCATCGGAGTACGATCAGAAGATATCGGTGAGAAGCTAAAAGAGCTAGGATACACAAAAGTCCTAAATCTTTATGGTGGTATTTTTGAGTGGAAAAATAAGGGAGGTCAAGTTTTTAATGACAAAGAAACACCTACCGATAGTGTTCATGCTTTTAGTAAGCATTGGGGCAAACTTTTACATGAAGGAATTAAAGTATACTAGTTAGGAGTTAGGAGTTAGGAGTTAGGAGTTAGGAGTTAGGAGTTAGGAGTTAGGAGTTAGGAAAATTAAAAACTTAAATTGGGAATATTACAAAATAACAAAACAGAGAAAGACGAGAAGACTATAGATTTCACCCTCGCAAACTCAAATAACCTTTTGCTTATTTTTACTAGAAATCCAGAATTGGGCAAAGGTAAAAGACGCTTGGCCGCAACCATTGGCGACCAAGCTGCATTTGACATTTATAAATTCTTATTAGATCATACCGTAGCAATCACCAAAAATTTATATGCCGAAAAACGGGTATATTATTCTGAAGAAATTTGGGAAAATGATATTTGGGACAATCATATATTTGATAAAAAATTGCAGGTAGGTGATGATTTAGGTATTCGCATGGCAAATGCTTTTCAAGAAGGTTTCCAAAACGAGTACCAAAAAATTATTATTATTGGTAGTGATATGCTAGACCTATCTCTAGAAGATATAGAAAATGCTTTTAAGGCCTTAGAAAAAAACGATTTTGTAGTTGGTCCAGCCGAAGATGGTGGGTATTACTTATTGGGTATGAAGAAATTTTTGCCTGCGCTTTTCCAAAATAAAACTTGGGGTACGGAAACTGTATTAAAAGATACGCTAAATAACCTTGAACATGAGAGTGTCGCTCTTTTGGAAACTAAAAATGATGTAGATTACTATGAGGACATAAAGGATATTGATGCCTTTAAACCCTTTTTAAAACATATAAAATTATGATGAAAGACGAACTTTTAGAATCTGTAGCCTACCTTAAAAATAAGGGTTTTGACAATCCAGAAATTGGTATTGTTCTAGGTACAGGATTAGGTAAATTGGTTGATAGTGTTGAAGACCCTATTGAAGCACATTATAATCATATTCCATTTTTTCCATTGGCAACCGTAGAATTCCATACAGGTAAATTAGTTTACGGTACCATATCCGGAAAAAAAGTGGTTGTAATGCAAGGTCGTTTTCATTTGTATGAAGGGTATGATTTTTTAGACATCACCTATCCTATTCGCGTTATGCATATGCTGGGTATTTCTAAACTATTTATTTCCAATGCAGCTGGTGCGGTAAACCTAGGCTTTAAAAAAGGAGATATGATGTTGATCGAAGATCACATTAATCTACAAGGTGGTTCACCATTGGCATTTAAAGGGGTTAGTGAATTTGGCGAGCGTTTTGCCGATATGTCCGAGCCATACGATGTAAACATGCGCAATAAGTTAACCGCCATTGCAAAAGAACATAACATCTCATTAAAGAGTGGGGTTTACGCTTCTGTTGTGGGGCCTCAATTAGAAACTAAGGCAGAATACAGAATGATAAAATTAATTGGTGCAGATGCCGTAGGCATGAGCACCGTACCAGAGGTTATTGTTGCTAATCATTTATCGTTACCAATTGTTGCGGTTTCTGTTTTAACCGATGAATGTGACCCTGACAATCTAAAACCTGTTGATATTAGTGAAATTATTGCTATTGCTGAAAAAACCGAGCCTAAAATGGTGAAGTTATTTCAAGAACTTATAAAACAACTGTAAGGAAAAGTGATACTTGCCCACCATAAGAAAGCTAATAAATTTTTATGAGTACTCATAAGCCATCCATAAGTATAATAATTCCCGTGTTGAATGAAGAAAAGTACATTAAAAATGTACTTTTTGCCATTTCTACCAATACCAGTACTAATCATATTAAAGAAATACTGGTTGTTGATGGCGGCAGTACCGATAATACAATTGCTAATGCACTCAAATTTGGCGCTTCGGTAATTAAAGGTAGAAAAGGCAGAGCTGCTCAAATGAATTTTGGAGCTACCAAGGCCACTGGTGATATTCTATATTTTTTACATGTAGATTCCTTACCACCTAAAGACTTTGATGCGGCCATTATTAAAGCTGTAGAAGAAGGCCATAATGTGGGTTGTTTTCAAATGCGCTTTAACAGTAACAGTCCTTTTTTAAAGTTCTTTTCTTGGTGTACACGTATTAACCATCAAATTTGTCGTGGGGGCGACCAATCTCTTTTTATTACTAGTACATTATTTCATAAAAATAATGGGTTCAATGAAAAATTCATTATTTATGAAGACAACGAGTTTATTCAGCGTATGTATAAATTAATGCCTTTTAAAATTATTCCATCAGCTGTAACAACATCTGCACGCCGATATGAAGAACGAGGTATGATCCGTCTTCAATGGCATTTTGCTATGATCCATTTAAAGTATTTTCTTGGCGCCAACCCTCAAGAGCTTCATCAATATTACTTAAAGCATATTGCCGTATAATTTCTATTTCTCTTCAAAATCTAACAACACCCCTTCACTTATCCATTTTGCAAGTGCTTGGCGGTTATCTGGATCTACGATTCTTACCTGATCTTTGGCGTTTCTAATATTTCCTATTTCAATAAACGTCATTGCCGGGTGTGTTTTCTTTACTAAATACAGTGATGTTCTATCTTCAAAAGTACCTGCATAACTTCTATTAGGCTGATACTTCTTATACTTTGCATCAAACGTTTTATGAATGCTTTCCGCTAATTTTTTACCATTTTTACTATGTTCATGATGATAAAAAAATACGTCTATATTTTGTCCTACACTTCGGCTATCTACGTGGGTTACTATCAGTCGCTGGTACTTGCCTTTATTATCCTTGTACAAATCATTTACAATATCTACACGCTGCTTTAATCTTGCCACTTGGTTTAAAGGAATCGTTTTATCTGGGTAAGCCACTTCATCATGGTCTATTTCAAGAACAAAATCATCTCTAATCCCATCATTCTCATCTTGAATAATAAGGTAAACCATTGCTCCATGCGCCAATAATTCTTTAGCCAACCTCAACGTAATATCATACGCATATTCGTCCTCGGCAATTGTTTTACCAGCATAAACGCCCATTGCTCCGGGGTCCGGTCCGCCATGACCAGAAACCAAGTAATATACGTTTCCTTTTAGGCGCTCACTTTTTGCTATTACCGTTTTATTTTTCTCTCCAAAAATTTCATACGAAACACTTTCTATTTCTTTAATCTTTGTAGCTTGTTTTTGAATTGAATCCACAAGCGTTACAGTGGCTAGTGGTGCATCAGGCATTAAATATACTTTACCCGCAATTAAATGAACACTATCTTGTAATACATGATGATTTAGTGTTATAAATTCATCATATACCGCGTAAGGATCATAACCTTGCTTTCTTAATAGTGATAAAATACCATCACCAGGTTGGGCAGTAACTGAATTTAATGAGTTTTGCGCAATACCATACATACCGCTAAAAAGCAATACGAATACATATAAAAAAAAACTTTTTCTCATTTTACTTCTAGTACAAGGTTTATGCCTTTAAAGGCTTTATGGTAAGTTCGAATTAAAATTTTGTAATGAGTTTTCAAATCGATATTCAACTTCATTGATATTAACTAAAACCATAGTAAAGTATAATGTTGTTAAAAAATAAATTATACTTCTTTAAACACAAAGATTGCTAAAAATATTGACCAATTCCAAAGACAAATCCATTAGAACCATCTTTTGTAATTCCATAACCGCAATCAATCCTAAGAATATCATTAAAAATTTGTTTGTGAATTAATCGGAAAGCAACTTCTGGATAGATGCTAAGATTTTCACTCTTCAATACGTCATCGAAACCACCTACCGAGTTTAGTTACGTACCATCATCAGCAAAGACTGTTCCTAACTAGTCAAATTTTACTGAATGGAACGGTATACTATTTAGTTAGATCAATTAGCTTCGTTCAAAGACCAATCGTAAGGGTAATAGGAAATCTTCGCATTCTCTGGTAATTGCTCTTTTCTATAGATATTGATAAAATCTACAATACTTCCTTTTTGCTCAAAATCGCTTTTGTACCACTCGAACAATTGTGAAATCTCGACTTTATTCTCATTCACTTTTATAAAGTTAGGATTGTTCAATGCCAAAACGGTCTGCATCTGCAATTGACTTTCTAATATATTAGGAGTGTAAGCCGTGTTTACAATTGGTGGACATCCTAAACCGGCACATACCAGCACAAAATGAAACCGTGCTTCCGTTGGGAATTCGGCTCTTAATAAATCGTTCTCTATATCATTTAGGGTTATTGACCTTCCCCCAACTTCATGCTTTATTTTATCGAAAAATCCCGCTACGTCCAAAGGTGATTTTAAGGGATAATTTTTAACGATACCATCAATAACCAGTAGATTATACGCATTGATCCAAAAAGCTTTGTATGTTGCTGTATCAGATTTAGAAACCGATATCCCTTTGGCAGAATTCAAGACTTCGTTTAAAGCTTTAGGATTACTTTTTATTGCTGCGTATTCTACCCTTCCATCAATCACGTTGGTTTTAAAAAAACTGTCGCTCTTACTAAAAAACGCGGCTACATCTTGTGCAGAAACACTGGTTACTATTAAAAGGAAAAACAATGACTGTATTAAAGTTTTTTGCATCGTATTTTAAAATTAGTATTGTTTAGATTTTGTCAAGGTCGTAGCTTTTTCCAAAAACATACACTTCCCTAAAACAAATTTTTAATTTAAAATTTTTAAGTCAATTAAATACGGGGTTTCTGTGCAATGTAAATCCGTTTTAAAAAAATTAAAACCTAAACTACGGTAAAATGTATTACATAGTTACAACAAGTTTATAATCTTTCTAAATAAAAAGAAGACAGTTAAGTTCTTACCTTTAATACCGACACAAGCATCAAAAAAAGCATTTTATGGAGCATATTGTAATAATTGGTAATGGGATTTCTGGGACCACTTTAGCTCGGCATATTCGAAAGCTATCAGACAAAAAAATCACTATTATTTCTGCAGAAAGTGACTATTTCTTCTCCCGTACCGCATTAATGTATGTCTACATGGGCCACATGAAATTTGAACACACACAACCTTACGAAAATTGGTTTTGGAAAAAAAACAACATTGACCTTGTAAATGGATTTGTAGATAAAGTAGAAACCGACGCCAAGAAACTACTTTTAAAAGGCGGCACTTCTATTTCCTATGACAAACTAATAATTGCAACAGGGTCTAAACCCAATAAGATTGGTTGGCCAGGACAAGGTTTAAAAGGTGTGCAAGGTCTGTATTCTAAACAAGACCTAGAAATGCTTGAAAAAAATGCACCTAATAACAAAGTTTGTAATCGTGCGGTTAT
This sequence comes from Maribacter hydrothermalis, assembly GCF_001913155.1. GTDB lineage: Bacteria > Bacteroidota > Bacteroidia > Flavobacteriales > Flavobacteriaceae > Maribacter > Maribacter hydrothermalis. The sequence goes on from NZ_CP018760.1 coordinate 1,408,797, forward strand.
CGTTGGTGGCGGACTTATTGGTATAGAAATGGCAGAAATGCTGCGTTCTCGTGAAATACCGGTTACTTTTTTGGTTCGCGAAAAGAGCTTTTGGAACGGTGTATTACCTGCAGGGGAATCTGCAATGATCAACGAACATATTCTGGAACATCATATCGATTTACAGTTAAACACCAACTTAGAAAAAATAATTTCCGATGAAAACGGCCGCGCAAAAGCGGTAGTCACAGATAAAGGCGAAACCATTGAATGTAACGTAGTTGGCTTAACTGCTGGGGTTACCCCCAATATAGATTTCCTAAAAGATTCCGACATTGAATTAGGTAAAGGTGTTAAGGTAAACCGTTTTTTAGAGACCAACGTAAAAGATATATTCGCAATTGGCGATTGTGCAGAGCAGCATGAAAATATTGGTCACAGAAGACCAATTGAAGCTGTTTGGTATACCGGTAGAATGATGGGCGAGGCGCTTGCACAAACTATTTGTGGACAAAAAAGAGCATACAACCCGGGTCATTGGTTCAACTCTGCTAAATTTTTAGATATAGAATACCAAACCTACGGATGGGTTTTTAGCGAACAAAGCAAAAAAAATACCGAACAACATTTTCATTGGCGTCACCCACAAGAAAAAGTATGTATTACAGTAGCTTTTGATAATGATAGCCACAAATTTTTAGGTATAAACACCTTTGGAATTCGAATGCGCCATGAAATTTTTGACCAATGGTTAACAGAAAACAAAGATATGGACCATGTTATGACCTTTTTAAAGGATGCCAATTTCGACCCGGAGTTCTATACACTTTATGAGGATGAAATTGTAGCTAAATACAATGCAGATTTTAATAAGAACATCAGCCCTAAGAAAAAAAGCTGGAAACGTATTTTCAGTATCGCATAACTAAATAACAAAACAAACAACACCTACTATGGGTAATTTTGACAGAAGTATGTCACTAGCGGGCGAGCCGCCTAAAGCTTTAAATACGAGCCAAAAATTGGCAGTAGTAACAGGAATGACCGGTATGGGCATTCTCATATTACAATTGTTCAATTTAAATTTGGGTAATAGCGCATTATGGCTATCAATTTCCATTCTAGCCATTTTTGCAGGGATTATCTGGTTTTCGCAAGCCGCATATGCACATAAGCAAAAAGGAATCAAGAATGACGGCGTATGGTTTAAATCTATTTCCAGTCGAGGAGTTCTTGCCTGGATGGCAGGTATTGCCTTAACAGGGTTCTACATTGTGCTCTATTTTTATCCTGAGTATCTGGGCTTGGTAAAAGATGGAGACAACATGGGTTTAATAGCATTGTTCGATCCCTTGAGCAAAGCCCTAAGCGGCAACCCTGCCAGCCAATGGTTTGTTTACGGAACTTTGTACACCGTTGCCATTTTGGCTTTCGGAGCAAAATTTCTTTGGAAATACCGCCACAATAAATACGAACAATTAAGAACTGTCAGTGTTATGTTCTTTCAGACTGCATTCGCTTTTTTTATTCCAGAAATTATGGCGCGTTTAAATGGTGATTTACCGTACTATGACCTTAAGAATATGTGGCCTTTAAACTATTACAACTTTGAGCGCTATCGTATTAATGGCTTTATAGATTCTGGCAGTGTGGGTATGACCATGTTGTTCTTCGGAATCATTTCTATTTTCGTCATATCACCCTTTCTAACTTATAAATATGGCAAGCGATGGTATTGCTCTTGGGTCTGTGGTTGTGGCGGATTGGCTGAAACTGCCGGAGATTCATTTCGCCATTTAAGTGATAAATCTAAATTCGCCTGGAAAGTTGAGCGTTGGGTAGTACATAGCGTAGTGGTATTTGTTACGCTGATGACCACGGCAGTTATTTACTCTTATTTGGGTAACGACACCAGCAAATATTGGCTTACAAAAACCATGTTCATTTCTGGCGTTGCGATTATTTTAACCGCTGTATTTGCTTGGGTAATGATCTACAAAAGAGAAGAATTAGAAAAAGATGCCAAGTATGGTGCTATTGGGTATTTTACTATTATCGCCGTATTACTAGGAATGCACTTTTTTAGTGGCAACGGAAGTATATTTATTTTTAAGGCAGAAACTTTACGCACTACCTATAGCTTTTTAATCGGTAGTATTTTCTCTGGAGTTATCGGAACAGGATTTTACCCCATTTTTGGAAACCGTGTTTGGTGTAGGTTTGGTTGTCCAATGGCAGCAATTTTAGGCTTTCAACAACGCTTGTTCTCTAAATTTAGGATTACGACCAATGGTGGTCAATGTATCTCTTGTGGTAACTGCTCCACCTATTGTGAAATGGGTATCGATGTACGTGCCTATGCCCAAAAAGGTGCCAATATTGTACGTTCTAGTTGTGTAGGCTGTGGTATTTGTTCTGCGGTTTGCCCAAGAGGTGTTCTTAAATTAGAAAACGGACCAGAAAAAGGACGTATAAATTCTAAAGACATTTTATTAGGTAACGATGTTGATTTAATGGATTTAGTGAACAACAAATAGAATTCACCCCTAAAATGGCGCTGTTTTTTTTTGTTCAATGAAACTATTAATCTTATTCATTTAAATTTTATAATAGGAAAAAGGTCATAAACAATTGGTTTCTACTAATCTTTAATGATCTTTACCACCAACTAACACCAACCGACATATTGCATGAATCGCTTTTTATCCTTGCTGTTTTTTCTGTCAATTTCTGTTCAATCACAAACGGAACTTAATTATCCTGAGGTTGTTTATGGCAAAGAAAATATTAAAGCCAGTTGGGTTAGTCACCCAGATGTAAAAGGCGGTGAGGACATTGCGGTTTTATTTCGCAATACATTTAATATTATTGATTCCAAGGCTGATTTTATCATCAATATTTCTGCGGACAACCATTACTTTTTATATGTAAACGGTGAATTTGTTACCCACGGTCCGCAGTTAAGCGACATTAAGCATTACAAATATGAAACGCTAAACGTAAAAGATTACCTAAACCCAGGAAAAAATATCGTTGCCGTTAAGGTGATAAATTTTGGTAAAAGGAGGTTTTTAGGTATGCAGTCTATTTTCACCAGTGTCATGGTAAACGGTGTTACCGAAAATGCTAAAATCATTAATACCACCGGATTCAATGATACCTGGGTAAGCACCATTGACAAATCGTACAAAGCGAATGAAGTCGTTTGGAGAGGTGATGGAGAAAAGGCTATCGTTGGCGGATTCTATGCCAACAACCCTACCGATATTGTTGACATGAACCACTACCCTACACATTGGGAAACGTTGAATTTTGATGATTCCGGATGGAAAAAAGTGGCGTTTTTCGAGAATGCCAGTAGTATGGGCGGCTCTATTGCCTATTTATTAGAACCTCGGAATTTACCTTTACTTTCTTGGGATAAGGAACAAATTGCAAGCATTGTTCGTTCTTCTAAACCACTTGCTACAGAATTTCCGGTATTGGGTACTTTGACACTTGCTCCCAACACAAAAACTACTTTTCTGTTAGACCAACAATATGTTACGAACGGCTTTCCTGAACTTTTATTCAGCAAAGGAAAATCGGCAATAATCACCATTAAATATGCCGAGAATCTTTTCGGTCCCAACAATGAAAAAGGGGATCGCAACGACATAGCAAACAAAAACCTTTTAGGCTACTACGACGAAATTATTTCTAACGGAAGGGATGCCCAAAAATTCATCCCAAATTGGATGCGCACCTTTCGTTTTATAGAATTTGAAATTGAGACTAAAGACCAGGAGCTTATTTTAGAAAAGTTTGTTAATCACCGGTCCAGAACTACCATACCCTCTATTGCCCAATTCGAGTCAGACGACAAAATGTACAACGACATTTTTGATATTTGTAAGCGTACTATCGATATCTGCACGCAAGACTATTTTTTAAGTGATGCCTACTATGAAACTATGCAATACGTAGGCGATAGTAAAATACAAGGTTTAATTTGGGAAGCTTTAAGCGGCAATGCCGAACATACTAAAAATGCCATTCGCCAATTTGATCATTCTAGAGATTCTGACGGGAACATTTTAGGCGCCTACCCATTGCGATCTACCTTTATTTACCCTACCTATTCTTTAGTTTGGGTAGATATGATTGCCGATCAGTACAATTCTTCTGGCGACAAAGAATTTATACATACCTACAAAGATGGTATTATAAATACGCTTGCCGGATTTGAAAAAAATATGAACGACCTTAATTTGGTCAACAAAACACCCTACCGCTATTTTGTAGATTGGTATACTGGACCTAATAACGGAAGCGGTACCGCTACTAAAAATGACGGACTCAATTCTGCCGTGGTAAGTTTACATTATGTGCATGCCTTGCAAAATGCTTCTGGTCTATTCAAAGCTATTGGTGACGAGCATACTTCCGTTAAATACAAAAATAGAGCGCAAGAGATCATCAAATCTGTTTACGAGCTTTGTTATGATACGGACAGAAACTTATTTGCCGAACGCCCAGATAAAACTATTTACGATCAGCATACCAATATTATGGCGATTTTGACCGATGCTATTCCACAAAATGAACAGCGTGCACTTTTAAACAAAATACTGAACGAAAAAGACTTATTGCAAGCCACCTACTATTACCGTTTTTATCTTTTTGAAGCGATTAAAAAAGTAGGTGCGCCTGAGTTATTTGATGTTGCCCAAAAACCTTGGGAGCAAATGATCAATGACCATATGTCCACTACTTTAGAACGGTTTGAGAGTATTGAGAAACCAACAAGGTCAGAGGTACACCCATGGAGTGCATCGCCCGCATATTTTTATTTTAATTATCTGGCAGGCATCCGATCGGTACAAAATGATTTTGAGGAAGTACAGATTGCCCCGGCTTTTGGCAAACTAAATGAAATTGCAGGTCTGCTTCCTACATCAAAAGGAACTATTGAATTTAAATTAAAGAGAAACAAAAATAACCTATCCGCCGAAATAACAATTCCAAAGCGCATGAAAGGACATTTAATTTGGCAAGGAACTGAAAGGGAACTAAAAGAAGGGAAAAACACGTATATCATTAAAAACACCTTATAAGGTAAAAATTTAATTGATTATACCTGGCGTATATACTAATTTGAAGTAATAAACATGAGGAGGCTATTTAAATTCGTTTTTTTTCTACTTATTTGTTTTGTTCTAGTCGCTTTTAATAGCACTGAAGACAAACGTTATGAGCGTACCTATTATGATGATGGTACATTAGCTAGTGAAGGATGGTTGCGTTTTAATGTAAAAACCGATTACTGGGCTTTCTACCACCCAAACGGTAAACTTTCTGAAAAAGGATATTATAAGTATGATAAAAGACAGCACTATTGGTTCTTTTACAATGAACATAGAGTACGAACAAAAGAAGGAAGCTTTAAAGATAATGAGGAAATAGGTTGGTGGCTGTTTTACGATACAAAAGGACGTATAAATCACAAATGCCAGTTAACCAATGGAATTAAAAATGGATATTGTTTAAAGTACAAGGATGCTAAGTTAATTTCTGCCGAAAAATATAAAGAAGGTGATAAAATTAAGGAATGGACCACTTTCAGTGCTTTTACCGCTGAAAAAAGTTTATCAGATTTAAAATAATGACAGACATTAAAGTAATTATACCGGCTTTTAATGAAGCAGATTCTATTGCACATGTTATCAACGAACTACCTAAAATGGTTTCTGAGGTAATCGTCGTCAACAATAATTCTACGGACGATACGGTAATAAATGCAGAAGCAGCGGGAGCTACTGTACTTACCGAAACTAGAAAAGGATATGGCTATGCTTGTCTAAAGGGATTAGATTATGTAGCATCGAAATCCAAACAGCCAAATATAATCGTATTTATTGACGGAGACTATTCTGATTATCCTGAAGAGTTGGTTAAGGTAGTAGCTCCTATTTTGGAAAATGACATCGATTTTGTTGTTGGCGCAAGAAATAAAAACTTAAGAGAAGAGGGGTCAATGACTCCGCAACAAGTTTTTGGCAACTGGTTGGCAACGTTTTTAATGAAACTATTCTTTGGTGCAAATTTTACGGATTTAGGCCCTTTTAGAGCAATAAAATACGAAAAGCTCAAAGAATTGGACATGGAAGATAAAACTTATGGGTGGACGGTTGAAATGCAATTAAAAGTACTTAAGAAAAAGATGACATATACCGAAGTGCCAGTACGTTACAAACGACGAATTGGTGTATCAAAAGTATCAGGAACCGTAAAAGGTAGTATATTTGCAGGCATAAAAATTTTGGGGTGGATCTTCAAATACAGCATTAAATAATATGGCATTAGCACTAGCGTATTTTATCATTGTAGTTTATAGTATTTCTTTACTATTAATTTTCTTTTATAGCTTGGCGCAGCTGAATCTTTTATTTAATTACCTATCGCAAAAAAGACAAGATCAAACGGCACCAAAGTATAATTTACTAGACCCAAAAGAAATACCGTTCGTAACCATACAACTTCCTGTTTTTAATGAGGAATATGTAATGGATCGTTTATTGGAAAACATCGCGAAAATTGAATATCCTAAAAGCAAGTTAGAGATACAGGTTTTAGATGATTCTACCGATGACACCGTTATTACTACAGCCGCCAGTGTTGCCAAACTACAGGAAACCGGTTTAGACATACAACATATTACAAGGACAGATCGTTCTGGCTTTAAAGCCGGTGCCTTAAAAGAAGGGCTAAAAATCGCCAAAGGTGAGTTCATTGCCATTTTCGATGCTGATTTTTTACCCGATGCAGACTGGTTAAAGAAAACGGTCATCTATTTTAAAGATGAAGAAATAGGTGTGGTACAAACGCGTTGGGGGCACTTAAACCGTGACTACTCTACCTTAACAAAAATACAAGCTTTTGCACTTGATGCTCACTTTACATTAGAGCAAGTTGGCCGCAACAGTAAAGGGCATTTTATCAATTTTAATGGCACTGCTGGTATTTGGCGTAAAGAGTGTATTATTGACGCAGGTAATTGGGAAGGCGATACGCTAACCGAAGATTTAGACCTTAGTTACCGTGCACAGTTAAAAAATTGGAAGTTCAAATATTTAGAAGACGTAGAGACTCCTGCTGAGCTTCCTGTCGTTATTAGTGCCGCGCGTTCTCAACAATTTCGTTGGAACAAAGGGGGAGCAGAGAATTTTAGAAAAACAGTTTGGAACGTAGTTGCCGCAAAGAATATCCCTTTTAAGACAAAGTTTCATGGCGTTATGCACTTATTAAATAGCTCTATGTTCTTATGTGTTTTCTTGGTTGCCATATTAAGCATACCATCGCTTTATATTAAAAATACCTACGGTCATTTAGACTGGGTTTTTTCGTTATTAAGCTTATTTGCCGTAAGTACCATAATATTATTTGTTTGCTACTGGTTTACCTATAAGAGCATACAAGGTAGCGGCTTCAATAATTTTATAGATTATATACGCATATTTTTTACCTTCTTCTCGGTAGCCTTAGGCTTCTCCTTACACAACACTATTGCTGTTATAGAAGGCCATATGGGTAAACGAAGTGAGTTTGTACGTACTCCAAAATTTAATATCAGCACGTTAAAACAAAGCTGGAAAGGCAACAAATACTTAGCTAAAAAATTATCGCCTAACATGATTTTGGAATTTGCCTTAATGGTTTACTTTATGTTTGGCATGTACAGTGCAATACCTTTAAATGATTTTGGATTGTTTCCTTTTCACTTTATGCTATTCTTGGGCTTCGGATTTGTATTCTTTAAATCATTGACCTCAAGAGCTTAAAACCAGTTAAAATAAAATTTTAAGAGGGATAACCACAATGGCTATCCCTTTTTAGTTTAAGGACCCTAGAAGCTATCTAAAGGGCTTTTAATATTCGATAAGCTCTGAGGTGTCACCTTAGTGTAAATTTGTGTTGTCTTAATTGAATTATGACCTAACAATTCTTGTATAAAACGCATATCTGCCCCAGATTCTAACAAATGGGTTGCGTAACTATGCCTTAAACCGTGAATTCCAATTTTTTTACGAACACCGGCATTTTTCATAGCTCGTTTAAATACTTGTTGAACAGAACTTTTAGAATAAGCACCACCATACTTTCCTTCAAATAAATATTCTTTTGGCCTATATTTTACAAAATAATCCCTTAGCTGTGGCAGCAGTTTTTCGGGTAGCGGAACATACCGGTCCTTTTTACCTTTAGCGCCAACAACATGTATTACCATTCTAGAACTGTCTATATCATTAATTTTAATATTAACCACCTCAGATACTCGCAAACCGGCCCCATAGCACAATTTAAGTGCTACTAAATGTTTTAAGTTATTGGTTGCCTCAAAAATTTTCTTTACCTGCTCTTTACTTAGCATTTTTGATGATGTTGCATTATTCATTAGCTGATCTATTGCTTTTATAGGTATTCATGTGTTCGCTACGCTCGTGACTCCTACGTCGACCCTATATGCTACATCTCGTTTGCCAACGCCCCAACTCGCCCACTACTAGCGCAGATGTCGCCCGCACAAGGGGAAATGCAACATCATCGCAGCGCTATGACAGATTACATAAAACCGTAGGATAAGGGGTCTTTTGCCCAATACGACGCTTAACGGAAGAAAACAACCCAACATATCAAGTCACTATATGTAATTTATTCATAATAATGTTTATTTTCTCAATGGTATTCATGTGTTCGCTACACTCGGAAGGACCGCGCCATTTTATTCCCAATAACGTCGAAAACCAAAAAAGGTTTTCACTATATTTCCATAAAATAACACGGACTACACATTGCGCTGCGTTGTGTGTAATTTTGGAGCAATTTTTGATGTTTAAGATACTATGAAAGGAACGGGTTACATAATAATGATTTGCCTTGCTTATACATTTGTTGTTAACGGACAAAACAACTCACTTACAAAAACGGATTTCTATGGAAACTGGACTCTAGACCTTAACGAGTATGAATTGGAAGATGATGACTACATTTTCAGAAGACCTAAAGAGTTTAAGAACCCCAAAGAAGAAATAAATATAACAATCTCGTTACTTGACTTCAATGAATGCAATGTTAACTATGATACATATATTTATTGTGGAGCTGGGCAATCAAAAGATTATAGTTGGACTTTCAACCAGAACTTAGGAATAATTAATATTTATCATTCTGAAAAATGGTTGAAATCTTTTAAAGAGTACGATTCTGAAGAATTTGAAAAATTAAACTTACCAGATAAATATGATGAAATGGAACTTTCTATAGTCACAATGGAAAATGGTAGTATTGGTTTGAAAATTATAAATTGGGAATGAATCAATTTTTAATATTAACCGAATAAAAACTACACACAACAAAGGTAACCGTTGCACAAGCTTAAATTCTGAATAAAATCAACATAATAAAGCCTCTTTAAGAGGTTTTATTATTACCGGTTCAGTATTAGAATGTCACTTTTTGATGCCTTAGGAATACTGAAAACATATCTTGGACAGTACTTTTTATAAAGACCTTAAAAGCAAGCTTTGCTAGCCCACTATTTGAACGTTTCAGTTCAAATTTCAGGTACTTCTTAAGGTTATAGGCGATTGCGGAGAGGTGCATCACCTTGTTGGCCTGTTCCAGACCTATCGTATTTATCTTGCGCATGCCCATGAACTGGGTGAGGGTACCGAAAACGGGTTCTACGGTGCTTTGTCGTTTACCCTTCATATACCTGCCCTGTGGGCTCTCGACCCTTGCGATGTTCCGTTCGTATTCCGCCCGATAATACGTGACCGAGAACTGTTTCTCGTTGACCTTTCCAAGGCAGCTTTCCATGATCGAGCAGCCCTTGCAGATCTTGCTCGACGCGCGGTACGCCTTCTTTTTGGTCTTGGTCCGGCTGTCAAGGAACACTTTTTTGAAAGGGATCACCTTGCCCTGTGGGCATAGATAATTGTCGTGTTCCCTGATGTACGTAAACCCATCGGGACCACCTTTATAGGTGCCATGCGGTGGAATGAAACTTTTTAGCCCTTGGTTTTCCAGAAATGCATAGTTCTCCCCGCTACTATACCCCGTATCGGCCACGCAGTTTTCAAATACCAGACCTTGTTGCCATAATCTTCTTTGCAAGCGTTGTACGATATCCTGTAATTGCTGGTTATCCTTTCCATCTGCATGGTACGCCCTGATGTCGGTTATAACATGATGCGCCGTGTCAACACTAAGTTGAGAAAGATAGTTCAGCTTTCTGGCCTTGCCGGGTTTCACACTTATCCTGGCATCGGGGTCCGTTGGGCTATAATGTGTTTTGTTACTGGTGTACTTCGCACCTTTATTACCTGCACCGGGTCTTTGATCCTGATCCTTCGCCCACTTCTTGTTACGGCTCTTTATCGCATTCAGCTCCTTTCCACTTGCGGTAATACTACGATCGCCCTTATCCGCTTTATTATCCTTGGACTTACGGTGTGGCACTTCCCTGTCCATGGCGCTGATCGCCCGTATCCGCACCAAGTGCTCCTTTAGTTCTTCCTCGGGCACTTTCAGTTCCAAGGTATCCATACTCGCGTTCGCCTTTACCGGTGCCGAATCTATCGCTTGGGTATGACCACTTACCATTCCCTTTTCTATACACAACTGTAAAATATTCGTGAACACTTCCTCGAAAACGGACTCTGGAAACAGTTGGCGTGTACGGCTTATGGTACTGTGCCATGGAAGTTCCTCATCAATGTCATAGCCTATGAAATAAAGAATGTCCAAGCGCATCGAACAATGCGCAATCAGTTTACGGTCGCTGATAAGGTTCTCCAGATAACCCACCAGACAAAGCTTGAAGAACACCACGGGGTCTATGCTCTTTTGACCGCTCTCCCCATAATAGGGCCGAGTCAACTTATAGAGGAAACCAAGATCAAGGGCGGATCCCAAACGCCTGTAAAAATTGTTCTTCGGTATACGTTCACTAAGTTGGAAACTAGCGAAAAGCTTCTCCTGGTACTCCTTTTTTCCCTGCATACAACAAGTTACGATCAAATGTCCGATCGGCAAGGATCAGAGCTCGATATTTTTTATATCTTGTGCAACAGGCACAAAGCATAAACGTAATGCGGACTTTAGGTTAAAATCGAAAGGTCTGTGTATATTTATGAAGTCGCTAAATCTTATGGATTTAGCTTTGAACAAAAAAAGAAAAAGCAAAACAATAAGCTTTAGCTGCGTCAGCAGACGGAAACGAAAAGTTTCATTGCCTCCGCACTACTCATAGCCAAACCGATGATGTTGCATTCTCCTACGTCGACCCTATATGCTACATCTGGTTTGCCGACGCCCCAACTCGCCCACTATTAACGCAGGTGTCGTACATAGCGCTGCGTTGTCCACAAGCTGAAAAAACTATACTTAATAAACAATCTGACAAAAAACAAACATTACTATGACACAAATAACATGAATTATTTTTTTAGTTCGGAATCCTTACTATATTTGTTAAAGCAATAATGCTTTAATCAAAAGAAGTAAAATAATGAAAAAATCAATTTTCTATCACGCAGGATGTCCAGTTTGTGTAAGTGCAGAACAAGATATCGTAAATTTAGTAGGTACTGAAAATGTTGAAATCGTCAATATTGGACAAGACCGAAACAGAATTTCAGAAGCAGAAAAAGCAGGAGTAAACTCTGTCCCAGCTTTAGTCACACCTAATGGCAATACATTACATATTAACTTTGGTGCCTCAATTGCAGATGTAAAAGGTTAATTTTTAAAACATATAGTTAGGATTCCTAATATTTAAGGAGTCCTAACTTCTTAAAACAAATCATTATGAAATCAATACTATTATTACTATCAGCAACGATGCTTTTAAACACAACAAAATCTTGTGCTCAAGAAAGCGAATATAAAAATGACAATTTCAAAATCAATGAAGTTAGTGTAACACACAAACCAGATTTAGGTATTACCATTTGGGTTATAGCTGTACATGGAACAGCAGGAAAAACAACTCCAACTAAAGTTGGTCAACTTGATGGTGCACCAGTTTTAGGCTATGTTTTTCCAACAAGTTTAAAACCGACTGATGTTGGTTTTAACCAAACCGACGGAATTGTTGCACTTGCCCTAACATCACATCCCGATTTTGATGATACACCACTTTGGGATGAGAATAATGACCAAATATTTGATAACGATGGAATTATTTGGCATCCACATTGGGTAATTCTTCACGAAGATAAACGAGTTGGCGGAGGCCTTTCGGTTAAACAATTTAAGAAAGCAGATGAGACAGTTGTTTTACCACCAACAAACCCAGGAATGCCAATGTATATGGATTCACCAGGTTATCCTGTAACAACTAAAAGCCACACAATAAAAGTAGTTGTGCCAGATTATCGAATGAACAATAGAATAGACTTTAATTATGATGGTGTTACTGCATTTATGAAAGTAAATACAAGCAATGAAAGTTTACCTATGCTAGGAGTTTACGAAGTTTATAGTGTTGCAAGTGGCGATTTATCATTACCATATAAAGTAAAAAACTAACAAAATGAAAGTAGCAGTTTGGGACACTTATGTAAAAAGAGAAGATGGTAATATTATGCATTTTGATATACTGGTTCCTGATAATGTAACCAATGAACAAACCATATTTAATTTTGGAAGAGATTATCTAAATACTAAAACTTTTAAAACAAATCAATTATCAGCAAATGAATGTCGTCTTTGCCATATTGAGCAAGCAACAGAAGAAATAGTTTTATCAATTGAAAACAAAGGATATTACATAATAGAAATGGAAAATTGTAATTAATTTAATTAGGATTACTAACTTTGCCTGTCGAACAAATTTTGGCAGGCTTTTTAATGAAAGAAAGTACATTTAACCCAGCACAACAAGAAAAAGACATTTCCAGTAAAATAGTTGCAGGAATGGAACGCGTTTCGGAAGTATTTAAAATCTTATTATGGGAAAAAGCTAAATTAGTTGGATTAAGCCCAATTCAAATTCAAATACTCATTTTTATAGCTTTTCACAAACGAGAATTGTGCAACGTTAGTCATCTTGCAAAAGAATTTAACGTAACAAAACCGACCGTAAGTGATGCGATTAAGGTTTTGGACAAGAAAAGACTAATTCTAAAAGACTATTCATCATCAGATAATCGTAGTTATTCCATAACCTTGTCTGAATTAGGAACTGAAGTAATTTCTCAAACCTATAATTTCTCAAACCCAATAAAAAAACAGATTGATAGTTTTTCAACATCTGAATTAGAAAGCCTTTTCGAAACTTTAAGCCAACTGATTTACAAATTAAATCACAACGGTATTTTAAGCGTTCAAAGAACTTGCTATGGATGTAAATTTTATCAAAAAAACCAAGAATCGGATTATTGTAATCTACTTCAAAAAGAATTATTAAATGGAGAGATTAGATTAGACTGTCCAGAATATGCAGAAAAAGCCAGTGACTAACAAAGAACTAAGGAAAAAACAAACAAATTCTACCTTAATTTTAAACTATACTGTACTAGGCTCATAAATGCTGAAATTAGATACTTTGCGCTTTTTGAATTCAACTTTTCATTTATTTATCTAGGTAATATTAGAACGTAAGTTTCTTCATACGGACTTCTAAATTTTGTAATGATAAAGGACTGTTTAAATAGTTTATTAAACTTGCAAAGTAACAAGAAAAAATTAGACCAAATTTTAGTTAAGTCATTGTTACAAATTAAAGAAAAACGTTAGGCTTCGCTTAAGAAAATAATGAAATCAGGAAATAACATTTTAGGCTTTATCCTATTTATATTTATCGGGATTCCGATTTTTATTCTGTTTTTACCAATCATGGTAGTTTTATATCCATTTCATTTATATAAAAGAATACGATTTGAAAAAAAATATACTGAATTTCTGTATGAAAATAACGGAATGAATTTCTTTTGCTATAACAACCGAAAAAACTCGAAAAACTACATTGAAAAAAGCATTATCCCAAATTTGACTGAACAAGTTGAAATCGTTTATTTAAATGGGAAAAAAGTTGAATCGAAACAAAAATCTATATTTATTTCAGAAGCGTTGTTTAAATTAAAAAAATATAATCGATTTCCACACTTAATGAAAATTCGGAATGGAAAACTGATTGACAAATCAATAAATAATCCGTTTTATAACGTACTGAATTTGAATAAAGACAAAACCAGCTTATTAACAAAAATAAATCTGTTCTTTGAATTGAACGAAATAGAAAACGGAGCCTAACACCCAAAAATAATTGTTGTTTACACGACCCTATAGTAACATATGGACCGGATATCCTTGTTCCCATAGACAGTGCAATAAACCTTATTGATAAACTCCGGTAGCTACCATGTGCACCAAAGGCTCCACTTCCTAATAAATAGACAATTTAAATCATTTCGAAAATTCTTTGTAAACCTCTTAAATCATTTGAAACATGGGGATGGAACCCGAATTCCATAATTAGTTTTTCAATTAAAAAACCCAGTGACAATAATAAGTTCAGTTTTAAAACATTATTGTAAAGGTCCTGCCGTAAACCCTGTTCCATTGCTTGCGTTTTAAGCTGTTCTTCTCATTATCTTCTTCGCTTGCATTTATTCGACCTCTATTTACCGTGTCCAGATACTGTTGACATTCCATGAAAAATATAGACAGACGGGATTTCTAAGAAACGATATCATTTTAACTTGTATATAGCCTAGACCTCTCTGTCCCTTTTATTTTAACTTATTGTTAGTCTGCTAAGCTAATGTTCTTATAAAGGCATTAACTTTAGAAAAGTAGTTTTTCTATGCAATGATATCAGTAATTCTGTATCTTTCTTTCCTATAAATACCTCTTCTTTATTATCCCTTTTGTTTATTTAATTAATTTATCTTCAAAC